>JBGQGG010000019.1:0-109820 GCA_041497335.1 Pyrinomonadaceae bacterium | reverse complement strand
TCTTTTTTCGTCGCTCAATACGTTGCTCATACCGGCGGAGGCTACAAGGCCTCTCGTCGGCGTCAACGTCCCTTAGCGACTATTCTCATTGGCCGGTTTTGAAGTGACCACGTATGGCCGGTTTTGGGTGACCCCCGAGGTTCCAGGCAATACGTCCCACTTTATTTTGGCGGGCATATCCGTCCCAATATGGTTCTGGAAAACGTGTGATAAAGACATCTATTTCATAAAACACAAGTATGACTTAGACAACGCTGAACTCCATGTCGCGTGGATGATGCGGCGGTATCCAGAACAAGAGTCAATTACAGACTTTAATCGCTTGGACTACGATCAGCGTCGCTCGCGGGTCAATTCGCTCCGAACGGCTAAGCTTCTACACCTTCAGACGCGCGGTTACTCAAAAGCCTATCAGCGCGCTAAGAAATTTTATCGACTAACCGAGGGGTACATACACCTATCACACTTGGAAAGATCTAATTGTATTAAAGAGGTTGCTGAGTGTGTAGGCAATTGGGGATTCGCCCGTCTTTTTGCAGAATGTGTGGATAAGACTCATTTTGATCCGCTCCGTGCACCGTCTCCATTAGATGCTTGGGCGTTTGAGCAAGTAGTGTCACGGTTTGAGACTTATCTTCAAAACATAGACGTACATGATGATGAGAAACCGCAACAAGTGTATGGACTACTTATCCATGATAACAATCAAACAATCGCCAAAAAGCATACAGAACTGATGCGTGGATTCCACTTTAAGGGAACTCTCTGGACGACAATAAAACACATAATAGAGACGCCTCTTTTTGTTGATAGTAGTCTAACCAGTATGGTTCAAGTTTCGGACTTGTGCGCTTATGCGCTTAGAAGATACCTAGAAAACCACGAGGATGAATTATTCGACCTCGTGTTCAAGAGAGCTGACCGGAAAGGTACGCTCACGGTCGGGGTTAGACACTTTACTGGCTTAGCTTGTGCCTGCAAGATTTGTGATTCGCATACTCTTAAAGTCGCTGCTGTCACACCTGCTACTCCGACAGTGCCCACTCCGCCCGAAGGTTCCGTTGCGCCAGCCTAAAGGCCGAACGGGCTAGCAACGCACATTTACCCCACTACCAGGCGCCGCACTTCAGTGATTGCTTGCTCGACGTGATATTCAAGGCGAGCAACGCTCACTCGCTGCACCGCCCAGCCGGCGCGTGGCGCACACGAGGGGTAGTCTCCAATTCTCGATCGGAGTGCGATCGAGCGTTAGGTGACTGGTCAGGTAAGCGAGCCTCTCGGTTTCAGTGCCCCTGCCGATGGTGAAACGATCTTTCAAATAGTAAGGAGGAATTGACTGATAGTAGAGAACCACCCTGACGGAAACGGCATTACGTGTTCGTTCGTTGAGCGAAACCCGGTAGATTATTTTGTCCGACCCACTCGATCCCGGCTGGTTGATGTAATCAGGATCGCGTTCCGCGTCGCCGTGCGGACGGGTAAATTCCGCGAAAGGCCCATCCGCTCGCCAGCCCTTCGGCAACAGCCGGTTGTTTTTCAGCACCTGATCCAGTCCCACAAAACTCGTCGTGATCTTTCCCTGGGGATCGGCGATCAACTCTTCGTAGATCTGCACCTGGCTTTCGTCCGTGATCGTTTCGTAGTGAGGCTGAAAGACCTGCTTGCGAGTTGCCGGATCGTAGAAGAATTCCGTCGGCAGCACTCCGTCGCTCACTCCTTTCACGATCGCGCCGACGCTGTTTGTGTGGCCCGAAGCCCAGACCGCATTTCCCTTGTCATCAAGCGCTTCAAGCGCGATGAAAGCGCGGCGAAATGCTACCCCGGAAGGCAGACTATGTCCCGCAAGGTTCCGGACCTCGATGGCAGCCTCGAGGTAATTATCGGTTCTCTTCAGGGAGGTTACTTCTATCGTGGCGGTTTCTCTCCGCGCCAGGTCGTAGCCTGAGCTTTGCGCGGTGAGCAGTCCCGGCACCGCCTCCGTGTACATGTAATCGGCGGTGCGTATCCCCAGGAGATTGGGGAATTGCTCAAACATCATGATGCCGAACTGGTTGATCCCGGTTAGCGTGTGACGCGAGTACCGGTCGCGCACGCGCACCGTGATGTCTTTGTCTTTGGCGCGATAATCGGTATAGGGATAATTATTATCTTCTATGTTGGCGGCGCGAAAGACCAGCGGACGATCGAGGAATTTCGTCTGCATGTGGCAGTCCTGGCAGGTGCGCGCGGTTGCCCGGTCAATCGGCTCGCGTTCGTTCTGATAGGCGCTGTTCAGCCATTCCGGATAGGTCGTCTGCTCGTGAAATTCTTTCGGTTTCCCATTCTCATCCAGGACCGGCTTACCCCTGTTGTCGAGAACCGGAAGGATGACGGTGTGACAACTACCGCAGAGCGCGGAGGACTTGATGTGTTCGCCATAACCGGGAGTGACACCCAGCGCGTTTTTCATCGGCAGCGTGACCAGCTGATCATAAGGACCGTTGACGACATTAGCAGGATCGAGCTTGAACTTGCCGGTGAAGCTAGCCGTCGTTCCGAGCCCTTCCTTTGCCACTCGATGACAGACGCTGCACGAGACGCCGTCGCGCGCCAGCGAACCGTACTTACCGTCTGGATCATCAGGCAGCGCGTAAACCATGCTGTGTTCGAACGGCTGATTCTTATCCAACTCCAGCTGGCGTTGTCCCATCACGCCGTGACATCGATAGCACGTATTATCAAAGAAGCCTGTCTGTGTCGGACGCATGGCTTTTTCGGATTCAAGTTGTGCGTGAAAGATTGGATCGCGTCCGGCCAGTCCCATCATCGAAGCGCGCCACTCTGTGTAGGCCGAGAGGTTTATCGGCGGCTGGAGTTCTTCGGCAAACAAAAAAGCCATATTTTCCTTCGAAGCGGAATGGCAACCGAGGCATTGGCTCGAGGTGAGAAAGCCCTGTGGTCCACCCGGACTGGCAATAACATGGTCAAAGGTCTCGCCGGGAAAGCGCTTCACGGCCGGCTCCGCAACGAGTGGCAGGCCCTTGAAGAAACTCAAAAAGTTTGGATCGGGAGATTTTCTGGCTGTGCCGAATGGGCCGCCGATGATCTGCTTCGTGCTCGCCACTTGCTGATGAGGGTCTTTAGTGGGCGGCGGGAGCGGCAGCATCGTCGGCGCCTGGATGTAGAAAGAGATCGGGTCACCTTCCACGTTTTTTAGGGTGATGAATGTGGATTCCTTTTCAGCGGAAGCATGACAGCGAAGGCAATAAAGACCAAAGCCGGAATCGGGATAGTCTATCTCCGGATTGTCCGGAGCATAACCGGGGGCCTGGTAAGACCAGTACCAACCATCATAAGAGCCTTTCTTGTCCTTAACCATTACGGTCCAGGCGATCAGCTTCGAGCCCTCTTTGGCCGGAGAAGGGAACATCTCTTTGACAATCATGGCGCCGTCGGAAATCTCGCCCTGCCGGTTTCGTTGCTTCAGCCAGTTCCACACTGCCGGCGAATAAAAGACCTTCACCGCGTTATGGGTGCCGTAAGAGTGGCCATCAATGAAGGGGCCGCTATTGCGAATCTGCGAATCTGCGATCCAGCTTTTGTAGCAGCCTTGTTCAATAAAGCTGTGGAGGAGCTTTTCAAACTTCTTAACACCGATTTCGCTCGGACTTGGCAACGGGAAAGTGATGTTGCAGGTATTGCCCTGTCCGGAAGCCGGAGTTGGGCCTTTCGCGTTGCCGGCGCCGAATCTCGCGGTCAGACCCATGAGCATGGCGAAAACAACTAATCGCAAAACGATTCGGATTCGCATTGGTCTATGTTTACGCCCGACGGCAGTGAACTTTGGCTCCAGGCTCCGGCAGAGAAACGAAAACTCGCGCGGCTGGCGCGGCGGTCTACATACTAAAACACAAAGTCTGATCTGAGAAGAGAGGGGCGGTTCTGCTTTTCATGTGCTCACAATCTACTTGCGTGATTAGTTTATCGAGTGGCAACATTGCCCTCCTCGCAGTTATTGAAGACTCTCGCAGCTTGCTTCGGGGATCATCAGAATGGTTTCGGGTTCCCGCGAAAGGTCTCTTATGGACTATTTTGTATTTTTCGGACACGGCGCTTCGGTTCTTACCATGGCGGCGTACCTTTTGAAAGACATTCTGTGGTTGCGTTTTCTGAGTATCCTGGCTTGCCTGGCGGGAATTACGTTCAACTATCACGTGCCCGCCACGCCACTCTGGACCGTCATTTACTGGAACATACTCTTCATCGTCATCAATGTCGTCCAGATTGCTATCATATTCAAAGAGCGCAGCGGCATCCACTTCACGGACGAAGAGAAGGAGCTCCACGAGACTCTTTTCAAGAACTTTGCACCTTTCGAGTTTATGAAGTTGATGCGCATAGGTAAATGGTCCGAGGCGAAACAGGGGCAGATTCTGGCCACCGAACAAGTACCGCTCGATAGCGTGATGCTTATTTACAATGGCCGCCTCAGCGTAGAAGCAAGAGGCGCAGAGGTAGCGCAACTGAAAGATGGAAACTTTATCGGCGAAGTAAGTTACATCACGGGTGGCGCGGCCACCGCTACTGTGCGCGCTGTCGAGCCGACACGTTATCTATCGTGGCCGAAGACAGAGATCGGAAAACTCTTGAATCGCAATCCCAGCATGCGACTCGCGATGCAGTCAATGCTCAGCACCGATCTGAGTAAGAAACTTGCGCGGCGCGCGCCTTCGTTTCACAACAAGATGCGACCTCCTCGCTAGCTCTAATGAACGATGCGAAAAAGGACTTGGACTTCTAATCGCGTGCGCGCCGGCGTCGACACTGGCGGCACTTTTACCGATTTTGTTTTTGCAGCGGGCGGCGGTCTGCGGATCTTCAAGCTTGCCTCGACGCCGGATGATCCTTCGCGCGCGATCATTGAGGGTCTGCAGCGCATCGCGAAAGAAACCGGCTCGTCCTTGATTGAAGTCGAAGTAGTGCATGGCACAACCGTGGGGACCAACGCGCTGTTGCAGCGTCGCGGTGCGCGGGTCGCTCTGGTGACCACCGCGGGCTTTGAAGATGTGATCGAGATTGGCCGGCAGGCGCGACCTGAGCTTTACAACTTGAATGCCGTGAAGCCGGCGCCGCTGGTTCCGAGTGAGCTACGGTTTAGCGCTCGCGAGCGCGTCTCGGCTTCAGGCGAGGTGCTCGAATCGCTTCGCGACGATGAAGTCAGAGAACTGGCCGGGAAGCTTCGACGATTAGGATGCGACTCAATTGCGATTTCACTTTTGTTTTCATTCGTTCGTCCACAGCACGAACAGAAAATCGCGAAAGCGCTCGAAACACTCGGCGTGCCGCTTTCCGTCTCGCACAAAATACTTCCTGAATACCGCGAGTACGAACGGACCTCAACGGTCACCGTCAACGCCTATCTGCAACCGTTGATGGGCCGGTATCTCAATCGCTTAAGGGAAATTGCGGCGGAAGAAACAGAGCGAGTGCCACTGAGCAATCAAAGAACAAAGATCAAAGTTCAAAGATCAGCCCTGGCTTTGCGAGTCATGCAATCATCCGGCGGGAGCATTTCCGCCGCCGCGGCTGCCCATGAACCCGTGCGCACGATTCTCTCCGGCCCGGCCGGCGGCGTAGTCGGCGCGTTGCGCGCGGCCGGAACAGCCGGCTTTGAAAACATCATTACCTTTGACATGGGTGGAACCTCGACCGATGTCGCGCTGTGCGATCGCGATGGAATGCGTTTGACCAATGAAGCAAACGTGGCCGGCGTTCCCGTCGCCGTGCCGATGATGGACATTCATACCGTAGGCGCCGGTGGTGGATCGATTGCGCGCGTAGACGAAGGAGGCTCGTTGCGGGTTGGTCCGGAATCGGCGGGCGCTGATCCAGGCCCAGCTTGTTATGGCCGCTCACTTTTGCCGACCGTAACAGATGCGCACGCTGTGCTTGGTCACTTTCCGGGCGCGGCCCTGCTCGGCGGTGAATTCAAACTGGATGAAGAGCGTTCGCGGAAAGCCCTTAACAAACTCGCTGCCGAAATGAGCGCCGCGGCCGGGCGCAGAGTCAGCGCAATTGAAGCTGCGCATGGTGTGGTCGATGTCGTGAATACAAACATGGAGCGCGCTCTGCGCCATGTCTCAGTTGAACGGGGAAACGATCCGCGCGGATTTGCGCTGGTACCCTTCGGCGGCGCCGGCGGGTTGCACGCCGTGGCCCTCGCGCGCGCGTTGCGCATTCCGCGCATACTGATTCCGGCTTCCCCGGGTGCGCTTTCCGCGATTGGGGTCCTGGCGGCTGATGTGGTGAAAGACCAAAGCCGCACGGTGATGCTGGAGGCCGTGCGTGGTGTCGAACTGAAATTGCAACGCATACTTGATGAGCTGGAAAAGCAGGCGCGTGGTGATCTGCGCCGTGAAGGCTTTCCCGAAAATAAGCAACGTCATGAACGATCGTTGGCGGTTCGCTACAAAGGTCAATCATTCGAGCTTCAAATCAAACAGACCCGGGGCAACATCGCGGCTGCCTTTCATCGGGCGCATCGTGCGCGTTACGGGTACGCTCAGGAAAGGAACGTAGTCGAAATCGTCAGTGCGCGCTTGCGGTCGATGGGCATAGTTGAGAAATTGAAAACTCGTCGTCTCAGAAGATCGACATCAAAGGGCTTTGTAAAGCCCCGCGATTTTGCAGAAACGTTCTTTGGGCGAAGAAGAATTCGTGTGGCTGTTCATCGTCGCGAAGAGATCCCGGCAGGTTCACACCTGCGCGTGCCTTGTATCGTTACTGAATATTCCGGCACGACGTTGATTCCTGCGGGTTGCGAAGCAAAGATTGATGTGCACGGAAGTCTAATCGTAGAGGTTGGGAATCCTTCAAGATGAGCGGAGCTGTTTGCTTATGTAACCTCAAGGTCAGGAAGGTGGCTTGCCCCGCTCTGTCGCTTGAGTCAGGGAGAAGCTCAGCGGGGGCAAGCCCCCTTCCTGACTTTGAGACTGGGCGACTTGGATCTTTGTTCGTCGATTGAGACATTGAAATGAAATTCGATCCAACCACGCTTGAAATCTATCGCGCGCTCTACACCTCGGTCGCGGAAGAGATGGGAGTGGCCCTGAGGCGCACCTCATTCTCACCGAATATCAAAGAGCGGCGCGACTATTCCTGCGCAGTGTTCGATTCAACCGGCCGGGTGATCGCGCAAGGCGATCACATGCCGGTGCATCTCGGTTCCATGCCCATGGCGGTCGCCGCGGCGCTGGCAGAAACTAAGATCGGTCCCGGTGATGTGGTGGCGCTGAACGATCCGTTCGCCGGCGGCACGCATTTGCCGGACGTGACTTTGATTGCGTCAGTGAGCAGTGGTCAGTGGGCAGTGAGCAGTGGTCAGAGAAAACAACTGCACACTGCCCACCGCACACTGCCCACTCTTTTCTACGTCGCCAATCGCGCGCATCACGCCGACATCGGTGGCGCCACGCCGGGCTCTATGGGACTGGCCACGGACGTTTATGGTGAAGGGGTGCGGATTCCACCGATTCATCTGGTGCGCGCCGGGGAAATTTGCGACGACGTGATGAAATTGATCCTGGCGAACGTGCGGAGCAACAAAGAGCGGCGGGCGGATTTCGAAGCTCAGATTGGCTCGCTCAGAACCGGCGCCGCACGGCTTCTGGAGATCGTCGAACGGCGTGGGACAAAAGAAGCGCGTCAGTATGCTGAACACTTGATCTCTTACTCTTCCCGCATGATGCGTCGCACGATTGCCGCCATTCCGGATGGTAGTTACCAAGCCGAAGACGCGCTCGACGATGACGGGATTAGCGAACGGGAAATTCCGATTCGCGTGCACATCACGATCAAGAGCGATCGCGCGCGTGTTGATTTCACCGGCAGCTCGCCACAGGTGGCCGGCGCGCTGAACGCCGTCGAGGCAATCACGGTCTCGGCAGTCTCTTATGTGTTTCGTTGTCTGGTAGGCGCCGACGTCCCCGCCAGCGCGGGCCTGATGGAGCCGATCGAAGTTATCGCGCCAGAGGGGACGGTCGTGAACGCCAGGCATCCGGCATCGGTGGCCGGAGGCAACGTAGAAACTTCGCAACGGATAGTAGATACGGTCTTCAGGGCCCTGGCTCGGGCCCTTCCTGATCGGATTCCCGCAGCCAGCCAGGGCACGATGAATAACCTGACAATTGGCGGAATAGATCCGCGAACGGGTCTCGAGTTTTCTTACTATGAAACTGTCGCGGGCGGCATGGGCGCGCGTCCAACACTCGACGGCATGAGCGCCACGCACACGCACATGACCAACAGTCTGAATACGCCCGCGGAAGCGCTTGAGTACTCTTATCCCTTGCGTGTTCGTGAGTATCGCATTCGCAAAGGCTCGGGCGGGAAGGGAAAGCACAAAGGCGGCGATGGAGCGATTCGCGAGATCGAGGTGCTGGGGCCTGCCCTCATGTCGCTGCTTTCTGATCGTCGTAAGCGCGCGCCCTATGGACTGCAAGGTGGCGACGACGGTGCGCTCGGGCGCGCCTTCATCATTCGCCGTGATGGAAGCAGAGAACAGCTTGCTTCAAAAGGAAGCTGGGAACTTCACGCGGGTGATCGGGTGCGCATCGAAACACCGAGCGGTGGCGGTTTTGGGAAACCTTAATTTGGTTTGATTCTCTTTGCGACTTAAGCTTGCCTTAGCGCCTTTGCGTGAAATGGCACCGGACGAAACATACATTTCTCGCAAGGCGCAAAGAGTATCGGAAGGCGCAAAGAGGAATCAAGACATTACCGGGCGGTTTTGGGAAATGAATCGCTTTGAATTAGACTGCATCGACGATTCGAACAAATACTCTTTGAAAGAGTTAATCCAGCCAAAACCACATGAGCAGTTCAGCAACGATGATCCGCAGTAACGAACCAGAAGAAATGGACGTTCAAAGCCGCAGCGAGCATCCCGGGCTGTCGCGACGCAGCACCGGTTGGATCGAAGTGATCGCCGGCTCGATGTTTTCCGGCAAGTCCGAGGAACTGATTCGCCGTTTGCGCCGTTCGAGGATCGCGCGACAGAAGGTCCAGGTTTTCAAGCCCGAGATCGACAAGCGGTTTTCAAACGATCACATCGTCTCGCACTCCGAGATGAAGCACGAATCGGCTAATGTCCGCACCGCAGCCGACGTGCGTGCCAACATCGAACCGGACACCGAAGTTGTCGGCATAGATGAAGCACAATTTTTCGACAACGAACTCGTCGAAGTCGTCAACGAACTCGCTGAATTGGGGATGCGTGTAATTGTTGCGGGGTTAGATCAGGATTACACCGGCAAGCCCTGGGAGCCGATGCCTCAACTGCTGGCCATAGCCGAATACATCACGAAGACGCACGCCATCTGCGTCAAATGCGGCCAGGCGGCCAACTACTCACAACGCATCTTCGAATCGGAAGAGCGCGTTGCCGTCGGCGCCACCGGCATGTACGAAGCCCGCTGCCGCCAGTGCTTCGTGCCACATGCGGACGCGCCGACGGTTCATCCGGATTAGTTTGATCAAACCTCCCCGGCAACCACTCCTCGCATTTTCCCAGTCCAACCGCGCAAGAACACTTCCCATCCACGTTCTACCCAAAGAAAGCATCCGCACACTCTAATCGCGGAAGCGGCAGTCTCGGTTTTTCACGCTGTGTGAAGTGATCTCCCCGGTTGCGCACAGTTCATTTCATGGCAAACGGAAGGGAGAAAGAGTGATGAAGACGAATTTGATTGGTATGGTGGCAGGTTTGGTGTTGTTGGTGGCAGCGCCGTTGGGCCTGGTGGCGGGGACCTGGGGCGGTCACACAGGACAAACCGCGCAGGGGAAAGACGATTACCGGCTCGAAGGGCCATTCACGCAGGGCAATCTCACCGTATTCCTGATTCACGGCAGAGACAGAATTAAGGGCCAGACTTTCATAACACTTCAGGAAGCTCTGGTGCAGAAGAAAGTGATCGTGCGCGAGACGCGTGAAGTCAACGAACTTTCGATCGAGAACATCTCGAGCGAAGAAGTGTTTGTGCAGTCGGGCGACATCGTAAAAGGTGGCCAGCAGGATCGCATGTTGGCGGTCGATCTAATTCTGCCGCCGCGTTCAGGCAAGATTCCGATCTCGGCCTTCTGCGTCGAGAATGGCCGCTGGAGCAAACGCGGCGCGGAAGAGGTTACGGTTTTCAATTCGTCGTCGAACGTAGTGGCCGGCCGCGACCTGAAGCTGGCCGCGAAGAATGCGGAATCGCAGGGCGAAGTTTGGAAGCAGGTGGCGGTGGCCCAGGACAAGCTCAGCGCCAATACCGGCACGCGGGTGAACGGCGCCGCATCACCGACCAGTTTCCAACTTGCTTTGGAAAACAAAGAGGTCCAGGCGAACGCTGACAGCTACGTCAAAGCGCTGGGAGGCATTCTCGACGGCAAGACCGACGTAATTGGGTATGTGTTTGCTATCAACGGCAAGATCAATAGCGCGGACGTTTATACTTCCAGCGTGCTCTTCAGAAAGCTCTGGCCCAAGCTGCTAAAGGCGAGCGCGATCGAGGCTGTGGCGGAACTGCGTCGCGGTGAAAAATTCGAAGCGCCGAAGTCAGATGCAGTCCAGGGTTTCCTTAACGATTCGCCGAAGGGAACTGAGAAGCAGAAGGACGTGTCGTCCCGGGTCCAGATAGTCACACGCGAGTCTGACGAAAATGTTTTCTTCGAAACTCGCGATCGGGCGAAGCCCGACACCTGGGTGCATCGGAACTATATTAAGAAGAACTGACCATTAACACCGGGGGCAAAGGGAAAGAGGGTAAGAGGGACAGCGTGATTGCCCTCTTACCCTTTACCCTTTTCCTCTTTGAATCTTTAGTGCACCAGCTTCGTCGAATACAGAATCGCGTAAAGCTCATCTTCGTGCTTCAGGAAAGCGGAGTCATCCGTCGACAGGATCATCGTTATCAGTTGGCTTTGGCCGGCGTAGGTGCGGTAGCCCTGCCATTCCAGGCGGCGAATGTCGCCGGCCATCTCCTGTTTTGACTGGCGAAACTCTACGCCACGGACGCGACTAAGTTCGAGCCACTTCACCTCGTCGTATTTGCCATTCCTTTGCTCCGTCTTCGCTCCCGCATGCATGGCCTTGATGCTGACATCGGTCGGAAAGTCAGCGCCCATCGTTGAGATGTTAACAGTGAGAAACGCGCCGTTGCCGCCATAACTCAACGACTCATTGCGAACTTCTTGTTTTTTCCAGTTCGCCGGCACAGTCCATGTGATTCCCTGCTGATCCCATTTCACCTCCTGGCCATTCGCTAGCGCAGCGGTCTGGGCAGCAGTCGGTGCGGGTTTCTCTACCGGTTCGCCTTCTATTGAAGTGGGGTTACCAGACGACGACGTCGTTGAGGACGAATTCGAGTTCGTGGAATCGGTCCTCTTGAATTTGTTGGTTAGGTTGCAAGCCGCGACTACCAGGACCATCGCGACAATCAGGGGAACATGTTTCATCGGGTCACCAATTATTCTAAAGTTGAAACGCAAACGCCTTTTACGCTAACCAGGGGCACCTGTCAAATGAATTCGTTCCTTATGAATTCGTTCCTTACTTCGATCAAAACTCAGGACACCCACCCGCTACCACGAGTGGTACTGGTCTGTGATATCCTTGGGCCGTTCCCCCTACAGTTCGTTTAATCAGGCGGTCCCCTCCTGTGACCCTTTTGAGGTTTGTTATGCGAGGAGTTCAAAGCTCAGGTTACGTATCAAAGTTTGGAACAACGCTTAGCGTGCTGCTTTTGTTTTCATTCGGCGCTTGTCAGCCGATGCCTAACGCGAACTCGAATGCCAATGCCAACGCTAATACTCAGACGAATTCGCAGACGCGCGTCGATAACACTAACGCAAATTCAGCCGTGGCGGACCGCGGTATCACAATCAATGCGCGGGAGCCGGAAAAATACAGTGCCACGCTCGTTTTTAGCATTGAGACTGAAGGCGGCGACAAAGCGATCGGTATTCCGTCTCTCTCGGTACAGGTCGCGCGAAGTGGCGAAGACCGCCGCGTTGAATTCAGACTGCCGGACGGCTCGCCGTTAATCTATCTCGATCACAATAATCGCCACTACGTGGTCCTTCCCGATCGAAAGCAGTATGCCGAACTGACCCAGGAATCCACCGGCATACAATTCCATAAGCTGATCACTCCGGGACAACTGGTCGAGGACCTGAAGAACATTCGCGGAGTCGAGCGCGTGGGCGAAGGGCCGATGGACGGCCGCGCCGCAGAGAAATATCGCTACAGCGCCTCGACGAACACAAACACTAAAGCCGGCGAGGTGAAGGCCGAGGCTTTTGTTTACGTTGACAAAGAAACCGGGCTGCCCCTGCGCGCGGAACTGCTGGCGGAAAGCTCTGGCGATGTAAAGGGAGTAAAAGCCGCGCGAGTTGTGGCCGAGATGCGCGACATTAAGACTGACGTGCCGGCGACACTTTTCGAACCTCCCGCCGGATATTCACAAGTAACGCCTGAGAAGGTGCGCCAACAAATAGACGCGTTGACCAATGCGGTCGCGGCAATCTTGAAGGCGATGATGGCAAACGCAGGCAGCGCATCGCCGTCGCCCGCTGCCGCCAGGCCCTAATAGGTTTCTCCCTTTGGGAGAGGGTCAGGGAGAGGGCATGAGCGGGGAAACTGAGGCGCGTCAATGCGTCAGTCTTATCCCTCTCCCCGGCCCTCTCCCAAAAGGGAGAGGGAGTTTTTCAGCCGCTTGCTAATGATGAAACGGAGTCTCTTTATTCTGATTGGCGGGCTGTTACTGGGTGCGATAGGCACCGCATATTTTCTGGGCGCGCCACGCGGGCGGGCAATGCCGGGAGTTCCGGTGGGACCGCCTGACAGTCGCGGTGATACGTCAGGGACGGTGACTGTAACTGTCGACGAAAAGTTTTTCGACTCAGTGCTGGGAACGATCTTTCGCCAACTCGGCCCGCCACAGCTCCAACTCTCTCAGAACCAGCCGCTGTCACCGCCGGCCGCGTCTCCAAACTCGTGCGGCGACGTTCTGGTGCTGAACCCCGAAGGTGACAACGTCAAGACGGGCGTGCGATTTACCGGCGGCAAGATCACCGCGCCACTTGCCTTCAGCGGAAGCTACAGCATTCTGACGAGGTGCGTGCAGTTCAAAGGCACGGCCAATGCCAACGTGGATCTTTCGTTCGACCAACAGAAGCAGACAGTCTTTGGTCAATTGAATGTCGATGATGTTGTTCTGGATGGGGTGCCGCCGATCGTGAGCAGTCTGGTCACGGCTTTTGTGCGCAAGACGATCAGCGAAAAGCTAAACCCGTTTGAGGTGCTACAAGTTTCCCAGCTTGCCCTGTCACTCAACGTCCAGGCGAGCGGTGGATCGGTGAAAGCCCGCGTGAAAGACGTTCGGGATGAAGTCCAGGAAGGCGCTTTGAAGCTCTATCTGACTTATGACTTTAGCGCCGAGCGCAATGCGCGCTGAATTTCAAATCTCAAGTCAGAGATTGCTAACCTAACCAGGAAAGTCAATCTCAAATGTGAAATCAGAGATCAGTGACTTGCCGCCAACAGACTCACCGAACCGAGTTGGCTTAAAGCGTCGCGCTTATCCACGGGAGAAACACGCTAAGGTATGGTTTCTTTCACTCCCATGCGGTGCTGATAAACCAATTTCCCGCCGAGACTCGCAGAGATTGCCATTAGCAGCCAGCCAACAAATGAAACCGCGAATGGGATCTTCAGATGAAATCCCACCAGCGCCGCGCCGTAATTCTTCATGCGCAAATAGAGACTCACGCCGAACAGGACCAGCGCCGAGACATTCAAGATCAGGTGCCGGGTGCCGATTGTCTTCGCCGCAGGCTCGGTAATCCCCGTCCAATCGATAAGTCCGGGAATCGCGGCCAGAATCGCGCCCAGAATGCCGGCGGCGATCAGGAACTTAGAAATTAGCATCAGACTGGAGTTCCGATTGAAATAAAAGATCAGGTCCGTGATCACTGATGTAGTCCACAACGCGATCGGGTAATGCACGAACATCGGATGGATGGGCTCTCCGGCGAAACTCGCTTTCGTTTTCATTGCTTGCTCCTTTGATTAGACTAGTTGGAGGGTATGCCCGGTCTTGACGACCAAGACCGCCTAAATTCAGCGCAATTCTCAGCCCGCAACTGGCACATCGTCAAGCTCCATCTGACCTGCATGAGGGTCCTTAAGACGCGTTGTGCGGATCACTCTCGGTGAAAGAACTTAAATCTTCGATGAAATGTTTCGCTGTCCTTTCCCATTCACCCAGCGAAGAAGGGAAGTAACCCTCCTTGAAAGAGGGATCTTTACGTGACGTATGAAAAGATTCGCCGGCGACTGATCGCAATTCTTGCCTCGCGTGGCTGCATCAGTGCTGAAGAATTGGCGGATGAGACCATCGATCGGGTTGCTCGCCGCGTCATTGATATTCGGAACGCGTATGTTGGTGACAAGGCGATCTACTTCCTTGGCGTCATGAACAACGTGCATCACGAATATTTGAAACGGCCGATGATACCGCGGCTGCCGGAACGCGATGATGATGTCGAAGCGAAAGAAAAGACCCACGGGTGTCTGGAAAGATGTCTGGGTAAACTTACTACCAATTCGCGGCAGATGATTGAGCGATACTATGCCGAGGACAAACAGGCAAAGATCGATTTGCGCAGGCGCATTGCTGAAGAGTTCGGCATCACTCCCAGCACATTGAGATTACGCGCGCTGCGCATCAGGGAAAAGCTGCAAGCGTGTATCGAGCAATGCTTGCGGGCGGAAGCTTTGTGATGACTGATAACAACGACCGATTTCATGATGGTGGCTCGCAAGAGTTTTCCGACGAGACAATACGCCGCTTTTTGCTCGGTGGGTTGAGCGCGTCGGAACAACCGCTGTTCGAGCAACGCCTGATCACCGACGATGGCCTGGACGCGCGCGTCCGCCTGGCTGAGTTTGATCTGGCGGATGACTATGCTTTTGAACGCTTGAGTACTCTCGACCGAGAACTATTCGAAAAAAAGTTTCTTTTGACTTCTGATCGTCAACAGCAGGTGCGGGTCTCGAAAGTCTTGCGCGATCGTTTTTCGTCCACCGCGGCTACGTCGTCAGAAGAGCACACGGTAGCCCAAAGATTGCGGGAGTTGTTTGGCTTAAATCGGCCAGCCTGGAGAATTGCATTCGGCGTGTTAATCCTTCTCATCCTGTTCGGGACGGCCTGGTTGGTAATCAAAGAGCCGCGGATCGTAAGACAAATAGCGAATCGAATAACCCCCAGACGCTCAACTCCTGCAAGCGCGCCGCGCGAAGCTGGTCATCCGACCAACACGTCCATGCCGGAACACCAGACAACTCCTTCGCCGATGCCTGAGCACGATCAGACGGCCGCCGCAAGAATTGTCTTAATGCCCGCCGTCTCGTACGACAGCAACAAGCTGCTGTCCGTTAATTTGCCAAAGGGCGAACAAGAGATCGTCCGTTTGCAACTCGTGGTGAAACCGGATCAGCCGGGACCACATCGGGCAGAGCTCTTAACCGTTCAAGGTCAATCCATCTTTAGCGCTGATTCGCTCCAATCCGCCGACTCTCGAGCAAATGTCGACTTCGATGTTCCCGCGCATTTACTGAATGGCGGTGATTATCAGATTAGGTTGAGTCGATCTGATCGAGGAAAGCAGGAAGTCGTGGCCAGATATTACTTTCGAGTGCAGTAGATTATGGAGGAGCGTCGGTTCGAGACGTTTCGGAGTACCGACTTCAGTCGGGTTTTATTTGTCGAGAAATACCCAACTGAAGTTGGTGCTCTAACACCTGTAATCGAGGCTCTCCTGATCCTATCTAACTCGACTTGTTCGCCGGCGCAGGAAATCGATCAGCACAAATTGTGAGAGATTGGCCGGGTTGGCAAAGTAGGCTTTTCCATTGGTCATTGCCGTCATCTGTTTGACGAATTCGACCAGATAGTAATCGCTGGCCAGCATGAAGGTATTGATCATGATGCCGGCCTTGCGACAGGCCTGAACTTCGCGAAACGTCGCTTCCATCACGTAGGGATCGCCGCCCATCGAATTCTTATAAAGCCGCCTCGGTACAGAACCCCGATGCATCGGGGTAGCGACGGGGTCTTGCCCTCGTGACGATCGGCTCGCGCCGGCAAACGCGGCCGCCTGGCTACCTTCCAGAAAACACGCCGTCGGTTTCCCATCCGTAACCATCACAATTTGCTTCATGTCTTTGCGTTGCGCTTGCAGGATGCGCCGGGCCAGGCGCAGACCTTCCGCTGTGTTCGTGTGATAAGGCCCAACCTGCGTAGTGGCCAGTTTCGCCAGCGGCAACTCTTCCGCGCTGTCATGGAACAGAACGATCTTCAGCGAATCTCCCGGATACTGCGTTCTGATCAGATGACCGAGCGCCAGCGCGACTTTCTTTGCCGGCGTAAAACGATCTTCGCCGTAAAGAATCATCGAGTGCGAACAATCCAGCATTACAACCGTTGCGCACGATGATTGATAATCGCATTGTTGGACGTGCAGGTCTTCGTATTCGAGATTCAGCGGAACCGTTAATCCTTCGCGTTGGATTGCGGAGAGCAGTGTGGTGTTCACGTCGAGATTGATTGTGTCGCCAAACTCGTAAGGCTTGCTCGCGGCTTCGGCTTCGACACCGGTGGCCAGGTGCAGAGTGTCGTGGCGGCCAAGTGAACTCTTGCCCAAACTTCCGAGCAGACCGCGCAACGTTTTGTAGCCCAGAAAGTCCAAACCCTTTTCGGTAACTTCAAACTTGATGTTGCGCGGCAAAGGCTCTTCGATCCGGCCTTCTCCGTTCCCGCGTCTCATCTCGCGTTGCTGCTGTGAACTCTGCGGTTCTTCATGCAGAGTCAGATAGCCCTCTTCGACCAGGCGCTCGATGAGTTGATTCAGCATTTCCTGAAGTTGCGAGCCTTCGTACTTGCCTTCGTTCTCGTCCAACATCTGTTGGATCTGATGCTGGCTGAGCAGTTCCTGATCCATCAGCGCCTGCAACAGCGCGCGCCTGAGCGCGTCAAGCGACGTGTCCTGAGGCATTCGCTGGCGGGTCCAGTAATAATCGTCCGTATAGCCGGAAGAGAGCAGCGAATCAGACAAACCCTCCATCAGGTCGCCAAGATTAAGCGACCAGACATCGAGCCCATTGAATTTTCCGTAGCGAGTGAATTTCATTTCACGAGTACTTGTTAACCAGGCTCTCGAGAGCGCCAATACCCGGGTCGGCGACTGCTGTGGGCGAAAGCAACAATTACGATCTCACTCTGGCGATCATAGAAAACGATGGAGTAGGGGAAACGTTTTAGCAGGACTCGCCTAGCGCCTTTCGCCCTCGCCACTCCAGGAGCTGGGCTGCTCGGCAAAACCCCGGCGAGGAGACGCTCGATGGCTTCGTCGATTAGGTCGAGCAATGAGATACCCAGGCCGGACTGCCTGGCTTCATACCACAAAGCCGCGTCAGCGAATTCGTCCTCGGCCAAGCGGTGAATTCGAAGAGCCTTGGTCACGACTTCGTGAGCTTACTTCTGATTCGCGTTCGCGCTTCTTCCCAGCTTGACGTCTCAGCTTCGCCTGACTCGACTTGAGCAATTCTGCTTTCGATTTCTGCGGCCCAAGCCGCTTCCACATCGGCGTCCTTGCCCTCATCGAGACTTGCGATTAATTCTGAGGCAAGCCAAGCGCGCTCATCTGGGGGAAGCGCTAGCGCCGTTCCGAGGATCGTGTCTGCTCTGGTGCTCATTGCGGTCAGTGTAGCAAATCAGATGGTTCGCGTGAACATGGCAAAGCGTCAAAGGTCTAGTTCGGCAGAGAAAGAATAACTACGACCCAAGGTTGGACTTCGGCCGAGATCAGCACCTGTCTTAGATTCATTGACTTGTACAGATAACTGTCTTTGAGTGCATCCAGGTTATTCGGCTCGAGCAAACCAATATGGACGTTGATAGTGGAGTTTTCGGGGAACGACCGACTATCCACCACCAAAACGGCATCACCTCGCTTTCCGGAGTAGTCTGGAAAGAGATCTACATTCAAAGCATCGGCAGAGTTTAGGACGCCCATTCCCTCAAGCAAATAAAAGCCCTTCAAATCAGCTAGAGGAGTACACCATTTCTCCTCGCTCCTCTCGCCCAAACGATTAAGATGAGCTTTGCCCGATTGGTGATAAGATCTTTTCCAATCCAAACCACAGGGTCCGCAATAGACGTCCGTCCCATCATGCGACAGCCATAACAAATCCCTTGTTCTCTCTCCGTCGGTAAACAGTATTCTCGCACGCATTACGTCAGCTATATCTTCCACTCTCAGTCAAATCATCATAGATCATCCCGCGCCGATCCTTCTTGGCTTTCGTCACCGCCGTGTAGCCGCCTTCTTCATTGCGGCTGATCTTGTTCGCGGCGTAGAGACCTTCCAGGGCGAATTCACACGCGGCCACCGTCTGCGCTTCGTCCTTACGTTTTAAGTCGAACGGAATCAACGCAGTGTCCAGCAGTTCCGGGACTGATTCGAGCAGCAGCATGCACTCTTCGGCCGACGCCGTATCGGCCAGCCGCAGATTGTTTCCGTCGTCAAACCATCGGATCGTGCCGGCAAAGTCAATGCCGACGAAATAGCCTTCAAATATCTCGCCGGCTGCGCGCTTGATTAAGTCCTTCGCGATACGATTGGCGCCGATTTGTTCGCCTTCGTATTCCAATTCCATCTTGCCGGTCATGGAAGGAATCGCGGCGTAGATATCAGCGATGCGCGCCACGATTCGGTCCTCGTCTGTGAGGAGCGCGCGACGCTCGGCGTTTGAGACCACCGACTCCATGACCGTGATCGGCAGGCGCTGTGATACCCCGGAATGTTTGTCGATCCGCTGATCGTCTCTGGCTTCAAAGGCAATCTGCTCGATGGTCTCGCGAATGAAATCGGGAATCAGCAGCCGATCCTGAAAGCCATCTCGCCGTGTCCAGGCTTCCTGTCGCGTGATCTCGACGCCCAGCTCAATCTCCTTTGGATAGTGCGTCATGATCTCAGCGCCGATGCGATCCTTCAGCGGGGAAATGATCTTTCCGCGCGCGGTGTAGTCCTCCGGGTTCGCAGAGAACACCAGCATCACGTCGAGCGGCAGCCGCACCGGATAGCCCTTAATCTGGACGTCGCCTTCCTGCATGATGTTGAAGAGCCCCACCTGGATCTTGCCGGCGAGATCGGGCAGTTCATTGATGGCAAAGATGCCTCGATTGGCGCGTGGCAAGAGGCCGTAGTGAATCGTCAATTCGTCGCTGAGAAGATGACCGCCCTTCGCCGCCTTGATCGGATCGACGTCGCCGATGATGTCGGCAATCGTGACGTCGGGCGTGGCCAGTTTTTCGACAAAACGCGCATCGCGATCGACCCAGGCAATGTGCGCTGAGTCGCCATGCAACTCAATCATCTGTCGCCCGTAAGCACTAATCGGATGAGAGGGATTGTCGTTGACTTCGGAGCCGGCAAGGATGGGAATCTGATCATCGAGCAGATTTGTTAGTTGCCGAATGATGCGGCTCTTGGCTTGCCCGCGCAGCCCCAGAAGGATCAAGTTGTGCCGCGCCAGGATCGCGTTGATGAGCTGCGGGACGACGGTTTCGTCATACCCAACAATGCCTGGAAAGAGTTTCTCGCGCGCCCGCAACTTGCGAATCAGATTCGCGCGCATCTCGTCTTTGACCGAGACAGCTTCGTAACCACTCTTTTTGAGCTCACCTAAGGTTCTTGCTCTTTCCATGACTCGATTTTAACCGCAAAGGGCGCAAAGGGAAACGCAAAGGGCCGCGGAGGTCTTTCCTTTGCGAACTCCTCAGCGGTCTTTGCGTTTATTCGTTTGCTTGTTGCGCGCGATACCCGCCGTCGGAGCCTTGCGAGACTAATCCGTCCGCCTTCAATTTTTCCAAATGCGCCAGCACGGCGCGCTCGGCCATGGAATGAGCTTTAACAGATACATCGGTGTAAACGCGGGCCACTATTTCTTTGGGGGTTGCAGCGCCTTCACGCACGGCCGTGAGAATCAGTTCCTCGCGTTGCAGGCGGTGTGATATGTACTCATCGATCTTTTCGTAAGGATTCGCGATTGCTGGCCCATGTCCGCCGAACAACACTGATAGATTCGGCAGCGCGCGCATTCGTTCAAGCGAATCAAGATAGTCGCGCATGTTTCCTTCCGGCGGATCGATCAGGACCGAACCAAATCCTACTATGTTGTCACCGGAAAGCAGCGCGCCGGTGCGTTCGTCGTAAAAGCAGAGATGCCCTCGCGCGTGTCCGGGTGTGTAGAGAGCACGCAGCTTGATCGAAGGTTCGCCATTCAACTCCAGCACTTCGTCAGCTTCGATGTAGCGGTCGACGACGACCTGGCTCTTTAGTGATTCAGCGGTCAAACGATGTGCAGCGACGGGGACTCTCGCTCCCAGCTTTTGCTCGAAATGATCATTCAGGGCATTTACGCCGGCTACATGATCCGGGTGGACGTGGGTGAGGACGATCTCGCGCACAGTCTTTCCCCCGGTCCTTCCCACGCCAATCAAACCATCGACGCATCCGGCCAATGCCTGCTGCTCGTCTTCATAAGGCGAACCGGGATCGATAACCAGAATCTCGCTTGAGCTATAGATCAAATAACAGTTGGTGTGCGTGGCCGGCGGCTTTGTCGGCGTGCGCACAGGAAAGCAGATGTAATTGGGATAAAACTCGATGCGGCGGGTTGGTTCGCGATGTGCCTGCGGCACTGAGAGAAATCTTTCGACCAGATCATCAGTCAACCCTCTCGCCAAAGTCTTTAGCGCATGCAGCACGGGTGGCACGGTGACGACTTCACTGCGCTCCCATTTCGCATAAGCGTCGCCGGCGGCGATCCATTCGCCGGTTTCCAACTCAGAATCTTCGGTGACCGTCGGTGTCTGTTTCGCCGGACACTTGGCGAGAAAGAACCAGGTATCGAATCTGCGCGGAGCAAACGGCGGCGTGACCCAGCGACCGACAAAAGTGAAGTCGCCGGCATCAAGATGCAATCCGTAATGCCGGAGCAATTCCGGCCAGGACATGCGCTTTGATTCGAGATCGTCGAGCAGCGAAGCGCGCTGGCCGGCGGTCAATGTTTGCGAGCCGCGCGCCAGTAACACACCGACTTCTTCAAACAACTCGCGCGCTGCGCAACTGATCATCGCGGCGTGTTCCGGATCGTCGCAGTTCTCAACGCGCGCTTCACCGTCATTCGTTTCCAGTTGGCCTCCGGGAAACGCCTGGAAGCCGCCGAGAAACGCGAGTCTGGTGCTGCGCTTAACCCAAAAGACCTCGGGATTGTTTGGGTCGGGGTCAGGACGAAGGAGAATGACGGCGGCGGCGTCTTTGGGGGACGCAATCTCGGTTAGCGAGGCAACCACTAAAGAGTTACCTCCGCTCCATGTCACTTGATTCTAGGACGCTGACTTCTTGAACTCCTTCAGCCGGAAGTCGGCTCCTGATCTCCTCTACCAGATCTGAGACTGAACGTCGCTTTTTGAGCCAAATGATAAGCAGAAGGATTCCCATTAGAAAGCCGACGGTTACTAATACTACGAATACGGTGAAGACACGGGATGAGAGAGCGGCCGTTAACAGAGCAACGAAGAAAGACACGGACATGGATAGCAGGAAGATCGCAAAATTCAGGAAGAGCGAATCAGGCGAGCCGTGGGCCAGGCTTTCCAGTTCGTAGTCCGCAACCTCGTGGATAGTAAGTTCGCCGAAACTACCTCTCCTGATTTTGACGGGAGGCAATGACGAATAATCGGTTTGCTTGGCTTCGGGAGGTGGCATTTAGTTACGCGGCCAATTTGACCGCAGAAGCTCGCACTGTACCTGAGTAGCCTCCAAGATCAACCACTACGTACCAATGTCCTTGGCGTGGCGGCCGAAGTCTTATTGGTGACGCGGCTGCATGACCTCCGTGATAGGTATGCTGTTGTCCGTTGCGATACTTCTGAAAGTTGATTGAGTCCAGAAGTCTCACATTGGCCTGGCGATCAAGGTTTACCTGAATGACGTCATTCGGACCTGCATCGAATTCATATGTCAGGAAATTCATAGTGAAGCTTACCTCTTGCCGTAGAGTCTGTTGGACCCAATAATACGACAGGAATTAATCAACTTGCCACCGAAATCTTTCACCATCGCCGCTCGTCCACGGATTGCCGCGCATGTGATAGCCGCCTTCTTCCCAGAAGCCCGCTTGATCTTCGGCGAGGAAGCGCACGCCTTTGACCCACTTGGCGGATTTCCAGGCGTAAAGTTGCGGAATGATTAGCCGAACCGGGCCACCATGTTCCGGTGGAATCGGCGCGCCGTCATGCAGAAAAGCGAAAAGAGAATCTTCTTTGAGGAAGTATTCGATGGGAACGTTCGTGGTCCAGCCGTAGTCATAAGCCAGCGCGAGCACAAACTTCGCCTCTGGCTTGACCCCGGCGAGTTGGGCTATCTCGCGCGTGGGCACGCCGGTCCAAATATTGTCCAGCCGCGACCATCGCGTGACGCAATGAAAGTCGGAATAAACCTTCACCACCGGCAACTGCATGAACTCGTCGAGAGAGAACTGCTGCGGCTTCTCAACCAGGCCATCGATTTCAAACTTCCACGTCGTCAGATCGACCGGCGGCGCGCCGTTAGCATCGAGCACCGGCCACTTCCTGGTGCGCGTCTGTCCCGGCGGAATGCGGTTCTCGCGCCGCGTGTCGGGACTGATGATGATTTCCGGGTCATCAATCTCTTCCGGCTTGCGCGGATTGGTCTCCTGGTATTTCGGGTCTTTGATCAGGCTGTCGAGAAAACTCATCTCTTCGAATCAGGCGAGGCAACTACCTGCTCGCTACCCCGATGCATCGGGGTTCTGTAAACTCTGCTCCGCCAGTCTCAACTCTTGCTACCCGCACCTTGTGACTTTACCAATGAATCGATCAGCGATTTTTCTTTCTCGACCAACGTGAGTAAGGCTTGTCCAAAGATCTGCTGCGACAGAGTGTGATCGCGCAGCAGGAGCGTGCGAAAAGCCTCGTCACTCCACTCCAGGACTATGGAGTTTTCCTTCGCCCGCACTGAAGCAGATCGCGGGATGCCGCACAGCATAGCCAACTCTCCCAGGATTGTGCCCGGATTTGTGTCAGTCAAAACCAAAGCCCTGCCCTCACGCTCGACGTATACTTCGAGCTTGCCGGTTAAGACCAGCAGGACGAAATCCGAATTGTCGCCTTCTTTCAGCAAGACGGCGCCCTCCGCGTGCTCTTTGACGGTGCCGGAGTTGAGTAATCTCTGCGCGCCGTGCACAGTAAATGCATCAAACAGCGGAAAGCTGGTGATCAGTTCAGCGTATTGTTCGTTCATGATGTTCTCTCTTGGAGCGCGCCGGCAAAGCGAAGCGGCGACGGCGCTTTGGTTCGGAGTTCCGCCTTCGGGCGGATCTTGTCTCCTCATAACATCCGCCTAAAGGCGGAACTCCGAACAATAAAAAGCGGTGTCAAATAAAACCACTCGCTACTGTTCACGCTTACGTACATTTCGCTCCGCCAGTTTCATTAACTCTTCCGGCATCCACTTGCCGACGCCTTTCGCGGTCGCTCCGGCCACGCCTTTCGAGCGGTCGTGCCAATCATCCCGCGTGCCTTCGGGGCCGCGCTGCTGTTCGTAGTTTTCCGTCTGCTCCAGCGAAAGCACAATTCCCTGGGCAATGCCGTTCCAGTCGTTTTGCTGTATGCCGCGCAAGACCAGCGGCAAACCGGCAGTCCAATCTTCTTCCGGAGCGCGCGCATCCTGCTCCGGAATAGTCAGGTTGTAAGTCGGCGGCAGTGGTCCGCCAGAGAACTCCCGCACCAATTGCGCCGCGATCTCCTTGTAAGATGCGCCTGGTTTCTCGCCCCGAATCGCCTGCCCGCGACGAAACAGATCGGCTGTTGTCGGGCCTTTGTCAGTCTCAGCCAAAACATTCTCCTTTTCAGTCGATTGCGTGTGATAAGTTACACGCGCAGCGTGCGGAGCACAACTGCCGCCCACGCGGCGGATTTGTTTGGAGCCGGCAGGGAACCCATCGGTTAACCTCTGCGTCTAAGCGGCAAGACCGGCAAGTCTCCCCGCGCTGTTGTTGATCGAGTAAGTTCTTCGATGTCGCGATTCTGGGGCTTTCGGGCTCCAGCCAAGGAGCTTAATCATGACTCTCCCGAATCGTCTGGTCTCGCTGCTTCTGATCTATTGCTTTGTCGTCGCCATTGCCCCGCATTCCCGGGCGGCGGTCCCCGAGGCAAATCCAGTCGCTATCGCGTCGCAGATTCCCGAAGGGAATTCCTCGGCGATCACGAAGGTTTCCAAGTTTCTGGCGTCGCTGTTTTCTTCCCGCGGAAATTCTGCCGCCGACGATGAGGTGACAGACGGCAACGAAGGCCTGCGCTTCCGTCTGAGCGAGGCGCCCGGGCAGCCCGAAGCGCGGCCGATAAGCAACGTGGCAAACGCCACGCCACTTTCTGACGCCGAGACGCGAGCGATCCTGCGACGCCTGCCGCCAATCAAAACCGAACCGAGTGACGAAGCTGACTTTGCGCTGCGAGAGAAATCACTGCCGCCTCCCCGCACCGGGCAAACGATCAAGCAATCGTTTCCGGCGCCAGGCGAGATGACCGCGCCCGACCAAACGACAGCAGGGTCGCTGGAAGTCATTCGCTATTCCCCCGAAGGCGACGTTCCGATCGCTCCCAACTTGAGCGTCACGTTTTCACAGCCGATGGTTGCTGTTTCGTCTCAGGAGGAAGCCGCCCAAAATGTCCCGGTGAGAATCTCGCCGCAGCCGCCGGGAAAATGGCGCTGGATCGGCACGAAGACCCTGCTCTTCGAACCTGACGTTCGGTTTCCCATGGCCACGCAGTATTCGGTCAGCGTGCCGTCGGGAACGAAATCGGCAAACGGTGGCACGCTGGCCGCCGCCAAGTCCTGGACCTTCACCACGCCACCACCGGCGGTGAAGACTTTCTATCCAACTAAATCCAGCGTGCAGCGACGTGACGCGTTGATGTTTGCCGAGTTCGATCAGCGCATCGACCCCGCCGCGATCCTGAAAGCGACGAAGGTCATGTCCGGCGCCACCGAAATGAGAACCCGGCTGGCGACGAAAGAAGAGATTGATGCGGATGAGCAAGTGAGGGACGCAGTCAAAAACGCGGAACAAGATCGCTGGCTTGTCTTTCGCGCAATTGACGCAAATGGTGGGACAAAGTTCGCATTGCCGGCCGATGCCGGAATCACAGTTGGAATTGGGCCAGGCGCGCCCTCCGCCGAAGGTCCGCGGACGACCAGCCAAACCCAGAGTTTTCCTTTCCTTACTTTCGGTCCGCTACGACTGGTCAAAAGCCAGTGCAATTACAATCGGAACGCCCCGTGTACGCCCAACGATAATTGGTTGATTGAATTCAACAACCCGCTCAACGCGGAAACTTTCGACGCCTCGCAGATTCGCGTGGAGCCAGCCAGCGATCAATTGAAAACCAGTATTTACGGCAACACGATTTACCTGTCAGGCGCCAAGCAGCCAAATACGACTTACCACCTAACGATCGCAAAGTCACTCCGCGATCGCTTTGACCAGACTCTCAGCAGGGACGAAACGGTCGAGTTCAAGGTTGGACCCGCGCAACCGTGGATAGGCTTGTCTGGCCAGAGTTTTGTAGTCCTCGATCCTGCCGGGCCGCGACAGCTTTCGTTCTACAGCGTGAATTACCAAACCGTTAAGGTCGGCCTGTACGCGGTTGAGCCCGCCGACTGGGTGCAGTTTCAAATCTATCGGCAAATCCATTATCGCAACGATGCGGCGGCGAAGAAGGCGAGGCTGCCCGGCCGGCTGATCCTTGATAAGCAGATCGAGCTGAAGCCGCAGAACCAGATGACTGAAACCAGGATCGATCTCACGCCGGCACTGAAAGACGGTCTGGGCCAGGTGATCGTGGTCATTGAATCGATCATGCCCGCAAGCGACAGGAATCACAGCCCTCTGCTCGCCTGGGTGCAATCGACTCAGATTGGCCTCGATGCCTTCGTTGATAACCATGAGTTGGTCGGTTGGGCCACTTCGTTAGCCGATGGTGCGCCGCTCAGCGATGTGCAGGTGAAAATCCTGCCGTCGAATATTGAAGGGACGACCGGAAGCGATGGCGTGGCGCACCTGACTCTGAAGCCTTCGTCTGATTCGTCGCCTAACCTGCTGGTCGCGCGCCGTGGCAACGACGTGGCCATTCTGCCCGAAAACCCAAACAACTGGTGGGCCACGACTGGGACCTGGTATCACAAACCGCAGCCCGATGAACTGCGCTGGTATGTCTTCGATGACCGCAAGCTCTATCGCCCGGGCGAAGAAGTCCACCTCAAGGGTTGGATTCGCCTAATCGGCGCCGGCAAGGGTGGCGACGTTGGGCCATTGAACGGCGCAGTGAAGCGCTTAAGTTACTCAGTCAAAGATGAAGCCGGCAACGAAGTCGGTAAGGGTGAGGTGGTCTTCAATATCTTCGGAGGCTTTGACGCCGCCTTCAAACTTCCGCCAACGATGAACCTTGGCAACGCGATCGTCGAATTCAAGACGCAGGACCCGGACGGTCCCTTCAATGAACGTGAACACAGGCATAGTTTTCAAGTGCAGGAATTTCGCCGGCCTGAGTTTGAAGTGACGACGAAAACTGAGACCGAAAGTCCGCTGTTTGTCGGCGGACGCGCGGACGTTTCGGTGGCAGCGAATTATTTTGCCGGCGGCGGGCTGCAAAACACAGAGGTTAAGTGGCAAGTCACTTCGCGTCCGACCAACTTCACGCCGCCGAATCGCGACGATTACACGTTCGGTAAGTGGTTTCCGTGGTGGATGGGAGAGAGCGATAGCGACGGAACTAACACCGAAGAGCTCACGGGACGGACCGACCCAGGCGGCAAGCATCGCCTGCGCATCGATTTCGATTCGGTGAAACCGTCGCGTCCTTCGACTGTGTCGGCGCAGGCCAGCGTCACGGATGTTAACCGGCAGACATGGACTTCGACGGCGACGATGCTGGTGCATCCGGCGGATCTTTATGTGGGACTGAAAAGCGAAAGGACCTTTGTCCAGCAGGGCGAGCCGCTGGTGGTGCAATCAATCGTCACCGATCTCGACGGCAAGGCAATCGCGAATCGCGAGGTGAAGATGCATGCGGTTATGCTCGATTGGCAGCAAGTCAAAGGCGAATGGAAACAACTGGAAGTCAATCCGCAGGATTGTCTAATTCAATCAGGGCCCGACCCCGTGAAATGCACGTTCGCGCCGAAGCAGGGCGGCACGTATCGGGTGACGGCGACGATTCGCGACGACCGCGAACGCACGAACGTAAGCGAGCTGACGCTCTGGGTAGCGGGCGGCAAGCGACCGCCCAAACGCGGCGTTGAACAAGAGAAAGTCGAACTGATTCCCGATCAAAAGGAATACAAAGCCGGCGACACCGCGCAAATCCTGGTGCAAGCGCCATTCTATCCGGCGGAAGCGGTGATGAGTTTGCGGCGTTCGGGAATGGTGAAGAGCGAGCGCTTTCGCATGGATGGACCAACCTACACGCTGCGCGTGCCGATTGAAGAAGCATGGACGCCGAATGTGTATGTGCAGGTTGATCTGGTTGGAGCGGAGGATCGTGATGCTGGGAGCGCGGACGTCTCGTCCGCTCCTTCGGCATCACCAAAATCTATTCGCGCTGGCGCGCTTCGTGCGGACGGGACGTCCGCGCTCCCAGCAAAGAGGCCCGCGTATGCCAGCGGCGAGTTGAATCTT
The DNA here is from genome assembly GCA_041497335.1 of Pyrinomonadaceae bacterium. Taxonomy (GTDB): domain Bacteria; phylum Acidobacteriota; class Blastocatellia; order Pyrinomonadales; family Pyrinomonadaceae; genus UBA11740. The sequence continues at coordinate 81,973 of JBGQGG010000019.1, read as the reverse complement.
TCGATTCCCCCGCTCACGCGCAAGCTCAATGTTGTCGCCACCCCGCGCGACAAGACACTCGAACCGGGCGGTAACACCGTCATCAATGTAGAAGCCAAAGATGCAACCGGGAACGCCGTAATCGAGAGCGAAATCGCCGTGGTTGTGGTTGATGAATCAGTGCTGGCTTTGACGAACTACAAGCTGGCCGATCCGATTGCGATGTTCTATGCGGATAGGAGCAGTGACACCGGCGACTATCATGGGCGCGCGAACCTGCTGCTTCTAAGCCCTGCGCAACTAAGCGGTGGAAGCGGTGGCGGCGGTGCCATGGAGACGGTGAACGTGTCCTCCGACCAATCCGTTAATGCAACCCGTAGTTCCTTAGGCTTTGCTCTAACGCCGAGTCAGCCGAGTCCAACCATGAAAAAGGGGGGCGCCAAGGAATCTGAATCAAAAGAGATCCGTCTGCGCGAGAACTTTAACGCTCTCGCTGTCTTTGCTCCTTCAGTGCGCACGGATGCGAACGGTCGCGCGCAGGTGCAAGTGAAGTTGCCCGACAATCTGACGCGCTATCGCGTGATGGCCGTCGCAGTGGCGGGCGGAAAACAGTTTGGCTCGGGCGAGTCAGCGATCACTGCCCGTTTGCCTTTGATGGCGCGACCATCCGCGCCGCGTTTCCTGAACTTCGGCGATCGATTTGAACTGCCAATCGTTTTGCAGAACCAAACGGATCAGGCGATGACAGTTGAAGTGGCGGTACGTGCGACAAATGCCTCGTTCTTGTCAGAACCGGGAGCGGTAGCGACCGGGTCTCAAGGCGCGGTGGCTGATCCATCACTGACAACCCGGTCGCTACCGCTCCCGGTACTGACCGGTCGCCGGGTGACCGTCCCTCCAAACGATCGCGTCGAGATCCGCATTCCCGCCGCCGCGGTCAAAGCCGGCACCGCTCGTTTCCAGATTGGCGCCGTATCAGGCCGCTGGTCTGATGCCGCAAATGTCGAGTTGCCGGTGTGGACTCCCGCAACGACCGAAGCGTTCGCCACCTACGGCGAGATCGACAACGGCTCGATCAATCAACCAGTCAAGGCGCCCGCGAATGTCTTTTCGCAATTCGGCGGCCTGGAGATCGAAACTTCGTCAACTCAATTGCAGGAGTTGACCGATGCGGTGATCTATCTCACCAGCTATCCGTACGAATGCTCTGAGCAGCTCTCTTCACGCATCATCACGATCGCGGCGTTGCGCGACGTGCTTACGGCTTTCAAAGCGAAAGGGATGCCGTCAGCCGAGGAAATGGAAGCGGCGGTGACCCGCGATCTGAAACGTTTGCAGGGCATGCAGAATAGCGATGGCGGCTTTGGTTTCTGGCAGCGCGGTAACGAATCGTGGCCTTACCTGAGCATTCACGTGGCGCATGCGCTGGCGCGCGCGAAACAGAAAAAGTTCGACGTGCCGCAGGAAATGTTCGAGCAGTCGCGGAAGTATCTGCGCGAGATCGAGTCGCACATTCCTTCGTACTACGGTGTCGACGCGCGGCGCGCGATCATCGCTTATGCGTTGTACGTGCGCGCGCAGATGAGCGACCGCGACGCGGTAGGCGCCCGCAAGCTGATTGCCGAAGCGGGACTGGAGAAGCTTCCGCTTGAGTCGGTGGGCTGGCTGCTGTCGGTTTTGTCGGGTGATAGCAGTTCAGTAAGCGAAGTAGCCGCGATCCGCCACCTGCTCAACAATCGCGTCACGGAAACAGCAGGCACGGCACACTTCGTCTGCTCATACAGCGACAGCGATTATCTGGTGCTGAATTCCAATCGTCGCGCGGACGGCGTCATCCTCGAAGCGCTCATCGGCGATTCTCCCAACAGCGATCTGATTCCGAAGATCGTGCGCGGCTTGCTGGCGCATCGGACGCGCGGGCGCTGGGAGAATACACAGGAAAACGTTTTCATCCTGCTCGCACTCGATCGTTACTTCAATACTTTTGAAAAGATAACACCCGACTTCGTTGCTCGCGCGTGGCTGGGTGAACGGTTCGCGGGCGAGCAGCAGTTCAAAGGACGCTCGACCGATCGCCAGCAAGTGAACGTGCCGATGCGTTATCTGGTAGATCAAGGCGGCGCGCAAAATCTGATCATCAGTAAAGACGGCGCGGGCCGGCTTTACTATCGCATCGGGATGAACTATGCGCCCAGCGATCTGAATTTGAAGCCCGCCGATTACGGCTTCACAGTCGAACGCATCTATGAAGCGGTGGACGATCCCAAAGACGTGGCGCGCGACACTGATGGCACATGGCACATCAAAGCCGGGGCGCGAGTGCGCGTGCGCCTGACGATGGTGGCCACCGCACGGCGTTACCACGTGGCTCTGGTTGACCCCCTGCCGGCCGGCTTCGAAGCCTTGAATCCGTCGCTGGCAACGACGGGTAGCATTCCGCGCGACGACAAGCAAACCGGCGTCGGGGAATACGGGAGTCGCTCATATGGTTACGAATGGTACCGGTGGCGGCCGCAGTGGTTCGAGCATCAGAACCTGCGCGATGAGCGCGCCGAAGCTTTTGCTTCGCTGCTGTGGGAAGGCGTGTACAAGTATTCCTACGTAGCCCGCGCGACGACGCCGGGCGACTTCGTGGTGCCGCCGGCGAGAGCGGAAGAGATGTACCATCCGGAAACCTTTGGCAGAGGGAAGACGGATCGGGTGAGGGTTGAATAGACTCTTTGGAGTGCGCCGGCAGAGCGAAGCAACGACGGCGCTTTGGATCGAATCGTTTTGGCTCAGAATCCAAAGCGGTGTCGCGCTACGCTTGCCACCGCACTCCAAATTAGATCGCTTCTAATTCTTTGCGGGTGAACTCGTCTTCGACGTTGCCGGTGTTCAACGTCGAGGCAGGTTCAAAAAGAAGTACTTCGCATTCGGCTTCGGCGAAGGGCCGGTGCTCGACGCCGCGCGGCACGATTATCAACTCTCCTGCTTCGATCCATTCTTCTCGAACGCGGCCGTCTTCGCGATAGTCCATGCGAAATCGACCCTTAACCACCAGAAATAATTCATCTTCGTTCTCGTGATGATGCCAGGTAAACGGCCCCTGAAACTTTACCAGCTTGAGAAGCTGGCCATTGAGCTCGCCGGTGATGCGCGGGTTCCAGTGATCGTCAATGAGCGAAAGCTTCTGGGCGAGATTGATCTTGTTCATCGGATTGTTTGGAGTTCCGCCTTCAGGCGGCCTCTTGAGGAAACGGGTCCGCCTGAAGGCGGAACTCCAAAACCTAATTCGCCACTCCCATTTGCCACAACATGAACGCGTAATCGAAAGCAGTCTCGTGAATCGCATCGTAACGTCCCGATGCGCCACCATGTCCCGCGCCCATGTTCACTTTCAGGATCAGCGGATTGTGGTCCGTCTTCAACTCGCGAATTTTCGCGACCAGCTTCGCGCCTTCCCAATAGGGAACCTGACTGTCGTTCAGCGAAACTTTGACCAGCATCGCCGGATAATTCGCTTTGTGGATGTTGTCGTAAGGCGAATACTTCTTCATGTAATCATAGGCCGGCTTCTCGTTCGGATTGCCCCATTCGATGTATTCGCTGGTCGTCAAAGGCAGCGAAGCGTCGAGCATCGTGTTAAGCACATCGACGAACGGCACCTGGGATACGACGGCTTTGAACAGATCGGGCCGCATGTTCGTGACGGCGCCCATCAACAACCCGCCGGCGCTGCCACCCTGGATCACCAGGCGGTCGCTGGAAGTGTACTTCTGTTTCGTCAGGTGCTCGGCGCACGCGATGAAGTCGGTGAACGTGTTCATCTTTTTCATCATGCGCCCGGCTTCGCGCCAGGGTTCACCCAACTCGCCGCCGCCGCGAATGTGTGCGATGACAAAGATGACGCCGCGATCGAGCAAGGCCAGACGGCTGGCCGAGAAACTCGGCGGAATCGAAATGCCGTATGAGCCATAGCCGTAAAGCAGCATTGGCGCCGATCCGTCCAGCTTTACATTGCGCCGGTACACGACCGACATCGGGATCTTTGTGCCGTCGGAAGCGGTCGCAAACACACGTTCAGATTTGTAGTTTGCCTTATCAAAGCCACCGGGCACTTCTGTCTGTTTCAGCAAGGTCGCCTTGCGTGTGTTCATGTCGTAATCAAAGACTGAACCCGGCGTAACCAGCGATTGGTAGCTATAACGCACCACTGGTGTATTGAACTCCCGATTTGGTCCTACTCCAGTGGAATAGACCGGCTCAGGAAATTCGATCCGATGGCGTTTGTTGGTCTTGAAATCGATGACCTCGATCTGCTGCAAGCCGTTTTCCCACTCGGACAGCACCGCGTGATCGACAAACATGTCGATGCCCTCGACCTTTACCGCGGGCCGGTGGGCCACAAACTCTTTCCAGTTCTTTTCCGACGGATCAGAAACGGGAGCAGTCACCACACGGAAGTTCTTGGCGTCCTTGTTCGTGCGAATGTAGAACAGGCCGCCGCGATGATCGACGTCGTACTCGTGATCGGGCTGGCGCGCGATGATTGTCTTCCAGGCGGCGTTGGGGTTGTCCGCGGGGATGTAACGGTACTCGGTTGAGGTCTTGCTGAACGCCCCGAGCATGATCACACTCTTGTCCCTGGTCCGCTCAGCGCCAATGTCAAACAGCTCGTCCTTCTCTTCATACAGCAGGTCGTGCTTGTCGGTGCCCAGCACGTGCCGGAAAAACTTATCACTGCGTTTCGTTACCGCATCTTCGGTGACGTAGAAAAGCGTCTTGTTGTCGGTGGCCCAGACCACGTTGTCGACGCGCTCAATTCGCTCGGACAACAACTCGCCGGTGCGCAAATTCTTAACCTGCAACGTGTATTGTCGATAACCGGTGTTGTCGGTCGAGTACGCCAACAGCGAGCCATCGTCGCTCGGCACAAACGAGCCGACCGACATGAACTTCTGTCCCCTGGCCAACTCGTTCAGATCGAGAAGTATTTCCTCGGCCGCCTCGAGGTTACCGTGCTTACGGCAATAGATCGGATACTGCTTCCCTTCGACGGTGCGCGTGTAATAAAAATCACTGCCCCAGCGATAGGGCACGTTCGTGTCAGTCTGTTTGATGTGGCTGAGAATATCGTTGTAGAGCTTTTCCTGTAGCGGCTCAGTTGGTTTCATCACGGCCGCGGCATAGGCGTTTTCGGCCTCCAGATGCGCGATGACCGCGGGGTTCGCCTTCTCGCGCAGCCAAAAATAGCTATCGACCAGCCGGTCGCCGTTAATTTCAGTAATCTTCGGTTTTTTTTCGGTTGCTGGAGGTTGCAGCATCATAGATGAGTTTCCATCCTGGGCCATGGTCCTGACGAACGCAATCGTCGAGACGATCAGGAGCGAGATGAGCAGTAGCGATTTCTGCGGTTTCATGTGAACCTCCCGGTGAGACGTAATGTGGCACAGACTTTCGGTCTGTGATTGTGCACGGGATCACAGACCGAAAGTCTGTGCCACTTAATCTGCGACGAACGCACCGTTCGTCAGTCATGCACCGTTCAACCACGCAACGGATCGCCCCAGCCTGATTGCACGTACTTTCCGTCTTTGACAAGGCAGGGAACTGTGGGGTCGCCACTCGAAAACTTCAACATCTCTGCGCGCAAGCCGCGATCGTTCTGCGCGTCATGGTCAATGAACGTAACGCCCTTTGAGTTGTAAAAGTCGCGAGCCTGCTGACAATACGGACATCCAGGCTTGGTATAAATAACCAGGGCCACCCTTTGCTCACCTCCGTCGGTGAGTAGAGTTTAGCAGTTAGCAGATGAAGATGAGAAGCGGGCCAGGTTCGGAGTTCCGCCTTCAGGCGGAGTCGGCGACTTGACTTTGCCCGGCCGCACGGGTTGAAGGCGGTCTCGATACCGAAGCCGCCTGAAGGCGGAACTCCGAACATTAAAGAAAGGGACGAGCGTGCCTCAACGCTCGTCCCTGGCAGCGTGACCAACCAGGTATCCGGACTCAGCCCCTCCGGGTTGAAACCTTAGCCACGCTGATCTGTTTGGAGGTTCGGAGTCCCGCCTTTAGGCGGAACCGCAAACCCTGGGGAGTGCCGCCTGAAGGCGGAACTCCGAACACGTCTCGGTTCGCCTTAGTCTCGTCGTGCTTCCCGGCGATCATGTCGAAAGTCGCGAACGTCGCCACGCCGATCACGAACATCTGTACCGATATCACGGCGATCGCCGCGGAGCTCCCGGGTGTCGGTCCTGATCTCCAGCCGATCGGCGCGCAGTTCTTCCTGAGAAGCACCTTCGCGCCGATCCAGGCGATACTCGCGGACGTCGCTGCTGCGCTCACGGACATCCACGCGAATGTCCCGTCGGTCGGCACGGATGTCTCGAGTGTCGGCCCTGACCTCGCGGCGATCGGCGCGCAACTCTCGGCGCTCGCCCCTGTCGACGTGCCCACGCCTTTGCGCTGCTGCCGTTCCGAAGAAAGCCACCAGTGATACAGACAGCAGGGCAATTCGGAAAAGTTTACTTTTCATTGTTTCGATTCCTCCTGAGTATGATTTCGGCCCTTGCTTGCACGGTTTCCGCAAGCCCAAGATCCGCCTCCGAAGAGGCAGGAGGAGAAACAACACTGATTCGATAGACACCCTCCGAAATCTGCGTTGTCTTTCGCGGCGAACCCCTTGTCAACGCGTTAGACGCAGAGCCGGAGCTGATGGACGAAATTTTTGCTGGAATGAGGATGGCACGGGCGTCCCGCCCGTGAATCACGGGCAAGGTGCGCGTGCCACAATCAAACTCACCCACGACCAATAATCTGGCGCAGTCGGGGGTTCTCAGCTAAGATGCAGGCCTAATAAATGCACCGAACCAGGAAGTGTTGGTCCGCCGCGAAACAGCGATGCCTAAGAACAAAGCAGAGAAAACGCGTGGCCTCAATCGACGGCAGTTTCTGCAGCGTGGCGCGTTGGCCGCGGCGGGTGTCTCAATCGTACCGCGCAGCTCGTTCGGCAACTCTTTTTTTGAAGTTCGTGGCCCGGTCGCTCCAAAGCGGGTGCTGATCCTGGGTGCTGGTCTGGCCGGCATGGTGGCCGGATACGAACTGTCGCAACTCGGGCACGCGGTAACCATTCTCGAGGCCCGCATGCGTCCCGGCGGTCGGGTGCACACTTTGCGCGAGCCTTTCTCTGATGGGCTCTACGCGGAAGCCGGCGCCGCGCGCATTCCCGACAATCACGATCTGACCTTGAAGTACATCAAGCTGTTCAACGTGCCGTTTGAGCCGATGTATCCGGCGCGATTGCAAACGGTGCGTTTGGATGGCGGGCAGCGTCGAGTTGTTGGTCCCGAAGGCTTCACGGAGGCGCTGGGCCAGAACTTTGGTGACGAGTTGGGCGGCAATCCGGCTCGCTGGTCCAAAATCAAAGGTGGCACGGATCTGTTTCCGAAAGCTTTCGCTCAACGGCTGGCCGATAAGATTCATTACGGAGCAGCCGTCGTGCGAATTGAGCAGGACGCCAACAGTGCCCGCGCGATCTTTCTGCATAACGGCAGTCCGCAGACGATGAGCGCTGATCACATTCTCTGCACAATTCCATTCTCGGTCTTGCGCCAGGTTGAGCTGCCCACGAGTTTTTCAGAGCGCAAGCAAGACATCATTCACAAGCTGGAATACGCCTCAGTTTCTCGAGTCTATCTGCAATCAAGAAAAAGGTTCTGGGAAGAGAAAGGTTTGAGCGGCTTTGCTTTCACCAACGAAGCGGTTGAAATCTGGCAACCTACCTGGAGCCAGCCGGGCCCGCGCGGCATCCTGATGACCTACGCCCGGCCCGGCCAGGCCGAGCGCGTTGCGAGTTTGAAAGAGAGCGAGCGGATCAGTTCGACGCTGAACCAGCTTGATGGAATCTTTCCGGGGCTGCGCGAGAACTTCGAAGGTGGTACGTCGAAGTGCTGGATGGAAGACGAGTGGTCGCGCGGCGCGTGGTCGTTCGTTGGTCCCAGAGACTTTGTGACGGCGAACCAGGCGGAGGGCAGAATCCACTTTGCCGGAGAGCACCTCTCTCCGTTGTTCTCCTGGATGCAGGGAGCTTTATCATCCGGCTTGCGCGCGGTGAAAGAGATTAACGAGGCGGCGTAAGAGAATGTCGTCCGGATTGAGTCGACGTTGACAGCCTCCTGCGGTAGGGGAATAATTCGAACTAGTCGAACCACTGCTCCCAATTAGGAGAAAGCCTTTGATAGAGTACAGCGTTGAGCATTCCTCGGTAGAGTGTCGGTGGCTATTCAAGCGTATGTTGCCTTCCCTCCCCGGACCTGGAAGTCCTCCGTTTGCAAAACTCGTAAGGGGCTTGCACTCCCATGGAATTGACCCTTCCGGCGTCACGGTTGACGCGCCCTCATCGAGAATGGGAGATTTGGTTCTTGGTATCGTGTTACTAGAGAAGCGCGTCGCTGTACGTATCACAGCAAGTTCATTTGAGCTGTTTGTGTCGCCTTTATATGTGGGTGATGAGACAACTTTAGTAGAGATTGCTCAGTTACTATTTAATGCTTTGCGCGAAATCGACGCTGAGGCTGATCAGGCTGAGGCGAAGATCCGGACTTCGTCTCATCTTAGTTTGACTTCCGCCAACGCCGAGATGTTTCTAGGCGGGCATTTGAAGCTTAGCGGCCCGGACGAAGGATTAGTTCCCGATGCGGTTGCCTACAAGGTAAGTTTGGGGGAGGGCATCCATGCATCTGGACTGAGGGTGGTAGTTTCCAAATCGATCGCCTACAAGAATGCGATTTTTGTTGAGGTTTTTGCCGATTACTCGGAGGCTCCAGCTTCGGAAACACTTGCAATTTGGGTAAGCGCCGACTTTGAAGCGATAATGAAACTCCTTGCACTCAGTGAAGTTGAGGAGAAGCAATGACGAGCGAAGAGCAGTTGAGAGCAGCATTACTGGGAGGTGGCCAGCTTACGACTATGTTGGCGAGCCCTCGCCGATCAATGGGCACACTCTTGGCTCAGCGAGAGGAGGCTTCCTCTCTTCATGCGCGGCAGGTGGAATTCGGTGTTCCTGAATCATCAAACGACATCTGGGTGTTCGGTCTGAGATCGACCGCGATCTTTCAACGATCTGAGAAAACCCACAAAGCGATCGGTGGTGCTCATGAAGTCGAAGGCGCCACGCTTTTGAGGGACTCGCAAGACGCTCAATGGCAATCCTTACGAGTTAACGTCCTTGAGAGACTGGAAGGTCTTTACGCGTTTCGCGAAAGGTCCAAAGTAAAGTCATTTCTGGAAAGGAACCTTTTCCTAGTCTGCTTGCTCCTTCAGGCTAATGATAAGATACGGGAATTCTTTGGATCACCCACGGTCGTCTTAGAAGTGTCCACAGATCCAGACGACGGTGACTATCAAGAACTCTGGGCACGAATCCAAACGAAAACCGCACCCGCGGACGCGTTGTCGACACTCACAAGATTTGACGAGGACTGGTGGCTGGACGCATCGGCATCGTCGCATGATCTCTTAAACATAAAACTGGAATACCTCTAATGCCCTTTGATTGGACCGAGTATGCCCGATTGGCAGAGGAATTGAGAACGCGGGGTGACGAAGCATCGTTGCGGACCGCAATCAGTCGCGCATACTACTCGGTTTATCACCAAGCTCGGGATTACTTGCTGGCTGAAGGTATTCCGCTGTCAAAGAGTGATAGCTCTCATAAAGTCGTCTGGAATGGATATAGGGTCATAGGCGGCTCATGTCGATCCGTAGGCTTGAACGGCGATCGTTTGAACGACAACCGTACAAAAGCCGATTATGAAGATGAGGTTCGAAACATCGAATTGTTGGTTGAAGAAAGCTTGAAGGTGGCCCAGAACATTCTTGTTTATCTTGAGCAATGCAAATCTAGTAGAGCTCCAAGGTCCGTCTAAGTTCACCAACCAGACTTGTTAATTTCCATACCTCGCTCTAGCCACTCCTTCAACATGTCAGATAGAATGCGCGCCGAAAAACATGGAACAGGAGATCCATTTTTGCACCACTGATGATGGCGTGCGCATAGCGTACGCCACCGTGGGTGAAGGGCCGCCGCTGGTAAAGGCGGCGAACTGGCTCAGCCATCTGGAATTCGACTGGCGCAGTCCCGTCTGGCGGCACCTGCTCGCCGAGTTTGCCCGCGATCACACCCTCATCCGCTATGACGAGCGAGGCAATGGCCTTTCGGATTGGAACGTTGCCGATCTTTCATTCGATGCCTGGGTAGAAGACCTCGAGGCCGTTGTCGAAGCCGCGGGCGTCGATCGTTTTCCGCTGCTGGGAATTTCCCAGGGCGGCGCCGTGGCGATCGCTTACGCCGTTCGCCATCCCGAGAAAGTCTCGCACCTCATCCTTTACGGCGCGTATGCCCGCGGTTGGATCACTCGCGACTCTGAGGAAGAGATCGAGCAAAGACAGGCGCAGCTCACCCTGGTGAGATTGGGTTGGGGCAAAGACAATCCCGCGTTCCGACAACTTTGGACTACGCTCTACGCACCTGACGCGACGCCCGAGCAAGCGCAATCGTTCAATGATCTCCAGCGAATTTCGACTTCGCCTGAAAATGCGGTCAAACTCTTGAATGAGATGGGCAAGATCGACGTCGTCGATCTCCTGCCGCAGGTGAAAGTCCCCACCCTGGTGCTGCACTGCCGCGACGAAGCGGGCGTCCCGTTCGAAGAAGGACGGAAACTCGCCGGGTCGATTCCCGGCGCGCGATTCGTTCCGCTCGAAGGCCGCAACCATTTGCTGCTCGAAGGCGCTCCGTCGTGGAGCATGTTTGTGAAGGAGATTCGGCGTTTCCTGGGAACCGAAGACACTTCAGCGCTGACTCAGGCTTCGGATTCAGGCAAAGTCGCCAAACCTGATCTCAAGCGGAGCGATCTCCCCGATCGCTACACGATAATTTCGTTTCTCGGCGTCGGCGGCATGGGAGAGGTTTACCTGGCTGAGGATACAAAGCTCGGTCGCAAGGTTGCGCTCAAAACTTTGCCGGCGGAGTTTACGAATGACCGGGAAAGACTGCGGCGCTTTCAGCAGGAAGCCCGCGCCGCTTCGGCACTTAATCACCCGAACCTCCTTACCATTCACGAAATCGGCGCTGAGAGTGGCGCCCATTTTATCGCGGCCGAGTATATCGACGGCGAAACGTTGCGCGTGCGATTGAAGCACGGGCGCATGAAAATAGATGACGCTCTGGACGTCGCGCAGCAGGCGGCATTCGCGCTGACGGCGGCGCACGGCGCGGGAATCGTTCATCGTGACATCAAGCCTGAAAACATCATGGTGCGTCACGACGGCATCGTGAAGGTGCTCGATTTCGGTCTGGCGAAACTTTTGGAAGATCACGCGCGCGAAATGATCGACCACGAAGCCGACACGCGCGCTCTGGTGCTGACTGATCCCGGCAGAGTACTTGGAACTCCGGCATATATGTCGCCAGAGCAGGCGCGCGGATTCGATCTCGATGCGCGCACGGATATCTGGAGCCTGGGTGTCGTGCTTTACGAGATGGTTGCCGGACGTCCGCCGTTTCGCGGCGAGACCAAGAGCCACACCGTAGTTTCAATTCTGGAGACCGAGCCCGCGCCACTCGCGACCTTCGCGCCGGAGACGCCGGCCGAGTTGCAACGGATCGTCCGCAAAGCTCTGACGAAGGACCGCGACAGCCGCTATCAGACCGCCCGCGACCTGATGATCGATTTGAAAAGCTTGCGGCGCGATCTTGATATTCAATCAGAGATACGACGTTCCAGCGCGCCCGACATTAGTGCTGCTGAGGCCGCCTTCGCGAGCCAGCCGGTAGCCACAAAGGAGCCGGACGTCGACTTATCAGAGCAGGCAACCAGTGTTACCGAACCGCGCCCAACGCGAAGCGACGGCCACACCCCTGACGGATCCATTCGTTACCGGATAGGGGCGCTGGTGGCGATGTTGGTCCTGGCTGTGGGCGCCCTGGGCATCTGGTACTACTTTCACCGGCAGAACGCGCGGGCGACTGCTGATTCAATTGAATCAATCGCCGTAATGCCGTTCGTGAATGAGAGCAACGATCCCAATAGCGAGTACTTTTCAGACGGCATAACCGAAACCATCATCAACAGTCTCTCTCAACTGCCGCATAAGAAGATTCTCGCCCGCGCCACAGTATTTCGCTATAAAGGACAGCGTGCAGATCCGCAGAAGGTCGGTAACGAACTCGGGGTTGACGCGTTGTTGACCGGAAGAGTCACTCAGCAGGGTGACACCCTGACGATTCAAGCGGATCTCGTGCGGGTCGCTGATGGGTCCGAGTTATGGGGTGGCAGGTACAGCAAGAAACTAGCCGACATCTTTGCGGTGCAAAACGAGATCGCAAACGAGATCTCAGAGACGTTGCGATTGAAGTTGAACAGCGATGATCAGAAACGCGTGACCAAACGTTACACAGATAATGTTGAAGCTTATCAGCTCTATCTCAAGGGCCGCTTCGAGTCTAATAAGTTCACGCCCGAAGGAATGGAGAAAGGCATCGAATACTTCAACCAGGCAATTGCCGCCGATCCTACTTACGCATTGGCTTATGCGGGATTATCCAACCTGTATGCCGTACAAGCACACGTATGGGTCCCTCCAAAAGAAGGTTATGCCAAAGCGAAGTGGGCCGCAGAAAAAGCAGCGCAATTGGATAACACGCTGGCCGAGGCGCATGAAGCTGTAGGAGCGGTCAAGCTCTACTATGATTGGAATTTTCCGGCTGCCGAAAGTGAATTCAGACGGGCTATCGAACTCAACCCGAACTCTTCCGACGCCCACTCAAACTATAGCGGCTATTTCAAAGCGCTGAGAAAGTATCCGGAAGAAATTGCGGAAGCAAGACGTGGGCAAGAGCTTGATCCGCTTTCAGCGTTCTCGAACATGGAGTTGGGTGAGGCCTTTTACCAGGCGCGCCGGTACGACGAATCGATAGAGCAAATCAGAAAGACGTTTGAATTAGATCCGCATTTTTTCGTTGCCTATCACGTGCGCGCGCGGGCCTATGAGCAGAAAAAAATGTATGCGGAAGCGGTTGCAGATTGCCAGGAGTGGGCGAAGGTCTTTCACGATGATCCGGCGGCTCTGGCATCGCTCGGGCACGTGTATGCGACGATGGGTAAGCGTCGCGAGGCGGAAGAAATTCTTAAGAAGTTACAGGAAATTTCCAAACAGCGTTATTTCTCGCCCTACTGGACCGCCGTTGTTTATGCAGGTTTGGGCGACAACGATAAGGCGTTTCAGTTTTTCGAGAAGGCTTTCGAGGATCGATACTTCATAATGATTTGGATCAATAGCGACCCGCGTCTCGACAACCTTCGCTCAGACCCGCGCTTCGCCGATCTTGTGCGCCGTGTGGGACTCTGAAAAATGAATACGATCCTGATCATCGGCGACGCGGTTGCTCCGACGGGTTTCGCGCGGGTGATTCGAAGCATCTTTCAACCGCTGCACCAGGATTTTGAGTTGCATCAGTTGGCCACCCGGTACGATGGCAGACCGCACGACTATCCGTGGAAGTTGTACGCGGCCGGAAAGGGCACGAGTGTTGATGGATACGATCAGATCTTGCCGCTGATCGAAAAACTTCAGCCGGCCATCGTCTTCCTGCTCTACGACATTTCGTTTCAGCTCCCGTACCTCGAGCAATTGCGCAGGGCCGTGCCGCGGCGTCAGATCGTAATCTACTCTCCGGTTGAGTCGGGGCCGATTGCTCCGGAGATAATGCAACGATTGCATGGAGTCTCGCGCTATGTTTTGTTTACCGAATACGGGCGGCGCGAAATCGCGGACTCGGTAAGCTCGGTTTGTCGCGAAGATCCTGACTTCCAATTTCCCGCCCTCGATGTAATTCCGCACGGTGTCGATAGCGATAGGTTCTACCCGCTCGGCCCTGAGAGCGGTGGCGACGACGAATCGATTCCTTTACGCAGACTGGAGGCCCGGAAAGCGCTGAGACTAAGCAACGCCGAGCATCTCAGTGCATTTATCGTGCTGAACGCAAATCGAAACATGCCGCGAAAGCGAATTGACCTCACCATGCAGGGCTTTGCCCAGTTCGCAAAGGACAAGCCCCCCAACGTGAAGCTCTATTTGCACATGGCGACCGAGGACAGCGGATGGAACGTTCTGATCCTGGCAAAGCGTTATGGGATCTTTGATCGGCTGATCATGACTCAGGCGGATAATTCTCGCCCCACATTCTCGGACGAGCAGCTTAACCTGCTTTACAACGCCTGTGACGTTGGGATCACGACTACGACCGGTGAGGGATGGGGAATGGTTAGCTTTGAGCACGCAGCCACGAGGGCCGCGCAAATTGTCCCGCGCCATACGTCAATGGCCGATCTGTGGGATGGCGCCGCGGAATTCGTTGAGCCGACGATGAAACTCACTTACCCGGGAAACCTGACTGAAGGACACATCGTCACTGCCGCCGGCGTAGCCGCAGCACTACAGCGCGTGAACGAGCCAGTCGGTGTTTCGCCGGCACCATGAAGCCAGTACCAATGTGTCAGCGGGTGGGTTATTTTATGATTAGTGAAATCGAACGTGAACCCGAGGCGCAAGAATTGGTCGTTGGTGACGCCAGGCATGCGAACCAAGGCCAGCCAGGGTTGATTGGGATCGAGGGGGAATGAATCGCAGATGGCAATGATTGCCGCCAACGAACTAAAACGAAAACTGCTGATCGCGGTTGAGGGACAGCCATACGTGGTCCTGGAAGTTTTCTTTGCCTCGCCAACGGCGCGCGGGGCCGCGACGATGGTGCGCACGAAATTGCGGCACCTGCTAAACGACGCGGTCATGGAAAAAAGTTTTCGCGCGAACGAAAAGTTTGACGAGCCGGATGTTGAGTTGGTGCCCGCCTCTTACCTTTACAGCGACGGGCACGGTTTTCATTTCATGGACGAGAAGAGTTACGAACAGTTTACGTTTTCCGCCGAGGCGGTCGACAGTGATCGTGGCTATCTCAAGGAGGGTGTAACGCTCCAGGTTTTGAAGTACAACGGGGCCCCGGTTTCGCTACAACTTCCGCAGTACGTCGAACTCGCAGTTACGTCCACAGAACTTGGACTGCGCGGCGATACCGCCGCCGGAGGCGCAAGCAAGCAGGCTACGCTTGAGACCGGTCTCGCCGTCCGCGTTCCGCTCTTTATTAAAGAAGGCGAAGTCGTCCGCGTTAACACACAGACGGGCGAAGTGGCGGGCAGGGCTTAGTTGAATTGTTCGCCTACTTCTTTTCGGGAAACAGCGTCACCTCGACGAAGTTGTTCGTGTTGAGGTACTTTTTCGCCGCCTGCTGGATCATTGCCGCGTCGAGTTTCTTGTAATACTCCGGGATGTTCCAGAGACCTGCAGGATCTTCGCCATACTGGTACCTAAGAGAGAGCTGATTCAGCAGGTAGCCGTTCACTTTGCTATTCGTCTCGAATTCGCGCAGGAGCGCTTCCTTCTCGTCATTAAGCTGCTTCTCAGTCGGTCCGTTCGCTTTCAACTTCTCGATCTCTTCAAAGACTCGCTTAATCAGATCTTCCGTGCGTTGCGGCGCAGACCCAAACTGTACGGTGATGGCGTACTCCTGGTTGGGGAACTTCACGTAGCTGAAGCTGGCGGTGATGCTGTAGGTGCCACCCAGGTCTTCGCGAATAACCTCCAGCAGCCTGGTTTGCAGAATCTCCGCCATCGCCCGAATGGCTACTCGATGCGACTGGTCGAACTCGAATGGGCCGCTGAACACGATCGCCGCCAGGCTCTTGGGCTCGCTGCCTTTCTCGACTTTCTTCTCAACGACGCCCGTCGCCGTCCGCGCGCCGACGTCTTTCCACGTTTCTTTTCGGTGAATGGAAGGCAGCGCGCCCAGATAGCGCTCGACGAGCGGCTTGATCGTCTCCAGATCAAAGCTGCCGACGAAGAAGAAGGTGAAGTCGCTCGCATCGGCGAAACGGTCCTTGTAGAACGTCATGGACTTGTCGAGATTCCATTCGTCAACGTCCGCTGAGGTTGCGAGTCGCCTCCTGAGATGATTCTGGTATCTGGTGTTATTGAGCGTCTGGAAGAATGCAAACTCGGGGGCTGCCGTCTGGTTCGCCAGCATGGTCCTCGCCTGTGTCGCCTGCACGCCGAAAGCAGTCGCGTCGGCTCTCGGCTGCATGAATCTGAGATAGATGAGCTGGAACATCGTCTCCAGATCCTTACGAGAGCTGCTTCCGTTCAATCCCTCTTCGAGCTCGCTGATAAACGGACTCGCCGAGGCAACTTTTCCCGTCAGGTACTTCCGCAGATCGGTGGAGTTGAACTTACCCACACCTCCGGCCGTGATGACTTGCGTGGCGGAGTTGGCCGGGATGTAGTCCTTATCGCCGGCGAGCGACGTACCGCCGGGACTGGTGGCCCGAAGCAGGATTTCATCCGCTCGGAACGTCGTGGGCTTGAGTACCACCTTCACGCCGTTGGACAGTTCCCACTCTGTGATACCGACGGCCTCCTTCGTAATGGTTTTGGCGATCGTGCCAGGCGCAGGGATTGACTCGAGCAGTGCCGCGGTGCCGATTGTATCCACGTACGGCTTCAGATCCGCCCCCGCCACGGCCTTGATCACGGCCGCCAGCTTCGTTTCATCCGGGATCACCAGACCGGTTTTCTCCGGAGCATTGACCACGACCAGACGGTTCCCCCCGGGGAACCATTCCTTCGCAAGTTTGTTGATCTCGTCGAGCGTGATCTCCGGCAGGAAGCGCTGGTGCAGGGCGTATTCGTCGTCGGCGCTTGGCAGGGTCTCGTTTATGAGAAAGTTCCGGACGTACTCACCGGCCCGGTTGGCGGACGGCGTGTTGTCCTTATCGACCGCCAGGCGCTGGTAGGTCAACAGCACACTCTGTTTTTGCCGCTCCAGTTCCGTGGCAGTGAATCCGAAACGCGACACGCGTTCCGCCTCGCCAAGCAAAGCATCCAACGCTCGTTCGACGCTGTTCTCCTTGACTAGGGCGAAGAGCGAAGCAGCTTCCTTCGTGCGTGCCAGGAAACTCCCGCGCCCCCCGCCGGCAAAGATGAAAGGCGCATCGGGCTTCTGCGCGAGCTCTGAAAACCGACCGGAGAGCATGCCGGAGAAAAGACGGTCAACGGTCTTTTGCCGATATGCACCGATCAATCCCTCCGGGCGAGCCGGCAGGATGTTATCCACCTCGACGGTCGTGTTAGTGGCTTCTTTGTCCGTGGCAATTGCGTAGACCGTGCCGGGATGGTCCGGGATGTCGTAGGTGGGTCGCGGCCGCGGATTGGTCGCCGCCGGAATCGAGGCAAAGTGGGCTGTAACCAGCTTTTCAATCGCGGCCTTGTCGAAATCGCCGACAGCGACCACAGCCATCAGATCGGGCCGGTACCAGTCAGTATAGAACTTCTTCAAACGTTCGGCTTTGCCGCCCTGGATGATCTCCGGCTTGCCAATCGGCAGTCGATCTGCATAACGCGAGCCCTTGAACATGATCGGAAATGTTTTGTCACGCATCCGCGAGCCGGCGCCCCGCCCCAGCCGCCATTCCTCCATGACGACCCCGCGCTCTTTTTCGATTTCGGCTGCGTCGAAGGAAACGTTGTGCGCCCAGTCTTCCAGGATTAGTAGCGCGCGATCAATCGCCTCAGGCTTGTCGGTCGGGACCGTGAGCATGTAGACCGTCTCGTCAAAGCTGGTGTAGGCATTCAGGTCCGCTCCGAAGCGCATGCCCAGTGACTCAATGAATTGCACCAGGTCCTGCTTGGGAAAGTGCTGCGTGCCATTGAAGGCCATGTGCTCGACCAAATGGGCCAGCCCCTGTTGGTCGTCGTCTTCCAGAATCGACCCGGCTTTGACGACGAGCCGGAGTTCCGCGCGCTTTTCAGGCTTCTTGTTGGGGCGGATGTAGTAGCGCATGCCATTCGCAAATTTGCCCATGGTGATTTGCGGATCCACGGGCATCTGTTGCGTGAGCACCGTGGATTGAACCGGGATGGTCGCGGCCTGCTGTTGCGCGCCGACCACGCATAGCGCAGCCACGATGGCTGCCAGCAGGATCATCATCCGTGTGCGGGTGAGAGTTATCATAGTGTCCTCCAGAAGCTTGAGTCTGTGCTTAGGCTGTCTCTGCCGGGGTCGGGCAATTATGCCCCTTAGTATTTCGCTTGGCAAACGAATTACTTGTCAATGAGACCCGTGTTAGCGGGTGCTGGCAAGACCGCATATCGTGGGGCGGCCTAAATCCTGCTTGGTAACCGTGCGTCGCTGAGTCTTTATGCGGAGGCGAGTATTCACGAAGAGCCCGGTGCGGGAAAACTGCACGCCGGGATCTGTGCGGGGGCTGTTGGGTAACTGGCAGTCCTACCGCGATCTAACGGAGTGAAACCGGAGTTCACCGCCGAGACGCAGAGGACGCTGATCTCGCAGAGAACAGCCAGAACTGTTGTGGACTTGATTTACATTCCGCTCCAAAGTAGAAAGGAGCCGTCGGTGGACTGGATAAGAATCAGAAAGGATTCCCGGCTCAAAAAAACATGAACGTTTCCCGACAACTTAGATTCTGGATTTTGTTGCTCGCTCTTTGCCTCGCTCCATTTCCGGTTCACGCACAGAAGCAACCATCTGTTTACTATCCCGCTTCCGGCAACAGTTGGCAGCAACGGCGGCCGGATGACGCCGGCATGGATCCCGCGCTGCTCGAGCGGGCGGTGGCTTACGCGAAGACGCAAGCCGGCACGTTCCCCGCGGACTTTTCCACGCAGGTAGAAACGTTTGGCCGCGTGCTCGGGCCTTTGCCAAAGATGCGCGGCGACACCAATGGGATCATCATTCGCCATGGCTACATCGTCGCTGAATGGGGCGACACAGCGCGGATCGATCCGACTTACAGTGTCGCGAAGAGTTTTCTCTCCACGTTGTGCGGACTGGCCGTCGATCGCGGCATGATCAAGAACGTGCACGATCCGATGAAGCAGTACTCGACCGATGGCGGCTACGACTCTCCGCATAACGCAAAGGTCACCTGGGAGCAGCATTTACAACAGACTAGTGAATGGCAAGGCTCGATGTGGGGAAAGAACAGCGACTTCCTGGGTACCGAAGAATTCGGCCGCGGCCAGCGCCGGCCACGCGCTATTCAGGAGCCCGGAGCCTACTGGGAATATAACGATGTGCGCATCAATCGCATGGCGCTCACTCTATTGGAGGTTTGGAAGAAACCGCTGCCTCGAGTTCTAAAAGACGAGATCATGGATCGCATCGGTGCTTCCAACACCTGGCAATATCACGGCTACTTCAATTCCACGGTCCTCATCAACGGCAAACAAATGGAGTCGGTGAGTGGGGGCACACGCTGGGGCGGTGGCCTGTGGATCAATACTCGTGACGAGGCGCGCTTCGGCTACCTGTTCCTGCGCCGGGGCAAGTGGAAGGACAAACAGATCATTTCTCAGAGCTGGATCAGGATGGCTACCACACCGACAACGATTGGCCGCGACTACGGATATCTTTGGTGGCTCAACACGCAACGGAAACAATACCCGAGCGCGCCCGCGACGAGTTTCGCCGCGCTGGGCAACGGCTCAAACACAATCTGGATCGACCCGGAGCATGATCTGGTAGTCGTGTGGCGCTGGCATCAGGACCGAAGCGCGGACGAATTGTTTAAGAGAATTCTGGCCGCGGTGAAGGATTAGCGGGATTGGGGCAGTAGCTCGACCTTGAGGGCGGGCTCCGGTACAGAACCGTGACCGGGAAGCGACCGGGTTGAATTCACGGTCAGTGCGTTGATGAGTTGCCCGCAGCAAGCCGCGTTCACGGCCTATGAAACATTGTGATCCCAGTTCGGATGGAGTAAAAGTCTACCAGCCATCACAGGCGTTACTAATCTTGCCCAGGTCGAAGGAAAGGAACACGCGATATGTTTTACCTTCGCTTCAACCGGAGCGTCGTTGTTTGGCTCACTTGGGCAATGGCCTGCGCAGTAGCCACCACGACAGTCGCCGGCCAACAAAGTGAGAGCACACCATCGCGGCCCGAATATGTTATTGAATTCCATACCGCCGATGGATGCTTGTTTTCTCCGATAGCCGGGCCTGCGAACCGTGGGTCCTTGCTGTACGCACTTCCAAGACCAGGCAACTACTTGCCCGATAGTTCAGGCCAACCCATACTCTCGAAAATTGCGGTTCACGCCGAAAAGATTGGCGAACTCTGGAGTCTCAAAGTGGCGGTCGGGGTGGGCGAGTTTTATGACGCCGGCGACCGGCAACTCGCTGCTTACACTCTGCGCACAAATGAGCGTGCAGATGTTGGTGATGCGGCGCGATTCGGACTCAGTCCCTTCCGTGTCGGGGTAGTCAAAGTATTGGGTCAGAACGCCAGCAAGCCGCGGATCACCTTCAAGACCCAATCCATCTCTGTGGAAGAGTTGGAGGCGAACGCGCTGCCTGAGCCTTATCGCCTCTTTCTGAAGAATAATTCCGACAAAGACGTGTTGGCTATCCAATACAATACTTTCAAGGACCAAAACTTCCTACATCTGAAATGGCTCGAGTTGCCGCAGCCGCTCCCGCTGATCAAGGCTGGCGAAATCTACCCATTAGAGGTGCTGAGCCAGGACCGCACCTGTGCGGATCCGGACGGCTATCGCCCGGTCCAGTCGAACAGGATCGAGATCGCCACCATCGTGTTTGTTGATGGGTCATATGAAGGTGACGCGGGGCTTGCTGCCCTGGTCAGGGGCAACGCGCTTGGTAAAAAGAAGAACCTGGATCGCGTGGTGGCTACGTTGAGTAACTTAAGCGCAAACGAGACGCCAAGTCCGGAGCTATTGCTTTTCCATTTGAAGTACTTGTCAGAAGAAATGAACGAAGTGGCAGAGCCTTACATGGTGGACGCGCTGCAGAGCGGCCTGCCGCCGCTGGGTCAAAATTCGGTTACCACCCTGACTAACTTTATCCGATCTGGACAACATGAAATCAAAACCAGCCTGCTCAGGGATGCCCGGCAACTCGAAGCAATGAGTAAGACTCAGAAACCCGAAGCTGTTAGAGAGTGGTGTGCGCGCACCATGGCTAAGTACAAGCAATGGCTCGTGCTGGCCGAAGCGATTTCCTCCCATTGAGATTTCGCGGCAACGAATTTCGTCCTGGAGAAACAGACCAGTTGCTGGAAGCCGCGTTCACGCGGCTTTCCAGTAGAGTTATTAGCCCAGCCGTTTTACGGCTGGGTCGCGCTGCATAACAAATAAACCAGAGCCCGCTTCGGCGGGCTTCTCGCCGAGGCTTAGGCCAAACTGGTAAGCACGCTGAAGCGCGCTATTCTGAAGCCAGACACGCGGACTTCGGAGCCCGCACCCGCATTTACCCACGTTAGACGCTAAGAACGATCCGCTTGTATTGATAGATTCCAGCTATACCGCACTCGAACTGTGTGAGAAAATGCGTCCCTTAGGAGAGTGAACTAGTTTTGTCAACACCTAAGCCGCAAGAAGCAAGCGAATCAGTAGCTTGGAAATCGAACGACGGTCAGTCCCGTCTGTATCACGGGGATAGCCTACAGCTGATGGCGGCACTTCCCGCAAACAGCGTTGATTGCATTTGGACTGATCCACCGTACAACTTATCCAACGATGGAATCACCTGCGTTGCCGGTCGGATGGTGAAAGTTAATAAAGGTGAATGGGATCGTAGTAGGGGCGTCGAACTAGATCACGAGTTCAATAAGGCTTGGTTGGCCGCCTGCTACCGACTACTAAAACCAACTGGCACGATCTGGGTGTCGGGCACCATCCACGTGTATCCCTCGGTTGGTTTTGCGATGCAGCAATTGGGTTTCCGAATCCTGAACGACATAGTTTGGGAGAAGCCGGCGCCTCCACCAAATCTGGGTTGCCGATGCTTCACGCATGCTACCGAACTCCTACTATGGGCGACCAAGGCCAAGAAGGGTAAAGAAAAATACACGTTCAACTACGAGTTATTGAAAGCCGAGAACGGTGGCAAGCAGATGAAGAATGTTTGGCGCATGCCCGCGCCTAACAAGGATGAAAAGCGCCATGGTAAACATCCGACCCAGAAACCTCTGGCGCTGGTTGCGCGATGTCTTCGCTCAAGCACCAATGAAGACGATCTCGTATTTGATCCGTTTTCAGGATCGGCAACAACGGGAGTCGCTGCACTGATGCTTGGCCGTAGGTTTATTGGATGTGAGATGGAGGACAAATACGTACAGATTGCGGCTCGGCGCTTGTCCGGTTCCATTGGCAGGTACATTCCACCAGAACCAAAGGAAAATCTACGTGGTCGCGAAGCCATTCGGAGAAAGTCACCTCCTTGCCAAGTTGCAAAAGATCGTGGTCGTAGCGCGTGTCTTTGAAAGCCAAGCGGATGACCGCTCGCTACTGCATTCTGTCGCCGAGTTCGATCTTAGTGAGCCAGAGGTTTACCAACAAGTGAAGGCAGATTATGAGCTGGTACGAGAGACAATCATCCGAGACGGTTTTTCTGCGTTAAGCGGTTCAATGGGTGTCTTAGTTCAGCCTCGTACTAAAGGACCTGGTCACGGAAGTATCTCGCGCGCCTTTTATGCCAGGAGCCATTTCGTTGCCCGCATACTTGGCGAGGGCTATCACATCCCGCTTCCTGTGAAGGCTTAGAAGTAGAGTAACCCCATTCTTGAGTCTGCGAGATTTGCACTTCCGGGTTTGAGTGACGAACAAACACAGAAAATCTAAACCACCTATCCACCCTTGACTACACTCCCCGTTTTGTCATAGAAAGCACGTCACACGTTTTATTGAATCCCGATTTGAAGGAGTCCTGATTCATGAAGAAGATTCTCGCGCTCGTCTCTTTTCTGGTTGTTGCCGCTGCCTGCACTACAGAGCCAACAACCAACACGTCTTCGAATGCGAACACGACCGCAACGAAATCAGCTGCCCCGTCCGAAGCGGACATGATTGCCAAAGAGAAGGCGGCCTGGGAGACGCTGAAGAAGAAAGACTATGCCGCGTTCGGAAATCTGTTGGCCAGCGATTACATCGAGGTCATGGACGAAGGAGTCCTGGACAAGGCCGGCAGCATTGCCGACGTAAAGGACTTCAACCTCACTGACGCCACGTTTTCCGATTGGAAGATGTTGCCTATCGACAATGACGCTGTGATTCTCACCTATCAGACAACCCTCAAAGCCACCTACAAAGGCGCCGACGTTCCACCGGGCCCATATCGAACGGCGGCTGCCTGGGTAAATCGCGATGGGAAATGGTTAGCTTTTTATTACCAGCAGACTCCGGTGAAGACTAACCCGCCGCCGCCGCCGCCCATCGCAACTAAGCCGGAAAAGGCCGCGGCCACTCCGGCTGCCAAGCCGGCAGAGGCCGGGCCTGATGCAATTGCCAACGAGAAGATCGTCTGGGACACGTTCAAGAGCAGGAACTACGATTCATTCGCGGCTTTGCTGGACCCGGCGTTTGTCGAACTCACGCCGACCGGCATCTATGACAAAGCGGGATCGGTCAAGGGCGTTGCCGAGATGGACGCTTCCCAGTTTGAACTGACTGAGTGGAAATCCGCGAAGCTCAATAACGACGCGGCGCTGGTAACTTACCTGGTGAAGCCGAAGGATCCAAAGTGGGACCAGGAACGCCACACCAGCATCTGGGCGAACCGCGGAGGGAAATGGATAGCCCTCTTGCACATCGGCACTCCGGTAGCGAAGCCCGCAGCAAAAACAGAAGCGAAACCGGAAATGAAGAAGATGTAGCCCAGTTAGATCGATTGCCTCAGGCGTTTAGAGGCGGGCTACGGCCCGCCTTCTTTCTTCTTCTGACCCGAACATTCTAGGCATCCGCTACTTTAACGATCTGCTTGCCGAGGTTCTCGCCACTGAACAAGCCGATGAAAGCTTTTGGTGTGTTCGCAAATCCTTCCGCGACGCTCTCCACATATTTCAGTGTTCCTGCTGAGAGCCACTGGGCCAGTTGCGTAACGCCCTCCGAAAACCTCGGGGCGAATTCCGTAATGATGAAGCCTCTCATCAGCGCGCTGTTGACCAGCAGGTAAGGCTGCGGGCGCAGGCCAATGTCCGCCTGGTCGAGATTGTAGATTGAGATTTGCCCGCAGATGACGATGCGCGCGCCGTGGTTGATTAGCGTCAACACCGCGTCTGAGACCTCGCCACCAACGTTGTCGAAATAAACGTCGATTCCTTGCGGACAAGCTTCCTGTAGTACCTCTCGTATGCCTCCCGGGTTCTTGTAATTAATGCCGGCATCGACGCCGAGCTCATCCGTCAGATAACGAATCTTTTCATCGCTGCCGGCAATGCCGATTACGCTACAGCCTTTGAGCTTTGCAAGCTGGCACACGGTCATTCCTACTGCGCCGGCAGCACCCGACACGACCACGGTCTCACCTTGCTTCGGTTGACCGATATCGAGCAAACCAAAGTAAGCGGTCAGGCCCGGCATGCCCAGGACGCCGAGCGCCGTCGTCACCGGAACACCCGGCGGAACTTTCATCAAGCCTTCGGCTTTCACGACGTTGTAAAGCCGCCAGCCAAACATGCCCGTAACAATATCTCCCGGTTGAAATTTGGACGAACGCGATTCCATCACTTCGGCCACGGCTCCACTCTCGATGACCTGACCAACTTCAAACGGAGGGATGTAAGAGCGGCCCTCGCGCATGCGGCCGCGCAGGTATGGATCGACTGAAATGTAAAGCGTGCGCACCAGAACTTCACCGTCGCCTGGCTTCGGCGCCTCCGCATCGACGAATTGGAAGTTGTCGAGTGTAGGCATACTAGCCGGTCGACTGGCGAGTCGGATTTCTTTGTTTTGCATGTTGGGATGATAAGCCGGAATGGTTGACGGCAAAAGACGCGAATGCGGAGTCAGTACCACCTGCGTGAGGGGGTGGGATCATAGAGCCAGCCAGCGCCATGGAGTCAGTACCACCTGCGTCAGCGGGTGGGACCATCAGTCAAGGTCCGGCAGATCCCCGCCTTGACCATTGATGACGTAGTCGATTGCCAGCGCCAGGCTACGCTCGTTCCATAGATGGCGCTTGCTGCCTTTGTCGGCCCAGGGGCTGTGTGACTCTTGCCAGTTTCCACACGATCGCATTCGGCGAGTCCCGTACGCCTTGAATGCATTAAGCGCGCGCTCCGGTTTGTCCGCTCCGATAGACACGACCACGTGCACATGGTTGGTGCGGACGTTGAGAGCGTGCAGAAACCAACTGCGATGCGCACAGACCTCACGGATCGCGCTATCGACACTTTGACGTTGCTCGACGTTGAGCGTATCCGGGCTCGACTTGAGTTTGCCGGTATTGAGTTCGCGCCGGCGATCACTGTGCGGGAGGTAAGGCGTTTTGTATCGATTGTGGAACCGATCGATCGAGCCGCGCTCGTCTCCATGCAGCCACGTGCCGTAACAACGGAAGGTGATCAAGTATGCGAGCGGGAGATCGGTATCGTTCCACACGATAGGGGCCATCTTAACCCACCCGCTCACGCAAGGTGGTACTGACTCCGTACTGCCGGTCGAGTCTATGACCCACCCGCTGACGCAGGTGGTACTGACCTCAAAGCGTGATGTTCACTATGAAAGACGGAAGTGTATCCCCTTGCAGTCTTTCATGCCTCACTTTCGTACATCACATTGAACGGCAAAACGGCCCGCAATCCGACGTCAAAAGAGCAACGATCGCAGTCAGCTATCCATCAGACTTATGGTCTTCGATTGCATGTGCTTTTCAAGTTCTTTGGGAATTGGTTCGGCCATGCGTAGCTGAAGTTGGAATATTATTTTTGATGGCCCTGGGCCATCGCTCACATGGAGAATCAGTGAATGAAGTTTCCCCGTTTTCCCCATCTGCGTTCTGCGAAGTTCGCGCCCTTTGCCATCTTTTCTCTTTTCTTTCTAACAAATTTTACCGGGCTCTATTTCAGTCCTGTACTTGTGCCTGCCGTTCGTGCCAGCGCCCAGATCGAAACGATACCCGCGGACATTCCGCAATCCGGTGATTGTGATCTGGATTGGGTCATCTTTCACGCCGGAGCGCGCGAGGGTGTCGACCCACGACTTATTCATGCCGTCATTCAGCAGGAATCAAATTACGATCCCGATGCGGTGTCTCCCGCGGGAGCGCGCGGCCTTATGCAGTTGATGCCGGGGACGGCAAAACGATTTGATTGCAACGACACGAAAGATGAAACTTGTAACGTCGAGGCGGGAACAAAATATCTGGCCTGGCTGTTGAAAAGATTCAATGGCGATGTGAAGTTGGCGCTCGCCGGTTACAACGCCGGCGAAGGAGCCGTGGACAAGTACCAGGGCGTGCCGCCTTATCCCCAGACGCAAGACTACGTAAACAAGATTGTCGCGAACTACGGAAAAACTTATCATCCGATCCTGGAGCCTGAGGAGACTCAGCTTACATTTAATCTGATCGCGAATGCAGCTCAGGCCCGCTCGATCGTTGCCCAGTAGTCCGCTGCTTCGGCAGACCCCCGCTAAGAAATCGCCCGCGTCGGTCGTGATCCCGGATCGCGTCCGGCGCGACGTCGTTTTGCGGGCCCCCACCGGTTCGTTATGATGCTGGTCTCATGGAGAGATTCGGATGGTGCATGACGCGAACTGCTTGCCCCAATGGACCCGCCACTTTCATTGGGCACCAAACTCGGCCGTCATGAAATCCGCGCACAGGTAGGCGAGGGCGGGACGTGATCATTGATCCTTTTCTTTTTCGAGATTGGCCGTGTGCCTGGCGACTATCTGCCAGCCCGCCCCGCGCTTCATCCAGACGTTGGTAATACAGAACTGCCGATCGATTTCCGTTCCTTCAAACGTCGCTTTCGCGGTGATGCAGTAACTCGACACCGCGGTGTCACCATAAGCGCGCACCTTCAAGTTGTCCTTGTCGTATCTCTCGATCCTGGCTTTAGCCGAGGCCTGGCGCACTTCTGACATCACCGCCGGTTTGTCAACGCAGATACCAATCGGAGCCGTGACCATGATGTCCTCGGCGTAGATGCGATCAAGAGCTTCCACATCGAGTCGCATCTCCGTCTGTGTGAGCTCGTCTTCCAGCGTCAATATCTCTTTCTCAACCTGGTCCATCGCTTCATCTCCTTTTCATTCGGGCCAAATTCTGTTGCTCGGCCCATGCGTTCCAAATAGAATGAGCGGCGGCTGCTCCTGCTTCAGCAAATTTGCCGGCTCACGTTGCGAGCGAAGATACGCCCGAGACAGAGGAAGAGTCCTTCGAGAGTTCGGAAAAGTTTCGGAAAGAACAAGGTAAAGAGGGCAAGCTGGAATGTTCTGGCAAACGAAAACGTCTTACGAGTTTGGTCCTTTTCGCGTGGACGCGCGCGAACGGCGATTGTTGCGCGATGGCGAGGTCGTGCCAATGACGCCAAAGGTTTTCGACATTCTGCTCGTCCTTGTGCAAAACAGCGGACACATTCTCAGCAAAGACGAGGTGATGAAACTCATTTGGCCCAATACTGCCGTCGAGGAAGGAAACCTTGCTCGAAACGTTTCGACGTTGAGAAAGGCGCTGGGCGAGAGCCCAACCAACCACCGATACGTTGAAACCGTTCCCTGGCGCGGTTATCGCTTTGTGGCAAACGTCCATGAGGTGCGCGCCGACCTTGCCGGTCCAGCGATAGATTCGATCGCGGTCCTGCCTTTCGTGAATGTCGCGGGCGAATCAAGACTGGAATACCTCTCGGACGGAATCGCAGAAAGTCTCATCAACAACCTGTCCCAGTTACCACACCTCAGAGTCATGTCGCGTAACTCGGCCTTTCGCTACAAAGGACGCGAAACGGACGCGCCGGCGGTAGGGCGCGAATTGAATGTGCAGGCGGTAGTCATGGGCCGCGTTGCTGATCGCGAGGATATGTTGTCAATTAGCGTGGAGCTGGTAGATGCGCGCGATGACCGTCACCTCTGGGGCGCCCAATACAATCGGAAGTCGGCGGACATCCTGACGATGCAGGAAACCATTGCTCATGAAATTGCAGAGAAGCTGCGATTGAAGCTGACCAGCGAAGAGCAGCAGCGACTAACCAGACGCCATACCGAGAATGCAGAGGCTTACCACCTCTATCTGAAGGGACGTTATCACTTCAACAAACTGACGGTGGACGGAGTTGAAAAAGGAATCACGCACTTCCAGCAGGCGATCGAAAGGGCCCCACGCTACGCCCTGGCTTACACTGGATTGATTGATTGCTACAACTATCTCGCCAAACGAGAGGAAGCAAAAACGGCCGCGACCAGGGCCCTGGAATTGGACCAAACGCTGGGCGAGGCCCACGCCTCACTGGCCTTTCACAGATTTCTTTATGATTGGGACTTTGCGGACGCCGAGAGAGAGTTCAAGCAAGCTCTTGAATTGAACCCCAACTATGCCGAAGCTCATCATTGGTATGCCATCTATTTGGCCAACGTGGGTCGGCACGAGGAGGCGATGCCACTCGGGAAACGAGCGCTCGAGCTTGATCCGCTTTCGCTTCTGATGAATATGACCCCTGCATTAATCTTCTACCTTGCGCGTCAATACGACCGTTCAGTAGAAGTACTTCAGAGAATCATCGACATGGAGCCAAACTTTCCTGCCGCGCACAGCGTGCTGGGAAACGCTTATGCCCAAGCCGGAATGTATAAGGACGCGATGGCTGAATATCAGAAAGTCCTGGAGCTTTCGAAAGGCGTGTCGGTCGTGGAAACGGCGATGAAAGCAATCATCGCACATGCTTACGCCCGGTGGGGAAAAAGAAGCAGGGCGCTGAAGATGCTTGACCAGGTAACTAAGGCGAGCGCTAGAGGGATATGCGTTTCGCCGTATTCGATCGCCGGAGTCTATGCCGCGCTGGGGCAGAGCGAGCCGGCATTTGAGTGGCTCAACCGGGCTTACGAGCAGCACGATCTTCAGTTGGTCAGCCTGAAAGTGGATCCAAGTCTTGACGGCGTTCGCTCCGACCCGCGCTTCGCGGATCTCGTGCGGCGCGTCGGGCTGCCGCCTTAAATGTGGAGTACCGCCTTTAGGCGGCGTAGCTGTGTGGACTCGTACCCTTCCGCCTGAAGGCGGTACTCCAAACAACGCACGTTCATGACGCTTGCATCAGGAACAAAGCGAGCTGGTCCTGCGATTCCAGTGCTCAAGAACCGGTGGCCCTTTCTACGCGCCGATATTCACGTGCCCGGGAGCCCTGATACACTGATCGTCAAATGATGAGAACATCCATTGGTCGGCCTGTCGTCAGCTTGCGGTGAGCGAGGGAAGCATACGGCCCAAGCTAACTGCTTGCATTACTGATTATGACCATAGCCTCTGGCACGAGTCTGGGACGTTATCAGATCCGCTCAAAGTTAGGCGAAGGCGGAATGGGCGAAGTGTATCGCGCGCGCGACGAGAAGCTGAACCGAGATGTGGCGATTAAGATTCTGCCCATAGCCTTCTCACAGGATCCGGAGCGGTTGCTTCGGTTTGAGCAGGAAGCGCAGGCTGCGGGCGCGCTGAACCATCCAAACATTCTCTCGGTTTATGACGTGAACACGCACGACGGCGCGCCTTACGTCGTTTCGGAATTGCTGGAAGGAGAATCGTTGCGCGACCGAATGACCGGCGCAGCGTTGCCGCAGCGCAAAGCGATCGAATATGCGCTCCAGATCGCGAATGGCCTGGCGGCCGCGCACGAGAAGGGAATCGTTCATCGCGACCTCAAGCCCGACAATCTATTCATCACCAGAGACGACCGCGTGAAAATTCTCGACTTCGGGCTGGCTAAGCTGGTGCAGTCGGCTGATGAGAACAAAGCCCAGACCGATGTGCCCACGCGAAAGGTTCACACTGATCCCGGCACGGTGATGGGCACCGTGGGCTACATGTCGCCTGAGCAGGTGCGTAGCCAACCGATCGATCATCGCTCCGACATCTTTTCGTTCGGTGCGGTGCTCTACGAAATGTTGTCAGGCCGGCGCGCTTTTCATCGTGATTCGGCGGTAGAAAGTCTCAATGCCATTCTTAAAGATGATCCACCGGAACTCACCGAAACGAGTGCGAAGATTAATCCCGCACTCGACAAAATTGTACGGCGGTGTTTAGAGAAGAAGCCGGAGCGCCGCTTTCATTCCGCACACGATTTGGGCTTTGCGCTCGAAGCGTTGACTGCGCCTTCCGATTCATCGCTGAAGACGCAGACTACCGCGGTTACGCAGAATCAGACCGGCGCCGGCGTGCTCGGGCTGCTTCGGAATGCGTGGCTGGCATGGGTTGTGGCCGGAGTATTCGTACTGTTAGCGATGGGTCTCGCCTGGATGTATTTCACGCGCCCATCTCCAAGTGACGCGCGGGTGATGAGGCTTTCCATCCTGCCGCCGGAGAAGGCGACTTTGATAGCGGGGCAGGCACCAACCGTTTCGCCTGATGGTGCTCACCTCGTGTTCGTAGTTACCGATGCGACCGGGAGGACGGTCCTTTACCTGCGCGCTCTCGATTCGCTGGCGGCCCAACCCCTCGTCGGTACAGATGGGGGAATGTGGCCGTTCTGGTCGCCGAATGGTCGTGAGATCGGGTTTTTCGCGGGCGGCAAGCTGAAGAAGATCGACATCGCGGGCGGACAGCCCGTGACGCTCGCCGACGCGCCAGTCCCGCGCGGTGGAAGCTGGAACCAGGATGGCGTGATCATCTTCACGCCCGCACCTCCAGCCCCCACTCTTCGCATCTCCGCTGCGGGGGGCGGACCCACCCCTCTGAACTCAGTCGATATGCCAAACGGAGAGTTTCCCCGCTGGTTCCCTCAGTTCCTGTCGGACGGTCGTCACTATTTATTTCTTTCCGGCGGAAGCAAAAAAACCGGAACCCGCGGCATCAGCATCGCTTCGCTCGACTCACAGGAGGTGAAACCTGTCTTAACCACGGACTTCACCGCCGTATACGCGAAGCCGGGTTACCTGCTTTTTCGCCGTGAAGCAATGCTGATGGCGCAGAAGTTTGACGCCGATCGGCTCGAACTGTCTGGCGATCCTTTTCCGGTCGCAGAACAGATTGGCTTTGACGGGGTAACTTATCAAACGCTCGTCTCCGCTTCGGATCAGGGCGTGTTGGCTTATCAGAGTCTGGGTGCGGGAAAGACGCAACTGGTATGGTTTGATCGCGAAGGTAAGAAGCTTGGGGTTGCCGGGGCGCTCGGAGACTACAGCGATCTGGCCCTGTCTCCTGACGACAAGCGTTTGGCGTTTTTTCAGGTGGATCCGGATACCGGGAACGCTGACGTCTGGCTGATGGACCTGGCCAGCGGCGCGCCATCGCGCTTCACCTTCGATATGGCAGTCGATTTTACGCCGATCTGGTCTCCGGATGGGGCGCGGATTGTTTTTGCTTCGCTCCGCGAAGGCGCGCCGAATCTCTTCCAAAAGATGGCGAACGGCTCCGGACAGGAGGACCCGCTGTACAAGTCACCCCTGGCAAAACTTCCGTCTGATTGGTCCACGGATGGGCGCTTTCTCCTGTGCGGCACAGTTGATCCGAAAACCAGGTATGACTTGTGGGTGTTATCAATTGCCGGTGATCACAAGTGGGAAGTCTTTTGGCAGACGCCCGCCAACGAGTCACGTGCCATGTTCTCTCCCAATGGCCGTTGGGTCGTTTATGAGTCGGATGAATCAGGAAAAAAAGAGATCTATGTTCAAAGCTTTCCTGCCTCAGGCGCCAAATGGCAAATTTCCGTAAGCGGCGGATCTCAGCCGCGCTGGCGGCGCGATGGAAAGGAGTTGTTCTACCTTGGCGGTGACCGCAAAGTTACCGCCGTCGACGTTAACACCGAGGCCCCGACCTTTGCCCACGGCACACCGAAGGCGCTCTTTGAGACCCGCATCAGTAAGGGAGAGGACCGCGCCGGCGATCAATATGTGGTTACCTCTGATGGTCAGCGGTTTCTCGTCAACACGGTGGCCGAAGAGGGTGCTTATACTCCCATCACCGTGATACACAACTGGACTGCCGGTCTGAAGAAGTAGCGCGAGCCCTTAGCTTGCGCGTAT
This sequence comes from Pyrinomonadaceae bacterium, assembly GCA_041497335.1. GTDB lineage: Bacteria > Acidobacteriota > Blastocatellia > Pyrinomonadales > Pyrinomonadaceae > UBA11740. The sequence continues at coordinate 49,917 of JBGQGG010000019.1, read as the reverse complement.
TGAAGGAAGCGTAATATGGAAGCTTACAGCTTGCGTTACATAGAATGAACATTACCACCGGCACACAACTCGGTCACTACGAAATCCGCTCAAAGATTGGCGAAGGCGGGATGGGCGAAGTGTATCTGGCGCTTGACAGGGAGCTGGATCGAACGGTGGCGATCAAGATTCTTCCTCAAGCCCTGGCGTCGAACCAACAGCGATTGCTGCGTTTCATTCAGGAAGCAAAAGCAGCCTCGGCTTTAAATCATCCACACATCCTCACAATTCATGAGATTGGCACGACGGGCGCCACGCGTTTCATCGCGACTGAGTTTATCGAAGGTGAAACGCTGCGGCAGCGGATGACCGAAGGATTGAAGCTGGCAGAGATTCTGGATATCGTTAGTCAAAGCGCCAGCGCGCTCGCCGCAGCGCATGCCGCAGGAATTATCCATCGCGACATCAAGCCCGAGAACATCATGGTTCGTCGCGACGGCTATATTAAGGTTCTTGATTTTGGCCTCGCCAAGCTGACCGAGCCATCCATCACCGACACCGAAGCCCCAACCAGGCCGATGATCAATACTCGCGAGGGCACGGTGATGGGCACGCCGAATTACATGTCGCCCGAGCAGGCCCAGGGTACAAAGGTTGATGCCCGCACGGACTTGTGGAGTCTGGGAACTGTGATCTACGAAATGGTAACCGGACAATTACCGTTCGCCGGCAAGACACCAACTGAAACCATTTCTTTGATTCTCCAAAAAGAACCTGCGCCACTAACGCGCTACCTGAATGAAGTCCCCGCCGAACTGGAGCGCATCGTGGCCAAGAGCCTTACAAAAAACCGCGAGGAGCGCTATCAGACGGCGAAGGATCTGCTAATCGATCTGCGCAACTTGAAACGCAAGCTCGAGGTTGACGCTGAAATCGATCGCACCGTGCCGTCGGAGTTTCGCACCGCAGGCTCCACGAGTGGCGGCCCGGGCACGCCGGTGACCGCCTCTGGTGCAGCGGCAGTGACAGCGCAGGCTCGCGCGGCCCCTGGAGCTTCCAGTGCTGAGTACATACTCTCTGGGATCAAGCAGCACAAACTTGCCGTAGCGATTGCTGTCATAGCGGTGGCCCTGGGCGCGCTCGGCCTCTTTGCTTATCTGCATGCTCGCAACACCGAGGTCGCAATTGAGTCGATCGCTGTGCTGCCTTTCCAGAATCGAAGCACGGAAACGGACACTGAGTATCTTTCCGAGGGATTAGCGGAATCGCTCATCTATCGCCTTTCGCAGTTACCCAACTTGAGAGTTAGTCCCACCAGTTCGGTCTTTCGCTACTATGGCAAGGAGATCGATCCCATCAAGGTCGGCCAGGAACTTGGCGTGAATGCCGTGCTGTCGGGAAGGATCGTTCAACACGGCGACAACCTGACAATTAGCGCCGAGCTGGTGGACGTGCGCTACAACAAGCTGGTATGGGGCGAGCAGTACGATCGCAAGATGTCAGACTTGTTGGCGATGCAGCGCGAGATTGCGCGAGAGATTGTCGACAAACTGAAGCTCAAAGTCTCGGGCGAAGAGAAAGGGCTTGCCAAACACTACACTGAGAACAACGAGGCTTATCAGCTCTATTTGAAAGGCCGCTTCTACTGGAACAAACGGACGGGTGAGGCGCTCAAGAAATCAATCGAATTTTTCAATCAGGCGATTGAAAAGGACCCCAGCTTCGCACTGGCTTACGCCGGCTTGGCTGACTGCTATGTTGTACGACTCAACCCGCTGCCACCGAGAGAGAAAATGCTCAAAGCGAAAGCGGCAGCGATGCGGGCACTAGTACTAGACGAGACGCTCGCCGAAGCACATACCTCACTAGGGCGCGTCTTAGCGACCTACGATTGGGACTGGACCAGCGCCGAGAAAGAATACAAGCGCGCCCTCGAGCTGAACCCGCGCTATGCGATAGCACACCAATGGTATGGCGGATGGCTTCAGGTAATGGGCCACCGTAATGAAGCGATTGCAGAGAGAAAACTGGCCCAGGAACTGGATCCACTTTCCCCCATTGTTAACTTTGAATTGGGATTGGCTTTTTACTACGCCCGCGACTACGACCAGGCAATCGAACAGTTCCAAAAGACGCTGGAGTTGGACCAGAACTTCCCTCCGGCGCACTATCTCCTCCCTGCCGCCTATGAACAAAAGGGAATGTATAGCGAAGCCATTGCTGAATTTAAGAAGGCAATTCCGCTGACAGGAGGTAGTGAATGGTCATTCACAAGGGGCGCCCTCGGCCATATCTACGCGGTAGTAGGTAAGAAAAGCGAGGCGCGGGCGGTGCTCGACGAACTGAAGCAGATGTCGCAACAAGAGTATGTGCCGGCGGATAGCATCGCCCTTGTCTACGCGGGTCTCGGAGAGAAGGACCAGGCTTTTGCCTGGCTCGAAAAGGCGTACGGGGAGCGCTCATTTGGAATGGCTTACCTCAAAGTGGAACCAAGATGGGATAGCCTGCGCTCCGACCCGCGCTTCGCCGACCTCGTGCGGCGCGTCGGTCTGCCCCAGTGAGAGATCGATGGCATTGAACCCAACAAGGCCTACGAAGATCGCGCCGGCTGGTTCATCTGGCTCAGGGTCGAGCCGTTGTTCGATCCGTTGCGCTCTGATCCCCGCTTTGCCGAGCTGGTGAACCGCATGAAATTTCCATAGTAAGTTTTTTGCGGCGGGCGATCGCTCGTAAGCTGGGCGAGGCTGTTGATGAGGCCGAGCGAGGAACCTCCATCGCCCTCTGTTTCCTGTTTCGCAGGGAGCAACTTCCTTTTGGTATAGTGTCGCGGCATGGCCATACCGCAAACCTTCGACGAGGCGTTCGAGCGAGCCAAACAACTCGTCTCGATCTTCGGTGAGAACGAAGGCAAGTATCTCTCGCCCGGATATTCGGAAGCCCAGGCTCGTCTCGAGTTCATCGACAAGTTTTGGATAGCACTTGGCTGGGATGTTAACCGCGAGACGCAGCATGATCCCTACAAGCAAGAGGTCCAGGTCGAGCGCGGTGTAGCGACCAGTGAGTTTCGCAAGCGCGCCGATTATGCTTTCCTTGCGCCCAACTTCCGCGATGTGCGGTTCTTCGTGGAAGCCAAGAAACCTCATGCCGGCATAGACAGCCCCGAATTCTACTTTCAAACAATTCGCTACGGATGGAACAGCCACACGCCACTGGCCGTACTCACGGATTTTGAAGAGCTGCGGGTGCTTGATTGCCGTTATAAGCCGGATATCAGAAGCGCGCTCGGCCATGCCGTCTTGAAGTTTCATTACGACGATTACGCCGACAAAGAGAAGTTCCGCGCAATCTATCACCTGTTCTCGCGGGAATCCGTGCTGAATGGATCGATAGAGAACTTTGCGAGAGGGATGCCCAAGCTCTCGCGCAAGGGCGCGCAGCGTGGCGTGTCGGCAGATGCGCATCAGAGCATTGATGAATCATTTCTTCAGGAGCTTGATGACTTTCGGGAGGAGTTGGCGCGGGCGTACAAGCGAAAGAATCCCGAACTCGACAGTGCTGAGCTAACGGAAGTCACTCAACGCACGCTCGACCGCCTCGTCTTCATGCGCTTCCTCGAAGACAAGCTGATCGAATCTGAGCCGTTAATCGAAGACCTGCATAAGACAGGGAGGTCATGGAAGAATTTCATCTCTACTTCTCGCCGGCTCGATCGCATCTACAACGGAATCATCTTCAAGGAACACAGCCTGCTCGATAGCGACAGTTTCAAAGCCGACGAAAACGTCTTCAACAAGATCACCCAAAGCCTCTCTCACACGGGCTCGCCCTACGATTTCAACGCCATTCCGATTCACATTCTGGGCAGCATCTACGAGCGCTTTCTGGGCAAGGTCATCGTCGCTACTGACAAGCGCGCGCGGGTGGAAGAAAAGCCCGAAGTTCGCAAAGCCGGCGGCGTCTATTACACACCTGAGTACATTGTGCGCTACATCGTCGATAACACTGTCGGAAAGCTGATCGAAGGTAAAACGCCAGCCGAGATTCAGGAGATGCGCTTTGCCGATATCGCCTGCGGCAGCGGATCGTTTTTGCTCGGCGTTTACGACACGCAGCTCCGCTATCACACCGCTTACTACAATCGAACCAAGAAGAACCGCACTGAAGGCATCAAGGCCGGATGCATTCAACGACCTGACGGGGCACTGCAGCTTTCGCTCTTGCAGAAGCGCCAGATTCTTCTCAACAATATCTACGGCGTCGACATCGATCTTCAGGCCGTTGAGGTCGCGCAGTTGTCGCTCTATCTCAAGTTGCTAGAAGACGAAACGATCGCTTCCGCGCATCAACAACAACTGACATTGAAGGAAGCGCTCCTGCCTTCACTAAGTAAGAATATCGTGTGCGGAAACTCGCTGGTCGGTTGGGACATTACCGAGGGCAAATTGTTTGATACAGCTGATGAACGCGGTCTGAACCCAATGAACTTTGAGGACGCGTTTCCTGAAGTGATGAAGCGCGGCGGGTTTGATGCGATTGTGGGGAATCCACCTTACATCCGAATTCAAACGCTGCAGGAGACGAATCCAAAGTCAGTTGAATACTTCGGCCGACATTATGCGGCGGCGAGCAGAGGTAACTATGACATCTATGTCGTGTTCGTCGAGCGTGCGCTTAGCTTATTGAACGAGCAAGGAAAGCTTGGCTACATTCTGCCGCACAAGTTCTTCAACGCGAAGTATGGAGAGCCGCTGCGCATGTTGATTTCGGAGAATAAGAATCTAGAACAAGTCGTCCATTTCGGACACGAGCAAGTCTTTTCCGGTGCGTCCACGTACACGTGCCTGATGTTTCTTAACAGAGCCGCCACGGATCAATGTCATGTTCTCAAAGTCACCGATCTAGGCGAATGGCGCGAACACGGAACCGGCGTAAAAGGTAGCGTTCGTGCCGAGGCCATTACGGATGCCGATTGGGTATTCGCAACGGGTCCCAGCGCGGGTTTGCTCACAAAGCTAGATGCGATGCCGACTAAGCTGAAAGATGTAACAGACAGGATCTTTCAAGGCATTAAGACGAGCGCCGATAAGATCTTCATCGTGGAGGTACTGAGCAGGTCTACTGATCGCGTGAAGGTTTACTCGCCGGAGAAAGATGCGGAATACTCCCTTGAACCGGACTTACTTCACCCCCTTATCAAAGGTGGTGACAGCAAACGCTATCACTTGTCCCGAACCAATCGACTGATTCTATTTCCCTATGCGAGTCACGGCGGCGGCGCTGTGGAACTCATCTCTGAAAAGATCTTCAAGGCTGTTTACCCACTGACATGGACCTACCTCTACGAGAACAAGCGTTATCTTGAAGACCGAGAAAGCGGAAGGATGCGCGGCCCACACTGGTATGCCTACGGTCGAAGTCAGGCACTTGACGTTATCGCTTTGGCAAAGATATTTACGCCGGACATCGCGGCACAATCTTCATTCTCCCTCGATGAAACAGGTGAACTATTCTTCACAGGCGGAGTCTCAGGTGGCTACGGAATTCTCCCACAGCGCGAATACTCCCGAAAGTACTTGCTCGGACTACTCAACAGCAGGTTGCTTGAATGGGTCATTCATCAGACGGCTACGCAAATGCGTGGAGGTTGGTACAGCTATGAGTCACGATTCATTCGAGGCTTGCCAATCCACATTATCGATTCCTCCAAAGCTGCCGAAAAAGCTCAACACGACCGAATGGTCCAACTCGTCGATCAGATGCTCGAAGCCAGGAAGCAACTCGCCGCCGCGCGATCGGAGGGCGACCAGAACTTCTATGAAAGCAAATGCGCCACGCTCGACCGCCAGATCGACAGTCTGGTCTATGAACTCTACGAACTGACCGACGACGAAATCGCCATCGTCGAAGGATCGTCTCGACGCCCTAGCTAGGAACGCTACGATGAACCGCGAAGATGTTACAGAGTTACACTACATCACGGCGATCGCGAACGTGCCTTCCATCATGGAGCACGGCATTCTGTCTCACACCCTGGCGGAACAACTTGCACATGATTCTGTCGCCATGCCTGAGATTCAGGAACGCCGAAGGAATAAACAGATACCCGGAGCTCGAAGGCTGCACGAGTACGCGAACCTGTACTTTCACGCGCACAACCCAATGCTCAGCAGGTGCCGCGGACGGAATAATGAAATCTGTGTGCTTCGAGTCAGGCCGGCGATTTTGGACGAGCTTAATGTCATCATCACAGACCGTAACGCTGCGACTGATTTAGTCGGTTTTTGGCCCGTCACTGATGGACTTCTCAGAATCAATTCCGAACGCGTCTTTGCTCGATTCTGGCTGCACCCGGATGATCTAATCGAAGAGCGAAGGCATAAAGCTGAAAAGTGCGCGGAGGTGCTGGTACCAGACCGAGTAGAGGCGCCCCTTATCACCGGAGCACATGTCTCAAATCAAATTGCCCTGACGACGTTTCAAGCGTTGGGAATTACATTGCCTGTGCGCATCCGGAGTGATATGTTCTTTTGGTAACGCTCATGAAGATTCTGGTCGCAGACATTCTGAAATCACAGGCTCAAACTCTGATCAATACGGTGAATTGTGTCGGCATCATGGGCAAGGGGATCGCTCTTGAATTCAAAGAGCACTTTCCGGAAATGTTTGACGACTATGTGAAGCGATGCGAGCGCAAAGAAGTTAAGCCGGGAATTCCTTATTTGTATAAGCGACTGCTTCCGCCTCAGATCATAAATTTCCCAACGAAGGACCACTGGAAATCAGTTTCGCGGCTCGCCGATATCGAGCGCGGTTTGCAGTATCTGCTCGAACACTACCGTGAATGGGAAGTAACTTCCCTTGCGATTCCGCCGTTGGGTTGTGGCAACGGACAGCTTGAATGGAAAACTGTCGGTCCTTTGATTTACCGCTTCGCCAGTCAGATGGATATCCCCGTAGAGATGTATGCGCCCTACGGGACGCCGCCAAGGGAGTTGACGGTCGAGTTTCTTTCACAGGAGTCCATTCCTTCGCTTCAGCGAAAGACTTTGCAATCCGCCGTCAACCCCGCATGGGTTGCGTTGGTCGAGATTCTGCGTCGAATTGAGGCCCAACCATATCACTGGCCGACAGGTCGAGTCATCTTTCAGAAGCTGGCCTATGTGGCAACTCGCGAAGGGCTGCCGACCGGTTTCGTCTATACGAAAGCTAGCTTTGGGCCGTTCAGTCCTGATTTGAAGAACGCCCAAGCGAAACTCGCCAACAACAACCTGCTCCAGGAAGAGCGCAAGGGCAGCATGTTCATGGTTAAGGTGGGAACGAACTTCGAGCGAGCGCGAAAGGACTTTCAGTCCTCACTGGATCAGTGGACGCCTATCATCGAGAAAACCACCGATTTGTTCGTGCGTATGAATACCGATCAAGCTGAGATTGTTGCTACCGTAATCTTTGCTGCTGACTCCCTCAAGAAGGAACTGAAAACTGCTCCATCGGAAATCGACGTACTCAATGCCGTGTTGGAGTGGAAGAATCGACGTAACCCCCCACTGGATGCTCCAACCATTGCCTCAGCTATCCGCAACCTGGGATTGCTTCATTGGCTGGATGTAAGACCGGACGCGAGCCTGCCGGTTGGAGATGAGGAATTCGTTTCAGCTTAGCAATCCACCAGGGCGTAACCGCTTATCTTTCTCGGGATGATCACCCTCTCAGGCATGTCAACGAGTTCAACTCGTCGATCAAATGCTCGAAGCCAAGAAGCAACTCGCCGCCGCGCGCTCGGAGGGCGACCCGGAACTTCTATGAAAGCAAATGCGCCACGCTCGACCGCCAGATCGACAGTCTGGTTTATGAACTCTACGACCTGACGCCCGAGGAGATTGCAATCGTCGAGGTAGCGGGAAAATAGCACCAATGCGTTCGACATGGGATAATCGGCCCTCCGGGTCTTCGGCAGAAGCCTGGACAATCAAATGATCCGAGTTGAGATCAAACCAGAACTACTAAGCTGGGCTCGCGAGCGCGCGGGCTATGACACGGCTGCGCTTGCGCAGCGCTTCCCGAAGCTCGCCGCTTGGGAACAAGGCACCGCGAAGCCGACGCTCAAACAGATCGAAAAGTTCGCCAGCGCCACGCACACAAGTAGGCAGTGAGCAGAGAATGCCGGAGGCATTGGCAGGCCCAGTCCGGACTTGCGACGGCGCAGGAAACAACGAAAGATTCTGGCGCCTGGCCCAGGCGCTGGTCGCTCTCTACCCAACGAAAACTGCTCGTTGAATCGAAGGCGTCACGGGAAGAAAGAAGGGTCTAGGCTTCTGAAGCCGGACGGACTAGAATGCCACCAGAGGATTGGAGTTATGGCTACTAACTTGAGCGAAGTCGTTGATACGGTGCGCCACCTGTCGCCCGCCGAACAGCGCGAAGTACTCGCGCGCCTCTGGCCAGAGCAGGCGCTTGCCCAGGCGAACACCGTTTGGACTAGCGTGCGCTTTAGTGACCGCCTCCGGGTAATCGCTTATGCTCCAGAACAAGAGCCGTATGTAGATAGCCTCCGCATGCTGCTGCTGCGCGGGGCCCTGACCCGCAGAGAGAGTGAAGCAGACGGCACGTATGAAATCTACGGCCCCGACCGCACCTTTTACGTCACCATGACTCCGGCGCGGGAATTCGCCGCGCTGCTTAGCTCATGGCTTCCGGATCACCCGCCACGTGAAGTCGAACTACAGGACACTTAGAGATGGGACGCTTGCGGACTGAAGAAGTGCGCCGGCTGTTGCGATATCTCAGCGAGCGGGTAGGCAATCCAGAGCAACTCGCTGAGATTGAAGATGCTTTGCGTGATGAGGATGCCGAAGAGTTTTTGCGTGAGCCTGACCTGCTTACCTATTTCCCGGAACAGACTGTAGAAATAGCCGCCGCGGGAGCAAAGTGGCAGTTGCGAATCATCCCTCATGCTCTGCTGCGAATGGTTCAACGCGGCATCTCTCAGATCGGAGTGGCGGAGTTGTTCGGCGGTTCGTTGAGGCTTATTCAGCCAGCGAGCAGGTCATTGTTACCGGGCCGTATACAATCTTTGGACGAACACACGGCAAGTTGATTACCCTCCGTGCCGATGTCGATCTTGCTTTAGACGAAAGCGGTGAGGCCCACGCCGTTACGGTTCTGGTGGGACGTGGAGACGAAAGCGAGACAACTGCTGTGGGCCCGGTTTAGCGGCCCGGGTTTTATGAGTTGCTCAATCGGCCCTTCATGACCGTTGGAGAAGCCTGGACAATCAAATGATCCGAGTTGAGATCAAACCAGAACTACTAAGCTGGGCTCGCGAGCGCGCGGGCTATGACACGGCTGCGCTTGCCATCTACGTCTGCCAGCAGCGTCAGGAATGGTATCGCGACTTTGCGCGATCCGAGCGTGAGTCTTCGCTTCCGTTTGTTGGATCCGCGAGTCTGAACAGTAGCGTGGAGGCGACTGCGGACAACATGCGGCGTGCACTCAACTTCGATATCGAGGAGCGCCGTCAGTTGCCAACCTGGACGGACGCGCTGCGGCGCTTTATCGAGCAGGCGGATGGAATGGGAATCATGGTCATGTGCAGCGGCGTGGTACTCAACAACAATAAGCGGCGTCTTGACGCGGATGAATTTCGCGGCTTCGCACTGGCGGATGATCTGGCGCCGCTGGTATTTATCAACGGGGCCGACACAAAGGCCGCCCAGATGTTCACGCTCGCCCATGAACTAGCCCACATCTGGCTTGGACAATCCGCAGTGTCTGACGCACAAGCTTCGCAGTTATCGGAACAAGATGTGAGATGGCGAGCCCGCATGATTAGAATGCTGTCTGACCCACAGGCTTTGCAGTTATCGGAACAAGAGGTGGAGCGATGGTGCAATCGGGTTGCCGCCGAACTTCTGGTTCCCCTAGCGATCCTGCGCCGGGAGTATCGCGACCAGTCCGAGCTACAAGACGAAACCAATCGTCTGGCCAGGCGCTTCAAGGTCAGTACGCTGGTGATCTTGCGCCGGATTCACGATGCGGGCGGCCTGACTAAAAAGGAGTTTTGGCAGGCGTACGAAGACGAACTCAAACGTCTGTTGGCTATTGCCAAAGGGAGCGGCGGAAATTTCTACCTGACCCAAGCTGCCCGTGTCAGCAAACGTTTCGCGAGAGCACTCGTCATCAGCACTCTTGAGGGACAAACACTGCATCGTGACGCTTTCCGTATGTTGGGTTTCGCAAAGTTAGAAACCTTCAAGAAGTTGGGACGCAGCCTGGGAGTAATGGCGTAGTGGCTTACGTGCTTGATGCCAACGTGTTCATTCAGGCAAAGAACCTGCACTACGGTCTCGTCAGCTTCTTCAATGCGATTGGCCACGTGACCTACCACGAGAAGGGCGTCGAGGTAGTAAGAGATTTTCTCCAACCCGGGTTGCGGTTCAAGCCTCCTTACGGTGCATTGGATTTGATCTCACTCGGGATGGCACTGATCTTTGGGACCGCAGGACTGCCGCACATTCTCGTGCGCTTCTATACGGTTCCTGATGCCAGGACCGCGCGCATCAGCGTCGTATGGGCCATGGGATTGATTGGCACGTTCTACATTCTGACGACGTTTCTGGGTTTTGGCGCGGCTACGATCGTCGGACGCGACAAGATCGCCACGAGCGGTGGTACGAATATGAGCGCACCGTTGCTGGCACAGTCTCTCGGCGGCGATTTTTTCTTCGCATTTATTGCGGCGATTGCTTTCGCCACCATCCTCGCCGTGGTTGCGGGTTTGACTATTAGTGCTTCGACTTCTTTCGCGCATGATTTTTACACGAACGTCATTCATCGTGGGACTGAGCGCAAGCCGGGAGAAGAAGGCGTCACTGCTTTCATCGTTGGCGCAGTCGCAATAGCCATCGCTATCCTGCTGGGTCCAAATGCGAACGTGGCATTCCTGGTGGCGCTGGCCTTTGCGGTGGCTGCCTCGGCCAATCTGCCGGTGATCGTTCTGTCTTTGTTCTGGAAACGACGTTAGATTTTCTGCCTTTTCCCACAAAACCTGGCCTCTCGCGCGCTAAGTCGGATAGAATCGGCGGCGACTTTCGGGCATTGAGACTGCAACCAGCATTCCGCCCAAACATCGGCGGTAAGGCTCAAGCTCCAGTCCCGCAGCATAAGTCGATCCAAAGATGGGCTCGGCTCTTTCACCAGGCGCAAAACTGGGCCGCTACGAAATCCGCTCGCAAATTGGCGCGGGCGGAATGGGAGAGGTTTACCTGGCGCAGGACCTCACGCTGGGTCGTAACGTGGCTTTGAAGGTACTTCCCGAAGACGTTGCTTCAAATCGGCATCGCATGCAGCGCTTTGTTCAGGAAGCGCAGGCCGCCTCTGGGCTTAATCACCCGAACATCATCACTATTCACGAAATCGGTACTGATCCAGGCGCACACTTTATGGCCACGGAGTTTATTGATGGAGACAACCTGCGCCACCACCTGCGCCGCGTGTCGCTAACGCTGACCGAAGCGATCGATATTGCTATGCAAATAGCCTCAGCACTGGCCAGCGCGCATGCGGCCGGCATCATTCATCGTGATATCAAGCCGGAAAATATCATGCTGCGGCGAGATGGGATTGTAAAGGTTCTCGACTTCGGACTCGCCAAACTAACCGAGCGGTGGCGCGCGGATGACGTTGACCGTGACGCGCAGACACAAGCCATGGTCCACACCGAGCCGGGCCTGGTCGTAGGGACCACTGCTTACATGTCGCCCGAGCAGGCGAGAGCGCTGGAAGTAGACACGCGGACGGATATCTGGAGTCTGGGCATACTGCTGTACGAAATGATCGCGCGGCGTACGCCTTTTAAGAGCGAGACGGCGAGCGATACCAACGCGGCGATTCTGAAAACCGAACCTCCGGCGCTGTCGCAGTTCGTGCCGGACACGCCCGCCGAGCTCGAACGCATCGTCAGGAAAGCTTTGCAGAAGGACCGCGAAGAACGTTATCAGGTCGTGAAAGACTTGCTGCTGGATCTCAAGAGCCTGAAACGAGATTTAGATGTTAGCGCCGCGATTGAACGCTCGGGCGCGCCGCTCAGCCAGGAACAAAGTCTGACTTCCGGAACCAGGCCAGCTACGGGCTCAGGCGCCTACCCGTCAACTCAAACCTCCGTTCTCACCCAACAACTGGGATTGAACAAGAATGCTCGTTGGCTGGGGCTTGGTGGAATTCTGCTGATCCTACTTCTCGTTGCAGGCGGCTGGTACTGGTGGCGGCACCGGGAACCTGACCCAAGTCGATTTGCTGCTTTGACTGTTACGCAACTTGTGAGTCGCAAGAATGACTTAGGCGAAACGGGTGTTAGTCACGCACGCTTTTCACCGGACGGAAAGTTTGTCGCTTACGCTTCAACCAAAGGCGGCAACAGCGCCATCTGGTTAAAGCAAGTCGGCAGCGGCGAGCCGTTTACCAACCAGGGCGAACTGGGAACAGCGGCGAGTCCGATCTGGTCGCCGGATGGACTTCAGATTGCTTTTCTCTCGAAACGCGAGGGGCAGAGTGGCATCTGGACCATGGCTGCTTTCGGCGGTTCACCGACGCTGCTCAAAACGCTGGAAACGTACAGTCGGGAGTTAGTGGCCTGGTCCAGGGAAGGAATAATCTATTTTGTGTTGCAGGGAAACCTCTACACCCTCAACGTCGCGACACAGGCAATCGGGCCTGTGACCAAACTTGACTCCTCAAAGATACAGGACCGGAGCTTTGCCCTATCGCCGAACGAAGAACAGGTGGCCTACACTGACAGTAGCGACGGACAAAGCGACATCTGGATTATGCCGACGCGCGGCGGGCCGCTTGTCCGCGTAACGAATGACAAAGCTCAGGACAGCACTCCAGTTTGGACTCCAGATGGTCAAAGCATCCTTTACAGTTCCAAACGCAACGGCATTAGGCAAATCTGTCTGGTCCGTTTGGACGGCCGCCAGCCGGTGCAGTTGACCGTCAACGACAGTAACAGCAATGTATTGGATATCTCATCGGACGGCACGAAGATTCTTTATTCGACCGACAGAGATGAATCCGATTTGTGGAGCGTGAAGCTGGACTATCCGAAAGAGTCGCAACTCACTTCCGAGAGCGGCATTGAATTGTGGCCCGACATCGCCCCCGACGGCAAGACAATCGCGTTTCAATTCACTCATTCGGCAAGTGGTGCGACTCTGCTCAATTCTTTACTGATGTCCAGATCCTTAACCAGCGATGCTTCGCCCATCCAACTAGCACCCGATGGCTTTGCTCCGCTTTGGTCGCCCGATGGCAAGCTAGTGGCTTTCTTACGCTATACCAACGGGCCCAGCGATCTATGGATGGTTCACGCCACCGGGGGAGATGCAAAACCATTAACTACGGGAGGCGTCACGTTCGTGGGCTTCACTTTGTTGCCGTACAATCGTATGCAAACGCAGGATTTTCAATGGTCGCCGGATAGTGGGCGTCTGATCTACTGCGCGAACACTTCCGGAGCCGCCAATGTCTGGCAAATTGGAATTGACGGTTCAGGCCCGACCCAACTTTCCGACAATACGGATGCGAACCTGCGTTTCTTTAATCCAACCTGGTCGCCCGACGGTCAGCGAGTCGCATGGTTGGCTCTGTCAACAGGTCAGAAACAAGCAAGCTGGAGCATTTGGCTGCTCGCCGAAGGACAGAAGAAGCAGATTTTTCAATCCGATTCCGTGTTAGGCCTGGTCGGCTGGTCACAGTCAGGTCAAGAGTTGATCGTGAAATCAATTCCCGGCAAGGGTGGCGCGTCGAACGCTCCCGTTGATGTAAGCTTGTCTGCAATGTCAGTTCGAGACGGCAAACAGCGTTCGCTGGCTCAGCTTCAGGCAACTTACTTTCAGAACATTAAGCTTGCCCCGGCCGGAAATCAGATCGCTTTCGTGACGCGTCAGGACGGTGCCGATAGTTTGCAGGTGATTGCGGCCGCCGGGGGCGCAACCAAAACAATCATGACCAGCAGCGATCCACGTGTTTACTTCTCTGCTCTCGTGTGGTCGCCAGACGGCAAAACGATCTACTACGGCAAGCAGGCAGGTTGGACTGTCTTTTCAATCATCGACAATTTTAAGTAAACCTTGGCCCCAATGCAGGAGGAAGAGAAAATGGGTTCGAAAGACCTTCATACAGACCTTCACCAATACATGGAATTGCGGACGATGCTCGATTCCGTGGATATCGGAGCGCTTCGCTACTATCTGAACGCTACCGACCACGCGGAGCAGCAAGCAAACTACCTGTACCTCAAGACCAAGTTGATGGAGATTAGCGACCATGTCTGGGACAAACCGCATAAAGTAGACTGTCCAGATGGTTACCACGAATGCAACGGGTGTTGTGTACCTTACCTCTGTGTAGGTTGATTGGAACCGTTGTTCTCCGCGCGTAAGGCTTGACAGCGGTTTTCGTGCGACGTTCTCCTGACGCCTCGGCGGGTGCGGACGAAAGTCCATCATCGTTTGGTATCCTGAGAAGAATCGCAAAGCGCGCTATCCGAAACGGCCAAAGTGATTTGATGGGAGGGAATCTATGCCACGCTTTATTACCGCTGCTGCGATACTCGCATTAGTCTTTGTCAGTCTAGCTGCCGCCCAGGAACGGACCACGTTTACCGTCGGCACCGCGACCGCGGCGCGCGGCCAGAAAGCGACCGGCACGATTGAAGTACCCGCCGGCAGCGACGCCGCCTTGAGTATTCCGGTGGCCGTCCTCCATGGCGCGAAGCCGGGGCCGGTGCTGGCGCTTGTCGCCGGGGCGCATGGTACTGAATACACTTCGATCATTGCACTTGAGAAATTGATCACTACGCTGAACCCCGGAGAAATTTCCGGGACGGTGATTATCGTCCCGCTGATTAATATTCAGTCATTCGAGCAGAAAATGCCGCACCTCAATCCGGTCGACAAGAAGAGCATGAATCGTTGGTACCCCGGCAAAATGGATGGCACCCAGACCGACCGCGCGTCTTACTTGATCACCAAACAAGTAGTTGAGCAATGCGATCATTTGATCGACCTGCACGGCGGCGACCTTGATGAGAGCCTGCGGCCCTACAGCTACTGGACTAAGACTGGTAACGAGAGGCAGGATCAGATTTCACGCGAGATGGTTTTGGCCTTCGGCCTCGATCACATCATCATCTCGACGGACCGGCCCAAAGACCCACAAGCATCGCGCTATTTGGAAAACACCGCCACCACCCGCGGCAAACCATCCATCACGGCCGAGGCGGGCTATGCCGGCACGGTTGAGACCGACGATGTCGCAGCTTTAGTGAACGGCTGCCTGGGTGTGATGCGTTATTTGAAGATGCTTCCGGGTGCGCCGGCAGTGATCGAGCATCCGGTCTGGATCGAGAAAGTCGTGACCATTGCGAGCGAACAAACCGGAATGTTCTATCCGCTGGTCAAACGCGGGACTTACGTCGAGCAGGGAATGAAGGTCGGTTACGTCACGGATTATCTGGGCCAGGTTGTTTTTGAAGCCCGCGCACCGGTAGCTGGAGTCGTCCTGTACGTTTGCGCCGTGCCTTCGATGACCAAAGGCGCGACGATTGCGAACATCGGCGTGGTGGCGCGGTAATGGTCCCTCGAGTTCCCCCGTTGAAAATTGCCTTGATAAGCTTCAAACTTGTGCCGTAAAGGAGAGCCCATGGAAAAGCAGCCGCCACTCTTGGATACTTTCGAACACGTTGTTGTCCTGATGCTCGAGAATCGTTCGTTCGACAACCTGTTGGGCTATCTTTACCAGAACGGCGTCCCGGACGGGAAGCACTTTGAAGGGGTCGTGGGCAACAACTTGACGAACCCCGATGAGAACGGCAGTCCGGTTCCCGTCTCGACCGGGACCGACTTCCATCAACCCTATCCAGATCCGGGCGAGGAATTCGATCACGTGACCGCGCAACTGTTCGCGGGCGCTCCCCCTTCAGGCTCTCCGAAGATGCAAGGCTTCGTTAAGGACTACTTCAATACCCTAAAGGCGTTGCCAGAATGGACGGGTTCAGCCGCCGATCAGAGCCAGGCGATCATGCAGTGTTTCGCCCCGAGTTCTATCCCTGTGCTAAGTGGCCTGGCGCAGCAATTCGGAGTTTTTGATCACTGGTTCTGTGCGGTGCCGAGCCAGACCTGGTGCAACCGGGCGTTCTGGCACGCCGCCACTTCCTGGGGCTGGGTCAACAACCCGCCGGTTGACGGCGATGATCCCTGGAACCTTGCCAATTGGGCCGAATCGAGCAAGGGGACGACTCTATTCGATTTGCTGGAGACCAAGTTCGGAACCGGTAGCTGGCACGTTTACGAGGATCTGGCCGTACCCTTTACCAAGCTGATTCATTGGGGGGATTTGAAGGACAAGGTTGAAGAGGACTACTTCCGGTATTTCGAGGGCGGACGGCCCTTCTTTACGAATTTCTTCCACGATTGCGCGTCGGGCGACCTGCCGAAGTACTCGTTCATCGAGCCGCATTTCATCAACTTCTTCGAAGACGTCCTGTGGCATGACGACATGCACCCGTCTTCGTTCGACTCGACGCTCTATTCGGATGGCGGCCCCGGCAGTGTGCTGCTCGGCGACCGAGTCGTTTGGAAAGTCTATCAGGCGATTCGCAATTCCCACCGCGTCAGCGGGAACAACTGGCAGAATACTCTGCTCATCATCACTGTCGACGAACACGGCGGCTGCTACGATCACATTCCCCCGCCGGCGGCCACCCCACCGGACGCGACGGGATTCAACACCGGAATAGGAGAGGAGGGCTTCGATTTCAAACGGCTGGGTGTCCGCGTGCCGATGGTGATGGTGTCGGCGCACATCGCAAAGAACACGATTGTGAACAGCGCGATGCACCACTGCTCTTTCTTGAAGACGATGCAACAGAAGTGGGGCCTTACATCTCTGGGGCCGCGGCAAGACAGCGCCCCGCCGTTTACCGAGGTGTTTACTTCCACCCAGCGTGCCCGCGACACGTGGCCTGACTGGAAAGATTATCCAGGACCGTCGTCGACGCTCGATGCAGCACGAATGCGGGAAGTTGATCTGAGCGATGTTCGGCTGAACGGTCTGCAATTATCTATTCTCGACGCGATTCGTGAGTTCTACGCGGACGATCCGGCGGTGAGTGGCATGGCGATCACCACAGCCAGGGATGCGAAGGAGTTCCTTGAGCGGGCCAAGAAGCTTCGCCATCCCGGCCAGCCGCTGACTTCTTAGCTTGGGCGGCGATCAGCCGCTGCTCGGCCAATTGATTGTTCGCCGCATCAGTTGGCACTCGATCGCGCGCCGGTGGCAGGTGTCGTGCTTTATGTCTGCGCCGTGCCGTCGAGGCGCGACGATAGCGAATGTGGGTGTAGTGGCGAAGTGAGTTGAAGTTTACAGAATTCTGTGTGCTTCTTCCTTGCCCCACAAGAAGTGGAAGAGAAAGATTCGATCGAAATAGCCGCCATCACCACCGAGCACGTTCGACGCCAAGTCCGCAGCTTCCTTGAAGCCGAAGTCAGGAGCATCAAAAGGCGTGTTATAGGCAAAGGCTTTGAAGTCGTAATGAACAAGCAAATAGACTTCATCCAGACCAACGTACTTTTTCAGGTCTTTGTACCTATCGTCATCTCTATGACCAAGAAGAGCTCTCTTTAGCGTCTCCAGCATCTCGCTAGGAGAATACGCCCCACCGGGACTTGGAAAACTGATCCAATCAACGTCATGAGTTCCAGTACCAGGGTGACACTCAAGCCAATGCAAGTATTTTCCCAGCAGTGGAAACTTCGTAAAGTCGCTTGTGTCCTGCCGGCATTCTCGGACTCCGGGCTTCTCAGGCCAATCGTTATCAACCTGTTTTATCAGTGCGAATATCTGTTCTCTGAAATGTCCGGCATCTTTTGGGTCGAATCTTATTTGCTTTGGGACAGGCCGTACGTGTCCGATATGTTGCGTCTCGTTCGGCGGCTGCTTTCCGATTGCTTTCAGAATGTTCTCTCTTATTCGTTCCTGTTTTCTAGCTTCCGTTATCTGATCTCGATTTACCCAACTCTTGAGTTCGACGCCAATCTTTCTTCCTGAAGCGGTGACGGCGATGACATCCGGGCGCTTGTCAAAAGGTTGAGCCGGAGGAGCAAGCGCGCGCTTACCGTACCACTCTTCAACCACATCCCATTCTACGATCGGCGCGCCGGCAAAGTCGGGGCAGGCTTTTAGAAATGAGTCAAAGATCAACTTCTCATTCTTCAGAGCAGCGGAGACGCTTGTTTGGAGCTTCTTTACGATCTTGATCTTTTCTTCAAAGGGCAGTCTGGCGAGGCGCCGCCGGCGTTCTTCTTTAGCGCGGAAGAGATCTTCTACTCTGATCTTGTTTGGATCGAATGTCGCGCTACTCATCACTCCTGCTCCCAATCGTAACGCACGGCAAACTCTTTCCACTTCTCTGCCAAGCCGTGGCGACGGATAATGTCGCGAAAGACATTCATGTCCATTTGTTCCGATTCCAGCAAAGCTAATACCCGCGTAAGATCCTTAAGCCTGCCCGAACGGAGGAGTTCGGCAGCGAGGTGTTCTACAGAGAAGATCGATGTATAGGCTCCTGCAAACGCCACGCGGTTCGCTTGTGCGACGGCTTCTTCTTGCACTGATTCGGATGCTGGCACAAATTGCACCAGCCAACCCTCTATCCTGATGTATTCCCTGTCGGGCTTGTACCCCAGCTCCTCGAGATAGGAATAAATTCGTCCAAACGATACCAAACCATTCGCGCCAACGACCACTGGTGATATGAAGACGTCGATGTCGTCAGTCAAATAGGCTTCCAAATAGCGAATCGCCGCTATTCCACCGCCAATCGCAAACCTCTCGATCACGCCATCGGCCTGCATGCGGTTCAGAACCTGAATGACCTTTTCCATTCACTCTTGCTTCTGACTCATCTGACTGACGAGTCGCCAAAATCAGTTTATCATCACCCTAATTGCATCTGTAGCGAATCGGAGATGCGGTCAGTGAACAGTTCTACCGCCTCATGGTCCGGCAGCAGGGCGCGTGTCCGGCGGATGCATCTGGTAATTGACCGGGGGCTCGGCTCCCATGAGATAGCGGACGAAGTAGTCCCACCGGCGGCGCGTCATGTAGTTGCCGGCAGTGCCGTATCCATGGCGTTGATTTGGAAGCATCAGTAGGTCAAAATCCTTGTTCGCTTTGATCAACGCGTCAACAACCAGCAGCGTGTTGTTCGGCGGCACATTGTCGTCCATCGTGCCGTGCGCCAGCAGCAAATGTCCCTTCAGGTTCTTCGCCAGGTTCTGATTTGCCTGGTCGTCATAGTTAGACGCGTTATTGGATTTGGGTTCCAACAGTCCCTGATACATCTCGCCCCAATCGTCCTCGTACTCGCGGTTGTCGTGATTTCCTGATTCAGAGATGCCGACTTTGAAGAAGTCCGGATAGCGAAACATCGCGTCGGCAGTTGCATAGCCACCACCCGAATGTCCGTAGATGCCGGTACGATCGATGTCGATCCACGGATACGTCGCAGCGAGTTGCTTCATCCCGCTGATTTGATCCGGCAGCGTGTTGTCGCCCATGTTGCCATAGTAAAAATCGTGAAAGCTTCTTGACCGGAGCGGGTTTCCCATTCCTTCGATCTCGACCACGACAAAGCCGAGTTCCGCCAACGCCTGACAGTCGCCGCGAGCAGCCGCGAACGACCAACTGCCCACGCTTCCTCCCTGCGGACCGGGATAGATGTGATTTACGATCGGATACTTCCTGTTCGGATCCAGGTTAGTCGGCTTGAACATCAAACCATACAGATTGGTTACGCCGTCACGCGCCTTGACGGTAATCGGGACCGGCGGTTTCCACCCTGCCGCCAGCAACTTGGAGATATCCGTCTTCTCGATAGTGGTAATCGATTTCCCGTTCTCGTCTCGCAAAACGGCGACCGGAGCGACGTCCGGCTGTGAATAGTTGTCAACAAAGAAGCGGCCCGAAGGTGAAAGTGTAACCTCATGATTTCCCTCGTCCGGCGTGAGCAGCGAGAGGTTCGTGCCGTCGAATCCTATCCGGTACAGGTGCTTGAAGTAGGGATTACGACCGGCTTCACGACCCACCGCCAGAACGTAAAGCAGGTGATTCTTCTCGTCCACCCGCACCAGGTTGCTCACGGCCCAATCGCCCTTCGTGATCTGGTTCTTCAGCCGCCCGGTCACGGAATCGTAGAGGTAGAGATGGCCCCAGTTGTCTCGCTCTGAAAACCAGATCACTTCATGAGAGGCCGGCAGGTAACGCCAGTTCCACTGGTTCTGGCCCGACTCAAAGTGGGTGGCCACTCTTTCTTCGAGCACGTCACGCACTGCACCGGTCAAGTCAGCGATGCGCAGCTGCGCCTTTTTGTGATCGCGCGAAGTGGAAACGAAGGCTAACTCGGTTGAATCGGGACTCCACTCGGCGTCGGCCAATTCAGTTCCGCGGCAAGCGATATTGTCACAAACGGTCGAGCGGTGCTGATCGGGCGGCATCTTCAGACGGATTACGCGCGGCTGGTCCACATCGATTATGACCCGCTGAATTGTGGTTACGACCGGGTCGCCCGGCAAAGGGTACTTCCACGCTTGCAGCGTCGGGTGTCCAACTTTGGTTTCGACCAGGTACATCTCGCCCACCTTGCGCTGGTCCTGTTGAAAGGTGGCTATCTTCTTCGAATCAGGAGACCAAAGAAGAATCGCGCGATCGCTGTGCACCCAGCCGGCGTTGTCTGTCGCGTAGCCAAAGTCCTTCACGCCGTCAGTGGTCAGTTGCGTTTCCTTGCCGCCGGCAACATCGCGGACCCACAGATTGAAATCGCGGATGAAGGCCGCGCGCTTCTTATCGGGCGACAGCACTTCAATAGCAGCTCCGGCTCTGCCGCGTGGCGCGCCGGCACCCGGGTCGGCGCTGCCTTCAGCCGCGCACTGGTTGGCTTGCAGATCACATTTCCATCTGCGTTGGCGGACGGTGAACGAGATCGTGCGCTCGTCGGCCGAGAAATCGAATTGAGTGAACGGCAGATGACGCGCGTCGTAGGTAGTGCCGGCGGCCGCGGAGAGAGCTGCCGCAACCTTCGCATGATCGAAGGCCGGCGTGCGAGTTCCTCTCGAAGCGTCGACCAGTAGAAATTCACTGCCATCCGATGTCGTGAGCTGATACCAAAAACGATCACCCGGCAACCAGGTCGGACGCACGCCGGATCTGAACACCAGAGGTGCTGTGTTATAGCCCATTAACTTTTCAGCGCGCGCGTAGTCCGCGGTGGTGAGCACGCGAGGCGCATCGGAGGTACGCTGCTGGGCAACACCCGTCATCGTTGTAATTAGGATGGCCGCGAGAATCGCGAGTTTTGGCGGGTTGTTAAGTTTCATATGTGCTCCCATTTTCAATTATTAGTTACGCCGGCGTGGCGATACAGAATTGGTTCGTGTGTCAGCGGCGGAGGGCGCCGGCCCCAGGACTCGATCAACCTCCGCACGAATCGCGTCGAGTTCTTTCCGCAGCACTTCATACCGTTCGATAGCGTCGCGTCCAATCTTCTGATCGACGTTGGCAGTCATTCCCGCCAGATAGGTGATGTGCGCCTGTAGCCCGGGTTTGCCATAGCGCACAGGCTCGGTAAGTAGCTTCGCCGCGATCGCATTCACACGATTTACCCGGTCGCCTTCGGTCGTCGGCGCGGTGCGCATCTTTGTTTGCGCCTCGCGAACTCGAGTGACGAGCTGATTGACGCTATTGACCAATTCCCGCACACGCATGTTGTGCTCGAATTGCTCCTGCAGATCGGCGAGTGTGATTCCATCCTCAGCAACACGAGGATCGATGAGGACGTTGAAGCTTTCGGTCAACACGGTAGTGCCCACCTTGAGACGCGCCTGGTACTGTCCGGGCGGCACAGTCACGCCGGCCTGATGCCGCACATCCCAAACAAAACGATTGAGTCCGGCAGTCTTTGCCGGTCGCGGCGGCGGACCACCAAAGCGTCGTCCAACCGGCGCATCGGGATCTTCCTGCTGCGGCTCGGCGCCGCCGCCAGCGCCGCCACCACCACGGCCACCGCGACCGGCCGGCGCATCGCTGTTGTATGAATTTATTAACGCTCCCTTTACATCAAGAATCTCGATCGTCACCGGACCTGCGGCTGCTGCCGGCAGATAGTATTCAATCGCGGGACCAAGATTGTTTGGACTGACTCGAGTGCGATAGCCGTCGCGTGGGTGAAACAGGTGGACGTCTGACGCACCGATCTGCGGCGTTAGTTGATGCAGGGAACTGATGTTATCGAGGATCCAGAAAGATCGTCCCTGAGTTGAGACGACCAAATCCTTCCGATGCACCTTGATGTCGGTGACCGGCACATTCGGTAGGTTCAACTGAAAGGTTTGCCAGTGCCCGCCATTGTCGAACGAGATAAACATACCGAATTCCGTTCCTGCGTAGAGCAAACCTTCACGGTCCGGGTCTTCGCGCACGACGCGCGTGGGCCAATCCGCCGGAATGCCGTTCTTTCCATCAGTCAACCGCTTCCACGTCTTCCCGTAATCGTCCGTGCGATAGACGTATGGCTGATAATCACCGAGGAGCCAACGGTACACGGCGTAGTATGCAGAGCCCTTGCGATGTGGCGACGGCTCGATGTATTGCACACGGCCTCCGGTGGGCAGATCTTTTGGAGTCACGTTCGTCCATGACTTTCCATCGTTGCGCGTGACGTAGAACGGGCCGTCGTTCGCACCGGTCCAGATCACGCCC
Organism: Pyrinomonadaceae bacterium; assembly: GCA_041497335.1. Taxonomy (GTDB): domain Bacteria; phylum Acidobacteriota; class Blastocatellia; order Pyrinomonadales; family Pyrinomonadaceae; genus UBA11740. Next base: position 27,126 of record JBGQGG010000019.1, on the reverse strand, counting down.
TTTTCCAGTGGCGATTCGGAAATCGCGTACAGGGTGCTGTAGAACTCTTCGCCGGTGACGTCGCGAGTGATAGGCTCGCCGCTGGCGCCCTGACAGCACTCAGGCTTTGCGGTTAGATCCGGTGAAATCTTTTCCCATGTCAGCCCTTTGTCGCGCGTGCGATGCAGGTATTGAGATCCGTAATAGAGCACGTCGGGATCATGCGGCGACGTGGCCATCGGCGATACTCGTTGGAAGCGAAGAATCAAATCACTGGCGGGGTTACCATACAGTGACTGCGCGCCGATCCAATAGTTCTTCTCCTGTCCTGTCCTAAGGTTCATCACGCCGTACTGCCCTTTGCATGAACCGTAGACAATCTCCGGGTTCCGTGGATGCGGCATGATCGGCCCGGTCTCGCAACCGGGACCCGTTCGCCAATCCTCGCGCCCCCCCGCGTCGGGCTGGCTGGACATGATAATCGTCGTGTTGTCCTGCTGCGCGCCGTAGAGTTTGTATGGGAACTGCTTATCTACCCAGACGCCATAAATTTCAGCCGTCGGTTGATTCATCTGGGTCGACCACGTGCGCCCGCCATCGGTTGAGACGTTGGTCCCGCCGTCGTTTGACTGAATCATGATCTGCCCGTCTTTCGGATTGATCCAGATGTCGTGATTGTCGCCGTGCGGCGTGCGGAAGATAGTGAAAGTCTTGCCGCCATCAGTTGATTTGAAGAAGCTTTCCGCGCCCGCATAGACCACGTCGGCGTTGGTGGGATCGGCGCCCAGCGTAGCGTAGTAGAAAGGACGCTGGATTAGCGGTCCCTGCGAATTGATAAGTGCCCATGTCTGGCCCGCATTATCGGAAACGTAGAATCCGCCGCCGGGCTTGGCTTCAACAAGAGCATAGACACGATTAGGCTTTGCTGCCGTGACGGCAAGGTTCGCTTTACCGATCAAATCAGTCGGCAAGCCGTTGGTGACCTTCGTGAAGTGCTCGCCGCCGTCCGTGCTCTTGTAGAAACCGCCTTCACGCGAGCCGCTGATAATCGTCCACGGCTTGCGCTCAAGACGCGACATCCAGGCATAGACGACATTCGGATTGCCCGGCTGAAGCTCGACATCCATAGCGCCCACGCTGTCGGATACAAACAGGACTTTGTTCCACGTCAGCCCTCCGTCCGTGGTCTTGAATACGCCGCGCTCGGCGTTGGACTTGAACGCGTCACCCTGCGCCGACACCCAGACGATGTCCGGATTCGTTGGATGGATGCGTACCGATCCGATCTGACCGGCATTATAGAGGCCGATGAACTTCCACGTCTGTCCGCCGTCGGTCGTCTTGTACATGCCACGTCCGGTCGAGACATTACTGCGCACGTCATCGGAGCCGGTGCCGAGATAGATGACGTTAGGATCTGAGTCGGCAACCGCAACACAACCGGTCGAACCCAGCGGGACTTTGCCGTCCGTGCCATCGGTGATCGCCACCCAGCTCGCGCCGCCGTCCGTGGTGCGAAACAAACCGCCACTCGCGACACCCATATAAAAAGTTTTCGGCTGAGAGGGAACTCCCGTCACCGTCGTAACGCGGCCGCCTCTTGATGGCCCCACGAGTCGATAGCGAAGTCCTCTGAAGAGCGCCGGATCCACACTGCTCATCATTGGTGTGCCGGATCGGGGCTGAGCATAAACGCGAGGTAAACCGAGAGTGGCCAGCGATAGAATTGAAGAGGCCAGGAACAGGAAGAAGGTCCGTCTAAGCATGTTTCGTCTCCCGTGATGCAGCGCCGGCGGTTAGCTTTGTCTCTTCGCCGAGTTTAAGACCTGAGAGTGGCGTGTTAACACAACGAGCCGGGCATGCACAAGCGAAAAACGACTGCCGGCGATGAACCGATAGATCACTTCCACCTGGAGGGCGGGCGTCAGGCATGCTTGCCCGGGGAGATTACCATGCCCACGTATTAGCTTTCTCGGTCAGTGCTTGCGGCCCAGAATTCTTTGAGATCTCACTTACGAAGACCTAGCCTCGCGTTTGCTAAGTCGGATAGAATCCAAGCGCACGTCTGTTTTCACAAGTGACACGTATGGGCTCAGACCTTTCAGCCGGCACAAGACTCGGCCGCTATGAAATTCGATCTAAGATTGGCGAGGGCGGGATGGGCGAAGTCTACCTCGCGCAGGACACAGGACTCGACCGCAAAGTGGCGATCAAGTTCCTTAGCGAAGGATTCAGTAAAGACGCGGACAAGCTGAAACGCTTTATTCAGGAAGCCAAAGCCGCCTCCGCTCTTAATCATCCGAATATCCTGACAATTTATGAAATCGGCGAGATTGACGGTTTGCGTTTCATGGCTTCAGAATATGTCAACGGGCAAACTCTCACCGCGTTTCTTCCACAAGAAAAACCGACGCTGAATGAAATTCTCAAAATAGCCATCCAAATCGCTTCCGCACTTGAAGCCGCCCACGAAGCAGGCATTATTCACCGCGACATTAAGCCCGACAATGTGATGGTTCGCCAAGACGGGATTATCAAAGTCCTTGATTTTGGGTTAGCGAAACTGAGCGCGACTGATAGTTCAGAAGTTGATAAAGAGGGCGAAACCAAAATGCAGGTCAAAACGAGAGTGGGTATGATTATGGGAACGGTTGCCTATATGTCGCCCGAACAGGCACGAGGCAAACAGACGGATGCACGAACGGACATTTGGAGTTTTGGCTGTGTGCTTTATCAAATGCTGACACGCCAACAGCCGTTTCAGGGCGAGACGATGACGGATGTGTTGGCGAACATCATTCATCGTGAGCCTGCCTCAATCCTCACAAATCGCAAAGACGCGCCCGCCGAACTTGAGCGCATCATAACCAAAACGCTGCGCAAAAATAGAGACGAGCGTTACCACTCGACCAAAGAATTGTTCAACGATTTGAAGCAGTTGCAAACTCGAATGTTGGTTGAAGCCGAACTCGTCCGAAGCCGAGAAGTCGAGAATGTTTCACAAATTCAACCGTCTCCGTTTCTTAATTCAATAGCAGTGTTGCCGTTCGCCGACATCAGCACGGACAGGGATAACGAGTATTTCAGCGAGGGGTTGACGGAAGAGATCATAATGAATCTTTCCAAACTGCAAATGCTCAAAGTGGTCGCACGCGGCTCAACTATGCGCTATGTGAAAGAAGGTAAAACCCACAAGCAAGCGGCTATCGATCTTGGCGTGCGGTATCTGTTGGAGGGAAGTGTGCGGAGACACGGCAAAGATCTCAGAATCACAGCGCAACTCATTGACGCGATGCCCGACGTGTATTTATGGGCGGAAACATATCGCGGTACGATGGAGGACATTTTTGAAATTCAAGAGAAGGTCGCGGCGGAAATTGTTCAGGCACTTCGACTCCGACTGTCCCCTGACGAAAAGCAAATTCTCAAGAAACGCTTCACGGAAAACTCCGAGGCTTATCAACTTTATCTCCAGGGTCGTTTCTTCTGGAACAAAAGAAGCGAAGACGGACTAAAGACTGCTATTAGGTATTTTGAAAAAGCAATCGAAAAGGATCCGCGGTATGCGCTTGCCTGGGCTGGAATTGCCGATTCATACAGTTTGTTAGGCGAATACGGAAACATTCCGCGTAAGGAGTTATACCCAAAGGCAGAGGCGGCAGTTAACAAGGCATTGGAAATTGACAATCGGCTGGCGGAAGTCCACACGTCCTTCGCGAGTCTACTCATGTTGGGTAAGTGGGATTGGGTGAATTCCGAAAAGGAATTCAAGATTGCCCTCGAATTGAACCCGAACTATGCAACAGCGCACCACTGGTATTCCCAGTGGTTTCTGAGCATGGGCAAACTTGACGAATCTCTCCGAATGATTTCACGAGCGGTAGAGTTGGACCCGGTTTCACAGGCAATACTCAAGGACAAGGGATTAGCCCTATATTACAATCGGCAGTACGATGACACTATCGAGATGGCGAGACGAACATTAGAGTTGGACCCAAATTACGCTGCAGCCCATCGCCTTCTCTCCCTTGCGTATCAGGGCAAGGAACGGTTCGATGAAGCTATTGCCGAAAACCGGAACTGGGGAACGCTCACCGGTAACAAAGTCGAAACTACAGTTGCCCTTGCCCAACTCTATGCAGTTTCAGGACAAAAAGAAGAGGCGAAGAAACTTGTTGAAGTCGTGGAGAAGGACAAACTCATGATTGATCAAGTCTATCGTGGATTGGCATTGGTCTATGCGGCTCTCGGCGAGAATGATATTGCTTTCAAATGGCTGGAAAAAAGTTACCAGAGTCACGAAGAGTCATTATTGAGCCTCAAAGTTGATCCCAAAGCGGACCGGCTTCGTTCAGATCTTCGATTCATTGCGCTGCTAAAGCAAATAGGTGTTGAGAAATGAATCGGACAAACAATATCGCCTTACAAGATTCTTGAGAAACTCGTTTTTTGTGGCGTCAATGTACAAGCGAAAACAAACATTTCTCCTCGGAGTGGTTTACGTCCTGGCTGCATACGGAACGGCGGCTGGGCAGTATATCTCTTCAGACACCTATACGCGCTATGAGTTACTGGCGCCCGAGAGCCATCAGTTCAAAATCTATTATGAAGTGACGGAGACCCGTGCGGGCGCGCGCTTTCACTTCAACCAGATCCGCGAAGGCAGCGAGGCGTCGGATGAATCGGTTGTCGATCTCGCTACTGGCAAGCCTTTGAAGTTTGAGGTTGTCACCGGAGCTCAGGCAAAAACTGATTCGCCGGCTGAGAACTTCACCGCCACCGCTCATTACATCAAAGTGCATCTGGCTCATACGGTTTCCGAACGCGGCGAGTACCGTCTGGCAATCATCAAAACCTACAAAGACGACAAGAGTTATTACAGTGAAGGCGATCAGATCGTGTTCAAGCGTCCGCTGGGAATACCGCGCGACAGCATCGTTTTGCCGGCCGGCTATGAAATCGTTTCGTGTTCGGTGGCGACGCAGGTGCTGAGGGAAGCGGATGGCCGCCTGAAACTTGCGTTCGTTAATCCCGGTAGCGGCGGGCAACTCGAAGTTACGATTAAGGCAAGGAAGTTGCCTGCGAAGAAAGCTGAGGGTGACCGATGAAGAGGTCCCGGACGCGCGCAAACTCAGAATCCGGTCACCGAACGGGCGTACCAGGATCGCGAGATTCTCTACGAGCTGCAAGCGCCTGAATCGCACGCCTTTCGCATCACTCACGATTACACCGTCCGTAAAGTCGGCGAGAAGTATTATTTCAACGTTGTCCGTGCCGGCAGTCACGTATCCGATCCGGAAAGCATCGATCTCGACACTGGTGACAAACTGAGGTGGGAAGTAATTAGTGGCAAGCAAGCGGCAGAGCGCAAGCTTCCAATCAACGATCCAATCAAAGACGACAGCGAGATCGTCGTCACTCATCTAACTCGCGCGCTTGAGTCAGGGACGACCAACAGAATTCGCCTGATGGAAACCTACGCTGATCCGAAGAGTTATTACCTTGATGGCGATGAGTTGGTCTGGGACCGAAGCTTTGGCCGCTTGCGTAACACCGTGGTGCTGCCGCCGGGTTGGTATCTCACAGCTCTCGCTTCGCCGGCAACCATTCAGACCCTGCCCGACGGACGTGTCTCAGTCTACGTCGTGAATCCTCGAAACGATGATGGTCGCGTGTATTTGCGCGCTCGCCGCCGCCCGATTTCCAGGTAATTCGTCACGGCTCCTCTTTCAAATCTGGCGCACCGAAACGAACGCAGATAGAATGTCCGCGTCTCGGCTCCAGCTTGGCTTTTCCCATCTGAACTGATGCAGCTATGACTATCGCTGCGGGCACACGGCTCGGTCGTTACGAAATTCGTTCGCAAATCGGCGCGGGCGGGATGGGCGAGGTGTATCTGGCGGAAGATCCGCAACTCCGCCGTCGAGTGGCATTGAAGATATTACCCGGTGACCTTGCGGCCAATCAGGATCGAATGCGGCGCTTCATTCAAGAGGCGCAGGCTGCCGCGGCGCTCAATCATCCAAACATCGCGCACATCTACGAGATCGGTGAGCACGAGGGTCTCCACTTCATTGCGATGGAATTTATCGATGGTCAGACGATGCGTGAACTCCTGCGCCACGAACCCACGGACTTGGCAAAACTCCTGCGGCATTTGCAGCACGTCGCTGAAGGTCTGGCGAAAGCTCATGCTGTCGGCATCGTGCATCGTGATCTGAAGCCTGACAACATCATGATCACGCGCGATGGGCACGCAAAAATTTTGGATTTCGGTCTGGCTAAACTAATCGAGCCTCAGGATCGGACGCCTGGGGATAGCGGCGAATCCAGTGAGGTCGCCACCGCCATCCTGGCGCAACACTCAACGCCCGGCATGATTCTCGGAACCGCCGGCTATATGTCGCCTGAACAAGCGCAGGGCAAGACTAGGGAGATCGATCACCGCTCAGACATCTTTTCGTTCGGCTGCATCCTGTTTGAGGCGGTAAGCGGTAATAAAGCGTTTGCGGGGTCTGACTTGATTGATACGCTTAATAAGATCATCCGCGAGCCTGTCGCGCCGATTAGCAACTTCAACCCAGAAGCTCCGGGTGATTTGCAAAGAATCACCCGCCGTTGTCTGGCGAAAGATCCGGACGAGCGCTACCAGACCATCAAAGATGTCGCGATCGAGCTAAAAGAGCTGCGGCGCGAACTGGCGGGCAACGCCGAACTTGATATCACTGTTCCGCCACCTTCCCGCAGCGAAGCGAAGAGAGAAGGCCAGGCGTCCACGCCCGGTCAAGGTACGGCGACGAGCGTGCCGTCCGGATCGCTCTCGACGCGAGCATCGAGCGCCGAATACATCGTCAGCGAAATTAAGCGACACAAAATTGCTGCGCTGTTGTTCTTGTTCGTCGTAGCAGGTGCCGGTCTCACTTATGCCGTCTACCGCTTCGCGCTGCAAAGTAAACCCGCCGTCACCCATTTCCAGAATATGAAGATCACGCGCGTGACCACTGAGGGCGATGTTGAGAGTGCCACTATCTCGCCCGACGGGAAATACATCGCCTACTCGCTGGAGGAAAGCGGTAAGCGCAGTCTCTGGACGAAACATCTGGGCAGCGGAAGCCGCGTGCAGATCGTCACGCCCGTTGAGTCGTTGGCGATGAATGCGAGCACGTTTTCTCCCGACGGCGGTTATGTTTATTACACCAGGCTGGACGAGGAGAATCCGAAAGGCGCGCTTTATCAGGTACCGGTTCTCGGCGGCTCGTCGAAGAAGGTTCTGACGAACGTCTCACAACCGGTTACGGTCTCTCCCGACGGCAAACAGATCGCGTTCGGACGCTATCACTTAACCACAACGGAAGATGAACTGCTGGTGGCCAGCGTTGACGGTACCCAGGAGCGCAGCCTCGTCAAGGTGGTGGAGCCTGAATGGCTTAGCGGCGCAAGCGCGGCCTGGTCTCCTGACGGACAAACGCTGGCAATCGGATATGGCAGTAAATCGCGGGATCCCAGCTTGCCCGCCAGCAGCTACAACATGACCGTCGCCACGGTGTCACTCACTGACAGGGTGCTGAAGCCGATCACGTCGCGAGGCTGGCCCTATGTCGGGAGTGTGGCCTGGTTCAGCGATGGCCGCGGCCTGGCCTTTGTCGCGCGTGAGCACACGTTGGGAGCGCTGCAAGTCTGGCAAACTTCCTACCCCCAGGGTGAAACCCACCGAGTTACCAACGATCTGAATTCATATGACTATTACAGTCTGACGCTCACTGCTGATGCACAGTCTCTCGTCGCCGTGCAAACCGACCCTGTTTCCAATATCTGGGTTGCGCCCGAGGGAGATGCTGGTAGGGCGCGCGCCATTACCTCGGGACGTAATGTACAGGAGGGCCATTACGGTCTCGCGTGGACGCCCGATGGAAAGCTGGTGTTCGACTCAGACGTCAAGAGCAAGGCGAGCATCTGGATCGTGAAGGCCGACGGCAGCGACTTGCAGTCCGTGACGAACGGCGCGGCCGATGACTTTATGCCGGAAGTTTCGTTGGACGGTCGACAGATTGCGTTTGCTTCGGCCCGCAATGCCTTTCAAGTTTGGCGGATGGACATTGATGGCGGTAATCCGAAGCAGTTAAGCCAGGGGACGGGCGCGCCTACGTTTTCAATCTCACCTGATGGGCGCTGGCTCGTCTACAGTCTTTTTATCGGGGGTATCTGTAAAGTTTCGATTGACGGCGGAACTCCCATTGAATTGATTGCTAAAGGAAATCTTCGCTACCCGCAGGTATCGCCGGATGGGAAGTTACTCGCATACATGCTGGAAGACGAACAAACCAAACGCCCGAAGATCGCCGTGATCAAGTTTGAAGGCGGCGCGCCCGTCAAAACGTTCGACCTGCCCGTGACGACCGATACAAGCTTCTACGAGAGCAGTTTCTATCGGGGGTTTCACTGGTCGCCCGATGGACGCGCCCTGGTGTATATCAACACTCTCAGCGGGATCTCGAATCTCTGGCGGCAACCGCTCGACGGCGGAAAAGCCGCGCAGATAACCGATTTCAAATCTGACTTGATCTACACCTTCGCGTACTCGCGCGACGGTCGCCAACTGGCCCTTGCCCGGGGCAGCCACACCCGCGACGCAGTGCTGGTTAGCGAGACGAAGTAATGACGCTAGCCCGGCACCAAGCTCGGTCGCTATGAAATCCGCTCAAATATTGGTGAAGGCGGAAGCGTGAGGTCTATCTTGCATATGACACTGAGCTAGTCGGCTTTCGGTCGTTTGTTTGTCTGGGAACAATAGAAAAGCGGTGACAAGTCAGCGCACTCCAAATTAAGAGACGCGCAGACGCTCTTCCAAACAACATCCCTGCTGCCACCAATGCGGCCGCGCCGCCCAGATCGCGCGGATAGGCTGGGATCTGAAATTACCGATCGCACCTCGGGTGCTGCAAACCTTAACGTCGCCATTCGCCTGGATCTGGAGCGTGGTTGCGGCGCTGCAAAGCAGTTGTGGCTCGTGAGCACTGTGCGACTGAATCGCCACGCGAGAGCTTGCCGGATCCAGAAAGTAAGGAATCATCACGTCGAGTTGCGCCAGGCTGTTCGCAATTGGTAGTCCCAGCTTCTTCAGCTCGCCCAATTGCCTGACAACTGTCACCGTCTTCAAGGCGTCGTCGGGCCAGGTCTCGCTGTGCTCAAACCAGCTCGAGTCTTCGGGTGTGTTGTAGTTCTGTTCGATCGGCTGATAGAAGACTTCGAGTCCATGTCTGGCAGCGAAGCGCGCCACCTCACAAACATCATCGAGGTTCTGCCGCATGATTACGGTCTTGAGCCGAATGTCCATCTTGAGACCGTGCTCCCGGCGCATTCGCGTTAGGGTTTGAATGGTCCGTTCGGTGCGCTCTGAAAAGTTGTCGCGGCCACGGATTAAGTTATGCGTCGCTCCGATGCCGTCAAAGGAAATTGTAATGCGCCCGGGGTGCGCTAATGCCAACCTCTCAATCTTCGACTGATCTGCCCAGAAACCGTGACTCAGCAACTCGATAAATAAACCAAGGAAGCTGCCGTAGGACACCAGGTCGATCGTGTCAGGGTTCAGCAGCGCTTCGCCGCCGGTCAAGACAACCTGCACGGGGCCGAGCCAGCGCCGCAGATCCGCAAGTAATCCTCGCCACTCGCCCAGTGAGGGCCGATCCTCCGGCCCGCGATTCTTCCAGATGTCACAGTGAATGCAGCGAGCATTACAGCGCTCTGTCAGCAGCAGAGCGATGGATGTCGGCCGGCAGAACGACGCGACGCGGCCGCCCGCGAACTTGCGGAGCCGGTAGTTGATTCCTTCATGCAGCCGCCGGTAGCTGAATACGGATGATTGCGTCGTGAAAACCTCCAGAAGATAGCCTCGTCTAAAGAGGCGGGACTTCGGACGGTGCATAGCAAGCGACAAGCCAGAGAAGGATCTGCACCGATTTGTTCGCAATTGCGGAGTTTCACAGAAGAGGTGGCTACCGCCAGATAAGGACCGCTGCGCAATATTTCTCGGATCAAAACCGGCGGGTCCGTAATATTTCCCAAAATTTCCCCAAGATTTCACAACGTAGTGGGACGATCAGGGAAGTTGAACCGGTCTGGCGCGGCCACGTGCGCCTGGACTATAATCCGCCCTCCATGAATTACTATTAGGCCTCGTTATTACTGTTACGCTTCGTTCGCAAGACTGAGTTTGCAAACTGCCCGGCCATCAACGAGCCCGGCCGCTGAATACTTTGGTCATACTATGAGGAGACTACTTCCGATGTTCCCCCTGATCCGTTCAATGATCCGTTCAATCCTTCCTTCAACTCGCCTAATCACCGTCGCCTCGCTGGCGCTCGTGCTGCCGCTTTCGGTCTTGGCGCAGACTGAGCCGGCGTCTCAGAAACCGAAACCGGAAGAGGCGGCCAAACAGCAGCCTTCACCTGAGCCCCCAAAGACTGAGGCGCCCAAGCGGGCCGATCAGGCGACTCCTGAAGATGAAAACAGATCGCGCGAACCAATGTCGGCACCGACTTTCAACGGTTTGAGATTTCGTTCCCTCGGCCCGGCCTTCACCTCCGGTCGAGTCATCGGTTTCGCCGTGGATCCGAATAACGCCGCGCGTTACTTCGTGGCCGTGGCGTCGGGCGGTGTTTGGAAGACCGTCAACAACGGCACGACCTGGACACCGGTCTTTGATCGAGAAAGTTCGTATTCGATCGGCGCCATCGCGCTCGATCCAAAGAACCCTCTGACGGTCTGGGTCGGCACGGGCGAGAACAACAGCCAACGCAGTGTCTCGTACGGCAGTGGCCTCTATCGTTCTGATGATGGCGGCAAGACCTGGAAGAACGTCGGGCTGAAAACTTCCGAGCATATCGGTCGCATCGCCATCGATCCTAAGGATTCAAATATCGTTTACGTGGCGGCACAGGGACCGCTGTGGGGTCCGGGCGGTGATCGCGGTCTCTTCAAAACGACTGACAACGGCAAGACCTGGAAGAACATTCTTAACATCAGCGAGAACACCGGCATCACGGATGTGGTCATCGACCCGCAGAATCCGGAGACGATTTATGCGGCGTCGTATCAGCGCCGCCGTCACATGTGGACTTTGATCGACGGCGGACCGGAAAGCGCGATTCATAAATCGACGGACGCAGGCGTGACGTGGAACAAAGTGCGGGCGGGTTTGCCAACGACCGAGATGGGGCGAATCGGACTGGCTATCTCACCGGTTGATTCGAATGTGATTTACGCGACAGTGGAAGCCGCGGATCGCAAGGGCGGCATCTTTCGCTCGAACGATCGCGGCGGCAGTTGGGAAAGACGCAACGAGTTCGACGCGGGCGCAATGTATTACGCGCGGGTCGTCGCCGACCCGAAAGACGTCGAGCGGATTTATGTGATGAACGTTTTCCTGATGGTGTCGGATGACGGAGGCCGGACTCTTCGGCGTCTCGGTGAGAGATCAAAGCACGTCGACAATCACGATATCTGGATCGATCCGAATAATACCGATCACTATCTGGTCGGCTGTGATGGTGGCGTTTATGAGAGTCACGACCGTGGCGCCAATTGGGATTTCAAAAGCAATCTGCCGGTGCCTCAGTTCTACGATATTACGACCGACAACGCCACGCCTTTTTATAACGTGTATGGCGGCACCCAGGACAACTACAGCTTCGGCGGCCCGTCGCGTACACGCAGCGCCTCGGGCATAGTCAATAGCGACTGGTTCGTGACTCAGGGCGGTGACGGTTTCCGTAGCCAGGTAGATCCGGAGGATCCAAACACCATCTATGCGGAACTGCAATCCGGCACGCTCGTTCGCTTTGACAAGCGCACGGGCGAGCGCCTGGGCATTCAGCCGCAGGTCGGTCGAGGCGAAGATCCTTTGCGCTGGAATTGGGACTCGCCTTTCATCATCAGTCCACACTTACACACACGGCTTTATTTTGCCGCCGATAAACTTTTCCGCAGCGACGATCGCGGCGATAGCTGGAAGGTCGTCAGCGGACAACTTTCGCGGGCTCTGGATCGGGACAAACTGCCGGTGATGGGCAAGGTGTGGGGCATTGATGCGGTCGCCAAGAACTCTTCCACGGCTTTCTTTGGCAACGCTTCAGCACTGGCCGAATCGCCTAAGAAGGAAGGACTTATCTATGTCGGTACGGATGATGGCTTGATTCAAATAACGGAAGACGGTGGTAAGAACTGGCGCCGGGTTGAGAAGCTTCCGGAAGTTCCTGAGCTGGCTTACGTGAGCCGCATTGTGGCTTCGAATCATGATGCCAATACCGTCTATGTGGCGATCGAAAATCACCAGAATGCAGACTTCAAACCGTATCTTTTCAAAAGCACGGACGCCGGGCGAACGTGGATTTCGATTAAGAGCAATCTGCCCGCGAATGGTCCAGTCTGGGCGATTGCCGAAGATCATGTCAATCCGAATTTGCTTTTCGTGGGTAATGAGTTCGGCCTCTACTCTTCGATAGACGGCGGACAAAAATGGATCCAACTCAGGGGCGGGTTGCCGACGATTCAGGTTCGCGATCTCGCTATTCAGAGACGCGAGAACGATCTCGTGCTGGGCACGTTTGGGCGCGGCGTCTACATTCTGGATAACTACACGCCATTGCGTTTGCTGAAACCCGAGATGCTCAAACAAGATGGTCTGCTGTTTCCGGTTAAGGACGCGTTGATGTACATCCAGTCACAGCCTTTGGGCGGGCGAGGCAGGAGCTTTCAGGGCGAGTCATTCTACACGGCAGAGAATCCACCGTTCGGCGCCACCTTCACCTACTATTTGAAAGAAGATCTGAAGACCAAGAAAACGAAGCGGCAGGAAGCGGAACGCGACGCGCAGAGGAAAGGAACCGCGATTGGTCTGCCCAGCCAGTCGGATCTGCGCGCCGAAGAAGAAGAGGAAGCGCCGGCCTTAATTTTCACCATCACCGATTCATCCGGCCGCGTCGTTCGTCGTTTGACCGGGCCGATCACTGCGGGCATTCAGCGCGTCTCGTGGGACTTGCGCTATCCCGCGCCGTCTTTGCCGCCGCCGCCCAATCCCGAAGCTGAAGATCCCTTCACCGAAGGCCCGGCCGGACCGTTGGTTATGCCTGGTGCGTACAAGGTAACCGTGGCGAAGAGAGTTGACGGTGTGTTGACCTCGCTAGGCCAGGCGCAGGAGTTTCAGGTGATCGTCGAAGGACAAGATCGCATGTCACCTGCGGATCGAGAGGCGCTGGTCGAATTTCAGCAGAAGGTGGCGCGGCTTCAACGCGCTGTGCAGGGAGCGCAGGCAACTGCCAACGCTCTCAAGCCACGTCTGGTAGCAATCAGACGCGCCTTGCTCGAGACGCCTGCGGCTCCGGAAAAATTGCTGGACGACGCAGCCGCTCTGGACAAACGCACGAACGCGATTCTGCGTGCTTTGCAGGGCGATCAGGCCCTGCGGCAACGAAACATGAACCTGCCGCCTTCGATCAATGAACGCGTCGGTGCCATCGTCGGCTCGCAGCGCATGTCTACTGCCCGGCCCACGCAAACGCAAATCGATCAATACGCGGCGGCAGCTCAGGATTTTGAGACCGCCCTCAATCAACTGCGGCAGCTAATCGAGGGCGACCTCGCTCGGCTGGAAAAACAGATGGAAGCGGCAGGTGCGCCCTGGACACCGGGCCGCATTCCGGAATGGAAGGACCAGTAAAAAGTTTGGAGTACCGCCTTTTAGGCGGAGTCTGAGCGATCTTGTCGACACCGCCTGAAGGCGGAACTCCGAACAGTGCCAGCGTCTCGTGGTACGCCCTACGACTTCATTCGAATGATGAGAGTGGTCGTGTTTGCAGTCCGAAAGCCTGCGGGTTTTCGCCGATGATCGCCGCGGCGAAGAAACGCGGCACGTAGTAGACGCTTTCGCCGCGAAAGGTCTTATCCAGCTTATCCCTTTGCTCAGTCAGGGCGCAGATACTACACGCGCGGTTTTGATCGTTGACCAGGGCCGCAATGTCGCGCTCGACAGCTTTCCCTCCACGATTGTAGGCCAGCAGCGCCAGGGCTTCTTTCATGCGATCCGCGTTGAAGGTATTGAGACCGTCCGCGATGTACCGCGCGGCCGCGTCGGCGGATTTATCCACATCAAGAAGCTCCTCCGCGCTCAGACCGTAGTGCTCTCCCGTCGCCGGCAAAAACTGAAACATCCCCACAGCACCCACTGAGTTTGGCGATTCAATGTTGACGTATTCAGATTCAACCAACGGAATGTAAAGGCCGATTACGGGCGACACGTTGTGTGCCTTGAATGTTCTAATCAGGGTTGGCGCCACCGTCTGGCCGCGCTCAAAAACGAAGCGAGCGTCGCCCTTGCCGGGGCTGTCGCCCGCATTGTTTCCAATACGCCGTGCATACATATCGACCGCTTTCTGAATCTCCATTTCAAATGCAGTCGTGAATTCATAGTCGTTCCCGGATATCTTTCGGGAAATATCGCGCGCCTTTTCGGTCACGAAAGCCGCTCGTTGCGTCAGCGTCATCTGTTGATAGAGCGTGGTTGATTGCGCTGTCACGGCGCCCGAAGGACGCGTAATCGTCGTCAAAGAGACTATTACTGTGAGCGATAAGAGCAAGATGCTTTTGAGTTTCATTAGTCTTTTCTCTCAACTTTCCTGGTGTTTTCCCCCTCTCACGTTGGGAGAAGGGACGGGGAAGAGGGGAAAGGTCTGCGGGCCCGGTAAAACCTTCTCCCAACCCTCTCCCAGAGGGAGAGGGCAAAGATGATTCAACCGTGCTCGCCATCTTAATGCGGCCCTCTCACTTTGATAAGCGAGAAGCGACATCCAAAGTGTTCATCGCCAGACCCCGGAAGCGAGAAACAGCGTCGAAAGTGTTCATCGGCAAAGAAAAAAATATTTCCCCATGAAAGCGAGCTCGTCTCTGGATTCGGCGGCGGCGAAAGATGATAAGATCGGCGATCGGCTTACAGGGATTGTGATGACGCTTTCAACGCCAGGCTTAACAGAACTGTTGTTTGATTGGCAGCAGGGAGACCAGACCGCGCTGAACCGGCTGACTCCTCTGGTCTACGATGAGTTGCGGCGCATCGCGCATCGTTATGTGCAGCGGGAACGAAACGGTCACACGCTCGAGACTACCGCGCTGGTTAACGAAGCATATCTGCGTCTGGCCGGACAAAAGAAAATCGAGTGGCAGAATCGCGCCCACTTTTTCGCCGTCACTGCTCAAGTCATGCGGCATATCCTGATCGACCACGCTCGCCGACGGCAATACACGAAACATGGCGGCGATGTGCGGCAGGTTTCGCTGGAAGAAGCCGAGATGATGTCTCAGGAACGCGCCGGCGAGCTGGTGGCCCTGGATGAAGCGCTGGATGAACTGGCGAAGCTCGACCCGCGGAAGAGTCGAGTCGTGGAACTCCGTTACTTTGGCGGTCTTGGTCTGGAAGAGACAGCAGACGTGCTGGAGGTCTCGGTGATGACGGTGCGTCGCGATTGGCGTGCGGCGAAGGCCTGGCTGTATCGAAGGATGAAGGCGGGATGAAAACATTTCCGATTGCCGATTTCGTCTTTCGAATGTATCGGGCTACCGCGAATGATGAACGACCAGGACGATGACTTGTTTCCGATAGCCGCTGACCGTGCAAAGACAAAATCGGCAATCGGCAATCGACAATTGGCAATGCCCCAATGACTCCTGAACGCTGGCAACAAATCGAGGAAGTCTTACAGGCGGCGCTTGATCGCGCGCCGCGAGAGCGCGCTGCTTACTTGCAGGATGTGTGCGCCGGTGATGTTGAGTTGCAGACTGAGGCGAGTTCGCTGGTCAGCGCTTACGACGCCGCGGCTGACTTTATTGAAGAACCCGCCATAGCGCAGGATGCGCACGTCCTCATCAGCAGTCACGAGTTGAACAACATCGGTCGCGAGATCGGCCCTTACCGGATCATCAAGCGCCTGGGTGGCGGGGGCATGGGCGAAGTCTATCTGGCCGAGGACACGCGACTCAATCGTCTGGTAGCTCTGAAGATTTTGCCGGCTTACTTTGTTTCTGATGACGCGCGACTGCGACGTTTTCAAAGAGAGGCGCGCGCCGCTTCCGCCTTGAATCATCCAAACATCCTCACGATCCACGAGGTCGGAGATCTGGACGGCGTCCACTTTATCGCCACAGAGTTCATTGATGGGAAAACGATCCGGGGATTGATTGCGAATGACGATCTGTCTTTGACGGACGTTTTGGATATTTCGGTCCAGGTTGCTTCAGCGCTCATGGCCGCGCACGCCGCGGGTATCGTGCATCGCGACATCAAGCCCGAGAACATCATGCGGCGCAGCGACGGTATCGTGAAGATCCTGGACTTTGGCATAGCGAAGCTTCTGGAGCAGACGTCGGCTGAATCCTCGGCGATTACGAGAGCACAGACGGAAACGGGCGTGGTGCTCGGAACAGTTGGTTACATGTCGCCTGAGCAAGCCCGCGGTCTGGCAATTGACGAACGCACGGACATTTGGAGTTTGGGAGTGGTGCTCTATGAAATGCTTGCCTATCGCGCGCCGTTCACCGGGGCTACGCGTATGGACACGATGGTAGCAATCCTCGAGCGCGAGCCGGCGCCGCTCTTCCAACCAAGCGAACCCTCCTCGCCGCCATTGCAGCAACTACGGGACATTGTCGGCAAGGCTTTGCGGAAAGAAAAGGCTAAACGATATCTGACTGCCGCAGAACTCTACGCGGATTTGACCAGTGTCAGACAGCAATTCGATGTCGGTGTCGAGTCCGCCGAACGAGGCTCGCTGGATTTGATGCGTAGTAGCAGGAAGCTTCAGGGCGGCCACGCCTCGATGACTCTCGCCCGGGAACAAGCCGCCTCACCTGTGCCGGTGATTGGTGAAGCAAATGGCTATCGTCGTTATGGTCTGATGGTGCTAGGCCTTGTAGCGCTCGCAGTCTTGATAGCCGGGGTATTTCTCTACCAGCGGTCCGGGCTGCGAGCAAGTAATCCAGGAGCGCCGCCGGTGGCCACCGCCACGACAAACAAGCTCTACACTGAGATGAATCCGACTGAGCAACTTCGGTTTGTTGATGAGCAGGAGCAACGCATCTCGGCGATGATGGGCGACCGCCCGGTAAGACTCAACGATGAAGCACTGCGAGCAATAAAGACGCACGTTGACCGCTACGTTGCACGAAAGGAAGGCGCCTCCGACAAACCGGGTGAGGAAAGCCTGAAGGTCATCTACGCGCGTCCCGGGCCGTATGTGCCGGTGATCGCGCGCGCGTTCGCAGCGCGGAAAATCCCTATCGTCATAGGTATCTATCTGCCCATGATCGAATCGGGATATCGACCATGTTTTGAAAACAGTATCGGAGCAAAGGGGTTGTTTCAGTTCTTGCCGTTTACTGCGAAACAGTACGGAGTAGCGCCTGGCGAGATGTGCGACGTGGAAAAGATGGCTCCCGCCGCCGCGCACTACATCGCTGATCGTATGGCTGAGCTTGGTGAAGATTCGCAAAGCATGACGCTCGTTCTCCTCAGCTACAATCGCGGGCCGGACGGGGTGCGCGATGCGCTGCGCCTCTTGCGAGAGACCGACACAAATTACGAAAGAAATTTCTGGACGCTTTACGCGAACCGCGACAAACTGGACGATGGATTTCGCAATGAGAGCGCCTTTTACGTTCCCGCGTTCTTTGCCGCGGCGATCATCGGAGAGAACCCCCGGAACTTCGATTTGCCGACGCCGGCGCTTTCGACTTTGGCGACAGAAAACCCCAATCAGAGGTGAATGGCTAGATTCATATGGGGCTTTCTCCGAACCACCGATCTATAATGCAGCCGGATGAGTCAGAACAATAATCCAGAGCCAACAGATGAGATGCGCGACGAGTACGATTTCAGCGGCGGCGTGCGGGGCAAGTTCTACCAGGAATATATGAAAGGAACGAACGTCGTTTTGTTGGACGCGGACGTTGCCGAGGTATTCCGCGATTCTGAAGCCGTCAATCAGGCCTTGCGAACCCTCATAACCATCTCAAGAAATCAATCGTCCGAATCAAGATGAAAATAAGGTTCAGTATGCCAAGCTCAGACCGATTGCTGCTTAAATTATTATGAGATTCGAGTATTACCACGGCGGACTCGCCAATACGCCCAAGCTTTCGGTTGACGGCACGGTCGACAACGCGATTCATTTTTCACACTGGAAAGGGAATCAAACGCCCGCGTCGGTGAAGGCTGACACGTCGACTGAGATTGCGCTCAATCTTGTCGCGGCGCCGAACCGTGAAGAATTAACCGGCGGGATCGACCTCGTCACCAACAATCACTTTGATACCGACGGCGTGCTCTCAGTCTGGACGGTTTTGACCGGCGAGCGCGCGCTGGAATTACGTGACAAGCTGATTGCGGCAGCGGAAGCTGGAGACTTCTCAGAGTTGAGCACGCCCGAAGCTGTGCGCGCGAGCATTGTCATACAGGGCTCGGAGTTTCCGATTGATGAAGATGCTGGGTCCCCTCTCGCGGGGCAGCTCGCGGGCGAGCCGGTCAATGATGATGCGCGAGCTTACGAACTGGTTTTGCCGCATGTCGAGCGCGTCCTGACACACACTAATGATTACGCATCGCTGTGGTGTGACGCGTGGAACCGGATCGTGTCAGCGCTGGACAGCTTTGCCAAAGGCAGATCGCGAGTTGAAGAAGACCACGAAGCGAAAGTTTCATTGATAACGCTGGCGCCGGACATTTTCAGCTCCTCGGGTTTCAAGCCGACACGTCACTGCGCGCCGTTCACCGCCATCTCGCATCACGCGCGCGGCGAAGTCTTCTTAATCGCGACGCCACTCGACGGCGGCTGGGCCTATCGCATCGACTATCCCTATTACTCCTGGGCCGAGACCATCGTGCGTCCGGCCATCGAACGGCGCGATTTCAGTTCCTTCGTCGAACAGCTCAACGAGATGGAAAAGAGCACGGCCGGCAGGTGGCGGCTGGATTCGTCGGAATTAGCTTCGGCGGCGAAGTTTTCGGATCAAAATGGGAAGCTTGCGGCTTCTGGTCTCTCTCTCGACGCGGTTGCGTCTCAGCTTCGCAGCGCTATGCTCGGAACAATAACAGCCAATGCCTAACCAAACCTAACCAGCTCCTGCGCAAGATATCGACAAACTGAAGTTTGTCGGACATAGTTTCAGCGTGCGCGCGCTCCGAGACATCCACATAGGTCCTGCCGGGTGGTCTTATGCTGACTGGCGAGGGCGGGTCTATCCCGAAGGCGCCGGCACAAAGTTCGACACTCTGGCACTGGTCGCGAAGTACTTCGATGCTGTTGAAATAAATAGCAGTTTCTATCACCCACCTGCGCCGGACACGGCGAGATCATGGCTCAGACGCATTCAGCACAATCCGAATTTTATCTTCACGGCAAAACTCTACAGAGCGTTCACGCACGAGCGCGGCAAAGCGACGGCTGATGACGAAAGACTGTTTCGACAAGGCGTCGACCCGCTCATGGAAGCAGGGAAGCTGGGTGCAGTGCTGATTCAGTTTCCCTGGTCGTTCCGAAACGATCGCGAAGAGCGCACGTACCTCAATCAATTAGCTGAACGCTTGAAAGACTATCCGCTGGTCGTTGAACTGCGTCATGAATCGTGGAATAACCCGCGCATCCTGCAGACGCTGGAGGATCTCGGGGTGGGATTGTGCGATATAGACCAGCCGCTATTCGCGAACTCGATCAAGCCTTCGGCGGAAGTAACTTCACCGATCGGTTATGTACGGCTGCACGGACGAAACTATCAGAACTGGTTTCGCGAAGAAGCGGATGTGGTGGAGCGCTATGACTATTTGTATTCGCGCGACGAGTTAGAGCCGTGGGTCGAGCGAATCAAGCAAGTCTCAGAGAAGGCCAAACAAACGTTCGTGATCACCAATAACCATGCGCGCGGGCAGAGCCTGGTGAATGCATTCGAGGTGA
This sequence comes from Pyrinomonadaceae bacterium, assembly GCA_041497335.1. Lineage (GTDB taxonomy): Bacteria > Acidobacteriota > Blastocatellia > Pyrinomonadales > Pyrinomonadaceae > UBA11740. The sequence goes on along the minus strand of JBGQGG010000019.1, from coordinate 7,156 downwards.
TGGCCCTGCTGGAAGAGGAGCGAATGCCGGGACCGGCAAAGTTGATTGAGAGTTATCCGCGTCTGAAAGAGTCGGTCGAGGCGGACAATGAATCGGCGCAGGGTGAGTTGTTCTAGTTTGGAGTGCGGTGGCAGAGCGAAGCGGCCACACCGCTTTGGTTTGTTCGGAGTTCCGCCTTCAGGCGGAATTATCAGGAAACAAGACCCGCCTGAAGGCGGAACTCCAAACCCAAGCCGGCGCACTCCAAAATCAATTCGCCAGCGGAAAGATCGGTTCGATATCCACCGGCACGTTGCTTAGTTTGTCGAAAGCGCTCTTCATCGGCGGCCGAATCACGGCGTACTTTTCCAGGATCGCTTTCGCCTTCTCATAAGAACCTTCGGCTTCAATCGTCAGGAGTTCATGCGTGAGCTTGCGCACTGCCTCTTTGATTTTCACTTCATCGATGCTGAACGTGCCAGTCTTATCGTTGAAGTTAATGGCGCCTTCGTCGGTTAGATAATTGAATTGCATGGCAACGCCCCGACCGTGGGCTTCAGTGATGCCGAACCGCACCGAACGGAACATGCTGGCCAGGTTAGTCGTGTACAGGGTGCGTTGCATGCCCTTGTCGACCACGCCTTTGTCGATCAGATATTGCAGCGCCCAGAGGCCGGTAATGTCCGCCTTTGCCTCCTCGATCGCCGAATAGAGTTCCTTTAGTTGCTTGCGTACGGTCGTTTGTTCGCCGTTGACCGTGATGTTGTGCGGTCCGAGGCCGTGCATTAACTCATGCGTAAGAATGTGCGTGAAGAATGCTTCGAACGCGATGTTCCGTTGCTGCGAAGAGACGAGCACGACGCGCGAGATCGGGATCAGAGTCTTGTTGAACTTTGCATCCTGCACGTTCTTTAGCATGATTCGCTTCGAGCCTTTTTCCTTTACCACGCGCTCGTCGTTCGGCAGGTTGAACGCCGCGGTTTGCACGCCGCTGTTGCCCTCGCCGGAGCTGAACACTTCATTGACCACGCGAATCGGCGACGCCGCGCCGAGTTTCGGATTGCGATACTTTGCATCAATGGGCAGATGGTCCTCGATTTCCTGCAAGTATTTGCTGAACTTCGTGAGCTTGGCAGACTCGGCATCGTCGCGCAGGGTCACGTAAGCTTCGAACGCGGCTTTGTAGCCAAACAATTCGTCTTCGTAAGTCTCGTACGGCCCGATCGTGACATCAATCGGCGCGTCCAGATCCATCCACGCCACGTCGCTTTCGTAGTAATCGTTCGACCCAAACGCGTCCGCGCGCTTGTTCAGAAAGTCTCGCAGCGTTTTGTTCGTCGTTAGGGCCGCCGCCTCGCGCAAGAGCTGCGCCGCCGGCTCGAGAAACTCGCGGTACTCTTCACTGTAAGGCACGGTTTTCAGTTTACCGCCGGCGTCGCGACGAATGGTGTAGAAGTAGCCCGTGGCCTTTTCTTTCTCTTCGGGAGACAAGGTACTCAACCAGGAATTGAATTCTTCCCTGGTTATGTCGTCAGGATAGAAGTTGGCGTAAGCGGGTCTGGGTGGTACGCCTTCGATGAACGGTTCGTTGCTGTCGAGTTGTGACCATGGGCCCCGATTGATCATGAAATAGTGCTGACGCTGGCGCCCGAGCGGGGTCTTATCGGCCTGGAGCTTTTTCAGTAGCGCCTCGTTGCCGCTCCAAATCTGACGCAGATAAAGCGGATCGTAATACTTTGCGGCGGCGATAATCTTGAGTAGTGCTCTGCGATCATTTGGCGAGAGACGCGCGGTATTCGCCGTCATGACGGTCGGCGCAAAGCGACGGGTTCTTGTCGCGAGCGAGTTGTCCGTGGGGCCTTGCTTCCGGCTAGTGTTTTGCGCGAGCGGCGCCGCCGCCGCCATGATTGAAATGACCGCCATCGCGACTATTTGTTTCCAGGTCTTCATTGCTAGTCCTTCCCAGGTGTTAGAGATTCTGTCGTGTCTTCAATATCTTCACGAACGAGCCGGATCGCAAATCATCATGCGTCAAGCTCGATAACTCGAGAGCTTCGTCTTCCGTGATCGCGCCGCAGTTAATTGCGCGCAGGAAATAGTTGAGCAGACCCTGCCCGGTCGCCGCGTCGTCAAAGACATCGCCCACGAGGGTCGCTTTCGCAGCCTTCTCGACAAAGTTGCGCAGGCGTTCCGACGCCGCATCCAGGCTTTCCAAAAAGAAAGCATAGACGGCGGCGTAGCGCGTGGGCAGTTGCGCCGGATGCAGATCCCATCCCTGATAAAAACCGCCCGCGAGCGAATGCTGGACATGATCGTAATGCAGCTTCCAGGCGCGATGGACGACTGCGCGGTTCTCTTCGACTTGATCCTGGGTTAGCGGCTTTCCTTCAGTGGCGCGATGGGGTCCGACGGGCATGATGTTGGTCGCGCCATCGGACAACCAGACCCCGCTTCCCGCGAATGAAACCTGCATCATGTGTTTCGCGAAGTCGCAGGCCGGATGCATCATGTGTTGATGCGCGGCAGTAATGCTGCAACTGGCGGTATAGTCATAGGTGCCAAAGTGCGCCGCTGTGCAACGCCCGCGCGCAGCCTGTAGCAGCAATGGCAGATTGATTCGCCCTTCGCTGTTGATGATCGACTGCGTGGTTTCGATCATCATCTCCATTTGTAGAGCCCCGGCCGCCAATCCAGTCTGCTTTTCGAGCAGCTCAAATACATCGACAAGCGCCGACACCTGTTCGGGAGTAGTTATCTTCGGGAGCGTGACGACGAAATTGTCGGGAAGGTCTCCGCCGTTCTGGTTCACTACTGTCGAGACGAAAATATCCAGAGTTCGCATGCTGCGGGCGCGCAGCTCTTCGGTGAAAGGCTTGATGCGGATACCGATGAACGGAGGCAATGTTCCTGCCGCGAGCCCCCGGGCAACTTCAATCGCCGCCGATTCGGCGTGGCCATCTTCTTCCGCATCGGGTCGATTGCCGTAGCCGTCTTCGAAATCGATCCGAAAATCTTCGACCGGCTCGCGCCGCAACTTTTCCTGCACGCGCCGGTGGATTGCGTGCGCCAGCCAGGCAGCTTTGTTTTCTTCGCGTACAGCTTCGGGCTCGTCCTCGAGACGCTGTCTTAGACCGGTCGCGTAACCCAACACATCCGGCAATTCGCTCGCTCGCGGCAAGCCTATGGCCCGCGCGAAGACCACAAAGTCCGAAGCGTTTTCGGCAAACGCGCGCTCGGCCACTTGTCCCAGCCGCTGGGCTGAGTCGGCGCGAAATAAGTGGGCACCGCCATACACGGTGTGCACCGGCTGCCGGCGTCCCGTTTCACCCGGGTACTCTTCCATGAATGCAGTGTTAGACGCGTGCAGGCTTTCGTCGATTTCCTGAAGCATAGTTTCGGACAAAGAGGTTTTCATCAGGCTTTTACTTAGAACTGTGTTTTCGAATTAGCGGCTGACTTTATTACCAAAATCAGTTGACTGGCAACTCCACGCGTCTGGTTTATCAAAAAATCAGTTGACGCTGCTTGTTTCAGTCACTAGAATCTAATTGCCCCGTGGTGGCCTCTCCTTAAACGGTTAATCCCACCTCCAATAAGAGAATCCCGACCGAAAAGCTGAAGAGCTTAGGCTATGAAAGAAATTCTTCGTTCGAGTCAGTCTCATGCGGGACGTGTAAGCAGGCGTTTATCTGTTCACGTCATGCGCAGTCGGCTTCGTTACAAAGTTTACCTTCCACTGCTGTTGGCATTGGCAGCTTTGGCGTTACTGGCCGGGCCCGGGTTTTATTCCGCACCTGCCGGGGCCCAAACCGGCAGAGCTCGTTATCAGCAGGATATCGAACAGGTATTCCTCAGGCATGAACAGGTTCAGCTCGATCCTCGCGTGGCGACGAAACGGGTGAGGGAATCAGGCCGTCTGTCTTTGGTGACGCCCGCGCATGATTTTGAGATTCAACTAAGGCCCAACGATTTGCGCGCGGTAAATTATCGCGCCGAAGAAGTCGTCGACGGGGGAATCACACGCGAAGTCCAGATGTCCGGCGTTAACACGTACAGTGGAAGTGTGGAAGGCGTTGCGGGAACGGATGCGCGCTTTACTCTCGATGAGAACCACGTCGAAGGGATGATCATTACGCCGCAGGAATCTTACTTCCTCGAAGCGGCGCGCAACTATTCGGCGGCCGCGGGGTCAACTGATTATTTGCTCTACAAAGCCTCCGATGTGCGGCCCGACATAACCCGCGTCTGCGGTACTCTGGAAGAAGAGATCAGCCGCGGTGTGAAGGAAGTCGCGCCACGGATGGCGGCGAGCACCGTTGCGCCCGACGCCTTTTCGCCCTTCAAAGTGATTGAGATTGCTACCGAAGCTGACGGTGAGTACACCTCGGCTCTGGGAGGCTCTGCCGCGGCCAATAGTGACATCCTGAGCATCATGAATCAGGTCCAGGCGATTTATCAGCGCGACATAGGTCTTACGTTCAGTGTGGTGTTCCAGCACACGTGGACCGACCCTAATAGCGATCCCTACACTGCCAGTGGCGATGCCCTCGCAGTACTCAACGAATTTACGACTGTATGGAACAGAGATTTTACGAGCACGCCGCGGGACGTTACGCATCTCTGGACCGGCCGAAATCTTGGGGGGCCGGCGGGCGTGGCCTGGATAGGCGTCGTCTGTTTGGACGGGGCGCACTCGTACTCACTTTCCGACCGGGAAACAGTAGCACCGTTTCGGGTCGGCATCCCGGCTCATGAAATCGGTCACAATTTCAACGCCAGTCATTCCGACGGTCAGGCGGGTTGTGACAATACCATCATGGTCGGGACGCAGGACCAGACTAATAGTTTGACCTTCTGCCAGTTTTCGATAAACGAGATAACTGCCTACGTCAACGCCCACTCGAGTTGTCTCAGCAATGCTCCTGCCGGGAACCCGATCGATCAAGCAGACTTCTTTGTCCGCCAGCATTATCTCGATTTCCTAAATCGTCAGGCCGACCAGAGTGGCCTGGACTTCTGGATCAGGGAAATCACTTCCTGTGGCGCCGACCAGCAGTGCATCGCCGTCAAGCGCGTCAATGTCTCTGCGGCGTTCTTTCTTTCGATTGAGTTCCAGCAGACAGGCTATCTGGTAGAGCGCATTTACAAGACTTCCTACGCAGACGCCAACGGCACGTCGACCTTTGGCGGTACTCATACGCTTAAGGTACCGGTGGTCCGCTTCAATGAGTTTATTCCCGACACGCAGACGATCGGCCAGGGCGTGGTCGTAGGACAGACGGGATGGGAGCAGTCGCTGGAGAATAACAAGCAGGCTTTTGCCGCGCAGTTTGTGACACGCTCGCGATTTACAAATGCGTATCCGAGCACGATGTCACCCGCGGTTTTTGTGCAGACCCTGAATAACAACGCCGGCAATCCTCTATCGACGACTGAGCTGGCTACGCTGATTGCCGAGCATACGGCCGGAACGAAATCGCGCGCTCAGGCTCTGCGACAAATCGCCGAACACCAGAACCTGGTCAATGCTGAGTTCAATAAGGCGTTCGTCTTGATGCAGTTCTTCGGTTACCTGCGGAGAGATCCGAACAGTACGCCGGACACGGACTATACGGGCTATGACTTCTGGCTGGCGAAGCTGAATCAATTCGGCGGCAACTTCCAAAACGCCGAGATGGTCAAAGCCTTTATCACGTCGGGCGAATACCGGCAACGATTCGGTACGCCATAAACTTATGTCCAGTCTAAGAGCATAGCGGCCACCACTCAGGTGGCCGTTTTGGTTTTTATTGGTTGCCCTTCGCCCGGCAACCGCCAACTCAGAAGTTGAACTTATATTGCGTACCCACGAAGGTATTCAATCAGACAGTCAAACGTCACACGGACAGATTCCCGCTAGACTTCATGTTTCAGCTAACGGAACAGGAGGCCCAGGGCGTTCTTTCAAGGTCACAATCTGTGACCTTGAAGCGCGGACAGAATATTAAGTATCGCCCGTATGCATTCACTGAACACGGAATACTGATGCTGTCGAGCGTTCTGAACAGTGAACGCGCTATCCAGGTCAACATCGAGATCATGCGCTCCTTTGTGCGGCTGAACCTACGCCGTGTCGCCCAAGTTCTCAACGCCCGAGTGCGTGTGGTCTTCGAACCCGAGGAAACAAATAGTGGGAGGGATACTGTACGCGCCGCGGTTTCTCGCCGCGCGGTTCGCCGCAAGCAAAAGAGAGGTCAAGTTTCATGACGCCGATATCAGACACACAGGAGTTCGCTCGTCGATTCAACGAAGAAGAAGCGATATGGCAGCGCTTCCACGAGAAGCGTCTAAAGCGGGGCTTGCCGAAAAGCGATTCTTCTTTGCCTGAGAGTCTCCTTGATGACCTCGACTGGCTGGCGGCTGAACGTGAGATCCGGACCACCCGCGCGGTAGCAAACAAATTGGCTTGTAACCGGACTCTATGAACTCAAAGCCTTGGCTGGAGCTTTCCTGGATCACGACATGAAGATAGAATGTGACCATGAAGTTTGTCCTTGCCGGGAGTTGTGAAAGATGTCTACCGTTGAAGAGATAGTGAATGCAGTTAAAGGACTGTCACCTAATGAGCAGGCAGAGGTCAGGCGACGCCTCGACCCGCTCCCTACGCCGACTGATGGAAGCGAAATGCTTGTCGATGATAGCCGTCGGGCTGCCATAGATCTCGATCAGCGGGTGCAGCGTGCGCTTTATGAAGCCGGCTTGGTGAGCGAAATCAAGCCTCCGATAACCGATCCCACGCCTTATCGCCGCGAACCAATTAAGATCAAGGGAAAACCGCTCTCAGAAACTGTTATCGAGGAGCGCCGCTAGCCTAGTGGGTGTCTATTCACTCGACACAAGCGCGGTGGTCAAGAGATACGTCTCGGAAACGGGCAGTGTTTGGATCAATGCCTTGTGCGACCCGGCCTCAGGAAATAGCTTGCACATAGCGCGCATCACGGCCGTGGAGTCGTTTCCGCCCTCGCCCGTCGCCACCGAAAAGACGATATAGATCAAGCTAGTGTGGCGTCCCAGTTAATTCTTTACAACGACGGACCTTCTCAAGGATGACGTCGGCAGTGGCTTTCCAAGCAAAGGGTTTTGGCTCGTCGTTCCAAAGGGCCAACCACTGGTAGATGGATTGTTCGAGTTCTCTAAC
>JBGQGG010000018.1:0-110651 GCA_041497335.1 Pyrinomonadaceae bacterium | reverse complement strand
GGCTAACCGCAGAGGTCGCGGAGTTCTTCGCAGAGGTCGCAGAGAGAGGCGTGCTCTGCGTTCCTCTGCTCATCCCTCAGCGCCCTCTGCGGTTAAAAAGCACTTTGTTAACCACACATCATGAGTTTTGACACAACCTCTGAATCGGTGGGCTACTATCATTCGTCCGCTTTGCGGACTCGCCAAAGATTTTCCCACGCTGACCCTGGTTCGACTTACTTCACCTTACTTCCCGGTTCAGTAACTCTCGCGTCAGATTCGAATAGATCTCCACCGCTTTCATCAACTCACTCTTCGCCACTCGCTCGTGTTCGGTGTGCGCATCCAGAATCGAACCCGGACCGATCAGCAATGGCGTGCCCCAGTTCGTCAAATACGGAATGTCCGTGGTGAAACGCACAGTCGTTTGCTCAAAACCCTCGAGCGCAAGCAATCGCACTGGATCGTGAACGGACTTGTACTCCAGCGCAGCGCGCCCGCCAACCGCGCCTTCCAGTAAGTCCCTTGCCACCTGGGCCCGGCTGGCCAGACGAATCTGCAAAACTGTCTGCGCTTCATCAGGAACCACATTCGCGCGTGTGCCCCCGGAAATTACGCCAATATTGCTTGTCGTCTCACCGAATGTTTCATTTGCGGGCCACTCGATCCGGCGCACGTCAGCCAGCACATCGAGCAACTTCTCGATCGCCGAATCTCCTTGCTCGGGATAAGCCGAGTGCGCCGCCCGCCCTTCAGTTTTGATCGTTACCTGAAGTGAGCCTAACGTTCCTATGGCCAGTCGATTGTCAGTCGGCTCGCCATTGATCAAGTAGCGACATGAAGATGCGAGCGGATGCGTGTTCACTGCTTTTGCGCCCGCGCTGGTGACTTCTTCGTCAACTGTGAAGAGCAAACCAATCTCAGTCACGCCACTGGCGCGCAGTCGTTCGGCGGCGGCAATCTGCGCCGCGATTATTCCTTTCGCATCACAGGCGCCGCGGCCGTGAATGAATTCGTCGTCCTCGCTCGCAGCAATGTGCGGCGGCACCGTATCCATGTGGGTCGAAAGTACAACCCGCGGCTGATCGCCCGTCGTCGCTATCACGTTTGCTCGATCACTCGTGACTTCCAGCAGATCAACCTGGTAACCAAGCCGGTTAAGCAATTCAGCGAGCGATGTTCCAATGTGGCATTCGTCACCCGTCACCGACGGAATATCGATTAGCTCGCGCGTCAGCTTGAAAACATCAACCTCCTGGGTCAAGCAACAACCTCCTCGGCCATTATTTCAACCCGCGCATCGGTATCGTCATGCCGTTCAAAGCAGACAAAGTGCAATCGCCTGATTGCGTCCAGCGCCTGGGCCTCGTCAACCATGAAGGTGAGGTTCACACTCGACGCGCCCACCGAAATCATCGACACATTGATGTGGCTAATCACTGAAAACACGCGCGCTGCGATGCCCGGCGTAGTGCGCAGTCCTTCGCCAATGATCGAAATTATCGTGCGATTCTCTTCCACTTCAACCGCGCCGAGCTGTTCGAGATCGGGAACGAGTTCCGGCAGCGCGCTCGCATCGTCAATGGAAAGTGAAACACTGACTTCTGAAGTTGTGACCACGTCCACGGCTGTGCGATGACGATCGAACACCTCAAACAACGCCCGCAGGAAGCCATACGCTCCCAGCATCCGCGCCGAGGTCACCTGGACTGTCGTGATGCCGCTCTTGTGCGCGATCGCCTTGATGGTTTGGGCCGTCGCCTCAGACTCGGCGACGATTAGCGTGCCTTCCTCTGAAGGAGAGTGCGAGTTACAGACCCGCACGGGTACACGGCAGTCGATGGCCGGCTGAATAGTCTTGGGGTGCAGGACCTTCGCGCCAAAGTAAGCCAGTTCAGCCGCCTCCTGATATGAAAGCACGGGGATGGTTTTCGCGGACGGAACTATGCGAGGGTCCGCCGTGAGCACGCCGGTGACGTCGGTCCAAATTTGGATCTCGCGCGCGTCAAGCGCTGCGCCAATGATCGCCGCCGAATAATCCGAACCGCCGCGCCCCAGGGTAGTCGTGACTCCTTTTTCAGTGCTGCCGATGAAGCCGCCCATGACCGGGACTTTCGCGGACTCAAGCAAGGGCACCAGCGTGGCCCTGGTCGCGTTCGCAGTTTCGGGAAGTGGTGCAGCGCTGCCGTAATTGTCATCAGTCTTGACGCAACGACACGCGTCAACGTAGCGCGCGGCCACACCGTTTTCGCGCAGCACGATCGCGAGAAGTTGCGCAGAAAGTTGCTCGCCATACGCGACGATTTCATCCTGCAGCGGCGGGTGTGTTACCGGATGCGCGGCGATGATCTTGTGTAGCTGGCGAATCTCGCGCCGGGCCCCGGCGACTATAGATTCAAACGCAGCGCGTGATTCCGCGCTGAGCAATTCCCGAGCGATGGCAACATGGCGTCCCAGATCATGGTCGAGCGATTTGGTCGCTGCGCGCGCGTCGCCGGCGATCGCTTTCTGGACGCCGGTCAACAACACGTTAGTGAATCCGCCGATCGCGGAGACCACGACCACGGGCCGCACCGCGACGGCCGATCTAACGATCTCCGCCACGTTCCGAAAAGAGCTCGCGTCTTCGACGGACGTGCCGCCGAATTTCATGATGATCGGTTTCATTGACAAATCTGGAGTGCGCCGACTTTGGCGGCGCTTTTATGTCCGACAAATTTTAGTTTGCGGTTGACTCCCTCTCCCTTTGGGAGAGGGTTGGGGAGAGGGCTTGTCGATCGAGCCGCCCCCAGCTACGCCCCTCTTCCCCGGCCCTTCTCCCAGGGGGAGAAGGGAGAAATCAATCAACGTTCGATTGACTTAAGTTCGTCGGACAACATATCCAAAGCGGCGACAAGTCGCCGCACTCCATAAAAAGGGCCAGTCGCAAAGCATACGACTGGCCCCTCAATCTCGAGAAACTTTTGCGCCGTAAAACATTCGGCGCGGCGCGCTTGTCGTAGCTCTCCACCAGGTGGTGCTTGTTTGGAGTTCCGCCTTTAGGCGGCAGGCGTGCGCAATAATGAAAACCGCCTGAAGGCGGAACTCCAAACCTGAAGCATCACAGACTAAAGTCTATGCCACTCTCGGTGACAGTCCTGCGGATTTAGCCACAGCAACCAGCTCGCCCGGCTCGAAGGCGCAGCGACAAGCTTCGGCGACCTCTCCCTTTCGACCGAGTTTTCGTCGAACCCTTCGCGTTCTCGGACTCGGCTACTCTTGAAGGTCGCGCCTCTACTCTTAATTGCAAAGATCGGTAATCGCGGAAGTGTCGAACTTAACGGCCTGCCGGGCCTTTGTCAAGGTGGAGTACCCGGCTTGATTGGCAACTCCACGCTCTCGTACAATCTCAAATTACATTCGTGCGGTAATTTGAACACATTAGACTGTCAACGAACGATCAAGTAAGAACCATTATGAGTTTCGATAAAGTACTAACCAAAGTTTTCGGCAGCAGCAACGAGCGATTTCTCAAATCTATCCGTCCGACTATTGCCCGAATTAACGAACTGGAGCCGCAAGTACAGAAGCTATCCGACGCCGAAATGCGCGCCCGCACGGCGGCGTTCAAGCAACAAATTGCCGACGCGATTAAGGATGCTCGCGACAAGGACGAGCGCAGGCGTCTGGAGCAGGCGGAGCTGGAAGAGATTCTGCCCGAGGCTTTCGCGCTGGTGCGCGAAGCCAGTAAGCGCACCACCGGGATGCGGCACTTTGACGTACAAATGATCGGCGGCATCGTTCTGCACCAGGGCAAGGTTGCCGAGATGCGCACCGGCGAGGGCAAGACTCTGGTCGCCACGTTGCCCGCTTATCTCAATGCGCTCACCGGGCGCGGCGTGCACGTGGTCACCGTGAACGATTACCTTGCTGCTCGCGACGCCGAATGGATGGGCCAGATTTACCGCTTCCTGGGACTCACGGTCGGCTGCATCCAGAATGATATGGATGACTTCGAGCGGCAAACTGCGTACAACGCCGATATCACTCACGGCACGAATAACGAGTTCGGCTTTGACTATCTGCGCGACAACATGAAGTTCGACCTGGGAACCTGCGTGCAGCACGGTCACTATCACGCGATCGTCGACGAAGTAGACTCGATCCTGATCGACGAAGCACGGACGCCTCTGATCATCTCCGGTCCCTCGGAAGAGTCCACCGACAAGTACTATCAGGCAAACGCGATCATTCCTCAGCTTCAGCGGGGTGAAGAGCTCGAGGAAAACAAGAAAACCGGCGACTATGTCGTTGACGAGAAGAACCACTCGGCCGTACTGACGGAAGAGGGCGTAGACAAAACCGAGCGGCTATTGGGTGTGGGAAATCTGTACGATCCCGGGAACATGGAACTGCTGCACTGTGTCGAGCAGGCCCTGAAGGCGCACACGCTTTACCGGCTCGATCATCAGTATGTAGTTCAGGACGGCGAAGTGATCATCGTTGATGATTTCACCGGCCGTTTGATGAAGGGTCGCCGCTGGTCCGATGGTTTGCACCAGGCCGTGGAAGCGAAGGAAGAGGTCAAGATTGAACGAGAGAACCAGACCCTGGCGACCATCACGCTGCAAAATTACTTCCGGCTTTACGAGAAACTGTCCGGCATGACCGGAACCGCAGAGACCGAAGCCGGCGAGTTTCATTCGACCTACAAGCTCGAAGTCATCGTCATCCCGACGCACATGCCGATGGTCCGCAAGGACAATCCCGACATGATCTATCGCACGCTGCCTGAGAAGTGGGACGCGGTCGTCGAAGAGATCCAGGAACGCTACGAGCACGGCCAACCGGTGCTGGTCGGCACCGTATCGGTGGAAAACTCAGAACTGATCGCCCGCCGGTTGCAGCGTGTAGGCGTGCCGCACAACGTGTTGAACGCGAAATATCACGAACGCGAAGCCGAAATCGTCGCGCAAGCCGGACGCAAAGGCGCTATCACGATTGCCACCAATATGGCCGGCCGCGGCACGGACATTCTGCTGGGCGGCAATCCGGATTTCATGGCCCGCGAGTTCTTGAAGGAGGACGAGGTCGATCCGGACGAAGCTACCGAGGATCAGTGGAAGGGGGTGTTCGAGCGCGCCAAGCGGATCGTCGAATCCGAGCACAAGGAAGTAGTAGCGCGCGGCGGCCTGCACATCCTTGGCACTGAACGCCACGAATCGCGTCGCATCGACAATCAGCTTCGCGGGCGCGCCGGTCGCCAGGGCGATCCCGGATCGTCACGCTTTTTCCTCTCGCTCGAAGACGATCTGATGCGCATCTTCGCCGGCGACAAGGTCAAAGCGTTGATGCAGCGACTCGGCATGGAAAAAGGCGTCGCGATCGAATCAAAGATGGTTTCCAAGCGCATAGCCGCGGCGCAGAAATCGGTCGAAGGCCGTAACTTTGAAACTCGCAAACACCTGCTGGAATACGACGACGTCATGAACAAGCAGCGCGAGACGATCTATGGTCTGCGCCGCCAGTTGATGGAAGAACCTGACCAGCGGGAGTATCTGGTGGGTGAGACCGGCGTCGCGCGCGACCTGCTGGCAGACATCACGAAGCAATATCTGAATCCCAACTCTTCGGAAGACGAGTGGGACATTGAGAACTACAAAGTCCAGATACACTCGGTCTATGGTCTTGACGCCGATGCCGAAGGCATCGACTTCCGGAGTTTGAACTCAGAAGAGATCGAGGGACTGATCTGGGACAAGCTGAAAGCCAAGTACACCGCCAAGGAAAAACAGATCGGCGAAGAAGCGATGCGCACTTACGAGCGCATCATCATGCTCAACATCATCGACGCGCAGTGGAAGGACCACCTCTTAGCGCTCGATCACCTCAAGCAGGGCATCGGCCTGGTCGGATACGGGCAGAAGGATCCGCTGGTCGAGTACAAAAAAGAGAGCTTTGATATGTTCCAGGCCATGCTCGACCGCATTGACACAACCACGATTCGATCACTCTTTAACCTGCAAATAGTCGAGGAGCAACCACCGGAAGCGCTGCGTCAGCGACGAGGGTCGCGCCGTCCGTTGACTTTCACCGGACCCAATCAGGGCGCAGCCGCAGCCGGCGAAGAGGCCGGTAAAATCAAGACGGTCGTTCGCAGCCAACCTAAAGTCGGCCGCAACGACCCGTGCCCGTGTGGATCGGGAAAGAAATACAAGAAGTGCCACGGCGCGGCTTAGGGTCGTGAACGACTTGGGATTAGATTTCTATTAGGCCGCTTCTAAAGGACGGCTAGTCGGTCTTCATGTACGCAGAACTCCAATACAACTTCAATCCTTATTAGCTCCGTAACATTCTCCCGCAGTTTGCACTTGAGCTACACTATCTTTGGTGACCACTAAAATCACATCAACCAACCCGGTCGTCAAATCGATCATCTCGGGCGCCGCGCCTCCCGCGGCGCGTCTGGCGGCCGCCCGTGGACTGCTGCCACTGCCACAGGCCGATCTGCTCGAAGCGCTGGTTCATTTGAGCGCGGACAACGATCCGGAAGTGGCCCGCGCCGCGCAGGGCACACTCGAAGCGCAACTGCCCACCGATCTGTTGAGCGTGGCAAAGGCAGATGATGTGGCGCCCTCCGTGCTGGGATACTTTGCGTCGCTATCCAACGCCAGTCGCGAGATTCACGAAGCGGTTGCCGGCAACGACAAAACGCCTGACAAAGCCATTGCGCTGCTGGCCGGAATGACCTCCGACGCTCCCCTGATCGAGTTCATCACGCTGAACCAACAGCGTCTGATTCGCGCTCCGGAGATCATCGACGCCATCTTGTTGAACCCGGTGCGCACCCCTGAAGCCGAACGCCGCGCGAAAGAAACTCGCCGCGAGTTTTTCGAAAAGGAACGCGGCGTCCGGCAGATCGCTCAGGAGTTGCGCGCCCGCGGAAACAGCGCCGCGGCTGAGTTCTTTGAATCCTTCGAGCTGGCCGCCGTGGCCGGCCAGATGTCAGTCGATGACGCGTGGGTGATTGCTCAGCACATCGAAGTTTCAGATGCCGACATCGACGACACGTGGCTGGCGCGCGAGTTCATCGAAGAGATGATGGCTGAGACGCCAGAGCAGATCGCGGCCAACGCCCAGGCGGTCATCAACGCTGAGCGTCTGGAAGGCGACGCTTCGCCCGAACGTATCTCGCTCATTCGGCGCATCATGTTCATGACAGTCAAGGACAGGGTCAAGCTGGGGCTCAAAGGCGACCGCGAAGCGCGCGGCATTCTTATCCGCGACCCGAACAAGATGGTCGCCACCGCGGTAATGCACAACCCGCGACTCACCGATCACGAGGTTGAAAACATCGCCGCCATGCGTACGGTATCTGAAGAAGTGCTCCGTCTGATAGGCATGAGTCGCGCGTGGGCCCGTTCGTATCCGATTATTCACAATCTCGCTCGTAACCCACGCACGCCGATGGCCACCGCCGTCCACATTCTCTCTCGCATTCGTACCAAGGATCTGAAATCGATCGCTTTAAACCGCAACGTATCGGAAGCCGTTCGGCGCCAGGCCTATCGACTCGCTGAGACGCGAGCCCCGACGGGCCGATAGATCGCGGTCACCGAGGCAAAGCTGGTTTTCCACTCAGCAAAGCGCGACGGACAGAGAGCCGTTTGTCACAGAGTTGTTACAAATTCGTCAAATTTAGCTTGACGCCAATGGGCGGGCGAGTATAATTTCAGGCTTGCAAGGACATTCAGGTGTTTGACAGTCAGGGGTTTCCAAAGGCAAAGGCCCTCGCAGAGGGAGGGGGCGTATTGAAAGCAGATGCGGCAGCTTGTTTTCATTTTCAGCCGCAGACTTCATACCGCCGTCAATCAGAAAGCACCACCTTTGAAGTACGGGATCGGCCATAAGTGACGATTCTCAAGTCTGGCCTAGCCACCCTTTGTTATACCCGAACCTACCCTGATGTTTTCGCCCCGCCAGTCCCGACACGTCGGGATTGGCGGGGCGCATCTCTGTTTGGAGCTTGGAACTTAGTACTTAGAGCTTAGTACTTGGAACTGAGTCTTTCTCCGTTGACGGAATCCGATGAGCGACAGAATCACAAGTACTAAGCTCTAAGTACTAAGCTCTTCCTCAGTTCACATCGCCAACCCGCCATCAACCTGAATCACCTGACCTGTGATATAGCGACATTCATCTGACAAAAGGAAACTGGCGATGCGTGCGACTTCGTCAGTTTCGGCAAACCGACCAAGCGGAATCTGCTCCAGTATTTTGGCTCGATAAGTCTCGTCGAGCGCAGTGGCCATATCGGTCGCCACCATGCCTAGAGCCAGCGCATTCACGGTTACGTTGCGACTTGCGACTTCGCGCGCCAAAGCTTTCGTCAGACCGATCATACCCGCCTTGGACGCCGAGTAATTTGATTGCCCGGCCATGCCCACGACACCGCTGATCGAAGTGATGTTGAGGATCGAGCCGCCTTCGTCCTGCCGCAGCATGACGCGCAAAGCAGCCTTTGAGAAGTTCCACGCGCCTTTCAGATTCGTATCAAGGACCGCGTCCCAATCCGCTTCCTTCATGCGCAGGATCAACGTGTCGCGGACGATACCGGCGTTGTTCACCAGAAAATCGAGGCGACCGAAAGCATCTTTGACCTGCTTGACCATTTCCACGGCAGCTTCGGTGTTTGCCACGTCGCCCTGCGATGCCAGCGCGCGCACGCCGAAGGTTTCGATCTCTGCTTTCAATGTTTCGGCGGCATCGGCGCTTTTCGCATAATTGAAGGCAACGTCCGCCCCGCGCCGCGCAAGTTCCAGCGCGATGGCGCGTCCTATGCCACGCGTGGCTCCGGTGACGATTGCGGCGCGGCCTGCGAATGGTTTGTGATCAGACATATGATTCTCGGACTAGAGCTTCAGTGATCTCAGATACTGCCGAAACTCCGGCGCTAACTCCCTATGCTTCAGAGCTAGCTCTACCGTCGCGACCAGGAAGCCGAGTTTGTCGCCGGCATCGTAGCGAGTGCCTTCAAAACGGACCGCGTAGAAATCGCGCTTCTTCAACAGCGCGCGCATCGCGTCGGTGATTTGAATCTCGCCGATCGCGCCCGGCCTGGTGCTTTCAATCTCTTCGAAGATATCCGGCGTCAAAACATATCTGCCGATGATCGCCAGGTCTGAGGGCGCTTGCGCTAGCGGCGGCTTCTCCACCATGTCCTTAATTCGATAGACACCGTCTGCTACTTCTTCCACGTCGAGCACGCCAAACCGCGAGATTGCCTCACCTGCAACCTGCATAGTAGCCAACACGGGCGCGTCGTACTTTTCGTAAACGTCAATGAGTTGCTTTAGCGCCGGAGTTTTGGAATCAATGATGTCGTCGCTCAACATCACGGCAAACGGCTCATCGCCAACCAGGTCGCGCGCCTGGAGAATTGCATGGCCCAGGCCGAGGGCCTCGCGCTGCCGCACATAACTGACGCGCGCCATGTCCGTGATCTCGCGGACCAGACGCAGATCTTCTTCCTTGCCGCGTTCGCGCAGCACAGCTTCCAGTTCGAACGAAACATCGAAATGATCTTCGATGGCGCTCTTGCCGCGCCCGGTGACGATGATCACTGAGTCGATGCCCGACGCTACGGCTTCTTCGACGACGTATTGAATCAACGGCTTGTCGACCAGCGGCAGCATCTCTTTCGGCGACGCTTTGGTCGCCGGCAGAAAGCGCGTACCCAGGCCGGCCGCCGGGAAGACTGCTTTGTGGACTCGTTTTGCCATTTCAGATTTCAGATCCTAAATTCGGCCTTTACCAAGAGAACCCTAAAGAGCAACAAATCTCAAACCACGTCTTGACACATCGCCAACGCTCGGTTAGCGTCAGAAACTTCGTTGCAAGTCAACGAAACGGCATAAACTTCTATCACACGCAAAAGGCCAGCAGCAAATGCTCGATCTCAATTACGTGCGGGAAAATCTTGGGGGTGTGCACGCGGCGCTCGATAAGCGCGGCATGCCGAGCACAGCTCTCGATGATTTCGCGCAAGCCGACGCTGAGCGCCGGCGCGTGATCGCTGAATCAGATCAGCTCAATGCGGAGCGCAACGCGGCCAGCCGCGAGATTGGCGCGCTAATGAAAGATGGCCAGCACGAAGCGGCTGGTGCCCACCGCAAAGCAGCTAACGAGTTGAAAGACCGCATCACGGAACTTGATCAGGAGCGCGAGCAGGCCGAAGCGCGCATGCGCGAGTTGCTCTCGACCCTGCCGAACATTCCGCACGAAAGCGTGCCTGTGGGCAAAGACGAGTCAGCGAATGTCGAAGTTCGCCGCTGGGGGACGAAACCGGAATTTAGTTTTGAGCCGAAAGACCATGTTGACCTGGGAACGGCACTGGGCATTCTCGATCTCGAACGCGCCACCAAGATTACCGGCGCGCGCTTTGCCATCCTCAACGGCGCCGGCGCGCGTCTGGAACGCGCGCTGATTGATTTCATGCTCGACCTGCACACGCGCGAGCACGGCTACCTGGAAACGCTGCCGCCCTTCATCGTGAATCGCGACTCACTGTTCGGCACCGGCCAGTTGCCAAAATTCGCAGCAGACCTCTTCAAACTCGAAGACGAGCGCGGCCTCTATCTGATTCCCACCGCCGAAGTGCCGGTCACCAATTATTACCGCGAAGAGATTCTCGACGCTTCCCAGTTGCCCATGAAGTGGGCCGCCTACACGCCCTGCTTTCGTTCCGAAGCCGGCAGCTACGGCAAGGACACGCGTGGGGTGATCCGTCAGCACCAGTTCGAAAAAGTAGAGCTGGTGAAATACGCGCTGCCTGAGAATTCTTACGATGAACTCGAGGCACTCACCCTCAACGCTGAAGCTGTTTTGCAGCGGCTCGGCATTCACTATCGCGTCGTTGTGCTCTCGACCGCCGATCTTGGCTTCAGCAACGCCAAGACTTACGACATCGAAGTCTGGCTGCCGTCACAAAATGCTTTCCGCGAGATTTCTTCCTGCTCGAACTACGAAGCTTTCCAGGCACGCCGGGCCAACATTCGTTTTCGCCGCGCCGGAGGATCCAAACCGGAATTTGTGCACACGCTGAACGGCTCCGGCCTGGCCGTCGGTCGGACATGGATTGCCGTCCTGGAAAACTTTCAGCAAGCGGATGGTTCTGTGATCGTCCCCGAAGTCCTGCGGCCTTTCATGGGCGGGCTGGAAACGATCAAGGCATCTTAAGAAGGACGTTGTCCTTTCTGAGTATTGACTTGCCCCCCGGGTTCGGCATAGATTGCCCTCGCCGCACGCCCTAACCAGAACTTTCTTAAGGAGCTACTTAAGTGAAGAGAAATCTCTTTTTCGCCTTAGCGCTCATGGCCATGATAGGTCTGGGTGGAATTGTGTTTGAACGAGGCTTTGCCCAAAACACGAACAGTAGCACGACGATGAACCGGAACACTGGCTCAAGTAGGACTGCCTCACGTCGCCGAGGCCGGCATCGGAGGCGCGGGCGACATCGCCGCGGACGCAGCAGACGTCATGCGCACTCTAATTCTTAAGGCGCTTACACAAGCGAAAGCCCCGTACGCGCGGGGCTTCTCGTCTTTGCGGCCACAAGTTCTCTTACGTAATCTTCGCTACAAACTTGACCGACCGCGAATACTTTCCGTCGGTTAGATCGTCTTTGTCCTCATCGCTGCCCTTCACTATGCCGGCACTGGTCAAAAATAGCTTTGTCTTTCGGTGTTCCGGACTACTTCTTCAAACGCAAAAGTCTCCACGCGCCCCAGCCAAACACGAGCGCGAGCAGCGGAAAGACAATCGCACCCACATAGGCGCCCTGCCCACCGCTGCGGATCGTCGTGAGACCGCGCGTCACATAGAGCAGCCGTGCTGTGTAGAAGAGAAAGAATATGCTCAGCAACGCCATAACAATTCCAAAGATTGCGCTGATAGTTTTGCCCATAGTCCTTCCTTCCTTCCGTCTAGCGTTTCCGCACGCACCACGTCGTCATCGCGCGCATGTTCTGCACGACTGTAGTTTTGATCGGCTCGATAAATTCTGCGCCCAGTTCTGCGCCTACGCGGAGCAACATCGCCTCATCCACCAGAAAGCGTTCGCTGCCGTCCGGCAAATGATAACGACGGCCTGCGATTAATTCCACCTGATCTTCCATGCCGATCGTCGAGGCCAAACGCGCAAAGAAGATCCCGCCGGGCTTTAGGACTCGCCACATCTCTTTGAGCATCCTTTCCCACTGCTGCTCATCGTGGGCAAAGTGGAGGACGGCGCTGCTTAACACTACATCAAAACCCGTATCCGCAAATGTCGTCCGCTCCACCGCCTCGACGCGGAAGTTGTCTGCGGGCAAATGCGGAGCCAGCGCCGCCGCCAACCGCCGAGTCTGGGCAACAGCTTCAGGTGATTCGTCTACGCCAAAGACTTCATAACCACTCCGGAGAAAATAGACGAGATTCCGACCCGCGCCACAACCGGCATCGAGCATCCGCATCCCGGTAACCAGACGCCCCTTCAAGAGCTGATCGAACAGATAGATGTCGATACCACCAAACCACTCTTGAAGATCAATCGCCGGGATCATGAGCGGATGATACGCCTACAAATTGAGAAGCAGAAATTTGCTGGTAATCTTCGAGAGTGGAGCACTGCGGAGATCCGCTGGGACGGTCGATGGTGAGGTAATCGTTGACTCAGCGTTGACGAGGTCTGCTAATATCACGCGTCAAGGAGTTCACCAATGCCGGACAAAAATAATTTCCCTGAGGTCTTTGCAAAGCTGAAAGCGATTTTCCAACCTTATGCGAAGAAGATGGATGTCGCCCAGGACAACCAAACCTACTATCTTTTGAACACGCGGTACATCATGAAGAACAAGCAACCTCTCTGCTTTGGGGGTGTGCGAATGGGCAAGGCATACGTCAGCTTCTACCTGATGTCGGTTTATGCGTGTCCGGATCTATTGAAAAGCATGTCGCCGGAATTGAAGAAACGCATGCAGGGCAAGTCGTGCTTTAACTTCAGGGAGGTTGACGAAAAGTTGTTCAGGGAACTGGCAAAGCTGACAAAGGCGGGAGCCGCGAAATTCAGCGATCAAAAGTCCATTGACCGAATTCGAGAGCAGCAAGGACGTCCGTGAGCATTGAGCGGTTGGCAATAGGATTTACTGGCGACCGGCGATTTCGACGACCTCGCCCGGTGTGATCGTCTCAAGCGCAGCTAACGCACGAGACAAAAGCGGTTTCAGATGCGCATAACTATTTCTTCTGGCTGCCAAAATCAGGACGGCGATGGGCAAATCAGCAATGCTTTGTTGGTAAGGAATGTTCCGATCGACGGTAATCCGAAACCTCATAGACGCCGGCAGCCGCCTTCAAGAGATCGCCGTTTTCCAATCCTTTTAACCCGGCTTCATCCACGGTATGCACTTCGTGGCCAACCAGGTCGACCCTGAGATCGTGCGTTACGCATTCGTCAAGCAGCAACTTCATCGTGGGAGAGTAGCGATTCCTTCGATAGCTCAAGAACTCCTAAAGCCTGCTCGCGACTTACGGTGGGGAATTGATCGAGAAAGCGCTCGATTGTCTCGCCGTCCTCCAGGCAGTCAAATAGATTTTGGATTGGAACTCGTGTCCCGCGGAAGACGGGAGTGCCGCTCATCTTTTTTGGGTTAACTTCCACCACTTCCTTAATATCCATGATTCACCTCAAAGCCGTGATGAATCATAGCGACGCAGACATCAAACAACCAACACTGGACGGATGCATGCCGAAGCTTCTTTCCGGCCACCGTGCTCTTACATGCCTCGAATTACAAACGAACGCCTGTTCAAATATAGAGAGAAACCTTCAAACCCTCAAAGGCAACTCGACCGTAAAAGCACTACCGCGCCCCGGCATGCTTTCAACTGAAAGCCTGCCCTCATGAGCTTTGACGATCCAGCGCGCGATGGACAGACCCAGTCCCGCGCCGCCCAGGGCACGTGAACGGGCCTTATCGACCCGATAAAACCGATCGAAGATATGCGGCTGGGCTTCGGCGGGAATACCGATGCCGGTATCGCTAACAATGATTAGCGCATTACCGTTTTGCGACGCCAGCGTGACGTTGACCTCTCCGCCTGCCGGCGTGTACTTCACCGCGTTGTCGAGCAGGTTCAAAAGCATTCGCTTGAGCAGCTCATCGTCACCGTCTAACTCCACTTCCGGAAGCGAACTGCTGACGTTGAGACGCAATCCCTTTTGCGTCGCCAGGACCTGGGCCGCGCGGACACAGTCGGCAACAACTTGATTCAGGCGAACGGGCAGCTTAACGATCGCCGAATCGTCTATGGGTTGACGGGCGAGTATGAAAAGACTTTCGACGATGCGCGAGAGTCTTTCCGCCTCGTCCTTGATCAGCGCCAGTGACTCTATGTATTCGGCGGTCGGGCGCTCCTGCTCCAACGCAACTTCAGTTTCGCCGCGCAGCACCGCAATCGGCGTGCGGAGTTCATGGGACGCGTCGGCAATGAAACGCTGTTGCTCCTGGAACGCGGCATTCAACCGCGCCAACAGCGCGTTGATGGTCGTCGCCAGTCGGCCAACTTCGTCGCGCGGGTTTGCTACATCAAGCTGAGTCGAAAGATTTTCTGCCGTGATGCGCTGCGTCTGCCGGTTTATCAGGGCGATTGGTGCCAGGCTCTTGCGTGCAAGAAAATAGCCTCCCAGTGATCCGAGCAGCAAAATCAAAGGGACGCCCGCAAAGAAATCGCGCCGCAGACGGCGCAGTCCTTCTTCGATAACGCCGAGCGGTTCGGCGACAATCGCAAACCCGAGTTGCCTGTTTCGATCGGGCGACAGGGGCACCACGGCAACTCGCAAATTATTCAGAACCAGGAAGCTCACGCCGCCCAGGCGTGCTTCGGCGAGCGTTTGCGCTGGAACTATCAACTGACGACCGGAGAGGTTGCTGGACCACGCCACGACGCGGCCCTCGGAATCGACAACTTCGACATAGCGATTCGGAAAGACCATCTGGGCCAACACGGCTTCGTTGGCTTTCGCAACCGATCGTTCTTCCTCCAGCTCCTGGACATAGGCACTGGCGACGGTCTCCGCCGTCGATCGCAATGTTTCGTCCTGCCGCGCATGGAAAATTCCCGCGGCCGCGTAGTAAACGAGCACCGCAAAGGCGATCAGCGACAGCGCCAGCACGCCGGCGTACCAAAGGGTCAATCGTGTGCGAACCGAATCGAACATAATCAGTGAGCAGTAATCAGAGTATGAGGTCAGTACCGGGAGCGGTAGCGACCGGGTCATGTCCTCCTAATCTCGGATCATGGGGAACGTGCAACCCGGTCGCTACCGCTCCCGGTACTGACTTCATTGCTCGGCACGACCCTAGAAACTCCACGCCAGGGCGACACCGTACTCACGCGCATGCCGGTCATACAGCGGAGCAATCAGTGGCCACGCACGCGACCGGCCGCGCGATTCCTCCTCGTCACTTGAATCTGAATTCTTGCGGTGATGCGCGTGATAGACGTAACGGCCAATTCCGTAACCCATCGCACTGCCAACCAGAACATCTGAGAGGTAATGGTTGCGGCCAGTGAAGCGAGCAACGCTGACTGCGCCGGCGATTCCGTAAGCCGTGATTTGCACCAGGCGATGATCGTGATATTCGTTGGCTATCACCGTAGCCAGTGACCATGCCTGAATGCTGTGTCCGGAAGGAAATGAAGATCCGCCATCGAAAAAGTCGCCGCGACCTTTGGCGGCAGTTGGACGACGACGTTGAGTGATTTCCTTGAGCACGGTCACGACGATCGCGCTATCGATTAGCGCTTCAGCGCCGAGCACGCCGGTCTCGCGCGCACGCTCATTGTGCTTCGCTCGTCCGAACAGATAAAAGGTTAGGGCAACGCTACCTGCGCCATAGCCAGAACCGGCATAACTCACAAAGCGGCTGGCATTCAACTGTTTGTGAGACTCAGCCATCTCGTCTCCGGTGCTGCGATCGGTAGCGATGAGGGCCGCAGTCCCCAATCCAAGCGGCGCCAGCCAGCGCGCATCGCTACCCTGTAAATGAAAAGGCGAGGTCCAGATCGCTTTCTGATCACGCAGAATGTTTTTGAAGAACTGTTTTTCCAGCGTCGGTGTCGCTGATGGCTGCGGCGTCGGTGAAGAACTCGCCAGTGGTGTTTGTGCCGGGGTGCTGAGAACCGCGGAAGAAAGAACCGCAGAAAGAACCAGTCCGAAGAGGCAATTCGATGTTCTGTTACTTCTCATGTTTCTACTCCGCGTTTGCACTGCAATTATGACGGCCCGCGTCTGATCAAAGTATAGACAGTCGGCGTCACGATCAGAGAGAGCAAGAGGGCCACGGCCAATCCACTGATGACGGCAATGGCCAGGGGTTGCAAGAGTTCGGAGCCGGCGCCGAGGGCCAACGCCAGCGGTAGCATCCCAAGCATGGCCGCGAGCGAGGTCATCAGGACGGGGCGAAAACGGCGGCGGCCTGATCGCAGCAGCGCCTCGCGCACCGTGTCTCCCGCGGCGAGGTGGTCCTCAACGGCGTCGAGCATCAGGATGCCATTCTTCGCGACAATACCGACGATCATGATCATTCCCATCAGCGAAACAACATTGAGCGTCGTCTGGGTGATAAAAAGACCCAGCAGAACACCACCGAGAGCCAGCACCGCGCCGGTAACGATCGCGATTGGGTGCGCGAACGAACGAAATTCGATTAGGAGGGTCAGAAAGACGAGCACGATAGCCAGGACGAGCGAGATCACCAGTTCCCGGAAGCTTGATTGCTGCTCCTGATAGAGACCACCGTATTCGATCGTCATACCGGGAGGCAGTTTGACTTCCTTGCTCAGCAGATTCTTGATCTCGGTGATCGCAGTCCCGAGGTCCTTGCCTTCCAGCCGGCCGGTGACGGCAACTGTCTGGCGCAATCCGTCCCGGGCGATCTCGGTCTGCCCCTTGTCATAGTCGATATCGGCAACCTGATCGAGACGGAACAGCGCGCCGGACGAAGACCGAACTTGCAAAGCACGCACCTTGTCGAGCGAGGTCCGCACCTCGGGAGGAAATATGACGCGAACTGCGATCAGGCGGTCCTGCTGTAGAATTGATGAGGCCGCGTCGCCCGACATTGCCGTCGTTACGGTGTTCGCGATGTCGGTGGCCGTCACCCCGAAACGCGCGGCGCGTTGCGGATCAATGTTGAAGGTGATGGCGGGCCCACTGACGATTACGCCATTCTTGGTGTCGACTACACCTTGAATCTTCTTGATCGCCGCTTCGACCTCGTCGGCCTTTTGGTGCAAAGCATTTGCATCTTCACTGAAGAGTTTGATCTCAACTGGCTCCGGCGAGCTGGTCAAATCGCCAATCACGTCAGAGAGAATGCCGACGAATTCGACTCTCAGGGCGGGCTCTGACTCGGCAACCTGCTTTCGCAGATCAGCTATCACTTCATCGGTGTCCCGCTTGTGTCCCGGCTTCAACTTGACGGCAAAGTCCCCTCGGTTGGGCTCAGTTATGAACAGTCCCAACTCCAGCCCGGTGCGTCGCGAATAGGATTCAACCTCCGGCGTCTGGCGCAGCAGATCTTCGACATGATGAAGCATGCGATCGGTTTCCGTTAGGGACGCGCCCGGTGGCGCCCAATAATCGAGAATGAAGGCGCTTTCATCAAATTCCGGCAGGAATTCAGAGCCTAGCGATCGATAAAGCAGATACGACCCGCCGAGAACGGCTGCCACAACCATAAGAATGAGCCAGCGATTATCAAGCGCGTGGCCCAGTACCCAGTCATAGCGTTGAATGATCCCGCCAAGAATCCGACCCTGCTGTTCTTCTGCTTCTTCACGCTCATCGGCAAGTAGTTCATGATCCCGTCTGCCGTAGAGGTCTTCCTTCCAACCTTCGCGTCGTTTGGCTCTGACAAATCGTTCGGCCAGCACGGGAGTTAACGACAGCGCCAACACCAAAGAGGTAAGCAACGCCACCGCCATGGTCAGCGCCAGCGAACGAAAGAAGCTACCTGTGACGCCGGTGAGCAGTGTCAGCGGCAGGAATACTACGACCGGAGTAACGGTCGAGCCGATGATCGGCGCTGTGATTTCCGAGATCGCCTTTTGCACGGCTTCACGGCGCGCCTGCCCGCGAGACATGTGCGTGTAAATGTTCTCGACGACTACGATCGCGTCATCAATCACCAGTCCAATGGCCGCCGCGACACCGCCCAGAGTCATCAGATCAAAGCTAAGCCCGGCAAGCCACATGGCCAGAAACGTTGCCAGCACCGTCACTGGGATCACCAGGACCGCGACGAAGGTTGTCCCCCAGTTCCGCAGAAAGGCGAAAAGAATCACCACGGAAAGGAGTAAACCAATCACGATCGAGTCGCGGACTGAGTTCATTGATTGGCGCACCAACAGCGACTGATCGTAATAGGGAGCAACGTTTATGTCTTTGGGAATCTGGCCGCGCATCGCGGCCAACTCCGCCTTAACCTCATCCACTACGGCGACAGTGTTCGCATCAGGCTGACGATTGATATTCAGCAGCACCGCCGGCTTGCCAGGGTAGGCGCTGACGAGGGTGTATTGCGGTTCAACTCCAGCTCCAATAGTAGCCACGTCGGCAAGAGTAACGGGCGCGTTGTTAACGGTCGCCACGACAATGCTGCTCAGCTCTTCGGGCTTCGTCGCCTGACCGCTGACCAGTGCCAGTTCGAGCTGATGGTTCTCCTCAATCAAACCTGGAGAGACGATGATGTTCGAATTGTGGACCGCATCAACCACCTGCTGGACCGAAACGTTGTGGGCCACCAGCCGGTCTGGATCGATCCTAATGTGGAATTCGCGCGTCTTGCCGCCGGCTACGCCCACGGTTGCTATACCGGGTAAGCGAGCAAGTTGTGGACGGATAGTGTAGGTTGCGATGTCGCGTAGACTGGCCAGGTCGCGCGTGTCTGACGTAAGGCTATAGCCCGCTACCGGAAAGACGGCAAAGGTGAGCCGCTCAACATGCTCAATCCGCGCCGTTGGCGGTAGTGTCGACGCAAGTTGCGAGAGCCGTGCCTGGACCAATTGCAGCGATTGAACGATATCGACATTCCAGTTGAAGAAAAGACTTATTTCCGAAGAGCCGCGCGACGTTTTCGACTTGATGCGCTGAATCCCGGGAATTCCGTTCATCGCCTCTTCGATGGGACGAGTGACCGAGACCAGCGTCTGCGGCGCCGGCGCCACGCCGTTATCAACAATGATTACAATGCGCGGGAAATCGGTTGCAGGAAAAATCGCAATTGGTAATTGCCAGGCTGCATATAACCCACCCGCGCAGATCAGAGCTACGAAGACCAGTACTGCGCGTGATTGGTTTGAAACCAGGCGGGCGAGATTCACGGTTCTTCCTCTTGGTTAACGATGCACTGCTCTCAAAGCACGAGGGTTCATCGCGCTGGGAGCGCGGACGTCCCGTCCGCACAGCGTGCGCAGCACGCTCAATCTTCTTGAAGCCAAATCCAGCAACATTGTTCGCGCTTCGCGCTCATTGCGGACGAGACGTCCGCGCTCGTAGCAAAGCCGTTCGCTTAATGAAAAAGGGGAAATAATGGAAAATGGCTCACTTCTCTTCCGACTTCTTCTCATCTTTCCCTGGTTCATCTTTGGCAACTTCGACTTTCGTGCCGTCGGCCAAAGAGAAATTTCCTTCCATCACTACCGTCTCGCCGCCCTGCAAGCCGGAGGTAATCTCCATCTTGTCGTGGGTGCGAATCCCGACGGTAACTCTTGTTTCGTGGGCGACTGACGCAGCGTCGACGACCATCACGGTGCCTTCGTTGGCATTGCTGGCGTCAAGCGTCACCGCTGAGGCAGGAACCACAACCGCGTCGGTTTTCGAGTTTGCAGAGATAGTGATCTGCGCCGCTCCGTTCGCTCGCAATTTGCCTGCTCCGTTCGCCAGCGTCACCCATACTTCGACGGTGCGATTGGTCGGATCAGACGAGCGGCCGAGCAACGTTATCCGACCTTTCATTTCTTCACTTGAAGTATCCGTCGGCAAGACCGTTGCGGGGTCCCCCACTTTAAGTTCTGACACGACTGTGTCGGCGAATGGAGCTTTGACAATCACCTCCCTGACGTCCGCGATGGTCACGAGTTTACCTCCCGCCGCCGCAAACTCACCCTCGTATTGAAATTGGTCTGTGACGATGCCGGTGATGGGCGCGCGGATGGTGGCATAGCTGAGTTGTGCGTCGAGCGTGGCCAGGTGCTGTTGTGCCTGCGCGACTCTGGCGGCGGCGAGCGCGCGATCGTTTGGGTTAAGCGACGTCGCGCGCAGCGTTATCGTTTGCTCGGCAAGGCGGAGTTCGTTTTCGGCAGTCGTCAGATCAAATTGTGACGCCTCAAGATCCTTTTTCGAGATGCCACCATTCTCATAGAGCACCTGACGACGATCGCAGGTAGCCCGAGCCGTGGCGACTTTGGCGCGCGCATCCCGCAACGCCTTCTGGTCCTGCGCGTTGGTTTGCGGAATTGTGCCGGTTGTTAAGCTGCGCTCGTTGGCGCGTTCTTGATTTAGAGCTGCGACCGCTTCGGCCCGCTGAGCTTGAAGATCGCGAGACTCAAGTACGGCGATGACCTCGCCCGCTCTGACGACCTTGTTTTTCAACAGCGCCATTTTCTTGATTTGCGCGCTAATCTTCGCTCCGACATCAGACTTCTCTCGCGGCCAGATCGTACCGACCGCCACTATCTGGGCGGCGATGGTGTCCCTCTCGGCTTTGGCCACCTTAACGCTGACAACCGGCGTCGTGGTTTCATCGGCCGCCGCCGCACTTCTCCGTCGCCACACCACTACGACGATCAGGAGGATCACGAGCAAGGCGAGCGATGAAAAGACAATTAAGAGATTTCGCCGCCGAGGCGTCATCGATCCACGACGCACCCGCGTCTGCTCATAAGAAGTAAACACGTGAGCCGGCCCGCCGGTTTCGGTCGAGTCCTTGTCTATAACGTCTTCTGGCTTCATTGTCCTGTCGCTTGTCTAAGACGCCCGAGCGCCGTTTGATAATCGAATAGTGCCTGGTAAAGGGCCGTGCGTTGAGTCACCAGCATAGTTTGCGCGTCGGTAACCTCGATAATTTGCGCTTCACCCGCGCGGTAACGCGCAATCGAAGCCGCTAAATTGTTTTGCGCTTGCAGAACCCCCTCCCGCGCCAACCGAACGCGCTCGGCCGCGCTGGCTGCCTGGGATCGCGCCGCATAGAACTGTTGCGCAAACCCGCGCAGGGCCACGGTGCGCTCGTTCTCTGCTACCTGAACGCGCAGACGCGCCTGACGTTCTTTGCTTCTGGTGGCGCCCCAATCAAAGATGGGAATGGTGAGACTCACCGCCGCCGATACCCCTGAGTGCTCCTTGAGTCGCGGACCCTGGAGCGAGTCTGTATCGAAGCCACCATTCATTGAATACGAGAGCGCCGGCAAACGATCAGAGCGCGCGATCCTAATGTCCTGCCTGGCGGCGAGAAGCTGTGCTTCAAGTTGTGCAAACTCAGGCCGGCGCGAAACGTCACCCGAACTGAACAGCTGAAACTCGTTATCGTTGGGCAGGACCAGGGCCAGATCGGTCGTGCTGATTGGGCGGATGAAATCATAGCCGACCAGCACCCGCAGAGAGCCGGCCGCGACTTCTTCATTCGCGCGCGCCCTTTCCAGTTCATCGCGACGCACAATGGTTTGCAGACGCGCACGCGTCAAGTCAACCGGGGGGATTTCGCCCCCGCTTAGAAGGAGCGAAGTTATGCGCTCGAACTCTTGGGCTGCGGCAAGATTCCCTTCTGCCGCAGTCCGCTGCGCGATCGCCAATGCCAATCCGTAATAAGCTTCGAGCACGGCCTGGGCCAGTGCGCGGTGTGCGACTTCGGTGCCGGCGTGCGCCGCGGCGAGCAGCGCGCGATTCCGCGCCAGGGTGGCGCGGAGCTTACCGGCAATATCAAAGTCTCCCGAGACATTCACCAACGCCTGGTACTCGCTGATCGCATTGTTCGCGATAAAACCCGGCGCTCGCGGCTCACCCGGCTTCAGACCCAGCGCCGGCGAGGTGTAAATGTAGCTCAGTGGCGCGCTCACCTTCGGCAGAAAAGCCGCCTGTGCCTGCTTCACATCCTCAGCTGCAATCTGCTCGTTCAGCCCCGCCTGTTGGAAACTCGACGCCTGCGCATTCGCCAGACGTAACGCTTCCTCGAGCGTAAGCGGATTGACATTCTGGGGAGTCTGACTGCCCAGCGAAACGGGCGCGGCTGATCCGGGAACCGGCGTGGCGACAGGAGTCACTGATGGGCCAGGCGCATTTGGAACAGCAAAAGGCGTCGATCGCGGCGGCGGTGTCGCTTGCGGCTGCGGATTCGCGTTAGGAGAGGGAGCGACCGATGGTATCTTCGAGGACGAAGGCGATTGCGTCGATGGAGTCGTTGGCCGAGTCGAAGTTGGCGGCGGTGTCTGCGCGCACAGGAATCCTCCAAAGCATGACAGCGCCGCTAGTGCTGAGAGCAAGCGTACGCCTGCTTTCGATGTGTCCTGCATAAATTCGTCCGAGATCGTAGAGTATACGGACGTTTACCTTAATGGAAGATTAAAAAGCTCTTGAGATTCAGTCACAGTCGCCCAATGCGTTCCTCCCGACCAGGTAACCGATTGGCGCTCTCCCCGGTTTCAGTTCTTGTCTACCGCCACTTTGCCCGCGTCGGCGCTTTCGCGCTTTAGAATGAGTTTCGGTGCTTCGCGTTAGAGAATTGGCAAGGAAAAGCCAGAGCCCATGGCGCCCATGATGCACGCCATGCCGCAGGCGGCAAAACGTTCTTCGCGCGCTAAACTGCTGCGCCTGCATGGCAAAGTCATAGCGGATGGTATAATCGCGACTCGGTCTTGAACGAATCTCAGTTTAATGATTCAGAGGAACTTAGAAATGAATAAGATCGCGGGATTGTTGATTATGCTGGCGTCTATTTCTTCGACCGCCCTGGCTCAGCAAGTGTCAGCCGACAAAGTCCCTTTCATAGTCAGGCAGTCTTGTGAAGCAAAGTTTCCAGGCGTGAGGAAGGTCGAATGGAAACTCAAGAGTGATCAAAACTATGAAGCGGAGTTCAAGCGGAACGGTGTCGAAGTCGCCGCCAAGTTCGATTCAATCGGAAAGTGGCTGGAGACTGAAACCACCATCACACGAGCCAAACTGCCGATAGATGTTAGCGCTACGATTTCAAAACAGTTCGGCGGCTACAAGATTGTCGAGACGCAGACAGTCGAACGCTTCGATCAAAAGCTCGTCCTTTATGAAGTTCATGTCGAAGACACCAAAGAGATTCTAAAGACGGTATTCGACGAGAACGGGACGCTCGTTTCGAGAAGTTCTAAACCTAAGAAGCGCACATAACCAAAGAAGTCGGTTAGTCACCGTATTATGAAGACCTAGGCGAAAGGAAAACACCATGAATCTGCACACCAAAGTGACCATCGCATCAGTTGTGGTCGTGTTAGCCTCCTTCTCAGTCGTTCAAGCGCAGGAGAAGAAGCTCAAGCGGGAGCAGTTGCCTCCCGCGGTTGAGAAGACCGTCGCAACGGAAAGCCAGGGCGCAACGATCAACGGATTTGCCACTGAAGTTGAGAAAGGCAAGCGACTTTATGAGGTAGAACTCACCGTCGACGGGCGTAGTAAAGACATCTCGATGGACAAGAGAGGCAGGGTGGTCGAGGTGGAGGAAGAAGTCGCGATCGATTCTTTGCCGACCGCCGTTCAGGAAGGCCTTAGGAAAGCCGCGGGTGCGGGAACGATTGGTAAGATCGAATCGCTCACGAAGAACGGCAAGCTCGTCGCCTACGAAGCCCACGTTAAGACGGGAACGAAGCGCTCCGAAATTCAGGTCGGATCCAATGGCGAGAAACTCGCGCACCCAGAATAGAATTGAGAGCTGATAACAGAACACGATAGGCGGATTAACTGTCCGACAAACTTTAAAGTTTGTCGATGGCGTTGCGCATCGGTTTAGAGTCGGGCTCGCTCGACTCTAAGCGTGAAGGTGAAAATTATTAAGTTCGCGGCTCGAGGATATAGCCTTCGCCGCGGCGAGTGTGGATCAGTTTGACTGCGTGTTCTTCGTCGATCTTTTTGCGCAGCCGGTTGACGTAAACTTCGATGGTGTTTGAAAAAGGATCGAACGATTGGTCCCAGACGTGCGCGGCGATCTCAGCGCGAGACACCAACTGTCCAGCGCGACGCGCCAGATACTCCAGCAGGGCATATTCTTTCGCCGTCAGCTCAATTTCACGGGACGCGCGAGAAACTCGATGACTTACCGCATCAAGGACCAGGTCCTCGAGTTCCAAAGTATCGGGATGAAGTTGCGGCTCACGTCTTAGCAGGGCCCTGACCCGCGCGAGCAGTTCGCGCAGGGCGAAAGGCTTCGTCAGATAATCGTCTGCGCCGGCATCGAACCCGGTAATCCGATCGTCGACAGTCGCGCGCGCGGTCAGCATCAGCACCGGGGTCCCGTCACCGCGCGCCCGCAACTCGCGGCATACTTCAAACCCATCAGGGCCGGGGAGCAGCACATCCAGCAGGATCAGGTCGTAGTCGTTGATTGCGGTTTGATAGAGGGCCGCATTGCCGTCAGGGGCAACATCGACGGCGTAGGAGTGTTCGCGCAACCCTTTGGCGATAACTCGCGCCATGCGCGGCTCGTCTTCTACCAGCAGGATTCTCAAGTCATCCTCGAAACGTGGCACAGACTTCAGTCTGTGATCGCAATTCACAAATCCACAATTGTTCGGGTCGGGCTAATGCCCGACGAAGGGAGCGGTAGCCCGCTTCTAAACAGAGTCAGATTTCCTCACCGAATCCGCAGACTAAACGGGAGCATGTAGATCGATTCACCATTCCTGGCTCGATCCAGCAGTTGCGCATATCGCAATGCCCGGCGGGCATCTTCCGGCAGGGCGGCCAGAATCGCTGCCTGCTGTTTCGCCTGTGCGCTCGCGCCGTCGCCGTCCCCTTCACCGGCGTTCATCAATTCTTCGAAGAAGCTGGGCGGCTTTGGCATGATTACGCGCTGAACACCCTGGTCGGCCGGAATCTTGGCGAGCTGTTTGGCGACCTCGATCGCCTTATCAAGTCCGCCGTACTCATCAACCAAGCCGTTTTCTTTTCCCTGTCGACCTGTCCACACGCGGCCCTGGCCAATCGAGTCGATGTAAGTCTTCTCTTTACTGCGGCCCTTTGCGACTTTTGTAATGAAGTCATCGTAGGTCGAACCAATGAACTCCACGAACTTCTCTCGCTCGGTGTCGCTGAATTTTTCGGTCTCGCGAAACATGCCGGCGTTCTTCCCGCGCAACACATATTCGTTCGTGACCCCGATCCAGTCATAGAAACCCTTAACCACCGGCTTACCGCCCACGACGCCGATCGAACCCGTAATCGTCGAAGGCTCAGCGACAATCTTATTTGCGTTACAAGCGATGTAGTAACCACCCGATGCGGCCACGTCGCTCATCGAAACTACGACGGGCTTTTTCTCCTTCGCCGATTCGATGGCGCGCCAGATGATGTCCGAAGCCAGCCCCGATCCTCCCGGACTATCAATCCGCAAAACGATTGCCTTGATAGTCTTATCGTCGCGAACTTCGTTGATCGTCCTCACCAGCGAATCCGATCCAATCGTAACTTCACCGGAGCCGCCGAATTCAGACTTGCCGGAAACGATGTCACCCGCGGCATAAACGACGGCGATGCGTTCGCCTTTGTTCAGACCCAAAGACTCCTGCGAAATCTGCCGGTAATCACCTGACCTGGCAATGGCCAGGTCGTCACTGTCTTTGTAACCCAGGCGTTTCTTCAACTCCTTTTCGACCTCGTCGCGATACAATGCGCCGTCGATCAGCCCGGCGTCTTTCGCTTGCCTTGCCGTATACGGAGCATTATCGATCAGGGCCTTGACGTCGTCGGGCGATTTCGATCGCGCTTTCGCAATCCCTTCGATGTAGCGGCCGTACAAGTCATCGAGCAGGGCGTTAATGAACTCGCGATGCGCCGGGGTCATTTGTTTTTGTGTGAACGTGTCACCGGCACTCTTGTACTTTCCGATCTGGTAAATGTCAGGAAAAATTCCCAGCTTGTCCAGAGAGCCGCGAAAGAACATCACGTCCGCAGCCAGACCGATCGTAAACAGCTCGCCAGGCGGCGGTACAAAAATCTTGTCGCAAGAAGTAGCAATGTAATAGTCCTTGTTCAGGCTTGTCTCCATGTAAGCGTAGACGGGTTTTCCGGAAGTGCGAAAGTCTTCGATCGCCCCGCGAATTTCTTCCGACTTGGCCCAACCAGCGTCCGACATGTCGATGTCCAACATCACGGCGGTGATGCGCTTATCGACTTTTGCTTTGCGGAACTGCGCGAGCAGACTGCTCAGGGACTGGGGCTGACCGCCAAAGATGCGGCGGATCGGATCGTCGGGAACGTAGTCAGGCAGGGGCCCGGAAATTCTCAGCGCCAATACGGTGTTGTCACGAATCGATGGACGATTGCCTCGAAACGCGGAAACTATGATTGCGACTGCAACTACGACTACGAGCGCGAGTCCGAGCACGATGCCCAGAATAGTGAGCAAGACCTTGCGTGTTGTTGACATTGCCATATAGCGATTTACCTACAAGTTTTCGGAGATTTTAGCCGATGTGAGTACGAGCAAGACGGGGAAAAGGTTTAGGTTGTGGCTATCTCTGTGTGTCGCGGTCTCAACATAGGCCCTATGAGTCGAATAGGTCCTATTTCTTCAAAATCCAACCTCCGCCGACGACGTCATCCTCGCGATAAAAGACGGTCGCTTGCCCCGGGGTGATCGCGCGCTGCGGCTCGTCAAACCTCACCCGGGCCCGGCTGTCGGGTAACGGCGTGATCGTTGCCGGCGCGGCGGTGTGACGATAGCGCACCCGCACTTCGGCGCGAACGGGTTCGGTCAGACTCGCGCAAGCGATCCAGTTGACGCCCATCGCCGTGAATTCCTCGCGCAACAGCTCGTCCTGGTTGCCGACGATGATGCGGTTGCTCTTTGAATCAATACCTGTAACGTACAGGGGTTGGGCGGCGGAAATGCCAATGCCGCGCCGTTGTCCGATCGTGTAGCGATGTATGCCTGAGTGTTCGCCGATTAATTCACCATTCGTGCTCACAATCTCACCAGTGCCCGGCAAGCGATCGTCCTGCTGTTCCGCTGCCAGATAGCGATCGATAAACCCGGCATAGTCGCCATCGGGAACGAAACAAATCTCCTGCGACTCGGACTTCTCTGCCACGGCGAGATCGTTGCGCCGCGCGGCCTCACGCGCCTCGGGTTTGGACATCTCGCCGAGCGGGAACATTGAACGTGAAAGCTGGTCCTGTGTCAGTTCCCAAAGAAAGTAGGACTGGTCCTTTTGCGGATCGCGTCCACGCAAAAGCCTGTACCGACCCGTCTCCGCATCACATTCAACGCGCGCGTAATGACCGGTTGCGACTTTCTCGCAGCCCAGACTGACCGCCAGACGATCGAGCGAAGCAAACTTCAGACGACTGTTGCAGGCAACGCAGGGAATCGGCGTCTCGCCATTCAGATAACTGGTTACGAACGGTTGCACCACGTCACGCTCAAACTCGCGCTCGAGATTAAGGACATAGAACGGAAAGCCGAGTTCTTCGGCCACCCGGCGCGCATCGTAAACATCATCAAGCGAGCAGCAACGCGAAGGCAACGGCTCGCCGTTTTTGTCTACACTGATGCCGCGGTTCTGGTTCCACAACTGCATCGTAAAACCGACCAGTTCGTGGCCCTGCTCTTTCAGAATCGCTGCGGCCGCGGACGAATCCACGCCACCGGACATGGCTACTGCTATCTTCATTATGCGATTACCACTGTCACTCACAGTGTCGTCACGGACGGTGTTGGGTGATGAGGTCAGTACCGGGAGCGGTAGCGACCGGGTGACAGTCTTGACGGTCTCGCCCGTCGCGTGGGGTGAGACCCGGTCGCTACCGCTCCCGGTACTGACCTCGTCATCGTCCGGCTTCTTTCGACTTCTCAGTCTCGAATGCTAAGATTCTCAATCGTCCAATTATCACCGGATGACAACGAACAAGCATAGCTTATAGCGCTCGAAACGTCAGCTTGCGATGGATGCGAGGGACCCTTCAATGAAAACAGGACACCTGATCCTCTCAATTGTCTTGCTGCTTGGTTGTTCCATCAGCGGAGTTTCACAAGAGCCAGGGAAGTTGGCCCCTCTGGCGGCCAATACTCCCAAGGATCAGCCGCACCAGGTTTCGACTGATGAGTTAAGAAAGTTCGAAGAGGCAATCAAGCCCTATGTTGAGAAAGCCCGCAAGACGTACCCTGACGCAAAGAAACGATTTCTCGCCGGACTGCCGCCCAAGCAAGTATTCTTTGTCACCACGAGATTGCATGATTCGTCAGGAAAGTTCGAGCAGGTATTCATTTACGTCAAGGAAATAAAAGATGGCACTATTACGGGCATAATATCCAGCGATATAGAAACAGTTGCAGGATTCAAGCTCCGTGACAGTTATTCGTTTCCGGAATCCGAGTTGATGGATTGGACTATCAGGATTGGACTATCAGTAAGCCCGACGGTACAGAGGAAGGAAACTTTGTGGGAGAGTTTCTCGATACTTATCATCCCGACTAGATTTTGAAACATGCCCGAACGCGCCATCGAAGAATACCGAATCGCCGACGAGCCGTATTACCTGCCCGTCGATCACGAAATCGATCTGTTCGCAGCAGCACACGCCGCGCGCCTGCCTGTGATCCTGAAAGGCCCGACCGGGTGTGGCAAGACACGCTTTGTCGAACACATGGCGTGGCGGCTCGAGCGGCCCCTGATCACCGTCGCTTGTCATGAAGATCTTTCTTCGACGGACCTGGTGGGACGATTTCTGATCGAAAGCGAAGAGACCGTTTGGCACGACGGCCCGCTGACAGCAGCGGTGCGTCACGGTGCAATTTGCTATCTCGACGAAATCGTTGAGGCGCGCAAGGATACGGTCGTCATCATCCACCCGCTCACCGATCACCGGCGCCGGCTGCCAATCGAAAAGCGCGGGACCATCCTCGAGGCGCCTGCGGATTTCATGCTGGTTGTTTCCTACAACCCCGGCTATCAATCAATCCTGAAAGATTTGAAACAATCGACGCGGCAACGCTTTGTGGCGATCGACTTCGACTATCCCCCGCCGGAGATGGAAGTCGCGATAGTCGCGCACGAAGGCGGCATTGATGAAGGCACCGCGCGCGATCTGGTTTTGATTGGACAGAAGGTGCGCAATCTGCGCGGCCATGGATTGGAAGAAGGAGTTTCGACCCGCCTGCTGATTTACGCAGCGCAATTGATCGCGCACGGCATCCCGCCGACCAGGGCCGCCGAAGTCGCCATGTGCTCGCCCATCACCGACGACCGCGACTTGCAGCGCAGCATTCGCGAGATCGTGACAACCGTGATCTGAAAGCAATGCGACATGGAAACCGAACAAAAGCTCAAACCCCTCACCTTAGGTTTTACCCGTCGTTACTTGAGTATTGATCTCCCGGAGGTTAAGAACAGTCTAGCCGCAATGATTTCTGAAAGCGGCGCATATTTCTCTAAGCCTCTAGATGCCGCTCGTTACAGCCTAATTGCGGCCGAAGGGGTCGTAACTGACGAGATCCCTACCTCGGACACAGGGCGAGTCTTTGATTTGATAAAAGAAGCGACCTTGCGGATGCAGATTCATCTTTCGGTCGCACTTAGAACTGAGAACTTGGGGTTCACCAAGATTCCTGAAGAGTTTATCAATCTCACTATCGACTTCCGTGATCATACACTGACGCTAGAAGTCGCCATTGCTGGTTGGGAAAAGGCGAATGTAATAGCTGAATTATTAACGAAAGGCGTCGTGTTGGTTATCATTGATCTACCACAACAGCATCAGTATTTGGGGCCGCTCTTGGAAAGCTTTCTTAAAGATCACCCTCATACAGAAAAGAATGTCTTCTTGATTATGAGATTCAAAAATGAGGCTCCTTTCCCCGACATTGTAGAAGCGGTTCGTTCCACTTGTGCCGCGAAAGGGCTCGATGTTATTCGCTCAGACGACAAGGAGTATACCGACGACCTCTTGGATAATGTCTTAACGCACATGTACGGTTGTGACTATGCC
Source organism: Pyrinomonadaceae bacterium (assembly GCA_041497335.1). Classification (GTDB taxonomy): domain Bacteria; phylum Acidobacteriota; class Blastocatellia; order Pyrinomonadales; family Pyrinomonadaceae; genus UBA11740. The sequence continues at coordinate 80,428 of JBGQGG010000018.1, read as the reverse complement.
ATCGCTATCTTTGACGAGATCAACTACCGTGAATTCAATCCAAACGTTGCGCTGGAAGTTGGCTTTTACGTCGCGAAATGCAAACGGGTCTTGATCCTAAAGGATCAAGCTATTCAATCAATGCCTGCTGACATCGTAGGCAAGTCATACAAGACCTTTAACACCCATGACGCGACGAGAACAATCCCACCGCAAATAAATAAGTGGCTTCAGGATTATGGCATTGGTGAACCTCGGAGTTCGTGACGCTTGGCACCAGATCACTAACGGCGGAAATCTGAGACAGTGTCTGACGACTTTCAAAACAACAATCTGACTGAGTCCCTTAGCGAAGAAATCGACGAGCGACTGCGCTCAGTAAAGAACCCGGCTGAGCGACGCACGATTGCCGGTCTGCTGCGCGAGATCGGGCGTCTGCCACTCGAGCAGACACGGGCGGCGTTGGAGACGAGTGCGGCGATCGCCGGGGTTTCTCTGCGCGCCAGCATCGAGTTTCTCCGCGCGGCGCCCGAAGTCGCGCAGGTGCTCGAGCCTGCAGAACTCCGGGCGTGGGGCGAGTTGGGCCGGCGCCTGACCATGAGTGAAGTGGAAAACGGCGCCAGCTTTTTCACTGCCGGTCTGGGCGAATTCAGCACGGTCCCACCGGCCGCGCGCCCATTCGTCTTTCAGGTTTGTGCGCGGCAGATGATCCTTTCGGCATCGACGGCCGCGGACACATTTCGAAATGCGCCGATACTCGCGACGGAGATCAATGACGGGGAAATGCTTCGCTCTCTCTACGAAGTCGCGGCCGAAATCTCAAGGCGCTCGGCGAAGCACAGCGCGGATTTCCTGAATGCTGCGCCGGTGGTGGTCGAGCGGCTGCTCGAGTTCGAAAGTAATTACCCACCCGCTAACGCAGGTGGTACTGACCTCACCGTGCCGAGCGCGGCGATGGATCTGGCGGCGGCGTTCGCCGAGCGCGCCGGCGGCATTGCAGCCGACGCCTGGTCAGCACTGCCGGGGGCCCTTTACCGACTGACGGACGATCAGGTCTTGAAGTTAATGCGCCGCTCAGTCAATTTCCTTGAGCGCGGCGGCGCGGCGGCGCTTCACCTCTTGATCGCCGGAGGCGAAATTCTCCGAACACTACCCGAGTGCTTTGATGAATGGATCGACCTGCTCTGGGCGGTTGCCTCACACGGCAACGCCGGCCTGGTTGCATTCATCCGTTCCAGCCCACAGTTTTTTCAAACAATCGCGACCAGAACAGATTCTCCCGGTTCTACCGTTCTCGCCAGTCGGGTGCTCGCCTTGACGCGCGAAGTCGCCCGCATTGATTCGGAAGCCGCGCTCGCCTGTTTGCGTTCGAGCGCGAAGGCCTTGCACACAGTTTCGATTGAACAGTTCGAAAGCTGGGCCCGCGCCGGCTTGATTGCCGGAGACACTCGCGCGCGACGCAGCTATTACGCGCTCGAAACGCGCAGCAGCAACGAAGCGCTGCGGGAAGGCGGCGCCGGGGTGTCTCTGGAATCAGTTCAACTCCTGCTGCGCCTTTACATCGAGGGCTTAACCGGACGCGCCGTTGAGATTGCGCCGCTCGCAGCAGTGCCGGTCGAATCGCGCATCGGCGACGGTCGCACGATTCATCTGCCCTCGGTGGTCGCCGAGTTCGGCGATGAAGAACTCGACTTTCGACTTTACAAAGTGCTGGCCGCCCATGCGGCGGGACAGATTGAGTTCGGGACTTACGAGCACGGAGGCGACGATCTACGTGCGGCGTATACGGCACTGGCCCAGTTCTACAATCCTGAAAGTCAGGACGCCCGCGATTCTTTCTCGCTGGGCGGTTATGTAGCGCAAGCTGCCAGCTTGCGCCCAACTCAAGTGAGCAGCACGCAGGCTGGCAGCCTGCGTTACAGCGACGTGCTCAAGCTGTTTCCAATTCCCGCGCTGGCGCGCCGGATTTTTGGCACGCTCGAAAATGGACGCATCGACCGGCGCCTCCGCCACTCGTATCGTGGTTTGAAACGCGACCTGGATTTAATTCGCGAGCACTTGCGCAACCGCCGTCCCGCAATTGTCGATCTGCCGGCCACGCTGGTGCCATTTGAGTTGCTGTTTCAAATAACTCTTCTCGGTGGAGCGCTTGACGACTCCCGCCAGTTCTACGGCCAGATAGTCTCGGAACTGGAAACCATCGTTGTCAGCTATTTATCAAACCCGGCAGCCACCGTAGCCGACACATTGATGGCGACCAGCCGTGTCTATTCGCTGTTCCAATCGATTTCAATGGAGGATTCCGAGCAGGTTGAAGTGCCGGACGAGCTGGATCAGGAAGACGCGAGCAAAATAGCCGAAGAGATGCTCGCCGAGCGCGACGCGAATCGACAGCCGCAGCGCCGTGATGCCCGCGAACTTTTCAACGCCTGGAATACGGAAGCCGAAGGCGAATTCGATGAATTGGAAGGGAGCGAGGCCTGGAGTGAAGGTGAGATGGCCGAACAGGACCTGGAAGCCGGCGAAGTCGCGTTCAACTATGACGAATGGGACCGCGAGCTGGTTGACCACCGCGTCTCCTGGTGCCGCGTGGTGGAAAAAAAGGTGAAACGAGGCGACCGCGCCTTTGTCGATGACACGCGCGAAAGATACAAAGGTGTCGTTTCATCAATTCGGCATCAGTTTCAGTTGATGAAGCCTGAGGACCTGACCCGCGTTGCCAACGAGATTGATGGCGAAGACTACGATCTGAACGCGGTGGTTGATTACTTCGTCGATCGCCGGGCCGATGGGCACCAATCCGAGCGCATATACACCAAGCGTCTGCGCCGCCGCCGCGATGTAGCCGTTTCCTTTCTCTTGGATCAGTCGTCGTCAACCGCGCGCACGATTGGCCGTCATCCCCTGCAGCCGTACACGCATCCCGGCCGTCGCATCATCGAGATTGAAAAGGAAGGACTCGTGTTGATGAGCGAAGCGCTGGAGGCCGTCGGTGACACATACTCGATCAACGGCTTTACTTCTGAAGGCCGGCGCAACGTAAAGTTTTATGTGTTGAAGGATTTTGCCGAGCATTATTCCGACGAAGTAATGCGGCGCATTGGCGGGATCACTTACCAGAACAACACGCGTCTGGGCGCGGCGATTCGACATGCCACGGCGAAACTGGGAAAGCAGGAAGCCCGCACGCGCTTGTTGATTGTTCTCTCAGACGGCCGTCCTTACGATCACGATTACGGTGACGCGCGTTATGCTCGCGAAGACACGCGCGAAGCCCTGCGCCAGGCCAAGACGCAGGGCATCACGCCTTTCTGTATCACCATCGATCGCGAATCAGAAAGCGAGTTGCGCGATCTTTACGGTGATGTTGGCTACACGATTATCGATGATGTGCTTTCTTTGCCCGAACGTCTGCCGGGAATTTACCGGCGGTTGACCACGTGAAGGCTCACCCCGTCCTGACGTTGTGCTCACCGTTGTCTCTTACCCATGTCGCCCGTCTATTTCCAGACTTCCTTAAGGACCTCATCCAAATCTTGATCAACTCCCCAATCCCAGTGATCAGGTTCCACTACCTCAGCGAATCTGCATTGTCGCGGGCCCACGCGATCATCAATTCGTTTCGGTCATTGCCCCAGGCCGCCTTATATAAATCGCGGATGACCTCGATCCATGCCAACCCGGCCACCACTCGGGTACCGCCATTGGCTCGATACTGTTCGCGGGTCGTGCTCTGGATGCGCGCGAACTTAAGAGCAGATATCACTTCGCCGTGAAGCGACTTCTCGATCTCTGCGGCAGTTGGCTGGCTGGTGCCGAGGTGGGTGACGCCGCTGACCCGAACGGTGACTCCGTTGCGGAACGCAAATACCTCAAAGACGCCGTTTTCGGGCAGGATGTCTTCAAAGACGATCCCTGCTACCGGAAACTGGGCGCCCGATTGTCCCATTATTTGCCGGCTGAGTGTCCTGGTGCAGCGAAGACCCGCGTCTCCGGTAACGTTCACACAGGTCGAAACCACCCAGCGCGCTAACTGCTCCGGCGACGGGTCGAGCAAGATGACCTTAGTCGTTTTCCGCACCGGGTCGTGGTGGCCCTTAACACTGTACGTACACTGCTGTAACGGGTAACCTTCCCATCCCGGATAGGTCGTAGATACGCAGTTCTGTTCCATGTAACGACTCGACATCCGCGCCGCGAAGTAGGATTTCACGCGCTCCAATGCGTCCGCGGGTAGTGGAGGCGCTTGCACCCGGACAGCTCCGGTCAGGGTGATCTCCGCAGTCGCGAAAGGAGTCAGCTTAGGAGACGCAGCAGCTCCTGACAGGAAGACGACAAACATAATGAGGACCGCAGAAAGAATCTGTTGGACGTTTGTGGAAATGATTTGTCTAAGCATGGTTTCCTCCTCCAGAGAGACTTACAGGTTCAGGCCGACCAATGAGACTTGAGTAGTGAAAAAGAAAGCCCACACAGACAATGTCCAAAAGAAGATTTCCATTTCAGAACCAAGGGTCAGATGGTAAAAAAGGTTAAAATGAGAAGGTCGAGTTAGATTACCGCGACGACGTAGAGGCGACCGGCGATTTCCCAAAATCGAGAAAAGCATACCGCCAATGAACGTGAGCGCATCCTCGCTCGCTACTTCAACGTTCCTTCAATCACCGGTGACAACCGTCAACTCGTCCGACGCTTTTTGCTCGGAGCGATCTGGGCCGCGGTATTAACCCCGCTTCTCTTCTACGGTACAATCCTCACTTTGATCAGGAGGTCGTTATGTCGACAGAAGGTTCTCGGATTTTGAATGAGGTTCTGGCGCTTCCGGTCCATGAACGGGCCGAATTGGTGGAACGAATTCTCGATAGTCTTGGGGAAGCGCCGGACAAGGAAAGGCTGGAGAGGTGGGCCGCTGAGACGGAATCGCGCCTTGATGCAATTGAGCGTGGGGAACTTGAAACTTTGCCAGGAGAAGAAGTCATGGCATGCCTTAGACAAAGGTTCTCATGAACCTTAAGCAAGTAGAGTGGTGGATCAAAGCTCCCGCTCGCGCCCGAGTTGTTCTATACTCTTTGACGATGAGTCTAACCACCGCATCAGTACCGCTTTCAATGGATCAAGCAGGTGTTCTGCGAGTGAACGGAACGCGCGTCTCGCTTGACTCCGTCCTATTTGCATTCCATGAAGGATCCACGCCTGAAGAAATCGCGCAGCAATACACAACACTGAACCTCGCTGACATTTATGCGGTCATTAGCTACTACTTGCAGAATCACGATGAGGTTGTCGAATACCTGCAACGCAGGAAGACACAACGAGCCGAGCTAAAGGAAGACGTTGAGTCTCGGTTCGACCCGCAGGGCATACGAGACCGGCTCCTGGCTCGGAAATCCCCCGTCACCGACTGATGCTGTGACTGATACTCTCTGTGGTTCTCTGTGCGATCTCTGTGCCTCTGTGGTGAGCGTCTTTTTTCGCGATTCACCACAGAGACACGGAGAACCACAGAGTTCGCGCAGAGAAATCGTTAACCCAACTCGCGCCGATCAAGCTCACGCGTTGACTCGCTCTCGTCGCACGACGCGCACACCCGCGCGCCAGTCCTCATTAATATCAAAGCGATAGATTTCGATATCCGGCGCGATGGTTCTGACCAGGGTCGCGAACGAAGGATGGAAGCGAAGCGCCGGTGCAACCAGATAGACCAGCGGCGATTCATCGCTGATTGCTCGATCACCAAACAGTTTTGCGGTGCTGATGTGGCCACGGCGGCGGTGCGCTTCCACGCGTCGCCAGTAATCGACGCCCTGAAAGACGTGCTCGCGATCTTCGTTGACCTTCAACTCGATCACTGCCAGCCGGCCGTCGTGGCGCAGCGCCAGCAGATCGATTGGTCGGGCGCCGCTGGGTCCATTAGTCCCACCATGCGCCGTGCGAAACTGCGCATGCAACGGAGCAACTATCAAACCGGGATCAAGTCTTGAGACGTCGCGGCGCAGGATCGATTCGAGCCACGCTTCGCCGGCGGCGCGATAAAGCCACTGCCGTCGGTCGCGACAGTTCTCGTGGCGATAGATTTCGAGATCACGCAGAAGCTTCACCCAATCCTGCCCGTGGTATTCGTCGAGCAAGCGCCGGCGCGAGCCTTCAATTCCAAACCAGATGCGATCGCGATCCATAACGCGTCGAACTCGGGCGAACGGCAAACCGTGGTAACGCAGTGTCTGACCATGACGTGACGTGACAATGTCGACCGCCTGCGGGGCCATCTCTATTACTTGCTCCACAGCTTCCGCAATGCCGTGTTCGACCGGCGCCGGAAAACGAGTCAGACGCTTCCGCCAAAGATTCTTTCTTTCAAATGGCCGGGCGGGCTCGACCTGCTGCCACGCTTCATCAATTCTCCACAGCTCGATTCGCTGCCGCAGCGAGTCGCGCAAGAGGACGTGGCGTTGTCGTGCTGCTTCCAAGAGGTTGTGTTCGACGACTATCAGAAGCCTTTTGATGTAGGGCTGTCTCGGCCGTAATTGCAGCCGGTTGAACCAGAGCAGCGCCGATGAAAAGAGGGAATCGACGTTCCGGGCGTCGCTGTGGGCGACCGTGGCCGTCACCGCGATGCGCTCGTGAGGCAGACGCAAGACGATGCGCCCGTATCGTCCCGGCTGATCGCGGCGCATGCCGGGACTCAGAGTCGCGCTTTCGATCTTTGCAAGTGGCACAGACTTCAGTCTGTGATCTTTGGCAGACCATGGTCTGTGATCTTCAACGGAGGAATCACAGACTGGCGTCTGTGCCACCACCTGCGCCAGCTTTTCACATCGCGCCTGCCGCGCGGCGGCGATGCTTGCCACGATCGCTTTGGCGGAAGCACGCGGCACCAGTTCGAGCTTTGCCACCTCTGCGCCCATCCGTCGGGACGCTTCCAGCACAAGTTTGTCGCCGATCCAACTCCAGGCCGTAATTCGCCACGAACGCGAACCGGTTTCAGTCCAACTGGAAAAAATCAGACGACGATGATCGACGGAAAAATCGAACTCCGTGGTGGCAAGAGCGAGCGGCGCCCCGCCGTCCTGGGCCAGGAACCATTCACTGTGCCGGCTCAGCAGCTCGTGTATTGAGCGCTCTGCGTTGGCCACGGCCGCAACATCATTGAGTTGTAACAGCATTTGCGGGAGTCATTGGGCGTTATGTTAACATCCCGATGTCTGACTTCAGTTTGTTGGTGACGATCGGGTACTTTTTTAGAGTCGGGCTAATGCCCGACCAAGCGGGCGGTAGCCCGCTTCTAAACCACTCAGACGACATTGGTCGTAAAGTTTAACAGCGAAACCAGCTTCCGAGAAGTATTTTACTTCTATGAAACCCGTTTTTCTGACAGGCGCCGTGCGCACTGCGATTGGCCGCTTCGGCGGATCGCTCCAGAGTTGGACCGCGGCGGACCTGGGCACCGCAGTCGCAAAAGAAAGTTTGCGACGCGCTCGGGTCCAACCGGATCAGATCGACGATTCTATCTGGGGTTGCGCCCGGCAGGCAGGCGGTGGGCCAAACGTCGCGCGGCAAATTACCTTTCGCGCCGGTGTGCCTGATCGGGTGCCGGCCTTTACAGTGAACCAGGCCTGCGGCTCCGGGCTGCGCGCCATCATTCTCGCCGCCGAAAAGATCGTGCTCGGCCGCGCGGACATAATTTTGACCGGCGGCTCAGAGAGCATGTCGCGGGTCCCCTACTTTGCGGAAGGCGCGCGCTGGGGTATGCGTCTGGGCCATACCGAACTGATCGATGGAATGTACCGCGATGGCTTCAACGATCCGCTTTCCGGCCTGGTGATGGGTGAAACCGCCGAAGTGCTGGCGCGCCATTACGAAATCTCCCGAGACGAGCAGGACGAGTACGCCTTGCGTTCGCAACAACGCGCCGCTGCAGCGGCTGCCGCGGGACGATTTGATGCCGAGATTTTTCCCATCGAGCTCAAGGACCGCAAAGGTCACGTGACGATGTTCACGACGGACGAGCACGTGCGCGCGAAGACAACGATTGAAGACTTACAGAAGCTCTCGCCCGTGTTCGCGGATGACGGCAGCGTCACCGCGGGCAACTCTTCGGGAATCACGGACGGCGCCGCGGCGATCATGGTGATGAGCGAGGCGGCTTTGGCGGAATCGGACGCTGAGCCGCTCGCGCGGATCGTCGATTACGAAATCGTCGGCGTGCCGCCAGAGATTATGGGCATCGGTCCGGTGCCCGCCGTGCGGGCAATCCTGGATCGACGGAGGTTGTCGCTTGCCGACATCGATGTGGTTGAGCTTAACGAAGCGTTCGCCGCGCAAGTCCTCGCCTGCGACCGGGACCTGCAATTCGATCCGGAAAGGTTGAACCCGAACGGCGGAGCAATCGCCCTGGGGCATCCGATTGGCTGCACGGGAGTCCGTATCACGACGACTCTGCTGCATGAAATGCAAAAACGGCGCGCGCGCCGTGGACTGGCAACGCTTTGCATTAGCGGCGGCATGGGCATAGCGTTGCTGGTCGAGCGCGTTTAGATCCGCTGATCCGCACGCGCAAGCCAACCATGCCGGACAGCCGAAGCATCGGACAGCACGTCGCCTGTTAACAAAGCAGCAATGAAAGGCGTCAAACCTTATAGTAGCCAGGAAAGAGGAGTGATCGTGAATAACAAGGTTCTGAAATCGTCAATCACATTAGCGTTCTTATTAGTTGCACTGTTTTCCGGTTTCGGCTCGGGAGCGCCGGCGCGAACGTCCGCGACTGCGGCGGCGCCACCCACCGACGCCTTGAGTTACCTTCCCGCTTCGAACGCGATCGCCCTGATCGACGTTCGGCGCTTGCTGAACGAAACAATGCCGGGCATCCTGGCCGGTGATCAAGCAAAGCTCGCAACTGCCAACGCCGAAATCGATAAGTTCAAAACGCGCACGGGCATCGACCCTCGTTCTTTTGATCGAGTGGTTTTGGGGGTGCGTTACACCTATCCTTCGGCGCGCGTGACCAAGCTTGAGACAGTGGCCATCGCGCATGGAACGTTCGACGCCAAAGGGCTGACGGCTGCCGCAAAAATCGCGGCCAGCGGCAAGTTCCGCGAAGAGAAATATCGGGGTGCGACGATCCTGATCGTCAGCATCAACGATCAGATGAAGCTGCTCGGTTTGTGGGACATGAGAATCAACGAACTGGCGGTTTGCGCGCTCGATCCTAATTCGTTGGCGATTGGGACTTTGCCGAATGTGCGCGCGGCGATCGAAGCCGGCAAGAGAGGTAGTCGGGCGAACGGTGACCTGGTATTGTTGGCGACTCGCGATCCCCATGCCGTGATTGGTTTTGGCGCGAATGTGCCGCGCGAGCTAATGGCGAATCTGAACGTCGGCAATGATACGATTGCCAAAGATGCGAACTCGATCAGACAGGCTTATGGATCCATCGGATCGACCGCGAGCGATGTTTCATTGATGCTGGTGGCCCGCACAGACAGTGCGGACTCAGCAAAGAACTTGAGCGACACCATTACGGGACTGAAGCAACTTGGGGGAATCTTTATTGCGCAAATGGTCCAGCCGCGAAAGGCCCTGGCGCAAAGCGCTCTCGACAATTTGAAAATCACGACGCGTGGCGTCGAACTGGAGATCAGGACACAGGTGGCCGCAGCGAATCTGGCGTCGGTCATAAAATAGCGTTTGGGAAATCCAGGCACAGCAAAAGAAGGAACACCAGCGCCGGACTTTGCTCTGCGAGACGGCGAAGGCGCCCAGTGGCGTCTCTCGGATCAACGGGGCAAGGTCGTCGTGTTGCTTTTTTATCCCGGCGACGAGACGCCGATATGTACGCGCCAGATGTGTTCGGTGCGCGATCGCTGGGAGGATTATGCAGCAACCGGCGCAGAGGTTGTCGGCCTCTCCACTGATTCGGTCGATTCGCACAAGAGTTTTGCCGAGCATCACAATCTACCGCTGCGCCTGCTGGCGGACGTCGATCGAAACGTGGCTGATCTTTACGGTGCACAATCTCTGATTCCCGGCAAAGTCGCGCGGTCGGTTTTTGTAATCGATCAGAACGGCGTAATCAGATATCGCGACGTACGACCGCTCGGTTTGTTTCGTCCCAAAGATGACGACATCATTAAGGCCATTCGCGACGCGCAGAAGTAATTTTGGTTCGGAGTTCCGCCTTCAGGCGGCTTCTTAATTCCGCTTGGGGACAGATTCATAAGCCCGCCTGAAGGCGGAACTCCGAACAATCACTCCCAATTTGATCGAACCGCGCTATAATCCTCACGAGGTGAAACAAGTCAATGTCAGCTGAAATCAAATGCGCCCGTTGCGCTCAGAAGCGTACACCCCTCGGCTATGCGCCGCTGCCCACCGAACTCGGCCAGAAAATCGCCACCGAAGTCTGCCAGCCCTGCTGGGCTGAATGGCTACAGGCGCAGACCCGCATCATCAACCACTACGGTCTTGATCTTACCAATCCTGATGCCCAGGGGTTTTTGATGGACAACATGAAAGGGTTCTTTTACGGCTCGAACGAGCCGGCGCAGATCGACACCACCAAAGAAGGCTCGATCAAGTGGTGATCCGCACACTGCGTTTTTGAAGTTTAAGTTTTTAGAGCCAGTTTCCATTTGTCGTTTGACATTTTTCATTTGTCATTTACTGCCCAGTGCGAGCCCTTTTCAGAGTAGTTGCCATGATCCTGTGTTTACATTATGGTGCAGCTACCTGACATGATCGGGACTGAGTGCACTGCCAAATGGCAAATGAAAAATGTCAAGCGAAAAATGGAAAATGATTTTTGACCTTCGTACTTTCAAAGGAGGATTCCCCGTTGTTCAAGCGAAATATCTTTGCTCGTCTTTTTGTAACGGCGACTGCGGTCGCTTTTTTGTTTCTCGCTTCCAGTTCAGTCTTTGCCCAGACAAAGCTGCTGCGCTTTCCCGACATTCACGGTGATCGCGTAGCTTTTACTTACGGCGGCGACATCTGGACCGCGTCGGCCGGCGGCGGCTCAGCAATTCGTCTGACTGCCCATCCCGGCGTTGAAGTCTTTGCCAAATTCTCGCCCGACGGCAACTGGATCGCCTTCACCGGCCAATACGACGGCGATGAGCAGGTTTATGTGATCCCCTCAACGGGCGGCGTGCCGCGACAACTAACCTTCTATCCAGCGAAAGGACCTCTGGCCCCGCGCTGGGGTTGGGACAACCAGGTTTGCGGTTGGAGCAAAGACGGCAAGCGAGTCTTCTTCAGATCTGAACGCGATTCATGGGCCCTCCCCATCGCCCGGCTGTACAGCGTTTCCGTTGACGGCGGGCCGGCTGAGCCATTGCCGATGCCCGAAGCAGGTTCGGGTGATTACTCCCCGGACAGCGCGCGCATGGTTTATTCGCCGCAATTTCGGGACTTCCGATCTGAGAAGCGTTACGGGGGCGGTCAGGCCAACGTCCTGTACATTTTTGATTTGAAAACCAGCGACGCAAAGCGAATCACCGAAGGACCCCGTCCGACCCGAGATCCTATGTGGATTGGCGACACCATCTACTTCAATTCCGATCGAGACGGACATTTCAATCTCTACGCTTACAACGTTTCCAGCGGCAAGACGGCGCAGGTCACGCGCAGCAAGCAATGGGACGTGCGCTGGCCGAGTTCCGATCACGAAGGCCGGATCGTTTATGAAATGGACGGCGAGTTGCAGATCCTCGAAACAAAAGGCGGCAAGACGACGCCAATCTCGATCACCGTACCCGATGATGGGCTCGCGCGGCGGCCCAGTCGTGTCTCGGCAGCCAACAATATCGAGTCATATGATCTGAGCCCCAAGGGCGAGCGCGCGTTGTTCTCAGCCCGCGGCGATATCTTTACCGCGCCGATCGAGAAAGGACCGACGCGCAACCTTACGCACTCATCCGGCGCGCATGACAAGTGGCCCACCTGGTCTCCTGACGGTTCACAGATCGCTTTCATCTCTGACATGAGCGGCGAAGAAGAGCTTTACCTGGCGCCGCAGGACGGTTCGAAGCCGGCGCAGCAAATCACGAACGGCGGCAGCGCCATGCGCTATCAGCCCAGATGGTCTTCCGACGGGAAACGCATTGCGTTTGGCGACAAGGACGGCAAAGTGTGGGTGGTGACCCTGGCGGACCGAAAGCTGACCGAAATTGTCGATTCATCACGCGGCCAGATCCGCGACTACGTCTGGTCGCCCAGCGGCAACTATCTCGCGTTCAGCATGGCGACAAACGGAAACGGCTTTTCGCAGATCCATGTTTGGAACGCAGCCGACGGCAAAGTCAATCGCCTGACTGATGATATGTTCAATGCCGGGAATCCGGCCTGGGACCCGCAGGGCAACTATCTCTTCTTCATCAGCGATCACGAATTCGCGCCCCAGATCTCGCAGGTCGAGTTCAACTTTGCGACTAACCGCACGTCATACATTTATGCGATGGCCCTGCGTAAGGACGTCAAGCATCCGTTCCCGCCGGAAAGCGACGAAGTGGTTGTGAGCAAGCCAAAGGAGGGAGAAGGAGCGCCGGCGGCGGACGCAAAGAAGGAAGGAGAGCAAGAGCCGGCGAAACCCGCAGCGCCCGCAGCAGCCCCACCGCAAAAGCCCCTGACGATCGATTTCGATGGCATTACGACTCGCGTTGCCCGGGCTCCAATCGTGGCCGACAACTATGGCGGTCTCAGCGCGAAGAATGGCTTTCTGCTCTACGGCGTCGGCTCGGCCGGTTATCTTGGCCGGCCAGGAGATCGGCCTCCGCAGTTGCGGCTTTTCTCGATCAAAGATCGAAAAGAAACAACGCTCGTCGAGGATGGCGCCGGCTACGCAATGTCGCGCGATGGCTCGAAGATTCTGGTCAGGCAGGGGCCTGGTTTCAACTTGTACGAAGCGACCCCGACCGGCGACAAAACAAGAAAGCCGGTCGCTACTGCCGGCCTGGTCGTCGATCGCGTGCCGGCTGAAGAATGGAACCAGATATTCAACGAAGTCTGGCGTCGCTATCGCGATTGGTTCTATGTCGCGAACATGCACGGCTATGACTGGGTGGCGCTGCGCGAGCAGTACAAGCCGCTGCTGCAATACGTCGCCCATCGTTCCGATCTGAACTATGTCATCGCCGAAATGATCTCAGAGCTGACCGTGCAACACGCCTATATCGATGGCGGTGATTTTCAGATTCCGCCCAGACCGCGCGTGGGTCTGCCGGGCGCTCGCTTTGAGCTGGATCGAGCCGCGGGCCGCTATCGCATTTCAAAGATCTTCCAGGGTCAGAATGATGAAGATCTCTACCGCTCACCGCTGACCGAAATCGGAGTTAACCTCAGCGTCGGCGATTACATTCTGGCAATCGATGGCGAAGAGTTGAAGGCGAGCGACGATCCGTATCGCCTGTTGCGCAACAAGGCAGATAATCCAGTGCAGCTTACCGTCAACAAAACGCCGAGCCTGGAAGGCTCTCGCACGGTTTCTTATCGACCGATCACCGACGAAGGCAACTTGATTTATCTGGATTGGGTGACAGCCAACCGTAAGAAAGTTGAAGAGGCAACTGGTGGGCGCGTCGGCTACATTCATGTTCCCGACATGGGCCCCGCCGGGATGCGCGAGTTCATCAAGTGGTACTACCCCCAGATTCGCAAAGAGGGATTGATCGTAGATGTGCGCGCGAACGGCGGCGGCAACGTCTCGCGCATGTTGATCGAGCGGCTACGGCGCAAAGTGCTGGCCTTAGGATTTTCGCGCACCGTCGAGGAGGCAAGCACCTACCCGGATGCCGTATTTACGGGACCAATGGTGGCTCTGCTGGACGGAAACTCGGCTTCTGACGGCGACATTTTTCCGGCCATGTTTCGGGAATCAGGGCTCGGTCCCTTGATCGGCAAACGCTCCTGGGGTGGGGTCGTGGGCATTACCAACCGCGGTACTCTGATTGACGGCGGTACGGTCAATGTTCCCGAGTTTGGGTTTACCAACAAGAACGGCGGGTGGATCATCGAAGGATACGGCGTCGATCCGGACATCGAAGTGGACAACGACCCGAAGTCAGAGATCGCCGGGCGTGATCCTCAGCTCGAACGCGGCATCGCGGAGCTCATGGCGAAACTTAAGAATCCGGTGAAGCTGCCGCCGCGGCCGCCGGCGCCGATCAAGACGATTAGGTAGGTGGCACAGACTTTAGTCTGTGATTGCAAAAAGCCCGCGTTAGTCAATTCTGATCCACGCGGGCTTTTCTTCTCTAATGAGCAGTAGGCACTAGACCAACCCTTCAAACAATTCGTCTACGGAAACCCGCCATCCTTCCAACACTCTGGATTCAGCCATTTCTCCCCGCGAATAAAGCTGGCCTTCCCACACCGGCTTACCCTTGTGCTCGGCTGCATAGCGCACTTCGATCGTCACCGTGGCCGGATCGATCAACCACAACTCGCGCACGCCGAGCATCAGGTACGTGTGCGCTTTGGTTGTGCGATCGTAGACCGCGTTACTCCTGGAGACATATTCAAAAACAATATCAGCCGACGAACGTTTCTTTCCCATTCGGTTCTTCAACTCATCCGATACGTACATCATGTCCGGCTCAAGATAGGTTCCCGCCGCAACATCGCGGTAGATCGAGGCCCGCGGATGAAGGACATCTCCTTCGATCTTCCTTTCAATCAGAAATCGCGACAGCCACCTATTCAGGCGGGCGTCAAGGTCGTCGTGTGGTGCATCAGGCGGTGGGACCATAAACAGATGCCCTCCGATCAATTCGTAGTGGGACCGATCGTTGAGATCGGGTATTTCCCAAAACTCCTCGAGCGTGTAACGGTGGTACAAAGGTGAGAAGTTGATTTCTACTTCCATAGCTGAAGCCGGCATGGTTTCCACCTCCAAACTTGGGGTTAATCGTAGCACTATGAACAGAGCGCGTAAATCTCATTTGCTTTTCACCTCTAACTTTTCCAGAGGCAAGATCGCCGGCATGCCTTTGTGCTGAAAGCATCGCTCGCCAGCCACGTGCACGTGACGACGACACGGGGTGCCTTTCTTTGTGCGCGCTCCACAGATGTAGGCTTTGTCTTCGCGATCTACCCCGGCGACATCCCGGCCTGTCGAATCGTTCTCTTTGCGATTGGTTGCGCTTGTGGGCTCATCAAAGTCTACGGGCAGGTCAGAGAGTGGTGAGTTTGCCGCGCGAGAAATGATCAGAGGTGGTGGCGCCGGTCTCAGGTATCTGCCGAGAGCGAAAGCGGAAATTGCGATGGTCGAAATGATTGCTATGCGTCTGGCAAACCTGGCAAATCCATACTGGCCCAGCCGGCGCGCACATTCGTCGCACCATGAGGCCCCGGTCCAGGCCCCGATGCAGGCCTTGGCCCACGCGCGCCAGTCTCTACGCGACAGTCGCTCACCACATTCAGCGCAAAAGTTGGGACGGTACATCGTGGGAGATTCCGCTGCAAAGTGGCACGGGTGTTCCGGCCCGGGGAATTACGCACAAGATGCGCGTGCCACGTTCAAACTACATCACCACAAAAGGCGGTTAATTATATTCGATGGACGGTGTGCGTGATAGGCAGTTAATATTTGCTAAGCATGATATTGAGTAAGTGTTGGTTAGACTCGATAGCAAGTCGCGGGTTTCGCCTGCCGGGTTGCAAACTCAAGCGGGGCGCAGGCATACTCACCCGTACCCCAGCAACTCTATTCAGGTAAGTCTAAAGCCGGATGACTTCATTCACTGTTGCCCATTCACTTTCAAAACTCGCGCGCCGGATTACCGTGATTCTGTCGTTCGCGGCGCTATTAATCGTTATTCCCTGCGGGATCCAAGCCCAGCAGCCTGACGACGTTATTACGACCAACACCGCCCTGGTGCAACTGAATGTCGGTGTGGTCAACAAGGCGGGCCAGGCGGTCACGAGTTTATCGTCCACCGATTTTGTAGTGTATGAAGACGGCGTGCGCCGGCCCATCGTGGCCTTCGAACCGACGGAAGCGCCGTTCAGTCTGGTGATGCTGCTCGACATGTCGGGTTCAACGGTGAACTTTCGCCAGCAGATTCAATCGGCGGCGCTGCGATTCCTGGACGCGCTTGCTCCTCAAGATCGAGTTGCGGTGGTGCAATTCAACGGCAAGGGAGTTTCGTCTTTGCTTGGGTTCAGCACCGATCGCAATCGTGTTGCCTATGCAATTACGCTCGCCACCGGCTCAGGGAACACACCTCTGTACGATGCTTTGAAATTCTCACTGAAAGAACTGTCCCATGAAGGCAAGCGGCGTAAAGCGGTGGTAGTTCTAACCGATGGCCTTGATACGCAAGTACGGAACTCCGATCGCGCGATCGTCTCGAAAGCTGAAGCGTCGGAAGTCGGCACTGCGATCAAGGCCGAGACAAACTCCCAGGTAGTCTCAGTGCTTAGCGACGCCGACCGTCAGGGCGTAACGATCTTTCCGCTGGCTCTTCCGTCGGGTGACCCGAAACGCTTGCCGTTGCCTGATCCTTCTATCACTGCCATGTACGCCGCGGCGCGCACGCGCCTGCAGTTGCTGGCCAATCGCACCGGGGGACGCTTGCACGAGATTCGCCGGCTCGACGATCTCGCTAAACTATACGCACAGGTCGCCGCCGATCTGCGCACTCTTTACAGCATTGCGTATCAGCCGCCGAATCCGGGCTCTCACGACGGCAAGTGGCGCGAGATTCGGGTAGAAATAGCGCGCGCCGATCTGGTCGCCAGCACCAAGCCGGGATACTACGCTCACTAAAGTTTCAGGTTTCAAGTTTCAAGTTTAAGGTTTGGGAATCGAGGCCAACTTGAAACTTGAAACTTGAAACCTTAAACTTGTCTTCGATTTAGCTGCTCAATAATCCAATCAGCACCCGTAGCTCAGCTGGATAGAGTACCTGACTACGAATCAGGGGGTCGCACGTTCGAGTCGTGCCGGGTGCACCATTATTTTCAATCAAACCAATGAGTTAGCACGCGTGCTTCTGATAGGGCTCCTGCTGGTTTTTATCAGCAGTCGCGGGCCTCGCCCCACCCAACGTTGACCAATGGGATCAATAAGTTAACGACAGCGACATTCAGCGAGCCGTCTTTTTGTGCCAATGCTGTGACAACTTTTCTGGAAAGCGGTTGAGCAAACAAAGTGACGTTGACGGCTGCCAGTCCGGTGAATATTGGTTCATCTCGTTTGGTGAGATCCGGTAAACTGGCCTTGGTCCTAACTCAAATTCCGTCGGGAGTAATCCCGTGCGGATTCAACTCCGCCGTCGAATCCCTTTCAACAAATTAGCGACACACGAGATTGATCTCTGAACCGGACAACGGACTCTTAGTCCGTTGTCCGCTCACATCTTGAAGCCATTTTTGAGAAAGCCATAGCTTTGAGATTCCAGATTGGAATGTCAACGCCGAGACCAAAACTCAGCGTTAATGACCACAGCAAGAGTTGGCTCGATCAGTACAAATGTCGGACCTATGAAGGCTGTGCGAGGGGTTTTGACAGGAACGTTGATCTTTAGATATTCATATCTGGAGCTACCTAGAACGGTTTTCTGCGCTTCGGTTCGGTTGATCCCTTATGGCACATCCAGCACTGAGTCCGCGCTGTCGACGGCATGTACTGCGGAAACACCGTGAACATCGAGTTCATGCGTGCCACCATCTTGTAAGCCGACTTTACGTTTGATTTCCAATCCGTGGGAACGTGACAGTAATTGCAGCCAACGTTCAGCGTCACGTTGTAAATATTCATCGCGAGCTTAAGGCGTTCGGATGCGTCTGCAAGCGCAGCGGGCCATTTGGCCTCTTCTGCATCGAGCAGCGGATGAGGCAAACGCGCCGGCTTTGTCTGACCGGCATGACAAGTCCAGCAACTCACTCCGCTGGTGTTCGCCAGTTGGTTTTCGTTCAGCACCTTCACCATTTGGAACATCTTTCGCGCAGTGGCGAATTGCGGCTTGCTCTCATCATCCCATTTGTCCTGAATGTGACAGAACGCGCACCCGACGCCGAGCGCTCGGTTGAATGCTCGCATGATCGGATCGACGTTTTTTGCGCGCACGCCTTTCAGGACTTGAATGTTTCGGTACTTTCTTTCAGCGGTCTGCGCTTGGCCAATAACGTTGGCAACCAGAACCGCTGAAAGCAGGGGCAGAATTTGAATCGCGCGCTCAAGACGGGTACGGCGAAGAAATACGCTGCTTTTCATACGATCACCTCAATCGTCGAGCTAATCATTCCAATATATTCGATCCACACTACCCGCCCGTTCACTGTTTTAAGTTGCAATCGCCTCTGCGGCAAGATGCAGGGTGGAATCTGATTTTCTCAGCGCCGGGTAATTTAGACGCACCAGTAGCCACGAAGCTCTTTGGATTAGCTCAGCCTGGCTTCTTCGCTGCAGGTGGCTTGCCACCAACAATCGCATAGACGTATCCGTTTTCTGCTCCGTAGTAAACAACCCCATCAGCAATCAAGGGGGAAGAATTGATCCGGCCATCGGTGAACCTTCCCATTCTTAGTTTCCCGGTCTGCTCGTCCAGCCCGACCATATCCCCCTGTATGTCGCCTACATAAACGTAGCCTCCGGCGACTGCCGGCGAGGAAAAGACATTGCCAGGCACTGCGGTGGTCCAAAGCTCTTTCCCTGTCGACAGTTCTACTTTGCGAATTGATTTCCCATCTGAGCTGCCAACGAAAACGCCATCATTTGCGATTGCCGGCGAGCTGAGTATCCAGGACTCCTTCACGAGGTTCTTCCATTTCAGCGCGCCGGTTTCAGCATCAAGCGCGTAGAGGTTGTAATCACGGCTGCCAAAGACTACCAGGCCGGCCGCAATCGCCGGTGAGGACTGAATCTCTCCGATCCTAAAATACTCATTTCCTTCTGTCTTGAAACTCCAGCGCAAAGTTCCGCGCCCAGCGTCAAGCGCGTACATCGTTCCGTCCAGGCTTCCGGCATAGACCAATCCTTTATATATGGCTGGCGAAGAGCGAACCCGGCCACCAGTTTTGAACTTCCACTGCAGCTTGCCTGTTACTGCATCCAGTGCGTAAAGGTAGGAGTCTCCGCTTCCGAAATAGACACTGCCGCCTTCCAACGCCGGGGACGACGCCCAAAAGTCAAAGGCTCCAGCATCTCCAAGGTCAGCTCCGCAGGGCACGCAGCGCCCGTCAAAGGGCACGTTTGCTCCGGTCTTCAGTTCCCATTTGACCCGGCCTTGGCGGGCGTCCACGGCATAGAAGTGATTGTCGTCCGCCTGGAAATAGACAACTCCATTCGCTATAGCCGGAGAGGAACTCACGCTCGCGCTTGCTTTGAATCTCCATCTCAGTTCGCCCGAACCGGCCGCGAGGCAATACAAGTATCCGTCATTGCTGCCAACGTAGATGCTGCCATCAAATAGTACCGGAGAAGACTGCACCGGGCCGCCCGTTCGATATCGCCAGAGCACACGGTTCGCCGCAAAGAAGCCCGTGCCTTTATATGCCCCGTTCCGTTGTGGCCCGCCACGAAATGTTGAGAGGGCTGGCTCCGACCCTGCGGAACCGCTCTGGGAATTTCCCTGGTTCACTTGGGCAGATGTTGTTGTGGACAGAACACAGATCAGAAACAGCGATGCGGCGAGAATGTCTTTGCAGGTCAAGATAGTTTTACCTCGGATTATCAGAGCGTTGAAATACTCTCTCGGGTTATGTAAACCAGTTTGATGAGGTGCGGCGCCTGCTTTGTCAGCCATAAAGTCATCGGCCCATTGTCGTCTGTCTTTACCGCTCGGCATCAGCGTCGTCGCGCAGCGCCGTCCGCTGTATGCCATTTGTTGGGCGGCCTGTGCCAGCAAGAGCATATTGCCTATGCCGTCTCTGCCAAGCGCTTGATGCCTTCGATGGTGCGCAACGCCTTGCGCGCCATGAGCCGCCGAAGAAAGAGCGCGTGCAGCAGCTTTGTTTTCCACCCAATCAGTTCGTAGTAGGCTTTAAGGACAAGAATGGTTTCGTGGTCACCATGCGGTACCAAGACGGTTTCCACAACAAAATCGGCCAACATCTTGCTGATCCCCCAGGTGTCTTCGGGAAAGGCCGTCGCCATTCGCTGGCCTGGGACGTAGTCGACCACCTCTTCAATACAGCTGCCCTTCCTGCCTTCCGGAATTGTGCACCGGTACTTGACGCCTATCGCCCGGGTGCTTCGACCCGACAGAAGATCGACCTTCCGGACTTCCGGATGGTACTGGGGAATCAGCGATATATCATCGACGATCGCCCATACTCGATCCCTGGGCACGCTGATGCTCACCGATGTTCGCCACTGGCATCGCCCTCTCATCTCGGGAATCCTCTCGAAGTTCGCGTGTCCGCCCAACACCCACCTCTCATCACCGTCTTGACCTTGCGATCAAGCGCTATTGCCGCGCAGCGTCGTCATTGCGGGCGATTTTGAGGGTCAGCAAAAATTTGTTCGCTTCACCTGCGAACGGCTCGACCGAGGCGACGCCTGTCCATTTCTGCCCTTCCTCATCGACGAATTGCCAGAGACTCCGGGAGTCGTTTTTTGCTGGCGCAGCGTCTTGTCTTACCCACTTGACGTTGGAAGGTGGGCCATAGGTCTTGTTATTCGCCAGCGTATTGTCGACAAGACTCAAAATCGCCGCCGCAGATGCTGCGCTTACCTTCCACTTATTCTCCCAGCAATCCCTGTCACCCTGACGCGCGAGGCTCTCGGCTTCGATCCCTTGAAACAGAAAGCGCATGTACTTATCGGCCAGAGCAGCCCGAGAATATTCTCCTTCCGGATCCCATCTATACTCGAGACCGAGAGCGAGGAATTGAGCGTCCCCCGGCCCGAGAACCTTCGCGACCACGTGCAGGGCCGCATCGATGCCGGCCGACAGCCCGCCAGAGGTCACAATCTTGCCGTTGTCCACCCACCGTTTATCAGTGATGACTTTCGTTCTTGGCGCCACTTCCTTTAGCCTCGCGAGGAACGGCATGGTTGTCGTGGCCGAGAGTCCGTCCAGAAGTCCGGCCCTCGCCAGAGTGAACGCGCCGTTGCATACCGAAAGCACGTACTGCGATTGGGCCGCCGTGTCTTGTACCCACTTGAAGATCCTTGGATCGTCCTCGACGGGGAGACCAGGCTTCCACGGGCTAGGATTCGCACTCGACCTACCGCCACCCGGAATCACCAAAATGTCCGGCTTTGGATGATTTGAAAAATCGTAGTCCGGCGTAACCTTCATCCCGTAGATCGTGGTGATTGGCTGCTTCTGTGGAGCGACCGTATAAACGTTAAAACGGGCGCCGCCGAAGACTTCATAGGGGCCGGCATAGTCGATAATCTGGACGCCATCAAAAATGAAGATGGCTACGTTCGTCTTTGCTGTCGGTTGTTTCTGTGCGGCGCTCGGTGCGCTCTGGCCCATAGTTGTAGTGATCGCTCCAAGCGCGCAACTGCACGCGATCATAAGTAAAAGTCGTACGATGTAATGTGGCTTCATGTATTCCTCTCCTTAATTTCTGCTTTGCAAGAAGTACGTTTACCCGGAGCAATACCGCTTTGTCTGACTCCGAGGATGTAAGAGTCCCCGGCCGCGTCCAGGTAGAACGTAATGACGCCGGACTTTTCGTTAATCCAGTCGCGCGCCTTCACGCCATCCACATTGGTAATGCCGTTATATCCGATGTTACCTACCCTCTTCTGTAATACGCACGGATGTGGCGTTCGCTTCTCAATCTTTCTCAGGTTTTGTCAAAGAATGTTGACAGCGAGGGCGCGTAAGGTTTCAATGCCCGCCAATTACCGAGTCATTTTCCAGAACCTTGATCCGCTTGTAGTTTTTTGATTTGGTCCGGCACGGGCAGAACATCGAATGTCGCAACATGCTTACGTATGTAAGTGAAGTCATAGTCGGGGTTCCAAGTCTTCCCGCCATCAGTGGACGCTTCTGAGAACTGGCGAACACGGTCGGGGCCCAGATTGAAAAAAGTCAGCCGGCGTAGAACCCTGGCTCCGCCAGGCGTGTGTGATTCGCCTTCAAAGCGCATGGCGCTATCTCTGAATTCACCAGCGAATTCACTTACTCCGCCGACACTATCCGCCCAGGTTTGTCGCCATTTTCTGAGCGTCGCATCGTAAAAGTTGATGCTCTTGCCGGTGGCGTTCGGGCCGGCGGTCCAATTTTCCAGAATGACGCAACCGTTCTCGATGCGCTGAATGCTGCTGGAACCGACTTGTCGCCCTTGCACATTTTGGACCGTCCACTCGCCGACCCAGAAATCGAACTGCCGATGCTCTGGCTGCGACATGCATGGATTGGCTAACCTGTCGGCGACTTTCAGCAGCTCTTGAAAACGCGTCGTGTCTGCGCGCAAACTCGCCAGGTCGGGGTCACCATTCAATATCGTTGACTGAGAGAACCCCGCGTTCACAGCCTTTGTCAGCCATTCGAATCCTTTGTCCTTGTCATCTAACTTTGCATACGAACGAGCGAGTCCATACATCGCCTGCGGGTTCTGGCCAATCTCTACCGCCTTTTGGAAAGCGGCCACTGCCTCCCGGTATTTGCTCAGCGCATGCAGCGAAGTTCCGAACCTGTACCAGGCTCGCGCATTTGCCGGGTCTGCCTTCGTAACCGCTCGGTAAGCCTCAGCCGCTTCGGCCCACTTTTGTGCCTGATAGAGCGCGTCTGCCTCTTGCGACGGCGGCGATTGAGACAAAGCGATTGACGAACACACTAGAAGGCAAGGGACCAATAATACGGCTTGGATGTTTTTCATGCGGCGTGGATTCATGTTCCTTTCAACCTCTAGTTTGCCAGCATTCCGTCCCACAACGATTCCCAAATTTTGCCCTCGTCCGCCGTCGTGCTTATGCAACTCATACTGAAAATTAATTTGTTTCCGACCTATAGTTTAATATCGCCTCCAACACTAGATCGCGATTCGTCCGATAGGCTTCAAAAGTCGGCGGCAAATAGATTTGTGGAGCGATCCAGGTACGCCGGTCGTGCGGCCAGGAACTCTCCCAATATAAGTCGGAAACATTCATTACAAGCTTGCTGTAAGGCAGAGTGAACGGGTGTTCTTCGCCGACGAAATTCGGGCTTGAGCCAGTCGGCTCACCGACAAAAATTGCATTTGTATAACGTTCAATAAAGGTCGAGAAATTTTGAGCAGCCGAGAATGTTCGGCGCCCGATAATTACGAACAGTTTTCCATGTTGATTGATCGTGTCGCTCTTGATGATTTCCTGGAAAAGAGGGTTTAGGATCATTGTGTTGCCGCCATTATTCCAGCGCAGATCAATCACCAGCTTTTCGACATCATTTTCGTTGACGAACTTGAACAGACGAGCCGCGAAATCCGCGAGCAATTCCTTCGGGTCGTTTTGAATGCTGTTAAATCCGAAATAGACCGTCCGATTGTCCTTAAGGTATTCAAACCAATATGGAACTGCGGGGTTTTTCAAATAGAGGGGCATCGGAGCGGGTAATATTTGCGCCAAGTTGATCCATGTCGAAGGATTTGGTTTTATGTTCCAAATATCTGGCTGAGTGTCATCTGCGGCGACCGAGACTACGGATTCCTTACCATCCAAGCCGCGAACGGTAAGTGAAACCTTGTTGGTATCGGGAATAAGGCCAAGTGCGTTTAGCACATTCAGACTTCGCATTCGATACGGCGCGACTTGCTTGATCCATATGCCGTTATCGATGCTGATGATTGGCTCAAGCCCCTTTAGGATCTCGTCGGGCGAGCGATCCGCGAATTTTAGAATTTTCGAGCCGATCAGATCTTTGTATTTCGGATCCGCTGAAATAATAAATAGTCCCTCTTCGAATAAATAGAATTGTACGGGCAGATTTGGCAGAAACTCTGGTCGCCTTCCACCCATCAACCCCGAATGGCCGTCGCCGACCTTCCGCATCAACTTTGCCATTTCAACGATAATTTGAATATCGGTCAATTTCGGGATCGAGTCATTTAGCGTTTTAACCGCTCGATCAAAATCGGCTTCCGTTCCCGTCCGCGGAAAAAGATGGTAACCTTTTCGCTTAATTTCTCGATTTAGAAGGTTTAGATCTGCACGCCAGCCTTCCTCGCGGGACATTTTGCTCGTATCGATCAACCCGACGATATTTCGGTAACGAGGATCACCACGCAGCGATTCGAGATCGGTGCAGCCTTCCTCGCGGGACATTTTTGCTCGTATCGATCAACTGATTGCCGATTCCTTTTCGCCGAGCAAGGCGTAATTACAAGCAATGTTAAAGGCGGCTTTTGCCGGAATGACCCCACCAAGCTCGATCTGTTTTTCGTACGCCGCCGTCGATTTGCGAAAGTTCTTGGCGTAGTAATACGCGTGTCCAAGCTGATTCCAAAATCTCCCGTCGAGGGGATTTGCTTTTACGACTTGCTCCCACAATTCGGCGGCTTTTGTCCAATCTTTCTCGCCTGTTTTCGCTTGTGCTTGCGCAAGTATTTTCACGAATTCGTTTACAGACGAAGGTTCTTGGATGGCCTGCGTCTGCGCGATTGTTCCCCCACCAAAACTTGACAGAAGGATCATTAACAATAAGTAACTGTAACGCGATTGATTCTTCAATTCTTGAAATCTCCTGATTTGAAAGCTACTTCCTCAAATAATAATTTGCTGACAAACTTCGCCAGTCAAAGACTTAGAAAATCTCGATTGTTTTCTGAAATACATTCCGTCCCAAACGGATGTCCACGTCTTACCCTCATCCGACGAGTAAATGAGTTAGCCACTACCTCACTCCCCATTGCCACAAACCAAACCCGGTCTTCTTATCGAGCGGGTATCCAGCTTGTTTCACTGTCAAAGCTATCTGGCCACGGTGATGCGACTCGTGTGAAATCAAGTATCCAAAGAACGCGATCGCATGTGGTTTGAATCCTTTCACCCTTTGGTCTGTTGTGATTGACGCTTCAAGCAACTTCGCAATCGCACGCCCCGAGCCTTCGAGCGATTGACGCAAGTGCGTCTTGTCAACGGCAACTCCCATCTCAATCTTCGCCAACCCTATCATCAAGTGCGGCGCCGCCTCTTTCAACCACATGAGGCAAACATTGTGAATGTGTGTGAACTGCTCAGCCACGGTTCGCCCCTTCGAAGCGGATGTTGAATTGAGTGAAGCCGGCGCAACAGCGTCAAGCAAATACAGATTGATTCGGTTGTGGAGGCGCCATGCTTCAAGAAGCGCACCGACCACGATTGTCATCTTCTTACCCGCAACTGCCTCAATCATGCTTCCGTCCGTCGGGAGTAATCGCCGTCATGCGCCACTTGTTCACGGTTGGGGAAATGAACGATTCTTCGAGCGTCGCGTCCCCAGACATATTTTTAGAAGGCGCGTCCATCTCGCTGTTGGCAGATTTCTTCCTGACATACAGGCCATCCCAGATGGTCGTCCAGGTCTTCCCCTCATCCGCTGAGGTCTCTGCCCATTGGCGGACTTTGTCGGGGCCAAGATTGAAGAACGTCATGTGGACCAGTACTTTTTGTCCCGGGGAGTAGATGGCGCCTTCGTACTTAAGCGCGCCGTCCTTATATTCTCCGTCCATCATCCAGTTGCCGCCCTGGTTGTCCATGTACGACTGATGCCACTTATGCGTAATCGGATTGTAGAAGTTAAAGCTTTTGCCGGTTCCGCCACCCGTGTTAGCCCAGTTCTCTTCTACAATGCAGCCATCTTCCAGGAGCTTCACGCTGTTGGTGCCCACCTGCCGGTTGTTCCGGTTCATCACATCCCAATCACCTACCCAAAAATCGAACTGCCGATATTCAGGAGTATTCATACAGACCATCGCAGCCTTTCGGCCTCTCTCTGCAACCGCTGGAAAGCGCGGATCATCGCGCAAGCTGACAAGTTCAGGATCGTTGGCAATCCGCCGGGGATTCGGCAGGTTGGCAGTGAGCGACTTATCGATCCATTCGAAAGCCTTGTCCTTTTGATTGAGCCTGGCGTAGGTGCGGGCCAGGTCGTACATCGGCTGGGGATTGTGGCCGATTTCAATCGCCTTTTGGAAAGGCGCCGCCGCTTCTTCATACTTGCCCAGCGCGTACAGTGATAAGCCCATGAAATAAAAGGCACGCGGGTTAGCCGGCTCAGCTTTCGTAACGGCCTCGAAGGCCGCTACGGACTCAACCCATTTCTGGGTTTGGAAGAGTTTGTTTGCTTCAGCCATTGCGGTCGAAGGTGGCTGCGGTTGAGCTTCTAACGAAACCGCTAACAGCAGAATGAGTAGCAATGATGAACAGATGTATTTAAGCATTCTCGATCTCCTTAAGTGTCGACGCGTCTCCGTATGAACTCCGACATGCCCGTTCTATTCACCTGGGTCAGCAGAACATCACATCTCACCGTCCGCCGACCTGAGAAAAAGCGGAGTCACGCCCGGCAAACGATTGTATGATGACTGAAATTGTACTGCACAGTGGCTGCTGGATTTCTCAATCTTTCTCAATGCGAAGACTACTGATCAACGAGAAATACGTGCCCGTTTCCCAGTTGACCGGGGCGCGGCGATTAACAACAACGTTCGAGCCCAACAATCAAGTTGAAGAATGCGCTATCCTGACGCGCTCCGATCCAATGGTACGATGAAAGTCGGGCTTTCAGTTTAAGTTTCAAGCAGCAGATGTCTCCAGCAGGATAATCATCCTGCTTTTTCCAATACCTGATTATTTAAGGAAAAGGAGACATCTGCATGGAGATAGTTTACGTCGGACTGGATCTGGGGTCGAGTGGATTTCAACAGGTTGCCATCAAGGCCGATGGCTCGATTACGGTGAATCGAAGTTTCACTACCAGTGAAGCAAACCTGCGAGCCGCATTTGCGGATCAGCGGGGTGAGATTCACGTGCATTTGGAAGCGGGCGAGTTGGCGCCCTGGACGGCCGCAATAATCGCGCCGTTGGTGACGCGAGTGGTCTGCTCGCATCCGAAGGACAACGCCTGGATCGCCAAAGACGCGGACAAGTGCGACCGTGTCGACGCTTACAAACTGGCCGAGTTGCTGCGGCTGAATCGTTTCAAGGAAGTGCGCTACGCGCCGGATCAGCCGCGGCGCAACTTCAAACAACTGGTGCAGCATTACGATGAGCTGACAGGCCAGCAGGCTCGGATGAAAACGAAGATCAAGGCGCGTTTGCGAATGCAGGGAGTGATAGTCACCGGCGAGCGGCTCTTCTCGAGTAAAGGACGCAAAGAGGTGTTGGTCAGGGTAGAGTCACGCGATCTGCGCACGGCTATCAACCAGCTCTTCGAGGTGTTGGATCAGTCGGTGGCGGCGCAAGAGCAAGCCCGGATGTTGATGCTGCGCGCGGCCCAGTCTTTCCCCGAGATCAAACTGTTGCGCACGGTGCCAGGCATTGATCCCATCGGTGCTTGTCGCTTCAGTGCTTACATTCACACGCCGAGCCGCTTCAGCTCGAAGCGAAAGCTGTGGAAGTACTGCCGGCTGAGCGTGAGTCATCGCAGCAGCAACGGCAAGCCTTTGCGGCGGCCACGACTCGACCGCTCGGGGTGTGGTCGTTTGAAGGATGTATCGCGCAAAGCCTTCGACGTGTCCATCCGGTCGCAAAAGGACAATGGGTTCAAGCGCGCTTATCAACGGGCGCTCGAAACCACGCACGATAAGACTCATGCGCGACTGACCGTGCAGCGCAAGATTGTCTCGACCTTAAGGGCGATGTGGCTAAGGAGGACACCTTATTGCGATGAACTGAGCCGGTGACACGCACCACACTTGCTCGCTGCTGGAACCAGGTTGATAACTGATCGAGTTAGTAGTTGCTGTGGCCGCCAACTTAAACCCTTATGGGCCGGTGCGGAGTCTCTAAACTAAATCGTGGACCGAGAGAAAACAGTCAAAGCGCTTTCTTCTCGCAGTCCCGTCCAATGGTTAGGCCCGCACCGACCACCAAAGCCCAATCGAACCATAGGCCGCGCCTCAGAGAGCGTGAGTCTCACATACCTGAATGGCTGTTAGAAGCAAAAACAGAAATGGTCGACAAAGGGTGATTAAGCGTGCGTGGTTCGGTTACTCGTAAGCAACTCGGTGACGCAACTTGAGTCGCCAGCCGGCGATGCGTAAATAGCCCTACGAAGTCAATCTCGACTTTGGCGGGTGAGGAGATCTCTGTGCTTGACTTCGACTTTCATACCCGATTTGTTCGACGCGGCGTTAGGTTTCATAAAGCAATGCATCGTTCCCTTATCTGCGCTACTATGACTTTAGCGGAGCAAATTTTAGCGGCGGAAGAGTAATTCTTGTGGTTGACACAGGAACACCGCGCATGAACTCCAACATTACGTCCTTAATTTTCGGAGACGAAAGGAACAAAGGATCGCTGTGCCACGCTCCTTCGATAATAAGGTGCTTGCTGTTGGGAAAGGCTTTTCGGACTTCTTCCGCGTTACTGACGGGCGTTCGCCCGTCCAATGTGCCGCTAATGAACAAGACCGGAATGTTAGATTTGACTGGCGCGCGGAAACTTCTGCCAAGATCGGGATTACCCCATGCGTCACAAACGTCTGGAAACACGATATCGGCGGCATTTTCTAAAAGCGTTTCTCGCGCTTCACGCTGGATTCTTCTATGTCGCTCAACTGACGCACCTGACGAGCAATCCATCATAAATGCCATCGCCGAACCTATACTCGATCTTGATAAGTTCAGCCATTGCGGGGCAATCTCCGAAAAATCACCCTTCGAGGCAGCGAGGTAAAGTCGAGGGAAAGCGGTTATGACGTCAGTGCCGATGGCTGAAGCGGTCAGCAGTTGCAGAACATATTTGTTGATGACCACCTCGACCTTCTGCTTGGTCTTTGGGTCTGTCGCCTCAACCGTAACCGGCTCTTTTTCAAGACGGTCAAGCACCGTTCGCATCAAACCGAGAAAATCGGGAATTTGTTTGTTCAGATTCGCGTCCGCTCGCACGAGCCGATCAATGTCCGCGAGATGTTGCTGCACATCACTCGGCGATTTCAGCATACTGTCTGAGCCTTCAACTCCGGCGAGGATGGCTCGGTCAATGTTTTGTCCGTGCCTTTTGATTGTCGCCAAAGCGAGAGTCGTCCCGTAGCTGATACCCCAAAGACTTACTTTCTTCGCGCCAAGTGCTTTTCGTAACGCTTCAATATCGTCGGCGTTTTCATTCGTGTTATAGCCCGATAGATCAACTCCCTGACCGCGCCAATACTCGGCGCATGAGCGCGAACGCTCTCTTGTACCTCTAATAACCTTCTCGCGGCTTAGCGATTTATCAAGTGGTAGGTCATATGTCTCACGACAGACAAGATTTGGTTTTGACTGTCCGACGCCGCGTTGGTCAAGCGCAATCACATCGCCGAACTCGCGCATCGCCATGAACAATGGGAAACGGCTGCCTCTCCCCGAAGCGATGCCAGAGCCGCCGGGACCACCAGCCAGATAAATGATCGGTGAACCCGGATTAGTTGAGGTGCTTTTGAATCTGACAAACGCAAGTTCAATAAGACGGCTTCGCGGATTATTACGGTTTTCCGGCACGAACAATTGCCCAAATTCGGCGTCAACTTTTTCTTTCTGCGAGTTCTCAAAGACATACGGCTCAATCTTCAGATCGCCCGCCTTACCCTGACCTAAACAGACCGCGGGCGGCATAAGAATAACTGCCGATAGAAATAGAACTTGCACACCTTTTGGATAGTTCATGTTTGTTCCTCCACGACGCGAAATTGATCAGCAACAAATCTGACGGCTGCGACCCGCTGGCCTGCCAACGTCTCAGGCAGTTTTGCCAAATCGATTTGTTGGGCAGCGACTGGCATGAGGAAAACAATTAGCCAGCCAAGGGACAGTTTCTTTGAAAACATCGTTCGCATTTCGTCTCCTCAATCGTTATCGGTTCGTTCCATTAACCTGGTGAGCAGAACATCACATCTAGCCGTCCGCCGGCCTGAGCTAAAGGGGCCGCAAGCGCGGCAAACGGTCGCATCGTGCTGAGTTAGCGAGCGGCTGACTTTATCAACAAGCCAGACGCCTCCATTCTTAAGACGCGCACAAGAAAGGAAAGCTCTTCGGTCCAGTTATCGGCATTCTGTTGTGGCGTCGCGCCGAAGTTATGCCCGGCCCCGTGCATGATCTTCAACAACACCGGATTGTCACAACCCTGTGCGGTCTGCATCGCCGCCGTGAATTTATATGCGTGAGCCGGAAAAGCAATCTGATCCTTATCCCCAACCATAATTAAAGTCGGCGGGTAGCAACGCCCTCGCTCCAGGTTGTGATAAGGCGAATAAGCACGGAGTGCTTTGAACTCTTCCGGATTGGATGGTGACCCAAACTCGGGCTTCCAATACGAAGCAGCCGTGAACTTATCAAAGCGCAGAAGGTCGAGCACCGGCCGGTCGATGACACTCGCGCCGAACAATTCGGGATGCTGCTCGATCGCGGCGCCGGCGAGCGCGCCGCTCGCGCTGCCACCGTTGGCGACGAGTTTTGCCGGCGACGTGTACTTGTTGTCAATTAACCACCGCGCCGCCTCAACGTAGTCATCGATTGCGTTTTGCTTGTTAAGCTTCATGCCGGCCTGGTGCCAGGCCTCGCCGTACTCTCCGCCACCGCGAATGCTGGGCTGCGCGTAGATGCCGCCCATGTCCAGCCAGGCGATAATCTGCGGTTGGTACCATACGAAGGAGAGCCAACCGAACGCGCCATAACCGTACATGTATGCCGGATTGTTGCCGTTGAGTCGAAGTCCTTTCCGGTGGGCGACGAACATAGGCACCCGCGTACCATCTTTGCTTTTGTAGAAGACCTGATCGATCACATAGTTGTCGGGATTGAACTCCGCATTGGATCGGATGAAAACAGAGTTCTGTCCCTTCGCTACATCCAGCCAGTAGATCGTGCTGGGATCGGTGAGTCCCAGGTATTGATAGAAGACCTCTCCGTCATGTTGTTCTCCGGAAAGCCCGCCCCAGATCGACCCGCCCGCGGGAAGATTTATTTCTTGTTGCAGATGGCCCTTAGAATCAAAGACCCTTAGTAGCGGGCGACCGTCCCGCAAATACATCAAGACAAATCTGTTCCCGAACATACCCAGCGCGTTACCTCCCACGCTGCTTCTGCCGGCAATTGCCTCCCTGCCTTCCGGCACGACCTCTATCCAATGGTCAGGTAGCGGCCTCGTGGTGTCGATGGCCACAATTCGCCCGCGCGGCGCATGCAGATCCGTGTAAAACCAAAAGACCGGTCCTTCGCTGCCAAGGAGGGTGTAGTCCGCATCGGCCTCATTCACCAATGACACCAGTTCGCCATTGTGTGCAGTGAGATCTTTGTAGAAGACTTGTTTCTGCTGACTGCTACCCTCAGCACAGATGACGACCAAGTAACGCCCGTCGTCCGTGACCAAATAGGTATAAAGCCACGCTGGCTTATCAGGCCGCGTATAGATCAATCCGTCGTTGGCTTGCGCCTGCCCGATCGTGTGGTAATAGATCTTCGGGTTCTTAACGGTGGCGCGCTGCTGTGTTCCCTCCGCCGGCTTGTCAAAGGCAGTATAGAAAAAGCCCTTGCTGTCTTTGGACCATGAAATTGATCCACCGGCGACGTGTAAGCCGTTAAGAGCGTTCGGCAACTCGCTTCCATCATCAACCTTCACGATCCGGAGTTGCAGCCAGCTCGACTGATCGCTCGCCAGCGTGCACGCTACGAAGTGTCCATCCGGACTGGGCATGAAGCCGACCAGGTTCAGCTTGTCATCGCGGTAACGCGCCTCGGCGTCGAACACCACCCTGGGCGCCACGCCGATGCTCTCGCGCACATAGAGCACTGGATTGCTCGAGCCAGCCGCGACTTTGGAAAAGAAATAACGTCCGTTCCGTTTGATCAACGGCGGATTCAGGAGCCTTGGGGCCGAATATAAGTCGTAGTTCACCAACTGAGAAATGCGATCGTGAATCGCTTTGTTCGCCGGCACTCGACTCGTGAATTCTCTTGTAAGATCTTCTTCAGCCATGGACCAGTCCTGGGATTCCTTAGCCTGCGTGTCCTCGAGCCATCGATATGGATCAGGAACCTCGATTCCATGATAGGTATCCACCTGATCGTCGCGCCTTGCAGGCGGGTAAGATAAATGTGTGAATCGTCGCTGTTCTCGAGGGCCATACCCATCCTGGAACCGCGCAGAAGAGAGAGACGGCGACAGCACAAGAGCTATGAGTGTTGCGCAGCAGATCTGTTTGAGAATGTTCAGACTCATCGTTGCATACCCGAAAGCAGGGTGGCCTCTTCATTGCCGGGCGCTACCCGAAGCCTACGCCAGTCACGCGCCCGATAGCACTCTCGTTGATGGCCGAAATTGTACCGCAGGCTGGCCGCTGGATTTCTCAATCTTTCTCAACGCGAAGAGGGACCCCGATCAACAATGCCGGGATACGCATACTGCCCGCGAGATTCATTAGGTCTGGCGGCTCGCGGCCGAAACCCAGAGTCGTGGGCTGTTTCAACTCTTGCGCAAGAATTTCACGACGATGCGATTGAAGTTCTTCGGCTGCTCGATATTCGGGTGATGACTTGCGCCTGACATCAATACCTTTTGTGCTCCGGGAATTTTGGATTGCAGAATCTCCGCGATGGCAAGCAGGTCGGGGTGATCCTTACTGCCTACGATAACCAGGGTGCGCGCTCGCACGCTCTCTAACCTGCCAATCGTCACTGCTTCAGGGTATTTCACGAGTCTAGGGTCAAGTGATACGAGGCCCTTGTAGCTATCGATCATCATTTGGCGCATTCGCGCGCGGACTCGCGGCTTGTCTTTGACGCCGGCCAGCAGCGGTGTCGTCATCATCTTCTCTACATACGTGTCCGCCCCGTCATGCTTCGCCGCCTGGTATATTGCGGACATCAGCTTATCCTGAGGACGCTTATCACCTCGCAAGGCCGACCCGACTAGAACCAGCGCATCGACCATCCGTGGATATTCAAGCGCGAAGTCAGTTGCAATCATGCCGCCCAACGACACACCGATCACCGTTGCGTGTTCGACTTTCAGGAAACCAAGCAACGCGTGCAGATCAACGATGGGTGAAAACTGCGCGGACGGACTGTCAGATTTGCCAAACCCCCGGAGATCGTAACGTATGACTCGGTAGCGTTTGGCAAACTCCCTAAATTGATCGTCCCACAGCCGACTATCAACCAAACCACCGTGAATAAGGACGATCGTGCGCCCTTTGCCCATCTGCTCGTAGTAAAGCCTCGTGCCGTTAACCTCAGCAAAGCCTTCTGAGCGAGGCTGTGTCTGAGCAATCATCGCGCCCCCGCTCATTACGAGAGCAAGTATGGCCAAAGACAGTCCTGGCTTCTGCAGCTCTAACACGAAACTCATTACCGTCTCCTATGATGAGTTGTCTACTCCGAGGATCAAGTTTCAGTCCTCGGCGAGGACAAAGTTAGGGAAGTCTGCGAACACCCGATTGCTCTAAGAGTTGAGTGAAGAATGCGCGAATTCTCATTTCAATGCTCAAGGTGTTTGGCCTTATCTCGGCAATAAATTACTCAATCCTCTGAAAACGAAATGTTATGTTTTGGCCAGATGTCTAGCGAGGCCAAAGCCACAGACCGACGAGAGACTCTTCGCGCGCTTTGCGCCTTTGCGTGAGACCCTTTCGCAAGTTGCGGCATCACAAACCGCGCGGATTTCACGCAATGGCGCGAAGCACGCAAAGGAAGAACACCGCTGAAAAACTCGACTCGGTCGCGACAACTTCGCACCGATACGACCGCTAGTCTCAGGCAGCTAATCTGTCCAACTAGCTTCATAGATCTTCTGCTTAGCGCCATCTGCCTTCTTGGCCAGATTCAGATAAGGAGTCGGTTTCTTTTCCCTTATCCTGGTGGTAATGTCCAAGCCGCGACCGCCTTTAGATCCAGCTTGGAACCCGTGTATGTAATTGCACTCCAGATTCACCAAATTAACGTCGCCGGGGCTTAACAACTGGGCTTGGGTCTGGCGCACTTTGAAAGTCCCTTTGGCCGCGAAATCCCGGACACCCACCATCTCGAAATTGACGATCTTGATCTGCCCCGCCAACCCCAAGGTGACGACATTGCCATAAGTATGGGCGTGCGTGCGAATGACCGAGCCGGGTTCCATCCGCCAGTGGAGGACAGTGAACGGGTCACCGCCGGGATTAAAGCCGAGGAACGTGCCGGGCCCGGCACCTTGCCCGCTATCACGCATTTCAGGCACTGGCACATCAACCAGACGAATAGCGTAAGTTGCCAGAGTTTGAAGATATTGATCTTGTCCTGCAATGGACGTGTCGCCCACCAATTTCCGGGCGACGGGGATTACTTCTTTCAGAAACTCTTCAAAGGTGAGCTGTTCATTACCAAGCCTTGCGAGTTTAGCAGTTACGACACCAGGGATGACCGCAGCGCTCAAGGCCAGAGCCAACGTGGTCATGAAACACCGGCGTTCTATGATTACCCCCGCGGAAATTTCCACCGGCTCACCGAGCGGTAATAGTGCTATTAATTCATCACGTGTCATATCCAAGGACATCCTGTCTATTAAACAAGTAGGCGGTACTAAGCGAAACTAATGATTTGGGTTTCCGTTAGGCTGCGAGTTCGCGATCCATGCGCGAATCTGTTGGCCCACTGTTCCGGCGCTTGGCGGATCGTAGTTCGACATTACGACGATGGTAAAGCCGGTGGCGAAGTTCATTTCCAGCACTGCGTTTATTCCATTCGCGCCTCCCGCCACACCCATATTTCCCTGGCTGGAAGCCTTCGTCTCTCCTTTTCTGAAAGCAGGGAGGCTAAGCTTCTCAGATTGCAAGGCAAGTGAAAATTTCAGCAGATCCGCTGCGGTTGAGTAGCCTCCGCCCGCGGAACTCCCACGAGCCGGGCGCGTGTAGATATTGTTTCTTCTAAGTTTGCCACTAGCGGCAGCCACGCCTTCGGAGGTGTACCCACTGGCGATGTTCGGCGTTGGCATATCCGCCTCGTAATAGTCTGTATCTTCCATTCCCGCCGGCTTGAATATACGTTCGCGGACACAACTGTAATAATCCTGCCCGGAGACCTTCTCGATCCGGTTCGGAATGTTGTATTCCTTGCTCGGAAACCCGTAAGCCTTCTGGAAGATTGGTGTCGCGCCTTTCGCGATCAAGACCGTACCGGAAAAATCATCGGCGGCGACGAGGCCGTCAAGATATTTTTCTACCGAAGTCAAGACCTCGGCATTTGTCATGGGCCGAGGTGGAGTAGTCGTCACCGTACCGGAAGGAGCGGCGACGTCTTCGACTCCTAACGCGAGAAATCTATGTTGCGCTTCTACCTCAAACTCAAACGTGATCTCGCGCCAGCCACCGTCCTTCCCCTGCACCAGCACGACGATATTATTCTCGGTCGCCTTTAGGACACGCCGCAATGCGATTGTCCCGATGTTGCCACGCATCTCGTGGTAGGCCTCAAGCCGAAGATCAATGGGCCGTTGTTGCATTGCAGCGGGAGAAACATTCTCCTGAAAGAAACTGCGCATTAATTGCTCATCACCTGAATTAAAAGCCTTCAGATACGCGGCGACCCGCTGGCCTGCCAACGAGTCAGGCAGTTTTGCCGACTCGATTTGTTGGGCCGCGACGGGCATGAGGAAAACAATTAGCCAGCCAAGGGACAGTTTGTTTAGAAGCTTCGTTCGCATTTTGTCCTCTCAATCGTTGCACCATCAGCGCCGCCGCCATAAATAGCCTTGACCCACGTGTTGCTCATAACTCTCCTCCGTCGCAGTACCCGTCATGCACATCGGCGGGTCGAATCATCGCCTTCCCACAAGCCTGAGCCGGAGCGAATGTGCCGGACTGTCAAGGTCCGGATATTTCGAGTATTGGCAAACCCTCAACCAATCGACCTCCGGTACAACCTGAAATGGCTGGTCCTTCAATCCGCAGACTTCTTCAACATCACTTCATGGTGTACGTCGCGGTCACACCGCCGGGGTTTACGTAAACCAGTTTGATTACGTACGGCGCTTCCTTTGTCAGCCAGAAAGTCATTGGTCCATCGTCGTCTGTCTCTACGACCCAGGCTTTAACCTTCCCGCCAGATCCGGCTTCGACCAGCTCTTCACCAACAACTCGGAATGTGGCCCAACGAATAGTGTCGGTGTCCTCGGCAAGGCTGGGTAAGCTCGCGGTGAATCCACTCTTCAGCGGGAACGTCGCCAGCAGCAGTCCATAGAGCCCGCCATAGAAGTCAAACACGGGAACGTCGAAGTGCACGGCGCCTTCCTTTACGTCACCGCCAGGTGATTCAACTCTTCGGAACTTGATCGAACTTCCGTCAAAGTCTATGTGATTTAAAGTCCCGTTGCTCCGTCTAAGATCTCTTGAGATTGGAGCCAGCGTCCGGGGATCAAAGACATTGATAGTGGTGATCGTAATATCTCGCCTGTTGTACTTGGCGATTTGGGTGCGCTTGAGCAAAGAGCGTCCGTCGGTTTGAAGTACCTCAACCTCATCACTCCAGGTGGCTGCGTCGATAGGCTCGCGGCCAGGTTTTGAGTAAGTCAACCGCCAAACATTCTTATAAGGTTTGATGAGAGAGCCTTTGACCATCGGGTCGCCAACTGAGACCTTCGAGGGCTCGGCCGTTTGCGCCCAAACGGTTAAGAGTGGACTAAGAAGAATTAACGTTAGGCACGCAGCCGAGTAAGCCAGCTTCATCACTTTCCCATCCCTGCCAACTAAGCTCGTTAGACTACTTGTCGGGTCACACGTCGAGATAGTAGCGAACGAATTCATCGTCCCTTTGGTGACCCAGATCTTCATACAATGCCTGCGCCGCGCGATTGTCGATTGCGGTCTCCAGAACGATGCCTTTCGCTCCCGTCTCTACGGCGAGGTTGCGGGCCATCTCCATCAGTTTCCTGGCCACACCTCTATTTCTCGCCTCAGGTGCCACAAACAAGTCGTTCAAAATCCAGAGCCTTTTCATCGAGATTGAAGAGAAGGCTGGATACAGTTGCGCAAAACCGAATGCGACCGGCTCATCGCTCTCTTCGGCGAGAGCCACGTATATGACCGAATCGTGATGGTTCAATCTATCGCCGATAAAACGGCGTGCGGCGACCGGGTCTGACGGCTGTTTGTAAAAAACCCTGTATTGGTCGAATAGCGGCGCCACCAAATCAAGATGATCAGAGCCAGCCTGGACCACTCGGAAGCCGTTATTGCTGATCGTCATCGCTTCGCAGGCTCATGCCTGACACACGAACTCTCCGGGCCCGGTTGCGGTTTGACGGTTCGGACGGCGAACCAATTGCCCACCGCAATTGGGACAGACCCTTATCCCTGAAGCACATTCTTCGCAAAACGTGCATTCGTAACTACAAATATAGGCAACGCCATCAGCCGGCAGCAGCGCGTTACATGCCTCGCAATTGCTTTTCATTTCCAGCGCCATCGCAAATCCGTATACAGATCCTTACGCCTCAATTCCGATTTAAAACGCCGCTAAACACTTGAGATTTGAAGTGCTCAAGGAGTTTCCACGCCTTGCCGCCATCCACAAGATCGAAGAGCGGAGGCGTTAAATACTAATTAGATGGAGATACAGCGCCTCCCATGGAAAACGTACCATTTGGTCCCGGCCAAGTGACCTGCTCAAGACGCGGGTTATCGCATGTGATCCAGAACGTGAATCGTTGGTCAGGGACCGAAATTTTCCACGTACGCACTGGCGTCCCGGATATGCCCTTAACCACCTCCGGCCCGCTGACGTGGTAAGACATGCGTAAGACAAAGCACGGCCCCGCAGTGCAGGGCGCCATCTTAGTGCCGTCGCCAGATATCACTGGCAATGAACCCTCCAACCCATCACGGAGTGGCAAAGCAAGGAGGATCGGGAGTCCCGCTCCGCCAAGCCAATCGTAGGCTGACTCCGGCAATACAAACTCTTTCGTCAACATGTCGACTTGCGCTCCAGGAGCCAAACGAGGCGCCTTCAAAACGTCTAGCGACGTACGGGTTTCCTTTACGCGCAGGCCGTCGAATTCGCGTCGCAGGAAGAGACCGTCGGCCCTGCGCCATTCGCTGTAATACGGCAAGAGGGTCTTAGCGTCGGAGATGGTTATCTCCCACCTAACAACAGTACCGTCGGCGGCGATAGCTGTTGATTCGCGACGCAACGCCTTGTGGCCGTTCCACGTCGTCTCCTCAAGCTTGTCGCCTAGCCGACGCGGCGCTGGGACCGGACCAGAATCCGGTTTGAGGATAGCGGCCATGTCCATGACGTATGGCTTCAGCGGGCCTTGCGGAAGCACCGGCGCAGCTATCTGTGACTGCGCCGATACCGTCGGGACCAGAAGTAGTACCAACACGGTTGCAAAAACGATTGACACGATGCTTACTGAACGTAGATGCATTTTGCAGTCCTCCGAGAGACACGATACGTCGCAGATGATCCGCCGATAGAGGCCTCAGAATTGTCAATTCCAAATTAGTCTTTCTCAAGGCCGGCTACATATCGTCAGGGAGACGTAATCAGCAGTGCGAGCTTTACCATAGCCGACTTCCTCCGTTGGCTCACTTTCAATGCCGCCTCGTTTAAGAACTTGGCGAACCTCCTCGATGAGACCATTTCCATTGGAACTAGATACAAGAACACGCATATTCTTAACATCATCGGCGGCAGGCCGATTCTTTGTAAGAGAGATTCGATCGACGTACTCAAGTAACGCTGCCCGCCAGACACGCAGGCGAGCGGGTTGGCCGCGTTTCCCAATGGTCATTGTCCCCAGTTCAGCCGCCTGGCATAAATGAAAGAAACTGACCACGGTTTTTCCCGGGTTGGCGTCTTGATCATCACCAAGCACTGCGGAGAAACTCTCCTGCCAATAGCTTGCGATATCATTCGTCGTTACCAGATCCAGTCCCTGATCATGAACCCATTGCAGAGCTGCCCGGTACAGCCTGGTGCCATCGATCAGTGCGCGATAAGCCCGGGCCTCAGGATCGAGACTTCTGGCAAACTCCCATCCAAGTGAGGTCAGCTTGACGCGTTCTCCGTTTCTGGTGACGAGGCCCCAGGATTCATAGGCCGCAACTTTTGCGGGGTAAAATATTCGCTTCTTAATAGGTTGAACAACGTCGCAGATATTCACTCCCTCCGGTCGCTGTTTCAAATATTGCACCACCTCGCGAACATCGTTGGCCGTCGCCATAGTGGGAAGAGTCGCGACGCTTAACTCTTCCTGATCGTTTGCTTCTTCGGTGGACCTGATATCGTTCGCGTTCGGAAATCCGATCGGCCTTACCTGGGCAGCGGAGATTGCAACGTTGAGACTGCCCGCAAGATCTGCTCTGAATCGCTTTTCGGTAGATAGTATCGACATCAGGGACTCCGAAAGTAATGATTGATGGCGTAGTGACTTCAGAATTTAACCTTGAAAAGTTTGATATTGTGACGCTTGATCTTGGAATTCAATGTGGTTGCTTTAACGCCCAGAATTGTTGCCGCACGCCTCTGGTGATTTGACGTGACGCGAAGAGCCATGCGAATCAATTCAATTTCGTAGCGCAGTAACTCGTCACGAATATTCATTCCGTCCTTGAGATTCATACTGGGGAGCTGCTTCATGCCATCCAATTGCGTGAGTAGTTCAAGAGCCAGATCCTTTACGGCTGCGATCTTGATACCGAGTTCAGGTCCCATCGCTGCGCCATCGGCAGCTGTCGTGGTCACTCTTTGCATCGTGTGCGCCCCCAGATAAACCTTGTCTAATTAACGCCCTGCCTTACTCGAACGACATCGGCTAAGAATTTGAGCAGCCCGTATTAGACGTTCGGCTCCACCGAAAACATCATCGCGGGCCTCTCAAGCATTTACGAATTCGGACTTTCTACAAACACGCGGACATGATGCACCGGGTGGGTATCAAGAATCTTTGGTTCGCGATCAATCTTTCTCAATGCGGGATTCGGCATCTGGTCAAGAGTCGCGATCAGGGACCGCTTATCGACTTACATCGATGCTGGAAGGAGAGAACGTCGCGTTCAAAGAATGAGAAGTCCAGGGGAGGCAGTCGCAAAAGACGCGAGGGCCGCCCCAGGTCAGGGAGGCCCTCGTGTTTGCCGTTTAGTCAGGTAGCAAAGAACCGCCGGCTCAGAACTCAAACCTCGCGGCAAACTGGATAATGCGAGGCTGTCCCGCGTTACCGCTGGTGATTTGGCCAAAGGTGGCGCTGTTGATATTGAAGATGTTGCTGTCCTCGCCAAGGCTCGACGCGTTGGCGCCTGTTGGGGCAAAGAAGTTGACGTTGTTCAGAACATTAAAGACTTCCATGCGCAGCTGAAGTCTGGCTCTCTCAGTAAAAGTTATGTTCTTGATCAAGCCGGCGTCCCAGTTCAGATACATCGGCCCATTGATGAAGGTGCGTGGCAAATTGCCAGTCTGCCCAGGCTGCGCCCTGAAGAAGACCTGCCCGGGAAAAGTGGCAGTCGGTGACGTTCCCAGGTTACCGCCAGTAGCCGTGCCGTCAGACGAGATTACAGACGGATCGATGAAATAGATCTTGCCGTTCTGTTTGAAGATGCCAACCAGGTTTCTGATCTGGTGCGGAGTTAGATTCGAGTTGGCAGACTGGCGAGCAGATCGACCAGCGCGGTTCAGTGTGCCGGTCAGATCCCTGATTGTGATCGGAGTACCGGAGCTGATGTTTGCCAGGGACGAGATCTGGAAACCGCCAAACAGTCTGTTGATTCCGGTGCCGGAATTGAGAAAGCGCTTGCCTTTCCCAAACGGTAGTTCGTAAATCGCGTTGATGTTTACGGTGTGTGCTCGGTCATAGTCCGGTCGCGCATAATCCAAATGCTTGTTGTTATTGTCCAGATAAGGATCGAAACGACTTTGCGCGTCCGTTTCGATATCAGCGAGCGTCTTCTGGAAAGTGTAATTGGCCTGGAAGCTTAGCCCCTTGGTAAAGCGACGACGGATTTCCGCTTGCAACGCGTTGTAGCGGTACTTGCCGCCGTTGATCAGAAGGTCGACCGGACCCGCGAAAATGTTTTTCCGGAAAGCAATGCCCTGACCCGTACTGGGATCGAAATCCAAGCCGTTCGTAATATAGATCAGCGCCAGATCAGCGGGGGCGGCATTGATAATCGGAGTGGTGACGGCGCTGTTGTTTAGGAAAGCGCCGAACGGCAAGAGGTTGAACGCCGGCAAAGCCTTACTGCCGGCAATCCCGGGATTGAAGCTTGCGTCCGTGCAGCGAAGCAGCGGGTCACCGGTACCGGCGATCGTTGCCCCCTGCAGGCGGCAGTTGTTCCGCGCCGTAATGAAATCCGAAAGGAAGCTACTGGCCCCGAGGTCAATCTGATTCAGATCGACGCCGCGCACCATGCTGTTGCTCCGACCACCCACATAGCGAATTTCAATCGCCGTTTGATGCCCGATCTCGCGTTGCAGACTGATGTTGTATTCGTCGTTGCGCTGCACCTGGATGTGCGGGTCGATCGCAAAGACGGTGTTGAAGAAAGAGCCATTATCGGCATTGCCTTGAGCGAAAGTGAAAGGCGCGGTCCGGAAGGGAGGTAACTTGAAGCTTGGCGGCGCACTGAAGCGCGCGTTAATGTTGGCAGCACCGCCCGCCAGTCCCGTCAAGTTCAAGCCAGCATTGCCGCCGGCTGCGTTGAGCACCGAGGTGACATACTCGTCGTTAACGAAACTGCTGCGAAAGCCACCGCGAATGACTGTTTTGCCATGACCTGGCAGCAGCGCGTTCAGAAACCTGTTCTTGAATTCCGGCGCGTAAGCAAAGCTCACGATCGGCCCAAAGTTGTTCTTGTCAGTATTGTAAAAGCGTCCCGGCACGCCCGTGTTGGTGCCCACCAGGCCGTAACTGCCGTTGGGATTCGTCAACGCTGAGACCACGTCCTGTCCCGCGGGAATTATTGGCTCTAAAAACTGACGGTCCGGATTGGTCAACGGTGTGAAGATGTCATAGCGCAACCCCAGATTTATCGTTAAGCGCGGCGTCACCCGCCATTGATCGCTGACGTAAGAACCAATCGTGTCAAAGTTGAGCTGTTGAATTAACGGTGCGCCCAATTGTGGGCCAACGCTCGGATTCACGAAATTGGCCGCGACAGAACCGGCGCCGATGATGCCTCCCAACAAATAACGCAGCGAATCCGCACGGCCGCGCTGGGTCGTGCTGATACCGCCCGGATAGAGAGCGGCAGCTAGGCGCGGTGTCTGCGGGTTGGCAGCGTTGCTGATCGAATAGATCGGAGTGCGATTAAAATTATTGATCGCCTGAATGCGCTGGGCGTTGAAATCAGTTCCGAACCGCAACGCGTGATTGCCGATGCTATATGACGCGTTGTCCTGTAGCGTGTACTGTTTGGTGTTGCGACCCTGACTCTCAAAACTCGCTTCCGGCGAACTGATCGTCAGAGGTAAGCTGCCGATGAGATAATCTCTCGGCAAAGAGTTCTGATGAAAGAACGGCTCGGATGGTCCGTTTGCGCCGCGCACTTCGTTTACAAATCTCGAACCGAGGGTGGTCCGATAAGAAGCGACGAACAACTTGGTCGGGCCGCCCTGGACGACGAACGGATTCGTGCCAAAGCCCCCGCCATCCACCTGCCGCTCGTCGGCATTGTTGTTGAATTTGTAGACAAAGTTCAGGCTGTTCCGATCGTTGATGTCGAAGTCCAGGCGGGTCGTGAACCCGTTGCGCGTATCATTGTCGGACTGGTTGAGCTGCAGTATCTGAGTCAGGCCATTGTTGGCGATTGTCGAGTTACCAACAGCCGGTGAATTATTGAGCACCCGGCTTTGAATGGTGGGATCGACGCCCAGTACTCCGCCAGCGGAAGCTGGAATAGCACCCGTAAGACCTACCCCGCTCAGAACGTTGACGGTGCGCGTGACGCCGCTGTTGTCGGTATAGGTAAAGTTGCCAGTGCGCGCCGACGCCAGCAGCACCGTTCGCGTGATTGACCGTTGCTGGCGCAGGATAAACCTTTCGTATTGCCCGAAGAAGAAGGCCTTGCCTTTGACAATCGAGGGTCCGCCTTCCCCAAATGACGGCAGCGGGAGCGGACCGCTGGCCTTGCCGCCAAATTGGTTGCGATTGAGAAATGGCCGCGCAATGCCGGCCGCGTTATTGAAGAAATTGTTGGCGGCGAATTTTACGTTGCGATTGTACTCCCACAACGCGCCATGGAAAGTCTGGCCGCCTCGAGGAGTGACTAGCTGGATCTGGGTCGAGCCGCCGCCCTGAGCGGCGTTGGCGTTCTGCGTCACCACGGTGAATTCGCCTGTATCATCAACCGTTGGTCGATCCTGCACAAATCCCCCGGTGCGGATGAAGTTGTCCTGCACGTTGATGCCATCACGCGTATAGTTAGCGGACGATGATCTTTCTCCATTGATCGACACACTAGTCGCGTTGGCGCCGGCAATCGTGTTGAGCAGAATCAGCGGGTTCCGCCCGTTCAGCGGCAGTTCGAGCACCTGCCGAGGGCTGACGGTGTTGCTCAATTCGGCATTAGTGGAGTTGACAACATCGGCGCCGGCAATCACAGTCACGCTTTCGGACACCTGACCGACCTCCAACGTAGCGCTGAGTGAGTATTCCTGACCGATATTGATCTTGACGTCGGTGGCGCTGAAGGCTTTGTGCCCCGGCGACGAAATGGTTACCGTGTACGAACCAACGTCAAGCTGCGGCACACTGAAAGTGCCCTCGGCGCTGGTCGTGAGGTTGCGCTCTTTGCTCGTCTGATTGTCTTTGATCACCACGGTCGCGCCAGGAATGACGCCACTGGCATCCGAAACCGTGCCTACCAAACGACCGGTGTTTGATTGACCTAACACTGGTAGTGCACAAATAGAAAGTACCAGTAAGAATTTGATCGCTGTTCTCATATATGGACTCCTGAAGTTGGTTGAAAGTGAATCGTT
This sequence comes from Pyrinomonadaceae bacterium, assembly GCA_041497335.1. GTDB lineage: Bacteria > Acidobacteriota > Blastocatellia > Pyrinomonadales > Pyrinomonadaceae > UBA11740. Next base: position 36,451 of record JBGQGG010000018.1, on the reverse strand, counting down.
CGCTAAGACCGGCAGAGGTTGAGCGTTAAGAATGACTCCTGCTGCCGATCCGAATTCCCCTACCAGTCGAAACTGGCTCCTCGTTCGAAGCCACCGCTACACCGCCACACTTGAATTGGTTGTAGCTGCGGCTTCGAGACCGCTCGATGCAACCGGTGTACCCTCAGATCTGATTCTTAGTTAATAGCGGTTTAGGTAGGATTCCGGGGATTACGTGGCAGGAAGTGTCCTTTATCTTCGGGCCCATCGACGCAGTCTTCTTATATTTTACTGAGTTACATGTCGCCTCTTGCGTTACTGTGCGTAGTCGTTCCCCTGGATTCTCTATCACGAAGAACGACCACATGAGGCTCTGGGCTAGGTGACACCCAGGCAGTTGGCGCCAACCCACCAGCCCGGAGCTCAGTCATGAGTGAACCCAAGAAAAGAAGGCTTGCAGGAGTCAGTGCTTCGCCGATTCACGAACAGCATTAATAGTCTTAGCGTTGCGATTGAAGGTAATATTCGCCAGAGGGACTCGCGCTTCTCTAGAGCAAGCTCGGTGAGCGTCGGCCTACGACTTGCGGCGGAGTTCTTTGATTGTTTCGCGCACCTTTACGGCATCCTGAGCCTTGGGCGTCAGGCGAAGATAGGTTTCTAACTCGTCGGCGGCTCGGCGATACTCACCTCTGCCCCAGTAGAATCCGCCGAGATAGTAATGTGCCAATCCCAACTCATTAGCTCCCAACTCGATCGCGCGCCGCAACTCCTTCTCGGCCTCCTGATAGTTGCCCAACCTGGCGAGTGTGACTCCCAGATACATGTGGGCCGTGGCTGCCGAATCGTGTTGCTTTAGCGCTTGACGCAGTTGCGTTTCTGCTTCAGCGAACTGCTTCGTCTCCAACAAAGCAATTCCCAAATTAAGTTTCGAAGTAAACGCGTCTGGACTGAGTTTTGATGCCGCTCTGAGCGGCTCAACTGCTTTGCTCGCTTGGCCCAGTTTGAGATATTGCACACCGAGTTCGTTGAGCGCCAAAGGAAACTTCGGATGAAGCGAAACAGCAGCCCTCAGGTTGTCAATCGCTTTCACGGTGTCGCCGGCACGCGCAAGCTCCAACCCTCTTTCGTAAAGACTTCGAGCGGCCTCTGGCACTTCGGCGAGCGCCGCACTCACGACTGATGTCTTAGCCCGGCTCTCTCCCTCGTGTTTAAGTTGGAGCGTTATCATCACGGTGTAGCGGCGCGAAATGATGGGCGTTCGTATGCCGAATCTTGAAAGATTCACATCGCCGTCGATTACAACTGTTTCGCTCGCGGCCTCATAGTCTTTCCCGGCATTGACCAACACCGTGTAATTGCCTGGAGCCAGCGAGGTAAACGTAAACGAGCCGCTGGAGTCCGACATAACCGAAATCTCGCCCGAGTTGTAACTCTGCAACGCTATCTGAATCGGATTATCCAGTCGGCGCCCGGAAGGGAAGAATATCTTGCCGGTGATCACGTGCACGCCCCCGGTACCTGTAGCAGCTGAGCCGTTGCCTTGTGCCCAAGCCACAGCAGGCAAAATGAGCATGCCAACAAGCGGCAGAAGGAGCGTGCGTGCATGTGTTGCGTGTCGAACAGGAAAAGAGCGCAATGGGGAAAACCTCCGTCCATAACCAATGGGACTTAGAGATAAATACGATTGGACTCGCGACAGTCCCGGCAGTAAATAGACTCCCGTGGCAAAAGTGATTTGGGAGAGACGCCAATGCTCAGCGCCTCCCCCTATCAGTTTCAGAGCGCATCGCCGGTTGGGCGAAGGCTATTGGTTAGAAGGTGAACTTGGCGCCAAACCTGAACGCCGAAGGAGCTTGAATCAGCAAGGCCGATCCATAGAACGGATTCAGCACTGCCGCAACTCCCGCCACTCCACTGTTAATCGAGTACGTTTGATCCAGGGTGACCGCACGCTGGCTGTTGAAGACGTTGAACCAGTCGCCACTCAGACGCAGTTCTTTTTTCTCACCAAACTTGATCGGGTAGTAGAAGCCCAGATCAAGGTTCGTAGTCATCGGCGTGCGCTGTCCGCCGACACCCTGGACCACATTCGGGAACCCAGGTTGAACGGAGGTGACCAACGGTACCGTAGCCGTACCACGCTGCACCGCGAACCCTTCGTTGTTTCCATAGATGGGGTGCGGAATCAGCTGGTTGAACGGCGTGCCGGACTGCAGGTAGAAGTTGCCGCTAATCATCAACTTGAACGGCGTCCGATAGCTGCCGTTGAACTTGAGCTGATGCGGACGATCGTTCGGCAAACGTCCATAGGTGTTATCGAGCAAGCTCTGCAAGTCGAACAGCGAAGTGATGTTCGGGTCAGCTTGCCCGTTGTCGTTGCGGAACAAGCCTTCATAGTTACCGGTCAGGCTTGAGAACACATAGGAAGCGATGAACTGATAGTTATTTGTAAATCGTTTTGTAGCCGTGAACTCAAGTCCGCGGTAATAACGCTGAGCACGACCGAAACAACGCGGTTGACGGCCATTGGCAATATCGCCCGCGCACGCCTGGTCCTCCGTAGTCGCACCGCCGGCTCTTCGGCCCGGATTGAAGATGAAGTAGTTGTTGCCGTCATCAAACGAGCCATCTTCGATCACGTTTCTCATGTGACGATAGATGCCTCGAACACCAAGGGCAAGATCCTTAACGACTTCGTATTCAACGCCCATCGAACCTTCGCCAATGCTCTGCGGCTTTAGACCTGGATCGATTGGCGTCGGGCTCGCGCCAAGATTAACTGCACCGGTGCTAACACCGTTAACAATCAGCGAGCCGGCAGGCCCATTCAAGGTATTAACGTTGAATTGCTTGTCGGTCTGGACGTTGCCACCCCCGGCGCGGGTGTTAACATCCAGCGGGATTGGAACTTCGATGAAGGTGGCGTAGTTCGCGAACAGCTTGCCCTTGCCCTTGCCGGTGAAATCCCAACTCAGGCCCAGGCGAGGCGCCAGATTGTCAAAGAAGTTATTGAACTTGATATAGTTGGTTCCGGTGTTGTTGTAAGCCTGTTGATAATCCCAGCGTGCGCCGATATTGAACTGCCAGTTCGGCAGAAACTTCCAGTCATCCTGAACATAAAACGCCTCGGCGTTCGTATAGGTCTTGCCCACGAGTTCGAAGTCACGCACGCGCGTGGTGTTGCGAATGATAAATGGATTACCGAATGCCTCCGCAGTGGTGATCGCGGTCGCCGTGGGGCTGACGGTCAGCCCCAGCCCGGCCAGAGTAGCCGCCGGAATCGCCTGCGCACGAGTTACGCCAGCAGCGCTCGGGCAGGTAATGGCCGTACCACGGACCGTGCAAACCAACCAGTTGTTGGTGATGCGCGAGCCATGCGTCGAATTAGCATCCGCGCCGTTTGTAGGTGTCAGACCCAGACCAGGCGTAAACGCATAGGTGACCGCCGGTCCGCTCGAAAGGGTGTTGATGTTGTACGAGTTGCGGAAATACTCAAAGCCCCACTTAACCGTATGTTTGCCCGCGATATTCTGCAAGTGGGCACTGATCTCATAGCGGTCGCGCGTCTGGGTTGAGTATAAACCGAAGCCCGGACCACGCGTGTAACCGCGCTGTAACGAACCGCCCCGGCCATCGACGAAGTCAATGAAGCCGGTCCCGGTACAACCAGAAGCAGGACAGGTAACACCGGTAGATACCGGCGACAGAACTGTGCCGCCTCTTAGCACCGCAAAATTGTCGGTGATGAGCGGCTTGTCGATCGCCGTCGGGATCGTATTGGCTCTCTGAAAGTGCAGGCCGCCTGAGAACTCAGCGATAAAGTTGTTCTTGATCGTTGAATTGAGACGAACGGCGTAGTTGCTGCCGCCTGTTTCCTGCCGTCCCGTGAACGCATTAATGTCATTGCCGAAGCCGTTGACGTTGTTCAGCGCCACAGTGGCCAGGAACCCATCCACCTTGGTGAAATCACCGAAGGTTGAACCGGTCAGGGTGTTCTTACTATTGAGTGCCCAGGTTACCTTTCCAGCATAGAAAGGAATGGTCACTTTGTTCTGGACCGGCTGGAAGAACGTCTGCGTCAGATAGAAGTTCGTGCGGCGCTGCGGGTTGAACGCGCCGAAGAACCAGAGCTTGTCTTTAACAATTGGCCCACCAATGTCGCCTCCGATGTCCGTTTCCGAGAACCCGTTGGCGGACGATCCAGTGAACGAGAAGTTCTTCACCGCGCGGACCAGGCCTTTGGTGGTGCCGTAGCCAAACAGGTCACCATGAAATTCGTTACCACCGCTCTTCGTAATGACGTTGAAGATACCACCGGTGGACTTGCCGTATTCGGCGCCGTAAGCACCGGTCTTGATTTCCACTTCCTGAACAAACTCAAACGGAAGGTTCGCGCCCGATCCGCCGAAAGCGGGGTCGGTTGTGTTCACGCCATCCAGAATGTAGTTGTTTTCCGGACCCGAAGATCCGGCAACCGACGGATCGCGATCGCGACCGGTCGCATCGCGCAGACCAGAGCGGGTAACGGTCGGGGCGATCGTGTAGAGGCCCTGGACCGTGCGTTGGGTGGGGAAGTTCGAGAACTGCTCGGTCGAAACGTTCGATCCGGTTGTGTTCGCGGCAACGTCCACCGCGGCGCCGCCGGTGACCGTTACCGTAGCGGTTGCCGTGGCGAGGGCGAGCTTCGCGTCAACGCTGGAAGTCCTTCCCAGGTTCACAGACACTTCGTCTTGCTCATACTTGCCGAACCCCGCGGAGTCGATCGTGATTTTGTACTTGCCAGGCGGCAAAGCGCTGATCAGGTACCTACCGTCATCCCCTGAGGACGCCGATTTCGGCGAGATCAGATTCGGACTGGTCGCAGTTATCGTAGCGCCTCTGACCACCTGGCCGTTCGGGTCGGTGACGGTTCCTTCAATAGAACCTGTGGTGCTCGACTGGGCGACTACGCTGATGGCGATTAACACAAGGCAGGACATCACCAGCGACCTCGCAGCGATGTGAATAAATCTGTTCATGCTCTTTTGATTCCTTTCTCAATGTTGGATTTCGTTGCGCCGGCGAACGCGCTGGCGTGTAACTCGTAGCCGAAGCATCTCTAAGGTTCCTTCATCATGAGCGCCCGGCAACATTTCACTAGGCGCAACTGTCATGCCTGACCAGGTGGCATTCTTCTTAGTTGGGTTTTCATTGGACTTACGAACTTCAGTGGGGTGCCATGAGGCTCCAGAGGGCGCTCTTAGAGGCAAGGTCTTCTTAAAGTTTAAGGAGTTTCGGACTGGAAACCATTCCCGGTTTAGAGGAAGCTTATGTAGCGGCAGCAAGTCGATTTCGGAAGCTGACCGAAGACGTTTAGCCAGTGATTGCTCACGCGGATTGGGATCAGTAAGGAACTTCAACGTGGGGCCACGAATCGATCTAACCCCATTCGCGATCCCGACTCACACTTAAGTGATCTGAATCGATGCGAGCGCTAACCTCGCATCCTTCAAAGCCAACTCAGATCGCCTGCATGCCGCGTGGTAAGGAGATTCGCCGAGCGCTGCTGCTTCATCAAAGAGTCTGGTCAGCGTGTTGCCGATAGCACAGACTTCCGCGCGCACTTCGGCTTCTTCTGCACCCTCATAAAACATAGGAAGCGCAATTGCCCCGCCGGCGTTGATGACATAGTCGGGTGCATAAAGAATTCCACGCCGATGTATCTGGTCGGCGACTCCTGGGTTTTGCAATTGATTGTTTGCCCCGCCCGCTATGATCCGGCAATGCAACTTAGCCACCGATTCTGCATTTATGGTACCGCCTATGGCGCAAGGCGAGAATACGTCGCAAGGAGTTTCGCGCGCCATATTCTCTGAGAGGACGCCACAAGCTATTTCATCCTGAAGTCGCTCCAACGATTCTCTGTTTGTATCACTAACCAGAACTGTAGCTCCTCCATCGGTGAGAATTCGCGCCAGTCGTCCGCCCACCTGACCGACTCCCTGGATGACAATCCTGCGGCCCGAAACCGTTTCATCGCCGAAGACTCTTTTGAGAGAGCTACGAATGCCGGCGTCCACACCGAGGGCAGTGTAAATTCCGGAATCGATATAACGCCCAGTAACACGATCGAAGCACTGAAGATATCTAGTAAATCCGCCGAGCGTTCTCAAATCTGAAACCGTGGTTCCGAGGTCTCCGGCCGTTTGAAATGTACCGCGCAGATCTTCGATTGTTTCCCCAAGACAGTGAAGGAGACTAATACGGTTCGATCCCGTCATTTCTGTTGGCATCGCCACAACCGCTTTTGCGCCACCCCGTCCCGCGTTAAGTAGTGCCCACTTGTTAGTCATTCCTTCAGCCAAACGCATCGCATCTCGGAGGCCATCAACCGGGGTTTTGTATGTTCTCATCCGACACCCGCCAACCGCCGGACCGAGGGTCGTATCATGAACGGCAATGAATATCCAAGAATCAGTAAGAAGGTGATATTTGACGATTACACTACGGCCAGGCCAATCGTTTACTATTGAGTTGAAGTCGCTAAGCTGACTCTCCATCGTGCTGAGACTGTTCGGCGCCACAGGGTGAAACTCTTGATGGGCCAGGCCGTTTGTCGGAGATGCGTTCCGCTTCTCGCTCTTCAATACGATTGTTGCCATAATATGGCTCCGCTGTGAGGGCACTGACTACGTGGACAAAGATAAAGGGACGCCTTCACTCTTTCAGAGTTGAACCTATCGGTGCAAATAAGATATTTGCACCGGGCGAAAACCGCATCCAAAGCCACGTCATCATGAAAGGGCAAGGGTGCCTGCGTCTATGGCGGCAACTCAATCTTTGTCAAAGGTTCTCAAAGTCTTGATGGAAGACAAAAACCCAACAGCCTATGAGTTCGGTCCGTTCCGGTTGCTTACCACCGAAAGGTTACTTCTGCGCGCTGGAGAACCGGTACCACTGGCTCCCAAAGTCTTCGAGACCTTGTGGGCATTTGTTCAGAACAGAGGGCGTCTCCTTACCAAGGACGAACTGATGAACCTCATCTGGGGCGATACGGTGGTTGAAGAAGGAAATCTAACTCAAAACATTTTCGTCCTGAGGAAAGTGCTCGGCGAGACGCCGCAGGATCACAAGTACCTGGTCACGATTCCGCTCCAGGGCTATCGCTTTGTGGCGCCGGTCAGAGAAGTCTCGGACCCGGGATCGTTCTCGAATGCAGATGACGTTGGTGGCCCAGCAACGACCGTCCCCATTTCAACGATAGCGGTGCTGCCTTTCACTTTGCTGAATGCGCCAAAAGGTGAGGACTTCGGCGGCGCCGGCATCGCCGATACCATAATCACGAAGCTTAGCAGCGTGAAGCAGATAACCGTTCGCCCCACAACGGCGGTGCTGAGATATGTCGACGCAAAGCAGGATCTGCCCGCGGTGGGAAGAGAGTTGAGCGTCGGCGCGGTGCTCGATGGCACCATTCAGCACACGAGCGATCGCGTTCGCGTGAATGTTCAATTGGTAGCGGTAGCAAATGGGAAGACCCTTTGGGCGGCAAAGTATGACGATCAGCATTCGGACATCTTCTCAATTCAGGATTCAATAGCTGAACAAGTAACCCAAGCACTCGAACTTGAGTTGAGCAGCGCTGGATCGCAACAACTATCAACGAGTCACACGGAAGACAGCGACGCTTACCAACTCTATGTCAAGGGCCGTTACTTTTGGGATACACGGACCGAACAGGGACTGCTCAAAGGTGTCGAGTACGCGCAGCAGGCGATCGCCCGGGACGAGAACAACGCCATGGCTTATGTTGGCCTGGCGGACTCCTACGCCTTGCTGGGAGAGTACCTTTATGTTCACCCCGAAGAAGCCTTTCCTAAAGCGATGGCCGCGGCTAGGAGGGCGCGCCAGTTAGACGAGCGATTGGGGGAAGCTTACGCTTCGTTAGCAGAGGTTGGCTTCTTTTACGAATGGGACTGGCAACGGGCAGAACAGAATTACAAGTTAGCAATCGAGCTGAAACCAGGGTACGCGTCGGCACATCACTGGTACGCCTGGTTTCTTATGACCAGGGGGCGATTCGACGAAGCAACAGAGAAGATCAAACAAGCCCAGACGATTGATCCCGGTTCGCTAACTTTGAATACCGTGCTGGGATTGCCGCTCTATTACAATCGCCAGTACGAGAGGGCAATTGAACACTTCCGCACGACTCTGGAAATGGAGCCAGAGTTCCCGCAGGCCCTTTACTATCTCGGGGCTGCACTAATTCAATTAGGATCTTACGATGAGGCTGAAGCGGCGTTTAAGAAAGTCATCCCACATGAGTACGCGCAGCAAGCTTCAGCTCTGCTTGGTTATAGCTATGGCGTGTCGGGACAACGCGACAAAGCAGCGGAGATATTGAGAGAGTTGCAGGCCTTAGCCAAAGGAAGATACGTAACACCATACCTGCAAGCAATTGTTCATACGGGTTTAGGCGAAACGGATCAGGCGATAGCGCAGCTTGAACGAGGATTTCAGGAGCGAGCTGCCTGGATGGTTTTCCTCAACACAGATCCCTTTCTGGAACAACTCCGAGAAGATCCGCGATTTTCCGATCTGCTTCAGCGCCTGCATTTTCCTCCTCGAGAACCTAGATCTTGACTCGATTCGAAAGGTCGCTGCCCCTTATTCGACTTCAGGCCTACCCAAAATATGGTAATAACATACTTGACCGATCACTAAGTTAAAGAACGCGCTCGTAAGTTCTTAAGATGCTAGCGTCGCCCTCTTGATACGTCCCGGTCATACGCAGCGTCTTGATGGCCTTCAACTTTTTGTAGCCACCACGCGCCTTAAGGTACTTGGCAATGATTAGGTCCGCGCTCTGGGTGGACATCTGCCCTACTGCTGCAAAAACCGCAGTTAACAGTAATAGAGCTTTGCGCATGGCAAAAGAAGATTGTCTTTTCATCTAAAAGAGACTCCCGTCGGCGACTTAAAAATGTAAGGACCCTACTGTTAAAGGCCGCATCTCTACCTTTTGTGGCAACTTAAGACCCACATTCGCCCGATTCAGGTTATTTGATCATGTCGAATGATTGGCTGTAATCATGTCCCTTTCCTGGCGACAACGTCATTCGAATTATGAAGGGCGGCTCGTCACTGATCCAAAACCGGATCGTGCAGTCACAACCATTGGGCGCGAGGGTTTCAACCAGCCAGGTATCCACCATGCCTTTTGCCCCGGCTTGGATCCGCTCCCGCTTCACAACTCTGTACTCGACGGTGGCGTCGTCGGGCGGTGTCCCGGGAATGGCGGGCAGAATCACGTGGTAGCCGAGCCGCAGCGGCAGGGCGGCGGGGATCAGGCTGCGCATGCAGCAATTAAAGTCATAGCCGGGCGCCGGAGTCTCGAATTGTTGGACCTCTTCTTTAGCTCCCGGCATCGCCGTAATTCGCGATTCGACGTGCGTACCGTCGAACGTCCACTTCTCGACGACATCCAGGTTGCGAATGACGTTGCTGATGGGCGCCAGGGTCTCTGGATCGAAGACGTTAGTACCCCCGGTGATCCGCAGACCGGAATAGATCATTCCCTGAGTGCGGACGAAGACCTTCCGTCCGTTGACCTCGCGCAATCTTAAACGATCCGTCCAGATGCCTGGCTGAACAATCGTCCGCCCGTCCGTAGAAGTCTGGGTGACGATCCACGCGTTGTCATATGGCTTTAGCCGGGTACCGCGGACCGTGCCATCGCCAACCCTCGCTGTTGGTGCCGGCTGCGAAGGGGTTGCCGGAGGGGCTGCAGGCGCCGTTTGTGCCAGTGCAGACCTCGAAAGCATGTCTACCGCTTTTCTGCCAACCGATCGTGAGTCATGGGTTGCAAATTGTGCTGGGGCCAATAGCGCCGCCACTGCGCAAAAAGCCATGATTGAAACGCATCTCTTCATTGAAGGCCACTCCTAATCAAATTGCCTCGAAATCAATAGACCAATTTGTAACTTGCTTATCTTCAACTTGCGGATTGTAATGCAAGAGCGAAGGTTAGCTTTTCAATCTTTCTCACGGTTTATCAGCGCCAGTCCTAGCGGAGCCTCAAACAATCCAATTCATCGCTTGGTTGTACAATATCCGTTGCAGAGCGAAACATTCTGCGAAGCCAAGGGCGGCACGGACCATCGGGTCCGAAATTGCTAATAGACATCCAGGTCATGCCCCGAAAAAACTCTCCCGTTGTAGACCCGACGAATCTCTTTCAGTAAGTCCGCTTCCGGTTCGTTCCAGAACAACTGGTGATAGAGGATCAGGAGTTTGGGCTTCGCTCTGATGGCGATCTGGGCCAACTCAAGCGAAGAAGTGTGAAAGTGCGAATGATATCTTTGCCACTTAGCGCTTTTCTTGAGAAATCCGGCCTGCGAATACACTTCGTGAATCAAAACGTCGCAACCGTTGCAATTCTCTACTACGCTTTCCGCGGGAGCTGTATCTCCTGAGATTACGATCGTCTTGTCAGGCGTTTCGAACCTATAGCCGTAAGCTTCATGCCAGGAGCCGTGCTTCACAAGGAAGGCTGTCACCGTAACATTCTGATCTCGGTAAATGATTCCAGGTTTGATTTCATGAGCCTCGACTTTGTACCCAGTCCGGTTGGCCTGCTCCAATCCGTTGAGCCGCATATGAATATCTTCGCGATACGCCTGCATAATATGCCAGGTCATGGCCCTGATTCCCTTTGGACCATAGACCACGAGCGGTTCCGTACGATCTGCTACCCACGGCGTAAAAATAAGATCAGGATAACCAACCGTATGATCGGAATGAAGATGAGTGACAAAGGCCTTCGTCAGCTTGGATGGTGCCAGTCCTTTGATCCCGTCGCGATATGCCGCTTCTGCTCGTCGCATCACGCCCGCACCAAAGTCCACGATATAAGGCGTGTCGTTGACCACTATGGCGACGGAAGGGCCTGATCGATCCGGATCAGGAATGGGCGTGCCGGTACCAAGTAGTATGACCTGAGTTCTCGCGGAAGCCGTGATTGTGCTTTCAGTTTCTCCGCTCGCGTCTCCCCGGCAAAGGACCGCATGCTTCGAAAGAAAAATGAGAGCAAGACTGATCAAGACGAGTCTAAATGCTGTTTTCATTTCATTAGTCATTTTGAAGCTCACAGCCATTAGAACTGCTCCCTTTCCGGTGGAAGCGCGGACTCTCCACTTAATTCGAACCTAGATGAAATCAAATTTAAAGATTCCATGTCTCGCCCCCATCAATCAAGGCTTCCGAGTATTGACGAATCTTCTCCGGCCCAAGATTGAAGAGCGCCATAAGTCGGTTGACGACGGTACCGTCCGGCAAATGCGATTCACCCTCAAACGCGGACGGCGCCCTCTTTGTACTCCCCTACAAGACCATGGAGAATCATATCAAGCGATGCCCTTCTGATTTCTCAATCTTTCTCAACGGAGAGCCTGGCGTTAGCTTCTTGTAAGCAGATCGCAGGTTGCTTTCTCGCGAGCCTTCTTTGGGACCGGCACGCGCTCACTGTGGAGTAACCAGACGAAGCATGATTTTGACGGCTGCTAGTCCGGTAAGTATTGTTTCATTTCGTTTGGTAAGATCAGGTAAGATGGCCGCGAAACAGACTTAAAATCCGTCGTCCGTTCAGAGGCGAGCAGCTTGAGACAAACTTGTGACAAGAACACAGACAAACTGGAAGTAATAGGCGGTAACAGATAGACTCGCTGGCGGCTGCAACCTGTGACAGATGTTAATAGATCGTAAGTGCCATAACCTGCTGGAGTGACTCTGAACGCACTACGAATCAGGGGGTCGCACGTTCGAGTCGTGCCGGGTGCACCATCTTTTCTAACCACGCCCTTCGATGCATCACCAGACAATGTTAGCCCGACTGAAGTCGGTACTCTGAACACGGTTTAATCAGACTTATTGCTCCTCTGGCACGGTCAGGTGTATAAGCCTTACCTGGGCGCGCCATAGCCAAACTATTAGTTCTTACGATCATACTTCGTTAATCGGCTATGAAGGATCAACTCAGTTGCTCGAAGTGCAGCTATGTCACCAGCGATAACGTGACCAGGTGTCCCGAATGCGGGAGCTGGATGCGACGGGCGCAGGGTGTTCGCCGACGCGGCTGGGTATTGATATCCCTCGGTCTTCTGCTCGTCGGAATGATGGGGACGATCACCTTCCTGGTCGCTCCAACCATGCTGTCTGGAGACGCGTCGGCCGGAGCCCGGTTCACTGGAACACCGGAGCAGGCAATCCTCATTCTGGGACTGTTTGGCATAGTCATTGTTTTCGGGCTGACTTGCATCGCGAGTGGCCTGTGGCAAATCGTCACCGGCCGTCGCAACATCTGGATAGTTGTGCTGATCCTCGGCCTCACATTTCTGCTGATAGTGGCGGGAGCCGCCGTGTTTCGAGGGCTCGACCGCGGGAGGTCGCAGCTCCGAGTCGTGCCCGGTGCATCATTTATCGAAACAAGAACCGCGAATTCGCGGTCGGTCTATGATGCAACTACATCGTACTGGTGCAGTTTCATTTAGTTGATGCCATTACGCGGCATTCGCGAGTCGTTACAGAACCCTCGATGCATCGGGGTTCTGTAACAAAAACCTCTTTAGCAACGCGCGGCCTGGGTTCCGGGCTGATCGCAAACTGCACCACCAACAAATCTTCCTATTGACGAATTTATTTTTGGGAGTAGAATAGCGACAACTCGGGCGTCGCTTGTGGGGTGAGGACACAAGTAATGAGGCTGAATGTCTCCGCCCAAATAACACAGCCCAAAGCTGTGAAGGAAAAGGCTAGGCTTGTGGGAGGGCCCGGCCTTTTCTATTTCTTGTGACCGTTATACTGCGTGGATGCGGACTTGTTACCTGGTTCCTGGGTCCGTTGTATCTCGGAGGAAATGCAGACAGGCCTTAAAGACTAATCCCAGTGCTTCGGCATAAGAAAAACCGCCCGATAACTGAAGTTACCGAGCGGTTCGCCGTCCAGAGAGTATCCCTGTACTAACTTCCCCGAACGGCTTTCCGTGTGCGTCGGCGAAATGTCGACAGCTCTTTCGCAGCTTCGTTAGTTCTGCCGTGCTTGTGATTTCGCGCTCGCTTCGACCGGCTGTCGTTGCGTGGCGACTCGCTTACGGACAGGACACTCACGGCATTTGTCTGAATCGATTGCTGACCTAATGACGGTGGCAGCTTCCACGGATAGTAACTACAGAAAACTCCGAAGGCTGCAATCAGAATCACGAACACTGCGGCGATGGCGTGTGAACCGAGTCGTGCTGTGGGGGCCACTCTCACAGACCTTACAATTGTCGTCTCTCCAGTTTCCACGGTTGTCGATTCAAATTCAGAAGGGTGGACCACGAATTCCACGTCCGGTGTACCATCGACGCGGCCGAGGCGACGGAGCGCTTCCCGAAATTCCGTCGCGCTCCGGTAACGTTCATCCGGATTCTGGGCCATCGCTCGACTTAGAATCGCAGTCAGCTCTGCTCCCACGGCGCCGTTGATTTCATTCGCGGGCTTTAAGGGATTCGGCCGCGCACTGACCAGCGCCGTGGCTCGCGACAGCGCATCGGGTGGTTTCACTCCAGTGAGCAAATGGTAGAGCGTGGCTCCCAATGCATAGATGTCGCTCTGCGGACTGGTGCCCAGATCCTGAATCTGTTCGAGCGGCGCGTAACGCGGCGTGTAGCCAAAGACGCTGACGCCCGACGAACAATTCGTGGAATCTGCCGCCTGGGTCTTTGCCAGTCCAAAGTCGAGCAGGACTATCCGACCGTTCGGCATGATCTTCAGATTGTGCGGTTTGATATCGCGATGAATAATCTGCCGCTCATGCGCGTGCAGGTAGATCAGCGCATCGAGCAACTGGTCGGCCCAGGCAACTACCGCCGGGCGCGGAAATGGTCCGGGCTGCATTAGCACCTTGCTTCAGCAAGGTGTAATCGAGGTTTTGCTCAGGGGCCAACCGTTTCAAAGGTCTTCTCTAAGCCGTTGAAACGGCTATGCGAATAGTCTCGTTCGCGTGACACCGCGCTGCAGCGAGGTGCTAATGAAATCATGCGAACTATGATTGGGGCGTTTGGCTGCGGCGAAACCGAACCGCGTCTACTGTTTCGCCTCGCCTCGGCGGTGGGTGGCATCTAGGCCTTCGGTGGGAAACCGTTCGGCTTCCGGCCGGATGTTCTATCGATGCTTATATGATGTCTCCTGATCATGCGGTCGAGGGTCTTGCGATCGACTCCCAACACCCGCGACGCTGCCTGCTTGTTGCCCCCCGTATGGACCAACACGCGCGCCACGTGACGCCCCTCAATCTCAGCCAACGAAGACCATTCCTGCTTTTCTTCCGCTGCAACCCGGCCCATCTCGAGCGCGCTCTGGCTGCCGGCCTGCTCACGATAGTTGCGAATCCGTTCCGGCAGATCCTGGACCCGGATCAATCCGTCGCACATCACCGCCGCCCGCACCACCGCGTTCTCCAGCTCGCGTATGTTTCCGGGCCACGAATACCTTTGCAGCAAATCCAGCGCGTCCGTTGAGAAGCGCACTCCCGGGCTTAATGAGTAAACCCGATCGGCAAACGTTTGCGCCAGCGGCGGAATGTCCTCGCGCCGCTCACGCAAAGGAGGCAGCACGATCGCGACGGCATTCAGCCGATAGAACAAATCGTCCCGGAACCTTCCCGCTTTCACCTCGGCTTCCACATCCCGATTGCTGGAGGCGATTACCCTGACATTGACTCGCTGCGTCTGATTGGATCCAACCCGGCGCACTTCTCCTGCCTGTAGTACCCGCAAAAGCTTTACCTGGAACGACAAACTGGTCTCGGTGATCTCATCGAGGAATACTGTCCCTCCATCGGCTTCTTCCCACAGACCTTTTCGATCACGGTCCGCTCCGGTAAACGATCCCTTCACGTGTCCGAACAGTTCCGACTCGATCAGTTCCGCCGGAATCGCCCCGCAATTCACCGCCACGAAAGTCTTATCAGCCCGGCCGCTGCGACGATGCAGAGTTGAGGCCACCAACTCTTTCCCGGTACCCGATTCTCCGGTCAGCAACACCGGCAAATTTGTGGCGGCCACCCGGCCCACCTGTTTCATTACTTCAATGAAGGCATGACTGCGGCCGACCAGGTCGATGTCCGAGGGATAGGCCGGAGCACGTTTCCCCACCGACAGGTGATGCGGCCGGCTGCTTAGCTGATCTCGCAGGGCCGCCGACAGCGATTGCAGATCTTCGGCGGCGAACGGCTTCAACAAATAGTCATAGGCGCCGAAGGCCGTGGCATCCAGGGCCCCCGCGGCGTTGCCGTGCCCGGTCATCAAAACTACTTTCGTCGCCGGGATTTCTTCTTTGAATCGTCGCAGTACCGCAAAGCCGTCCACGCCGCCCAGCAACACGTCACAGAAAACTATGGGCCAGCTCTCCTGCCCTAACATGGCAAAGGCCTCTTCGGCCGACGACGCCCGAGTAACTTTCCAGCCGTCGCTCTCCAACACCGTGCAGACAAAGTCTCGCACCTGCTGCTCGTCATCAATCACCAACGCGTGTAGGTTCCCGTTCATCGTGTTTAGTTTGTCCTGACTCCCTCTCCCTTTGGGATCACAGACTGAAGTCTATGCCACTTATTCGTTCACGACGCTTCGCAAACCGTTAGATTCCCGCCGCGCAGAATTTGACAGAACGTGTAGTTTGCGTCTGGGGTCGACCTTCATGGAAGATTCAAAAACCTCGGGCAGCATAGGCTTGCCGAAAAGATAACCCTGCGCCTCGTCACATCTCAGCAGCCGCAGAAACACGACTTGCTCCTGGGTTTCCAAGCCTTCCGCAACCACTCTGAGTTTTAAGTTGTGCGCCAGAGTCACGATGGCCATCACCAGCGCCGCGTCGTCCGGATCGGTGGTGGCGTTTTTTACAAACGAACGATCCAACTTCACCGTATCGATGGGAAGACGCTTCAGATAGCTGAGCGACGAGTAGCCCGTGCCAAAGTCATCAATTGCCACCCTCACGCCCAGCTTTCTAAGCTGCAACAGAACTTTCACCGCTGATTCCGTGTTTTCCATGATCGAAGTTTCGGTCAGCTCCAGCTCAAGACATGTGGGATCAAGTTTGGTCTCGGCGAGGATGTCCACCAATCGCTCGAGAAAGTCCTTTTGTTGAAAATGTCTGGCCGAAACATTCACCGCCATGCGCAGCCGGCCAAAGCCGCGATCCTGCCACGCGCGCGCTTGAGTGCAGGCGGCGCGCATTACAAAGTCACCAATATCCAGAATCAATCCGGTATCTTCGGCCAGATCAATGAAGTGTTCCGGTAGGAGCAATCCCGTTTCCGGGTGCTGCCACCGAACCAGCGCCTCCAGTCCCGCAACCTCACCCGAAGCCAGATTCACCACCGGCTGGTAATAGGTGATGAACTCTTTGTTTTCGATTGCCCGGCGCAGGCTGGTCTCCAGGGCCAGACGCTTCACCGCCTGTGCATTCATGTCAGCGGCGTAGAATTGGTAGTTGTTGCCGCCCTGCTTTTTCGCGCGATACAGCGCGGCTCCGGCATTCTTCAAGATCGTGCCGCTGTCTTTGCCATTGAAGGGAAACAAGCTAATCCCGATGCTTGTGGTCATATACACTTCCTGACCACCAAGGTGAAAAGGTGGTTTGAAGGCCTGACTAATTGCCAGCGCGACCTCGGCCAAGTCGCCGGTTTCGACGACCTGAGTTAACAGCAGCGCGAATTCATCACCATCAAAGCGCGCCACCGTGTCGCCCCTTGTGACGCAGCCTTGCAGGCGAGTCGCCGCCTCAGTCAGCACCACATCGCCAGCCGCGTGTCCCAGACTTTCCGTGACCTTCTTAAATCGATCAAGAGACACCAGCATCACCGCGACCAGATTCTGGTTGCGCTGCGCGATTGCCAACGCCTGCTCACAACGATCCAAGAACAAGACCCGATTGGGAAGATCCGTCACGCAATCGTGATAAGCCAGATGTTCGACCTCGGCGGTGCGCTCTTTGACCAGCTCCTCCAGATGGTTTTCATATCGCCGCTTCTGCCTCAGCAGCTCGTGGTGCGAAAGCGCGCGGCGCACGGCGGATTCGACATGGCGCAGGTCCAACGGCTTGGTGATGTAGTCGAACGCGCCCGCGCGCATGGCTTCGATCGCGAAGTCGATGGTCTGCTGCCCGCTGATCATCACCACAACCGTATCCGGAGTTTGTTCCAAAACCCTCGGCACCAGATCCAGACCGCTAATCGCTCCCATGTTTATGTCGCTAATCACGAGGTTGAAGTTAATACTCTTCAGGATTGCCAGCGCGTCTTCAGCAGAGCCGACGGTTGTGCAATCGGCGTTCGGGCTCAACACGTCTTTGAGCAAACTCCGAATCTGTTCATCGTCGTCGATGATCAGGATCGTGGGTTTTTCAGAGTTCTCACGCGTCATGATGTTCTTGCTCAATCTCAGTTCCTACCTCTACCCCTGGGAGAGAGTCGGGAGAGGGCTCGAAGCCTACTCCCTCTCCCTCTCCTAGAGGGTTGGGGAGAAGGCTTGAGTCGGTTACGCCCCTCTTCCCCAGCCCTTCTCCCACAGGAAGAAGGGACAAAGAATCGCCAATTATCAACTCAGAATCCAAAACCTCGCGCACCTTCTTCGCCAGCGCTGCCGGTGTGAATGGTTTTTGGATGAATTCAACATCCGAATCCAGAACGCCATGATGAACAATAGCTTCGTCGGTGTAGCCGGACATGAACAGCACCCTCAAGCCGGGACGGAGTTCGGTCAAACGATCGGCAACCTCTTTGCCGCTGGTCTCAGGCATAACGACGTCGGTAAGCAACAAATCGATCGACCCTGCGCGTTCAAGACACAAACGAACGGCCTCTTCGCCGCGGTTGGCTTCCAAAACGTTATAGCCCGCCTGCTCCAGAATCTTGCGGGCCAGGCCGCGCACCACATCTTCGTCTTCCACCAGCAGAATGGTTTCTGATCCGCGGGGTATCGGTGATTCAACTGTCTTGGTTTCGATCCTTTCCGGCGTGGCCAACTCCGGCAGGTAAACCTTGAATGAAGTTCCATGACCCAGCTCGCTATAAACCCAGACGTTACCACCGCTTTGTTTGATTATGCCGTAAACCGTCGATAGGCCGAGCCCGGTTCCTTTCCCTTTCTCTTTAGTAGTAAAGAAGGGATCGAAGATGCGAGCTTTCGTTTTCTCGTCCATGCCGGTGCCCGTATCACTGACGGCGAGCATCACGTAACGGCCGGGCACGACCCCTACGTGCCGGCCGGCGTATTCCCCATCAAGATCGACGGCTGATGTTTCGATTGTCAGGTTCCCGCCCTGGGGCATCGCATCTCTGGCGTTCACGACCAGATTGACCAGCACCTGTTCGATTTGTCCCGGATCGGCTTTGATCCTTTTCAGCGCCGGGTCGAGTTTGGCTGTCAGCTCAACGTCTTCGCCAATCAATCGCCGCAGCATCTTGTTCATGTCCGTGACCACGTCGTTCAGATTGATCGCCAGTGGCTGCAGGATCTGCTTGCGTCCGAAGGCCAGCAGTTGGCGCGTGAGATTCGCCGCCCGATCGCCGGCCTTCTTGATTTCTTCCAGGTAATTCCTGAGGGGGTGATTGTCGTCTATGCGCTGGAGTGCCAGACTGCTATAGCCGTTAATCGCCGTAAGCAAATTGTTAAAGTCGTGGGCTACGCCTCCCGCCAACCGGCCAATCGCTTCCATCTTCTGCGACTGGCGAAGTTGTTCCTCGAGCTGCTTGCGCTCGGTAACGTCACGCGCGATTCCCTGCACTCCAACTGGAACTCCGTTCTGGAAAACGAGCTTGGTGTTCGCTTCGACCGTGATCCGATGACCATCCCTGGCAATGATCTCCATTTCGTAAGCTGTTACACGTTCGCCCGCAAGTTTGCGCGCGACCATCTCGCGCGCTTTCGGCACGTACTCCGGTGCTACGGTTTGCGAGAGATTCAGTTTGAGAGCTTCTTCGACCGTGTAACCGGTAATTGCTTCTCCTGCTTTATTCATGGAAGTGTAATTACCGCTTAGATCGTGCGTGTAGATAATGTCGTGCGCGTTTTCGACCAGGTCCCGGTAGCGCTCTTCGCTTTCGCGTAAGGCTTCCACCGCGCGCTTTCGATCGGTGACGTCGCGCACAAACCCTTCAAAGTACTCTGTTAGGCCTTCACTCCCTTTGATCGCATGTGCCGCCAGTTGTATCCAAATTGGAGTGCCGTCCTTACGTTTCCATTGGAGCTCGAGATCGGTTGCGTAGCCACGATCTTCATATCCGCCGATCAGGCGGTCGCGATCGTCCTCAGTGAGATATACTTGCCCAAGATTGACTTCCAACAGCTCGTCTACGGAGTCGTATCCGAGCATTCCTGCCAGAGCCTGGTTGGCGGTGACCAGCGTCCCATCACGCAAGGATTGGTAGATACCCACGGGCGCGAAGGTGAAGATATCCCGGTACCTTCGTTCCGACGCGTGCAGAGCCTCTTCGGCCTGCTTGCGCTCTGTGATGTCCCGGAAAGCATTGACGGCACCGACGACCTTACCTTCAGTGACGATGGGCGATGAAGTATACGAGACAGGGAACACGTTGCCGTCTTTGCGCGTGAAGGTATCGCTTTCAGTTTTCACCGTGTTTCCCGACTTCAACACTCCCAACAGTGGGCATTCACTGGCTGAATGCGGCGTCCCATCAGCATGCTGGAAGTGCATGATCTCGTGGATCTTCCGGCCCAGCAGTTCGGCTTCTGTCCAGCCGAGCGCAGCCTCCGCCGCCGGGTTCATGAACGTCAGCTGGTTATCTATATCGACTGCATACAAACCTTCGCCCAGGCTGGTCGTGATGGTTTCGGTGAAATCAAGCTGGCGGCGTAACTGTTCCTCGGCCCGCTTGCGCTCAATAGCCAAAGCGATCTGATCGCCTACTGAAGAAAGAAGCTCTAGATCGCGCTGGGTGTAAGCGTTCTTGTCCTCGTAGTGTTGTATGACCAGGACCCCGATGGCGCGCGCTGGTGTCCGCAGTGGAACACCCAGCCAGGAAGCAGAGGATCGTCCGCTCTTCTCTACTTCACCCGAACCGTACATGCGGCGCTTAAGTTCTTCCGTCAGCAGCAGAGGTTGATTCGTGCGCAGCACATAGCTGGCGAACCCTCTGCGTAGAGGGTGCGGTAGCGGGACCGGATCAAACTTATCGACCCAATACTCAAAATGGATCAAGTTAGTTGTCTCGTCGTGAAGGGCGACGAAGCAATTCTCCGCGTAAAGAAGTTTACTGATTGAGCGATGAACAAGGTTGAGCAGCTCATCAAGATTAGGAGTCGTGGTGACGCCTTGAATGATCTCACCTATCAGCAGCTTTTCCGCCTCTGTCTGCCTGCGCTCGGTGATGTCCTCCTTGATGGCGATGAAGTGGCTGATTTTGCCGTGCTTGTCCCGCACCGGTGTGATGGTCTGGAATTCAGTAAACAGGGTGCCGTCCTTGCGGCGGTTGATGGTTTCGCCCTGCCAGACCCCGCCGTCAAGAATCGTTGCCCACATTTGCTGGTAAAAGGCATCGTTGTGTTTGCCTGACTTGACCAGTTCGCGCGGGTTCCGACCGACGGCTTCTGTAACAACATAGCCGGTGAGCTGGGTGAAAGCCGGGTTGATCCACTGAATGATGCCCTGGCGATCCGTGATGATGATGGCGTTGGCGGCGGATTTCAGGGCGGAACCTTGCAGGCGCAGGTCTGCTTCCGCCTGCTTGCGTTGGGTGATGTCCTGAAACGCCCCGTATGCTTTTATGGGCTGGCCATCGGCGACCTGCACTTTGCCGCTGGCGCGCACCCAGATGTGCTGCTGTTTGGCGGTGATCAGTTCCAGTTCCAAGTCCCATTCCCGACCTTCCTCCATGCCGGCTTGAATGGCAGCGGTGATGACGGGGCGGCTCTCGGGTGCATAGAAGTTGATCGCGGATTCCAGCGTGGGCGTGAAATGCTCCGGGGTGAGTTCGTGGATGCGATAGGTTTCTTCGGTCCAGTACAACTGGTGGGTGACCAGGTCCAACTCCCAGCCCCCGATCTTCGCCGCCGTCTGGGTCTGCGCCAGCAACCGACTTTGCCGATCCAGCACCTGATTGGCGGCCTCCAGTTGTGCCGTGCGTTCGCGCACGCGCCGGTCCAGTTGCGCATTAGTATCGCGGAGGTATTCCTCCGCCTGCTTGCGCTGGGTGATGTCCTGGAGAAAGCAGATGAAAATCCCGCTGCGCAGATCCAGGTATTGGACGCTGATATCCACCTCGAAGATGCTGCCGTCCTTCCGACGATGCCGTCGCTCGAAGCGGTCGCTGCCCTTCGCCATGACCCTTCCGATGTTCCGCATGATTTCGTCAGGCGTGTCTGTCGCTTCCAAGTCCGAGACGTGCATCCGTAACAACTCGTCGGGCGAGTAGCCGGTCATCCGGCAGTAGGCCTCGTTGACTTCAAGCAGCCGGCGCTTTTTATCAACCACCCAAAACCCGTCGATGGCGGCCTCAAGAATGGTGTGGTATTCATCCTTCGCCCACAGGCGTTCCCGCTCGCTTCGCTCCAGCAATTGAACGATCCACCAAACGACCGCCGCCAGCACGAGGATGTTCGCCACCGCCGTCAACGCCACGCCGAAGGCGGTGTCATAGAGGCCCGCGCGTTGTCCTTGCAGCCGCAACCATCCGAGCACCATCGGTACCAGCACCGCCACCAGCAACAACCGCCGGGCGACCACGCCGCCCGCCGTGTCACTCGTGACTGTGCGCATCAGCCCGGCCTCAGGCCGCACAGACAGCACGCCCACACCCAACGCCAGAAACGCCACCGCCGTAGGCATCGCCATCGGCGTGTAGGGACCGAGCTTATACAATCCCTCGGCCTCATAGACATAGCCAATCAGGTTGAGCAGGCCGATCACTGCCACCAACACCGCCGACGCCTGCCCTGCCAGCACCATCCGCGGCTGCGTCACGAACCACAAGGCCGCCCCCAGCAATATGAAACAGACCGCCGTCAATGGCGCCATCCGCCCCGGATTCGACGTGCCGAACGCGCCGACAGGTTCGCGGAAGAGCAGTTGGTCAATTCCCAGGTTCGCCCCCAGCAGATACTCGATTAACGACACCGCGCCCAGTGCGGCCACCACCAGCGCAGAGCCCAGCGCGACCTGTTGCCACCTGGACGGGGCCGCACGGCCGGCCAACAGCCACAACGCCAGCGCGGACAGGCCGAACCCCACGGCGGTGTTAGCCTTCATGGCGACCTGGCCGGGCAGCGCGCCCTTGAAGAGCGGGTTGTCCAGCACCCAGCCCGCAAGCACCACGACCGCGAGCAGCAGCACGCCGATCGCGATCGCGCGGGCCAGCCATAAAACTCGGAGCACTATTCTTTGTTGGTTTCGTTCCATAGCCGAATCTTGCCAGTAGATTCCTGCATCAAGGTGCCGTACACTTGTGCTCTGCGTCCATCTGGCCGCCCACTTTGCGAGGTGAAGCCTCGAACGGTTCCAGAAACATCGGTTCGCCAGTCACCCCGGGGCCAAGCTGAATGATATCTTCGCCAATTTCAAATCTCCCGTCACGTCCGTCTTCGCGTCACTGCCACCAGAATGGAACAGTCTGGTGGCGATCCCATCCCCGTTTGGGGCGTTTGGACCCTAGACTGCTCCGTCAACAATTTTCGACTCATACTAATGATGGGATAGAAGATAGAAGAAGGACGCCGTGCTCGCCCCCGAAACGACGTCCTTCTTCGTACGCGGCCTGCCGTACGGACGGCGTTACCGCGATTCTCTATTCAAGACAAGTACATCGTGCGACAGACGAAAAACTCTTTTGCTCTGTTGGTTTCAGCGAGGGCTTAATAGGAGGTGACCTGTCCGGGGGTGGCATTCTTTTCCCAGCACTCGTGGCTCTCCAGTAGTTGGGGGCCATATGTAACTTCAGAGCAGAGTTGCAGGAACGTTTTGAGACGATTCATCAATAGCGATTTGTGATGAACCGCCTCTAATCAGCAGTTTTTGTCATTTACCTTGCTCCCATCTCGCCGTATTGCGGAGAGGCCGACGCTTAGAACTCACGCCGCACACACGGGATAAGGGGTTCCAATCCGTCACCATAGCCTAAGCTTCAGCAAGAAATCGCGCAATTAGGCAAAACCTGAGTTCTACTCAGGAGATCCCTTAGTGGTCTCTGAGCCACGACGGTAGCGAGTGGGTAAATAGATACTTGAGGAACGAGCAAGGGATCGTGCGAACAGGAGGAGTGCTTCTGAGTGAATGAGGTTGTTCTTGCAGGCGCCTGTTACTCAACCTTTATCAGCCCCATTCTGATCGCATAACGAACCAGGCCGGCCACGTCGTGAATATCAAGCCGCTCCATCAACTGAGCCCGATGAGATTCGACGGTCTTCGCACTGATATTCAAGGTGCGACCTATGTCCTTGGTGCTCTTTCCTTCGGCGATCAGAGTTAAGATCTCGCGTTGTCGAGGCGTGAGCCGTGCAAATAAATGATTGTGTTTGGTTGTGCCCTTGCTGAGTTCCAGCAATGTCTTTCTCGAGACTTCTCCCGAGACATAGGTGTCGCCGCGGCTTACGGTTTCAATCGCTTCCTGAAGTTCATTGGCCGCCGCGGTCTTGGGGAGATAACCTGCGGCTCCGGCGCGCAGGGCCTGCATTGCATACTCTCCGGCGTCGTGCACCGTCAGAATAATCACGCGCAGATCCGGGAGTTGCTTTGTACTTTCCCCTAACACTTCAAAGCCGTTTAGACCCGGCATAGTAATATCCAACAGAACAATGTCGGGGTGCAGTTCCTGCATCAGCCGCAGAGCTTCACGACCATCGCCGGCTTCCGCAATGACCTCAACTCCTTCGATCGTATTTAATAGCGCTCGAATACCCGCGCGCACCAGGGCGTGATCGTCGGCCAGCAAGACTCGAATTGGTTTCACTGTGGTCCTTCAATCCCCGGAGGGATTGCGCGAGGTCAAACAAGAAGTGCGGGAGCTTTCGTGATATCGCACCCGTGCGATCAAAGTATCTGACGTAACCCGGTTAAGTTCTGCTCCCGCTCAAAAATGGAACGCCTAAGCCTGAACCCCGACCTCTGATGTCTCAAAAGACACGACCCTATCCGACTCTGCCTTAATCCACAATCAGGAAAACCCTGACATGCTCCTGGGGCGATGGCTTAGCTGAGAATGAGAAGGCGCTAACAGCTCCCGATCTTCAGCCGGCAATTTTCGGATTAGATCCACGACTATCTTCTACTTTAGCCTGAGCGGGAAAGTCGCGCGGACTCGGGTCCCGCGTCCCGATCCCGAGTCAATTTCGATGTACCCACCGACTGCGAGGGCGCGCTCTTCCATTCCGCGCAATCCCAGCGCGGAAGCCGCCGAGGCGTTCTTTCTCAGGTCATCGGTCTCAAAGCCAACTCCGTCGTCTATGATGGTCAGCAACATTCTTTCGCGATAGTGCTCAAGCTGCACGGACACACTGACGGCTTGCGCGTGCCGAGCTACATTGGTTAATGCCTCCTGAGCAATTCTGAAACACGCGGTCTCGAGTTCGCGTGGCAGCCGGCCGTCCTCTTTGAAGCCGTTAAGCAGCTCGGCAATGATACCGGTTCGCTGGGCATAACGATCCACATACCACCGGAGGGCCGCGCCCAGGCCCAGGTCGTCGAGGAGCGAAGGACGCAACTCGATCGAAAGTTCGCGTACGCGCTCCAGAGCTTCGTCGACTATGCCTATGCTTTCGTCCAAAGAAGGAACACCGTCACCAGTCCGGCCGGAACGCTGAATTGACTGCAGGTTAATTCTCACCGCGGTCAGGACCTGACCAATCTCGTCGTGCAGCTCACGCGCGATCTTCTCTCTTTCGACTTCCTGGGCTTGAATCAGCCGCTGCGAGTAAGTGCGCAACGCCTCCTGCGCCCGCTTGCGATCGGTGATGTCGCGGGCCGTGCCCTGGACGCCGACGGCCACTCCCTTTTCATAGATCAAGCGGCTGCTTACTTCGACCGGTACGCGCTGGCCGTTGCGCGTTACCATGTCAACTTCATAGATTGTTTCGTTCTCTTCATCCAACTTCCGACAAAGGTTTGTGCGCACGTGTTTCAGATCGCGTGGCGCCACAAAGTTCGAGTAGTGTTTACCCAGGATCTCTTCGCGGGTGAAGCCCGTCAGTCGTTCGGCGGCATGGTTCACCGAAGTATATCGCCCAGTTAAGTCGTGAACATAGATTGCGTCCTTGGCGTTTTCAAACAACTCTCGATATCGCTCTTCGCTTTCGCGGAGAGCTTTCTCAGCGCGCCTCTGTTCCGTAATGTCGCGGGCCATGCCGCGCACGATAGGCGTAGCGACTCCTTCAGTGCGCACGGTGTTGTGATATTCCAATATGCGGCGTTCACCGGAACTGGTTTGCACCAGGGTGAGGCCGCTGGCGAAACCGTCGCGGCGGATGCGGGCCAGATAATCATCAAATTGATCGCGGACTTCAGGAACCAGGAGGTCGCGGTAGTTCTTCTTTCCGCAGCAATCTTTCAGATCGTAGCCCAACACCTCCGAAGCCGCCCGGTTTGCGGATAGGATCAATCCATCCAGGTCGTGCGTACAAATAAACTCCCGGCTATTCTCTATCAGGTCGCGATAGCGCTCTTCGCTTTCGCGGAGAGCTTCTTCCACGCGCCGGCGCTCCGTGATATCGCGAGTGATTGCGAGCTGGCCAACAACCGCCGCTTCGCTGTTGCGCAGGGGAACAGCGTGCGTTTCCATCCACCTGCGGACGCCGTCGAGTCCGCAGGTCTCAAATTCCGCAACTACCGGGTGCCCCCGAAGAACTCGTTGATGCATTTCGGTGAAAGCGTTACGCCACTCCGGCGCGATTACCCTAAGCACCGATTGTCCAATAACCTGTTCTCGCGAGGACGCTCCAATCATTTCTAGTCCGGCCGGGTTCATGTCCAGAAGAGTGAAGTCGCGTCCAATAACTTTGACGCATTCAGGCTCAGAGTCAAAAATCGTTTGGCGGAAACCTTCACTCTCGCGTAGCGCTTCTTCAGCCCGCTTGCGCTCGGTGATGTTGCGCACAAACCCTTCAAAGTATTCTGTGGCGCCATTAGCTCCCTTGATTGCGTGTGCGCTCATTTGGACCCAGATAGGAGAGCCATCCTTCCGCTTCCATCGGAGCTCGAGATCAGTTGCGTAGCCAAGGTCTTCGTATTCCCGGATCAACTTCTCGCGCTCGTCCGGAGTGAAGTACACATCAGCGAGATTTACTTTCAGGAACTCGTCCACTGAGGCGTACGCGAGCATTTCCGCGAGGGCCTTGTTGGCAGTGGTCAGCGTTCCATCGCGCAGCGATTGATAAATGCCTACGGGTGCGAAGGTGAAGATGTCGCGGTATTTGTGCTCTGAGGCCAGCAGCGCCTGCTCCACCCGCCTGCTGTCAGTGATGTCGCGCGCTATGCCGCGCACGATAGGGGCGGCGACTCCTTCGGTGCGGAGAGAGTTGTAGTATTCCCAGACGCGGCGTTCGCCGGACATGGTTTGCACGAGCATGATCCCGCTGGTGGCCCCATCTTTACAGAGTCTCGCCATATATTCATCAAACTCATGGCGGACTTCAGGCGCCAGAATGTCCCGGATGTTCTTCCCTTCCAGCAATTCATTGGAATCGTATCCCAGCGTTTCGGCCGCCGCGCGGTTTGCCGAAAGCACCCGACCATCCAAATCGTGCGTGCAGATCAACTCGCGGCTGTTTTCAACCAGGTCGCGATAGCGCTCTTCGCTTTCGCGCAGCGCTTCTTCCGCCCGCTTGCGTTCGGTGAACTGACCGATCTGGCTACCGATGGCCGACATCATCTTGAGCAGGTCCTCATCAACTTCAGGGGCCCTGCGGCTGAAGAACAGCATTAGGCCCAGAGTGTGGTTTCCCAGCAAAATTGGGAAAGCCACGGCGCCATGCAGACCGAGCTTGCCGGCTATCGCCGCGTGCGCAAAGCCCGGATCCGTCATTACATCGGGAATCCACGCGGGCTGACCGCTTTGCCAGACGCGGCCAGGCAAGCCAACGCCGGGAGCTAACTCAGTTTGGCGAGAAGCTTCAATGAATGCGGTTGCATCAAGCCCAGGCGCATGCCATGTTTCGACACAGCGAAGGAGGTTTGTGCTGTCGTCTACGCGCCAGAATTCGCCCATCTTCCATCGCAGACTTTCACAGATGACCTGTAGTAGTTGTGGTATGGCTTCGGCGAGCGTGGCCGACTCAGCCAGCACCCGCGTGACGGCGTACTGCGCAGCCTGCCGCCGCTCGTTCCGTTCTTGTTCGGTGATGTCACGGATTGCCGCGACTCGGACAACATGACCCTGATAATGAAGCGGTTTCGCCGCAATTTCCGTTCTGAAGATCGTGCCATCCTTACGTAACGCCGGACCCTCATAAGAACCCGTATCTCCTGCCCGCACTTTTTGCGCAAGCAGTTCACGGAACTCGGGCAAGGCCAGGTCCAGTACAGACTTGCCGATCACTTCCGCGCGCTCATAGCCGTACATCCGACAGAAGGATTGATTCACTTCCAAAATCGTTCCCTGGTCGTGAAGGATAATCGCCTCAAACGCGGCTTCGGATAATTGCCGAAACCGCTCTTCGCTTTCTTTTAGCGCGTTCTCCGCCTGCTTGCGCTCTGTAATGTCCTGTACTATTCCGGCGACGCGATAGACCTCACCATCGTTGTTGCGGATCGGAAAAGCACGCCGCTGTAGCCGCCGCACCGACCCGTCCGGCCAAACAACCCGGTATTCAGCCGGCCCATAGTCGCCTTCCCTTTGTCTTTCGAGCATGCGTTGAACGGTGTCGCGATCGTCAGGATGAACTACCTCAACAAAGGAATCCACCCGCTCGTATGCGCCCTCGCATGTACATCTGAAGACTCTTTCGAATGCCGGATTAAGGTACAGAACTTTCGTAATATCTCTGTCGGTGATCCAGATAACATCTTCAAAATGGTCAGCCATCTGCCGGAACCGCTCTTCACTCTCATAGAGTGATTGTTCGGCCCGAATTCGATTCAAGGCTGCACCACAGTGGTCCGCCAGCGCCTGGAGATCGGCGAGCGCTGCGCCGTCATAGTTGTGCGGCGTGTAGCTTTGAATCGAAAGAAGGTCTGTGACTCTTGCGGCATGCCGGACCGGCACGGTCATTATGGACGCCGACGGCCGGGTCCTGTCACCAAATGGTATGGCCTCCGCATCGAACTGAACCGGCTCTTCGCGCAGCAGCAACTCGGCGCCGTGATCGATAACCCGTCTGCCTCTGGCGGTTGGCTTTCGGCCTGAAATGACACCGAAGACCTCAATCTGCCGGCCATCGATCGTGTCGATATTCAACATCTGATAAACCAGATCGCGATCAGAGTCATAGTGATTAAGATCGCAAGAGTCCCATCCAAAAAGATCGCCGGCAGTCTGGGCAATGATTCTTCCGGCATCAAGTTGAGTCCGGGCGCCATTGAGTTTCCGCGCCAGCGTTGCAAAAGCTGCGCTCTTGGCTTCGGCCTGCTTGCGCTCGTCTATGTCCTGGGTAGTCCCTTCGTAGTAAAGGATTGCTCCTCGTGCGTCACGCACGGCGCGTGCGTTCACTGAAACCCAGATCTTGCTCCCGTCTTTGCGAAAACCCTGATACTCAAACCCGCGTACTGCGCCTTGCTGCTCGAGCTGACGCTTAAACTCTTCACGCCGGGTTGGGTCGACGTAAAGTTGTCGCGAAATATCCTGGCGGCTGTGAATCAACTCTTCTGGAGATGCAAACCCATACATGCGCGCCAGGGCTGGATTAGCGGCAATGAATCTACCGTCCGGGGTCGATTGAGAGATCCCCTCGCCGGCGTTTTCGAACATATCGCGGTACTTCTGCTCGGCCTGGCGCAGCGCCTCTTCCGCCTGCTTGCGCTCGGTAACGTCCTGACAGGCCCCGTACATACGAATCGGATTTCCCTTATCGTCACAAACAACATTGCCGCTGAAATGCACGATTCGCTCTTCTCCATCAGGCCGGATAATTCTTTCCTCACGGCTGAATGGCTTGTGATTCAGCAGACAGTCCTCGACGCTCTTCGCTATGAAATCCCGGTCTTCCGGATGAACCAGTTCCAGGAACGCCGCATAGCTCGGTTTGAATTCCTCCTGCTTAAGTCCGTAGATGTTATACAGTTCGTCAGACCATGTAAGGATGTTGCTTTGCATGTCACAGTTCCAACTGCCGACGTGGGCCGTATGTTGTGCTTCGGCGAGCTGACTCTCGCTTTGCCGGAGCAACTCTTCGGCCTGTCTCCGTTGGGTAGTGTCCTGCAAAACACAGGCTACTCGATCGACGCCAGTGGGCCCTTCGATGGGGAAGTACGATATGGATAGAACTCTCTCGCCAATCTTAGGATAGCTGTAATCCATCTCGTATCTGACGACCTTACCCTGAAAACACTCATCCAGTTTTGGCTTGACCACCCTGTCAAACACATCCTGACTCAAGATTTCGGGGACCGCGTGTCCCACGACTTCTTCTCTCTCCATGTCCCGATATTTCAGGAACGCTCGATTCGCGATCAGATAGCGGTAGTTTCGATCGACTACCACGATCATCTCTTCCAGGCCCTCGACGACTTTTTCGTATTCACGCAGCCTTTCCTGGTCTCCCACGCTCCCGTTTCGCTCGCGCAAGTCGGGTGTCGCACCTAACTCGGTGACCTCAATGACGCGTGCTCCGTTTTTATGGTCTCTGTCTTTCATAGTTCGATTCGGCCTGTGCGTCGAGGTACCAATTGAAAGAAACGGCTAACTGCTGGCTGCCGCCCCAAGAAAGTTGGAGCGAGACGAGCCAGTATCTCTCAGCAGATCCGCAAGAAATCACTTAGCACAGGCGAGAGGTTCGGTCGGTAGCGCCAGGGAACACGGAAAGTCGGGGCGATGGTGTCCGAACTCCGCATGAACACCGGGGACCTCTTGTCTTGCCGTGGATTCTAATGCGCCCAGTGGATTGGCGCAACCTCTCTTGCGTAATTGCGGCCAGGCTTACACGGGCTCCGTCCCGGAAGTGCTGGCATGAAAGGTGCCCTGACCTCACGGGCGTCGTCAAAACGCGACCCTTTCAAGTCACGTCGGGCAGACTGCCACGGCTTTCCGCACCAGCCGTCCTATTCAGCCCCAGTATTCCAGTCAGCAACTGGACCAACGAACGTCCCTCAGCCGATGACCAAGTCAGGTCAAGAAAATCACGCGGAATCGGGGCCTCACGTGGTTCGGGGAATGTAGAAATGAAGAAGCTCCTCGCAATTATTTTTGGCGAGTCACACTTGGGCGCAAGGGTAGGGCTGTCCTTTGGGCTGCTCATTGCCGTACTGCTCTCGGTTGGCTGGGTGGGAATCAGGCAACTACGTCGGGTCGATCAGGACCTCGCGAAGATGGTTGATCAAAGGTGGGAGAAGGTGCAGTTAGCTCGAAAAGCCCAGGCCCTCTCGAATATCAATAACCGTCTGACAATGCAGGTCTTCCTGGTTGACGAACCAGAGATCAAAGCCCTGATGGTCGAAAGGAGCAGCAACAGCGAAAAAATTTCCCGGCTAATCGAGACGCTCAGAAGCAGGGTTGAATCAAAAGAAGAAGAAGAGCTGCTCAATGCTATTGATAAAAAGCGAAATCCGTATATCGATAGCTATAAGAGGGCCCTACGATCGCTGGTCGAGGGCAAGAATCCTGACGCGGCAAGAGCGGTGATGGTAAAGCAAGCCCTGCCTGGTTTGATTGAGTATCACGATGCCTGGAATGCCTATGTTGACTATCAGGGCCATCAGATGGATCTGGCGAAAGAGGGCAATGCCGTTACCGGGGCCGCGACTCGTGAGACTACTGTGCTGTTAACAGCATTTGCGGTTCTTTTTGCGATCACGATGGCAATCTTCGTCACGCGCAACATCACCTGGCACATGAACAAGATCAAGCGGGCCGACGCGGCCATGCGCCAGGCTCACGACGAGTTAGAGGAGAGAGTCCGAGGGCGCACCGCAGAACTCGCTAAAGCCAATGATGCATTAGCAGCAGAGATTTCCGAACACAAGCAGACCGAAAAAGAGGAAGCCCGTCTGACCGCGATTCTCCAGGCGACGACCGACATGGTTGCTACTGCCGACCTGAAAGGGTTTGTGCAGTATATCAATCATGCCGGTCGTAAGATGCTGGGACTCAGTGAAGATCAAGATGTCACCAACACGCGCATCGCTGATTATCACGCCGAATGGGCTGCCTCGATTGTGACGAACGTAGGCATCCCTGCTGCCATCGAGAGTGGCTTCTGGAGCGGGGAAACGGCGCTTCTGAGCCCCGACGGGCGAGAGATACCACTATCGCAGGTCATCATCGCACACACAGCGCCCGATGGAACCCTTGAGTACCTCTCGACCATCGGGCGTGACATCACTGAGCGCAAGCGGATCGAGGCCAAGATCCTCGGTGAGCAGTTGTTCTCTGAATCCATCGTTAACAGTCTGCCGGGTATCTTTTACCTGATCGATCGGGCTGGAAAATTTACGCGCTGGAACAAGAACTTCGAGCAGGTCACTGGTTACTCCGCTGAGGAGATCGCCACGCTCAGCCCGGTTGACCTCTTTGTCGGCGAGGAGAAAGAGTTAATCGCCCAAAGGATTCAGGAGGTTTTTGCGAGTGGCGCCTCAGACGCCGAAGCGCATTTAGTCTCCAAGAGTGGCCAACGCACGCCTTACTATTTTACTGGCGCGCGGATCGACTCAAATGACCAGCCCTGCCTCATCGGCCTGGGCCTGGATATCACTGAGCGCAAGCGGGCCGAGGCAGCCCTGCGCGAGAGCGAAGAACGCTATCGCGATCTATTTGAGAACGCCAATGACATTATCTACACCCACGACCTCGAGGGTAATTACACCTCAGTTAATAAGGCGTGCGAAAGAATCGCCGGCTACACACAAGATGAGTCCATGAAAATGAACGTCTCTCAGGTAATCGCGCCTGAGTATCTGGCCATGGCCAGGAATATGGTGGCGCTCAAGGCCACCGATGCGGCGCCACCCGTTTATGAACTCGAGATAATCCACAAAGACGGTCATCGAGTGGTGCTCGAGATCAACTCTCGTCTGACTTATGAAGGTACCCGGCCCACTGGTGTGCAAGGCATGGCCCGCGACATCACCGAGCGCAAGCGCGCCGAAGCGGACATCCGTGGGCTGCAGGAGCTCCAGGCAGCCATCCTCTCGGGCGTGCAGCACGGCATCCAGGGCATTGATAAGGCAGGCCGCATCGCCTTTGCGAATCCGATCGCTGCCGGAATGCTCGGCTGGCATGTGAATGAATTGATAGGCAAGCCGGCGCACGCAACGATGCATCACCATCACACCGACGGCAACAGTTATCCGGCCGAAGACTGTAACATTTACGCCACCCTCCACGACGGCCAGCCACGCCACATCCTCGATGAAGCGTTCTGGCGACAAGACGGAACATCATTTCCGGTCGAATACACCGTCGCACCGATGCACAGCATTTCCGGCGAGGTTACCGGCACCGTTGTAGTTTTCGATGACATAAGCGAACGTAAGCACGCTGAGGAGGGGCTGCGAGAGAGCGAAGAGAGATACCGCCTCCTTTTTGACAGCAACCCGCAACCAATGTGGGTTTACGATCTGGAAACGCTCGCATTCCTCGCTGTTAACGACTCAGCCGTGCATCATTACGGCTATTCACGGGAAGACTTCCTCGCCATGACGATCAAAGACATTCGTCCGGCTGAAGACCTACCCGCTCTTCTCGCTTCCGTCGCCGGGCCTTCCGAGGCATTTGGTGCGGTGAGTATATGGAGACACCTCAAAAAAGACGGCACCATCATTGAAGTAGAAATCACTTCTCACTTGTTGGTGTTCGATGATCGGCGAGCTGAACTCATTCTCGCCCAGGACATCACGGAGCGCAAGAAACTGGAGAACGCGCTCCAGCAAGAACGTATATTCCTGCGGACTCTCATTGATAATATTCCTGATTCGGTCTATGTGAAGGACATGGCCTGCCGCAAGGTGATCGCGAATTTGACCGAGGTGCGTATTGCAGGTTTGCAATCAGAAGCCGACTTATTAGGTAAGGATGATTTTGAACTGCACCCGAAGGAGTTAGCGGAAAAATTCTTCGCTGACGACCAGGTGGTTCTCCAAACCGGTCAACCCGTGGTCAACAGGGAAGAGTATGTGCTTAGTAAACAAGGTAAGAAAAGCTGGTTACTTACGACCAAGATTCCATTGCGTGATGAGAACGGCCAGATCAACGGCCTGCTCGGCCTTGGTCGGGACATCACGGAACGCAAGCAGGCGGACGAGGCGCTCAAGCAAAGCGAAGAGCGATACCGCACGATCATCGAGGATATGACCGATGGCTATGTTGAGACGGACCTTGCCGGAAAGCTTACTTTCATCAATAACCAGACGGCTATAGCGATGCGACGCTCAAGAGAAAAGTTGATGGGTCTCAGCAACAAGCAGTATATGGATGAAGAGACTGTCAAAAGAGTGGGCGCGGCGTACAAGCAGGTCTACCTTACTGGAGAGCCTGCGAAAGGGCTTACCTTTGAGATTAATCGAGATGACGGTACGAGCTATTATGTCGAAACGAATGTCTCTCTCATCAGAGATTCACAAGGCAAGCCTGTAGGATTTCGCGGAATCTCTCGCGACGTGACCAAGCGCAAGCAGATTGAGGACCAGATGGTCGAGGCGCGCGATGTGGCGCTTGAATCAGTGCGGCTGAAGTCAGAGTTTCTGGCCAACATGAGCCACGAGATTCGCACGCCGATGAACGGCGTGATCGGCATGACCGGGCTCTTACTGGATACTGACCTGGATGAAGAGCAACGCGACTGTGCTGAGACGATTCGCGCCAGCGGCGAAGCGCTCTTGACGATCATCAACGACATCCTGGACTTCTCGAAAATCGAGGCCGGCAAACTTCAATTCGAGACGCTTGACTTCCTGCTGAACAACGCCGTCGAGGACACGATCGAACTGCTCGCCGAGCGGGCCCATCGAAAGAAGATCGAGTTTGCCTCCCTAATCTACGGTGACGTCCCGACAGGGCTACAGGGCGATCCCGGCCGGCTCCGTCAGGTACTCACTAACTTGATCGGGAACGCCATAAAGTTTACTGACCACGGCGAAGTCATCGTACGGGTCGAGAAGGAGACCGAAACCTACGATGACGTGGTAGTTCGCTTTGCGGTCAGCGATACCGGCATCGGCATCAGCGAAGCCGCACAACAAACCCTCTTCCAGGCCTTCACGCAAGCCGACGGCTCGACCACGCGCAAGTACGGCGGCACCGGGCTGGGATTGGCCATCTCAAAACAATTGGTGGAATTGATGGGCGGGCAGATGGGAGTCGAGAGCACGCCTGGACAGGGCTCGACTTTCTGGTTCACTGCTCGATTCGGCAAACAGCTTGCCGGCGCCGTTATCCGACAACCACAGCTCATGAGTCTTGAGAATCTGCGGGTGCTGATCGTCGATGACAACGCAACGAATCGGAAGATTCTTTCTCATCAGGTTGCCTCCTGGGGAATGAATCACCAGGAAGCCGTTTCGGGATTTCACGCCCTTGAGTTGCTCCGCGCAGCCGCAGCGGAAGGCGCGGCGTACGATCTGGCGGTATTGGATTTGATGATGCCGGGCATGGATGGTTTCGAGTTGGCTCGGACCATTAAATCTGACCCGAGCATTGCCGGGATGCATTTGGTGATGTTGACCTCGTTCGGCGAGCGCGGACATGGGGCGGCGGCGCGTGAGGCAGGTGTTGCGGCATACCTCACCAAGCCGGTGCGTCAGTCTCAATTGTTTGACTGCCTGGCCAATGTAATCAGCGCCGCGGCAGTCACATCAGAGCAAGACGACACATCATCGCAACGGGCCTCCGAGTTACTCACCAAACACACCCTTAAGGAAGCCAAAATGAGTTCGAACAAACTTATTCTGCTCGCCGAAGACAACATCGTGAATCAAAAGGTGGCCATTCGCCAGTTGGCGAAGCTGGGTTACCGCGCCGACGCGGTAGCGAACGGACGCGAGGCAATCGAAGCTTTGAGTCGCATCCACTACGATCTGGTTTTGATGGATTGTCAGATGCCGGAAATGGACGGTTATGAAGCGACCGCGGAGATACGCCGGCAGGAAAACGGAACCAGGCACACCCCGGTAGTGGCCATGACTGCGCACGCGCTCACCGGCGACCGGGAAAAGTGTACGGCTGCGGGGATGGATGAATACATAACCAAACCCGTCAAGGCCGAAGAACTGGAACGGGTGCTTGAACTCTTCTGCAAAACTCCAAGTCCCGATTCAGGAGATCAACCCGGCCCCAATTCTGCGCCGTTGGTGGATGTTGACCGAATGCACGAAATGATGGGAGACGGGCCGGTAGAGCTTGAGGAGATTGTGAATCTGTATCTGGATCAAATGGGCCAGAGCCTTAACAAACTGGATGCCGCGGTCGCTTCCGGCAATCACGTTGACGTCGAATTGATAGCCCACAACTGCGCCGGCACCAGCGCCAACTGCGGCATGAACGCGGTCGCTATTCCCTTCCGCGAACTCGAAGATGCGGGTAGGGCCGGCTGTCTTGAGAACGCTCCTGCAACTCTGGCGCAAGCTCATGAGTTCTTTGAGCAAACGCGCGCATTTCTTGACCAACATGTTTTCCAACACGCCAGATAACGGGAGGCCAGGTTATGAGGACCATTTAAGAAACCAACCGGTCAGGCCATGCATCCGGGCCGTCTGAAACCCCCAACTGAACCTGGAAAGGAACTGAGGACTAAGCCGATGGAAAGCTTTCGAGCCAAGTTAAAACAAGCAACCCCCAAGCGGATCCTGGTTGCTGATGACGATCCGGTTACCAGACACCTCGTAACGACGATCGTCAAGCAGAAGGAATGCGAAGTAGTAGTGGCAAGGGATGGCCGTGAAGCTTATCGCATCCTTCAGACTGATTCGCAATTCAGTGCCGCAATTCTCGACATGACGATGCCCTTTCTTGAGGGTCTCGATCTCATTCGCTACATGAGATCGGAAAGACGCCTGATGCGGATTCCCGTCATGATTATTACCGCCGAGCAGGACATCAAACTCATGGCCAGCAGTTTCTTGGCGGGGGCTACGGCGTTCCTTCCGAAGCCCTTTACCCCAGAGCAGCTTCAAAACGCAATCCGGATGTTGCTCGGAAACGGATCTTCGAGCCGCAGGAGGGTGGCCTAGCCCGCATTATTCATGAAGAGGCAAGAGGTGAGCAAGAGATGGGCGTTTGGGTTGGCTGGTGGGGAGGCGGTTGCAGTGGGGCACGGTTTGCCAAGGCTGAGCGGTCTGATTTGGTTTTGGGATGGTGTTGAGCAGTG
>JBGQGG010000017.1:0-121641 GCA_041497335.1 Pyrinomonadaceae bacterium | reverse complement strand
GCTTACGGTTAATCCTTCTCTCGCGCATCAACGGTGATGCGCCCCGCGCATAAATCGATTAGCGCCGGCGTTTTGGATAGTTCGAGAGCAGGCTTGTTTCAAATTCCGAAGCCGCTCTTTTTAGAGCATCCGAACCTGGTCCTTCGACCGCTACCGTTTCGCCGAAGCCAATCCGATTCGCAGCTTCTTTTCAACCCCAAAAAGGGGAAAGGTATGTCTATGTCAACGAAACTTTACGTTGGAAACCTCGCTTTCCAAACCACTAGCCAGGAGCTGCAGGATTTGTTTGCCCAGGCCGGCACGGTTGAATCAGCGGCGGTCGTCGAAGACCGCGACACAGGACGTTCACGGGGCTTTGGCTTCGTGGAGATGTCCACCAAGGAAGAAGCCACATCGGCTATTGACCAGTTCAATGGCAAGGAACTCAGTGGTCGCGCCCTCAAAGTCAACGAAGCTAAACCGCGCGAGAATCGCACGGGTGGCGGCGGTGGCAGTCGAGGCGGCTACGGTGGTAATCGCAGCGGCGGCAATGGTGGCGCCTACGGCGGCAACCGCGAGCCCAGGTGGTAATAACCGGTGGGCAGTAAGCAGTGAGCAGTAGGCAGTTCCTTTGTGTCTCCCACGGTGAATTATCGCGCGAAAGCCGTTGACCCCATAGCGGACACAGAGGGCTGCTCTGTCACTCAAGTAAAAACTGTCACTCAGTAACAAAATCCGAGACGACATGATGTCGTCGCTATTCGTCGGCACAAGTGCCGACCCTAAACAAGGAGTCTATGAATTTTTCTCAACTGGGACTTGCGCCTGCACAAGTGCGCGCCTGCGAGTCTCTCGGGTACACAGTACCCACCCCCATACAACTACAAGCGATCCCCATCGTCCTCAGCGGTCAGGATCTAATCGGCTGTGCTGAAACCGGCACCGGAAAGACAGCCGCTTTTCTACTTCCCATTATTCAAAGAATCAGCGAACGGTCGCGACCTGGCGTGCGCGTCCTCGTGCTGGCGCCGACGCGCGAGCTGGCGCTTCAGATTCAACAGAACTATGGCGAGTTTAACAATATGAAGACCAATCGCAGCGTGATCGCGATTGGCGGCACGAACATCCGAACCCAAATCGCCGAACTTCGCCGCGGGGCAAGTGTCTTAATCGCCACGCCGGGTCGTTTACTCGACTTAACAGAGCGCGGCACGGTCAATCTGTCTCTCGTCGAAGTCCTGGTGCTGGACGAAGCCGACCGCATGCTGGACATGGGTTTCCTTCCGGCTATCAAGCGAGTGCTCGCGATGCTGCCAACAAAGCGACAGACGCTACTGTTTTCAGCCACGATGTCTTCGAGCATCGAGCAACTAGCCCGTTCGACAATGAAGAGCCCGAGGCTTGTCGAAGTAAACCGACGCGGCAGCGCCGCTACTATGGTTGAGCAGACTGCTTACCCGGTGGCCCAGGAATCCAAGACAGCATTGCTGCTTGATTTGCTGGAGCGCGAAAAGTTCGAGCGAGTCCTCGTATTTACCCGCACGCGCCGTGGCGCCGAGCGCCTTTCGCACATTCTGATGGCCCGTGATCACAGCGCGAATCGCATTCATGCCGACCGCACTCAGCCGCAACGCGAAGCTGCGCTGCGTGCCTTCCGCGATGGACGCACGCGCGTGCTCGTGGCCACCGACATTGCCGCCAGAGGATTGGACGTCGATTCGGTGTCACACGTAATTAATTACGACGTTCCGGCCGCGCCGGAAGACTATGTACATCGCGTTGGTCGCACCGGAAGGGCCGGCAACCAGGGTCAGGCGATCACGATCGTCGCGCCCGTTGACGAGTTGTCGATGCGAGCAATTGAGCGATTGACCGGGCAGGAAGTAAAGCGAGTCGTGCTGCCGGGCTTTGGCGGTGCGCAACCGCTGGCCGTTCCCGGTAAGGCGTTCGCTCGATTCGCGCGCGCGCGCAGCACCACGGTGCGGTCGTTCCGACCCCGGCGGGCCAGGTAGCCCGCCAGATAGGCGACTTAGCTTAACGAAACGAACCAAAGACACTACCCAAGCAGGAGAAGGAGCAATATGGAAGAAAAGCAAACTATCGCAACCCCTGAGAAACCAACTTTTGCAACTGGAGATCGAGTCGAGCAGATGTGCATCAAGTGCGGCGAAGAGCGCGGTCATATCGTCGCCTCTATCAGCAAGAAGGGAAGAATCACGCGCGTCAGTTGCCCGATATGCGGCTCGCGCGTTCCCTATAAGAGCGGCGTAACGCGCGCGCGAACGCCCAAGATAGGCGCCCCCTATGATCGCGCTCGCACCTATCGCCGGGGCCAAACCATGATGCATCCGACGTTTGGCGAGGGAGAAGTAACGGCGCTCATTGAACCGTGCAAGATCGATGTTCTGTTCACGGATCGTATGCGGCGACTGATTCACTCTCATGCCTAGAAACAATCTGAGGAAGCCACGCGGGCTCGGGAAACACCCGTCAGTCCTACCGAGTCCCGCGGTGGGAATGCGACTGACCTTTCGGGCAGAGGTTATGCCCGGTCGAGAGACGAGCGAACGCACTTACGAAGTAGCGCGAGTGCTGACAAACGGACGAATTGAGCTGGCCACTTTGCAAGGCCAACATGCCATCACTGAGTTCGAACCCCTGCCGAATTATTGAGCGCTTGGATCGAGAAGCGACGGGAGGAATTCATTTGAAGAAAGAAATACAGGCTGAAGTAGCGCCTAAGCGCAAACGGAATATCAATTGGGGCCATTGTATTTTCCTGGCTATCTTTCACGCGGGCGCCATAGCAGCGCTCTTTTTTTGGAGCTGGCCGGCGGTCATTTCCGGGGGGCTGCTCTACTGGGTGGCAGGAAGCCTCGGAGTCGGGATGGGCTATCACCGCTTGCTCACGCACCGAGGTTATGAAGTCCCGAAAGTGGTCGAATACTTCCTCGCGATCTGCGGCTCGCTGGCGCTCCAGGGCGGCCCGATTCAATGGGCAACCACCCATCGCATCCACCACGCGCACACCGATCGCAAAGGAGACCCGCACACGCCGCGTGATGGTCGCTGGTGGTCACACGTGGGGTGGGTTTTGACGGGCACCGCGCAAATACATAGTAAGGAGACGCTCGCGCACTACGCTCCCGATTTGATTAAGGATCGATTCTACGTCTGGCTGGATCGCCTGTACCTCCTGCCGCTCATCTTGCTGGCGTTGGCTTTGCTTGCGTTCGGAGGTTGGGGTGTCATGATGTGGAGCGTTTTTCTGCGGGTGACCCTGGGTCTTCAGACAACCTGGTTGGTCAACTCTGCCACGCACATGTGGGGAAAAAGACGGTTCGAAACCGGTGAGGACTCGCGCAACAGTTGGTGGGTCGCCTTACTGACTTTCGGCGAAGGGTGGCACAACAATCATCACGCCCATCCAACTTCGGCGCGTCACGGCTTGAAGTGGTACGAGATTGATATTAACTGGTGGGGCATTCGCGTGTTGCAATTCTTCGGACTGGCGCGGTCCATCAAACGGGCTCGGTTCAACAGAGCGGCTACCATGTGGCAGCTCGTCGGTGGTGACCGAAAAACGAAAGGCTCCTATGAAGGAGCTTAGAGAGCGTGGCCTCTACCGGCTGCCGGACGGCGGCGAGTTTGTCGCCAGCCCCGCAGCCCGTGGAGGCGGCTACGCGCTTTACGACCCGCAGGTCTGGAAGCGTTATGGTTTACCGGACTATCAGATTGATGCGCATGGTCGGCTGAACAAAATGGGCGAATCAACTCGCTGGCGGGCC
Organism: Pyrinomonadaceae bacterium; assembly: GCA_041497335.1. GTDB lineage: Bacteria > Acidobacteriota > Blastocatellia > Pyrinomonadales > Pyrinomonadaceae > UBA11740. The sequence continues at coordinate 117,874 of JBGQGG010000017.1, read as the reverse complement.
GAAGACTTGATTGATACGGGTCTAACGGCCGCTTAAGAGAGCCAAGCGTGGATCCGTCGGAGTTTCGGAGAAGCACGGCCGAAGCCTTGGAAGCACGACCGCCGGCTTTACAAAAAAGGGGTGTAACAGATGCCGAAGATCATTTGGTCTTGCCACAACTGCGGTACGCTACTGCCACTGTGGAAGATGAAATGCCCCAATTGTCATAAACCGGCGGTAAGCTGGTTGCACTTGATCGCAGGCGTAGTGGTAGTTCTGCCGGCGATTTTCGTACTGCTCAAACTTTTATAGAGGAACCAGAGATGCCAGCACCACAGAAATCCACGCGCAAGGGCTCCAGCGCTGTTGAAGTGACAGAACAATGGCCGGGACTCGACGCGCATTTTCGTTTGATTATCGTCGCGGCTTTAAGAAGCAAGCAACTGGTGCGCGGCGCTACCGCCAGGATCGAAGCTGATCCTTTGAGACGTAAGAACACGAGCATCGCCCTGGAAGAAGTTAAGCGCGGGCTCGTGCCTTTTACGATCTTTGAACCGGATCGAGGATGACTGAGTAGGTGTGGTTAAATAGTTTGGAAGCGGGCGTTAGTCCGACTCTAAACAAATACGCAAGGCACAGTGACAAGCCAAAGTTTGGCGAGCATTGTAAGGTGATACCATGAACGTTAACGGGCTGCGAGTTTATATAAATCCTCAAGTTACCGAGACTTGCGGTGGCTATGGCATTTTTTATAGCCGGCGAGAGAATGGTCCGTATTATCGTTGGGCTTACGAAGAGAAGATCAGCCGGTGGCGCGTTGCGCGCGTGCAGCCATCTGACTTTTCGTCCCGGACATTCTGCACCGCCAATTGGAAGGGCGTCCCGGCATCATTACAGAAAAGCATGGTCGAGCATTACGAAGATTGAACCACAAATCTTGAAGGAGAAATCAATTTGGCAAGAGATGATTTGATTCCAGCGGAGGGCACGATAATAGACAAACAGCCCAACGCATTTTTCAAAGTCCAGCTAGACAATAGTGCCCACGTCGTGTTGGCAGCCATTTCCGGCAAAATGCGCAAGCACCGCATACGTATTCTGGTAGGCGACCGCGTCAGCGTAGAGATGTCGCCGTATGATTTGTCGCGCGGCCGGATCACTTACAGATTCAAGTAAACGATTGTCTGGTCGCTGTTGGCACGCGCATCTTGCGCGTGAGTCACGGGCGGGACGCCCGTGCCGCTTTCTAAACTGCACCATGAGGACAGCGGCCCAATTCCTTAGTCCTCGGACGGATCCGTAGTATTTCTCCGGCAAGTCAGTTATGGTCCACTCTTCGCTTCGCGGCGGATTGGCTCTAGATTTTTTTCGCCCAGCAGCTTGTTGAGAGTGACCAGGTCAATGTCAACCAGGGCCTTCAGCTTCGCAAACTGGACATCGAGTTCGGCCGACAGCTCCTTGAACACCACGTAGCTGGCGCTGGTCGGACGGGCATCGCCGGTCTCGACACTGCGGCGCAACGCGGCAATCCGATTGTTGAGTTTGATGGGGAAGTTCAACGGATCCTGATTGCTTTGATTGCGCACCTGATAGATTTCTTCCTCCACGTCGCTCAACTTTTTCATCAGCGCATCAACCGCCGGCCTGATTTGCGGATCTTTCGCCTGATCTACGCGCTCCTTCGCCTGCTTCCTGATGTCGCGAATAAGAATCACGGCCTGGTTGGCTTCGCTCGTCTTGTCGCGAATCTTCATTGCCAGATCAAACTGCTCTTGCAGATCTTTTTCGGTTACTCCGATCAAACGAGGATCCATCTTAACTGCGACTTTCCGGGTCTCGACGTGACTGCCTACAGTCAGCCGCACTTGATAAGTGCCGGGCGCCGCCGCCGGTCCCTGTCCCGCATTCGCGCTCCACAGAATCATGCCGGTGAAGACCGTCGCACCCGGATAGCGCAAGTCCCACGCGAACCGCGTCAGGCCGGCATTGGTCAGGCGCGTCCGCGGCGGACCTGGCCCGAAGGCTGACTCTTCGGACACCTGCGCATCCGATCTTCTGGCTTCCGCCTTCTTCTCTTCTTCACGCGTGCCGGTGAACGTGCGCATCACCAGTCCCTTCGCGTCAAGAATCTCAATGGTCACCTTCTCAGCGGGCTCCTTCAGGTAGTAATAGATGGCCGCCTGGTTCACTGAGCGGATGGCTTCGCGTGGCTGGTAGAGATGGATAGCGGAGCGGGCAACCTCTGGCGTGATTTGCCGGAGCACGTCAATGTCTTCGAGCACGTAGAACGAGCGCCCGTGCGTGGCGATGACGAGGTCGTGTTCTTCAACCGCGATGTCCGACACTTGCGTGTCCGGCAGGTTCAACGAGAGCGACTGCCAATGCTCTCCGTCATCGAATGAAATGTAAATGCCGTGCTCGGTACCCGCGTAGAGCAAACCCTGACGCTTGATGTCCTCTCGCACTGCGTGGACGTAGTCGCCGGCGCTAATCCCGTTAACGATCTTAGTCCATGTCTTGCCGTAGTCGTCGGTCCGAAAGATGTACGGCGCGCGATCCTCCTGCAGATAATTCTTCGCCGCAATATACGCCGCGCCGGGTTTGTGGGGCGAGGCTTCGATCAGGCTGACGCGAGAAAGATCCGGCAGTCCAGGCGGCGTGATCTTCGTCCAGTTCTTTCCTTCGTCGCGAGTGACATTAATCAATCCGTCATCGGAGCCGGTCCAGATCGTGCCGCGTTCAAGCCGCGAAGGCGCGATAGTAAAAACCGTGGCGAAGACTTCGGGACCGTTCATATCGCCGGTGATTGGCCCGCCGGATAAGCCAAGTGTCGTTGGATCCGCGCGTGTCAGATCCGGGCTTATCTTCACCCAGCTTTGCCCATCGTCGGTCGTCTTCCACAAATGCTGTGACGAGATATAGAGCGTTTTGGGATCAAGCGGCGAAAAAACGATGGGGAACGTCCACTGCCAACGTTCTTTGAGCGCGCTCGAGGGTTCGCCGGAGAAGAACCTTGGATACGGCTGGATATCTCGAAATTGGCCGTTGCTGCGATCATAGCGCGTGATCAGTGTGCCCTGACTACCCGCATAAAACACGTTCGGATTCAGGGGACTTGGAGCGATGTAACCACTCTCACCGCCGCCCACTGAGTACATCTCGCTACCTCTGGCGCGGGTTTGCGTACTCTGGACACAGATAGTGCTGTTGTCCTGCTGCGCGCCGCACACTTGATAAGGGAAGTCTTTCGTTGTCGCGACGTGATAAAGCTGTGCCGTGGGAAAGTCCTCGTCGGTCCAGGTTGCCCCGCCATTAACCGAAACGTTTGCGCCGCCATCGTTGCTATTGATCATGCGCTGCGGATTGTTCGGATCGATCCACAAGTCATGATTGTCACCATGTTGGGGGCGAATCGTTCGATAGGCCTTGCCGCCATCGGTTGATTTGTAGAATCCCGTGTTCAGCACGTAAAGCGTGTCGCGGTTTTTGGGGTCGGCAAAGATGTGCGTGTAGTAGAACGCTCGCTGTCGCAGCCGCCGGTCCTCGCTCACTTTGTTCCAGGTGGCGCCGGCATCATCCGAACTGAACACTCCGCCATTCTCATTCTCGACGATCGCGTATACGCGACTCGAGTCCGCGCCTGAGATTGACACTCCAATCCGACCATCGACGCCTTGCGGTAGGCCCTTGTTGCGCGTGATCTCAGTCCAGGTATCGCCGCCGTCCGTTGATTTGAACAACCCGCTGCCGGGCCCGCCGCTCGACATCTGCCACGAGACGCGATACGCCTCCCACAGCGCGGCGTAGAGTACGCTCGGATTATTCCGATCGATGGCCAGGTCGATTGCGCCCGTGTGGCTGTTGCGAAAGAGCACACGGCCCCAGGTCTTTCCGCCGTCCTTCGAACGGAAGATGCCGCGCTCATCATTGGGGCCTGCAGGATGTCCGAAGGCCGCAACGTAAACGAGATCGGGATTGGTCGGATGAACTCGTACCCGCGCGATCACCTGGGTATCCGCGAGCCCCATATGCGTCCACGTCTTGCCTGCATCGATGGATTTGTAAACGCCGTCGCCTTGCATGATGTTGCCGCGCAAGCACGCTTCGCCCATGCCGATGTAGACGATGTCTGCATTCGATTCCGCAACGGCGACAGCGCCGACTGATGAGCTGTGAATCTGGCCGTCAGTTACAGGAGTCCACACGGTGCCACCGTCGGTTGTTTTCCACAACCCGCCGCCAACCGCGCCGAAATAGTATTCGAGGGGCCGGCCTGTGACTCCAGTCGAAGCGATCGAGCGGCCACCGCGATTGGGCCCAATGTTGCGCCAACGCAGAGAGCTGAAGAGGCTGGCATCCACTGGGACCGCGGACGTTCCGGCAGCATTGTTCTGAGGCAGGGCCGGGTGATACGAGCCCAGCCACACGACCGCGATCAGGATTTGGATAAAGGTGCGGAATTGTTTCATCCGTAAAGACCTCCCGACTAGACGCTCTCTCGCTTTTGTGTTGGGAATGGAATTGCTTCCGGCGCACTGTAGCGGCCATTCCATCCGCGTGCGAGTCGGGATTCTATGGGCATCGTGTCATGAGCACAAGGCGCGCCGTTCTTCCAATCTCATGTGAGTTGATTGATTGCAGAGCCAAAGAGCTGCATGTTCGTGACTGGAGGCGCCCAACAAGATCAAAACTATTGACGTGATCCGGCCCGAATCGCTAGTATTCCGGAAGGCCTTTGGCCTCGAAACTGTAGGGTTTCACCGCCCCCGGCAGGCAATGCACTCGAGTCCATCACTAACGTCTTCAATGCCGGGCTCCTTCTCACTCGGATTTAGCTAACCAGAGCAAATCCGGGCTTTTCACAGAATAAGAATCAATCAAGGCCATGGAATCTCTATGGCCCCTGAAACTCTTCACCGAAACCAGGATTGAAAAGTATGAGCGCACAAGTTGAACAATGGCGTGTAAGCACGGTCGAAGGCGTGTTCGAGGCCGATCTGGAAACGCTGAGACAATGGATAGCTGAGGGCTCTGTCGCCCCGACCGACAAAGTCAGCAAGGGCAACCTCAACTGGATCGACGCCGGTCGCGCGCCCATGCTGAAGGCCGCCTTCCAGGGTGAACATGTTGCACTGGCGGTTCCGCAGTCAGTCCATCCCGCACCTGCCGAAAACACCTGGCAGGAAGAACCACACTCCGGATCGTTTGACCATGACGACGCCGTTCCGGCAGTCGCCGATTTTCAAAACCCGGCGGTGCTCCCCGCCACGTGTTACAACCATCCGCAAGTCTCCCCACATTACATCTGTCCCGCGTGTGCTACCGGAATGTGCGAAGCGTGCGCAAAATTCCTGGACGTACATAGAATTGCAACGTGCCCTTTGTGCGGAGAATTCTGCAAGGTTTATGAAGAGGTCAAAGCAAGGGCGGACAGCATCGCGTTTCAGAGTTCAGGTTTTGGCCCTGATGATTTTGTTCGCGCTATTCGCTACCCTCTTCAGCACAAAGTTGCGCTCTTGTCCGGCGCCTTCATCTATGGGCTGTTACTGCTCGGTGGTTTGCGCGGCAGCGTGATTGCTTTCGTGATCATGTTTGGTTGCATGTCTCACGTCATTAGCCAGGTCGCCTGGGGCCGGCTCAATCACAGCTTCATGCCTGATTTTAGCGAGTTCTCTCTCTGGGACGATCTGGTTGTTCCTATCTTCCTGGGGTTAGGCATCACGATTGTTAGCTGGGGACCAGTTATTGTGTTGGTGGCCGCACTTTTCTTCGGCGTGGTCAGCGCCGGTCCCAATGGTCTACGTCCGGGCGCCGGTCAAACCGAAACCGCGCAGCGTTCGTCGGCCCCTACTGCGGCTGACCTCGCGCCATTGACCGACCCCAATGCCGATCCAAAGAAACTGGAAGAGGCGAACAAGAAGCTGGATCAGCTCCGGCCGGGAGCCCAGATCGCGGAGGAAGCGGAGCGGTCCAAGAACGCGAAAAGTGATCCCAATCCAGCGCTAAGTATGCTTCTGCCTTTTCTGGGAGCGGGAATTCTTTTCGTTGGGCTGCTTTTGATCGGCTTAGCCTGGGCGATCTTTTACTATCCGATGGCTTTGGCTGTGGCCGGTTACACGCAGAGTTTTGGTGCGGTAATTAATCCGATGGTAGGGATTGATACCATACGTCGAATGGGTGCGACCTACTTCAAAGCTTTTGGCATGGTTCTCTTAGTCCAGGCGGTGGGTTTGGTCGTCAGTGCGGTGATCTCTTTCATCACGTCGCCTCTTGCGCTACCGTTCTTTGGCAATCTTCCCGCAACGTTTATCGACGGCACGATCACTTTCTACTTCAACCTGGTGATCTCCTGCCTGCTGGGGTTATCGCTGTTCAAATGCGGCGACCGGCTGGGAATTAATGTCGACTAGGAAGTCGCGTTGATGTCTCTGTTCTTATCGGTCCCTTCAACTAAGAATGGCCCGTATCTTCTTTGCATAATCAGCGCTGGCCGTGTCGCTTGTCACCAGTTCGATCTGATCGGGACCAGTGATCCCGAGCCCTAACTCCACGGCGCGGGAAATCTGTTCCTGCTCGAAAATCTTGCCCTTGCTGACTTCGGGCGTGGTTCCGTAGTATCGGAGTAAGGCCACGCCGACAGCGTCGATCGCAATGCGATCCGTACCGGCAAGGATGATCCGGGCATTTACCTGCTTGCCGTTGTCCGGGCCGCCGGTGACGAATGCATCGACGCCGTCCAACACGATCAGCGCAGGCTGATAAGCAGCATTAATTTCCGCAATCATGCGCCGTTGGTGTGGCGAGCCGTGAAGCTCGCTCATGTAGTTGTAGGAATCCTCAGGCACTCGCTTGGCCGCAAGACCGACTGAGTTTTTCAAAGAGAGCGTAAAGTGCCCACCGAAGCGATGCGTTTTGAGGCAGCAGGTTTGGACAATACCACCGGCTTTCAGAACCGGCCGCGGCAGCGCAAATCCTCTTTGCCAGTGAGTGTCGGCCTGCTTTATTGGTGTCCACTCGTTTGCCGCCAAATCGTCAAAGACGATAGTTTCTACTTTCGCGTCCTTCGCCAGCCGGAAAACGTCTTTGGCCTCCATGACTTCGCGAGTCCGGCCCATGCCGCTGCGATCACCAATGGTCAATCGCCCGCCACCCATCTTGCGAAGTTTGTCGATGAGCGCAGCCAGCGTATCAATATGTGTAGAGCCAGGCGGCGTGTCGGCGCTGTTGAAGTTGGGTTTGATAAAGAGGTCCCTGGCGTTGAATGATTTCATTCCTAACAGGTCAATGGCCCGACTTACGCCTGCCGCTCTGTCCGTAGTTTTGACAAAGGCCACGCGGGCCGTTTGTTTCGCAGCGCCACTGCCGAAAAGCGAGGCAACAAGGGGCGGCGTCAGCGCCAGCCCGCCCATTGCGGCTGTGCTCTTTAAGAAATTTCTACGATCCATGGCTTAATCCTCGATTCAACATTCGGCCGGGTTTGATATTAAACCGCCGCCCGATTCCCGCCAAGCCACATCGCAGGCAACAACGTTGGTGAAAGGCAAGCGGCTTTGGCAATGCGTTCAGGTTACTTGATGAAATTGGAAGCATCGCAATTTATTTCTCACATTCACGCTAATCAACAGTGATTTCGTCTCTTCCGAAAAATCAGAATAAAACCCTCTGGAATTGTTCCAGCTTAGTCGGTCCAGCGAATACCAACTGGCGCGGAATAGTGGTTTGTCCTTGTGTGGTTATGTCTGGATTCTCACTAGGCCCGAATAGTTGTTCAAGCACCGAATTGTCGTGTTATCTCAAATGCTAAGGTAATGTTTTGAGGTAAACGATCAAGTCCGCCAGGTCGTCGTTGCCGATGTTCCAGCGCGGCATCTCCGTTTTCAACTGCGTGCCGTCGGGGTCTTGACCTTTCGTAACCGCCAAGCGGAATTTCTCGGCGTCGAATTCACCTTGCAAGGCTGACCAGCGAATGTCTTTGGCAGTCATCACCCGCATCATCCCCATGTTGTGTTCGCCGCCGCGTCCATTCGGTCCATGGCACGAGGCGCACGCCAATCGCCCTTCCCCCATCATCCAACCGCTCGACGCCGGACCGCTAGTGTAGGTGATTGCCGTGCCGCGCTCGCTTGTGGCGGTGAAATAGATGCGTTCACCGTTGGAGCGAAAGGCCCCTGTCCCCCAGGCGGTTCCTTTCGGCCCCACCGACTGCGGGCGTGATGCACAAGCCCCGAGTAGGAGAGAAGCGATGAAGGCCAACAACAAGCCTTTAGCGATAATTTTGCTTTTCCGGTTCATGGTTCGTTCTCCTTCTGCCGCATAACGTCAGCAGTTGACCGGGGCGCGGCGACAAGCAACAGGGATCACAACAGAGCCAGCTATGTGTTTGGTGCCTCGCTTCTATTCCAATCTGAATTAGAAGTCAAACAGAAACCGAAAAAGGCCAAGCCCTCCCACAAGCCTGGCCTTTCCCTTCACAGCTTTAGGGGCTGTGCGACATTTCCTTCAGCTCTGCTTTAGAGAGTGAGCTTCGTTGGTCCTGCCAGGTCATAAGAGCGTCGGCTGACTACCAGATATCTGTGAATCCAGCGCAGTCTACAGAACCCCAACAGGTGAAAGATCTGCAGTGGCAGAATCCGGGCAATACGGGTGTTCATTCTCCTGGCCTGGCTAGCTGGCTCCCAGGTTTGAGCGTCGCGGTTGAGATCATAGTGTGGATCCGCCTTTCGGTCACATTCAGCACTGATCCGAGAATTCTTGAAGCGCGGTTCATAGGTGTTGCTCCGGTGTTTCTTCTGGCGGCGCAACGGCGGTGAAGTCCTCATTGAAACGGCGTGCGTACTGCGCCAGCAAATCGATCACTCGCTCATAGCCAGGCGAGCGAACGATGAGGCCGACATGCCAGGGCTTGCTTACACGATATACGATTTCGGGATCGGTGTAGCGAGCAGTACAGGGATGTTCCTGACGTGCCAGTGAAAGAGCAATGCCGCCATACTCCTTGCGAACTGCCGGCAGAATGTAGGGCCGCTCGGGCGTGGCGAGTTCGATTCTGGCCCACTCGCTCCAGGGATTAATGCCACTCGCCGCTGCGATCGTATCTGTCGTGTAGGCACCGCCGACGCGTGCTGCGACTTCGAGAAAATAGAATTGACCGCTCTCGGAAGCGGATCCAGCTTCCGTCCGGCGGATGAACTCGGCGTGCGTCACACCCCGCTCAAAACCGAAACCCTTCAGCAACTTCTTGTTCAGCGCGAGAAGAGCCCCCTGCACTGGCGAACCGTGTTTCACGGTGTGGGAAATGTTGACGCCGCCAAAGTGCGTAACCTCAAACGGTGGAGCGCCGTAACGCTCGACGCTGGCGAATAGTATCTTGCCTCCCTCAACCAGCGAATCGACGTGATAGACATCGCCGGAAGCGTACTGTTCAAGCAGATGAAAAGGAGAGTTTTCGTGGAATGCTTCTCGCTCATCGAGTTCGGCGATTGCACACCACACCTCTTCGGGTTCGTGGAGTTTCCTGATGCCCATCGAGGACGCGCCAATGCGAGGTTTCAGCATCCACGGCGCAGAGGTTCGTTTCATGAATTCATCAATCGCCTCGTAGTTGACCAAAGGGACAAACTCCGGTTGAGGAATACCTACATCGCGGGCCCTGGCACGCATTGCCAGCTTGTCTTGAAAACAGCGCGCCGTGGTAGTGCCCATACCGGGCACACACAGGTGCTCGCGGAGGTGCGCCGCGGTGACGATGTCATACTCTTCAAGCGCTACCACGTGCGACACTCGCCGGTGCCGCGCGACGTGGCTCGCGGCCGTAAGGTAAGACTGAACACTCGTCTTTCCCGGAATGGCGATGAGATCAGCGAGCGACTCACGCGCCCAGTCTTCGGCCAGCAGCTTTTCTCTCGTTAGCAGCACAACTCGCGCGCCCTGCCGTTTACACTCGCGGATGAAATCATTGCCCTTAAAGAAACTGGCAACGCAGAAGATGGTCGGCTCGTTTGAGTCAGTCATAACGAGTCCGGGACTCCGAACTGTTTACAGTCGGCAGAAAGTGTTGGCGCCACAGAGATGATCATGAGAACGGAAGCCGCTGCTCCAGCACACCTCTCAGTTGATGCGAATGAAAAGGCACGGCCCAATCCTAAACAGCTTTGCGTCTTGCGCTGCGACTCAGAAAGAATGCGACTTGCTCCCCGAAAGACTGCAACAGACATGCCGGTGCGGTTGGCCATGAAATGCTTGCAGGCAGCGCTGCCCCAGGCAAATAGCTTTGTGAAAGTTTCGCTATTATTGCGCGAAAACGCGCATCCAAAAAACCATCAGCATTCGCTGATCGATAACGGCTACGGTCCTGGCTCAGGCGATAGATGGAAGGCTTGAAACGCGAAATTAATGAAAGTTGCAAGCGATGCGCCTTTGCCGCAGCGGGGGAAGCGTTCAGCCTCACCCCCTGTTGGCGCAGAGTCAGCCGCGAAAGACGCGCTCAGCGTGATAGGTCAGGCTCTCGGTTGAGGGATAGCCAATGGGTTCTCCGGCAGAACTATTCTCTCACCGCGCAGTTTGTAGTACTCGCGGCCGTTCTCAAATTCTGCCTTGATTCTGTCGCTCACGAGGATCTTCTTTTCTCTGGATCAACCGTCACGTAGCCCAAGTCGAACAGCGTATGTAGATCGCTTCTTAACAGCAAACCGTTTGAGAGCGCGTGCTCGCCGCCATCAGCAAAAGGGCGGATGTGAGCGGCTTGCAAGACCGGCAAGGTCCGCTAAGAGGTCATCGCGCCTTCGTAATCCCGGAGGGCTTATCTCTTTTTGAAACTGTAGTCGAGGAGCTGAGTGGTTGATTTGACCGACCCGGTATCCGTCATAGATTTGACCAGGCCGACCCAGTTGGCATACCAGTAAGTCTTGGTCACCAGAGTCCCGCCCTGATTTACTTTGGTCTCGACCTTCGTCGCCTGAAACTTACCGGCGGGAACTTCGACCGCCTCGGAGCCGATGACCTGGATAGACTCGTCTATATCGACATCCATCATGCCTTTGCCCTTCCACGACCACGTTGCGCCCGTGGTAGGCGGGTTCTTCAAGTACTGCCTGACAGGCTCAAAGGTGACTTTCATCGACTCGTTCGACGTGTAGACTTCTCGATGCCAGAGAACCCAGCCCGTTGGCTTGGAGTACCACTCGTGGATTGGCTTGAACGCCGACTGAATCTCCACCAGGTACAGTGCGCTACCGTCGGTCTGCTTCTCGTCGCTAAGAACTTTCGTTGTGAACTCCGACTGCTTGCCATCGGCGGTGGTGGACTGGTACTTCCACCAGTCTCCGACTCGGAGTGGGAAATAGTCAGGCGGGGGCTCTTTCTGCTTCTGGCCCGCCGCGGCCGCAAGCGCGAGCAAAATCAAAACCAGTACTGCCATAATGCGAATCCTGCTCATAATCTTCCTCCTGTGGTTCAAACAGTTTCAAGAGTGCCAAGCTCGAAGCTGGACGGTCGCTGCTTTACAACCCGACTCGAGTTACCAGATCTGCAAATTTCGGGTTGGAGCGGAGGCCATCAAAAAAGGGAAACCGAAGAGCTGACAGATCCGGGGAGTGCTCCCGATATGACTTTTCCAGCCAAAATGATGCCTGGTCTGTCTCACCTAAGCCAACATGAATCAGAGCAATGCGCGTAGGAGAGATATACTCTCGCGTCGAGAGTTGCATAATTCTCGCGTCTAGACTCGGGTCAGGCTTGCGATTTGCGATTCTCTGTCACTCACCACTGTCGTTATTGTTGAATGATCTCGGAGCCGCCGCTCTAGAATCGCAAAATCGCATCAAGCCTGACCCCGGTTTTGGTTGCCAACTCTTCACGGCAGCGACTTTGCGGCTTCGAGAACCTGTTCCGGCCGCGCCGTTACAAAAAAATTCTCTGTCACCATGCGCCAGCGAACTGTGCCTGAGGAGTCGAGCAGGAACTCAGCCGGACGCGCAATGTCTGCGCCTTTTGCTCCCACGGCTCCTGCGTGAACCAGATCATAGCGGCGAATTGCGTCAAGTTTTGGATCCGAGAGAAAAGTAAAAGTGTATCCAGCTTTTTGAAGCATATAATCGCGAGTCTTCTCGGGCGTATCAACGCTGATCCCCACGACACGGATTCCGGCGTCGATAAACTTATTCAGATTCTTTTGGAAACTCCGCAACTCGGAGTGACACATTCCTCACCAATAGCCTCGGTAAAAAATCAGCAGGACGGCTTTTGGCGGCTTGTTGTTAATTGGCTCAGTCAACAATTGCGCCAGCGTTACCGGCTTATCGTTCGAATCAGTGAGAGTGAAATCGGGCGCCTTCCGTCCAACCTGGGGCGCTGCAGCCGATGCAGGCAGCCACCGGCCGGCGACGAAGACCACAAAAAGAAGACCTGCGAGAAGTAATAGTCCAAGCGCTGCCGCCAAAGAGCTGAAGATTTTTGAGAAGATTCTCTTGTCAGGTTTGAACGCACGGCGAAGGCCGAGAAACAAAAGCACCATCGCGATCGCGAACAGGATCAGATTGGCCCACGGAAATTCACGCGTTATCGGCCACCGTGCAAATACAAACGGGTAGCTAAATCCCGCAACCAGGCTGAGGACAAATCCTGCCCAGATCTGCCAGTTTAATCTCTTCATGAAACCGTACTTTATCACAGAACCTGGACTGGGTGAGGCTGGGGTCAGGCTTGCGATTTGCGATCTTGCTTGACGCTTCAGAATTGAATCATTGAATCATTGAATCAATGGATCAATCGGAGTAAATCGCAAGCCTGACCCCGGCCTCGGTACTCCCATTCTGCCAATGTCCCAAACGACTAAGAAGATATTTGACATATCCACGCAGGCCAGATTAAATGACGCGGTTTCGCCGATAAATAGATTTACAAACCAATCAAGATATAAGCTCACTTTAATTCAGAGTATCAATAAATGAATAGAATGAATCCTAAGGTTGATTTTTATTTTGGTAAAGCCAAAAAGTGGCAGGAAGAATTTGAGAAATTGAGAATGATCATTCTTGACTGTGGGCTGACCGAAGAATTGAAGTGGGGTGTTCCTTGTTACACGTTTGAGAAAAGAAACATAGTTTTAATACATGGATTTAACGAATACTGTGCGCTTCTGTTTTTCAAAGGTGCCTTGTTAAATGATGCCAAGGGAATTCTAATCCAACAAACGCAGAATGTGCAGGCGGCTCGCCAGATCCGGTTCACCAATGTTCGGGAAATAGTTAAGATGAAACCCATCTTGAAGACCTATATTTATGAAGCCATTGAAGTGGAAACAGCCGGTTTGAAATATCCTTTTAAAAAGACAACAGAATTTATTATTCCTGAAGAATTTCAAAATAAATTAGCTGAAATCCCTGCCTTGAAAACTGCTTTTGATGCATTGACGCCGGGACGGCAAAGAGGATACATCCTTTATTTTTCTGCACCCAAACAATCCAAAACTCGGGAGTCAAGGGTTGAAAAATGTATGCAGCAAATTCTCAATGGAAAGGGACTAAATGATCACTAAGAATATCTTCGGCAGCTCCACGCTAGCATTGTCTGCGTTCTTTTTTACATGGTGAACATCGTTGCCTTCGTCAACCAACCTCCGCGGCATATCAAGGCAGTCGGAAAGAAATGAACTCCCCAAAATTCAATTCAGTTGAGGAATATTTAGCCTCACTGGATCCTACGAAAGAAAGGACCCTCAGGTCCGTAATTGATTTGATTCTTACCCAATTTCCGGAACTAGAGTCCAAAATTTCCTGGAACGTACCTACCATCCACCGGAATGGGAAGTATGTAGTTGGCATTTGTGCCTACAAGCGTCATCTAACATTTTCACCCTGGAGTCCTCGTGTAATTGAAGACTTTAAGGTGAGGTTGGGGAAGTTTGTCGTCATGAAGAACTGCTTTCAGATCCCTGTCGATTGGGAAATCGATAGAGAATTAGTGAAGGATTTGGTCCGGGCCAGACTAGCCGAGCTGGATTAATCTCCCTCGGAGAATCAGATCAGGGTCAGGCCTGCGACTTTTGCGATTCTCAATCGTTGACGCGCCGGTTAACCTGGGCTATTCAAATCCTGGAATCGCAACAATCGCATCAGGCCTGACCCCGGTTTCGGGTTCAACGCTTTGGCGAGGGAAGAGTTTTGGCGTTTGCCCACGCTTTTGAGCAGAGTACGGATTGGCATAAACGCGCTCCGACGTTACCTGACCTGCGGTGACGTGGGATCCATCGGTTGGAAACCACGGCTGTTCAGTTTTCAAGAATCAGGCAGTTGGCGTCGGGTAGAGGCGGGTAACCCGGGAACTCTGCCGTTCACCGTTCCGTACAGATAATCACTCAGCCGGTACATGCGATTCCCCCGGCTAATCCTTGTAGGAGGTATGAGATGACGGCAACAATTGTAGAGCCCGCAGTTCGGAACGAAACAATCGTGAACCGATTTTTCCCTCAGCCCATCGATAATAGATATTCCGGGTCAAAGATCGCGCTATGGCTGTTTGGGTTAATCGTTCTCATGCACATCCTTCAGAGCGTATTGATCATCGTAAATGGTCATTCGATCGCACAGTCCGCCGATGGTATCCCACTTGAGACATACGCACCCGCTGCCGCGCAAACAATCTTGGCAATCTTAGCGGTTTCTTCGCTTAGACGATTGATTATCTCGCTGATGTGTGCGGTCGTGTTGTTTCGATATCGCAGCGCGGTGCCGCTGATGTTTGTCGTGCTCGGCCTTAACTATCTAGGCGGTCAGGTAATTTTCCAGTTCATTCCGATTATAAGGGTCGGAACACCGCCGGGTGTCGTCGTAAACCTCATAATGTTCGGCTTAACGATCGTTGGCTTAGCTCTGTCGCTGTGGAGGCGGCGGTAATGATCGACAGAATGAAACGGGGACCATCAGACAAATGCCTTATCCCCTCCAATCGAATACTGTCAACCGATCATGTGCCTCACTGAGAGGCACACACAGATCTAACAAGGAGAATGTCCAATGAAAAACAGTGTTATGTTAACCATCTCGTCGCTGCTCTTGGTCCTCTTTCTTACGTTTCACCTGGCTGACGACATCCGACGCGGGTTTGAACCGGGAGGGCTTTCAAACCTGGTGGGGACAGTGCTCATCACCGTTGTCTGGCTGTACGGAATTCTGGTGCTTGCTGAACGGCGATCGGGGTACATCATCATGCTCCTCTTGTCGCTCTTTTCGTTGGTCGTCCCCTACGTCCACATGAAGGGGCGGGGTGTCGGCGTCACCAGCAAGATCGCCAATTTCAGCGGACACTTCTTTTTCGTCTGGACGCTGTTCGCGATCGGCGTGCTCGGGCTCTTCTCCGCCATTCTCTCAGCGCGCGGACTGTGGAGCCTGCCATGGCGCCGGTCCCGGCAGTCCAACAACCCGAACAGTGAAAGGCCCGTCGCACGGCGGAGCTGATCGGCGCGGACGGGTGGATGAGGTCAGTACCGGGAGCGGTAGCGACCGGGTCTCGTGATCGCGATCCTGGATCATGGGTAAGTTGCGACCCGGTCGCTACCGCTCCCGGTACTGACTCCATACCATCCGTTTTCTTCGTTCCGTGAATGTTCGCATAAAAAGGCCGGAGCGAATAAACTCCGGCCTTCAGTAGTATCAGCAGCAATCAAGCTTACATAGCGGGCGAATTCATGCCAAAGGCGAACTTCCACGCATCGCCGTCCTTAACATAAATTGACACGCCCCAGATAACAGTTCCTCCGATCTCCTGACCGCCGCAAGTGCCGTCGGCAGTGCCCTTGCGGGTGAGCATCTCGACGGTCGGCGAAAGAGCCGAGGCGAAGCCATCGGTGACGCTGACGCTTTTGACCTGGCAATTGGCCCCGGTCCAGTCCTTCATTGCATCGGCCCTGGTTGCGAGGTAGGTGCCGAATATATTCACAAATGAAACGTCCTTGGCCATCAGATCGTCGAGCTTCTTGGCGTCGTGTGCCTTCCATGCTTCCCATAGCGCGAGTTCGACCTTGACGAGAGCGTCGGTATTGGCATCGGGCGTGGCCCTGGCCGGAGCAGCGGTGTTAGCAGCCGAATTTGAATTAGCCGCAGTCTTGTCATCCTTCTTCGGCTCAACCTTCTTGGGCTTTTTGGGCGGAGCTGCGGGTGCGACCGGATTCTTCGGGTCGACGATCAAATTCTCGCCGTGGAAGACCGCCTGCCATTTGTCGCCGCTGCGGACCCAGACGCTGGCCGAACGGACCGGGCCCGGCACCTTCATCGGCTTGCCGTTGGGGTCGTTGCACGTGCCGTCCCAACTGGCCTTATAGCTGAGGGCATACGTGTCCGCGTCGATCATCGACATCGCGGGCTCGGTCAGATCCATTGACTTGATGTCGCACTTGACCGAGGCGATCATCTTGACGGTTGCGGCCTTGTCCATCCGCTGGCCGCCGCCGGTGAGAATGACGAACTTGTCGCTCAGCATTCCCTCAAAGAACTTTGAATCGCCCTTAACATAAGCCTCATTGGCCTGTTTCTCGCGGGCCATCAACGCGTCGGCGGTCGGTGCGGCCGCAACCCGTTTGGTCGTATTTGTGTTTGCATTATTTGCTCCGGTGTTAGCAGCCGGGCCTCCGCATGCCGCGAAAAACGTCGACGCAGCAGCCAATAAAATAAACTGAAGTGTCTTTTTCATAACAATTCTCCTAAGGTATTATTCGATTTCAAAAAACAAAGGCCGGTGGGGTTTTGGGGGGTGTCTCAATTCGCGGGAGACAGTCCGCGAACGACAGGAAGTCAGTACCGGGGAGCGGTAGCGACCGGGTCGCAACTTACGCATGATCGAGGATCGCGATCAAGAGACCCGGTCGCTACCGCTACCGGTACTGACCTCATTCTCAAATTAAGACACTACCGATTTGAACAAAAACCTTCCGAGCCGCTCCTAAGTCATCCTATTGAGTATGGTCTTAACACTACTACAAGATTATCGTCAAGCTAATGTTAGAACGCTTCGGAATTGAATCAATGAATCAATGAGTCAATGAATCAATGGATCAATCGGAGCGAATCGCAAGCCTGACCCCTGGTCGCTCACGTTAGCCGTTCTTCGATGATGCCAGCGCGTAGATCCCTTGCCTGAGGCGGATCGCATATCCTTCATCTACCAGTTGATGGTTTCCGGAACCCGCTTCAACCCGGCTCAAACCCGAAGCGCGCGCTGTCTCGCCGAGTACCGACATCCCGGCGCCCGCCAGATATGCCCGAGCGATCTCTCGCAGTGCCGTCTTGCGGCGAATCGGTTTTCTCAGCTCTTCCGGGAAACGGTCTTCGGCTGGGATCCAGATGTAGGAAAACGGTTGATAAATGACATCCTGAGGGATCACCTTCATCTGGCGTTGTAACTCATCGAGGGCGCGTGTGAATGCCGCACGTTCGGTGACTCCGCTTTCCGCGCGCAGGTCGCCCGTGGCCAGGTCGTGTTCGCGCCGGAGCACTTTGAGGACGCGCTGGGCTGCGTCTGACAAAACCAGTGGCTCGTCTTTGCGCCGTGGCATCCAGATGGCGGCAAAATGGCTTATCAAAGCCGGCGCGACAAACATCGAGCGACCACCCGCGAGTTTCGCGTAGTAAACGCGACCGCGGCGCATGACTTCGTCCTTGAGGTGCCAGGTGAGACTGGTCTCCTCGTCTTTTTGGACGTTGCGGGGCAAACTAACATCGCGGCGACCGCACACCGCGATGTACAACGATGGACCTGCGCGACGAGCATCTGTCAGCGTATTTGCAAAGCCCACGTCTTCGATGAAACGTTCGGCGCTGGCAGCGCTTTCAATGCGGAGGTCTTCGTCGTGGCGCCACATGCGGTCGCGATGGAGTTCGATCTGTTCAGGGAGAGGCGGAGTCCCGATGCATCGGGATTGGGTTAAGGGCGGCGGGGTCAGCAAAAGGGAACTTCTGGTTGGATAGCGCGCTCGAGAATAGCACGATCGCAGGCCTGACCCCGATCGGTTACTTCCATTCGCGCGCTTGACAGCCTCGTGATATTCACATATTCTGACGGTCGTAGCGTTATTACTCAGGGGAATATCTGCATATGGCTAAAGCTAATATCATAACTAAACAAGGCACCAAGATCACAGTCGAAGGCGATGCAGGTGAGGTGGCTGCCGTCATAAGTCAGCTTGAAGGCGGCTCCCAGGCTCCAAGACATCGACAATCCAAGCGTGCTACTTCAAGCAGTCCATCTGCCAAGCGGGCGCAGAAAACGACCCCAGTAAACTTGGTTAGTTCGCTGATTGACGGCGGGTTTTTTAGAAAACCAAAAGATCTCGGTGCGGTCAAAACTGCTCTTGAAGAACTCGGTCATTTCTATCCGGTTACTACGTTGTCTCCAGCCTTGTTGAGGCTGGTTCGAAAACGTCAATTAAGGAGAATTAAGGAGAAGAAAAGATGGCTCTATACAAGGGTAACGGAGAACGCTCATGACTAAAGATCCCATCAAAGACATCATCAAAAGACTTGAACGCTTAGAAAACGCCTTTGGCGCAAAGGATCAGAAACCCGATATCAAGTCAGCCAGTAAGGATTTTTCAGGTCCAAGCGGAGGTATTCGATTGCTTGCATCTAAGGGCTTCTTTCGAAGCAAGAAGAACCTCAACTCCGTACGAGAGGCTCTTGGTAAAGAGGGGTATCATTATGGGGCATCCGCTGTTCAGACCGCGCTCAGACCGCGCTCAACAGGTTTTCGGGTAGGGGTAACCTACTAACGTCATCTAAAGAGGGTGGAAAGAAGATCTATGTCGAAAGGAAATAGAAAAGCATCGATAACAGATATAACTAAGAGACTCGACCAGATCAGAATTCTAACGGATGAGTGCATTGCGATGCTGGCGAGTTTTGGACCTGCCAGCTCGCTAACCAGTTCAAGGGTCGTGGCCAAATCGGTTGATTTGACGATTCAAGTTAAGGCTGTTGTAAAAAGACACGCCAAAAATATGAGCGGGCCTGAAAAGTTTACGCTCTTGCTCGCTTGGTTAGCTAAGGGTGACCCCAAAACGGAAGTTCAACTAGGGTCAATTATATCGCTATGGAATAAAATGTCCGCAAAAAATCTGCTGGGCGGCAAATTTAATCACTTCTACCCAAGTCAGGCCAAGACAAATGATTGGGTTGAGTCTAAGAAGACTGCGAACTATAACCTGAGACCAGGATGGCAAGAAATATTCAAAGCGTGAGTTCCGAAGATCAAGTCAAAGGAATATTGTTAAGCAAATTCCCAGATAAGCATGTTGGGTCTCTACTAAAACACTTTGTCGCGGCCGTCGAGAAGTATCAGGAAGGCGATTGGGAGGGTTCAATTGCAAAGGTAGGTAAGTTTATCGAAGCAAGCTTGAAAGCCATCTGGGTTCATTCGGGTCAAACTCTTCCCAAAGCACGTCAATTCAAAGTGGGTACAATAATCAATCAATTGGCGAATTTGGTTTCTGTTGACGATTCTTTGCGCCTTATTATCCCTCGCGCCTGTATCTTTGCATATGATATTTCTAGTAACCGGGGTGTGAGGCACGATCCCGACGAAATCGATCCAAATAAGATGGATGCCATGGTAATCATACCTGTAGCGTCATGGGTCCTGGCTGAGTTAGTGAGGTACGCGGATGCAGGATCTTCAACCCCGGAAGCAACAGCAGATTTGGTAGATGAACTGACCGAAAAGAAGTTCCCGCTCTTTGAGGACATCGATGGGCGCACTTACATAAACGCGAGCAAACTAAAGGCTCCTGAAATCGGCCTACTACTCTTAAATGAAGCCTATCCAAAAAGAGTAGGACGGGAGTCGCTAATCGATCAGATTCGGAGACACGGTGTCAAACAAAGTGCCGCCGCAGTTGCCGTCGGTCGTCTAAAGAACTTTGTCGACGACGACAATGGCCAATGGAAACTTCGCGGAACTGGTCGCCACCGAGCAGCTGAAATTCTTTCAAAGATAAGGTCTCGAAAACACTAGCCTCAAAAGAAGAAATGAAACCGGGGTCAGGCCTGCGACTTTTGCTATTCAGCTCTGAGTCGATGGAGTGGTGCTAAAAAGGAGACCCGATTTTTGCTATTCAGCTCTGAGTCGATGGAGTGGTGCTAAAAAGGAGACCCGATTTTTGCTATTCAGCTCTGAGTCGATGGAGTGGTGCTAAAAAGGAGACCTTGCTATTCAGCTCTGAGTCGATGGAGTGGTGCTAAAAAGGAGACCGGGGTCAGGCTTGCGATTTGCGATTCTCTGACGCTCGCCACTGTTGTATTGTTGAATGATTTCGGAGCCAGCGGTTTAGAATCGCAAGATCGCAAGCCTGACCCCGGTTTGGGTTACGTCGCTGTGAAGTCATTCGCTCTCAGAATCCGGTCTAACTTCGTTTTAAGTAAGAGGCATCGAGGATTGAGAATCGCAGAATCGAAGGCCTGACCCCGTTTCGGTTCTGCGTCGATACGAATGTGCAGGGAGTTTCGGGTCAAGGATTCAGGCCACTGGCTAATGGAGGAAGCCACCCAACAGGTGATTCCATAGCTCGTAGCCTTCATAAACAAATCAAACTAACCGGGAGCTGTTGTGGTTAGGAATCCATAGAAGCATTTGTCCGACTAGACAGTTAAGCGGTCACTTATATATCATGTTGATCATTAATATTCTTCAACTTAATACTTGGACCGGGCTGTAGCGCGCTCGAAAACAGAGAGTCAAACTTGGGAAGTTTTTGAGGAGTTAGGCGTCGGATGGCGACCATTCGCATCCGGCTCGAATCGGAGGATCAGATGAAGAGAGTAACTGGAATTGGTGGCATATTCTTCAGCGCGAAGGATCCGAAGGCACTCTGTGCCTGGTACAAGACGCACCTAGGCATTGACGTACAAGACTGGGGTGGTGCAGCCTTTGATTGGACCGACGCCGATGGCAATCCGACCAAGGGAACTACGGCCTGGTTGATTGATGCAGCTGGTGGCAACCACTTCGCTCCAAGCAAGGCGACCTTTATGGTCAACTATCGCGTGGAAGACTTGGCAGCGCTTCTTCAAGCGCTCCGCGATGAAGGCTGCGACGTGCTTGAGAAGACCGATGACTCAGAGTACGGGAAGTTCGGGTGGGTCATGGATCCGGAAGGCAACAAGGTTGAACTTTGGCAACCACCGGCCGGGCAATAACCCTCATGCAGTGCTAATAAGATGAGCAAATACCGTCAGCGCGGCTATATGGACAGCGATCGCGAGTCGCAGCGACCAAAGCCGCAATCCAAGCCGCAATCAAAGCCTCAGGATCGCGAGGGACCGCGCTCGCCAAGAATGATGGCATTTGGCGAGGCGTCGAAGTGCACCGCGTGCGGAGCAAAGGCTCCGCCGAACATCAACGTCGACAGCTCTTGCCCAAAGTGCAACGCTGACCTCCACAGCTGCCGTCAGTGCACACATTTCGATCCGGGGGCGCGCCTCGAATGTAATAAATCGATCCCCGCACGGATAGTGAACAAACACGCGCGCAACCAGTGCGAACTGTTCGCGACTCGAATTGTAGTCGAGCGCGAAACCTCGTCAGGCCCTCCGACGGATGCTCGTGACGCGTTCGCCAAACTATTTAAGAAGTGAAATGTCCCGCATGTTCGCGGACATCTATTTCAAAATTTGTATCTTCGTGAGACGGGGGCAGGCTTGCGATTTGCGATTCTCAGTCATTCGCCACTGTTGTATTGTTGAATGATCTCGGAGAAAGCTTTCTAGAATCGCAAAATCTCAAGCCCGACCCCGGTTTCGGTGCCGCTGTGGCGAATGACTGAGAACAGACACAACCCAAGCAGGCGCAGCTTTCGGCACACTCGCAGGTGGCGCGGCGGTTTCGCTGGCCCTGAGCACTGGTTGCAGTCGTCGTGACTGGGCATACGCATCAACTGCGGGAAGACTCACCGCGCGACCGCATGCATCCGGCAAATCATACGTCAGCGGACGGATTACACTCGGGCTGGATAGCGCGCGTGACGCGATTTCGGCAAACGCCCAAATCCGAACCCAACTCAAACGTCCCGCTGTTGGGTAGTGCCCTAATTTGAGGATGAGGTCAGTACCGGGAGCGGTAGCGACCGGGTCGCTGCGCAAGAGGCTTGAAATCCCGAGGATGACCCGGTCGCTACCGCTCCCGGTACTGACCTCATCTATCCCGAGACGCCATTACCCGCGGTCGGGCTCCTGCCCGGTTTGGTCATCGAGGGCCCGTGGGTGGGAAAGCCGCGCTTTTACATCTCGCATGGAAAGCACGACCCCATCCTGCCGATCGAAAAATGTGGCCGACGAATCGCCGCCGACTTGAACGCACATGCGTACGGTGTGACTCTCACAGAGTTTGACGGAGGTCACGAAATACCGGCTGACGTCCTGCGTGAAGGGTTTCGCTGGCTGGGCTCACTCTGAGATTGTTGAAAATTGAAAGTTGAGACCCACATGGCGGCGCTATGCTGCGCACCCTCACCCCTTGCCCCACTCACAATGGGCGAGACAGGAACACCCGGTCGCTACCGCTCGCGGTACTGACATTCTCTGAAATATTTCCGGCCGCC
Source organism: Pyrinomonadaceae bacterium (assembly GCA_041497335.1). Classification (GTDB taxonomy): domain Bacteria; phylum Acidobacteriota; class Blastocatellia; order Pyrinomonadales; family Pyrinomonadaceae; genus UBA11740. The sequence goes on along the minus strand of JBGQGG010000017.1, from coordinate 95,316 downwards.
GTACGTCTACTAAGCAGTGAGCAGTGAGCAGTGAGCAGTAGGCAGTGAGGGAGGGATGAACATGAGCGCAGCCGTTATCACGGAACGGGTTGGCGAACTGCGAACGACGTCAGTACAGATGTACGCAAGGATTGCCGGAGTCCTATTCGTGCTCTCGATCGTCGCTGGTGGGTTCGGCGAGGCGTACGTTCCATCCAAGCTCATTGTGTCGGGTGATGCTGCCGCCACAGCGAACAACATCCATGCCTTTGGCTCGTTGTTCCGCTGGGGCTTCGCCATCTACCTCATAGAGGCCTTGTGCGATATTGGGCTCGCGCTGATTTTTTACGCACTTCTTAGGCCTGTCCAGAAGGATCTTTCCCTTCTGGCAGCGTTCTTCGGAATACTATCCACCGCCCTGTTCGCCGTCGCCGAGCTCTTCTATTTCGCACCGTCGCTGATCCTGGGAGGTGCTAATTACCTGAAAAGCTTTTCGCCTGATCAACTCAATACTCTGGCGCTGCTCTCACTGAAGTTGTATGGATTGGGTGGTGGAATATTCATGGTCTTCTACGGCATCGCCTGGGTCATCCGTGGGTACTTGATCTTTCGATCGGGTTACTTTCCCAAGGTTCTCGGCGTTCTTTTGATCATCGCTGGCCTCGGATTTATGGCGAAGACCTTCACGCTGGTCCTGGCGCCGGCCTATGCATCAAACGTCCTGCTTCTGCCGATGTTTGTCGCAGGTATGTCACTTATGGTGTGGTTGTTCGTGAAGGGCGTCGACGTTGCGAAGTGGGAAGCGAAGGCGCGCTGACAGAGAGATTAGCGCTTGAGTGTTGTGATCATGCCATCGCTGGTTGGGCGCGATGTATGGCGACTTGTAACGATTGTGAAAGCGATCGATTGAACCGCGCTCGTCCCCATGCAGCCACGTGCCGTAGCAGCGAAACGTGATCAAGTAAGCGAGGGGAATGTCGGTATCGTTCCACACTGAGGTCAGCATCTCACAGCGATCAAGTAATGAAACTTGCAACCGGGTCGCTATGCTGCGCACCCTCTCCCAACGGGAAGGGGACACCCGGTCGCTACCGCTCCCGGTACTGACCTCATCGGACGCGTAGAGTGACGACCCGGTCGCTACCGCTCCCGGTACTGACTCCATCGCATTATCCCCTAACTAATCCAGAAGCCCGCCCAGTCGAAACATTCGCTCCCGGACATTCGTACGACGAGATTGATGAAGGCAATCGTTTATCACGAATATGGCTCACCCGACGTGCTCAAGTGTGAAGAGATTGAGAAGCCAGTTCCCAAGGACGATGAGGTCTTAATCAAAGTGCGCGCGGCTTCCGTGAATCCGCTTGATTGGCGCCTCATGAAAGGCAAGCCTTCTATCCTCCGCATATTTTTCGGTCTGCGCAAACCAAGACTGGGCCGACCCGGCGTGGATGTGGCCGGTGAGGTTGAAGCGGTCGGCGGCAGCGTCACGCAGTTCAAACCGGGCGACGAGGTGTTCGGTGCGAGCCGCGGGGCTTTCGCTGAGTATGCGTGCACAGCCGAATCAAAGTTGGTGATGAAACCCGGCAACGTCACGTTCGAGCAAGCCGCTTCTGTAAACGTCGCGGGGCTAACCGCGTTGCAGGGCCTTCGCGACAAGGGAAAGATTCAGCCGGGCAGCAAGGTCTTGATTAACGGCGCGGCGGGAGGCGTGGGTACGTTCGCGGTGCAGATCGCCAAGTCGTTCGGCGCCGACGTAACCGGCGTATGCAGCACCAGAAATATCGACATGGTCAGATCAATCGGCGCGGATGAAGTCATTGACTACACTCAGAACGATTTCACTACGAGCAACCAACGCTACGATTTGATTCTCGACTGTGTTGGGAACCATTCGTTTTCAGCGTGCAGGCGCGTGCTCAATCCTGTTGGAAGATTCGTCATAATCGGGGCGCCGCACGACACGTCGGTGATCGGTCTTCTGGCTTTTCTGATCCAAGCGCTCTTGTTGTCACTCTTCGTTAGTCAGAAGGCTGTCATGTTCATTGCGAAATCGAGTCAAGACGATCTGACCCTGTTGGGCGAACTCATTGCGACCGGCAAATTAGAACCTGTCATCGATAGCTGCTACAGCTTGAGTGATGCTCCCGATGCTGTTCGGCATGTGGAAGAAGGGCATGCAAGAGGAAAAGTCGTAATAACTTTGGACGGCGCGTATCAAACTTGATGACGCGCGTGTCTGAGCGTCTTTTCTTTCGCCCGCTAAAGCGGGCTTAGAATCTTTTGTTGCCGCCTGATCCCAACACTGAAGTGCTGGGCTAATCTCGAGCGTCCGCTACGCGGACTGACCCCGTCGCATCCACCACCCCACGCGGGCTGCCCGCGCGGGGACCCCGGTCCGCTCCCAGTACTGACCTCATTCCCAGGGCTTCCGCTTCTGACCTCTGTACCAGACAAAATCTTTGACAACTCTCAGCCGGTCGTTATACTCCGCGCATTAGACCGATGGATTGGAAGTACAAGCACTTTCATCAAGAGAGAGTCTTCCCGACGCCGCGCGACCTCGTCTTTGAAGCAGCGCGCACGTTACCTCACTACGTCGACAACGCAAATTAGCAATTTGCGCTACACGGTCGGGTTACCGCCTCTTCTTTACTGTTCGCGATTTGGTCGGAGCATTCACCTCGGTCTTCTCTGCGTGATTTGTTTCCTTCTCAAGTCCGCCGGCGTCTTCTAATGACGCTGTGATCAAATCGTCACTCGGTCGCTGTCCGTCAATGAACGCAAACACGTGGTAATTGGCGCCACGTTCGCGGATTACTTCAATTCGGCCCTCATCTTTAAGGCGCGCAAGTTCCGTCATCAGGAAATTCTGTTCGGCGCCGCTCATGTAGCGATAATCGATGTCGAATGCGAGACCCGTCGAGTGCGGTGGCGTATCAATGAGCACGGCATACCGGTTAACTCTGCGTAACGCACGCTGATATTGTTCCGGTCGAATCAGAGAGCTTACGGGTAGCGGACGATCAAACTTATCGTGGTACTCCTTTGCTATCTCTTCAAGAATCCTCAGCGCCTGCGGTCTTAGTGAGCTAAGCAGATAGACCTTCAGCGCCTGGCGGTCAGATGAATAATCGAGGTTAAAAGACCGCCCGCCGAAATTCTTTGCGAGCGCCTGTAGCGACCCGTAATCGCGCAACAGTTTCGGCCGGCTTTCCGGTGAACCGGAGGATTGCCCGTAGGATTGCCCGTAATATTGATCAAGCTGCGCTCTGTCTTCATCGTTCGATTTCAACTCCTGCTGTCGCGCGGTGATTTCTTTTTGCAGCTCGTCTTGTTTCGTACTATCGCCCTTTTTCAGCGCGGCCAACTGAGTCTGCAAATCCGAAATGTCCTTTTGCAGCTTCGCGTGCGCAGATTCAAGCCGGGCGTAGGCATCGCGCAGTCCGGCTTCATCGTTAAGTCCGATGTTCTGTTTGGCCACATATCGGGTGAACACGCCATCATCCACCCTGGCCCCGACTCCGAAAAGGATGTAGGTATCGGTGACCGCAGGCACCGAAACCACTTCGCCGCGTTCGATCATCGCCGCGAGTTCGACAAAGTCCTGAACGGGTCGCACGTTGAATTTCTTGACCTCGGCGACCTGGGTAGCCAAAAACCAATGCCGGTCACTGTAGTGGCGGAGCTCTGGTGGAATTTCAAGCCCAACGTTTCCGCTGTCGCCTCGATCTTCCTTTACCTTTTCCATGCTGCGCGCCCACAGATCAGGATCGGCGCCGCGTTCGCTGGTCTTATCCGACAAGTCGTATTGGCGAAGGGCCTGACGTTTTAGCACCCTGAAGTGAATGAGTGCCCACGCACCAGCAGCTATCGCTGCAGTGGCAACGAGAAGCAGTAAAAGATGTCGCGCTCGTCTATTCATTGAGGTCAGAGAAAACCTAAGTTAGCACATGTAGAAGAAGAATCGGGGTCAGGCCTGCGATTCGGCGATCGGGAGTCTGCGTAGTGGACGAATGACACCTACCCTACGCGGGATGCCCGCGTGGGGACCCTCGGTCGGGCTACTGCGAGCCGGCATCTGCCCACCTTGCGGAAGTCGAGGAGATCGTGCAGGACGTCTTCTAAAAACCTTAAACAAGCAAAAGAATTCCCACAAGAGTCCCCACTGAGATTTTGGTTGAAGTTGCTGATTTCCTGTAAGTAGTTGAAGAGATTGGAGGCGGCGATCGGAATCGAACCGATGAATAAAGGTTTTGCAGACCTCTGCCTTACCACTTGGCTACGCCGCCATCTGTGAGCATAAAGGAAAAAGGCGGGCCCGCAAAGGCAAAAGGCAAAAGGAAAAAGGCAAAACTTCGGAATCTCCTTCTTCCTTTTACCTTTTTACTTTTGCCTTCGCCCCTGAAATTGGAGCGGGAGACGAGACTTGAACTCGCGACCCTCGCCTTGGCAAGGCGATGCTCTACCACTGAGCTACTCCCGCTTTTTCAAAGAAATTCGATTCTAACTATTAGAAGTTGCTTGTCAAGGCAGCGTGTGTCCCGGGTTTACAGGTGTTTAGAGTACCAACTTTAGTTGGGTTCTTTGTCGCTTAATAAAGGCCCGACTGAAGTCGGTACTCTGAACACTAGTTATCCAACCAAGAATCACTACGGCTGCGGCAGCGGCTTTGACAGCACGCCCGCAATGAACTCATTCAGCCCAGCGTCAGAGTTTTCATGCCGAAACTTGTAGAACGTCGTCAGTTGTTTCATCCATTCGGCTTTGCCCGCCTGATATTGCGAATCGTTTCCCGCGAGAGCAACGGCGCGCGCATAAGCATCGATGATTTTGTCTATCACTTTGGCGACATTCTCGAGCGCCGCCTTGCTCTCCGGAGTCTCTGCCTGGTTCGCGAACCGCTTGCTGTAGTCGGCCGAGAGTCTTTGATAAGGCCCCTTCTCGAATGCTCCGGCGAGCAGATAGTAAGGTGACGGAGCCTTCCTCAGATCGCTGTCAATCTGGATCACCCGGAGGAAACGCGCGATCGATTCTTCCGGTCGCGTCTTCAATCCGGTAAAGCCGATGGCGTAATTCAAAGAGGCGACCGCGTCCTCTCTACTCTTGAACGGCTCCCACGCATCCGGGGTCTTGCCGCTCTCGAGTAGCTGAATCGCTTTCTGCGCGTAGCGCTCTGCGTCGGCATTGAAAGTCTCGTTCCTGGCGTTCGTAGTCGCGAGGTAACCACCATACCCGAGCGCGATCAGCGCTTTGACGTCTTCGGGATCGTCCGTCAGCACTTGTTTAGCCAAACCAAAACCAGCGGCATAGTTTTTCTCGCCATAGATCGAACGCAGCAGCGTGTCCTGACGCTCATCCTTTTCAAACGCGGCAATCCATTGTTTCAAATAGCGGGTGTACTGATCGTCTTCTTTGCTGTACCGCACCATGTAATCTTTTGCGGCCTGGTACGCGGCCGCCGGATTTGGCTCGCGATTATCAACGAATCGCTTGTAGGTTGTGACTTTGAACTCGTCATCAGTCACCGGACCCTGAGTCGCGGTCCCGGGCTGCGCCTGTAGGCGAGTCGCCAACGAGAATGTCATAGCCAGGCCGAATAGCAGGGCCAGCGTAACGCAATGTTTATTCAAATCAGAGTGCCTCCAGAAAAAGTAATCGCAGCCCTTGGATGCCAATATCCCGCGGAGCGTTTGTCGAATTTTGATTTTACCAGAGAGGCGGGTGAGTTCCGCAACCGCGAGCGAAAGTTTGGAGTTCCGACTTCAGTCGGGTTCTTCTTTGATAAAACGCCGACTGAAGTCGGTACTCCAAACACGCGTTATGCTTCATGCGGAGACTGGTGTCATTGCTTCCTTCGGTGCGGGCAAATCCACTATCTCCCAGGCCGCGCGATTCCGTAGCAGTGACGACATCAAAGCGGCGTGCAGCAGATGCCCGCTACGCTCTGCCGTCACGCGGCCCAGCAGCGTCATCCCCAGGAGTGCCAGGTCGCCAATGATGTCCAAAATCTTGTGACGGACAAACTCATCAGAGAAGCGCAGTCCGGTTTCATTCAACATGCCGTGCTTTGTCAGTACAATGGCGTTATCCAGAGAGCCGCCGCGAATCAAGTTCGCTCGTCGCAGCGCTTCGACTTCTTCGATAAATCCAAACGTCCGGGCAGAGGCAATGTCGCGCGCAAACGACCCGTTATCCAGTGTGACCGAGCGATGCTGGACGCCGATGAGCGGGTGCGGGAAGTCAATCACGCAATCGATCTCGTAAGCATCGGCGGGCTCGATACTGATCCGCCGATTTCCGGAGACTGCTGACACTTTCTCTCGCACCAGCAGAGCTCGGCGTGCCGCCCGTTGGTTCAGCAAACCGGCGCTCTCGATCATCTCGGCAAAGGCTTCTGCCGAACCATCCATAATCGGCACTTCGAGGTTATCGACTTCGATGTAAGCATTGTCGACGCCGCATCCGCGCAGGGCCGAAAGCAAATGCTCGACGGTTGAAAGCATCACCCCAGTCCGCATCAGCGTGGTGGCGTAACTGCAATGCGCGACTGATTCAACCGTGGCGGGAATTTCGAACCCTCCCAGATCCGTGCGACGAAAAACATATCCGGTGTCGGGCGGAGCCGGCATCAGCCGGACCTGGACGGGAACGGCCGTGTGCAGACCGATGCCCCTCACTTCAACGGCCGCGGCCAGGGTGGTCTGCTGTGCGCTTGGTGGTTTCGATTGTTTCATTAGCGAGAACTGCAACTGAGCGAAATTATTGGAGCAACCCGCATGCCTTCAGTGATTCATACAAGAAGTGCGGTGTTGTGATCCGACTTGTGGCAGGTCCGCCACGACTTTGTGCGCGCAGCGCGGCAGAGGGGCGACGAGATCCTGTTAGCCCAAACTGTTAGTTTGCGCGCAAGCTAACAGCTTGCGTTACCTAATTGACACTCTCAAAGCGCAACCCTATGATCGAAGGCATAATGCCACAGAAAGGGTCCCCTGCCGGGACTAAACCGGCCGACCGAGTCTTTCTCATCGACTCGATGTCACACATCTTTCGCGCTTTCTATGCGCCCATGGCCAATCGCGCGGCGCCACTGGCTAATTCGAAAGGCCAGGTCACCCAGGCCGTCTTCATTTTTACCAACATGCTGCGGAAGCTTTTGCAGGACGAGCAGCCAAAATACATTGCCGCGATCTTCGAGTCGGGTGAAAAGACTTTTCGTCATGAGACGTTCAGTGATTACAAAGCCAATCGTCAGGAGATGCCCGACGATCTGGCTTCGCAACTGCCTTACATCAGACGCCTCTGCGAAGCTTACAACGTTCCGCAGATCAGTGTTCCCGGATTCGAAGCCGACGACGTAATTGGAGCGCTGGCCGTACAGGCGGCGGACAAGGGTTTGCAGGTGGTCATCGTCTCAAACGACAAAGACATGTGCCAGATGGTGCGTGATCCTTTGATCGTCTGCATGCGACAGAATTCTCAGGTCATCAAACGCAAGGAACCGGTTCCACCGGTTGAATGGTGTGACGAAGCCTGGGTCGAAAAGAAGTTTGGAGTTACCGCGGCCCAGGTTGTGGACCTGCTCGGGTTGATGGGTGATTCGGTTGACAACATTCCCGGCGCGCCCGGCATTGGCGCAAAGGGCGCGGTGCAGATTATTCAGACCTACGGTTCGATTGAAAACGCGCTCGCGCACTGGGAAGAAGTCAAACACAAAACCTATCGCGAGTCTCTGCAGAACAACGTCGAGTTGATTCGCAAATCGCGAGAGTTGGCGCGGATCAGAACCGATGTCGACGTGCATCTCGATCTGAATCAGATCGAAAGGCGTGCACCGGATCGCGCCGCAGCTTACGAATTATTCCGAGAGCTGGAATTCCAGGCTCTGACTACCGAGTTTGCCGACGGAGCGACGGCGGCGGCGAAAGTTGCCGGCGAGCGTAAGTACTCACTGGTCACCAATAAGGCCGAGCTCGATTCCCTCATGCAGCAATTATGGCAGGCCGAGCATATTGGAATCGGAATCTCAAATTCATCGCCGCCGGGCGCAGGTCAACAGCAGAGTACGCGCGATGATCACGGCGCCAGCGGTATTGCCTTCGCGCCGCGCGCGGGGAACTCGGCGTTCGTCGATCTGGATCATTTTGCCGAAGGAAAAGAAGTGGCCGTAGGCGCGATGCGCGAGCTGCTGACAAATGGATTGATCGAAAAATCGGTTCACGATCTGAAAAGGGCCACGGCTCTGCTCGCCCCGCTGGGCGTCGAATTGGCGGGCGTGACTGACGACACGCTTATCGCAGCCTATGTGCTTGATCCAACGCGCAGCAAATATGAATTGAATGATATGGCGCGCGAATGCGTGGGCGCCGAAGGCGGTGGCCCGCCTTACGAGGGATGGTCCGAGGCCGCGTGGCAGACCGCGGAAGTTGCGGACCTGACCGCGCAGGTTGCGCGCGTCTTGCACGAACGAATCGACGAAAAAGATCTCGGCAGCATTTATCGCGAGATAGAACTTCCCCTGGCCCCCATGCTCTACCGGATGGAACGCGCCGGACTTCGCGTGGACACGGAAGTGCTGGCTGAATTGTCGCGCCACCTGGGCGAAGAATTGGCGAAGCTTACGGACAAGATCTGCCAGCTTGCGGGGCGAGAATTCAACATCAACTCGCCCAAACAAGTGGCCGAATGCTTTGAATCTCTAAACATCGTTTCGGGGCGCAAGACTTCAACCGGACGAGTTTCGACCAGCAAGGCAGTGCTGGAAGAGCTGGCCCAGACATACGAACTCCCGCGACTGATTATCGAATATCGCGAGCTGGACAAGTTGAAGAGCGTCTATACCGATGCGCTGCCGCATCAGATTGCCGCCGATGGACGCATACATGGTCAGCTTAATCAAACCGTAGCCGCGACCGGCCGGTTGTCGGCGAGCGAGCCAAACCTGCAGAACATCCCGATTCGCACCGAACTGGGCCGGCGCATCCGGCGGGCGTTTGTCCCCGAGCCGGGCCACAAACTTATCTCGGCGGATTATTCTCAGCTTGAATTGCGGCTGCTCGCGCATATCACGCGTGACGAAGTCATGCTTGACGCTTTTCAAAAAGGTGAAGACATTCACGACCGCACCGCGCGCCTGGTCTTCCATGCAAAGACCGACGAAGAGTTGAAGGAAGCGCGCCGCTTTGCCAAGATCGTCAACTTCGCGATTGCCTATGCGATCGAACCGTGGGGTTTGTCGCAACGCGTAGGCATTAGTCGTCAGGAAGCGCGCAGAGTAATCGACGATTACTACGCCACCTACAAAGGCGTGCGCCGCTACATGGACGAGATTCCGGTTCAGGCGCGCGAGCATGGCTATGTGCGTTCGCTTTATGGGCGTATTCGTCCGCTGGCCGGAATCCACGATCGTAACGCGAACATTCGCCGCGCGGCTGAGCGCGAAGCGATCAATATGCCGATTCAGGGCACCGCTAGTGACATTGTGAAAATTGCGATGCTGCACGTCGAAGATGCCTTCCGGCGCGAGGGCCTGGACGCCAAGATTCTGATGCAGGTGCATGACGAGTTGCTCGTTGAATGTCCGGCAAGCGAGGCCGAGAAAGTCGCAAAGACTCTAAAGCGGGAGATGGAATCTGCGGTAAAGCTTGACGTGCCGCTAATCGCTGAGACCGGGATTGGCGATAACTGGATGGATGCGAAGCAGTGATGGGAAAGTGCAAATTGAAAATTGAGAATTGCAAATTGCAAATTGAGCCAGAGGCACAATTGTGACGTCGGATCCGTCTTATCATCAAAACGGAAATGCTTCCAGAGCATCGAATGGGTGAGTTATTTGATGAATGCAATCAGTTGTGCAACATCATTGCACAATCTATAGTCACCGCAAAGAAACGAAAAGAAAAGAAGGCCTAGCAACTTGCAATTTACAGTTTGCACTTTTCAATTCTCAATGACTTTTTGAATGACGCCGTGACGATTTGATGTCCACTCAACCGAAACCAAACCAACCGCACGACGGCGAGGTAGTCTATCGCCGCGTTCTACCGCCGGTTGCCGGCGGGAAGGAAGAGTCGCGACTCGACCCGACTTTGTTGCCCCTGGTCGCCGGTTTTGCGTTGTTGCTGCTGCTCATTTGGGTCCTGGGTAGCTTGAGTGTGCGCCGCCTCGAAGATACCAGCCGCGCTGCTCTCGAAAGCGAAAACACTCACGCGGTCAGGGCCGGGTTGCTGCTGCGATTCCGCGTGGCACTCACCCAACTGGACAACGAAGCACGCAAACGCATGGAAGCAAGTGCCCGCCGCGAGTTGACCCCTCCGTTCGACTTGCGCCTGGACACAGCGCGCGGAAGAGTCATCGATCTCTTGCCGCTGCTGGATCACGCGCCTCTCTCTGAACTGCCCAAGTGGCACAGGTTCCGTGACGACCTCGCTGCCTATGTCGAAATTACAAAGGACAGGAGTCTATATTCGCAGGAAGGGTTTGCGAAGTTTCGTGATGTGGACGCCGAACTGGGCGAGATGATTCAGGACTCCGCAGCCGAAGAGCCACAGGTCTTTGTGAGAGCCGAAGCCATACAAAAAGCGGCGACGCGATCGATTCGCACCTGGAACATAATCGCTTTGTTGGCAGGTTTGGCGGTGGCGGTGGCGACGATCTGGCAGGTGCAGCGGCGATTTTGGCAGACCAAACAAAGCACCGAAGCCGCGCGTCGTGAACGTGAGTTCAGCAATCAAATGCTCGAAGGCATGGTCAGCGCCATCGCCGCGATCGATCGACACGATCGCATTCGCAGCGCGAACACGGCGTTCCTGCGCATCTTTCCACAGGCGACCATCGGTTCCTCGATTCATGATCCAGTCGGTTCACCCGAAGGTGTCAAGTTGCTGGAATCCGCGACTGCCTCACACGTTGAAGCGGCCACCTATCGTGGGCGATGGAAATTGAGCGAGGACGCCGCCGGGAGCACCTTTGATATCTACTCCTCGCCACTGGAAATCGACGGCGAGCACGGGCAGATTCTCACACTCGTGGATGTGACAGAAGCAGCGAAAGCCGAAGCGGCGTTGCGTCGCAGCGAATCACTGGCAGCGGTCGGCGAGGCCGCGGCCCAACTCGCGCACGAAATCAGAAATCCGTTGGGCAGCATCCGACTCGGAGTTGAAATGCTGCGCGAATACACCGTCCACGAAGACGGGTTGAAGACCATCGGATTGGTCGAGCGCGGAATTAACCACCTCAACAAGCTGGTAGTGGATGTGACGCAGTTTTCGCGACGGCGAGAGTTGGACGCTTCGGAATCTGACCTGCACGAATTGCTTGATTTGAGCCTGGAGCTGGTTGCCGATCGCGTGCGCGAGAAAGAGACGCCGGTTGAAAAGGACTACGCACCCGACGCAATCATAGGCAATTGGGACGACGAACAACTGCGCGAGGTCTTTGTCAACCTGATCGGCAATGCCATCGACGCCAGCGGGCCAAAGTCGCCGGTGAGAATCTCTACGGAACTGGTCGAGACCGATTCCAGGGCCAAGTCGATCACAGCGCCCGGACGAATGCGCGGCGAGCGGGTGCGGATTGTGATCACCGATCATGGCAGCGGGATGGATCGGAAGACACAAGCGCGACTGTTCGAACCATTCTTTACCACGAAGAAGCGCGGCACGGGCTTGGGACTTTCCATCGTCAGACAAATCATCGACCTTCACAGTGGGAACATCGAAGTTGAAAGCGAGCCGGGGAAGGGCACGACGTTTCGGGTTGAGCTGCCGATTGGTAGTTTGCAGTGAACCTTAACGATTTTAAGATTTCATGTTTCGACTCAACAAGATGGAGAAGAGGGAGGTGGTCACAAATTGTGACCACCTTGCCCTCCGAAACTCTGACGGCGCTTCGGAGCACTAGTGTCCTTCATCAATCTAAGATCCGCGCGACGTCTTCCTTCGGTTCGACGGTGATGTTCCTGGAGCGCAACAGGCGCACGAGTCCGGGAGCGGCGCCTTTCGGTTTAGAAACGAATTTGCGTTCGGTGTAGTGCACGTCAACCTTTGAATCCTTGCGTGCCTGTGAGAATTGCGCGGCCAGTTGCGCGGCTTCGATGATGGTGCGATGCGGAACGTCTTTGCGAGTAGCATTGCGGACGACGACATGAGATCCGCCATAGTCAGCCGCGTGTAACCAGAGATCGTTCGGCTTCGCCACCTTGAAAGTCAGATAGTCATTATCGCGCGCCGCGCGGCCCACCAGAATTTCAAAACCATCGGACGAAATGTAGCGGCGAACGCCGGGAATCTTCTTTCCAGGCTTTCGCCTTCCACCCGCTGACGCGGGCACTGACAAGGCGCGTGGTGCGGACAGAGCCATGAACTTTTCCAGCGCCGCTTCGTCACGCCCGGCGATGATCGCTTCCAGCGACTCGTGTTGCGAGTTGAGCACGTCAAGCTGCGCCCGAATCGCCTCGATGCGAGTTGTGATTTGCTTCAGCGCGCGTTTTGAACGCGAATACAGCGCGAAGCGGCGCGAGGCTTCTTCCTGAAGCGTCAACTGCTCGTCAATCTCAATCTCAATAGGCGAGGCGTCGTCGCTAAAGTAATCAATCAGCACGACCCGCTTTCCATCTCGCTGAGCTGTACTTAGGTTTGCCAGCAAAAGATCGCCTACGCGCTTTTGCTGTTCGGCATCGGTATGGCTGGACAGATCCTTTTCGAGCTGTTTCAACAACCTCTTTTGGCGCGAAATCTTCTTTCGCAACTCAGCGTGCGCGGCGCCCGCCCGATTGTCGAACGCTTGATCGACGAGCAGGGAGCTGAAGTAGGCGTCGGCGGTTTCGGAGGGCGATGCGTGACCAACTCGAATTGTTTCGATTAGTTTGCCGTCGCCGGTTGATCGTGTGCCGCCGGACGCCGGGGGCGGTTGATACGCTTCATCAACCTTTTGGCCGGCGCCTCTTCCGGGGCGGGCTTGATGTGTAATCACACCGTTGGGATCGATCAGAAAGAGGTTTGCGGAACGTCCGGTCAATTGCGCGATCATCGTCGACTCTTTCGTGTTTCCTACTTCGTCTGCTCCTGAGAAGTGAAACCGAACGATGCGATCGTCGGGGTCCTTCTTTATCGATCGGACAGTTGTATCAGATAACTCCTTTCGCAATCCCTGAGCGAATTGGGTCAGCGCGACGCTTTGCTTTTCCAGATCGCGAACGCGGCGTTGGACCAGGTACATTCTGGGCTGAGCCGGCTCAATACTGATGAAAAGATAACCGTGATCGCGTAATCGAAAATCGATCACCAGGGAAGAGGGCCCGAGTTGAAAGATTTTTCCGGGGGCACGCCCACGGAGCAAGGGCTCGATCTCTGCGACTATTTCGGTAAGGGTCTGGTCGTCCATTTTCAGGGACAGAAGTTAGCACATAAGACAGACGAGATCGGGCAAGGTTAGTTTGGAGTCCCGGCTTCAGGCGGAACACTTCCAGTTATTAACTGCGCCGCCTAAAGGCGGAACTCCGAACTTCGCCTAAAGGCGGAACTCCGGACTGCGCCTAAAGGCGGAACCCCGAACGCTAGAATCCGAACAACGAATATTACCAGCCAGAAAAAAAGCAAAAGGCGAAAGCCGAAGCTCTCGCCTTATATTGTGGCACGCGCATCTTGCGCGTGATTCACGGGCGGGACGCCCGTGCCACTCAGCTAATCGTGAATCACCATAGTCTTCGAAAAACGGTCGTAGACCGTGCGACGATCGGGATCGACCAGCGCGTAGATGATGCCAAGACCAAGCAGGGCCAGTCCGAAGATATAACCGATCGCACGCTTTACCGATTGGCCTCCGGTGGGAATCAAACCCGTGCGCGTGTCGATGGTTCGCAGAGAAACCGTTCGCATCCCTAAAGTCCTACCCGTCAGAGCAATCGAGACGGTTAGATAGGCAAACATTAGGACCAATGTAATGCCGCTCATCAGGCCAATTATTCGCGGGTTGGACCAGTTGCCGTCGGCAAACTCAATCGCCGCCGCAAAAGGACAGGCCAGCAATGCGACCATAATGAGATCCAGAGTTCCCGCGACCATTCGGCGCGTGAGGCCAGCGCTCCTGGTGCCCGTATCCGACGCGATCGGAGGCACGGAAAGACATGTTTCGAGGTAAGACAAGGCGACGTCTTCCACGCCATCAGAGATCACTCGCACCGGTTTACGATCTGTTGATTCACTCTTTGGCTTCGCGGGAGCGACTACCGTAAGCTTCGGTTTGGTCTCGACCGGTTTCGGCTCGTCAATTTCAGGTTCTGAAATGACGTCCGCATCCGGAACCAACGCGGGCGCCGCAGCCGTAGCGGTGAATCCGCCGGCGAGATCATCCGCACGTCGCGCTCGCTCCAGGCGTTCGAGCACTTTCGAAACGATTGGATTCATCACTTGTTGTTCCAGATCGGGGACTAACTCAAGCTGAGCAGACGGCAGCACGCAGGAAACCAGACCTGATTCCCGGGCGGCGGCTGCTTCTTCAGCAGCTTCGCGGGCGCGGCGCTCCAGCACTTCGCGCACGCGCTGACTCAACTGCTTCCGCCACTCAGGCACAGTCCGCGACGAGCCGGGAAACTCGATCAAGGTAGAGCTTTGCTGCTTCTCGGCGGCCGGTTCGTGTGGTTCGTCACCTAAGCCTTCGACGAGCCCCCGGTCAGCATTGATTTTTTTGTTGGATGAATTCGATAGAGGTTCTTGCATTATGGATCGTGACTGAGATACGGGGCAGTATCTGAGTTGTCAGCATGAACGACGTCACAAGCCTGCATCAGCACGGGCTTCCGTCAGCTCAATAATCTACCAGGGATGGGCGGGCGATCCGAGTGGGCCCAAACCCTCTGAGCGGTCGAGCCGGATGGTATCAGACTTTACTTTAACTCGTCAACGAGAAAATATAGCAGGGCTTGAGTTTGGCTGTGGCGGCTCAAACCTCCGTCGGTGTTGGGTTGCCGCGTATCACAGACTAAAGTCTGTGCCACTAGAGAGGCTGCCGGCCCGCGAATCCGGCCTCAACGTCGTGCCACCATTCAAGCTGATCGCCTTCGTCGGCCTTCCAACAGAGCAGCACGACTCGGCCGTCGCGCATAGACGGAAAATCGATTAGTCCCTGTGAGTAGTCTTTCAGTTGCACGCCCAGGCTCTCCAACTGTCCGGCCCCGAGCGACAGATCAATCAAGAGCCGCGCGTATTGTGGTCCTCGGGGCATGCCGCCGCCGCCACGTTCGGCGCCTTCGGCAGCGCGCTTCGCCGTCGTTTGAAATGAGATCAAGCGGCGGTGCGACCGCTGAATCGACTTTACGATTGGTCGTACGCTTGGCAATAGGGAGTTTGCTTCTTCGACGGTGAAAAGCTTCATAACGATTGGGCCGCGAGCGCGTTAACCATCTGTGGTTAACGCGCCCGCTGCTATGCGCTAACGAAGCTATATTCTACTTGTTTGATGAGGTCGGCGCTACTGGTTGGCGGCTGTCTGATCGGTATCGCTCCTGGGCATGAAGTAACCGCGCCGCGAGCTTACTTCAAGCTTTCGCTGTTTGCCTTTGGCGTCGAGGGCCTTCACTCGCACGGCGAGTTCATGCATGCGCCCGTCGTCTTTTTCCTGTTCGCTGAGCGCGAAACCCAAACTGTAACGCGCGGTTAGATTGCCGATGATCTTTGCCAGGCCCGCGCCATAGTCACTGGTGCGATTAACGCGTACAGCTTCGCCACCGCTTTGTTGAGCCAGGTGCTTGGCGCTGCCATAGAGACTCACACCCATCCAGCCGGCCAGCGGTTTCCCAATCGGCAGCAGGAACTTGAATAACGTTCGCAGATCGACGGTAAGGGAGTTAAAGATGGCATTTGAGCGAATCAGGATCTTTTCGGTAGCGTCACGGTCTTCGTAAAAGATCGGCGCGATCCCATCTGAGACCCAGACGATTGCCGTCTGCGAGTTTGGCCGATCCCGCTCTGCCGTGCGGGTCGCGTCGCGAACGGCAGCCGCCATGTCGTACACGTCATCCAATTCGATCGTGACATTGCCGCTACTGCTTACCCGTTTCAGATTTACTGATCCGTTCTTCATTACCGTTCGGGTTATCACCGCACCATTCTTGCCTTTGATGGTTTCCGTCTCGACTATATCGTCCGATTTCGGTTTAGTATCGGCGTTCACCTTGGGTTTAGCGTCTTTCTCTTCGGCCTTGTTCGGTTCCGAGCCAGCACTGACTGTGATGCTGCCACTGCTTTGTTGCTTTGCCGTCTCTGCCTTCTTTTGTTTGTCCTTTTCATCGGGAACGCTATCGGTTTTTTCGACAAAGGTCGGAACTCGAGCCAGCGCCGCGGCAATTTGCGCCCGATCGTTTGTGAGGGTGGTCAGCCAAACGCGCTTTTCATCTTCGCCGATATTCACCGCCATGATGCCGACTTCATCACCCGGAGGCAGCTTGGCCAGTTCGTCGGTCATTGCCTTCAGAATCTCGGCACGTTTCAGGAATCTGCCCGCCCCGTCTTCGCGACAATCAAGGATGATCACCATTGCCAGAGGCTTGCGCGCCTGGCCTTCGCGCGTGAAGTAAGAGATTGTGCGCGGGTTGCCATCGTCAAACAGCTCGAAGTTCTCCGGCTTGAGATCGGAGATCGGGATGCCGGTCCTCTTATCTTTGACCAGCGCATCCATGAACACGACGCGCGTGCGCACCTTGATGACATCGGCGACTTCCTGGGCAGCGACTGCCGGTACAACCAACAGGACGAGAAGAATAATCACGCAAAGGCGCAGAGGCGCGAAGAGAAAACGCAGGCGCTGAGAAAACAAGATGGCTTGGCGGCTTTGCGCCGTGGCGCAAGTTAGATTTGATTCTTTCATGGTGTGCTCCTGAGACCAGCTCTCGCTCACGCTCGTGCTTCTAACACTATTTATATTTAGGCTCACTCATCGAAGCATCATCGGCCAAGGTTTTGCCCATTTCTCCCGGATCTTTCATCAGCGTGGCCAGCACGTCGGGGGCGAGCGTCGCCTGGACGCGATCACGAGTGAAGTCAGCGATCATTCTTGTCGTGGGCAATGGAGTGCCGGGTTCCTCACCCTCTTCAATCGATGTGTCGTATTCGGGCTCGATTGCTGGTCTGGATCTCGAACAACTCTGGGGCGCTCTTGCGCTATAGTGGACGTTCCGCAGTAGAGCAATATTAAAACAATTGTCAAAAGAAGGAGGTAAACAGTTACTGCTCTCATGCCTTACCTCAAAGACCTCTACCGATCAGCTTTCGGAATGTAGCTGCGTCGAGCGCTGACCGCCAGTTTGCGATTTGTGCCATGAGACTTGACCTTGACTTCCAGCCTGTGCACGCGATCGTCGTTTCGCTCGCTTTCGTCCAGCGTAAACCCGAGGCTGTAACGGGCGGCCAGACCGCTGACGATCTTATCGACCGCGCCTGCAAACTCCTCGGGGCGGCCGACAGTTTCCACTTCTCCGCCGGTCTGTTTTCCGTAGTAAGAGATTGTATGAAAGCGCACTCCCATCAGCGGCGACATGATGGTGCCCGTGAGATTTATGCCTTTGTCCGTCAAATTTCTCTTTACCACCATACCGCAGACCGTGACGCCAGAGTCGATTAGTTCATGAGCCGTCTTTCTCGTCTTGCCTAATCCTTCGGCCCCGAAATCATTCGTCACTTCCATTATTACTACCTGCGAGGTGGGGTGCTCACGCGCGAGGAGCGGTGCTTTGTCAATCATGTTTTCGAGATCGGGTGCAGCCGTAAAGATTACCGGCGGCGGGCCTGTGGGCATTCCCGTTGCCGCGCCGGCGATGCCAATCTTCCAGGCGTCTTTGAAAAGACTCTTGAACGAAAAGAGAGTTTTCACCTGGGGCAGGTTCTGTTTCGCAAAATGCTGCACCTCCCGGAGTGCCGCGAACGTCTGAGCGCGGTCGCTGGTCAGGTTGGAAACCACTCTCGATCTCATTTCAAAAGAGAGTGCTCCCTGACGTTCGTACCATATCTGCATTACACCAATTTCATCTTCTGGTTTTAGCCTGGACAGGGCGGCGATGATTTGCTCCATCACCTCGGGCTTTTCGAGGTAAAGAATGCCGCTGGTGGAGAGATCCAGCACCAGCATGAGGGCGAGTGGCCGGCGACCGAGTCCTTCGCGGTTGAAGTACGACAGTCTGCGCGGCTTGCCATCATCGAGCACCTGGAAGCTTTCGACCGGGAGATCCATGACTGGCGCGCCGGTTTTCTTATCTCTGACCAGAGTGCCGATGAAGACGACGCGCGTGCGCACCTTAATCGTTTCGGCGACTTCCTGCGCCGAGGCTGGAATCGCCATGGCGGCCAGGAAAAGCGCGGCCAAAAGGGCGCATCGGGAAATCAGCCGGGCGGTTCGATTGGGTCGGATTGCAGTGTTGTAGTTCATGGAATTGGCTCCTGATTGTTATTGAGGGCGGCATCGTCGGTCAAGGTTTTGCCCATCTCTCCCGGATCTTTCATCAGCATCGCCAGCACATCGGGCGCGACGGTCGCCTCGACCACGGTACCTTCGCGGCGTTCGATGGTCACTACCAGCACGTGGAACTTCGCGCCGGCGTCGCGAATGTAGATGTAGGTTTGCTCTTCATCCTTCGCGGACAGGGTCGCGATCAGCGGCGACCAGGCTTCGTTGAGCGTGCTTTGCACCGCGGCTTTGAAGCCGGCGATCCGGCCATGCGAGTTGAATTCTTGATCTTCAAAGATCGCCAGCCTCACACTGCCGGCGTCTGCCAGACGCTTATAATCGCCGCCTTTGATTCGCGCCGCGGTCCTGGCGCCTTTCATGCCAATGCGCGCGAGCAGGGGAATGCTTTGGTGTTTGACGTGATAGAACTGTTCGATGAGCTTTACTACGTCATTGAATCCGTCGCCACGCGCCACGGAAGTTGCCGGCAGGGCACTGAGAAGCAATGCAACGATCAATCCTACGATTGTGATCCTGGTTTTCATCGCGGTTGCCTACTGCTTCTTGGTCTTGTCCTTTTCAATGCCGAGATCGGGCACGCCAAACTGACCTTCCAGCCTGGTGAGTTTCTCGAGGTCGATGGGTCCGACGATATTAACGACAGTGAATTCCCTGGGCTCGATACTTAGTACGGCCAGGCCGCCGATCACATCGCCCGTCATATTCAGGTAGACTCCGACGTTCTCGCTGGCCTTCTTACTCGTGACCGTCACGATTTTGCTCCAGCCGCCAGCGCGAAGTTGCGACGTCACGGACTCGACGTCCGCCGGTGAATATTGGCCTTCCTTTTCGAACGTGAAGCTTTTGACGTAGATGCCCTTTACGCCTTTGATCAATTCCTTGATCTCGGCGTCGTCTTTTTTCATGAAGAACCTTAAGGTGGTTTGCATCAGGCGCTCGTCCAGCTTTACGTCCACGGTTTCACTCGCTTTGTTGGCGAGAACGTCAAGCTGATCTATTTGCAACTTGGCGCCCTGGGCCCTGGCGGTCGCCGCGCTGCTCACCACGAGCAGCAGCAACAACGGCGCAAGTTTCCATGATGTTGGGAAAAAGTTTTTCATAGTTCGTTCATCCTATCTTATGTTGATTGCGAATCATGTTGAGTTGAGGTGTGCCCTGCGTCTTCCGCTGCGCGAGGTTGAGTTTGGCGCTAACCAGACGCAAGGCGATGAGCACCTGTTCCTTTTCAGCTAGTTCCTCTGGAGTCAACCCGGGCTGTCGAATCTGTGTACGGGTGCCGCGGCTCACGTTACGAGCCAGAAGATTGCGCGGCGATTCGCGCTTTTGAATCCCCTTTGGCTTGGGGCTGCTGACAGGCGCCGGCGAAGCCTGGTTGTTGGGGGCGACCTGCGGCGGCCCCGCGTTTCTGTTCTGATCAATCTGCGAATCACGCGCCTGAATGGGCGGGACAGTCTGGCGCCGGTTGAAACTGAACCAGAGACCCAGGAGGACGGCGAACAAAGCTATCGCGGCGGCAATCGCCATCGCGGGAAAGAAAGTTCGGCGGCGGTCCACCCGGATGTTGCGGGGAATCTCTAACGGCTGCGGCTGATATCGCAGCGTGCCGAGAATCTCTTCCAGTTCCTGCACCTCTGGATCAGGGTCACCTGAACGATCCCAAAGATAATTGTCTTCCATAGTCGCTCTCTCCTCCCTGGGAGCGCGGACGTCCTGTCCGCGGGCGGGCAGTAGCCCGCCTCTAAACGAGGCGTTTTCTGGGGCTGGCCCCAATCTTTTCGCGCAGCAGTTTCATTCCGCGATGCAGGTTGACTCTCACCGACGCCGGTGTCAGTCCGGTGCGCACGGCGATCTCCGGTCCCGTCATTCCTTCTACAAATCTCAAAACCAGCGTCTCGCGATAGGCTTCCGGCAATCGGCAAATCAAATCCAAAATCTCTTTTGCAGTCCGGTTCGGTGGCCGGTCGACTGCCATCTGCTCGGTGACTTCAACGGTTTCGCGCGAGCTGCGGTAGAAGTCCATCGCGCGGTTGCGCGCAATCATCGCGATCCACGGACCGAATGCCGCGGCGTCGCGCAGCGTGTGCAGCTTTCTCAGCGCATGCAGAAAAATGTCCTGGACCAGATCGTCGACTTCACCGCGCGGCACGCGTGCCAGCAGAATTCCATGGACCATTGGCGCGTACATTTCGTACAAGCGCGCGAACCGATCGCGCTCGCCGTCAAGCACCGCCTTAACCAACAACACCTCGATGGGTTGCTCTTTTGCTTCAGGCGCGCTGAACGGTTGAGTCATGAGCAGCATGTCTGCGGTTGCTTGAGCCTCTAACATCCCTGCGCCTCTTTGGAAATCCCCGGGTTCGACAAGCGTTAGTTTGTTCGGTCTGCCTGTCATACGACAAACTGAAGTTTGTCGGATTTTGTGTCGGACTTTGCGCTTGTCTGACATGGTTAAGACGGGAATCGTGGAGAGAGTGTTAACAGCACAACCACAGAACGTTAGAGTCGGGCTAATGCCCGACCAAGCGGGCGGTAGCCCGCTTCTAAACAGCGCGCGATAGGAACCTGACGCGCCAAATCACCAGCGTCGAAATCAACAGCGCCACCGTGCAGGCAGCGCCCCCTTCGATCCCGTAAGCACCGCCGGTCAACCAATCAGGCCCTGCGTTCATAGCCTGTAATAAAGGCGCCGGGGCAATACGTTGAATCCCGCTCACCGGCAGACCAAGTACAGACGCCTGCGCCCAGTTCCAGGCCCAGTGCAGCCCGAGCGGTAACCACAAACTTCGCGTCCGCAGGTACGCGACGGCCAGCCACACTCCGGCCAAGGCGGTGTTTAGAAACGTGAAGCCGGGAATTACATGCGGGTTGTATAGATGGACGGCGGCGAAGGGCACTGAAGTCAGTAACACACCAAGCCAGGCGAGGTGCGCGCGCGTCAACGTCTGCAATGGATAGCCGCGGAATAGTGTTTCTTCGGCCGCCGCTGCGAATAGAAACAGGAGAGCTGACACTGCCAGGGTTTGGCCGATTGGGCCCGCGCCCGCTGGGTCAAAGCGGAAATGAATGCCGCGAGTCGCAGTCGCCAAAAGAGCTGCGAGAAAAAGCGAAGCCGCGCCCAGGGCCGATCCGATCCCGAGGTTCTTGAGCCAGCCGCGGTGAGGCGAGCATCCCAACGCGCGAAAGGGCAACTCTTCGAGCAATGCCCCACAAGCCCAACCCAGCAGCGTCGCCGAAATCAGGATCGCTCCGTGTCCGGCAGCGAAACTCCAGGAGCTATCCGCCAGGTCCGGAATCGATCGATGAAGCACGACCGTCAGGCCCGTCAGCAAAAGCACCTGGCTCAACTGGGCACAGATCAGGAAGGCCACGGCGAAGATAGCCAGACGCCACCCACTGCGGACGCGCCCCTCTTCATTGATGAAAAAGTCATGGGTTTGCATTAGGCCGCAGCATTCTAGCATTTTGCAGCCCGCGCGCCCTTTGGGAGATGTTCGGAGTACGGGCACTTCTTACGCAAGATCAAACTCCGCCTTTAAGGCGGTACTCCGAACAAAAACGTCATGCTGCGCACCCTCTGCCCTAACCACCCTCCCAGGGGGAGAGAAGGAATGAGTTTTAGGTATCAGGCGCAGCGAGCTACCGCGGTTCCGGTGTGCTAAACTTTCGGCTCGCCTGATTCCATTTTTCGAACCACCCGCTTTACGTGAGCAAAGCCAGAAATCAATCCGGTGAAGTAGACGACGGGACGCAAATGCCGCCACCGCGGCCACCGCGATCCGGCCGTAGAACTGTGCCCTGGTTCCTGGCCGGCACGGTCGCGGTCTTGCTGGTGATCATCGTTGCGCAGCAGCTTTTGAATCTCGGGTCGGTGGTGCCGCCTGAGACTGGCTCAGATACGCTTCTTCTTTATGCGCTTTCCTCGCTGAATTTTGCAGCTTTCATTGTCTTCACCTTTATCCTGCTGCGCAGCCTTTTGAAGCTGCGCCGCGAACGACGTGAACGGCAGCTTGGATCAAGAATCCAAACTCGCCTGCTCGTATATTTTATCGGACTGAGTCTGCTGCCGATCGCGGCCATGGCTGCGTTCTCTTACCTGTTCCTCAACCGCTCGATCGAAAAATGGATGGGCCGGCTGCCTGAGAATGTCGTCGAACGAGTGCGCGAGCAGCAGCGCGAGAGTCTGGCGGGGCGGAATCGAAACTTTCGCGAGATGGCTACGTTGTTGGCGACTGCGGTCAAAACCAGGCCCCAATCCGAATGGCAGTCGACGCTGAACCAGTTGGCTCTAACCGGTGAGTTATCCGCCATCGCGATCATCTCGGACAGCGGAGAGGTTCTGGCCCACAGCGAGGCGCCGGTGCCTGAATCTCAACGTAAGGAGCTGATGGAAGTTCTAAAGCGCGCGCGCGAGCCTGGCGCGCAAGCGGCGGAAGAGTTTGCGGACGGCAAGGGATTCGACCTGACTGCGGTCCCGGTTACTGCGACATCGCGTTTGATTCTGATCCCGCGCCGCTTCAGTGACACAGATGTCAACGACACGATCGCCGGCTCTCAGCGCGAATACCAACACTTGCTCGAGCGACAACGAAAGGTCCGATTGTTAGGAGTCTCGACGCTGGGCCTGATGACCTTGCTCATGCTATTTGCTTCGACCTGGGTGGCGATACATCTGGCTCGCGGACTGGCCGCGCCGATCAAAGCTCTGGCTGAGGCTTCGAAGGAAGTTGCGCGTGGCAACCTTTCGCACCGCGTTGACACAATCGCCGATGACGAACTCGCCCTGCTGGCTGAATCGTTCAATCAGATGACCGCCGAGCTGGATGAAAACCGGCGTCACATCGAAGACGGCGCCACAGCCCTAAGGGAAAAGAACCTGGCCCTTGAAGAACGGCGAAACTATATCGAGACCGTGCTCGAGTCGCTTTCAACCGGGGTAGTGTCGCTGGATCAAAATGATTGCGTTACAACCATCAACACTGCGGCCGTCTCAATACTAAAACTGAGCGAGGCGCCTCCTGCCTGGGCCAAGCTGACGACTCTCTTGAGCAGCGAGGATCGGGTTGTGCTGGAGCGCCTGTTGCGGCGCGCTCGACGGGCCGGACGGGCGGCAGAGCAGAATCAACTAACGCGCGGCTCAGTCGGGACTGCGATACCCGTAGCGCTGACTGCGACTGCGTTACGCGGAGCGTCTGTCGAAGGGGGCAACGGCCGCGGAGTGGTACTCGTGATGGAAGACCTTTCCGAATTATTGGCCGCGCAGCGGGCCGCCGCGTGGAGCGAAGTGGCGCGCCGGATAGCGCACGAAATCAAGAACCCGCTGACGCCGATCCAGCTTTCGGCGGAACGGATCGCCCGCAACTTCCGGGTGCGCTTGAATGGAGAGTACCGAGGCCCGAGCAATAGCGAGGGGGTTGGCGCTGCGGAAAGAACAGAAGCTGAAGTGTTAACCAGCGACGGTGCGTCGAATGGCAACGATGGAATTGGCGCAGTAGGTCCCGGTCTAACCGAAGAGACTCGCGAAGAACTCACGCGACTGGTAGAGGAATGCACAACGTCGATCACTCGAGAAGTTGCCGGCCTAAAGGCTTTGGTGGACGAGTTCTCTCGCTTTGCGCGAATGCCGTCCCCGCGCATGGAGCCCGGCGATTTGAACGAAGTGATCAGGCAGGCCGTCCAGCTCTATGAAGAGCGCCTTGGCGGAGTTGATCTGCGACTGGCGCTGGAGGAAGCCATGCCGCCGGCGATGCTCGACACAGAGCAGATGAAACGAGTGTTCGTGAACTTAACCGACAACGCGCTGGAGGCCCTCGCGGCCATGCCTGATGGGCGTGGCCTGACGATC
The DNA here is from genome assembly GCA_041497335.1 of Pyrinomonadaceae bacterium. GTDB lineage: Bacteria > Acidobacteriota > Blastocatellia > Pyrinomonadales > Pyrinomonadaceae > UBA11740. Next base: position 71,039 of record JBGQGG010000017.1, on the reverse strand, counting down.
AAAACCAGACACGATGCCACGCGTGATCTATTAATAGCCGCCGTCGAAGACACGGGCGAAGGAATTCCTGCGGGAGATTTCAAGCGACTTTTCCAACCTTATTTCACGACCAGGGGACGAGGCACCGGCCTGGGTCTGGCGATCGTCGCGCGAATTATCACTGAGCACGGAGGCCGTGTCCATGCGGAAGCTAACGTGCCACACGGAGCGAGGTTTGTGATCGAGCTGCCGACTGCCGGTGGTTAGTGGTTAGTCGGCAGCAGCTAGTTTGGAGAATAGGTCAAATAGGTCCTATATGACCTATTTCAACAACTAACCACTGACCAATTGAGATGTCCGAATCAATCCTAATCGTTGACGACGAGCGCGGCATTCGCGAGACGCTTAGTGCCGTGCTGCGTGACGAAGGCTTCAACGCCGATGCTGTCGAGTCCGGCGAAGACTGTCTGAAGGCTATCGGTCGTCGCGCCTATGGCTGTGTGCTGCTCGACGTCTGGCTGCCGGGAATCAACGGTCTGGAAACTCTGCAGCAGATGCGCGATTCAAACTGCGACGCCGCCGTGGTGATCATCTCGGGGCATGGCAACGTCGAAACGGCCGTCCGCGCCACCAAACTCGGCGCCTTCGACTTTATCGAGAAACCACTGTCGATCGAGAAGACCGTGCTCACGGTCAGGAACGCTCTGCGGCAGAGACAGCTCGAGCGCGCCAATAAAGAGATGTCCGCCGAGTTGAAAGAAGAGTATGCAATGGTCGGCGAGTCGGTGGGGATGCGCGCCTTGCGCAAACAGATCACGGTGGTGGCGCCGACTGATGGCCGCGTTTTGATTTCCGGAGAATCAGGCGCCGGCAAGGAACTCGTCGCCCGGGCGATCCACGCTCAGTCTCGCCGTGCCGCCGCTCCCTTTATCGAAGTCAATTCGGCGGCGATTCCCGAAGAACTGATCGAGTCGGAACTCTTCGGTCACGTAAAGGGATCGTTCACGGGCGCGACCGCGGCGAAGAAAGGGAAGTTTGAGATTGCCGATGGGGCCACGCTGTTCCTGGATGAAGTCTCGGACATGAGCCCGAACGTGCAAGCGAAGGTCCTGCGTGTTTTGGAAGAGCAAAGATTCGAACCCGTCGGCAGCAACACACCGATTAATGTGGACGTGCGGGTGATCGCGGCAACGAATAAGCGTCTGGATGAAGAAATCGAGAAGGGAACTTTCCGCAGCGATCTCTTCTTTCGTCTGAATGTGATCCCGTTCGAAGTGCCGCCGTTGCGCGAGCGTCCGGAAGATGTGCCGTTGCTGGTCGATCATTTCAATCAACGATTCGCTAAAGCTTACGGTAAGAAGCCAAAGCTCTTTGACGGCAAAGCCATCGAAGCGATGCAGCGTTATTCGTGGCCCGGCAACGTGCGTGAGTTGAGAAATACCGTGGAGCGAGTGGTGATCATGCACCAGAATCACCGCATCGGAGTTAAGGATCTGCCGGCGTTTGGCGAAGAAGAGCCGCCCGCGTCTTCATACCGCTTTCCTTCCTTTAAAGAAGCCAGCGATGCCTATCATCGCGAATTCATTCAGCGCAAGCTTGATGAAGCCGGCGGCAACGTTTCGCGCGCCGCCGAGTTAATGGGCATCGATCGCAGCCATCTGTACCGCCGCATGCGGGCTCTGGGGATTAATGCAAGAGGGTGAGCTGGACAATGCCACAGGATTGCTAAGCCTGAGAATTGCTTGCCGAGTTAGAGATTAGGCGTCAAGTGGTTTTGTCTTGACAGACCGAGTGTCGTCAGTAAGATCAATGTGCGACTGATAGGGCTAACAAATAGAAGCCCGCATGGCATTAGCCGATCAGCCGCCTTCTTATTTTGGGCACTGATTTGCACTCGCGATTAAAGTCAGAAGTGGCCATGTGCTACAATTCGACCGAAGGCGCATATGGTAGCGAACTTACAAGCAACAATCGAAGATCTTTACGCTCTGCCGAGTGAGCAGAAGGCTGAAATCGTCGACGGAGAGATTGTCCTTATGTCTCCGACTGGAGCTGCGCCAAGTTACGCCGCTAGCGAGATCTTTGTCAGCCTGCGCGCGTATTCGCGCCTGAAAAAGAAGGGCTACGCCGTTAATGATAACGCAGCGTTTAGAGTCGATTTACCAAACCGCAAATCGTTCAGTCCCGACGCGGCTTTTTACATGGGGAAGTGGACCGGGATGAAGTTCTTTGAAGGCGCCCCTGTCTTTGCGGTGGAAGTTCGGAGTGAAGGAGACTACGGCCCGCAAGCCGAACGCGAGATGGCCCGCAAGCGAGTAGATTACTTTGCCGCGGCCACGTTGGTGGTATGGGACGTGGATTTGCTCGGCGAGGACATCGTCAAGTCGTATGGCTCCACCAATCCGAACACCCCGACGATTTACCGGCGTAGCGATGTAGCTACTGCCGAGCCGGCCGTGCCTGGATGGTCTATTACGGTTGACGATCTCTTCATGGAGTGATTTGCCCGCCCATTAAGCCGCGGTTGGCTTTATTAGCAAGAGGCAATAATGGATTACACCACCAGAGAATTACTAAAGCGTTACGCCAAACTGGCCACCGGCCAGCCGTTTGCGCCGGTTTTGCTCAACATTCTGGTTACGTCTGTTTGCGACATGCGTTGCACGCACTGTTTCTTCACGGATGAGCTTGACGATCGGCCACGGAAGAAGCTGCAAATGAAGACGCACGAGATTGACCGCATCGCTGAAACCCTCGGCGGGAACCTCGGCGTCCTGATTCTTGCCGGTGGCGAACCGTTCACGCGTAAAGACCTGCCGGAAATCGTAAGTTCGTTCTATCGCCACAACAAACTGGAGTCGGTTTACTTGATGTCGAATGGACAGATTCAGAGACGAATCTTTGCCGACGTCACGCGCATTCTGCAGGAGTGTCCGGACCTTAACGTCACGGTCGCGATGGGCATTGATGGATTGTCTGAACAGCACGACAAGATTCGACAGAAGCCCGGGTCGTGGACGATTGCCATCGAGACGGCGCGCGAGCTACAGGCGATCAAGAAGGAATATCCGCGCCTCGATATTCAAACCTGCACCTGCTTCATGCACTCAAACCAGGATACGATTTTTGATTGGTACGAATTCCTGAAGCACGATCTCAAGCCGGACAAGGTTAACTTCAATTACATCCGCCCGCCGTCAGCCGATCCAATCGAGTTGGATATCGATCATAATCGCTACGGAAAACTGGCCCAGATGATCGATGACGATTCGCGCCACGCCGCGATCAAGAATAATTACGGCGGCAGCGCCGGCTTTTTCAAAGCCGCCATCGATATCTACATGCACGGCCTGATCACCAAGACGCAAGAAACACAACAAGCGCAGTTAACTTGTTATGCAGGAACGGCCGGCGCGGTGATTTACGATGAAGGCACACTGTCGTCGTGTGAAAACCTGTCGCCGATCGGAAACCTGCGCGATCACAGCTGGGACTTTCAGGGCCTTTGGTTGTCGCCGGCTATGAAAGCGCGGCGCAAACAAGCGGCGGATGGCTGCTACTGTACACATGAATCTAACTGCTACTACCCTTCGCTGCCGTTCAATCCCAGGCATTTGATTCAGATCAAGAGGCTGGAGCGAGAGATGAAGAAAGCGCGCCGGGACATGGAGCATATTCAGCCGGCCGCGGACGGCATCAGGGTACAGGCATAGCCGTGCAGGGAAGGACTCGGAAAGGTTTTTGTACTCTCCTGCTGGCAGGGGTTTCTCTCTACGGCATCGCCGTTGGTGGAAACGTTCAAAGCAACCGGGCTCAAAAAGTCACACTCAACGGCGTCGTCTTCACCTTACCGCAGAGATATGTGAAGGTGACGGGTGAAGCACGCGACAACTTTGTTCTCCTTTACGACAAGAAGTACAAGGACGGTATGGTTGTGACGGTGCCGACGGTTCCTTTCGTCGAGCAAGACATGCTTGATAGTCTGATGAAGGTAAGTCTGAGAACCTTCTTTCCTAAAGAGACTCAACCTTACGTGTGGAAATCGGAAAGTCAGCTTCAGAAGGTTAGCAAATTTGAAGTGGGAGATTTCCTGGGGAAAGGCTTCAACCAGAATAATCTTTTGGTGTTCGAGTGTCGCCACATTGTTTTTGACAAGCAGGATGTGTTCATAGCAACGATCTTTGAGGCACGCAGGGGTAAACGGGCGAAAGAAATGTTCAATGGCGAAGGTACGGCGATGTCCATGACTACCTGTGGCGGCGCCGCTGAGATCATATACTCGTTTACCGGTGAGGAGATTGACCCGGATAAGCCGCCTTGTGAGTTGCTCGCTAATGTTCCTTGAGCTGTGTAGTTTTGTTTGCGATGCCAGATAGCGCTCCGAAAATCCTAATCATCTCCTCCGATACCGGTGGTGGTCATCGCTCGGCGGCGGCAGCGATCGTGGCGGGGATTCAGAGTTTTGTCGAAGGGGAATCCTACGCGATTCGCGTCGTCCGCGCGGTCGAAGAATCACATCACATCACGGCGAAGCTGGTCCGGCTCTACAACTGGATACTGCGCAACAAGCAGCACTGGATGAAATACTTTTACTGGGCCATGAATCGGATCCGGCCCGAAACGCGAGAGTTCTTTCATTCGCGCTGTATCGGCTTTGTCCGCGACCTCTTTCAGCGCTGGTGTCCCCACATCGTCGTCAGCGTGCATCCGTTAACGCAACACATTTTCGCCCGCGTCCTCAAAGAGATGGGTCTGGCCGAACGCATACCTCTGGTGACGGTCGTCACGGATCCCTACTATGGGTTCTGGAAGGGGTGGGCCTGCGATGACGTCAGTCTTTATCTCGTCGCCAGTGAGGAAGCACGCCGGCAGTTGATCGATTATGGCATTTCGCCGGAGCGCATCAAGATCTCAGGCATGCCGGTGCACCCGAAGTTTTCGTTTCCCGGGGAGCATGCCGCGCAGGTAGCGCGCACGGCCCTGGGTCTCGACGCTGAGAAGTTTACGGTTTTCGTCAACGCGGGCTGGGAGGGTGGCGGCAATATTCCGGAAATCTTTCGCGAGCTGGTGCAAGGTGATTTGGACGTGCAGGCAATCTTTCTCGCCGGTAAGAACGAGGCCTTGAAGGGCGAGGCGGAAACGCTGGCCGCCGAAGCCAAGTTCCCTATCAAAGTGATCGGCTACTCGGACGAAGTTGAGAAATTGCTGAGCGCAGCCAATGTAATGATCTCGAAGCTCGGCGGATTGAGCACTTTCGAAGCGTTGAGTTGTCGCGTCCCCATCATCGCCGACGGCACCACTCAACCAATGCCCCAGGAAGCCAGCACCGTCAACCTGATCGTCAAGAGCGGCGCAGCCGTGTTGCTGCAACGCACTTCGGATGTTGTTCCCGTCGTGCGCCGCATGATAGATGATTCAAAGCACTACGCGGCAATGCGCGCGGCCACAATTACCCTGGCCATTCCCAACGCCACCAGACGCATCGTCGAAGAGATCACATCACTGATTCCGGTCCCGGCGAAAGCTGAAGAAAGTTTGGCAACTCCAGAGCAGCTTGCCGAGAGTGTGCCCGCCTGAGACCTCGGGTAATGGGCCAGTTTGATTGTGGAGCGCGCGTCTTGCGCGCGTTCATGGGCGCGAGGCCCGGGCCACTCTTTCACCCTGACCCCAATACGCGGACCAATTTCGTCTTGACTGTCGCACCAGCTTCGCGTTCTAATCCCAGTCTTATTCCAAGGTTTTAATCCCAGGCAGAAGATAGTGGCAGGGCACCGGCCCAGTCGCACAGGAGATTGTAAAGAGTGGGCCTCTTACTCGAAGGAAAGCGAGCGTTCATAACCGGCGGCACTCGCGGCATAGGCGCCGCCCTGTGCGAAGTGTTCGCGCGCGAAGGCGCGGACGTTGCGTTCAATTATGGTTCGCGCGACGATCTGGCGGCAGAGATTCGGCAAAAGATCGAAGCCCTTGGCCGCCGGGCGCGCTCGTTCAAAGTGTCCGTGATAGATCGCTTTGGGATGAAACATCTCACCAGGGAACTGGTCCATGAATGGGGCGGCATCGATATCCTGGTCAACAACGCGGCCATTAATCGTGGAGACAATTTCGCGACTACAACTGATCGCGCCTGGGACGAAGTGATTGGCACGAATGTCGGCAGTTTGTTCGCCGTGACCAAGCCGGTCTATAAGCAAATGATCCGGCAGCGCGCAGGAAAGATCCTGAACATTACTTCGATTGGCGCCATGCGCGCGTTGCCGACTGCGGTCCACTACGCAACTTCCAAAGCCGCAATGATTGGGTTCACCAAATGTCTCTCGCGCGAGGCGGGGACCTTCGGCGTGAGCGTGAACGCTATCGCCGCGGGGATTTTCGATACCGATCTGGCCCAGGCTCTACCCGAACGCCTGCTGCAGATGCATGACTTCTGGGCCTCAGCCGGGCGCCTGGGTCGTCCATCAGAGTTAGCGGAGTACGCCGCCTTCATGGTGAGCGATCGCAACTCGTTTATGAATGGCGAAGTTGTGATCGTCGATGGCGGTGCGATTACCTGATGATATCTAGGGGCCGATCGATGACCCGGAGGCGTGCAGGAATTCAGGCCAGTCTGTGAGTAGCGCGACGATCAGAAACGCCGACAGCAGGGCGTAAGTAGACCAGAAGCTCCAAAACAGAATCACTGTCCGAAGCTCTTCGCGCGAGAAGCGAGGTTTCTCACCCTGATTTTGATTTCCCGATCTCATCCAGTCTCTTCTCCAAAGCCCGGATTCGCTTCGGCAGGTCTCCAAGTTTCTTGAAGACGGCGATCGCCCGCCAGAAGGCGCTCACTTCAAAAGCCGGAGTGCCGACGAGCACCTGGCCCGCCTCAACATCATTCGGAACGCCGCTCTGTGGATAAAGGATCGCATCATCCCCTACGCGGATGTGTCCACCGATTCCCACCTGCCCGGTGAGAATAACTCGATCGCCGACGCGGGAGCTGCCGGCCATTCCTACCTGCGCACATAGTAAAGCATCTTCGCCGACAGCGCACGAGTGGCCGACCTGAATTAAGTTGTCGAGCTTCGCACCACGTTTGATGCGTGTCTCTCCGGTCGAAGCCCGATCGATCGTGGTGCCGGCGCCAATCTCAACGTCGTCTTCGATCACCACGCGGCCGGTCTGTGGAATTTTCAACCAGCGACGCTCTTCGTCTTTCGCAAAGCCGAAACCATCGCTGCCAATGACCGCGTTATTGTGCACGATCACTCGCCGGCCGATAATCGAGTTCTCGCGAATTGCCACGCCGGAATGAATCACTGAGTCGCTACCGATGGTCACATTGTCGGCGATCGTTACATTGGGATGGATCTGGACTCGATTTCCAATGATAGAGTGTGGTCCGACCACCACGTGGGCGCCAACGAAGACATCGTGAGCAACACTTGCAGTTGGATCGATCACCGCCGAAGGATGAACTGCCGGCTCAAACGTGGCTGTGGGATGAAAAAGGATCAACGCGCGCGTGAACGCGAGATAGGGATCCTTTGCGCGCAAGACCGCGAGATCGGCGCGCTCGACCTCGACCTCTTCGCCGACATAAATCGCCGATGCGGCGGTCGTATTCACCCGAGCCGCGTACCGCGGATTGGACAGAAAAGTCACCTGGCCCAGTCCTGCTTGATCGAGTCCGGCCCCTCCTTCAATTTCTATGTCAGCGTCGCTCGATGCGCAGCGCGCGCCGGTTTGATCGGCGAGTTCGGAAAGTTTCATGCGGTTAGTTTAGAACCTGCGGGGCCGGAAATACCAAGGACGATTCGCCACTCACCCTCAAAACCAGCGCTATGCCGCGGACTCGACCGCGCTTTCCCAGCCGGGAAATACCAGGCCGCCGGATGACATTTAGGCGCGCGAGCCAGTACTTTTGCTCGTTCCACACCCAATCGGACGCGATCGTTCTCGATGGCGGAGATCGTTGTCTTCGGAATTCCCGTGAGTTCGGCAAGCTGGTTTTGACTCAGCCCTTGTAGCTCACGAATGATCCGTACCGACTCGCCTACTGACACATCAATGCGCTTCTTCGCGGGACGAAACTCCTTCATACTTTATCGCCCACTCCTCGGTGTTCCGCAATGCGCCACATGCGGCATTCTGGCGAGGTCAAAGATGGTATGTCAAGCAAATCAAATTATTTCACATCATGCTTACCGGGTCGATCTCCAGCGTCACTGAACGCAAGTCCTGTCCGTTCTGCTCAAGCGCCTGAAGGGCCGCGTCGATCACCGCGCGCATTTGTTTCCGGCTGCGCGACTTTATCAGCAACTGCACGCGATGCTCTCCGCGCAGCCGGGCCAGGGGCGCCGGCGCGGGACCGAGGATGCGACAAGCATGATCTCGGTTCGCTTCAATCAGCGCCTTTCGCAGTTGTTGCGCCGTCGCGCGTGCTCGCGACGCGTCTTTGTGGCGGACCAGCAGTAAGGCAAGCGCGACGAACGGCGGATAGCCGTGATTGCGTCGATGGCGAATTTCTTCGTCGTAGAATCCGCGAAAGTCCTGGGCACAGGCATGGCGCAGGGCATAGTGATGCGGATGATAAGTTTGAATCAGGACCCGCCCCGGCAGATCGCCGCGTCCGGCGCGGCCGGCGACCTGAGTGATTAGTTGGAAAGCCCGTTCGGCTGCGCGGAAATCGGGCAAGGCCAGGCCCGCATCGACTGAGACCACGCCAACCAACGTGACGTTGGGAAAGTCATGTCCCTTCGCCAGCATTTGCGTGCCGACCAGCAAATCCAATTCGCCCTTGTCGAAATCAAGCAGGGTTTTCTCAAACTGGTGCCGGCGCGACTTTGTGTCGCGATCGATGCGGCCGATGCGCAACGTCGGAAAACGCTTGCGGAGAAGTTCTTCAATCTGCTCGGTCCCTTCGCCGACGTAATAGATGTACTTGCTGTCGCAGGCGGGACACTGCATAGGTGCGCGCTGATGGTGATTGCAATAATGGCAAACCAGCGTGCGATCACTTTGATGATAAGTGAGCGTGACGTCGCAGTTGGGGCAGTTGATCGATTCGCCGCAAGAGCGGCACAGAATAAAGCTCGAATAGCCGCGCCGATTCAAAAGAATGATCGTCTGCTCTCCTCGGGCGTGTGTGTGTTCGATCTCTCTGAGGAGTTCATCGGAAAAAACGGCCGGCCGTTTCCGTCGAGCGAAAACCTCGCGCATATCGATCATCTCGGCCCGGGCCAGCGGGCGGTTAGCCACCCGTTCGGGCAGATGCAGATACTCATACTTGCCGGTCTGCGCATTATGAAACGATTCCAGAGAGGGCGTGGCCGAGCCCAGGATGACAACTGCGGATTGTTTCTGCGCGCGCACGATCGCCGTATCCCGGGCGTGGTAGAAAGGGGATTCCTCTTGCCGGTAAGAAGCGTCCTGCTCTTCGTCAATGATGATTACGCCGAGATCCTCTACTGGCGCGAAGACAGCCGAACGCGTTCCCAGCACGACGCGCGCTTCACCGCGGCGCAGGCGCGACCATTCGTCGAAACGCTCGCCCTTAGACAGCGAGGAATGGAAGATCGCGATCTGATCGCCGAAATGAGCGCGCAAACGACGCGAAAGTATCGGTGTCAGAGCAATCTCAGGAACCAGCATCATGGCGCCACGGTTCATGTCGAGCGCGGCCCGCATGGCTCTCAGGTAAATCTCAGTTTTGCCACTGCCGGTAACCCCGTGGAGCATCAGGGTCGAGAAAACCCTTTCGCCCAGACGGTTTTCGGTTGATTGCAGTGCCTTGACCTGGGCATTGGTGAGTTCAAAGTCCTCGGTGTCCGGCAACTCTGCACGCGACAGTGGATCGCGGCGAACCTTTTCCTGGAATTCTTCGACGGCGCCCCTTTTCGCCAGCGTGCGAACGACCGACTCGCTGACATCGGCGACTTTGATTAGTTCGCTCACCGACATTTCATTCTGGTTCGCACGCAGAACTTCGATCGCCCGTTGCTGTGCTTCCGTGACTCGTCTCTCGCTTGCTTGCGATTCGGCCACGGCAGATTCGATAAGACGAACCGCCTTGCGTCGTTTGGCAACAGTAGGAGTCGAGCGAGTTCGATAGGACCGCTCAATCAAACCTTCGGCTTCCAGTTCACGCAGCCACTTCGGAGTTTTCCCGGCGCCCAAGCGCAAACAGAAGGCGTTTACCTCAAAGTCGCCTTCGTCGGCGAGCAGACGCAATCCGCGCACTTTGGCGTTCGTCTTTCCGGACCCACTGGCTGACGCAGGTGGTACTGACACGTGTGACGCAGGTGGTACTGACACGCGCTCGCTGCCTACTGCCTTCTGCCTACTGCCTACTACGAACGACCCACCCGCTAACGCAGGTGGTACTGACAACGCAGCAAGCTCTTCTTGTCCGCGCGTGGTAATCGAAACCGTCTGCTCGACAGTTGTGTTAATTCCAGCGGGCAGCGCCGCGCGCATCACTTCACCCCAGGGAGCCGCATAGTAGTCCGCGACCCAACGCGTGATCTCCAACACCTCCGGAGTCAGCGGCGGATCGACGTCCAGTAGTTCCTGTACGTCCTTAATTTCGGATTCAATCAGGCTGGTGCCGGATCGCAAGCGGGGAAGTAGTGCGACGATGTAGCCGGTCACGGGTTTTGTGCCGAGCTGGACCATTACGCGCGAGCCGACACGTGCGGCCCGCTGGATGGATGGCGGCAGGCGATAGGTGAAAGTTTTGCTGAGGTGGACCGGAACCGCAACCTGGGCGTAGTGCGGAAGAGGCTCTCCTTCTGGACTCGGTGCTAAGGAAGTCATCGAATGTCTCGTGAGGTTAACGCGAATGAGCGCGAAAGGGGAAGGCAGCTTGCTCGTTGATAACGCCCGTCAGGATTGTTCTGCTGGAGCTTTTCCCGAACCCCACCCGAATAAAGGTTTCGTTGCTAGACTCGCTGGATTCCGAGTACAATTCAAATCGAAAGATTCCTTTGAGCAGAGGTGGCCGCAATGAACGCGAATGTGCAAACCTTCACAGTAACTTTACAATTGCCAAAGGATGTTTACGAGCGCGTCTCCCAAACCGCGTCACATGAGCAACGTGCCTTTGAGGACATGTTGAGCACGTTGGTAGGCGAAGGCCTGAGTGTTCACGCCTCCGTTCGCGAGCTTTTTGAAGAGGTCTCTGCTCAATATCGCGCCCGATTGGTTCGCGAGGGCAAATCAGGTCAATCATCCGATGAAGTTTTGCAAGAACTGCGCGGGCTTCGGGAGCAGATAGCGAATGAACTCTATCCGGGATGAACTCCTGTCGTTCGATACGAACGAGTTTATCTTTGCCCTGCGCCGCGAGGCCGACCATCCCGCTTGCGAAACCCTTCTCTTTGATAAGCTGAATGAACTTCAGATCTACATTCCCCTGCAGGTCTTGATCGAGTTGCAGCGCAATCTGCTAGATCAGGAAATGCGAAGGGTGTTGCTCGCGCTGACGAAAGCAAAGTCCGTCACATGGGACTATACGCCAGCTTCCATCGAGCGTGTGGGCCAATGGGAGCAACGCGGCGCGAAGAAGGGCGACGCTGTGATTGCCGCTCACCTCGAAGCCGCCGGCGTTCGCTACTTCGTTTCGGAGAACCGTCATTTCCTGGCCGAATTATCTGATTTGCCATTCAAGGTGCTGACCAGCGAGGACGCGGTGGCCTTGCTGAGTTGAACGCCTCCGCCCAAATAGAACGGCTGTTAACTGACGATCCAAATTTGCATTAGCGCTGGTACGGAACCCCTCTATTGCCGCTACGAACCTGGCACCCGCGAGTCGACGCGCGCCGGGCTTTTTGCATCGGGGCCGTCAGGCGATACGTGTATGTCTTCGTGAGATGAACCGCAACCGCGACTTGCGCGTACTGCGGCGGTGAGTCTCTCCTGACTTCTAAAGCTGCATCGTTCCAAACGACGCGAGCCTTGCTAACCCGCGAGGAACTCCTCATGCTTTTCATCTATAGAGGACGAATTGTCCCAACCGAACCGGAGCTCCGGCTGCTCCTTGGGTCTTGGGTTGCAGGGGAGGGACCGGGACTTTATTGGCTCTTGGACGCGCAGAAGAAGCACCAAATCCTGCACTGGCTTAGCGCGGAAGAATCTGCAGTCGAAAACGATTCTGAGAGTCGGGTTTCGATCCTTTTGTTAAGAAGGGCCCTCGAAGACCGGCGTTTGGCCAAGAAGAGTATGACACTCTTCGAAACTATGAGTATGGCGTTGAACTGGGATCGTTACTTCTGCGACACGCCGACACTGTACCGACAGAACTGATTCTTAGAGGCCTTCGACACCAACGAAGCGAGGTCAGGGAGGCCTGCAAGGAACTCGCGATTGATCGGCTGAGGCGCGAACAGTGGGAACTTGTCGAGCGGATTAGAGCGAGTACGAATGCAGCCTGCCAAGAAGTCTACGAGGAGCTTGTTCTCCGCACAGAGGTTCCTATGCCTAAGGATACCGCAACACGAGCCCTCCGAGAATTTGCCCTTCTAAAGGCTCTTGCCGCAACCGAGACGCTCCCTGAAGTCGAGGCCTTGTTCGCGGAAGTGACCGGATTGAGACCCCGCAGGCGCGCGCGACTTTTTGCTGAGTCACTGAGACGGCGGCGACATGGCGTCGAAGATCTTTTGAGAACAGTCCAAGGCCATCGGAAAGAGGATGCGGACGTGATAACCCACGCAATTTCAGGAAGGGTTGGGGCTGGCGAATTCGATCTAATGTTGGCGACGTATGAGGAGTGGAATAAGGTAGAAGACGAAACCGCGCCCGCTGTGCAGATGAAAGCCACTGCCCTTGCCGGCGCCATTTCGCGTTGCATGAACAAGTCACTCCTCCTTCGGCTGAGAGGAACAGTGACGCGCATGCAGTTAGCTGGAGCGGATTCGTCACGCCCAATAATCCTCTCCCTACTGAAGTTCGGAAACAAGAGGGACGTCCAGCTCGTTCTTGATCGAATTGCAAACGAGCGGTTCCCAATCTATTTCCGCAATCATACAGAGCTCGGTCGAACCCTGATGAAACGTATGGCTGAGGTAGAGTCCTCAGTGCCCATGTTCGTTTCTACCATAGTCGGCAAACGGGAGTTTTGGGAGTATTTCCCTGCGGAAGAACGAGCTAAGGCCCAACCCGGAGACCTACTTTCTATTAAGGATGTGAGCAACCGATCGCTGTATTACTCGCATGCATGCTTAACGGCGGTATCTCGTAAGTGGAAAAACGCGCCCCCTCGCAGCGCGCGTTCTTTCATGTGACAATTCGATTTACCTATTTCAGGTCAAATGCTAATTCAATCCAGTCAGTCAACGGAGTCGCTTTGTTCCAGCATCTTTCAAAAACCTCACGCCTATCGCTAAGCCCGAAGTTCTGACCAGCGCGAAACCTGACTGCAGAAAGTGAACCATTTTTGCGATACTCAGCGAAAACTGCAATTTCGTCCTTTCCCTTAACCAATAGGCCGAAATGATCACCTCGTTTCAAGATCTCGTCGCCCTTTTCGTTACTAACGTCAAGTACTCGCACTTCGTAGCTACCAGGCAGCTCCTCATCCTTGAGTTCTTTGAGTTCGTCAACAACACGCTTCTGACTATCCATAATGCGCCTAAAATTGGCCTCCTTGCGATCGGCCGGCGTGATAACGAAGACGCGCCTGACCACGGCACCGCGCTTGGCGGCAACCGTATTCATTGACAAGAATCGCCCGTTAACACCCAGATTATCAGGTCGCCAAATTCTCGGTACTGATATAGTTAAATATTGGTCGCGTGGTCCTAGGAGACGCATAGACTGCGTCAAACCTGCCACAATCAATTCGTGGTCGCCCACAAGATCGTACACACCGCTCGCCATGTCACTCAGTGCAGTCCTAAGCGCATCTACCCGTAAACTGGCCATCCAACGAAACAGTTGGTTGTTCCCGAGTTGTTCGCCTTCAATGCCGAGATCTGTCACAGCTCTAGATAACTCTGCCTGACTGGGGGTGGCAAAGAACGTATCGAGTTCTTCGATGACGCCATGGGCGTGTGCCGTCCGTTGCTCGCTCACGCGCAAACAACGCGCTATGACATCGACGGCACCGCGATTCTCTTTATAGAGTCGATCGTTCCTACGACGGATCGTGCGCGTAATCTCGTCCTTTAAGTCGTCTATGGCTTCCGGAGGCTCTTCTGGGGGGTTTTCACCAGTCGCAAGGTAGTGCAATACGCCGCCGAGCGAGTATACGTCGCCGCCAACTGAACGTGTTTTCTCAGGGGCTATGTATCGGCGGTTACGCCCCTCAATCTGCGCATCGTCTCCCATGGCCTCCCGGAATGCTGCTTGGCCGAAGTCAATTAAGACAGGTTGTTTGCTTTCATTGACGAGAATATTCTCGGGCCAGACATCGCCATGGATCACCAGTTTCGAATGAACCTCTCGAATGGTGCTACCGAGCGCGCGGCCGAAACGATAAAACTCTTCACTTGGAAGTCCAGTGAACACGCCATTGTCGGCATAGTTGTTCTCTAGATATTCGTAAAGAGATGGGCCATCGACAAGCTTTTGCACCATGAAAAGTGTCGTTGGCACTTGTTGAAGCACCCCACTGTCCAGAAAATTTGCTACGCAGTCGACATTGGCAAGACGTCGGAGATTCATCTCTTCTCTAGTAAAAAGGCCTTGCAGCTTTGTCGTAAATTCTCTCAGCTTCTCATCACCCAAATTCGGTATGAGCAATGGTATTTTGATAATGACTGGTTGATCCTTAGACAGCCCACGCGCCTCAGCTCTTACCGAAGTCACTCTCGCCTTGTAGGTTTCGGCTGACCGTCCGGCACCTTTGAACTTCTCAATCTCATACGATGCGTACGCTCCCTGTAGCGGAGTTCGTTCATTTAACCGAGAGGTCTTATAGGTGATCACAAAACAATCTTTGCGATCAGGGCAATCCGGCAGCTCAATGTCATTGAGATTCACCTTGATCTGACCGAAAGTGGCCTTTCCAGAGGTGGCGTTTGCTATGCGGGCTTGCTCTGTTAACGAAAACCTCGCCGCACGAATGGAGGCATCGTAGGATTCCACGTTGATTGCCGCTTCATCACACGAAGAGAAACAGAATGGGATGTGTGTCGCCCGCGGCGGATAGCGTTCAACCCAACCTTGTCGCTCAGAATCCATGCTCTTCACTTTCGTTAAGAAAGACTCTTGACAGTGACCACGTCGAGCATTCGCACTGGCTAGCTTAGCTAGTCTCTCATAGTTTGAGACACAATCATAAGTTCGGACTTAGTGTTTCACAACCTCGCTCTCATGCCTACCAACGCGGCAAATCCGCTCGTCACAGTTTTGCCCATCGCCCGTTGAAGCTTTTGAAAGCTCGACCTGCCTTGAGCATCGAACAATCACAATCTCGCCGTCGAGGGTTGCGCTCTTGACTGGAAGCGACTTCACGGCTTCAACTACGTTGAGAAACTTCTAAGTCCAATCCTTGCCGTTGCGACTCCAGAAGCAAGGGTGTTCTCGGCGAGTGTGAGACTCACTGAGCCCGGACAATCATGAGTACATTCGTCAATGCCTGCATTATGAAACCCACGAGCAGACAGACGAGACCCACTAGGCCAAGAAAACCGGTTGGCGTGCGTCCTTCAATAAAGTTCAAGAATTTGATCAGAGCACGTAGCTCTGGCCCCCGGCCGCTCAAAAAGAAGATTCGTACGGACTGCAGGATCAGAAAAATCAGCGCCAACGATATAAGCACCGGAGTGCGAAAGAGACGTACAAGCGATATAGCAATGGGAGGAGGAGAAAAGACACGTGCCGTGATCAACGCCGCCATGAACAGAGCTATGGGGACGAGGGGGACCAGCAATAGTACTTCCCAATACAGGTAAAGCTTCCACGTGCGATAACGGCTGACTCTGCGATATACCTTCGAGATTTCCGCGCGGTCCCAGCGAATCAACGCCTTCAAAGCGGCAGAGGTCAGGGTCATGATGATTTCTTCGCTTCCGACTTGCGTTGACCAATTGTTCAGACGGCGGACATTTTCGATCTTGATTGCCTCAATTGATAGGAAGAACGCGTCGGCTAGATCGAAGCACAGGCCAACAATCGTTAGGACGTAGAGCCACGCTGGTTGCACCGTGATTCTCTCCTTTCAGCGCGAGTGACCGTTCGTGCAATGGTCAACGGCAACATATTAGCAGTCGCAGTCCCGTGAAAAAACCATTCATAGCTCAATGGGGCGAGCCGTTTTTCAGATGTGAAGGCAGTTTTTTGGCACATCCGCCTCGACCCAGCCAATGAGAACGCGACCGCACTTTGAGCGCATGCGTCTTCAATTCCTGGTAGTTACTCATGAACGGTGATTCGACAGACTGGTCCCAGAGTTAAGCGCCGCGATCTTTCACACTCCTTGATTGCCGAAATCTATCGCGAGGCCGGCAACCACGTTTGCCTTCTGCCGCGGAATCAATCCAAGCCAGACCGGTGGCAACGAGGTGCTTACAGAACTCGCCCTCGAGTCCAATCGGGCAGTCACACGAATACACGATCTCCCGCCTGCTCGAACGGAGGGTGACGCAATAGTCGTCCTGACCTCTGACGATCGCCGTCAACATTCCCTCATGCTCAGCCAGACTGCGCACGCGCTCGTCTTTGAAATACGCTTCACCGCGAGCGAACGAATAGCTATGCTCTTGAGTTGAAGGATATCCATGTCAAATTGGGAGTGCTTCCTCGGAAGTGAGCTTACGTTATGCTCTGTCCTTCGAAGCTAATCGCGCCTTGGCGGGAGGCCGTCGAGATAGTCGCGAACCTTCTTCAAGTCTTCCCAGGTCTCGCGCTTCTTCGAAGGATCGCGCAGCAAATAGGCCGGATGAAACGTCGGCATGACCTTGATGCCTCGAAAGTCCTGAAACTTTCCGCGCACGCGGGTGATCCCCTCGCGTACTTCCAACAGATTCCGCAGCGCTGTGTTGCCCATCACGACGATCACGTCCGGGTGCACCGTGGCGATCTCACGAAACAGAAAAGGCCGGCAGATCGCCGCTTCCTCCAGAGTGGGCTGGCGATTGCCCGGCGGCCGGCAGCGATTGACGTTGCCGATGAGCACTTCTTCTCGCTTCATGCCAATCGCTTCGATGATCTTTGTGAGCAGTTGTCCCGCGCGGCCTACGAAGGGCTTGCCCTGCGCGTCTTCATCAGCGCCGGGCGCTTCTCCGACAAACATCAAACGCGCCTTATGATTGCCATGAGTATTGACCACCTGCGTGCGGCCTTCACACAAACCGCAGCGCGTGCACTCGCCGATGTCGCGCCAGATATCTTCCATTTGTTCTTCGGATTGGGCGAATGAAGGTTGCGCCGGTGCGAGATCGCCAAACAGGGAAGGCGGCGCTGCTGGTGTCACTCTGGGCGGCCTCACGACGGGCTCGATGACTTCGGACCTTGGCAGGGACCTGGGCGGCGTCCTGGGCGGCGGAGAAGGTGCAACTGACGAAACTGTCCGCGAGGCTCTCGGCGATTCTGAGCTTGCGTTCGCGGCTGGTAGGGGCACGGTCTCAACGCCGAGCTCGGCAAAATACCGTATGTGCTCCCGTGACTCCTGCAGTAAGTCGAGCAGTTCGTTCGCGATCGGATCAGCATTCATGGTTTTTCATTTTCAGACGTTCTCGATCGGGGGAGTCGTGGCAGCCGCGCTGGCGCGCCGTAACTTTACCACCTCATCCAGAATCCGATGTGCTGCATCGAGCTTGGACATTAAAGGCAACTCGACGGGCTGCGGATCGTCACGAAGCAGAATGACGACTGTGTTGTTCTCGGAATCGAAGCCGGCGTCTTCGCGTGACACGTCATTTGCGACAATTGCATCGAGGCCCTTGCCGACCAGTTTTTCGCGCGCGTGCGCCAGTAAATCATTTGTCTCCGCCGCGAAGCCGATGAGGAGTTGACCGTTTGTTCGTCCTCGCGCGACTTCGGCCAGGATGTCGGTCGTGCGCTCTAGTTTCAGTTCCATTTCCGCATCCGATTTCTTGATCTTGGTCTCGGCTTTTTCCTTCGCTCGATAATCGGATACCGCGGCCGCGGCCATGAAGACCGTTGCGTTGCCGACTTGTTCGGCAACCGCGTTGCGCATTTCCTCTGCAGAACTGACGCGGACCACACGCGCGCCGCCGGGCGGGCTGACGCTGGTTAGTCCGGCCACGATCGTGACTTCGGCGCCTCTGTCATACGCGGCTTCGGCGAGGGCAAAACCCATTCGACCCGAGGAACGATTTGAAATGAAGCGCACGGGATCGATTGGCTCGCGCGTCGCGCCGGCGGTGATCAGGAAGCGTTCGCCGCTTAAGTCTTTGTCGCAATTCGCGGCCGGTGCGGCCTGGCCTTGACTGGCAGACTTGTTCGGTTTCCCACTTTGTCGCCGTAACAATGCGAGTGCAGCCGAAACGATTCTTTCGGGTTCACTGAGTCGCCCGGGACCGATCGTTCCGCAAGCCATCTCGCCGTCATCCGGATCGATGACGTCGACACCATCGTTGCGTAGTCTTTTCAGATTCCGTTGTGTGGCCGGATGCTGCCACATCACTGTATTCATAGCCGGAGCTATCAGCACGGGAGCAGTGCAGGCCAGGTAGGTGGAAGTAAGAAAATCATCTGCAACTCCGTTGGCCAGCTTGGCGAGTGTATTCGCAGTCGCCGGAGCAATGATGAACAGATCGACCGTTTGAGAAAAAGTGATGTGGGCTATGGGATCCGGATTGTCCGGGGAGTAATCATCAACGACCACGTATGACCCCGATAGCGCCCGAAGTGTCAGCGGTTGAATGAACTCGCAGGCGTGCCTGGTCATAGTAACACGCACTTCACAGCCGACACGCTGCAGCCCGCGCAGCACTTCTATTGCCTTGTACGCTGCGATCCCCCCGGTTATGCCGAGGGCCACACGCCTCCCTGAGAACTCTTGCTCGGCCTGCTTATCACCCATGTTGAAATTGAAATGTAACATCGCTGAATTGCCCGCGCAATACAGCCGCAGGGGGGAGAGAATACAATCCTCGGCCATTACAACTGGCCTGCAGTCGCTTCCGTGAGCTAAAGTAGTCCGTCGCTCTGGTTCAATGCGACTGGCGGCCGGATGAAACCCAGACACGCCGAGGGCAAATCCATGACCAGTCTAATTAGTTTGAAGCGTACCTTCGTCGCCCTATCACTTCTATTGCTGCTGAGCGGAGTCGCGATCGCTCAACGTTCCGCCGTGTCTGCGGATAGCGAGTACACCCCGGAGTTCGGTCCAGTCATGCGCGCTTATTTGGGATATCTCAACAACGAGCAGGACGTTGTGGATGACCGAATCAGCCGGCGAGAGATTACTGCTGCGTATTACCGTCGGAACTCGAACCGGATCCGCGTCCTGCGACAGATGGCTATTCGGCTGGTGCGTCAAAGTGGAAACGATTACGTTCCAGAGCTTGAAGCGGTGACCGTGGACGAGTTTGGAACCCTATTCGAGAAGCCGCCTAAGCCCACGTCCTTTCGGGCGAACGAAATAGTCGCTAACAAATTCAGGTTCCTGGGAGCAGTTCATTCGGGCGAGGTTTTCTATCTCTTTGCGCGTCTGGATCCTTACGAGCAGGCGGAGCTAATTCAGAGGCAGAGGAAGAATCCGGCCACCTTATCGGCAGGCTCCGGGACGGGACGGACGGACGGCCAACGCGAGGGACAGACCGCCACGCGACCGCGTCGCACCGTTCCGTAAGAATCGACTTTGTCGATTCAAGGAATTCTTGTGGGTCGGGTCGTCCTGGCTGTGCCTCGTCCTTCAAACCAGGTGATATCCCTGCTCCGGCGGGCTGAGAAGACACAGAATCTTGACAGCATTGGGGAAAAAAGCTCTTTACAGGGGCTCAACGCGCGTGTTATCTTCCCCAAAAGCTGGCTAACAATGTAGCTTTGGTCTTTGGGATCAAGGGTTTATTGTTGACATAAGGGCCGGAGTTCGTGTAAAAGAGGCAAGACTAAAGGGCCTTATTTAACGGGCCGGCATGCTTTCTTTTTTTAGTGTCTCGCGCGTGCGAGATCGTTGAGTCGAGACGGAGTAGACGTTTCCGCCAATCACGACTATTAGTAATCGTAGCGCGCTTCTACAAAACTTGTTCACTGTACGGGAGGAAATGATGATTAGCAGAACTTGGAGCCGTAAGTCTATCGCATTCTGTGTCGCGGTTGCCGTGTTGAGCGTTTATTCAATGGTGGCACTGGCAACGCCGGGGCAAAAAGCAGCGTCGGGCGAGCTTTCGGTTTCCGGGCAAGTCACCGTTAACGGTCAGGCCGCTATCTCGGGCGCCACTGTTTTCTCTGACAGCATAATTGCGACGGGAGCGAACAGCAGTGCGACTGTTAGCCTTGGTAAACTTGGTCGCGTTGAGTTGTTCCCGAACACCAGCGTCAAACTCAGTTTTAGTGACGCGAACATTTCAGCCTCGCTTGACGCGGGCCGAATTCAGGTTGCGACGCTGGCAGGCACTGCGGCGATCGTTACCGCAAAAGACGGCGCCGCTGTGGCTGACGCCCAACAGGCGGCTACGTTTATGGTCGATGTTGAGTGCGGCAACATGATCGTCGCTTCTCAGGGCGGGCTCGTTGAGCTGCGAGCGGCCAGCAATTCGAAGGCGGTCGCAGCCGGAACTTCCGAGTCTGCGGGCACACCGCAGCCAGGGACGCGCTGCACGCGTCTGACTAGGCCGGACAGCTTTGGCTCGCTGAGTGGTGGCGCGTTGGCAGCCTTGTTGCTGGCGGCTGGCGGCGCTGTCGCGGCGGCGATTATCGCAACCACACATAATAACGACCTGAACTTCGGTGGCTCGGTAACTGTAGTCAGTCCGACTAAGTAACTAGAGCCTAATCTGGCTGATGACGCGCATGTCGCGCGGCATTTGAGTACAATTTTGCGGGTCACGCGTCAATGGCGCGCGTGGCCCGTAAATATTTGGCTGAAGACATTAAGCGGGATCGGGTAAGAACAGCGAATGCACATTGCCGTCATTGGCTCCGGTTATGTGGGGCTCGTTACTGGAGCTTGCTTTTCAGAGTTCGGCGTTGATGTTACTTGCGTCGACGTAGACGCCGAAAAGATAGCCCAGCTGGCCCTCGGCAAGACCACCATTTATGAACCTGGACTTGACCAACTCGTCAAGAAGAACCTTCAGGCCGGTCGGCTGCGGTTTACTACCGATGCTCGGTCCGCCATTGAACAGTCCCTGGTAATTTTCCTCGCGGTTGGCACCCCACCCGCGGCCGACGGGTCCGCGGATCTTTCCTACGTAGAAGAAGCAACTCGGAAAATCGCGGAGCACATGGATAGCTACAAAGTGGTGGCTACCAAGTCTACCGTCCCAGTGGGCACCGGCAAACGCCTGATGTCCCTGATCCGCAACCATCAGCCGAGACCTGTTGAATTCAGCGTCGTCTCGAATCCGGAATTCCTGCGCGAGGGCGCCGCGATTAGTGACTTCATGCGACCTGACCGCGTTGTTATCGGCGGCGGCGACGAGGGCGCGATTGCCATAATGCGCGATCTCTACCGCCCGCTTTACTTGATTGAAACGCCGTTCGTCATCACTTCGCTTGAAGGAGCGGAATTGATCAAATACGCGGCGAATGCTTTTTTGGCGACGAAAATCTCTTTCGTAAACGAGATTGCGAACCTTTGCGAAAAGGTCGGTTGCGATGTCCACGAAGTCGCCCGGGCAATTGGCATGGACCGCAGAATTGGGAGCAAGTTTCTACACCCGGGGCCCGGTTTCGGTGGCTCGTGTTTTCCCAAAGACACGCTCGCTCTTTCCGCCATCGGCCGGCAATTCTCGTCACCAACCCGGATCATTGACGCGGTGATCGAGGTCAACTATCAGCAGCGGCTCGCCATGGTACCTAAGATTGAAAGGCTGGTGGGAGGCCTCGAGGGAAAGCGAATTGCGGTTCTGGGACTGGCATTCAAACCTGAAACAGATGACATGCGAGATGCGCCGTCGGTGGAAGTAATCCGCGGTCTGATAGAGCGTGGGGCCAGAGTAAGCGCTTATGACCCGGTTGCGGCGGAAGAAGCGCGGAAACTCTTACCGCAAATCGAATACGCAGAAGACGAGTACGAGGCGGCTATTGGGGCAGATGTGCTTGTCTTTATGACGGAGTGGAATCAATTTCGCGCACTGGACATGGAACGCATCCGGGGATTGATGAAGGTGCCCAGGATTGCCGACTTGCGCAATATTTACGAACCGGCTGACATGCGGGAAATGGGTTTTCAATACGTTGGAGTAGGACGATAGGCCGTTCATGCCTCTCTCTGGAGTAGCTTTAGTTACCGGCGGCGCAGGCTTTATTGGATCTCATATAGCGGCTGCTCTAATCGATCGCGGCGCTCGCGTCCGGATAATTGATGACCTGTCAACGGGCCATCGCGAGAATGTCGCCGAGATTAGCGGCGATGTCGATTTTATTCACGCCAGTCTCACTGATTCCAAAGCAGTGAGTCGCGCACTTCAGGACGTTGAGCTGGTTTTTCACGAAGCCGCCATTCCTTCGGTGCCACGCTCAGTCGCGCAGCCTACAGAAACCCACGAGGCGAGCGTCAACGCTACCTTTTCATTGTTGCTTGCTGCCAGGGACCAAAAGGTCCGTCGGCTGGTCTATGCGGCGTCAAGTTCGGCTTACGGTGACCAGCCAGAGCTACCGAAGAGCGAAGGCATGAGGCCGGATCCGCTGTCACCATACGCAGTAGCCAAGCTGGTGGGAGAATACTATTGCCGGGTTTTCAGTCGGATGTATGGACTCGAGACTGTCTCGCTGCGCTATTTCAATGTGTTCGGCCCGCGTCAGGATCCAGGCTCACAATACTCGGGTGTCATTTCCCGTTTTATTGACGCACTGCTGAACCGGGGGCAGCCGGTCATTTACGGCGATGGTGAACAATCCCGTGACTTCACATACATCTCAAATGTCGTGGACGCTAATCTTCGTGCGGCTGAATCTGGCTCAGCGGTGGGCCACACAATCAATATTGCCAACGGAGAACGCGTCACGATAAATGAGGTTTTTGAAAACATGAAGAAGCTCACCGGTCGCATGAACGTGCAGGCCGAGTATGCCCCACCGAGAGCCGGTGACGTGCGCGATAGCCTGGCGGATCTCACCCTGGCCCGCTCGTTACTGGGATACACTCCGAAGGTTGGCCTCGAAGAAGGTTTGCGCTTGACGCTCGATTGGTGGAAGACCAGCCGCTTCAACAAGACCGCAGGCTAGCTTCAATCGCTTCGTTTGGTTAGTCGTCGCTCGCGAAGGTGATCAGTGACCCTGCGACAGTTTGCCAATCAACGAGAACATGGGCAGGTACATCGCGATAACGATCGAGCCAATAGTAACTCCCAGGAATCCAATCAGCGCCGGTTCCATAAGAGTCAAGAGATTTGCAATCGCCGCGTCCACTTCCTGTTCATAGAAATCCGCGATCTTTCCGAGCATCGCATCCAGGGCGCCGGTTTGCTCGCCGATGCCGATCATCTGCGACACCATGTGCGGAAACACTTCAGAAGCTCGCAGCGGCTCGACAAAACTCTTTCCCTGTTCGACGCCCGTGCGAATGCTCACAATCGCTTCCTCAATCACTACGTTGCCAGCGGTGCGGGCTGTTATGTCGAGCGATTGTAGAATCGGGACGCCGGAAGACAGCAGCGTGGAGAGCGTGCGCGAAAAGCGCGCGACGGCGATCTTCAGAAAAATCGAGCCCAGTATGGGGAGCTTAAGCAACAATGAATCGATACGCTTTCGCCCCTTTGGTGTTTTGTAGTAGAAGTGCAGTGCCACAGCGGCTCCGATAATTAACACCAGCAGGCTCAGCCCACCCCAGCCGGCCAGAAAGTTGCTGAAGCCAACCACAATTCGCGTGGGCAGTGGCAGTGGCTCGCCTGGACCGAGCAGACCAAGAAAGATGTTCTGAAACTGCGGAATCACCACAATCATGATTACGGCTATGGCAACAATTGCCAGCAGGATGACCGCAGCCGGATAGATCAACGCTGAAACCACATCACGCTTTAACTTAACGATCTTTTCGATGAACGTGGAAAGGCGCTGCAGGATTAGATCCAGAATACCGCCAGTCTCGCCGGCTTCAACCATGTTCGAGTAGAGTTGATCGAACACTCTGGGGTGCCGGCTCATTGCGGCCGCCAGAGTTGACCCCTCCTCGACGTCCTGTCGCACCTGTGCCAGGACTTGCTGAAAATACTTGTTCTGCTGTTGCTGCGAAAGGATATCCAGGCATTGGACCAGTGGCAGTCCGGCATCAATCATAACTGAGAATTGACGGGTGAAAATCGCTAAATCTTTCGATTTAACGCTCTTGCGGCTAGCGAGCTTGGGGATTCCGATCTCGCGACCTTTCTCCTTGACCGAAGTGAGCGTGACCTGCTCGCGACGCAGTATTTGGCGTAGCGCATCGCGGTTATCTGCGACGCGTTCGCCCATTACGATCTCGTTCATGCGGTTGCGGCCTTTAAAAACGTAGGTTGGCATTTTTCAGCACTCCGTTTCTTTCTTATCTCTCAGTCCTGGGCTTCGAACCTGTGATTGTTTACAACTATTTCCGAGCGAGTCCGCGGCCTGGCTGTGCGTAAGCGGGCGTCGTCCCCGGCCTCGCCTGCGAGCCGTTTCCGGTGTTCAGTCCTGCTCCGCGATCTATCAGGTCGCGCAGCTCATTAGCGTTCGAGGTACGCTGCATGGCCAGCTCTCTGGTGATCAGACGCTTGTGGAACAGCGTGGCCAGCGATTGGTTAAAAGTCTGCATGCCGTGAATATCCTGCCCAGTCTGCATCATGGAATAGACCTGATGAACTTTGTCCTCACGAATCAGATTCCTGATGGCCGAATTGGGAATCAGAATCTCCATAGCGAGCGCCCGGCCACGACCGTCAGCGCGCGGAAGTAACGTCTGGCAGAGGATGCCCTCGAGTGTAAGCGATAGCTGGGCCCGCACCTGGGCCTGCTGCATTGAAGGAAAGACGTCGATGATGCGGTTGATGGTTGAGACGGCCGAGTTCGTGTGCAGGGTCGCGAAGGTCAGGTGGCCTGTCTCAGCGATTCGCAGCGCCGATTCTATGGTTTCCAGATCGCGCATCTCGCCGACCAGCACCACATCCGGATCCTGACGCAATGCCGTACGCAGCGCCTGAGCAAAACCCTTGGTGTCAGCGTTAACTTCGCGCTGATTCACTATGCAGTTCTTGTGATTATGAAGAAACTCGATCGGGTCTTCGATGGTGAGAATGTGTTCGTGGCGCTCTTTGTTTATCTTATCGATCACTGCCGCCAGGGTTGTCGATTTGCCTGAGCCCGTCGGTCCTGTGACCAGCACCAGGCCTCGCGGTTTATTGCAAAGCTCTTTAACAACCGGCGGCAGACCCAGGTCCTCAAACGATTTGATCTCGTAAGGAATTGCACGGAATACCGCCCCGACGGCGCCGCGCTGATTGAAGATGTTGGCGCGAAAGCGCGAAAGGCCTTTCACGCCAAACGAGAAGTCCAACTCGAGATTCTCTTCAAAACGATGCTTTTGAGCGTCGGTGAGGACGGAGTAGGCCAACTGCTTGGTTTCGGAGGAAGTTAGCGGCCGGTAACCGTCGAGGGGGCGAATCTCGCCATGGACGCGGACCAGCGGTCCAGTGCCGGTCGTAATGTGAAGGTCAGAGCCGCCAAGCTCGGAGAGCTTATGAAGCAGTTCTGAAAGAGAGATTTGTGGTGGATTCTCCATTGTATCGGTTTCCTTTAGCAGGCTGGGAAGCTTTTCCGGATTCGACGCGGCGACGCCAACCAGCGAGGTTTACTTGTCCCTGTTTGCCTCCGCCGGCCGGAAATCAGAAAGAAACTTCTCAGCGTCGCCCGCCAGCTTTTGGGTCAGGCCACCAGTCGTCCGCGTCGCCAACGAGTACACTCGGCCGTTGACCTCGGTGAAGTAGAAGTTCCACAACTGCTCGGGCTTGCCGTCACTGGTTGCAGGGGTCTGGGCGATCACCTCAAATACGCGATGGCCTCCTATCTCTCGTTGGCGATCGTTAACAACCCAACCACCTGCGCTGATCATTCTGTCGATAACTGAACGTCGCAGGTCTGTGAACGATACTCCGCCCAGCATTCTCTTCTGCTCGCGGCCGATAACCTGTTCAGCGTTCGCGGGCGCGACGGCTACAACTGCCAGTGTGGCCTGCGCCTCCGTCGCTCCGTTTGGTGGAGCTATACGAAAACTTGAGGTGCCCTTGGTTGTTGAGCCCGCCGACCAGCCGTTAGGCAAAGGCATCGAGAAAGTCCCATCGCGGTAGATGCCGTCCGGAAACGGAAGTGCGCCGGGCAAGCCGGCATGATTGTCAGAAGACTTTGCCGGTACTGAAGTAGCCGCCCCGGTTCTAGCGTTAGCCTCCAATGCCCGCCGTCGGGCAAGTAAGGCTTGCCGGTGGCGAATCCTGGCGCGGTGCTGACGCCACCAAGCTCGTGAATGATGATGGAAACGATGTGAACGCACAGCCAGTTGAGATCTCAGGTTATGCGCGGTAGAGGTTGCAAATGGCAGCATTACTACCATAGAAACCAATAGACCTAATGAGAGACCGATTCGACGCAACATATACTCACCCCTTTCACGCCACCGTCTCGCGGAGAACTTCCTCGATGGTGGTAACTCCGTTTCGTATCTTGAACAGACCAGACTCGCGCAGCGTAATCATGCCGTCTTCGATCGACTTCTTTCGCAATTCGAGGGACGACGCGCCTATCAGGATCAACTCGCGGATCTCGTCGGTCACTTCCATAACTTCATAAAGTCCGATCCGGCCTTTGTAGCCCGTATCGTTACAGCTGGGACAGCCTTTACCTTTGTAAGTTTTCACCTTGCCTGCTTCTTCCGGCGTAAAGCCAATCTCGACCAATGCCTCGATCGGAGTGGGATGTTCCTTCTTGCAATCTTTGCAAATGCGCCGAATGAGCCGCTGAGCCTGTATCAGGTTTACGCTGGTGGCAACGAGGAAGGGTTCGATACCCATGTTCATCAGACGTGAGATCGTGGATGGAGCATCGTTTGTATGGAGGGTTGAGAGTACGAGGTGGCCAGTGAGAGCGGCCTTTATGGCAATCTCGGCAGTTTCGAAGTCGCGAATTTCGCCTACCAGAACAATGTTTGGATCCTGCCGCAGGAATGAGCGCAGAGCAGC
The DNA here is from genome assembly GCA_041497335.1 of Pyrinomonadaceae bacterium. Classification (GTDB taxonomy): domain Bacteria; phylum Acidobacteriota; class Blastocatellia; order Pyrinomonadales; family Pyrinomonadaceae; genus UBA11740. The sequence continues at coordinate 43,824 of JBGQGG010000017.1, read as the reverse complement.
AGCGAAGTTCAATCCGATCTGTTCCTTCATCTGCACCTGGTTGACGCCCGGCAAATTGAACTCGACCGGGTCTTCGGCAGTCATGATATTCGTGTCGACCGTATTGAGAGACTGGAGCGCGGAGTACAGCGTGTTGGTTTTGCCACTGCCCGTGGGTCCGGTCACCAGCACCATGCCGTAGGGTTTGGAAATGTTTCGCTGGAACTTCACCAGAGAGTCAGGCTCGAAGCCCAGGTTGGTCATGTCCAGCATGAGCTTCTCTTTATCCAGCAGACGAAGCACAACTTTCTCTCCGAAGAGAGTAGGTAGAGTTGAAACGCGGAAGTCGAGTTCACGCGAGCGCGACTCGACTTTGACGCGAATCTTGATGCGGCCATCCTGAGGCAGACGCTTCTCAGAGATGTCCAGTTTCGCCATGATCTTGATTCGGGAGATGAGGGCGTCGCGCATCTTCATAGGTGGGTGCATGACGTCGTAAAGGACGCCGTCAATGCGAAAGCGAATGCGCAGCTCTTTCTCGTAAGGTTCGACGTGAATGTCGGAAGCGCCGCGCCGCAGTGCGTCAACCAGAAGAACGTTGACCAAACGCACGACCGGCGCGTCTTCGCTCATTCGGGTGAGGCTGGAAAGATCTATTTCCTCGTTGTCTTCGAAAACTTCGACTTCGCTCGCGAGGGTTTCTTGATCGAAGTCGAGACTGTCGAGTGAAACCAGATCGGCTTGTGAGAAGCCATTGCCGTTGAGGCCTTCGACTGAGAGGTCGGGCCCTATTGCGGCGAGTTCGATTTCCCGTGAACTGCTGTAGTACTTCGCGATTGCTGTTTGTACGCTCGCTTCGGCGACGACTACCGGCTCGACATTGAGGCCGGTCATGAACTTGATGTCGTCCATCGCAAAGACGTTGGTAGGATCAACCATTGCGAGGGTGAGAGTGGCGCCTACGCGCGAGAGAGGCAGGACGGAGTATTTTTGTGCAACTTCCTGAGGAATCAGACGAAGGACCGAGTCCTCGATGTCAAAGAGATCCAGGTTTACCGAGGGGATGCCGTATTGTCGCGACAGCACTGCGGTAATCGTATCGTCGGAGACCAGCCCGAGTTTGACAAGGTTGAAACCAAGCCGCCCACCGTGCTCGCGTTGATAATCGAGGGCCTGGCGGAGGTGCTGCGGACTGATTAGGTTCTCGCGGACGAGAATTTCGCCGAGTTTGGCTGACATTTTGGGGTCGTGGTTTTCCGACTTATCCAGTAAAGAGACTTTAAAAATGGTGGGATCGAGCCCTGATCTTTGGGTCCGAACTCGTGAGTTGCAGAGCAAGCAGCGGCGTCTAACACCGTTGCAACGCCAATTCTAACGTTGAACCTGGTCGCTGTCAATAAAGATTTCGGAGGGGGTTAAGAAGATCGAATCTGGGCTGGGGGGATTCCTGCTGGACATCTGTTTGTCGATATTCGATAATATTCGCCCACGTTCGCACCGGAGGAGGCGCCATGCCGATTACAGCAAGACAACGAAGAGTGTTGGATTACATCAAGCATTATTTTGACGAACATCAGGAAGCCCCAACCATAGCTGAGATTGGCCAGGAATTCGGGATGAGTTCATCGGCCAGCGTGCATCACGTAGTTTCGATTCTGGAAAGGGAAGGATTGATCCGGCGCATTCCGAATGTTAGCCGGGGTATCGAACTAGTGAAGGATGAGCCGGCCGAAGACAACTACGAGATCCCTTTGCTGGGAATAGTGGCCGCAGGCGCGCCCATTGAAGCGGTATTAAATGACGAGACCGTTTGCATTCCGCGGGACATGTTGAGACAGGGACGAATGTTTGCCTTACGTGTTCGAGGTGACTCAATGATTGATGAGCAAATCCGCGAAGATGATTTCATTGTGCTTCAGTCACAGCAAACCGCGGACAACGGGCAGACAGTTGTAGCCTTGATCGATGGGAGTGACGCGACCGTGAAACGCTTTTATGGTGGTCGCAACCAGGTACGTTTGGAAGCAGCAAATCCGCGTTACAAGCCAATTCTGATTCGGCCGCCGGAGCGCGTGCAGATTCAAGGTGTCGTAGTGGGTGTGATTCGTAAATACAAACACTGAATCTTGTGTCCAAAATTTCAAATCTAAGAGCTCTTTGATAGCACGCCCCTCAATGCAACTATGAAATCAGCAAGCGCGAAGAAAGAGATCGAGTTGACGCTGGCCAATCGGTTTGGCTCTGTCTTCCAGCGGCGCGAGAAACAACCCGCGGAAATTGTGCCGACAGGGATTGGTGAAATTGATGAGCGTTTAGACGGACTCCCTCGCGGTGCGATTACCGAGATACACGGAACAGCATCATCAGGACGAACCAGCTTATTGCTTTCAGCTCTGGCGGTCGCCACCACGCAGGAAGAGACCTGTGCACTGGTGGATACCAGCGACACCTTCGATTTGTCATCTGCGGCAAACGCTCGAGTGGATTGTGATCGCTTATTGTGGGTTCGCTGTAGCGGCAGCGTCGAGCGCGCTTTCAAAGCGACCGATCTTTTGTTGCAAAGCGGAGGCTTTGGCTTAGTCGCGCTTAACCTGGCTGACGTGGCGGCAAAATATACGCGACGAATAATTACATCGTGGTGGTTTCGTTTCCGGCGGGCAATTGAAAGCACGCCAACCGTGCTGGTAGTAGTTACCCCCGTACCTTGCATTCGTTCATGCGCCGCACTGGTTTTGGAGGTAAAGAACGAAGGCACAGTCTGGCCCAATAGCGTGTCATTAGTTTTGGAAAACAACGACGCGAGGTTAACGATAAGGGGCCGAGAGGTTTCGACGCCTAACCTTTCGCTGGTTACAGACTCGACTCCACGGATTAACAATTACTCGCTCCCCCTGGCCCATTCGCAATTGCTTCGGGGAATTCGCGTGCACGTAAATCGAGAACGGCCCAGCGCGTGGACTGCCGGACCCGCCAGGTTCAAAACGCGCTTGCACTAAGCTCGCCACCAGCCGCACTCCGGCCTTGACAGTATTCGCCAATGTTCGCTAATCTTCGCTTCAGGATCCAGCTTTTATCACAATCTGACGCTGCTGAGTGGGAGTTTTATGTTTGCCTGTATCTATGGACAAACTGTCCCAAAATCCCGGAGTCAAGACGATCCTGGAGAGGCTTTGCTCAGAGATCTGGCTTTCACTTTCTCTCCTTTGGTTGAGCAAACAGCCCTCGACACAGTTGTGCTGGACGTTGCGGGGCAGGACTTATTGTTTGGCCAGTCCGAGATTGATTCTTCACGCGCCCTGGCTAATGAAATCGCGCGCCGGACGACGCAGTTAGGGTTCACGGTGAATGTTTCCGTGGCCGCGAATCCTGACGTAGCGATTCACTCGGCGCGATCGTTCAAAGGAGTAAGGATAGTTCCTGCCGGAGAAGAGTCTTCACATCTCGGCAACCTGCCACTAAAGATGCTCGATTTTTCCCTCGCCGGAATTGAGAAAGAAAGGAATGAAGAAATCCACGAGACGTTGCGGCTTTGGGGACTGCGCACATTCAGTGATTTTGCCAGGTTGCCGTTGGCAGGAGTCGCGCAGAGGCTTGGACAGCCAGGTGTGCGGCTGCAAAAGCTCGCTCAGGGCAAAAGTGATCGCCACCTGGTTTTAGTCCAGCCTCCAATCGGTTTCGAACAATCACTCGAGTTAGAACATCCGGTTGCGGAACTTGAGCCTCTCTCTTTTATTTTTTCCCGGCTGCTTAATCAACTTTGCCTCAATCTACACGCGCATGCTTTGGCAACAAATGAATTACGGCTGTGCCTGAAGTTGGAAGATAGAGCCGAGCATGAACGGACGATTATCTTGCCCGTTCCGATACGCAATCCAAAGACGCTTCTGCGATTGCTTTTATTTGAAATCGAAGCACACCCTCCGCCGGCGGCGATTATCTCGGTAACCATCGTAGCCGAGCCGGTGAAGCCACGTGTGTCACAGACGGGACTGTTTATTCCGTTGGCGCCTGAGCCGGAGAAACTCGAAGTGACATTGGCGCGTTTGGCGAAATTAGTTGGAGCAGACAAGGTTGGTTCGCCTGAGCTTTTAGATACGCATAGACCAGACGCCTTTCGCATGAACCGTTTCAGTATTTCAACCGGGCAGAATAAATCACGTCGCAATCGGCAATGGGCAATCGGCAATGGACAATGTTTTATGGGATTCAGAGTGTTTCGACCACCGTGGCGCGCGGAGGTGCAAACCATGCAGGGACGACCGGCGCGAATCAACGCGCGGGATGTGAATTCATCGTGCGTGGTTCGGGGCAAAGTTATTTGCGTCTCGGGTCCCTGGCGAACATCGGGTGATTGGTGGCGCACAGATGTCTGGACCAGAGATGAATGGGACATAGCCGTGGCCGATTCAATTCCACCACAAAGTGACGTGCTGTGTCGGATCTATCGTGATTTGCAGAGTGAAGAATGGTTCGTTGAAGGAATGTATGACTGAGAAGTAGTGAGCAGTGAGCAGTGAGCGCTGACACGGAGCAAAAAAGGGATGCAAACATCTAACGGAAATCTATCGAAACAGAGCAAGCAACTGCCCACTGCTCCCTGCTCACTGCCTACTGAGTATGTAGAGCTTCATTCCCGTTCAGCGTTCAGCTTTCTCAAAGGTGCTTCGACTCCTGAGGAAATAATCGCGGCCGGCGCTGAATTGGGAATGCCGTCGATGGCCCTGCTTGATCGAGATGGTTTGTACGGCACGCCACGGTTTTACCTGGCGGCTAAAAAGTTGGGCATTAAGGCGCATATCGGCGCAGAAATAACGGTCCAAAGTCCAAAGTCGAAAGTCCAAAGTCGAAAGACCGACGGTGTGACAACGATTCCCGTGCTGGTTCGTAATCGAATGGGCTATCAGAACCTCTGCCGCCTGATCACTTTGATGAAGATGCGCGTGCCCAAACACGCAAAACCAGGCGAGTGTGCGGTGACGCCGGATGAGTTGGCCGAGCATGCCGAAGGATTGATTTGTTTGACGGGCGAAAGCGACGGGCCGCTGGCGAGCGACATTCAACGTAGAGACGCAGAGGCCGCCCAGAGAACTATCCAATGGCTGGTTGATACTTTCGGCGCGGGAAATGTCTACGCCGAGTTGCAGCGACATTTCAATCGCGATGAGGAAGCGCGGAATCATGCGGTGATCGAGATTGCCCGCCGATTAAAGTTGCCGCTGCTGGCGACTAATGGAGTCAGTTACGCCCATCGTGCCCAGCGACAAGTGGCTGATGTTTTCACCTGCATAAGAAATCACGTGCGCCTGGAAACTGCCGGCCGTCTGCTCTCAACCAGTTCAGAACGTTTCGTAAAATCGCCGCAAGAGATGACCGGCCTTTTTGCCGACCTGCCGGAAGCGATTTCGAACACGGTTGAGCTTTCATCGCGACTTGAATTCACGCTCGAAGATCTCGGCTACGAGTTTCCCCGCTATCCTGTGCCGGCGAATGAAACGATGACTTCTTTTCTGCGCCGGCGAACTTACGAAGGTGCGCGGCTGCGTTATTCAGGCCACAATGGCTCACCAGATTTCGCGCGTGCCCGAAAACAGATCGAGCACGAGTTGGCCCTGATCGAGAAACTCAAACTCGAAGGTTACTTCCTGATTGTCTGGGACATCATTCAGTTCTGCAAACGCAACGGCATCCTGGTCCAGGGACGTGGTTCGGCGGCGAACAGCGCCGTTTGCTACTCGCTTGGTATAACGGCGGTCGATCCGGTCGGCATGGAGCTTCTATTCGAGCGCTTTCTTTCCGAAGAGCGCGGCGAGTGGCCGGACATCGATCTCGATCTTCCGAGCGGCGATCAGCGCGAGCGCGCTATCCAATATGTTTACGAACGCTACGGCAAACTTGGCGCGGCGATGACCGCGAACGTGATTACTTACCGCGGACGTTCGGCCGCGCGTGAGGTTGGCAAAGCGCTGGGTTTTGATGAAGAGACGCTCAAGCGATTATCGAGTTTGGTCCATACGTGGGAGTGGAAGGATCCGAAAGACACTCCCGAGCGACAATTCAAAGACGCCGGTCTGGATTTGCTTGATCGGCGCATCAGGAAATTCTTTCAGCTTTACCGGGCCATTCAGGATCTCCCTCGTCATCTGGGCCAGCACTCGGGCGGGATGGTGATTTGTCAGGGCCAGCTCAATTCCGTGGTCCCGCTTGAGCCCGCGGCGATGCCCGGACGTGTTGTCGTGCAATGGGATAAAGAGGACTGCGCCGATTTGGGCATAATCAAAGTCGATCTGCTTGGTCTGGGAATGATGGCGGCGCTGGAAGAGTCGATACAAATAATTCGCAAAGACTATGGCGAGGAAGTTGACCTGGCACATTTGCCGCCGGATGACCCGACAGTTTACCGAGCATTGCAGCAGGCCGACACCATAGGCATGTTTCAGGTCGAAAGCCGCGCCCAGATGTCATGTCTGCCACGACTCAGGCCGCAAAAGTTTTACGACATCGTCGTACAGGTAGCCATCATTCGACCCGGTCCGATTGTAGGCAACATGGTGAATCCTTATCTGAGTCGACGGCTGGGGCGTGCGCCGATTAAATATGCACACCCCGATCTTGAACCAGTGCTGAAGCGCACGCTCGGCGTTCCTCTGTTCCAGGAGCAACTGCTCAAGATGGCCATGATCTGCGCGGGCTTTAGCGGCGGCGAAGCAGAAGAGCTGCGCCGCGCAATGGGTTTCAAGCGCTCAGAAGCGCGCATGCGTGAGATTGAAGTGAAATTGCGGCGAGGTATGACAGAGAAGGGGATTACCGGAAAAACGCAGGATGAGATTGTGCAATCGATCGCTTCGTTTGCGCTTTATGGCTTTCCCGAATCGCACGCGGCCAGCTTTGCCTTACTCGCTTATGCGAGCGCCTATCTTAAATGTCACTACCTGGCCGCGTTTACCGCCGCCACACTCAATAATCAGCCGATGGGTTTTTATCAGCCGTTCACGATTATTAAGGACGCACAGCGACACGGATTAATAGTGAAGCCGGTTGATGTGACGCGATCAAATTGGGAGTGTACGATTGAAGAAAACAGAGGTCAGAAGTCAGAGGCCAAAGGTCAGAGAATCGAAAAACAGGAGACGACGACACCCGTCACTGTAAAGTCAGGAAAGGATCACGAATCGACTTACCGACTCCCGACTTCTGACCTCCGACCTCTCGCCCTTCGTCTCGGCTTGAGATGCGTCAAGGGTCTGCGCGAAGAGGCAAGCCGGGCAATTGAGCGCGAGCGGGCCCAACATCCGTTTACGAGTCTCGATGATTTGCACGGACGCGTGCCGGAGTTGAGAAAAGATGAACTGCGAAAATTAGCCGCGGTGGGCGCGTTGAATTTTATTCAAACAACTAGTTCAAAGTCCAAAGTCCAAAGTCCAAAGCCTGCCCGGCCAGCACAGACATTGGACATTGGACATTGGACATTGGAACCGTCGTCGAATCGACGTGACGCACTGTGGCAGGTCGAGCGGGTGTCGCGTGATGCCGGGCCGCTTTATGAAAGACTTGAAGAAGCGGACGACTCGCCACTCGTGCCGATGACGCTCAACGAACGTTTGAATGCGGATTTGCGCGGTACGGGAATGACTATTGGGCGTCATCCGATGGCTCATCAACGCGCCTGGCTCGACAGTATAAATGTAGCCCGCGCTGCCGATTTAAAGAATATGCGCAACGGGCGGTTGGTCCGCGTTGCAGGTTGGGTAATTGTGCGCCAGCGTCCGGGAACAGCTAAGGGGTTTGTGTTTCTCAGCCTGGAAGATGAGACCGGAATCGCGAACGTAATCATCACGCCACAACTTTTCGAAAAGAATCGACTCGCTTTGGTTGATTATCCGTTTCTATTAATTGAGGGAGCATTGCAGCACCAGGACAATGTAGTTTCCGTAAAGGCAAAAAGCGTCGAGCCGCTTCATATGACAGTCGAGAGCACGGGCTCGCACGACTTTCACTAAGATCATTGGCAATAAAAAGGGCACGGTGCACCGTGCCCTCAAACAGAGAATTGTCACTGTACTAAGGCCGCTTACCAGGGCGACGCGGAGGCGTCTTTTCAGGTACGACATTCTCCGTATTCTTCATCTCCGCCAGGACGGCCTTTATTGATTCCTTCTCCTTGTGCGTATCGGGGGCCTTATCCAGAAAGCGCTGTAGATAATTTGCGGCCTCCTGATACTTCGACTTATCGGGTGAGCTGTAAAGCGCCAGCCCAGCACCGAGGTTCGCATCCGGATCGTCCGGTTTTTCTGCGAGGATCTTCTGATACTGTGCGAATGCTTTCTCACCAGCGCCAGCTTCGAGCAGCATCTTGGCGAGTTCGAACCGCGTCTGTGATTTCTTTGCCGGATCCGTTTCGACCGCCATATAGTCTTCAAACGCGGCAATGCCGGCATCCGCCTGCGTTGAGCCACCCTTGCTTACGTAAAGGCGATAGGCCTCGGCCCTGACGCTCGCCGCCGCGTACTTATTTGCCGCTTGTCTTTTCTGCTCCGTCGGGTCGACCCCCGCCGATTCTTTCTTTAATAAGTCAAAGGCCTTATCGGAGGCTTCGGCAGCATTCTTGAAGTCCTCCTTAGCCGCGTCAATTCCCGACGTCCTGGCTGCATCATCCTTTGCCTGAATCGCAGCGTTGTATCGATCGACCCCGCGCGCCTTCAATGCTGCCGCCTTATTTGTCAGCAGAGCAGCCTGCTCAGGATCTGCAGCGAGGCCGATATCATATTGCTTGACCGCTTCGTCATAGTTCTTAGCAGTCAAGGCCTCGTTGCCGGCTTTGAACGAATCGCCCACGACCTTGTTAATGTTTTCGGCCTTCTCGTTACTTTTCTTGATCTCCTCATTTTTCTTTTCAAGTTCTTCGCGCTTGGCTTTGTCTTCCGCGCTTTCGCCACCACCTCCGCTCGTCTTCGCGCTGCCGCCGCCAGCTGTGGCGGTCTTGGCCTCCTCTTCAGTAAACCGTCGACCATTACCTGGTGAGAGTACTAGTTCGTAGTCGATGTCCCGACCGACTTTGACATTCCTGATCGCATAAGGTGATGCGTTCGGCATGCTCGCCGCAAGTATATAAATACCGATATATGGCAAACCCGCGTGAGCAAACATACCATTCTTGTCCGCCTTTATCTGGTAGGCTCCCGGCATGTCGGTGCGAAAAACATCAATCTGCGCATTTGCGGCTTTGACGGTAGTGCCATCGGCTTGCTTAAGAAGTACGTGACCGCGAAGCTGACCGGTCTGAGCTGAAGTCGCAATAGCGCTCAAAACCAGAACTGCTGTGGCTATGATCGAAGCAAAAAGATAAGAACGGCGCATTTAGAATTCCTCCAAAAATCTGTGGCTCTCGTCGGGCCATCGATAAGATGCCCCGTTCTGCTCACTAGTTGTAGCTGTTGAACCGACTTTAAGTTAATCAGGGTGAGCACTACTGTCAAGCATACGCAATCGGATCCGCGACGGCGGCTTCCTGGAAGGCGCGCAAGCGCAGCGCGCATGAATCGCACCGCCCGCAGGCTCGATCTTCCGCCTGATAGCAGGACCAGGTGAGCTCTAGAGGCGCCCTTAATCCCAAACCGCGCCGCACAATTTCTGCCTTGCGTAAGTGAATCACCGGAGTGACGATTTCGACCCTGGTCTCCGGTTTTGTGCCGGCATCAATCGCTCGTTGAAATGCTTCGTAGAACTCCGGCCGGCAATCAGGATACCCGGAAGAATCTTCAGCGACAGCGCCAATATAGATTCGTTGGGCGCCAATCGTTTCTGCCCAGCTTGTGGCAATCGCCAAAAGATGCGAGTTGCGAAAAGGAACATAGCTGGTGGGAATCTCCCGCGAAGTCAGATTCGCTTCCGTCACCGGAATGCCCGGGTCGGTCAATGACGAGCCTCCGATTGCTTTCAAATACTCGATCGAAACAGCCAGTCGCTTCGCGACTCCAAAATGCTCAGCCAGTTCGACGAAGGCGCGACGCTCCCGCGCTTCAGTTCGCTGGCCGTAGGAGACATGCAGGAAGGCGAGTTCTGCATTCTCTTCGCGGGCGATGGCGGCCGTCACGCACGAGTCCATCCCTCCTGAGACCAGACAAACTGCCAAGGATGAAGGATGAATGATGATGGATGAACCACGCTCAGCCTCGGGTTCTTCGCTTATGGTTTCGTTGCTGCCACCCATCTTTAGTTTGTAAAGGGACCGGGCGGCTTCATCCTTCCGCCTTCATCCTTGCTCAAACTCCGCGCGCGTCAGGCCCCCAAATATGCTTGTGCATCTGCAACTGCATCCGCAAATCCATGCCGCTTTCAACGATCCATTGTGCCAGGTCCTGCGAATTTATTTGTTCCCAGGCCGGCGAAATCAAAATAGATCTGGCGCGACTTTCCAGCCCATATTCCCGGACAACTTTACGAGCAAAATCCCAGTCGGCCCGATCAGCCACGACAAACTTCACCTCGTCCAGGTCAGGCCGCAGACGCGTCAGATTGGGCCAGTGATTTCTTTCGGCTTCGCCTGAGGCGGGACACTTCACATCCAGGATGACCTTGGCCCGCTGATCCAAATCCTCGGTTGAAACATAGCCGCCCGTCTCAATCAATACTTCATAGCCTTCGTCGCACAAGCGGTTGATCAGATCGAATGCTTCTCGCTGGGCCAGAGGCTCTCCTCCAGTGACCTCGACCAGCCGGCAACCAAAGTCGCGCACCTGTCTCAACACCTCATCGATGGAAACATGTTCGCCCCCGGTGAAGGTGTACTCGCTGTCACACCAGGTGCAGCGCATGGGACAACCGGTCAAGCGCACAAAGGTGCAGGGGCGACCCGCATGCGTGGACTCGCCCTGAATCGAGTGAAAGATTTCGGTGACGCGAAGCACGATCAGATTCTAGGTTTTAGACTTGCGATTGTCGATTCTTCCTGGGTGTACCGCCTTCCGTCGAGCTCCCTCCTGGAAATAACCCCACTGAAGTTGATACCCTGAACGACCGGCATCGGCAACCAAAGGCCTTGCGCCTCATCAAACTGCATTGGGAATAAGTGATCGAATCGCGGGTGAAAGATCGTGATAGCATAGGGCTGTCTGACGACCGGGAATCTGATTGAGCGAAGATCAAAAGCAAATTGACGGATTGGTTCTCGCCGGGGCCCAGCGCCTCCTGACCCGGGCAGCCAATGCGCGCGCTCTCGATGCCGCGTCTCTGGCGCCGCGACTGCGTGCGGCAATCGAGAAATATGTATTAAAAGACGACCCGTCGGTTGGTTCTGCCCAGATCGACAAATTCCTTGACGGTATCCATGCTGATGATCTCTGCCTGGTAATCGGCTGCGAGCAGGGCGACGAAACCGCCTGGAACGATTTGTTCGAAAGTTACGGCGCCACGGTGCGTTCTGCGGCGCGCGCGGCGAGTTCAAATGAAGCGATGGCAGACGATCTGGCGCAATCGATCTGGGCTGATCTGCACGGATTGAAAGCGCGCGAGGATGGCAAGCCCGCCGGAAAGCTGGCTTACTATTCCGGAGCGGGTTCGTTGGGCGGTTGGTTGCGGGCCGTAGTTGGGCAATTGGCGATCGATCAGCACCGGCGACAATCGCGTCTGATACAAACCGAGGAGGACTCTGATCTGGAACGCCTGGCCCACGATGCCGAAGACGAGTCTGCGAGGTTCAGCCCGTTTCATTCGGCGCCCAGCCCGGAGGAAGCGCTGGCGAGCGACCTGGCCGGAGCCGACGTGGAAAAGGCTCTGGCGCGGGCTCTGGCCGAGCTTGATGATGAGGATCGCCTCTTGATGAAGCTCTACTATTTCGATGGGCTGCGCCTGCGCGAGGCAGGGGCCGTGTTGGGAGTCCACGAGGCAACAGCCAGTCGCCGCCTGACCCGCATTCATATCGAAGTGCGCGAGCGCGTAGAGTCGATTCTGATGAAAGAGCACGGTTGGACTAAAGCCGAAGCAACCCGGTCGCTCGCGGAAGTAGCGGCGCATTTGCAGACCGAGGTGGAACCAATGTTGGCGGGAAAGGCCGATCCGACGTTGCATGGCTCGCCGGCCGGAGGTTAGGGATAAATCACCCTCGAATTGCGAGTCATTCGCCATGATTTCGCAAGTTGTTTCGGGTGCTATCGTTCATCGAACAGGAAGAGAAGCGCATCGGCTTTAGAGTATTACGAATCACATGACACCTAACGACGCACAAATTGATCTTCTTCTGCGCCGTCACGCCGGACAGGCCGCGCCCCAAACCAGGCGCAACTCGGCGACTGAGCATCTCGATGCCGACGAGTTGAACACGTTTGCTGAAGGCTCGCTGCCGGCCGCGGCCCGCTCTCGTTATGTGTCGCACTTGGCGGATTGCGATGACTGTCGAAAACTAGCTTCTCAACTGGCAATCACCAGCGGGGCAGTCGTGGCCGCTGAAGCTACAACGGTGGCCGACTCGCCAGGGTATTCATGGTGGAAAAGGCTATCCGGGTTTTTCTCGCCACTGACCCTGCGCTATGCGGCGTTTGCAGTTGTACTGATAGCGGTCGTAGGCGTGACATTTCTGGTCTTGCGGCAGCAGCGCGAGTCAAACTTCATCGCGCGGAACGAATCCACGAACCAACCCCAGGTAAGCGCGGTGAAGTCGGCTGAACCCGCGGGTCCCCAGGCCGGTGCGGATCAGAATGCGCAGACTACCGACAAGCGATCCGAATCTGTTTCGCCGGCCGCGGCGACTCCAATGGTGAGCAGGCAGGACGAATCCAAAGTTGCGGAGAGTTCCGCGCCGCCACCGCCAAAGCCTGAGCCGGAATCATCCTTAGCAACGAGGCCAGAGCTGGCTTCAAAGAAGGCCGCCGAGCCCGCAGCGTTGCCGTCATATGCTCCCCCGCCCCCAGGAGAAATCACGCGCTCGGGGACGGTATCGAGTGAACGGCAAGCTGTGCCGGGTGAAGTTGCTACTGGTCCACGAAAGTCCGAGTCGACGTTTGATAAGTCCAAGATGATGGACCGATCGCGCGCCAGTGACATGCCCAAGGACATTCGTGCGGGAGATGACAGCAATCGCGCCGGAGGGGCCGGCGCGAGTCAACCGTCGGCCAGCAACCGAAGCGCGGCCGACGAAAAGGCGGCTCCAGCGAGGGAAGCAGACACTTTGGCGTCGAGAGATCGCAACGCGAAGGAAGGTCGTGGTCAAACGTCGGCGACCCAAAGCGCCGGAACGGTAAACCGCTCCAACGCAGAGGAAGCTCCGGAAACGCGTTCGGCGGGTGGTCGCAAATTCAGACGCCAGGGTAACGCCTGGGTCGATAGCAAGTTCAAGTCGTCCATGACTCTAAAGAGCATCTCGCGCGGATCCAGCGAATTTGCCGCGCTCGACTCCAGGCTCCGCTCGATTGCCCAGCAAATCAGTGGCGAAGTCATTGTTGTATGGAAGAACAAGGCCTACCTGATTCGGTGAAGTAAATCGTGAATCGTAAATAGTAAATGGTGATTGAGTGTGAACCCACGAGCACTGTTCGCCGTATTCTTCTCCGGACATCAGAAACGATCCGAACAAGCGGCAAATAGGCATTGACTATTCACGATTTACGATTCACCATTCACGACTATGTACTGTCCATCCTGTGGCCTCGAATACACGATCGAGCTGAAGTACTGCAATCGCTGCGGAGCGAACCTGAATGCTGGACTATCGACGCAGCCTGAGCCAGTGATCGTGAACGTAACTAAGCCGGCGCTGATCATTGGGGCGACGCTGGTTGTTCTGACGCTGGGTGGCTTTGGCGGGCTAATAGGAGGCGCGGTCGGGCTAGCCTCGGTTGTTCATGGAAACGATCCTTTGATAGCGATGATCCTGTTTGGCATGATGACCATCATGATCGTCGACATCTTTCTGGTGCGTCTGCTAACGAAAATAATCACTACGTCGCTCTCCTCAAGTACGCAAACCCAGCCGAGGCGACCGAACCTGCTTGCTAGTCCTCCCGTGGCTCAGTTACCACAGCCTTCGGCGGCGCGTCTTCAGGGAGTGCCGAGCGTGACCGAAAACACGACTCGTTTTTTCGAACCTTACCGCGGGCCCACTGAGGGCGAAGATCGCACTACTGCTGAAAAGCTTAAAAGATAAACAGTGGCACAGACTTGGAGTCTGTGATTGTCAGTACCACCTGCGTTAGCGGGTGGATCAAACGCGCGACGCGCCGGCTCGCCAATGAAACCACCTGCTCACGCACGTGGTACTGACTTCATTCATTACGCGGGTCGAAGCAGGTTAGTGTCTGTGTCACTCACGCTGTTGCCCTCATAATCCTGAGTTGGTACAGTCTGGTTCCGTACCATCAATCTTCAAGGAACGAGGTGCCGCCAAATGCGATCGACCCAGACCAACTGGACGTTTCGTTTGCTTTCCCTTTGCCTTCTGCTGCTGATCTCTTTTGGACTCATCATTCCTCCTTCATGGGCGCGGCAGGAACCTTCAAAGCCGGCTCCAGCGAAATCCGCGACGGCGGGGCAGAGCAAAACGTTGCGTCCGCGTCGCCCAGCCAGACATGCCGCGCGCAACGCCCGGATTTCAAAACTCGTCTCTGAGATTGACCCGCGTAACATCGAGAACACGATCCGCAAGCTGGTAAGTTTCGGCACGCGCAACACTCTGTCCGATCAGAACGATCCGAATCGCGGCATCGGTGCTGCCCGCGATTGGCTCTACCGCGAGTTCATGAAGGCCGCGCAGCAATCGGGCGGAAGGATGACTGTTGAGAAGCAAACATTTGAGCAGCCCAAAGCAGCCCGAGTGCCCGCACCGACGATGCTCACCAATATCGTGGCCACTTTGAAAGGCACTCAGCCGGAATCGGCCAATCGTGTCTATGTGGTCAGCGGCCACTACGATTCGATGTGCGGCAGTCCTACCGATGCTAAGTGCGACGCGCCGGGAGCCAACGACGACGCGTCAGGCACCGCGGCCGTTTTGGAAATGGCCCGTGTGATGGCGAAGTACAGCTTTGATGCGACCATCGTTTTCATGACGGTTCCGGGTGAAGAGCAGGGCTTGCTCGGTGCGACACACTTCGCCGAGGAAGCGAAGAAGGGCAGCATGGACATCGAAGGCATGTTCACAAATGACATCATCGGCAGTTCGCTGGGAGGTAACGGCGTGCGTGATCCGCATACGGTCCGAGTCTTTTCTGAAGGCGTGCCGTCGAACGAGACACCCGCGGAAGCGACCACTCGCCGCAGCGTCGGGGGCGAAAACGATTCGCCTTCGCGACAGCTTGCCCGCTTCATTAAAGAGACCAGTGAGCGCTACGTGCCCTCGATGAAAATCTGGATGATCTATCGCCGGGATCGTTATGGACGCGGTGGCGATCATCAGCCCTTTCTCGAGCGTGGCTACGCCGCAGTGCGCTTCACAGAACCGAACGAGGACTATCATCATCAACATCAGAACGTGCGCAGCGAAAACGGTATTCAGTATGGCGACTTGCCACAGTTCGATGACTTCAAGTACATCGCTGATGTCGCGCGCGTGAATGCGTCGGCGCTCGCCGCGCTGGCTTCAGCGCCGGCGCGGCCGAAGAACACCGTTTTCCCGGCCGGCCAGTCCAACGATACCCAAATCAAGTGGGACGCCAATAAAGAACCCGACATCGCCGGCTACGAGATCGTCTGGCGAGATACCACTGAGGCCGTTTGGACCAACTCACGTGCAGTCGGCAACGTGAACACCTACACCATGAAGGGAATGTCCAAGGATAATTACTTCTTTGGCGTGCGCGCCGTGGATACGGAAGGGAACCGCAGCCAGGAGAGCTATCCGCGGCCGCTGCCACGGACACGGCCGGGGGCGAGTCCGACACCAACGCCAGCACCAGAGTGAGGTCAGCGCTTAGGGAACGAAGAGTCCCGTAGGGACGAAATATTTATAGATACGAGCGACCGTCATAATCCCGAGCCCATTCACGGGTTACACAACGTTTCGCTACTAAAGGAGCTTTGAAGGTCGATTCTATTGCAGCGTTCTATAAATATTTCGCCGCTACGCGGCTGTTTTCAGCTAGGTTACGGAATAACAATCGCGCCGGAATCAGGAGGCTTCGTTGTCTTGATCATGAGTGGGAGCGACGGAAAGCGAGAAGGCAGTCAGATCGCGCACGTCTTGCTCACTCCAGGCGTCGTCGAATTCACTATTGGTTGCCAGATCTTCCAGAATCATCGCCCGCTAGCTGCAAACGTTCTTTCGGGGATAGGTGGCTAATAGTATCGACATAGAGTTGCTTTGCGTCAGTTGCCATGCTGCTCACCCTCTGGACGCATCGTAAGGCAATTCGCTGGGGAGCGAAAGTGAGGTGAACTCACTGTAGTGCTCCGTTAGTTGTCGAAAGAACAGCGTCCCGCTGAACACACGTATTTGACTTAGGCAAAACGCGTTGACATTGAATTGGCGCGATCGAGTTTAGCGCTGGGCCAACTTCGACTTTTCAAACCGTACATCGAGTATCAGCGCCCGGTGGTCTGAGCCGGTGGTTCCCCAAGTCCTGACCGCCACGACCTCCATATCGTCGCTCACCAGGCAGTGATCGATAGGTATCTGGAAAAGCGCGGGCAACGGCATCGGCCAACTCGGCTTCAGACCAAATCCTAATCTCGCGTCCTGCAATCCGGAGTCTTTGACTAACTCTCTGAAATAAGGTGACCACATGGTTGTGTTCAGATCGCCGATCAAGACTTTCGGTCCACTGATTGCCCTCAAGAGAGACGCCGCTTCGGTGAATTGTCTGTTGCGATCTACAAACTTGTCAGAGCGCACAGGAGTCGGCGGATGCAAGGACAGAATTGAAACGGCCGTGCCCTCGACATGGACTCTTGCGAGGACGGCCACGTGGGTCGATGAATCGAGAGTCAACACCTCAACTCCTGTTAGAGGATAGCGACTGAAGAGAGCCATGCCGGCGCCTTCGGGCCTGGGAATCGGCTCATAATAGGGATATTCGGCGCTAAGGTCCTGGAGGTGGTCTCGCCACGCTGGAGTAAACTCTTGCAGCACGATCATGTCGGCATGTGCTTCACCGACCGCTTCGGTCAGCGCCACATAGTTCCTATTAGCCCATTCCACATTGACCAGCATCAACCTAAGCGGCGCCGTGGTTGATTTGGCGTCATTGCGCGGAGGAGCGGAGTAGTACGGCAGCACATAAACCCAATTGAAGATGGCGCAGCAGAGCGCAAACGGCAAAAGCCTCCACGAATGAAAAACGATTAGCAGAACGATACAGACGGAAGCAGCCAGCGCATACTGCAACCGGAAGTGGGTGGCCAGTTCCAGATAGACGTGATGGCCGAACAGACTAATTAGCGTCAGGAGCCAGAGGATGATGAGAAGAACTACCAGCAGCTTGTGGATGAGTTGAGTGGAAATCTCCAATAGAAATATGGCTTCTCCAAGCCGTCCTTGATAATCTTACGAACCGTTGAATGCTATCAGAAAACCTAAATTCCCAGCCGAAAGCGAAACTGGTGATGACCGCGAGCACCAGACCGCGAAAGGCAAAGCCTTCAGGCCTCAGCCCTACCTTAGGTTGCTTGTAAAGCCCCGCATTACTTCTTAAGATTTTAGTCCCGCGCGTTTTCCTTAGCGTATGATTTAAGCCAGTCCAATTCATTATCTGTAGCGGCCCGCCAGGACACGCCGGTAGCTGCCATTAGCAGCTCGACGTTTACGATGAAAACCCACACCTTTGAATTCGGAATCCTACCGGTAAATAAACTAAGAATGAGAGCACCAATGATTAAGATACAGTTAACAAACCAGCCTCGACAGATCCGAACTTTGCTGCGCCTGAATGCAAACGCCTCTATCAAGTCTTTGTCGTTGGAAGTGTAGAGAGTATTTCTGATCTTGCTGTACTTACTCTCATTATCTGAGGGCGCTGGGTCAGGGAACGCTCTCTTGCGTATCTTCTCTTCTGGGCCTTTGAACATCACGTATCCCAGACTGTTCATGACAATGCCAAGAAAATAAACTACTGGTAGAACTGGAACCAAAGAAACTAATTTCCCGCTTGAAGATAGGGCCCAAAGTTTACCGAACCAGGATGGATCTCCAAAGAGTGAATAGCATAACAATAGGACGAAAATCGCCGCCCCGCTACCAACAACAATTAACTCCGCGTATAAAGTTGTAGTGCTCATTTCAACCTTTCAACCATGGAAGTGTAACTACTTAATTGAACGGTATGAAGGGCTTCTTGCAAAGCGCCTTTTCGGGCTCATCATACGCCGGGCCTCGCCCTATTACTAACAAATCCACAGCTTGGTCCTTATTCAACGCTTCAATGCCGGTGCTTAGAGGCTCGCCAGCCTGTCGCTGATCGCCGACGAATTCGAAAGGCAGATGCTTTTTTCGACCTTCGTGCCGGGACGAGCGTCTAAGAGAGTGCCAAACAGGACGCTTCGATTCCGGTTGGCCTCGCACGCTAAGGCGAGTATCATCGAGGCTAATATTAGTGGCAGAAACAATCGACATTCGAATGATTGAACAGGTGACGATATGAAGATGCATACTTCTTCGGGCGCTGGAATCGCCAGCAAAACTGTCGCGCTATTAATGACGACGGCGCTTATCGCCGGCACATTTGCGCTCGGTGTAAGTGCTCCGCAAAAGCAGAAAGTTAGAGCCGCTGGTCTGAGCCAGGATCAGCGCATCTTGCACGTGCTGAATCGGCTCGGCTTTGGCGCGCGGCCGGGTGACGTCGAGCGCGTGAAGGCAATGGGCATCGACAACTACATCGCGCAGCAACTCTTCCCCGACAAGATCAATGATTCGGCGTCCGAGGCCAAGCTGCTGAACCTCGAAACGCTGCGCATGACGACCGCCGAGCTTTACGAAAAGTATCCGCAACCAGCCCAACTGCTGCGACAGCTTCAGCAGCGCAATGCTTTACCCGCAGATCTCGCTGCCGCCAGGGACAACCGCGTGAAGGGCGGGGCGAATGCGACGGGTGCCGCGCCCACGGCGAACCCGCAGCCGACTAAGTCGCCCGGTGAGATGCAGGGTCCGGAGATGGCCAAAGGTAATGATGCTGCAAAGACCAGCGCTCCGGCCAACAACGATACGAACCCGATGAACAATCCGGAGTATCGCAAGGCGGTGATGGACTACTACAAAGAGAACAATCTGCGTCCGGCGCAATTCCTGACTGGCGAACTGCAAATGTCGCGCATCCTGCGCGCGGTTTACAGCGAGCGTCAGTTGCAGGAAGTCATGGTCGACTTCTGGACTAACCACTTCAACGTGTACGCCGCTAAAGGCGCGGACCGTTGGTTGTTGACCTCTTACGACCGCGACACAATCAGGCCGCACACCCTCGGAAAGTTTTACGATCTGTTAGTGGCTGATGCGCAAAGCCCGGCGATGCTTTTCTATCTGGACAATTTTCAGAGCGTGAGCCCGAACGCGCAGTTGCCGCAACAACGGCCAGGCGCCGCCCGTGGTCCGCTGGCACGATTGTTGACGATGAGCAACAACCCGCAGCAGCAGACCCCGCAACAGAACCAGCAGAGACGCGGCATTAATGAAAACTACGCGCGCGAGTTGATGGAACTGCACACGCTCGGCGTTGATGGGGGATACACGCAGAAGGACGTGCAGGAAGTTGCGCGTTGCTTTACGGGTTGGACCATCTTTCAGCCGCGCGGCGCGGGAGCAGCAGCGGCTGCTCTGATGGGACGCGATGCGCGCGACAGCGCCGGAAAATTTATTTTCAGACCGGGCGTGCATGACAACGGCGAAAAGATTGTGCTCGGCCACAAGATTCCTGCCGGAGGCGGGGTAAAGGATGGCCTGATGGTTTTGGACATCGTCGCGCATCATCCTGCGACTGCGAAGTTCATTGCGACGAAACTCGTCCGTCGTTTCGTGACGGATGAGCCGCCTCCGGCGCTCGTTGATAGGGTGGCCCAGACCTTCATGAAGACAGATGGTGATATACGCGAAGTTCTCAAAGCCATCTTCTCTTCGCCCGAGTTCAATTCGGGAGATGCTTATCGCGCCAAGGTGAAGCGGCCATTCGAACTCGCCATCAGTGCGGTGCGTACCCTCGGCGCGGACACCAACGGGGGACCGCAATTTCATCAGTGGATTGCCCGCATGGGCCAGCCGCTCTATGGCTTCCAGACGCCGAATGGTTACTCGGACGTAGCAGAGACCTGGGTCAATACCGGTGCGCTGCTTGAGCGCATGAACTTTGCCCTGGCGCTGGTGAGCAATCGGATTCCGGGAACGCACGTCGATCTGTCGCAGTTTGTGAGCGACATGAGCAGTAGCAAATCCATCGATAAAGAAAAACTGCTGGATCGATTTGTGACGGCGATTGTCGGCGGTGAGATTTCGTTAAAGACGCGCGAAACTCTCTTGAAGCAACTGAACGATCAGGTTATTTTGCCTGCCCCGTTACCGTCACCGCCGCGAGCGCGAACTGCATCTGTCGGTGCTCCCGCGAATCCGTTCGAGACTGCTTTTCAAAGAGGCAATCTCAATCCCGGAGGCGGCGGTGGGCCTCAGCAACAGCAGCAACAGCAGCAGCTCGCAAGAATGAATCCGGCCGCGATCGACAATCCGTTAGTGAGGCTGGCCGGCTTGATTCTCGGTTCGCCTGAGTTTCAAAAACAGTAAGATCAGAGGTCAGAGGTCAGAGATCAGCAGGAAGTTAGTGAGGGTACGAGCATGAACAGAAGATATTTCATCAAATCCGGCGGCATCGCGCTCGCTTCATTCGGCCTGATGACTTCGACGCCGACGTTTCTGCGGCGTGCGCTGGCCGAAACCGTCGACAAAGTCACCGGTGGCCGGCGCAAGACGCTCATTGCGATCTTTCAGCGCGGCGCAGTTGATGGTCTGAACGTGGTGGTGCCGTATGGCGAGCACGGTTACTACGACTTGCGGCCGAACATCGCGATTCCAAAACCGGACGGCGGTGCTGAGTCAGCGATCAATCTGGATGGCTACTTCGGTTTGCACCCGTCGCTGCAGTCGTTCAAGCCGCTTTGGGATTCGAAGCGCCTCGCAATCGTTCATGCTTCCGGCTCGCCGGACAGCACGCGCTCACACTTTGACGCGCAGGATTACATGGAGTCGGCGACGCCCGGCGTGAAATCAACGCAGGATGGCTGGCTCAATCGTTACCTGCAGAGTAAGGCTGATCCGCAGAAGTCTTTGTTCCGCGCCGTATCCATGACGCAGAACATGCCGCGCGCAATGCAGGGCAAGGCGCCGACGCTCGCGATTTCGAACCTGGCAGACTTCAGCATTCGCGCCGGCCAGAGTTCCGCGGCAATGCAGGGCGGCTTTGAGGCGATGTACGATCAGACAGTGAACGATGCATTGCATGGCACCGGGAAGGAAACGTTCGAGGCGGTTAACTACTTGAAGCAAGTTAACCCGGCCCAGTACAAACCCGAGAACGGCGCTGACTATCCGCGCACGCCGTTCGGCAACGCTCTGCTGCAGATCGCGCAATTGATCAAAGCCGGAGTTGGTTTGGAAGTAGCCTTTACCGACATCGGTGGCTGGGACACACACGTCAATGAAGGCAACCAGCAGGGCCAGCTTAGCAATCTGCTGCGACAGTTCAGCACGGCGATTGCGGCGCTTTACACCGACCTCGGTCAGCGCATGGATAATGTAGTGGTGCTGACGATGTCTGAGTTTGGCCGCACCGCGCGCGAGAACGGCAACCGCGGCACCGACCACGGTCATGCCAACGCCATGTTTGTGGTTGGCAACAGCGTGCGGGGCGGAAAAGTCTACGGCGATTGGCCGGGCCTGAAGAGCGATCAGTTGTATGAAGGTCGCGACCTGGCGCTGACCACCGACTTCCGCGATGTGTTCGGCGAGATTGCCAGCAAGCATCTCGGCGCGACGAACCTGAAGGCTGTTTTTCCCGGATACACCGGCAACAGTTCGAAGTTCCGTGGCGTACTTGGATAGGTTTGAACCACAAAGACACGAAGACACAAAGACAGTTTGTAGGCTGAATCAACAACTATCTTCGCTAGATGTTCGATGTCAGGAGGGAGCGGCTCAAACACTCTCATCATCTTAGTGTCCTTTGTGTCTTTGTGGTTAAAAACCTATTTGACGATCGCCGCCACACGCAATGGTCCGCCGCTGCCGCCGCCAATCTTCATCGGCATCGCGATCACCACGAACCCATCGGCGGGTAACGCGCCCATATCGCCGAGATTCTCGAATGCAGGGACATTCTTCGCGAATAGAATCTGATGGCTCTCGAAGAGAGTCGATTGGCCGTAGTCGATACTCGGCGTGTCGAGCCCGATGGCTTTGATCGTGCGATTTGTCGTGAGCCAACGCGCGGCGTCCGGACTCAAACCCGGAAAATGAAGTTTCGCAACTGCTCCCGCTCCACGCTCGTCGGTACCCATGTACTTCACCCGGTCGGGCCAATATTTGGCGAACCCCGTACGCAACAAGACGATTGCGCCGTTGGAAATCTGGCCATGCTGCTTCTCCCACGAGTTGAAGTCATCGACGCTGATCAAGTAATCGCGGTTAGCTTCGCATTGTTTAGTCACGTCCACGAGAACCGCGTTGCCCATCAACTGCTCTAGCGGAATTTGATCGAGCGTATTCGAGTTAGCCGCAAAATGCCTGGGCGCATCGATGTGCGTGCCGCCATGCTCGGGCGCGCTGAATTTGTTGGACGCGTAGTAATAACCCTTGTCTGTTATGCCATCGTGCTCTTTCTCCAGCTTGAAACCTACCTCCTCAGTCGGCCAATAAATGGTCTGCGCATCGAACGTGTGCGATAAGTCGAGGACCTTTCCCGCGGGGAAATTGGTTGCCGGTTTTGTGCACGCGCCGATGAAGCAGCAAAGGAAAAGTAACGGGCCGAGTCTCTTCGTCATGTGTTAGTCCTCCTCGAGGTTGCGAAGTCTCTGAGATTGGGCGAGCAATTATGAACCAGGAACAGTCTGGAGCAAACGATTTGTCCCCGCACTTGTTTAGAGTACCGGGTTCTTTCGCAAGCCAAGGCCCGACTGAAGTCGGGACTCTAAACATCCGCAACCGCAAGACACGTCGCTACCAGTCGTGCGCCGTGTGGCGCGCGTCCGCGGTTTCGTTTATGCTGCGAAGTCAAAGAAATCACCAGTACAGGGTCTGCTACTTGGAATTCAATTTATGATCACGACCATTCACAATTACACTCGCAGGGAAAGCCGTCCAACAATGGCTGTCCTCTCGGTCTTGGCTTTGTTGAGCGTGCTCGGCGTACCCGGAGGGGGTCGGGCCCAGTTGTCACGGCCGCCCGCAGCGCCACCGCTGCAATACTCGCCGCAGTTCGTGGCCGAAATCAAAAAAGTTCAGCAAGCCGCTCTCGAAAGTGATTACGCTTATCGCCAACTTGCTCATCTTTCGAACAACATCGGGCCGCGACTGAGCGGCTCGCCGCAAGCGCAGACTGCCGTTGAATACGTGGCCGCGGAACTTCGCAAACTCGGTCTCGAAGTACAACTCGAAAAAGTTATGGTGCCGCACTGGGTGCGCGGTGAAGAGACGGCCGCTTTGACGGACTATCCGGGCATGGCGCCGAACACAACGCAGAAGATCGTCCTGACAGCACTGGGTGGCAGCGTTCCAACTCCGAGCGAAGGTCTGACTGCGGAAGTTTTGGTCGTGAATGACTTTGATGAGTTACAGGCGCTCGGTCGTGATCGCGTCGCGGGCAAGATCGTCCTGTTCAATCCAAGGTTTGACAAGCAGCTTGCCGAGAACGGCTTCGCCGGTCCGGCGTACGGCCAGGCGGTGATCTATCGCGGTCTGGGTGCGAGTGCAGCGGCGCGTCTTGGTGCGGTAGCCGCGCTCGTGCGATCTGTCGGTGGCGCGGAATATCGTTTGCCGCACACGGGCGCGCTACGTTATGCCGATGACGCGCCGAAAATCCCTGCGGGCGCCGTTGCGGCGGAGGACGCTGATTTGATGGCGCAGCTCAGCAGTGAGGGCAAAGTGCGAATGCGTCTGGTGCTAACACCGCAGACTTTGCCCGACGCGGTCAGCTATAACGTGATTGGTGATCTGAAGGGCAGCGAACATCCGGAACAGATCGTAATCGTCTCAGGCCATCTTGATTCTTGGGATCTCGGTCGCGGCGCGATCGACGACGGGGCCGGTGTCGTAGTTGCGATGCAGACGGCACAGTTGCTGAAGGAACTGAATCTGCGCCCGAAGCGAACTCTACGGGTCATCGCCTGGATGAATGAAGAAAATGGTCTGATGGGGGCACGCGCGTATCAGGCAGATCACCAGAGCGAAATGGCAAACCATTTTGCGGCGATCGAAACCGATCTCGGGGCCGGTCATCCGATGGGATTTTACGCACAGGGCAAGCCGGAGATCTTGACCTTGCTGCAACCGCTGGCGGTGATTCTACAAAGCCAGGGTGCCGGCCTCACGCGCTTAGCTGAAGAGACAGGTTCCGATGTAAGTCTGTTGGGGGCCGCGGGCGTGCCGACGTTCGCTCCCATCCAGGACTCGCGCACCTACTTCAATTATCATCACACCGCGGCCGACACGCTGGATAAAGTCAATCCGAAAGAGCTACAGGAAAATTGTGCAGTCGTGGCGGCGCTGGCGTACACCCTGGCAAGCATGCCACAGGCGTTGCCGCGGTGAATGTTCGGAGTTATCGTTCGGAGTTCCGCCTTTAGGCGGATGTTATTAGGAGACAAGGACCGCCTAAAGGCGGAACTCCGAACCAAACTCCATACGGAATCTGATGACCCCGCTTCAGCCAACCATTCTGCGCTTTGATTCGCTTGATTCAACCAATCTCGAAGCGATGCGTCAGGCAAAGGCCGGCGCACCTGAGGGCTTGTGCATTGTGGCGCGCGAGCAGACACTTGGGCGCGGACGCTTGGATCGG
This sequence comes from Pyrinomonadaceae bacterium, assembly GCA_041497335.1. Classification (GTDB taxonomy): domain Bacteria; phylum Acidobacteriota; class Blastocatellia; order Pyrinomonadales; family Pyrinomonadaceae; genus UBA11740. Next base: position 18,898 of record JBGQGG010000017.1, on the reverse strand, counting down.
AGTTGGCAATCGCCGAAGGACGCGGGACTTTACTTCAGCATAGTTCTGCGGCCGCGGCTTGAGATGAATGCCTGGCCACTTATTACTTTGATGGCCGCGCTGGCGGTGTCTGATGCGCTCCTGAAAGCTTGCAGCCTGCGCGCAGACATCAAATGGCCTAACGACCTCTGCGTCGACAGTCGCAAACTGTGCGGCATCCTCGCCGAAGCGGTCGAGACTGAAGTTGGCCAGACGGCGATTGTCGGTATCGGAATCAATTTGAAAGCGGACAGTTTGCCTGCGACGGTGAATGATCTTGCGACGTCCGTTGAATCAGTAACTGGTGAGCAGCCTGACAGCGAGCGCGTCCTCGAAGAGCTGGTTAAGGCCATCGGCGAACGATACGATCTGCTGCAAAGTCCGCAGGGAAGGGAGCACACGATTCGCGAATGGTGCGCTAACTCTTCGTATGCGATGGGCAGACAGGTGAGGGTCGCGCTTGAGAATGATACCTTCGAAGGCACCACGCGCGGGCTTGAAAGCGACGGCGCGCTGCGGGTAGAAACTGCCAGCGGGAAGATGAGATCAGTTCGCGCCGGCGATGTTACCGCGTTGCGTGCAACAAGCTAAGAGTGTTGAGTGGCGAGTGAGCCCGGAGTAATGAGGCACCCGAACCGCAAGTGACCGACGAAGCGAATGAGTCGATGCCCCCGATGACTCAATGAATCAATCCCGCAACAAACGCGTTGTCCTCTCGACCTTCGGCTCGTTTGGCGACGTGCATCCGTACGTGGCCATTGCGCTGGAGTTGAAGGCGCGCGGACACACGCCGGTAATTGCGACGTCAGAAGTCTATCGCGAGAAAATGGAGGCGCAGGGGATTGAGTTTTGCCCAGTGCGGCCTGAGTTGCCCTCTTACGATCAACCGGAGGAGCTCGGCAAGCTGGTTGAGGAGTTGATGGATCCACGAGAGGGCACCGAAAGGGTGATGCAAATGCTCTTGCCGCACCTCCGCGAGATCTATGATGACCTTAACGCGGCGGTGGACGGCGCCGACTTGCTCTTGACGCACCCGCTGCCGCTGGTCGGTCCGATCGTTGCCCAGATGCGACGCCTGCCGTGGGTCTCGAGCTTGCTGGCGCCCATCTCGTTCCTTTCCGCTTGCGATCCACCGGTGACGCCACAATTTCCGGCGCTGTATCACCTGATGAAACTCAGTCCCGCGATTGCGCGCGGCGTGTTGAGGTTAGCGCTGATAAAGTTGGATCGGTTGATGGCGCCGGTTTTTCGTCTGCGCGCGGAACTGGGGTTGCCGCGCGGTGAACAGCCGTTGCTTAGCGGCCAGCACTCGCCGACTTGCGTACTGGCGCTGTTCTCCAGGGTGATGGCCGCGCCACAGCCTGACTGGCCTCCGCACACCCTGGTCACTGGGTTTCCTTTTTACGATCGGCGGGACTTTTTTGGCGAATCCGAAGCTCCGGCCGGACTGATCGAGTTTCTTGATGACGGCCCGCCGCCAATCGTTTTCACCCTCGGTTCATCGGCGTTCTGGGTGGCCAGAAATTTCTATCGCGATTCGATGGCCGCGGCGGGGGCGCTGGGCCAGCGCGCGCTGCTGCTGATCGGTCATCCGCGCAATCTTCCCTCCGAAACTCTGCCTGACGGAGTTGCAGCTTTCGAGTACGCGCCTTACAGTGAGGTACTGCCGCGGGCGGGCGCGATTGTGCATCAGGGTGGCGTCGGCACGACCGGACAGGGTCTGCGCTCGGGCCGGCCGGTTTTGATCTTGCCGCACGCTCACGATCAGTTTGACAACGCGGCAAGGGTGGAGCGACTCGGGTGCGGTCGCGTATTGCCGCGCCCGCGCTACTGTGCAAAGAGCGCGGTGACGGAGTTGAAAGCTTTGCTGGGCGACGCGCGCTATGCGGAACGCGCCGCGGAGACCGGCAGGACAGTGCGGCAGGAGAACGGAGCGCACGCGGCAGCGGATGCGATCGAAACCGTGCTGGCAGAAGAATAGCTATGCTTCTGGTAATCGACATTGGCAACACCAACACGTCACTCGGCGTCTTTGACGGCGAGACTCTGGTTGCCCATTGGCGTCTGACTACCGAGCGGTCGCGCACGGGCGACGAATGGGGTGTGCTCGCGCGCAACCTGTTCGCATTGGCGGGTCTGGACTTCAAATCAATCGATGCGATAGCGATTGCTTCCGTCGTGCCACCGCTTAACTTCACGTTGAAGCGTACGGCTGAAGTCTATTTTCACCTGACGCCGCTCTTTATCGATTACACGGTAGATACCGGCTTGCCGATTCTCTATCAGCCGGCGTCAGACGTTGGCGCTGACCGCATAGTCGATGCGGTGGCGGCGATTCACAAGTATGGCGCGCCGTGCATCGTGGTGGACTTCGGCACGGCTACCACGTTCGATGCAATCAATTCGAAAGGTGAGTATCTTGGAGGAGTGATCGCTCCGGGCATAACCATCTCTGCCGACGCCCTGTTCGAGCGCGCTGCGAAACTTCCTCGGGTCGAAATCAAGCGCCCGCAACAAGTGATTGGACCGGCTACGGTCGAAGCCATGCAATCCGGTCTTTATCATGGCTATGTTGGTCTGGTCGACGGCATCCTGCACAAGATGATCGATGAGCTGGGTGGAACGGCGAACGTGATCGCTACTGGCGGTCTTGCCTCGCTAATCGCAACCGGATCTGAGTTCATCGAACAAGTTGACGAGACCCTGACGCTGGAGGGGTTGCGGTTGGTTTATGAAAGAACGAAATGAGTTTCAAGTTTCAAGTTTAAGGTTTCAAGTTCGTTCATCCTCAGACCGACCCGGAACCTGAAACTTGAAACTTGAAACTTGAAACTTTTCTATTGAACTATTTCAGCTATTTTTCAGAAATCGAAGACACCTTCATTCGCCGGCGCGGCAAGCATCTCATGCTTAGTCCGATGGACTGGGCCCTGATTGAGGGCTGGAAAGAGCGTGGCGTGCCGCTTCACGTCGCCGTGCGGGCTATCGAACACGCCTTTGATTCTTATCAGTCTAAACAGCGCAAGCGTACGGTCAAGACACTTCTCTATTGCCAGGAAGAGGTCGAGGCGCAATACGCTGAATGGCTTGAGTCACGCGTCGGAAGTCACGGAGAGCCAGAGACTGAAAGCCAAACGGCCGACGAAAGAAAGTCGCCTTTCCCACGCGACGCAGTCCTGGCTTATCTCGCGCGTTCGCTCGATCAACTTGGCGGGCTCTATGAAGATCGCCGGAAAACACATGACGATGAATTGAGTGAAGCCTTGTTACGCGCGACAACTTTGCTCTCCGAGATCAAAGACGACTATGCCTCTGCGGCCCAGCCCGATGCGCGCAAGTTGGAGGACTCTCTGACCGGGATTGAGCGGCTGCTCGACGATGCGATTCGTATGATGGTGACCGAGGACGAGCTGGAGTCGGCAAACGCCGAAATTGATGCGCAGGTGAAGCCGTACAAGCGTCACATGGAAAGGACGGCCTTTGAGCAGACGCGCGAGAACCTTCTGCGCAAACGACTGCGCGAGCATTTTGGCGTCCCGCGACTTAGTCTGTTCTTTCTCTGATTGCATGAGGTCAGTACCACCTGCGTGAGCGGGTGGATCAAACACTCATTAAGTGGTTGGCTGTTCGGCCCACCCGCTCACGCAGGTGGTACTGACTTCGTTACGAAGGAGGAGCGACAAACTGAAGTTTGTCGGACATGGAAGTCACGATTGAGCGCATACTGCCGGGCGGTCTGGGTCTGGCCCACGCCGAGGGGCAGACCGTAATGGTCGCGCTGGCCGCAGCGGGTGACCGTCTGCGCGTGCGTGTGGATCGAGTGAAGGGTAGTGTTTCGTTCGCTCAGATAGAAGAAATACTCTCGCCATCTCCCCAACGGGTTGAGCCGCCTTGTCCTTACTTTGGCCGCTGTGGAGGCTGCGACTTCCAGCAAATGAATTATCAAGCTCAGCTCGACGCCAAAGTTGAGATCATCAAGGATTGTCTACGGCGGCTGGCTCGGATCGAGAACATCCCTGACTTTCAAATCACCGCGGCGCCAAATCCCTGGCACTATCGCTCTCGTGCTCAATGGCAGTACGACGCCGTGAGGCAGAAAGTGGGTTACTTTGAAAGCGGTTCGCGTCATGTGTGCGATGTCGCAGAGTGCGCCGTGCTGGCTCCGGAGCTGCAGGAGACGATGAAGAGTCTGCGCGCGCAAATGGACGACGGTTCATTGCCCGAAGAGGCGCGCGACTTTCGCGCCGTCATAGGCGACGATGGAGTATCCATCACGCCAAGTGTCAGAAGCCCGACCGTCAGGGAGGGCTCCGATTCGGTAAAGGACATCGGACAGGTACGCGACATTACCCGCACCATCCACGGCGAGACCTACCACCTGAATGCCGAATCGTTCTTTCAGGCGAACGATGGCTTGTTGCCGGAACTCATCGATGCGGCGATCGGCGAGGCAAGTGGCGAGACAGCTTTAGAGCTTTATTGTGGCGTCGGACTTTTTACGCTTCCGCTGGCGCGGGGATTCAAGCATGTCGTTGGAGTTGAATCCGATAGCGCGGCAGCAAAGTTCGCGCGCGATAATTTGGCGAATGCCCGTTTGACGAATGCTGAAGTCGTCAAGAGTGATGTGGGCGTCTGGCTCGAAGCCGTGAGGCACGGTGAGTTATCAAAGCTATCTGAAGAGTCGGCGTCCGCACTTCAGGGTCAAATAGATTTCGTACTTCTCGATCCACCTCGTACAGGGGCTGAGTCACGCGTCGTCGCGGGCGTTCTTGGCTTGAAGCCCCGAAAGATTAGTTACGTCTCGTGCGATCCGGCGACGCTTGGACGCGATCTAAAGAAGTTGCTCGCCGCCGGCTACATTCTTGACTCGCTTGCCGCCTTTGATATGTTTCCTCAGACTCATCACGTCGAGACGGTAGTCCACCTTGTTGTAGCCTAGCCGGGTATTACCTGCCGCAGATAGTTCATAATTGCCACGATCATCGCAACCACCTCTTAAGTGAATGGTCGCGTAGCTTTGTGAACTCAAAAAGACCTTGCAACGGACATCTCGCTTGACTCCTCCTCCGCATTTGATATGTTCCGGCAGACTCGTCGTGTAGGAACGTAGTTCATCTGACTACTGAGCCAACCACATGGCCGATCTCCCACAGACTCGCTTTGCATCCAGCCCGCTTCTTATTCTTGCGGTCGCGATGTCCGCGGGTATCGCGCTGGCGCATTACTGCTCGTTTAAGTCGAAGTCGATACTAGTCGCTTTCATCGCGATCGCGATCAGTCTCACAGTCTTTTGCATTGCACTCGTGGCGAAAAAGAGATTAACGCGTGCTTGTGTTTTTCTCCTCATGGCATTCTTCTGCGTTGGTTTCGCGCTGTCGCTTGTAGATGGTCGCAGCATCAATGCAAATCGTATCGCGCAGATGTACGACGGCGGTCTCATCCCGTCCGGTGAGCCTGTTGAGTTAACAGGAATTGTCCAGGGCCAGCCGGAACCAGCGCCGGACAGCTTCTATCTCACGCTGCAAGCCGAAAAGCTCGGCGTCAAGGGACAACTGCGGGACGCTGCCGGCACGGTCTTATTGCTCGCCCATGTGCATGAACAGCGAGTGCGCGAAGAGTTTGACGCCCTGGCACTACGTCATGGCGCGCGAGTCCGGGTGATGACGACACTCGATCGCGACGAAAACTTTCGCAACCCGGGCGTTCTGCCGTTGACCGAGTATCTCGAACGCCAGGGTTATGACGCCACTGGGGTTGTGAAGAGCCCTTTACTCATTGAAAGGCTCGATGACGCAGTCGTATTTCTGCCTTTGGCATGGATCTACGAATGGCGTGAGCATCTACAGAGCGAAATCGACGCCAGGTTCTCCGCGGAAACCGCGGGCGTGCTGGAGGCAACATTGCTTGGCAATCGCTACAAGATTTCGCGCGGAGCAGCAGAGCGCTTTCGCGCGGGCGGCACCTTTCATGTGCTGGTTATCAGTGGACTGCAAATCGCCTTCATTGGCGGACTGGTATTCTTCCTAACTCGCTCTTTGACCAGGCGCAAACTCTTACAGTTCTTCATCGCCGCGACATTCTTGTGGGCGTACACGATCGCCGTCGGGGCTGACGCTTCCGTCGCGCGCGCGGCGCTGATGTTTACGTTGGTGGTTTTTGCTCCTGTCGCCTGGCGACGCGCGAACTCGCTAAACGTAATCGGGGCCTCGGCGCTGGCGCTGTTGGTTTGGCAGCCAGACAATCTCTTCGATCCTTCGTTTCAGTTGACGTTTCTTTCGGTGCTGGCAATTGTCTCGCTCGCCGTCCCGGTTATGCAGAGCATGCAACGTGTGGGTTCCTGGCGGCCGACGCGCGGTACTCCTTATCCACCGGCATGTCCGCGCTGGTTCCGCGTCGTTTCCGAAGCTCTGTTCTGGAGCGAACGCGACTGGCGAGCTGAGATGGCAGTCTCAAACATCAGCTACAGACTCTTTAAGACTCCGTCCGCGGTGAAGCTCGAGCGGTGTCATGCGCAGAAATGTTTTCGGTTTGCGCTCGCAGCGGTCGTGGTTTCGGCCAGCGTGCAAATCGGGCTCGTGCCGCTGATGGTGATTTACTTTCATCGACTTTCAATAGCTTCGCTCGCACTCAATATCTTTGTCGGCGTATTGATGGCGGCCCTGGCATTCGCCGCGCTCGCGGGGCTGCTGGTCTCACAACTGAGTCTGTGGTTGGCGTCGCCATTAGTGATGCTGGCAGAGAAGATCAATTGGCTGATGATTCATCTCGTCGATCCTTTCACCAGCCTCAGTATTGCTTCAATTCGCTTACCTCATTACTCTGGATGGTCCGCCGGCATATACGTTCTCTACTATGTTCTGCTCGGTCTTATCGTTTTCGCAGTAGTGCAGTGGCACCCCTTGCGGCCGGTTTGGATAGATGCGAACAAAATCTTTTCCGCGCGGAGGATTCGGTGGGCCACAGTCGCGTTTGGCTCGGTCCTCGGGGTGGTCGTCTTGCATCCATTCAGTGCCTCGCGACCGGACGGGAAACTTCACGTCGATTTTCTGGACGTTGGCCAGGGCGATGCGGCGCTCTTGACGATGCCGGATGGGACGACCCTGTTGATTGACGGCGGCGGACGCCCCAAGATCAATCCCGGTACTGACGAGGGAGAAGAACCCTTCGAGCGCGACACTCGCACCATCGGAGAAGGAGTAGTGTCACAGTATCTCTGGTCCCGCGGAATCGACCGGGTCGATTACGTCCTGGCAACTCATGCCGATGCCGACCATATCGATGGACTTAACGACGTGGCGCTTAGTTTCGCGACACGCAGTGCGATCGTAGCGCGCACGCCGGCGGATGATGCAGAGTACGCGCGGTTCGCGGCGACGATGAAACAGACAGGCGTGCCGGTCGAGATGACTGGCGGCGGCGACGTGCTTCGCTTTGGGAACGTCTCGGCACAGGTCCTTTGGCCTCCTCCCAGTCGAGATGAGAACGCGCCTTCCCGGAACAATGATTCCATCATGCTGATGATTCGCTATGGCGCCAAAAGTCTTTTGCTAACCGGAGACATAGAGAAGCAGGGAGAGACGGCCGTGTTGCGAGAGGGAATCAACCTCCACAGCGATATCGTGAAGGTTGCGCATCATGGCAGCAAAACATCTTCGATCGAAGACTTCGTCTCGGCCTCGCATCCGTCGCTGGCGGTCATCTCAGTCGGCCGGACCTCGATGTTTGGCCATCCGAACCAGGATGTGGTTGAGCGTTGGCGCGCGAGTGGGGCGGAAGTTTTGACGACGGGTCAGCGAGGAACGATTTCAGTTGTGACTGACGGTCATGTCTTGAATGTGAGTACGTTTGTGCGTTAGTGATGTGGCACAGACTTCAGTCTGTGATTTCAACGTCGCGACTCACAGACTGAAGTCTGTGCCACAAAGAATCACAAGAAATCCGGATCGGCAGGCGTGTAGAGATCAATAGCCGAGCTGCCCAACTTGTAAGTCTTCAGCACTCCCAGCGGCGGCGCGTAGATGTGAATCGTTATCAAGTCCTGGCCACTGACATCCGGGTTCCCTATCTGATGAATGTCCGGCAATTCTGAGCCAGTCAATCCGCCGCCGCGCAACTCACGGTGCGCTTTATAGGCGAGGCCGGTGTTGGTGTCATAGTCAAATGTCGTTTCCCACAGGATGCCCTCATGGACTAAGACAGCGCCGTGCGAACCGTTGTGATCGTGAATCGGCGTGCGCTGGCCCGGCTTCCAGCAGAGCACAAGCATTTCGACAAATTCGTTTCGCATCACTCGATGGCGGCAATAGTTCCCGGCTTTAAAGCCAAGATAAGGCTGCAACTCGTTTGCAGAGATCTTCGTGCGTTCGACCAGCTCGTAAAGTTCCGGCAGGGAAGGAACCGTTTGTTGGGCGCTTAATGCTTCGGCGAGATCTGTGAATGAAAGATCAAAGGCGGGTTCGGAAGTCTTCTCGGTTTGCTGTTGGAGTTGAGCTGCCAACGTAACCTCCTGATTGGTACAGAAAACTGCTCGCGATAGCGAGCGGGACGTACGCACCATGTGTTCGTGCTAAGGGTTATATTCCGCGTCTACGATGGAGTCAAGACGGAAAGACACAAAAACACCCGCTCGCTACTGCGAGTGGTTCTGTAACAAGATGCGAATGTCGCGCACGTTGGTCCCGGTTGGGCCAATTGCGATCGCGTCGCCAAGCGCCACGAAAAAAGAATATGCATCGCTGCGCTTGAGGAAATCTTTCGGGTCGAGGCCGATGGCCCGGGCGCGCGCGTGCGTGGTCTCGTCGACAATAGCACCGGCGGCCGGACTGTTGCCGTCCGTGCCGTCTGTGCCGGCGCAGAGCGCGACAAAATGTTCCGAGCCGGACGAGATAAGACTGCGCGCATGAGCCAGCCGCAGGGTCGTCTCCAGGTTTCGACCACCAAGGCCATCGCCTTGTACGGGACAGGCGAACTCACCACCGGAAACCAGACAAACGGTATTTCGTGTGGGAGCTGTCGCGCGCAACGCCTCAAGCCGGCTGAGGAGCTGGGCGCATCCTCCTTCAATTGGTTGATCGGCGATATCCGTTGCTACTTCGGTGACGAAACCACGCTGTCTGGCGGCCTTCGCCGCGGCTTCAAGCGCGCTGTGGTTATCCAGCAGAACGAAGTGCTTGCGCAACGTTGTTGGATCGGCGGGGAGAGGACTTGGTTCCGCTTCTATTGCCCGAAGAATGGTTTCAGGCAGATGCGAACGAAGATTGTACCGCTCGATAACCTCGAGTGCGTCGGGGGCGTTGCCGGGCGGAGCAAGCGTCGGACCTGATGCTACATTTCGTTCTTCACCCGGGGGCACGTCCGAAACAATCAGCGTGATTTGGTCACAATGCGGTACGCGCGCCGCCAAACGTCCGCCTTTGACTGCCGAAAACGCGCGGCGCACGGCATTAATCTCGCTGATTGAAGCCCCGCAACCAACCAGCACTTTGTGGGCAGTGCGCAAGTCCGAGAGTGTGATGCTTTCATCAATTGGCCATTCCATCATTGCCGACCCGCCCCCGGAGATGAGAAAGATCACGAGCGCTCGCTCCTGATTGGCGCGTTGCAGGAGTTTGAAACAGGCCTGCGCAGCGGCGAGGCTCTGATCGTTGGGTTCCGGGTGTCCGGCTTGAAAGACATGCCAGCGAGAAGCGAGGTCGACCCGTTCACGGCCGTCAGCGGGTCTGTAGCCCAAGGTGCTGCCGGCCATCACTCCCGCGGCGATTCGATTTCCAATAATAACGTCAAGCGCTGAGGCCATTGCCGGGGCCGCCTTGCCGATCGCAATCGAATAAATGCTTCGACTTGTGCCGATCTCGACGGTCGCGACGTCGCAGAAACTGACGCGCGAACCTTCGAGCTGAACCGCGCGGCGAACGGATTCCTCGGCATCGACGCCACGCAGGGCTTCGTTGAAGATTTCGCGCGCGGCGATTCTGAGTTGGGTGAGATTGGGCATGGAGATTTCGTCGAAAGAGATCATAGCGTGGCGTAAGGCTTGCGGCGCGAAATTCCTCAAAGCAGCACGCAAGTGAGCGCCGAGATGAACAGTTCAACGAGCTCGCGAAGCGAGCGGCGAAGTGTAGCCCCGGGCGTGAGCCCGGGGTTCAGACCAATTGAAAAACTGGTAAGCCCGCGAAGGAGTCGACAGGAATCCTTGCAATTTCCTCTGCCGCCCCTTGCGGGGCTCAACTGAATAAAAAAATGGACACATACCCCGGGCTTACGCCCGGGGCTACACTCTGCCGCCATCTTCGATGGCTCATTGAGAGTCTTCTTGATCGAGGCAGGATGGCTGACGCTCATTCCACCGTGATCAAATCCCGCAACCCACGAAATCGCTTGTCGCTGATGCCGCGCACGATGATCAGATGTTCGGGGCGGCGAAACGGGCCGTACTTATCGCGGTGGTCGACGATGCGCTCAGCCAGGCCTTTGCCGATTCCCGGGAGTTTTTCCAGGTCCTTCGCTGAGGCGGTATTGATGTTGATTCGTTCGAGCTTGTTCTGAAACAACCCGGCCGAGTTTGATGCGGCGGTCGCCTGCGGATTCGGCGTGGTTGTGCCGCGTTTTGCGCAACTAATCGGGGAAAGGCCGAGCACGAGTGCTAGAAGCGCAAACATTACTGGCCGAGTCCGCGAGAATGAAAGTGTTGGCAGTGTCATACGCTGAAGTCTATGTGAAGCGTCTGTGTCGCAAAGCTCTGTAGGAGCCGAATGTTTATAGTTCAGTCAACCAATCCAATCAATAGCTCCATAGGAGCGAAATATAGCAAACGTCGAGCAGTCAGCCAGCTCATGTTCCGCTCCTACGGAGCTCCGGCCGGAAGTATCGAACGAAGTCCATAAACATTCCGTCCCTACGGGACTCAGGAGCATATGAACGATTACCAATGCGATTTCGTGTTTCGCTCAAGACTCTGTTTCACGAATGCAAGCGACTGATTGAAAAGGGAATCACGGAACGCCGCTCGCGAGTGCAATCTGCTGGAAGTGTTGCAGCAACAAAAAGTTGTGACATGCTGCGAGTCGATCTCCACAAAGTTTTCCACAGGAAGTGTGGAAGCGAAAACGCCTGCGCCGATTACTAGGGAGAAAAACGGTAGGTAATCACACCATTAACCTTCACCGGCATCCCGGACAGTTTTGTCGGCTCAAAGCGGGCCTTCATGGCCGCAGTTTCCGCCGCTCCTCGCAGTTCTGAGGGTCCGTTTTTGGCATTCGCGGAAATCACTTTGCCATTCTCGTCGATCACGATATCAACTGTTACGCTGCCCGACACGCGACTGCTCCTCGCGGCCGCGGGATATTCTGGTTGAGGAATACTGATAGCTTTGCCTCTCGAGACTCCAAAGGTCGGTCGCTCTCCCGCTTGAATCTTGTTGTTGAGATAACCTGCCATCTCCTGGTCGAGTCGTTTAAGGATGGCATATTCCTCTAATGCCTTTTCGCGATCATCTACCGCTAGGTATGCAAGGCCAAGCAATCTGTGCGCAAGCGCCCAACCAGGTTGAAGGCGGACCGCCTGTTTCAAGGATTCGATCGCATCCGAGTATTGGCTCTGGTAAAGGTAAGCGATGCTCAATTGTTCGTGGGCATCAGCCAATTCAGGCTTAAGGCGGATGGCTTCCTTTAGAGAGCTAATTGCTTTATCAAGCTGTTGGAGGGTCGTGTATTTGCTTCCCAATTCCCGGTGAGCCTCAGCCCATTCTGGTTTGAGTCGCACGGTGTCCTTGAAGGCCTTCATGGCCGCCATATGGGTGTCGCCGAGGCTATTGTCGCCTATAGGGACCGCGGAATACGCCAACCCCAATTTGAAGTATGCGTCGGCCCACTTTGGCTTGATGCGGATTGCCTCCTTGAACTCCGCGATCGCTTCTTTGTAATTATTGTTTTGAAGATACGCTTCTCCACGAGAAAGGTGTGCCTCAGCATCGGGTGATTCCTGGGCTAGCACCGATAGAGACAGTATGCCGAAAAGCAGAATCAGGAGTCCAAAAGTTCTCGATATGTGAAGCATGGGATTCATCCAGGGCTATCGAACAGCCGACGAAACACCTTCCTGTTCGTCCAACTCGCCCACCAACTCAAACGAGGGGGCCAGCACGAGACGCGGGCGAGCGCCGTGGCCCCCACAAGGGCTGAATACGCCTTAAGAGCTTAAACGTTGGGCTCCCAGATCTCGCGCAGGTCGAGGACAAAGCCCGGGAGTTCCGGATCGGCGGCGATCTCCGCGACATTTTCCAGGACGACAACGGCTTGGCGCGGACGATACACGTGAATCCGTCGCACTTCGGGATCGATCAGCCATCCTAACTGTGCGCCATTCTCGATGTACTCGGTCATCTTAGCCTGCGTCACTACCAGGGCGTCGGTCGGAGATCGAAGTTCAATTACAAAATCCGGGCATAGCGGCATGAACTTCAGCTTCTGCTCGTGAGTCAAGGCCGCAAGCCTGGATTTTCGCACCCAGGATCCGTCAGGAGATCGGTCCGCGCCATTTGGCAACTTGAAGCCGGTCGACGAATCGAACGCTGCGCCCGTGCCATCGCGCTTCGTCCATGTTACGAGTTGCGCCGTAATATCGGCGTTGCGGTTCCCAGTCTCTCCTCCGGTGGGGGCCATAACGATGATGTCTCCTTCGGCGGTGCGTTCGAAACGTAGATCACCGTTGAGTTGGCAAAGCGCGAAGAATTCGTCGTCCGTCATTTCGATGGCCGGACTAAGACGGAGCGTGATATAGGTTTGGCTTACCTGAGGCTCGGCTAGAACTTGACTCATCACTGACCTCCCCCGTGCGGCATGCAGAGAATCTTACTCCTTTGCCGCTTTCGTCGTCTATCACACAACTTGGTCTCTGTCTGGCGATAGAGTTCGCGTTGCGCGCTCAATGCGGGCATGGGCGCCCGCGGTCCCAGCTACTCGCCATCCTGTTCGTCCCACTCTGCCACCAACTCGAACGAGCGGGCGAGCACGGGGCGCGGGCGGGCGCCGTCGGTTTTACCAATCAACCCTTCGCGCTCCATTTGATCGAGGACGGCAGCGGCGCGACCATAGCCGATGCGCAGGCGACGTTGCAGGACGGAGGTTGAAGCCCGCTTCATGTCGACACAGATACGGAGGGCTTCTTCGAACAATTCATCGCGTTCACCGCCGGAATCTTCCAGGCCCATCGCTTCTTCATCGGTTTGCGTAATGGTCTCGTCGTAATCGGGCTCCCATTGCGCCTTGATGTGGCTAACGATTTTGTTGATTTCAGTCTCGTCGATGTAAGCGCCGTGAACGCGCAGCAGACGCGAAGAACCAGGCGGGAGGAACAGCATGTCGCCGCGTCCAAGCAGGTGTTCCGCGCCGTTCGTGTCGAGGATGGTGCGCGAATCGACCTTCGAAGAGACGCGATAGGAGATGCGGGAAGGGAAGTTCGCCTTGATCAACCCGGTGATGACGTCGACCGAAGGACGCTGGGTCGCCAGCACCAGGTGGATCCCCACGGCGCGCGCCATTTGCGCCAGGCGTGTGATTGAGTCCTCGACTTCATGACCTGAGGTCATCATCAGATCGGCAAGTTCGTCGATGATGATCACGATGTAAGGCATGCGCGTCCAGGGTTCGCCATTCTCGTCGTAGTCCTTGACCGTGTTGCGACGATCGCGTTCCGAGTTGTAGCCGTCGATGTTGCGCACGCCCCAGCCGGCCAGTTCCTTGTAGCGTCGCTCCATCTCGCCCACCGCCCACCGCAGCGCCCGGGCTGCGGGTTTCGGGTCGGTGATTATGGGCGTCGCCAGGTGCGGGATGTCTTCGTAAAGCCCCAGTTCGAGTCGCTTCGGATCGATAAGGATCACTTTTACTTCGTCGGGCCGCGCGCGATACAGGATCGAGACCAGTAGCGAGTTGACGCCGACCGATTTACCTGAGCCCGTGGTGCCGGCAATGAGCAAATGCGGCATCTTGGTCAGGTCGGTGACGTAATTCAACCCATCGATGGTTTTGCCCAGCGCGATCGTGAGTTTGGAAGTCGACTCCTTAAACGCTCGCGATTCGATCACTTCGCGCAGATAGATGGTTTCCCGGCGCGGGTTCGGCACTTCGATGCCGACGTGGGGCTTGCCCGGCATGCGATCGATGCGAATGGACTCAGCCTTCAGGGCCAGACAAAGATCGTCTACCAGACCCGTTACGCGCGAGTACTTCACTCCCGGATCGGGTTTGAACTCATAGGTGGTAACGACCGGGCCGGGACAGATGAATTTGATTTGACCTGTGACGTTGAACTCGCGGCATTTTTCTGCGAGGCGAGTGGCCATGTTTAGCAATTCGTCGTCGGCTTGCTCACTACGCATGTGCGCTTCGTTCAAAAGCTCAACTGATGGCAATTGATAATCAGAGGCGGCGGTCCTTGGCGAAACTCTGCGCTGGCCTTCAAATGGGAGGGCGCCGGTCGCGGGCGGTTCAATCTTCCGCTTGACCGCGGCCTCGCGCACCATCTCTTCCACCAAGGCCGATTCCGAAGCTTCCAAAGACTTTCCGCGCGTAGACCAGGACGCTTTTTTCGCCGGAGCAGTCGCCGCACCGGCGGCGGCCGACATGGTTTTTTGTCCGGTAGTGAAGGAAGCGAAGGCTGCTGCGAGTTCATTTCCGTCGGCATCGGTTGCGGTGACGCCTGCTCGTTCATTACTGACGATCTGAGTCCCGACGGCATTCGCAGACTGTGCCCCGGCGGCGGTTGGCGCCTCAGCTTTGGCTTGCCGTCGCATTTCCAGGCGTTGTTGCCGGCGCTCGCGCCGCGCTTGTCGCCAGGCGCGCCATTTTTCGGGAATCAATCGCAGGGTCGCGAAGCGATTGCCCAACGTCAGGGTGAGGTTTTCGTAGAAGAGAGCGAACGAGAAGTTAGTAGCCAGCAAAACGCCGGTGGCAGCGATCGCCGACAAAAGGATGGCCGAGCCGATCGTGTTGAGCCCGGCAACGAGGGCGCGCGCTATTATCACCCCCGACAGACCGCCGGCGTTGAAGCTGCCGTCAAAAAACGGCCGAATATCAGCCAGCGAAAGCAGCGCGGCTGATGAAAGTACGAGCACCACCAGGCCGATGATTTGTGAAACCGCAGCACTGATGCGACGCGAACGGAAACGGCGCCACGCGGCGGCCAGCAGTAAAAAAGGGAGCAGATAAGCTACAAGGCCGATCGCCTGGAACAAAGCTGCCGAGACATTTGCTCCGACCGCGCCAATCCAGTTGTGCGCGCCCGACTGTCCCGCCGCATTCCACGAAGGGTCGTCCGGATGATAAGACGCGAGACAAAGACCGAGCAGCAACGAGAGTGCGGCCAGGGCGATCGCGACGATTTCGTTGGCGCGCGTGTTCCTTGCCGCCGGCTGAACTTCAATATCGTTTGTAATGGTGGCCATAAGATCAGTATGCAGTCGGCAGCAGGCAGTAGGCGGGAAACGTCCTACCAGGAGATTGCTGCCATCGCATCATCTTGATGCTCATAAATAGCGTTACGCCGCGCGTCGTGAAAGCAAGTATTCCTTGATGAAATCATCGAGGTCACCGTTGAGCACCGAATCAACGTCGCCGCGTTCAAGTTTCGTGCGAGCGTCCTTTACCAGACGATAGGGAGCCAGTACGTAGTTGCGAATCTGAGATCCGAATGAAATGTCCTGCTTACTGGCTTCCAGTTCCTTCGTTTCCGCCCGCCGCTTCTCGAGTTCCTGTTCATATAGACGAGATCGCAAAACCTGCATCGCCACGGCGCGGTTCTGATGCTGCGACCGCTGGTTCTGGCACTGAACGACGATCCCACTCGGAATGTGCGTGATGCGCACCGCCGAATCCGTCGTGTTGATGTGCTGGCCGCCGGCGCCGGTCGCGCGATATGTGTCAACACGCAAGTCTTTTTCGTTAATGTCGACTTCGATGTCCTCGTCGATCTCCGGATAGACGAACAGCGAAGCGAACGATGTATGCCGCCGAGCAGCCTGATCGAATGGCGAGATGCGCACCAGACGATGCACGCCGGCTTCGGCCGCCAGCAGTCCGTACGCGTATTCGCCTTCGACTTTGAAAGTCACGCTTTTGATCCCGGCTTCCTCGCCCGGTTGATAGTCGATGATTTCAGTCTTGAATTCACGCCGCTCCGCCCACTTGAGATACATACGCAAAAGCATCTCGGCCCAGTCCTGCGATTCCGTTCCCCCGGCACCCGGGTGAATCGTACAGATGGCGTTGCGCGCATCGTTGTCACCGGCCAGCAGGGTCTCGGTTTCTGCCTGTAGAATCTCGTGTTCGAGGCGATCGAGCAGTTCTCGGACTTCATTCAGAGACGCCGCGTCTTCTTCAGCAAATTCAAAGAGCACTGCGGCGTCGGAAACTTCGGCTTCGAACTTTTCCTGCCGCTCAATGGTGCGCTGTAGACGGCTGCGTTGCTGCAAAAGTTTCTGCGCAGCCTCCTGGTTTGACCAGAAGTCGGGCGCGGAAGCTTGCGCCTCGATCTTCTCTAGTTCCGCGCGCTTTGCGGGTACATCAAAGAAACCTCCCGAGTTGTTCGACGCGCTTCCGCAAATCCTCGTAAGAAGTTTTCAAATCCTGAATTGATACTGTGGCAAGCATTCTTATCCTCTTCCTTTGGTCAATATTCGAGTTCTGTTCCGCCTGGTCGTGAAAGTGGCAGAAATCAGTCCCAGAGTAATCAATGCGCAGGCATAAGCGAATATGTCGCCATGTCTCGTGTAGAAGCTTTTCGTTTCCTTCCGATTCCCAACACTCCATGACAGAACATCCGGCTTGAAACTCGAGCTCGAGCTTGAGACTGTACCGTCGGCGTCAATGAAGGCGGTGATGCCGCTGTTCGTCACTCGTAATAAAGGTCGTCCATTCTCAACTGCTCGAAGAATCGCGTTAGAGAGATGCTGTCGCATTACCGGCGTCGGTCCCAGATAACCGTCGTTGGAAATATTGATCAGGACGTCTGCTCCTTCGCTCGTGAATGTGCGGGCAATCGCTGGATGCGCGGCCTCGATGCAAATAAAAACCCCGGCGCGCAAAGCGCCGAGGGGCATCAGCGTATAAGCACTGCCGGGCGTGAAATCGCCGACGATTCCGCGTACCGAACTCGCGCCCGGTAGCCAGCGGGGCAGCGGCACGTACTCGCCGAATGGCATCAGGCGGATCTTATCATACTGCGCCACAATTCGACCCTCTTCATTTATCATCACGGCAGAATTGTGCTCGCCTCCATTCGGAGCGGGCTCGAGAGAGTTGAGCAAAACCGAGACGTGGGTACTCCGCCCAAAGTTGGTGACGACGTCTCGCAGATGCGGATCGCGGGAGTAGCTGAAGTTCATAGGAGACTCAGGCCAGATGACCAGACGCGACACGCCGAGGCCATAAGGCTGGTTAGCTAAGCCTTGCGTACTAAGCTCAAGGTGTCGATTCAGGAGCTGGTTCATCGTGGCCGGATCGTCTGAGCCTTCCATTGGAACGTTCGGTTGGACTGCGATTACTGACCTTTCCGAGTTGCTCACGCGTCCACTGAGAGCTTGAATAAGAGCCCCGGCGGTAACAAGGGCCGTGAAGGTCAGAATTCCAAGTGAGAAACCGATCGCCAGCAAAGTCCGACGAAGTAATACGAACGCGAGCGCGGCATTCGTCATCAAGATCAGAAAACTGATCGCATAGACTCCGCCCCATCGCGCTGATTGAATGAGAGAGGGATGAAATGCTTGCGAATAACCGAGCGCGTTCCACAATTGCCCCGTCACCATGTAGCGTACCCATTCACACGAGACCCAAATCAGCGGTGCGATGAAGATAGCCGGAGAACCGAAACGCGCGACTACTCGATTCAACACAACACAGAACAGGGCGGGGAAGATGGCTACTAACACGACTGGCAGAACCAAGATTGGATAGGCCAGCCAGGCAGAAATATGCGCGTAGTGGATCATCGGATAGGTGAGCCACCAGCAGGTGCCATAAAACAAAACTACTCCCCACAACCAGCCAAGCAATAGGGCGCGCGGAGTCTTTAAGGGTCGGCCTATGACGACGAGCAAAGGAACCAGGCCGATCCACGCCAGCGGCCACAAATCGAAGTCAGGAAAAGAAAGGATAAGCAGAAGCGCCGAAGCTATCACCAAAGATACTTCGGCAAGTGTAGGAGCCCTGGCGCGAGTAGCCGCCTCAGAAGACAGCCTGGGATTGGGCGCCTCGACGGCCACCGCGTCGTGCATGAATGAAGTTTAGCAGTATCGCGCATTATCACTAAAGCGGCTGGATGTTGGCGTGACGAGCGAGACAGAATAATCTAGAGGAGACCTGGTGCCCATCGAGGGCGCTGTCGATACTGAGCGCAGGCGGTATCCCGCCTCGAAACGGACCAGCAGCCGGATTCTGGAAGTCATCTGCCCGTGATCAAAAAATAAAGATCAGATTTTCTGGAAGGTAGGAAAAGAGACGGTCAGCACCTCAAATTCGGGGCTTAAACGACAAAAACCGTCACTGTCAAAGTGACAAAATCCGTCGTTTTGACTGCTCGGCGGCTTCGTCGGTCAAAGCCAATCAGGCGGATTCATCATCAGTCTGACCGGAGTGACAGAGCGGATGATAAGGCGTGGATTCTATTCCAGAGTTGAATTCAAACAAAGAGTCCCAAAATGCGGGAGAACCCGGTCATTGCTGACCGGGTTCCAATTCGGGGGGATTAGACTGAAGGATCGCTCGGCGGGCGGCTGGCGCAGCGGCATGCAGCGCTCAGAGAAGTGATGGCGGCGGGGGCACGTTTCATTTCGTGCTAGCCGCCTCAGTGTTCAGCACTTCCCGTGCCACCTGTCGTTCGGATTGCGAAT
>JBGQGG010000016.1:0-123337 GCA_041497335.1 Pyrinomonadaceae bacterium | reverse complement strand
GTTCTGGAAAAATCAAACGCTGTGTTATCTTTTTCATGCTCAACCTTAATTCCTTTCTGCGCAAAGTTTCTTCGTCAAAAGCTACTTTACAGCAGGCTGCGAATTACGGTTGGGCTTTTTCATGAATAATGCGGGCTAGGTGGTATTATCCACGGAGGAAATGATGACGGCATTTGACCAGGTCATTAAAGATGAAGGCGCAGGATGTAATCCCCAGCCGCTTGCCCCGGCAAGTGCTTCAGGGATCACGAGCAACGCAGTGGACATGGAACTGCTCAACACCTTCGAAGAATTACAGCTCAACGATGGATCCGACCTGATTGTTGAGCTGATCGATCTCTATCTCCAGGAATTGCCACAACGCGTCACGGAGATCCGTGAGGCTTCGTTCGAAACCGAGTGGGTCCTGCTAAAGCGGGCAGCTCATAATCTGAAGGGAAGCAGCGGCAATCTGGGCGTTCGCAAGGTGGCTGAGATTTGCCAAAAGCTGGAATGGATGGATCGTCATGATTCGCCGCAGACAATCGCCGCTCTCGTACAGCTACTTGAGTATGAATCTGCCATGGCGAGCGCGTCACTTATGGCAGTGCGCCAAAGGAGACTCGGTTGAGAGTTGTGATTGCTGAAGACGACGCTGTTTCGCGACGCATCCTCGAGACGCTGCTTCGTAAGTGGGGATACGAGGTCACTACGACGCTGGATGGCGAAGCTGCCTGGGAGGTGTTGCAGGGACCAGATGCGCCTGCATTAGCCATCCTGGACATCAGGATGCCCGGAATAGACGGCCTGGAACTCTGTCGCCGGCTGCGCGAGTCGCCGAGGGGCATGCCTCCATACATCATCTTGCTCACAGCCACTCAGGGCGTGCGCGAGATCGTCAAGGGAATTGAGGCTGGTGCCGATGACTATCTTACCAAGCCTTACGATCGTGATGAGTTGCGCGTGCGCGTGCAGGTTGGTGCGCGAATCATCGAACTCCAGACGAAATTGGCTGAGCGCGTGCAGCAGCTTGAAGTGGCCCTGGACCACGTCAAGCAATTACAGGGAATTCTACCCATCTGCTCATATTGCAAGAAGATTCGGAACGACCTGAACTACTGGCAGAATGTTGAGAGTTACGTCGCCGAACATTCGCAAGCTGAATTCTCACACAGCATCTGTCCTTCCTGTTACGAAACTGCTGTGAAACCTCAGCTCGAATCGTTTCATATTTCTCAGCTCGCGGAATCAGACCCCAGGAATTAAACCCTTCATGGCACACCAGAGTTTTCAGATTCAAGAGGATAATCAGTAGTCCAGCTTCGCACCGAAAGTTTCGATTTCCATGCGCAATTCAAGAGGCACCAGCACACAGCAAGGAGTTTCAGAAGCAACCACATACAGGACACGCGAGCCCGCACGCGTCCTGGTAGCCGATAACGATCCCGACACCGGACGGCTACTGATCCAGCTCGGTGAAAAAGACGGTTACACGGTTGTCACCGTTGAAGATGGCCGCGAGGTTTATCGGGTGCTGAAATCAGATGGCAACTTTAGCGCCGCCGTTCTTGATATGACAGTGCCACATCTCAACGGAGTCGAGATCGTTCGCTACATCAAGACTGAGAAGCGGCTAATGCAAATTCCGATTGTAGTCCTCGCCGGCGCACACGGGCTGAAACTTATCACAGAATGCTTTGCCGCTGGCGCAATGGCCTTCCTGCCAAAGCCTTTCACGACTGAACAATTGCGGCGGACGCTTCGCATGGCAATTAGCGACCAGGCTGGAAAGTTTTCCAGCGCGCGGCTTGGTAATTCAGCCTAAGCAGTGGAGCCGCGGAATGTGCCGCTCGTTCTTCGGTGACTACTCCTGACCTGGGCCGTTGGCGCTTCGGACAGACCTCAAGGCCTTCGACTTTGTGCTATTTCCTGCTTTTACAAGTTGTACGCTCGGGTGCATTTCCGTAGAAGAAATCGGGATCCAGACATCGCAGTCCGGTGGAGAATGAGCATTGATTGCGAATCACAGACGGCACGGCGATTCCCTGGACCTCAACTCGCTCTCCATCACGTAAGACAACTCGCGTGCTCACTTCCAGGGCAATGCGGCGTCCATCTTTCGCCATAATATCGATCTCATAGACTGTGCCTACGGGCTCTTGCGCGTCGCGGAGAATTTGTTTCTGAAGGTGGCCGGCGATGTTAGGGTCGATTATTTCGGCAATATTCATCCGGCAAGCTTCATCACGGCTGTAACCCAGGATGAGCTCGCCTTAACGATCACTTCCCATATTCCTTAAGAAACTACTTCCGAATCCCGGCTATAGCAGGGGTTGGTCCCTGCTTACCACCATTTTGTGTGTTGACTAATTCTCTGTTCAAAATCATGTCCACATCCTTCTGACTCTGAACCGATCAGTTAAAAGTTGTTCCCGCAAGGAGACCGCACCACGGTAAACCAGCGGAAATTCTCGTTTGTCTAAGCGAAGCAGAGACTCCCTGATAAACCAAAGTCGTTGAAATTCCGTTCGTGATGTTTTGGTACGCTTGTTCACAATTCATATATCCGGAGAGATGTCAGGGAGGAAGGGCGAAACGGGACAAGCAGGTCGATTGGCCGGGTACAGATGCCCCGATTGGGGTCTGTCTATTGACGCAGGGCCGTTGGCCCGCCGTTCATCAGCACGGTTCATGCCACAAGGGTAAAGCCCAAAAAACTGACAACCAGGCGTCACAGCAAAGCTGCGCGCTTGACGGCACAAAGCTTGCTCTGAACGCGCCTGAGGTAGAGCTGCGTAACCTTTCCCGGTTCGCAGCGACGCACAACGAACCGGTGATGGCCATTCCAGGATCAGCCCCGATCCAAATCAGTTCAAGCCCTGCCGTCGCCAAAAGGCAGCCGAAGCGTTGCCACAACCTCACCTTTCCAGGGTGTAAACCGGATCACTGACCGGACTTTCCCTTCGGGTTAAGCCGGAAAGTGACTCGATGCGTTTTTAGTCGGACGGTTCAAAAACCGCCGGCACAACACGCTCGCGACCCGGAAGCACGCCAGATTTACACGGAGAAACTTACATGCCTTCCTGCCGCCCGCTACTACGCATGGCCTTTCGCGTGGCTTCTTTGATTCTCTGCGTCATGAACGCGGTAGCGGGGGCAACCTTTACTTCGAGGGCCAGAGTCGTTGGCGGCCGCGATCGAGTCAGGTTCGTTGCGGTTAAGTTAGCGAAGACCGAATCCACCGAGTCCGCGAGTCCAACCACCGTCTACAAATGGAACCTCAGTGAAAGAGAGCTGCCGCTGCTAGGTCTTCCTAATACACATTTGACGACGGGGTTCGATCAATCGCTTACCTACCCGCTGGATCAGTTCAGCTTTCCAATTTTCCAGGCCCTGAATTACGACGACGAACATGCCAGGTATCTATTGCCTTCTCGATCAAGCGAAAGCAGAGGCGTCCATTTCATTGAGTTCGCACCGATCGAGAGTAAGAACACCTACGCGTCAATCGATGGCAACAACATCAAGCTCATCGACAATGACAACTTAAAGACTGTGCGGACAAGTGACGGGACCAAATACACCTTTGTTCGCTATCCCGACGGCGAATTCAGGTGCGCGAGCATCAAGGATTCCAGTGGCGCCTATCTGAGTTTGCTTTACACCGCGAACGGCTTGATGCTGCACGGAGTTGTAGATTCTTCCGGGCGCACGATCACTTTCAATTACGCGAGCGATGGGATCCGGTCAATAACACAGACATGGATGGCGAACTCAGAAGGGTTGACGAAGACCTGGCTGGTTGGCGAGCAGCCAGAGCGCCTGATTAGTACCGCGGCGAAGTACTCGCATGCGGTCGGGTTTGCCGCTTCAAAGGCCCTGCCTAATAACGCGGTCGTTCGACAATACACCGCTGAGATGGCTGCCTCAGACAAAACGCTGGCGCGGATTTTTGGCGGCCCCAACGCCGTGGCAGGCGCAAACGGATTCGAACCGGCGGGACTTGCCGCCGCGTATCCGTTTTATCGCGGCGACATCATCGGCGACGACGGCCGGGAACGGCGAGGACATCTCTCGTTCGCGATGCACCTCTACGGAAGTTCGGACGGGACCGGCGACTCTGCTCTGTACGTGCCGCCGGGCTTTACTTTGCATAGCGGCCAGCCGTCGCCGACGGATGCGGTTACGACTTTCTATTATCCTCGGCTGGGAAATCTAAACGATGTCACGCTGGCGGTATTTCATGTGGCTGACTTTCAAATTAGCTATGAAGGCGATCGCGTCCGAATCGGGAGCATCGGAGGTCCGGGAGGCTCTTCAGGTTATTACAAACACTCGCACATTGAATTCTATCGCGGCAACACCGGACTGCCGCCGCCGCCGGCGCGCCCTCGTTTACGAATCGATCCCGCAACCGTCTTCGCGGCCCCATCGGAAGGGCTCGGGCAATAAGACTCCATCACTCCGTTATTCACCGAACCAGGAAAATCAAACATGAGCGCCGCTTTTAATGAGGTAACGGAACTTTCGCATGACCCTGCGCTAATCAGCGGCACCGGTCGGACCGCGTCTTTTGATCCTGCATACGCCGAAAGTCACGACCGCCGCATCCTCATCGTCGATGATGAACAGTGCGTGCGCCAACTGTTTGTCGACTACCTTGGCGAAAACTATTCTTGTGAAGAGGCGGCCGACGCGCAGGAGGCTTTGGAGTTCCTCTCGCGCGAACCTTTTGCCCTGGTCATTACTGACATACAAATGCCCGGGCTGAGCGGAATCGAGCTGCTCCGCAAAATTAGCGAACGCTATCCAGATACCGCCGTGATCATGGTGTCGGCCATCGCTCGCACGCAGCGAGTGATTGATGCAGTCAGGATGGGCGCCTCCGATTACTTGCTCAAACCATGCGGGCTTGACGTTCTGACGGCGTCGGTAGAACGGGCCATGGAAAGGCGAACGCTGTTGCGCAATGCGCGGCGTTACAAACAGGACCTCGAGAATCGTAACGCGGAACTTGCGCGTCAAAAAACTGAGATGGAACGTCTCCAGGCCCAGATCTTACAGACGGAAAAGATGGCTTCGCTGGGTCAGCTTGCGGCCGGAGTTGCGCACGAGCTGAATAATCCGGCCGGTTTCATCTATAGCAACATCG
Organism: Pyrinomonadaceae bacterium; assembly: GCA_041497335.1. Classification (GTDB taxonomy): domain Bacteria; phylum Acidobacteriota; class Blastocatellia; order Pyrinomonadales; family Pyrinomonadaceae; genus UBA11740. The sequence continues at coordinate 118,206 of JBGQGG010000016.1, read as the reverse complement.
ACCTGCTCAAGGGTTACGTCGAGCGTTTGAAGCGTTGCCTGTCTGACTATGACGAAGTAGCGCTGCCACCTGAAGCGACCGCTCGAATCAGCGCGATCAAAAAAGAGATAGATTATGACAACATCGTCGCCGACCTCGCTTCGATTCTTTCCGATTGCTACTTAGGCGCCGAGCGCATTCGGGACGTCGTGCTGAATCTGCGTCTTTTCTCACGTCTGGATGAAGCGGAGTTCAAACGAATCGACGTCAATGAAGGAATTGAATCCACGGTCCGCATGCTGTCCGGATACTACAAGACGGGGAAGATTACTCTAACGCGTGACTATGGAGAGATCCCTCAGGTCAATTGTTTCGCCGCCCAACTCAATCAGGTCTGGATGAACCTGCTCGTCAATGCCGCCCAGGCCATTGGAGAGATCGAAGGCGAAGTGCTGGTTAAGACGCGCTGTGAAGGGCGAACTGTGATTGCCTCAATTAGCGACACAGGCCGCGGGATGGCTCCTGAGCAGCTAAAGAAAATATTCGATCCTTTTTTCACTACTAAGCCGGTCGGCGAAGGAACCGGTTTGGGTTTGTCGATTTCCCACGGAATCATTGAACGTCATGGCGGCAAGATTGAAGTCAAAAGCGCTCCCGGCCAGGGAACGACGTTCACCATTTATTTGTCTGTTGATGCGGAGCAGGATATGGCCGCTTCAAATTGAATCAGGAAGAGGTGTCAAACATGCACTATAAGATCATGATCGTCGATGACGAACCGGCGAATCTAAGAACACTGGAAAGACTATTCCGGCAGGACTACCAGGTTGTTACCGCGCCGTCAGGCGCCGAGGCACTGGCGCTGCTGGACCAGCACGACGTTGCGCTGTTGATATCAGACCAACGCATGCCCGCGATGACGGGCATAGAACTGATGATCAAAACCGTCGCGAGCCGTCCGCATATGGTCAAGATTCTCTTGACCGGCTACACGGATGTGGACGCGCTGATCGACGCCCTCAATAGCGGCCTCGTCTACCGCTATCTGACCAAACCCTGGAACAATGAGGATTTGCGCCTGACCGTCAGCCGCGCTCTGGAGCATTACGAGATGATGAAATCAAAACACTTACTCGGAATGGAGAACCAGCGATTGCGAACTCGGCTCAGAGAGATCAGCGAGCTCGCTTCCGAGGAACTGGGCCAGCAGAGTGTCGCTCCGAAAAAAGAGGTTGGTGAGTTGGCTGCGGCGAAGCCAGAGGTTTACGAGCTGCTTGCTTGATGTAACGCGAGCTGTTAGCTCGCGTGGTCGGGTGCCCTTGTGGCATGCGTGACGAGCGCTGAATATCGCGATGGGTTTCTTTGCTAAACCAAATAGAGATCCCGTCCCGCATCCTCGACCACCAGCGTGTCAGTATCCGCTTCATAGTCTCCCAAACGGAATTTGCCGTGATCTAAAAAACCCAGGTTCACTCGGCGACAAGCTTCTTCAGTAACTGCGGACGCAAGGGTAATGCGATAGCGAGGTGTGAGCTGACCGGCGGCATTGCGAGCGCTGCCGTAACTAACGTGCGCCAGGTGTGCGGCCACACAAAGGTTCGCGCGCAGTTCATCCGAGCCTTCGACCATTTCGCGCACCTGCTCGAGCGGCGCGTAACCATACTTTTCGATCAAACGACCGTGTGTCGCCGAAAGTTGGTCCAGGTGCGGCGCATAGATGATCAGTTCCCCGCCTTCTTCAATGATGCTGCCGAGTTTGTAGCTGGCTTTTCCCCCGACCCAGAGTTCGTCGTAATGCCGGTCAAGCAGGGCGACCACGCGCTTGTACTTACGTCCGACGTACTTGATGTGGACCTGGCTGCTGACTGCGGCGGCGCGCCGGAACGATTCGTAGATATCGCCGGCAAACAGGGCGTGTGTAAGCAGCCCACGCGGATCGCGGGTCGACACCGAAGTGAAAGAGATAACCCGGGCGGGGACGAAAGCAGCGGCGGCTTCGATCACGCGGCGCGTCGGCGTTTCCACGCGGCCGATCACGTTTTCAATCGTGGCCAGCGCTCCGAGCCAGTGCGTCAGGTGCGTCAATTCCGGACCGGCAACGCCGGGAAAGAAATACTTCGCGCCACCTGCAAAGCCGGCGACTTCGTGCGGCATCGTGGCGCCAAACACCAGGACCGTGTCGTAAGTTCCGGGGGCGAGCAGTTTATTTAAACGTACCGGTACTGATTCCCTCATCAGTCCATCCGTCAGATCTGCGATTCGATCCGCGCTCAGTTCGCCAAGCGTGACCAGCTCATCTTCGCGGTTCCACTGATGGTCGAAGATTCGACCGATACGACCGTCCGCGATGTTGCCCCAGCCGATCTTTTCGCGTTTTTCCGACTCGGTCATCGGCGCATGCGTGCCTTGTGCAACTAGTGCATCCAACTGTCCGATCTTCTTTTGCGAGAGTATTTCCGAAGCAAATGGAAACAGGAGATCCGTGTTGTCGTCGCGGGTCTTGTCGGGAACGATAGCCAGCACGCGCTCGCCTACGCTAATGTCATCGAGCGCTTCCGCGACGATGGCGCGCAACTCTTCCGGTGAGAGCGAGAGCGTTGCGGCGCCGCGTCCGACTACCGCTTCCATGATTGCCGTGGTCATCTGTTTAGTGGCACAGACTTCAGTCTGTGATCGTCAGTGAAGTGTAATCTAATCACGGAACACAGACTGAAGTCTGTGCCACTGCTATTGATTCACGCCGCTGGCCAGAAAGCCTCCGTCGACGACCAGGACTTCACCCGTGATAAAGCTGGCCGCTTCGGACGAAAGAAACACCGCCGCGCCAGCCAGTTCTTCAACTTTTCCAAAGCGCTTCATCGGCGTACGCATCAGGAATTCTTTGCCGCGCTCAGTCTCGTCCAGCAACTTCTGATTCAGCGCGGTGCGGAATACGCCGGGCGCGATCGCGTTTACATTCACGCCGTGCGGCGCCCATTCAATGGCCAGTGATTTTGTCAGCATGGCTACCGCTGCCTTGCTCGCCGAATACGCGGCGACCTCATAAAGGGCTACGAAGGTGGAAAGCGACGCGATATTGACGATGCGCCCGTACTTGCGCTCCAGCATGTGCCGGCCGAAAACCTGACAGGCGCGCAGAGTACCCGTCACATTGGTGTCGAGGATGTCGTTCCACTCATCTTCGTTCACCTCGATCGTGGGCGTGCGCTTGGTCTTGCCTGCCGAGTTGACGAGGATATCGACCTTCCCAAATGCCTCGACACACTTCACCAACAAATGCTCCAAAGACGATCGATCGCTCACATCAGAAACGGCCTCGAGTGAGCGCCGACCCAGCTCGCGAATCTCGCGCGCAGTCTCTTTCACCGGTTCAATGCGGCGCGAACTCGGCACGACATCCGCGCCGGCTTCCGCCAAGCCGCGCGCAATTGCTCGCCCGATACCGGACGTGCCGCCGATGACGACCGCTGTCTTCCCGGTTAGATCAAAAGGTTGATAGGCCATGGTTTCGTTACGACCTCGGATTAATCTCTTTGGGCTTAAGCTCCAGAGGAGCGCGATGTTTATAGTTCACGTACGCAAAATTCCACAAGCTCCGTAGGAGCGACATGTCAAATCACATTTCGCTCCTCTGGAGCTTCAGTTGGTATCGGCTTAACATTCCATAAATATTTCGTGCCTACGGCACTCCTGGTCACCTCGTGCGATAGCTGCGACTGATCTGCTTCGCTGGAATGCTCACCGTGTACGACTTGCTGCCCGGCTCGACAGAGAGCTTGATGAAGTTTCCCTGGCACGCTTCCTCCTCGTTAGCGATGTAGCCGGCGAGTGTGTTGTCTTTGTCAGTCGTGCGCAGATTACGATGAAGCTGATAGATCGCCTCAGTTTCTTTGACACTCTTCAGGGTTGCGAACGTGCGCGCTTCCCCACCCTTCCGCGGACCATCATCGATTACCGCCACGCGAGCTTTGAGTGCGCCGACCAGGGTTGGATTATTGCTGGCGTCGGTACCGTGATGATCGACTTGATAGACCGTAACGGCGCCGATCAGGTTCTTTGGACAGACGAGTCTGTTTTCTATATTCCAGGACAGATCCCCACCATCGAAAAACTTGAAGCGGCCGAAGGTAAGCAGGATGCCGACACTGTTCGCGTTATCTGTCTTGTCTTCCGGTTTCGCTTCGAAATCCGCACCGCACGGCCGAACCTGCGGCAGGTTGGATTTTTCTCCCAACACCATGCCACCTGCGGCCAGCACATGCACCTGCAATGGCGGCAGATATTCCGGCGAGCGTAATTTGATCCAGTCGCCGGGTTTCAATGTTACCGATTTCCCTTGCGTCGTCTGCTTATAAGCTTCGATCAACTCTGGCTGCATGTCGGAAGCAATTACCTGCGGCAATCCATGATCGTAAAAGTTCTTAATCGGAATTAACTGAGATAGACGCGCACTCCCCCCGACATGATCGCGATGCCAGTGTGTAATTATGCAGTGATCGATTTGCTTGAGTCCGGCGACGCCAAGTGCGACATGCGCAATGCGTCCCGCATCTCGGTCGCCGGGAAAGCCTGAGTCGATCAGAAGAGACTCGCCCGTTGGCGTGACAATTAGCGTTGCCGCACCGCCTTCAACATCAATGAAATAAATGTCGAGTGTCCTTGGCGCCGTTTGACTTCGGACAGGCTGAAAGAGCAACAACGCTGCCAGCAAAGCCAGCGGCAGAAATCTATTCAAGTTCATCTCGGCTTCTCCGTCATGGTGTCGACAAACTTCAGTTTGTCGCCTCTATAGTTTCCATTCGAGTTGCGTCTAACGAAGCTCATCGACAAACTGAAAAGTTTGTCGGACAACTCGCCTCTTCATTCGGTTGCGCCTACCGAATCTCAACGACAAACTAAAGTTTGTCGGACATCCTGGCCTGTCTATAGATCTCTTCCTCGATCATCGCGACGGCTCTGCCCACCTCGCCGCTTACCGCAGGCTCACGATCGGTCACAACTGCCTTGGCAAAATCTTCGATCAGCGGGGCGTGCAGATTCGCCGCAGGCGCGTGCACTTCGTAGCGTTCTCCTAACTTACCCATGACTCGAATCTTTCCTTCGTTCAGGATTGAAACGCGAATCGAACCCAGCGAGCCGAAGATATTCACGGAATCTTTCGCTTCCAGCGCGGCATGGGTCACTGAAAGTACTCCGCATGTGCCTCCTTCAAACTGGAACAAAGCCGTGGCCGTGTCTTCCACTTCACGATCAAATAGATTGTTTGACGTCATGGACCTCACTGCTGTGATGGGACCGAAGATGTCGGTCAGGACTTCAATGCGATGACAGCCGAAATCAAACATCGGCCCGCCGCCGGCCAACTCCTTCTTGAGTAACCACGAGCGAGGATGATCGGCGGCCGGATTGAACCACTCGAACGCATTGATTTGTACCAACACCGGCGCGCCGATATCACCCGATGCAATGATGCTCTTGATGCGTTCCACCACGGGATAGAAGTGACGATAGTAAGCAACGCCCAGCTTCACGTTGTGGGCGCGGCAGGCGTCGATCATCTGACCGCATTCGCGCACATTCATCGCCATGGGCTTTTCGCACAGCACATGCTTTCCTGCCTCGGCTGCTGCGACGGCTTGCTTGGCATGTAAGTTAACCGGCGTGGCGACGTAAACCGCGTCGATCTCGTCGTCGCGTAATAGTTCCCGCCAGTCGGCATACCATTTTCTGGCGCCGAATTGCGTGGCAAAGGCTTCGGCCAGTTCCCCTTGCGCACGGTTGACCGCGACCAACCGGCACAACTCCGAATCGCGTAATGCAGGCGCGACTCGCTTCTGCGCGATGTCCCCGCAACCGATCAGTCCCCAGGCGATTTGTTTCATAGAAAGGGTTTCCAGGTTTCGAGAATCTCGCGCAACCCCACCTGTTCTGCGGCGCTAACGTCGACCAGGGGCGGACGCACCGACCCACCACAAGCCGGCCATGTCCATCAACGCTTTCGTGGTAGAGACGTCGTATCCCTTGCGGCGCGCATCGCGTAAAGCGGAATCACACAACGATGCATCAATCGCTCCAATCCATCATGGCAACCACCCACAGCCAACTCGTGCAGCTTCAGCGATAAGCGCGGAGCTACGGTGGCAATCGCAACCTGTACGGCGCTGGTCTGGTTGACTGTTAACGGTAACTTGCGCAATTTAACACATTGGTTGTTGGAAGGGTCAAATCTTTTTCCCCGGCGGCATCGATGGGATCAAAACAGCGTGAGCCGCCGAAGTCCGGGAGTTTGAGCCAGGAATTTCTCGGTGGCGGAAAATCGTTGATGACTGTAAGATTCATTCGCTAACGTTGGAAGAGAGTCGTCATGCCGGTAACTCTTGCTGACATTGCGCGCGAAATAGGCGTGTCTAAAATGACCGTCTCGCGGGCAATCAACAACAATCCCCTAATCAGTGCGGAGACACGCGAGCGCGTGCTCGAGGTTGCGCGCCGGATGAACTATCAGCCGAACCAGCATGCTCGAGCACTGGCCACGAATCGCTCTTATCTGATTGGAGTAATCGTGCCGGATTTGATGAATCTCTACTTTGCAGAAGTCATGCGGGCCATCGAATCAATTACCCGGCCGGCCGGCTTTCAGCTCTTAATCTGTAGTTCGGATGAAGACACCACGCGCGAACTCGGTCAAGTCGAGACGCTCTTACAACGAACTGACGGTCTTATTATCAGCTCGGTCTTTCCCCCCACCGAAACCAGGCCCTATCGCAAGATGATCAAGGACGGGGCGAAGATGGTCCTGGTCGATCGCACGATGAAGCAATTGAGTTGTCCCTCCGTGGCCACCGACAACGTGCAGGTCGGGAGGCTGGCCACCGAACACCTGATCAGGCTTGGCCATCGTCGCATTGGGCACCTGCGCGGCGATGGCTCATCCGTGAGCGCCGATCGGTTCGAGGGTTATAAGCAGGCGCTGGCCAAGCGCAAGCTCCGGTTTGAGAAGAGTCTGGTGCGTGAATGTGGCCTGTTGGAATCCGAGGGATATGAAGCGATGCGTTCGTGGCTGGCCGAGTCTGAGGTCCCGCAGGCCATCTTTGCGGTCAACGATCCGTCGGCGATTGGCGCGATGCAGGCGCTCGAAGAGGTAGGCCTGCGTGCCGGCAAGGATGTGGCGCTGGTGGGAGCCGGCAACATACACTATGGAGCGATGCTGCGCGTGCCGCTCACTACGATCTCCTGGTCACGTCGCGATATGGGCCAGAGCGCCGCCAGTCTCTTGATCCAACTGATCGAAGAAAAATCGGACCACGCCAAGCCGCACCACGTCACTCTTCCCCTCGAACTCGTCATCCGCGAATCATGCGGAGCCAGAGCGAAGGCCGGAGCCCGGCCGGCCACGAACTAATGAATTGTTCTCGCTGAATCGTCAGATTGCTGATGGGGCGGGCAATCAGGTTTGCGCGAGGGCTAGTTCGACCTCATCGACCTTTCCGTTCACACTCTTTTGAGCATACCCCAGTTCCGCTCCCCCAGAGATGATGTGGTCGACTCCGGTAGTGAAGGTTGCCTCAGCCGCGATGAACAGACATAGACGACCCACCTCTTCGACCCGACCCATGCGACCCACCAGTTGGGCCGCTTCACCTTCGGCTCGATACTGTTGCGGATCGGGCGCGGCGTCGATGGCTTCCTGCCAGAGAGGCGTATAGATATTTCCCGGAGAAACGGAATTCACCCGCACCCCATTTGGCGCTTCGTCTACAGCCAGGGCTTTTGTAAAGGCGGTGATTGCCCCTTTGGTAGCGACATAAGTCGTGGCGTGTCGCTGGCCAATCGTCGCCACCAGACTAGCCATATTAATGATGTTGCCTTTCGTCTGGCGCAGATAAGGAAGCGCAAATTTTGAGGCGGTAAAAATGCTGACCAGGTTCAACTCGAGCAGATCGCGAAATTCCTGGATGGAAAACTCATCGATTGGTTTGTGGGGCGGATGCCAACCGGCGTTGTTGAGTAAGCAATCGATTCTCCCGTGAAGCGAAATCGCAGTGCCGATCAAATTTCGGATTTCTTCAGTTTTGGTAACGTCGCAGTAAACGAAATCGGCACTACCGCAACCTTGCCTTTGCGCACGATCGCGCAACGCAGCGGTTACCACGACGCCTTCATCCCGGTCGTTGCAGCAGATAATAACTTTGGCCCCAGCCTTAACAAACTGCTCCGCACAACCCTTGCCTATACCGCTACTGCCACCGGTGATAATCACGACTTTGTCTGCGTAAGCCACGTTAGTCATTGGAGGTCTCCAGGGTCGCTATGTCGAACAATTAGCTTTGCTATTTGCCAGGAGATTGACACGTTTTCCACGTTGTCAGAAGCCTTGAGCCGTCACGCGGTAATAGTATTACCTGCCCGTCGGACACGATCAAACCCTCGTCGAGTTCTCAACCGAAAAAGCGGCGGCCGGGAAGCGAGGCAGCAGTCTAGCACAAAAAAGCTGTTAGCGGTAAAAATAATGCTTGTTATCGGTAACAGAATCATTTATAGTGTCGCAACTTTCGTAAGGCAGGCCCGGTTTTGGGACGGGAAACCACCGCCAAACCGGGTGCTTGTTTAGCATTCATAGGCAGAGGACGAACTACCGCAATTGCTTAACGGCTGAGAAAGTTTTTGCAAGGAGGAGCGTGCGTCAGCCCGCAGCTTCAAATTCAGCCGCATTTCCAAGTTAACGTCAGGGATCTATCCCGAGGCGTCGTCTAGTGCTGCGCCTCGAATCACCGGTAACGGCTCAGCAAGCCGCGTATACATTAAGGAGATGAAACATGAAGTTAACCAAGAGACCCGCGCTAAAAATCACGGTAGCCGCGCTGCTCTTTATGTTGGCGTCAGCGGTGACGCTACGGGCCCAATCAACTGCTGAAGTCAACGGAACGGTAGCTGATCCGAACGGTGCCGCCGTTGCCGGCGCAGCGGTGAAGCTCGTCAACCAGGCCACAAAGATTGAAACCGAAGCGACCACGAACCAAAGTGGTTACTTCGCTTTCGTTAATCTAAGGCCTGCCACTTACGTGCTCTTCGTTGAGGCCCGGGGGTTCAAAAGAGCGCAAACCCCTTCGTTCACAGTTGGAGTTACCGAAGCCATCACACAAAACGTGACGCTGGTAGTCGGTGAGGTCTCGGAGGTTGTGGAAATCGTCGCCGGCGCAGAAATGGTCCAGCGAACCTCAACTGATCTGGGCACGGTGATAACTGAGCGGGTCGTAGAAGAGTTGCCCCTCAACGGAAGAAACTTCACTCAACTCTTGACGCTGACTCCGGGAGTCACACCTATCTCGACCTCTCAAAACCGGAGTATTGGGGGAGTTGAAGGCAACGTCGGAATTCCTGGTTCGGGGTTTGCCGATCCTTCTTTCCACGGACAGCAGAACCGCTCAAAACTATATTTCTATGACGGCATCATTAACACCAATGTTCGTGGACCGACATACATTGTGATCCCGAATATCGATCTGGTCCAGGAGTTCAAGGTCGTAGGCCACGACGCCAAGGTCGAGTATGGCGGCGCCGCCGGTGGCGTGGTGAATATGGTCTCGAAGTCAGGCGGCAACGGCTTTCATGGCTCGGCCTTCGAATACATTCGCAACGATGCCTTCGACGCCCGCAATAGTTTCGATGTCTGCACGACTGCCAGATGTGCGCCGGGTCAGGGAGTGCCGACAAAACCACTGCCATTCCGCCAGAACCAGTTCGGCGCGGTTCTCACCGGGCCTATCATTAAGAACAAGACGTTCTTTTCTTTCGGATACGACGGTTGGCGCTATAGCCAGCCCAACCTGGGTCTGGCTTATGTTCCCACGGCGGCTGAGATCGCCGGAGACTTCACCAATACGGCTTCGGGCCTGCGTCGGCCGATCTTCAACCCTTACTCAACCAGGCAGGTAGGCGCCAACTTTGTGAGGGACCAATTTCGCTGTGACGCGGCCGGCATTCCGCTGCCGGTGAATGCGCAAAAGCAACAGGACCAGACCATCGGCGCTCCCTGCTTCAAGATTCCGCAGGCCCTGATCTTCGCGCCGATGCAAAAGTTCTTCCAGACTTACTCGCCGATACCTAATCTCACCGGAGACGCAGTCAATAACTTCGCGCAAAGCCGGTCGTCACTGAACGACTCAAACGGTTATCAGATCAGGATCGATCATCGCTTCAGCGATAACGACAATGTCTTCTTCCGCTTTACTCAACAGAACGTCACCGTCTTTAATCCGATTGGAACCGCCGGTTCCACCGCGGGAAGTGGAAGAGGGCGAAACTACGGTGGGGTTTGGACACACACCTTCAATCCCAACGTCATTCTTGATTTGCGCGCGGGTTACGCCGGGCGACCCGGAGTGGACTCCAGCCAGCAGAACCAGCACGAAGCCGGGACCGACCCTCTAAAACAGGCTGGATTCCTGGATGTAGACAAGTATGGTGGTCTGCTGGTCACTCTGCAAAACTGGGCCGCGGGAGGCAGCGGCAATTTCGGCATTCGTGGTCCCGCCCTTCGCGAGAATCCTAACTGGAGTGTCACCCCCAGTCTCACCTGGGTCAGAGGCAATCACAATTTGAAATTCGGAGGTTGGTACATCGAGGCCAAGCGTATCCAGTTGAACACCTTCCAAACCTATGTCTTCAACGACGAACAAACTCGCAACCCGTCGGCTGCTTCGGGTACGACAGGTTTGTCTCTGGCGTCAGCGCTTTTGGGCTATCCAAACAGCTTCAGCGCCCAACTGCCGATCCTGCATGGAGGTCCGGTGCAATTCAAGTATGCCGGGTGGGCGGCGTATGCGCAGGACGAATGGAAAGTCAGTCGCAACGTCGTCCTGACCCTGGGAATACGCTACGACTATCTGACCCAGCCGAAGACGATTGATGGACGGCTCTGGAACTCGTTTGACCTGCCGAATCAACGCTGGATCATCGGGGCCAGTACCATGCCGCCCCTCTGTAGCATTGCCAAGGCTGCGGCGTGTATCCCCGATGCATTTTTGACTGATCCACACTTCAACAACGTGGTGCTTGCCGGTAAAGACTTTTTCGCGCCACCTCCAGTGAAAGACAACTTTGGGCCGCGCGTGGGTGTAGCCTGGTCGGTGAATTCAAAGACCGTCCTGCGCGCCGGATACGGACTCTACTTCGATCCGCTGCCGGCCCGAAGTCAATACGCTCAGAATGATCTGGAAGCTGCTGTTTGGCCCGATGCTACAGCCTTCGCCAGCCCGGCGGGTATTAACGCAAGCGCGACCTTCACCAACGGGACGGCCTTCAACATCATTCAGTTTCAGGGACAGGGTTTCGCAACGCCTCTGCCGGTGACCACTCCCTGGGGTGTCGGTGGTTTCAACGACGATCCAAAATATAAGGATCCCTATACTCATATGTGGCACTTCGAATTCCAGCGGGAATTGACCGCGTCGACAATGCTCTCGGTGGCATATGTCGGCAGCGTGAGCCGCCGGCTGCCGTATTCTGGTCTGGCCAATGCCGCTCGTCAGGCTTTTCCGAATGGAACTCCGGCCGCGACTGTCGACGCCGCGCGAGCAGTGCCGTGGGTCGGTGCAGGCGTCAACTACACGCTGGCCACTGGAAGAGCAAACTACAAAGCCCTGGAGACAAAATTCCAGAGGCGGTTCACCAAGGGTCTGAGCACGCTGTTGTCTTACACCTGGGGCAGATCCAACGACACAACCAGCGGCTATTTCAACGTCGAGAATGGGCCGGGCGGAGCCGCAACCATCCAGAACTTCTATGACCAAAGCACCGCCTGGGGGCCTTCGTCCTACGACGTTACTCACTTTCTGTCGTGGGCTACGCTTTATGAACTTCCTTTTGGGAAGGGAAAGAAGTGGCTCAGGAGCGGACCGGCATCCTGGATCCTGGGAAACTGGCAGTCAAACTTCATTGCGCAGGCACGGACCGGAGCACCTTACAACCTGATAGTTACCGGTGACCTGGCCAACCTGCGTGGAAGCGGATCCAGTGCCCCGAACAACTATCTCCGGCCCAACTTGATTGCAGATCCGTTTGTCGCCGGACCGGTGGCTGCCAACCCTGATCCAAATTGTCAGAAGACGATTTCCCAGGGCGGGCGGGCCGCAGATCAAGTTCACACTCTCGTGAGTTGGTTCAACCCCTGTGCTTTCGGAATTCCTTCCGGCGCGTTCGGAAATCTGCCGCGAAACGCGTACAGAGGACCGGCTGTCTATAACGTGGACTTCTCAATGTTCAAGACCATTCCAATTAAGGAGAGGTTCAAGCTGCAGTTCCGGGTTGAGATGTTCAACGTCTTCAATATCCTAAACTGGGATACGCCCGCGAATGCAAACCTGACGGTAAACTCCAGTGCGACCGCAATCGCTGCGAGCGTGGGGAAGATTTCAAATCTGGCTCAGGGCACTACGCCGCGTCAGATCCAGTTTGGGATCAGGTTGAGCTACTAGAAGCGGCTATCTCCCTTCTCCCTCTGGGAGAAGGGCCGGGGAAGAGGGGCGCAGCTAGAGCGAGCCGCTCAAAGCCCTCTCCCCAACCCTCTCCCAAAGGAAGAGGGAGTCAGACAGACTAAAAAGTTGGTCGGACTTCATTTGGGTTTGACCCGCACTACAAAACTCGACCGCGCCCTAGGAAGCAGTGGCTTCTGTTTTCTTCTTTCGGAAGAGGGGCGTGGTCTTTCAACAGCAGGGGTAAGGTCATGGATGATCACCACATCTCCAGAAGAAACTATCTCAAGTTAATTGGAGCCAGCGCCGCGGTTGCCGTTTCGCATCCATCCATATTTGCAGCTGCAGACCCCGCCGATGCGCAACAGCAACCAAAGCCGCCCGAAGAATCGCCGGCCATCATCGCCGACCGCGAGCGCCGCATGAAATGGTGGCACGAAGCCAAGTTCGGCATGTTCATTCATTGGGGCTTGTACAGCATACCGGGCCGTCATGAATGGGTGATGGAGATGGAAGGAATTCCAGCGACCGAATACCAGGAATTGGCGAAACGCTTCAATCCCAAACCCAATGCCGCGCGCGACTGGGCGCGACTGGCAAAACGCGCCGGCCAAAAGTACATGGTGATGACCACAAAACATCACGAAGGGTTCTGCCTGTTCGACACAAAGACGACAAACTACTGCGCGCCCAGGCAGGGTCCGGGACGCGATCTGGTTAAGGAGTACGTCGATGCCGCCCGTGCCGAAGGCCTGCGCGTCGGCTTCTATTACTCGCTGATGGATTGGCATCATCCGGACGGAGCGCGTTGTGCTACAGATGAAGCCGCGCGCCGTCGTTTTGTCGACTACATTCACACACACATCCGCGAGTTGCTTACCAACTATGGCAAAATTGATATTCTCTGGTACGACGTCTCGTGGCCGCTGGATGTAAAAGGCTGGGAGTCGGAAAAGATGAACGAGATGGCCTTTAAACTCCAGCCCGACATCATCGTCAATAATCGCAACAGGCTTCCCGGCGACTTCTCAACCCCCGAACAACGAATTGAAGCGGCCGAAGCCGGCCGCGCCTGGGAAAGCTGCATGACGATGAACGATTCCTGGGGTTATCATCAGGCCGACGATGCCTGGAAAACGCCAAAACAGGTCATTCGCAACTTGATCACCTGCGCACACGATGGCGGCAACTATCTGATCAATATCGGCCCGAAGCCGGATGGCTCAATACCTTTGGAATCAGTCCAGATTCTCAACACCGTTGGGCGCTGGATGGATCGAAACGGCCAGGCACTCTACGGCGCGGACGTCTGTCAGCCACGTCGATCGCGCAATGGCAGCTTCTCTCGGCACGGCAACACGCTTTACCTGCATGTGCATTTCTGGCCAGCCGGTGGTGATAACCTGGCATTCGCCGGTTTGCGAAACAAGGTTAAGTCAGTGACGTTGTTGGCCAGCGGACAAAAAGTCGCTTTCGAACAAGACGATTATCACGTTCGTTTCAAGGGCCTCCCCGAAAAAGCTCCTGACGACCCCATCACGACGCTGGCGATTGAATGCGATTCCGAACCAAAGCAGGATGAATTATTTGTTCGCCGGAGAGAGCGCGGGCAGGTTTAATGTCAGAGGGGATTACGCGACGCGAAGTTCTCAAAGCTGCGCTGGCTTCACCAATCGTCGCGGCCGCCTCCCATTTTGCTCAGACTCAAAACAAACCAAATCAAGTAAGCCAACTCGCCAGGGCCCCCGGCAGAGTTGTCGCCTTCGACGATACTAATGCAAAACAGGTCCAACTGGTGCGGCGTTGGCGCGGATCGCTCTGTAATTCGCGGTTGACCAATCATGGACGCAAGTCAGTGCGCGTCAAAGAAGCAGTCCTCTTCGACATTCCCCTTACGCTATCACCCGGGACCAAACTCTACGGCGAAGGCTTTCAGATGCTGACACAGACGGGCGGCACACTGGGGCAGCCCGTGAATTACAGCCAATACACCGATGCCTCGCACTACAAGTTGCCGGCTCCTGCTGATGCGCGTGTTTTTTACGGCATGATGACGTTGTCGCCGCCGAGTGGTGGCCACAACCTCTTTGCGTTCACGTCCTGCCGGCGTTTTGCCGGTCAATTCTATTTGCGCGATTCGTCGTTGCAGGTGGTCATCGATACCGAAGGCCTCACGTTGAAGCCCGGCGAAACATGGGAACTCGAGGAATTCACTTTTCGATCGGGAACGGATCGCGAACAACTTCTCGCTGAGTTGGCCCGGCGGCTGAACAGGAACCATCCACCGATTCTCGGTAAGACTCCCCCGACCGGTTGGTGCTCGTGGTATTGCTTTGGACCGCGGGTTACCGCCCAGCAGGTACTGGACAATCTCGACTTCATCGCCAAAAACGTCCCCCAACTCAAGTACATTCAAATCGACGATGGCTATCAACCGGCGATGGGAGACTGGCTGGAAACAGGAGCGGCGTTCGGCGGAAATGTGCAGGGCGTGCTGAAGCAGATTCGGGCCCGCGGATTCGAGCCGGCCATCTGGGTCGCGCCGTTTGTGGCCGAAGAGAAGTCACATTTATTTGCACAACACCCGGATTGGTTTGTGCGGGACGAGGAAGGAAAGCCTCTGCGTTCCGATCGAGTGACGTTTGGCGGCTGGCGTCGTGGTCCGTGGTACGCGCTCGATGGTACACATCCGGAAGCACAGAAGCGTCTCGAGAGTGTCTTTCGTACCATGCGACAAGAGTGGGGCTGCACGTATTTCAAGCTCGACGCGAATTTCTGGGGCGCGATTCACGGCGGGCATTTTCACGATCCACGCGCCACGCGGATCGAAGCTTACCGGCGCGGCATGCGAGCGATTCTGCGCGGTGCCCGGGACGGTTTTATTCTCGGCTGCAATCATCCGCTGTGGCCCTCGCTGGGATTGACTCATGGCTCGCGCAGCTCAAATGACATCAAGCGCAGTTGGGATCGCATCAAGCAGACGGCCCGTCAGAACCTGAGTCGCAACTGGCAGAATGGTCGCCTGTGGTGGAACGATCCCGATGCGGTTTGCCTGGTGGGCGATCTGCCTTTGACCGAGTTTCGGTTTCATGCGACGGCGATCTACGCATCCGGGGGAATGGTTTTGTCCGGCGACGATCTAACAAAGATTTCGCCGGAGCGTCTGGAAATGTTACGGAAGCTCCTGCCACCGACGGGCGTGGCCGCACAGTTTGAAGATGCTTCAATGAACGTGGGAACGATTACGCTGGCGAATGCGCGAATGGTCTGCTGCTTCAACTGGGCCGACGAGGATCGCTCGTTCCGATTCAAGCTGCCCGGGCTGAGCGATGTAACTGATTACTGGACGGGCGAGAAGCTCGGGAAACGTGAAGGCTGGTTCACAGTCAATAACGCGTCTCCGCACACGGCAGTATTGCTCAAAGTCACGTAGTGCTGTCCGGCAACTTCAGTTTGACGCCGACTTGGGGTAGGCGGCCGTTCATAATCAAAGGACAGGTGTGAGATGAAGCGCTTGGCGTTATCACTACTAGTCACCGCTCTTGTAGCCGGCCTGTTTCAGGCGCATATCTCGCGCGGCACAACGATGTCCGACAAACTTCCGTTTGTCGTCAGTGCGCCGAGCTTGTTTAGAGTCGGGCTAACGCCCGACCACGCGGGCGGTAGCGCGCGTCTAGATCCACCCATGCCAAACTTAACGCTTGCCGGCCAGTCAGAAACAAAAGCCGCCCGCGACCAGCGTATGAAATGGTGGCGCGAAGCGCGTTTCGGCATGTTTATTCATTGGGGCTTGTATGCCGTTCCGGCCGGAGAGTACAAAGGGCAACGCTCGACACGAATCGGTGAATGGATCATGGAATGGGCCAACATTCCGCGCGCCGACTACGAGAAATTCGCGCCCCAATTCAATCCCGTGAAGTTCGACGCTAAAGAATGGGTACGCATAGCCAAAGACGCCGGCATGAAGTACATCGTCATTACCTCGAAACATCACGACGGCTTTGCTATGTACGACAGCAAAGTCTCCAGTTACGACATCGTTGACTCAACTCCCTACAAGAAAGATCCAATCAAAGCGCTGGCGGCGGAAACAAAAAAGCGGGGACTAAAATTCTGTTTCTACTATTCAATCCTCGATTGGCATTACCCGGCGGTTTATGTGGAAGTGGCCGGGAAAGACCCGACCGCGGGTAACCGCACGACGAAGATGAAACCCGGCGGCAAGGAAGAATACGTCAAGTATATGAAAGCGCAATTGCGCGAGCTGATCACCACGTACGATCCCGCGGTGCTCTGGTTCGACGGCGAGTGGCAGGATTGGTGGACCGAAGAAGACGGCCAGGATCTTTACAAGTTCGTTCGCGGTCTCAAGCCCAACATCATTGTTAACAATCGCGTCGGCAAAGGCCGCCAGGGCATGGCGGGAATGAGCAAAACCGATCGCGAATATTCCGGTGATTTTGGTACGCCCGAACAGCAGATTCCCGCAAACGGTTTGCCCGGCGTTGACTGGGAGAGTTGCATGACGATGAACACCACCTGGGGCTACAAGTTTTACGACAACCAGTGGAAGTCTTCAGAGATAATCATTCGCAATCTGATCGATATCGCGTCCAAGGGTGGCAACTATCTTTTGAACGTGGGGCCCACGGCCGAAGGTCTGATTCCCCAACCGAGTGTCGCACGATTGGCCGATGTCGGAACCTGGATGAAACGGAACGGAGAATCGATCTATGGGACGACCGCGAGCCCGTTCGCGACGCAACTGTCATTCGGTCGCGCCACCAGTAAACCTGGCCGCGTCTATTTGCATGTATTCGATTGGCCCGCGGATGGAAGCCTGCGCGTACCTGCGTGGGGCAAGACAGTGAAGAAGGCCTACCTGTTGAGTGATCGTAAAACAGGTTTGGAGTTCAGTCAAAACAACGAGGGCACGACAATTCAGGTCCCAACAAAAGCAAGTGATCCGATTGCAACTGTGGTTGTACTTGAGACCCGATAATGGAAAGACAGATGAAAGAGACCTGTGAGGAACTCGTTCAACGAGCCATCGAAGATGGCGACAGAACAATGGTACAGAACCCCGAGCGGTAGCGAGGGGATGCCAAACTCGACTTTGAAGACTGGAACGGAAAATCAGTTGAAACCAAACTTGTGTGCCCGCGTCCGGTCGCTACCGCTCCCGGTTCTGTAACTGCGGCCCGCCGATGCCGGGCCATTGAGTCGTTAAGTTATGAAAAACAGAATTCACCGCAGAGACGCTGAGCACGCAGAGATTACGCAGAGACTCGCAGGCCAGGCAACTTCTCTGCGAAGCCTCTGCGTCCTTTGCGTCTCTGCGGTGATGCTTTGCGTTATTGCGTCGCGTACGCTCGCGCAACAACTCCCCCGCGCACAATGGGGCGCTCCTGACATCAAGGTTTCCCAGTCAAATGCCAAGTGGACGATTGCCGGAAAGAGAAACACCGTCACCGTTAACGAATCCGATCTGGCGATAAGAGTTCAGGCAAGAGATGCTGTCTGGCAGATGCTCCCATCGTCGACGAAAGACATGCTCGTCAGAACGAGTGGCGCCGACGCTTACCTTCGTCTGGCCGATGCCCCGGAAAAGAACATTACCCGCTACGACACGGGGTTTAAGACTGGAGTGAAGATTGTTCTAAGTGGTTGGAGGCGTCAGCGCCAAAACCTTGATCTGACGGTGGTTCTAACTGTCGCTCTCGAAGGTAAAGACGAAGAGATCGTATTCGACGCCGTGGCCCAGGAACACGATGCAGTTGTGCGGACACTGGACTGGCCGGCAGCCATCGATGCGCGTGACGTCGATTACACCCTGCTAAGTAATGGCCGCGGCACGCTGCTGCCGCGCACCTGGCCCAAAGAATACTATCCGATTCGCACGATCACGCCCGAGGGAAAGATCGCGGCCACGGACCACAGCCTTTTGCAGAGCAATGCGATCGAATCGTGGTCGATGTCCTGGTGGGGATTTCAGAAGGGCAAGTCGGCGATGATGATTATCGTCGAGACGCCTGACGATGCGGCTTATCAGTTCAGCCATCCCGCCGGGGGACCGACGGTCATTGGCCCGCGGTGGCTGGCATCACTGGGACGGTTCGGTTATCCGCGTTCGGCTCGCATGGCTTTCTTTTCAGATGCAGATTACGTGGACATGGCCAAGCGCTATCGGCGCTATGTGATGAACACAGGTTTGTTCGTATCGCTCGCGGAGAAGATTGCGCGCACACCCGGTGTCAAAGATTTGATCGGAGTGCCGCAAACTCGTCTGAGCATTTTGAGGAACATGAGCCCGGACAGCGATCGATACGACACCAAAGACCTTTCCAAGAACTACAGCCTGACCACGTTTGATGAACGCGCGCGCCAGTTGCGAGATCTCAAGGCCCGGGGCTTTGATCGCGTACTGGTTTTCATTTCCGGCTGGCCGCATCTCGGTTACGACCGGCAGCATCCCGATTCGTTGCCACCGCCCGAAAGGGCCGGCGGTTGGGAAGGAATGAAGCGACTGGTGGACACGGCCCGCGAGCTTGGTTATCCATATATCCTGCATGACCAGTATCGTGACTATTATCTGGACGCTCCCTCTTATGATGCGCAGTTCGCGGTGCGCGAAGAAGATGCAAAGCTTCCGGCCCAGGCTTTTCCAGGCAGCCGGTTTGGCGATTCTAAGGACGGCGACATTCCCATGATGCGTCATTGGGACGGAGGCCGTCAGGCATATCTCAACAATCGTTTCTGGCTGGGCCATCTGCTCAAGAACTATCAACTATTTTTCGATCATGGCATCACACCACAGGGAATTTACCTGGACGTAATCGGCTATGTGCCGCCGGACGAAGACTTCAATCCCGAGCATCCGACGACGCGAAGTCAGGCAATGGCAGCGCGCGCCGCATGTATGACCTGGTCGCGCCACAATCTGGGAATAGTTGTGACCGAAGCCGGCGCCGACTGGGTCATTCCCTATGTCGACGCCATTAATCAGTCAGGCGGCGGGAGCAAAGCGATTCTGGTGCCGCTCTACAATCTGGTCTATCACGACGCGGTGATCGTTTCGTACAGCGCGAGGGATCAGCAAAGTCTGCTGCGAGGAATCTTTAACGGTGGTATGCCGGAATTACCGATTGCGGAGACCGATGAGAAGACAGTCCTGCTGATGCGGCAAATGATGGCGCTGCATAAGCGCGTCGGATTACTGGAAATGACCAGACACGAGTTTCTGGATAAGAACTATCGCAAGGAACGCACGACCTTCGCCGACGGGACTACAGTGACGGTTGACTGGGATACGAATACATTCACCGTTAGTCCGGCATTGTCCGACAAACTCTAGTTTGTCCGAAGCTATCCAAACCCGCGAAGCGGGTGACAGCCTGCGCCGGAGTCTGTCGGAAAAAGAACTCTGCGCGTTCTCTGCGTTCTCGGCGTCTCTGCGGTGAGCTGTTTTTGCGGGCAAATTCACCGCAGAGACGCAGAGGGCGCTGAGATTACGCAGAGAAAAACTATTTTTCCGACAGACTCCGCCGCAGGCTCAAGAAAGATCGTAAGTCCAGTGGATGTTCATGCAAATGAGACTCTGATTGATTAGATCGATTGCCAAATTCCTGCTGTTGCTGTTGGCGTGTTCGAATCTGCCGGCGCAGACTTACGTCAATCCTCCTCGCGTCTTCCTAATCAACGCCAAAAAACTGGCAGAGACCAAACGGCGCATTCAGTCAGGCGACAAAACTTTCGACGCCGCCCTGGCTAAACTCGAAGCCGACGCCCGCAAAGCTCTGCAACAGGAACCGGTATCGGTCGTTACTAAAGCGACCACCCCGCCGAGCGGCGACAAACATGACTATACGAGTCAGGCGCCGTACTTCTGGCCTGATCCAGACAAGCCCAACGGACTGCCGTACGTCCGGCGTGACGGCGAACGCAATCCGGAGCTCGACAAGATTACGGATCATCACACGCTGGATCTGATGGAAGCCGCCGTGCGTACGCTGTCCCTCGCCTACTATTTCAAAGGTAATGAAGAGTACGCGGCTAAAGCGACTCAACTGTTGCGCGCATGGTTTCTCGATCCGGCCACCCGCATGAATCCTAATCTGGAATACGCGCAATTCATTCCGGGGGTAAACACTGGCCGCGGCATTGGCTTGATCGAAACGCGTGGCCTGACGGACGTGGTCGATGCAATTGGTTTGCTGGCCGAGTCAAAGGCCTGGACATCAACAGATCAGCGTGGTCTCGAAGAGTGGTGCGGCAAGTTTCTGCAGTGGATGCTGGAGAGCAAGAACGGTCGTGAAGAGAACGCCGCCAGGAATAATCACGGAACTTATTATGACGTGCAAACGACTTCGTTTGCGCTCCTCCTCGGGAAGAGAGATCTGGCGAAAGGGATCGTTGAGACGGCCCGTCAAAAGCGGATCGCCCTGCAAATCGAACCCGACGGCCGTCAGCTTTTGGAGTTGGCGCGGACCAAAGCCTGGGGCTACAGCAACGGAAATCTGGACGGTCTGATGTTGCTCGCGCGTCTGGCGGAAAACGTTGGCGTCGATTTATGGAGCTACGAAACAAAGGACGGCCGCAGCGTCCGTCGCGCGCTTGAATATCTCTATCCGTGTGCGATCGGCGATCAGAAGTGGGCTTATCCACAGCTCGGTGGGTTCGACGGAAGATCACTGTTTCCTTTAATGCGTCGCGCGGCTGGGCATTACCATGACGATAAGTTCAAAGCAATGATGTCGAAGATTCCAAAATTAGATCCGGGAGACCGCGAACATCTCTTGATGGGAAAGTGAGTGGCACAGACTTCAGTCTGTGATCTCAACGCACGAATCACAGACTAAAGTCTGTGCCACGAGGTTGAGCCAATCGGAGAGATCGAATGATGAGAAGCACTCGCGCAATTATCGCAACGCTGCTGACCCTAATCGTCGCGGGTCAGACGACGCTATGGGCACATGGCTCGAGCCGGAACGCAACCTCGCCGATAGCCCCACCCAACACTGACTGGTCCAAAGCCGTCGTTGACTCCACCATCAAGCGCTTCCCCACGGCTGAGTCTTTGAAAGGTTGGGGTTATGCCAAGTCTCTGTACCTTTATGGAGAGTATCTCGTCTATTTACGCACGCATGACAAGCGTTATCTCAATCACATGAAGGCGTGGATTGATCTGCACATCGACGACCAGGGAACAATCAATCGACCAATCGATGCGCTCGATTACATGCTGCCAGGCAACCTGCTGCTGATTCTTTACAAGGAGACCCACGAGGAAAAATACAAACTGGCCGCGCAGAACATTCGCAAAGTTTTCGATACCTATCCGCGCACCAGCGACGGTGGCTTCTGGCATGCGAAGACGATCAGCCGCAATTGGCAACTGTGGGCCGACGGGGTCTTCATGTCGCTTCCCTTTCTGGTTCGCTATGGCCAGATGTTCGGCGACAGCGCTTACACAAATGCCGAAGCGACCAGGCAAATGCTCATCTATTACAAGCACTTGAACGATCCAGCAACAGGTTTGCTGTGGCATGCCTACGACGAAAAAGGCGCGCAACCCTGGGCCGATCCGAAGACCCATCAATCGGGCTATCACTGGGGGCGCGCCTTTGGCTGGTACGCCATGACCCTGATCGAGCTGCTGGAAGTCATGCCTAAGAACCAGCCACAGCGAGCAGAGTTGATCACGATCATCAACCAACTGGCCAGGGCTTTCGAGAGATATCAAGACCCCGGAACCGGACTTTGGTACCAGGTTGTAGACAAGGGCGGCGTTGAAGGAAACTGGCTCGAGACCTCCTGCTCAAGCATGTACACATACATGATGTGGATGGGCGTGAAGCGCGGTTACCTGCCAAAGCATTACGCGGACGTGGCGCAAAAAGGTTACCAGGGTGTGCTCACAAAACTGTCGATGGGTTCTGATGGCCTGACCAATCTTATCGACATCTCTGAAGGGACGAACGTCAGCGACCTTGCCTATTACCTTGCGCGCAAGCGGAACAAAAACGACTTTCATGGCCTGGGCGCATTTCTGATCATGAACGAACAATTGGGCGCCGCCAGTGTGAACTACAAACCAAAGCCTCTGAGTTGGAAAGCAAACTAATCTGGAGTGCGCCGGCAGAGCGAAGCGGCGACGGGCTTTGGCTTAGCGACCTTATCGAAAATCGAACTCGTGAAAGCGAAAGATAAGTACGAAGGGCTTGACCAGCCACCGAATCCAAAGCGGTGTCGCGCTGCGCTTGCCACCGCACTCCAAAGTACGGGCTATTCGCGTCGCGACTTTCTCTCGACGGCGATTGCCGCGCCCGCATTGGTGGCCACCCTTCCGATATTCGCTACCGCGGCGGGCGACGTTGTCGTCTCCAGTCCGGATGGCAAGGTAAGTTTCCATCTTCTTCGTGATCAATCGCAGTTACGCCACCGAGTCTCCTTCAATCGCCGCGAGTTCATAGAGTCATCGCAAATGGGAATCGTTGTCGACGGAATTGATTTCGGCCGCGACATCGCTATTGGTAAGGTCGACCGTTACAGCATCAGAGAAGCATATCCAACCCGCGGCGTGCATTCGGAAGCAGCGAACAATTGCCACGGCACTCGTGTCGCGATCACTCACTTGCCGAGCAAGACAACCTGGATTCTTGAAGTGCGCGCTTACAACGATGGAATCGCGTTTCGTTACATCGTTCCCGGAAGCGGATCACGCGTGCCCGACGAAGGGACCACCTTCACAGTTCCCGGGGCGCCCCCGCCCGCCCTGAGCGCGAAGCGCGAACGCAATCTGACATGACTATGCCTTTCGGACAACGGACGAGCGTGCCTGCGGCACGCCGTGCGGGCGAGGGCGCCCGCGCTCCCGGCTTAAAGTTGATTCGCCTGCTTACGATCTGTGCCGTAGTATTGCTGGCTTGCCGGCCCATCGTCGCCCAGCGCATAACTTTCGATGTCGCGAGATTCGATCGCGCGCGCATCCTGAAAGCAGCAAATGAATATTTGTCGAACCCACCGATAACCATTACAGCTTCGCATAGTCCGCGCAGCGCTGGCGGCATACACGACTTTTTTTCCGAAGGCGATTACTGGTGGCCGGACAGCCAGAACCCCGGCGGGCCTTACATTCAACGCGACGGAATGTCGAACCCGGATAACTTCGTCGAGCATCGCCGCGCGCTGATGCGTCTGAGCGTGCAGGTTCCGGCCCTCAGCGCAGCCTGGTTGATTACAAAGGACAACCGCTACGCGAAACATGCAGCACAACACTTGCGCGCCTGGTTTCTGGATACCTCAACGCGGATGAATCCTAATCTGCAATATGCGCAGGCAATTCACGGGCGCTTTACCGGACGTGGGATTGGCATCATCGATACGATTCATCTGGTGGAAGTCGCACGCGCGATCGAAGTTCTGAGGGACTCGTCCGCGTTATCAATGACAGAGTTGGGTGGTATCAACCAATGGTTTACGGATTATCTGCAATGGATGACCACCAGCAAGAACGGAATCGAAGAACGCGAAGCCAAAAACAACCATGGCACCTGTTGGGTGATGCAGGTCGCAGCCTTTGCGCATCTGGTCGGCGACGAAAAACTGCTTGCCTACTGTCGCGATCGGTTCAAGACTGTGATAGTGCCCAATCAGATCGCAGTCGATGGCAGCTTTCCGCAGGAGTTGCGACGGACCAAGCCTTATGGCTATTCGCTTTTCAATTTGGAAGCGATGGCCACCGTCTGTCAGATTCTTTCGACTCCGGCCGACAACCTGTGGACGTTTGAGTCGCCGGATGGTCGCAGCATGCGACAGGCGATGGAGTACATGGCGCCGTTCATTCGCGATAAGAAGACCTGGCCGTTGAAGGCCGATGTAATGTACGACAGCGAGTGGCCGATGCGTCAGAGCAGCTTGTTGTTCGCGGGCCTGGCTCTTGGTCGAGCTGATTATCTTGCGTTATGGAAAAAACTGCCGGCTGATTCCAGGGTTGAGGAAGTGATCCGTAATTTCTTTGTTCGACAGCCGGTGTTGTGGGTATAGTCCGACAGTGGCACTTAGATCAATCAGGGCTCGATAAATGACCAGTCCCGCAGAGTTAAGCGAAGCCTTTCAGAAATCGTTTGGCGGCCAGCCGCGCATTTATCGCGCGCCGGGAAGAGTTAACTTAATCGGAGAGCACACTGACTACAACGACGGGTTCGTGATGCCCGCGGCCATAAATTTTTCAACCTGGGTGGCGATCGGCCCGCGCAAAGATCGCAAATTCTCGATTCGATCCGAGAATTTTTCAGACCCCGCAGAGATTGATCTGGATGCCCCACCAGCGCGCGGCCGTGGCCATTGGAGCGATTATCCGTTCGGCGTCGCGGTAAAACTGGAACAAGCGGGTCATCGCCTGCGCGGCTCGAACCTCCTGGTGCGCGGCGAAGTGCCGATTGGTTCTGGTTTGAGCTCATCCGCAGCCATTGAAGTCGCGACCGGCTTTGCTTTGCTCGATAGCTCCGGGGTGAAGATCGATCGAATGGAGTTGGCTAAGCTTTGTCAGCGCGCCGAGAATGAGTTTGTTGGTACGCGCTGCGGGTTGATGGATCAGTTCATTTCGTGTTTCGGACAAGCGGGCCACGCGCTGATGCTCGATTGCCGCCTGTTGGATTACAAACTGCTGGCGCTGCCGGCGGACGTGAAGATGGTTGTGTGCGACACAATGGTCAAGCACGAATTGGCAGGCAGCGAGTACAATGTGCGCCGAGCTGAATGCGAGGAAGGTGTCCGCCTGCTGGCGCTAGAGCTACCCGAAGTGCGCTCGTTGCGCGACGTGACGATGTCGACCCTTGAGCGGTTCCGGCACAAACTTCCCGAAGTAACTTACAAACGCTGCCGCCATGTTGTCAGCGAAAATTCGCGCGTTGTTGAGGCGGCCGAGGAACTTGAGCAGGGCGACTTGTACACCTTTGGCGAACTGATGCGCGTTTCGCATCGCAGTCTACGAGATGATTACGAAGTTAGTTGTGAAGAACTTGATCTAATGACCGATTTAGCGAATCAGGCAAACGGCGTTTATGGCGCCAGAATGACGGGCGGCGGCTTTGGCGGCTGTACCGTGAACTTGGTTCAGGCCAGCAGGGTTGATTCGTTCAAAGAGACAGTTGCGAAAGGCTATGCGGACGCTACGGGCCGTGAACCTGAAATCTATGTTTGCTCGCCGGCGCAGGGAGCGGAACGTGTAAAGTGATTTGTGGTGCGCCGGCGGAGCGACGCGTCGACGGCGCTTTGGATCGTTAGCAGTTCCGCCTTAGGCGGCTGATGAGGAGATGATGAGGAAATAAGGTCCGCCTCAAGGCGGAACTCCTAACCAAAGCGGTGTCTCCCGATGAATCGGGATTGCCACCGCACTCCAAAGATGGATCTGCAAAAACATTCGCATCGTCGTTACAACCCGCTGACGCGGGAATGGATCCTGGTCTCGCCGCAAAGGACTGAGCGGCCCTGGCAGGGACAAGTTGAAGCAGCGAAGCCACGAGCGCTTCCCGAATATGATCCGGCCTGTTATCTGTGCCCGGGCAATGAACGCGCAGGCGGCGCGCGTAATCCTGATTACACCAGCACCTTCGTTTTTGAGAACGATTTTGCGGCGCTGCAACTGGATACGTCGACTGAAAAATACGAGCAGGGGTTGTTAATCGCGGAAAGCGAGCCGGGCATCTGCCGGGTGGTTTGTTTCTCGCCGCGCCATGACTTAACCATTTCGGCCATGAAACTCAAGGATGTGCGCCAGGTAATCGATGTATGGGTCGAACAATTTCAGGAACTGGGCGCGACGCCATCCATCAATTCAGTGCAGATTTTTGAGAATCGTGGCGCGATGATGGGCGCCAGCAATCCGCATCCGCACTGTCAGATCTGGGCTGAGCAGAGCTTGCCCAACGAGGTGTTGAAGGAAGTAAATTCGCAGCGCGACTATCGGGCTCGTCATGAATCCTGTCTCTTGTGTGATTATGTCTCGACGGAGTTACTGAAAGAAGAGCGCCTGGTCTGTCAGAATGAAGACTTTGTCGCGGTGGTGCCTTTTTGGGCGATTTGGCCTTTCGAAACCCTGGTCATCGGTAGAAGACATACAACAGGCATGGATCAATTAAGCGATTCTGAGCCAGACGCGCTGGCGGGATTGCTGAAACAACTGGCGTCAGGCTATGACAGATTATTCGATACGGCTTTTCCTTATACGATGGGCTTTCACCAGCGGCCCACTGACGGTCGGGATCATCTTGAATGCCACCTGCACGCCCATTTCTATCCGCCCTTGCTGCGCTCGGCAAACGTGCGCAAGTTCATGGTCGGATATGAAATGCTGGCGATGCCGCAACGCGATATCACGGCCGAGCAGGCGGCGACGCATCTGCGAGAGGTGTGCGGGTAACTAAGATAGCTCCGAAGAGGTTACCGAGGAACGCTGGATGTTGGTTTCGGCAATCTTAGGCCCGAAGGGCCGGCATGGAATAGCCGCGCCCGTGAGGGCGTGGGTCAAGCACTCTGGAGAACACGGAGCACTGAAGGTGCGACACAGATTAACTTTGATGAAATCGTGGCATGGAGTGTCGGCCCCTCGGGCCTCAGGACTCTTCCAGGCCACCTCCACCACGCCCTTACGGGCGTGGCTATTGCATGCCGGCCCTTCGGGCCTAAGCACTGAGCGAATCAAACGTTACTGAAATTAGTCTAACTAGATCATATGACAATCAAAATTACTGAGATTGAAACACACGATGTACGCTTTCCGACCTCACGCACTCTGGACGGCTCAGATGCAGTGAATGTCGATCCCGACTATTCGGCCGCCTACGTAATCCTCCGTACCGATAGTCCCGGACTTGAAGGCCACGGGCTTACCTTCACCAACGGTCGCGGCAACAATGTCGTCTGCGCGGCGATTGAAGCGCTGGGCCCGCGAGCTAAAGGGAGGACGCTGGAATCGATCACTGCTGACATGGCCCGCTTCTGGTATTCGGTCGCCGGCGATACTCAGCTTCGCTGGCTGGGTCCGGAGAAAGGTGTGATCCATCTCGCCACCGGAGCGCTGATTAATGCGGTCTGGGATCTTTACGCCAAATCTGAAGGCAAACCGCTGTGGAAACTGCTCGTCGATATGACGCCGGAACAACTCGTCTCAGTGATTCCCTTTCGTTACATCACCGATGCGCTGACGCCAGACGACGCGCTGGAAATCCTGCGCCGACACGAACCAACCAGAGCTGTCCGTGAAGCCGAAATGCGCGCCCAGGGCTATCCCGCTTACACAACTTCGGCCGGGTGGCTCGGCTATTCAGACGATAAGATTCGGCGGTTGGTGCGCGAAGGGATTGACCAGGGTTGGACACATTTCAAAATGAAAGTCGGCGCCAATCTTGATGATGACATCAGACGAGCCCAACTCATCCGCGACGAAATCGGCCCCGATCGAACGCTGATGATGGACGCGAACCAGGTGTGGGACGTCGGCCAGGCAATCGAATGGATGAAAGAGCTGGCTCGTTTCAAACCGCTTTGGATCGAAGAGCCAACTAGTCCCGATGATGTGCTGGGTCACGCCACGATCGCGCGCGCGGTCGCGCCGATCGGTGTAGCGACCGGTGAATGCTGCCACAACCGCGTGATGTTCAAGCAATTCCTGCAAGCCAAAGCTCTGGATTTTTGCCAGGTTGATAGCTGTCGTTTGGGTGGCGTCAACGAAGTCCTGGCCGTGTTGGTCATGGCTGCGAAGTTTGGCGTCCCGGTCTGTCCGCATGCGGGCGGCGTTGGCCTCTGCGAGTACGTGCAGCATCTCTCGATCTTCGACTACATAGCCGTGAGCGGATCGCTCCGGAATCGCCGGGTCGAGTTTGTCGATCACCTGCACGAACACTTTGTTTACCCGGTCGAGATTCGCGACGGAAATTACGTTGCGCCGCTCGCCCCCGGCTACAGCATCGAGATGAAACCTGAGTCGATCCAGCAATACGAGTTTCCGAATGGGGAAGTGTGGGCGGGATAAAGCGAGCCACAGATGGACACGGATAAGCACCGATCTGAAATGCATTTTCTCATCCGTGTCTATCTGTGTTCATCTGTGGCTAATTAACTGCGAATGAATAACGAGCTACAAGTCGCACTAATTAGTGGCCCGGCATATGACCCGCTGTACGAGTGTCTGCCGGCATTCACCGAAGCCACCGGCGTCAAGGTTAAAATTGCTTTTTGCGGGGATCATCCGGCGCTCAACCATCACCTGGCAACCCTGTCAGAAGTTTCCTACGATCTCGTCTCAACCCATACGAAGTATGCTCCTTCTCAGTTGAGGTTCCTGGCGCCGCTGGATGAACTGGTCGAACCCGCAGCACTCACAGATTTTGTGCCGCTGCTGCTCGAGTTGGCACGAGTTGACCGCTCGTTCTACAGTCTGCCGCGCAACATCGATGTGCGCCTTCTGCACTTTCGCACGGACATCATCGATTCTCCGCCCGCGACGTGGGATGACTTGCTCGACACGGCCCGCAAACACAACTCGCCGCCGGAGTGTTATGGCTTCCTCTTTCCCGGACGCGAGTCGGGACTGTTTGGAACTTTCTTCGAATTAGCAGAGATGGCCGGCGCGTGTTTGTTTCCTGAAGATCTGGTGCCGGATATCGAAAATGAGGGTGGGCGCTGGGCGCTTCAGTTTTTGCGCGCGTGTTACGCCGAAATGTTGGTGCCGCGCGAGCTTCCCGATTGGCACTACGACAAAGTGCATGATTGTTTTCGCTCGGGGCGCGCGGCGATGGTGGGCGACTGGCCCGGCTATTACAGCCTTTATCGCGACGCGAAGATCTCCGCGGTGCATGATCGGCTGGGCTTGAGTCCTTATCCAATCGGGCCAGCCGGTAAGTCCCTCGCGTATGGCGGCGGTCACACCTTTGCGCTTACCAAAGAAGGGGCGCCAAAGGCGGAAGCGCTAAAGTTGCTGCTCTACTTAACTGCAACGGAACAGCAACTTGGCGAAGCACGACAAGGATGTGTGCCGGTGCGCCGTTCGGTGATGAAGCGGATGCAGAGTGAAGCGGATGAAGCAAATCGCGCGCGGCTGGCGATGCTGGAGAAAGTAATCGCCGGGCACATTCTGATTCCACCAAAATTCGCGCGCTACCCGGAAGTGGAAGAGGTTTTGTGGCGCACGGTGCAGAAGGCTTTTCTGGGTGAGATGGAAATTGACGACGCGCTCGGTCATATGACGGAACAGATTAGTCGGATTGTGCAAGGCGCGGTTCAAAGTGTGAAAGGATAATGAGCGTTCTCGCCACGTAGTGGCGACATGTTTATAGCCAAAGCCGATCCAATTTGGTTCTCAGCTCCGTAGGAGCGACATGTGGTCTGCCACCCGTAAACGGGCTTTAGGCTCTAATGGGATGGCGTGGTCTATAAACTTGTCGTCCCTACGGGACGAAGAACTTCGAGATCTCGATGGTGAACGATCACCGCAAAGCAACTTTTCTGATCACCGGGGCGCATGGTTTCATCGGCGCGTGGATCGTAAAGCGCTTGCTGGAGAACGGCGCGACGGTTGTGATCTTTGACAAGAGCGCGGACTCCCAGCGGCTGCGATTGATCATGAACGAAGATGAGATCTCGCGGGCCGAAGTGGTTACCGGTGATATTACTGAAGCCGGCGCCCTCTCGTCGATCATTGACAGCTTCGGGGTCACGAACATTATTCATCTCGCGGGATTGCAAGTCCCAACCTGTAAGGCAGATCCGCGTCTGGGAGCAATGGTAAATGTCATCGGCACCATCAACGTCTTCGAGGCTGCCCGCCTTGCCGGAGGGCAGATTAAGAATGTGACGTACGCCAGTTCCGCCGCGGTCTTCGGGATTGTCGAAGAAGAGCGAGCGATCACCGAACGCGACGAGCCGCAATCGACTTCGCACTACGGCGTTTTCAAACGGTGCAACGAAGGCAACGCAAGGGTCTATCATCTCGATCACGGCCTGAACAGTGTCGGCCTGCGGCCGCTGACGGTCTATGGGGTAGGCCGGGACTTTGGTCTGACTTCGGATCCAACCAAGGCAATGAAGGCCGCAGTGGTTGGCCGGCCCTTTCATATTCGCTTTGGCGGGCGGACGGATTTCCAATATGTGCGGGACACTGCCGACGTTTTCATTCGCGCTGCCACTTCGGATTTGACCGGCGCCCATGTGTTCAATCTGCACGGCGAAACGATCCCGATCGCGGACGTCGTTGCGGAGATCGAGCGCGCCTGGCCAAATGCGAGCGGGACGATTACTTACTCCGATACGCCTCTGGCTATTCCCGCGGAGATGGATGACACGGCGATTCGCACAGTATTGGGGCGACTGCCGGCGACGCCTTTGGCCGAGGGCGTGCGCGCGACGATCGAAAGATTCGCTGAACTCAATAGCGAGGGACGTTTGGACACAAGCGATCTTGATCAATAGAGTGGCACAGACTTTAGTCTGTGATGTCTGGCGCCGAAATCACAGACTGAAGTCTGTGCCACACAAGCAACGACAAACTCAAGTTTTCCGGACCTTAGGAGACAACAATGAAAACTAAATTGACTGGGGCCCTGGTACTCGCTTTGGTGGCCCTGCTTTTTCTTGCACCCGCATGCCGTCGTCAAAGCAAAGGCGGCAAGCGCGTCATCGCCGTCATTCCGAAAGGAACGTCGCATTTCTTCTGGCAAAGCGTTCATGCCGGAGCAGAGACCGCCGCCAGGGAGGCGGGTGTCGAGATAATGTGGAAGGGTCCGGAACATGAGATCGACTACGCCGCGCAAATAAATATTGTCGAAGACGCGATCAATCGACGCGTCGACGGCATCGTGCTGGCGCCAACTCATAAAGATGCCCTGGTGCCGATTGTCGAGCGCGCCGCCCGTGAGAACATTCCCGTGGCGATTTTCGACTCGGGCATCGGTACCGAGAACTATGTTTCGTACGTGGCCACCAACAATCTTCAGGGTGGTGCAGTGGCAGCCGAAAGGCTCGCGGCAAAACTCGGCGGCAAAGGGAAAGTAGCCATACTCGGCGTCAAAGCCGGTTCAGTTTCGACCGATCAGCGCGAGCAGGGCTTTCAGGACACGATCAAGCAGAAATATCCCGGCATCGAGATCGTCGCCTTTCAGTATGGCGACGCCGATCGCGCGCGTTCGCTTGACCGGGCTACGGACATCCTGACCGCTCATCCGGAACTCAACGGCTTTTTTGCTTCCAATGAATCGTCGACGGTCGGCGTCGTGCAGGCCCTGAAACAAAAAGGGCTCGGCGGTAAAGTCATTCTGGTGGGCTTTGATTCCAGTCCGAATTTGATTGACGATCTCAAAGCCGGCGCCATCGACGCGCTCGTCCTACAGAATCCTTTCAAGATCGGTTACGAATCCGTGAAGGCAATGGTCGCCAAGCTTAATGGCCAGACGCCGCCGAAAGTGATCGATACCGGCGTCAAGCTCTTGACGAAAGACAATCTCGAAACGCCGGAAATGCAGCAATTACTCAAGTCGCCATAGAACAGACCCGGTCAGTTGTTAGTGGTCAGTTGTCAGTTGATCGCTCACGCGAAGCTTTCGACAACTTCCTACTAACTACTGACCACTGACTACTGACTATGTCTTCAGACATATTCGCGCTGGAAATGCGCGGCATCAACAAATCATTCGCCGGAAACAGCGTGCTGGCCGACGTGAACCTGTCAGCGCGCGCGGGTGAGGTGCATGCGCTGGTGGGGGAGAACGGCGCGGGCAAATCCACGCTAATGAAGATACTCGCCGGCGTGTACCAACCCGATGCGGGCGAGGTTCTCATCGACGGTCAGCGGATTCATTTTATTGGTCCGTCGGATGCGCTGGCCCACGGTATCGCGATGATTTATCAGGAGCTGTCGCTGGCGCCTGATCTCACGGTGGCGGAAAACATTTTTCTTGGGCGTGAGCCGCTCAGCTTTGCGCCCCTCGGAATGGTCGACGGCCGCGAGATGAACACGCGCGCCCTCAGCATGCTGGAAGAGTACGGATTCAAGCTCGACCCGCGCGCGGTTGTTAAGCGTCTAAGCGCCGCCGATCGTCAGATGGTTGAGATCACGCGAGCTACCGTAGAAGCGAAACGCGTGCTGGTGATGGACGAGCCCACTTCTTCACTTACAGCGCGTGAGGTGGAAGATCTCTTTCGTCTAATTCGCGAGCTGAAAGGGCGCGGGCTTGCAGTCATCTATATCTCGCACCGGCTGGAAGAACTCGACTTCATCGCTGATCGCCTCACGGTTTTGCGTGATGGGCGGGCAGTCTATTCGGGCGTGTGGGGAGAAATCTCGCGCGCTGAGATCATCAAACACATGGCCGGACGCGAGTTACTGGAAATCTTCCCCCCACGGTCCGCCGCCAGAGGCGAAGTTCGATTGGGCGTCGCGAATCTCACGCGGACGGGGAAATTTCGTGACGTTAGTTTTGAGGTGGCTGCCGGTGAAGTTGTCGGAATAGCCGGACTCGCCGGGGCGGGGCGCACTGAACTTGTGGAAACGATCTTTGGCGCTTATCACGCCGACGGCGGTGAGATAGTTTTGACCGGTTCGAAACTTCACATGGCCCAGCCTGATCAGACAGTGGCCCGGGGTCTGGGACTGCTGACCGAAGATCGAAAGCGAACGGGTCTGTGTTTGAATCAGTCCCTGGCAAGAAATCTTACGCTGGCAAATCTGCGGGCGCTCGCGCGGGGTTGGTGGATAGACACCAAACGCGAGAAGGCGGCCAGTCTTGAGTACATTGAAAAGCTGCATATTCGCCCGCCCGACACGGACAAAACCGTGGCGCGCATGAGCGGCGGCAATCAACAAAAGGTTTTGCTGGCGCGATGGCTCTTTGCCGGCTCAAAGGTCTTTCTGCTCGACGAGCCTACGCGCGGCGTAGACGTGGCGGCTCGCTCAGAAATCTATCGAGTCATCAATCGACTGGCCGAGACCGGCGCGGCGATCGTGATGGTTTCTTCCGATCTACCCGAACTGCTGGGCATGGCGGACCGAATTCTGGTAATGCGGCGCGGTCGTCTCGTAGCCGAACTCGATGCGCGCCAGACGACGCAGGAAGAAATTCTGCGACACGCCGCGGTGGACGAAGGCGAGCAACAGGCAGCTTAGTTTTGGAGTGCGGTGTTAGAGCAAAGCGTTTTGGTTCGGAGTTCCGCCTTCAGGCGGTCTTATGAAGAAAAAAAGGGTCCGCCTGAAGGCGGAACTCCGAACACTCCAAATTGAAGAGTTATGTCCGACTGGATTAAACGTTTCATTCCCTTTGCCAGCCTGATCGCGCTGTGCGTGATCATCGCCGTGCTCGAACCCAGGTTTCTTTCGTCGGGCAATCTGGCGAGCGTCGCCCGACAGACGGCCGTGATTACGGTAATGGCTATGGGCATGACGATGGTAATGGTCTCTGGCGGTATTGATCTTTCCGTCGGCTCAATGATGGCGCTGGCCGGGGTTGCCGGCGCGTTCGCCCTGGCAGGCGGCGCGCCGCCGGTCGTGGGAATAATGACGAGCATGGCCGCGGGCGCAGTCTGTGGCTTGATGAATGGCGCGGCGATTACCACCCTGAAGATTCCACCTTTTATTGTCACACTCGGAGCGATGGGGATCTACCGCGGGATCGCCTTGCTCGTAACCGATGGCAAAGCCGTCGTTGGCCTGCCTACTAAGTTTGGTTACCTCGCCGAAGGAAATCTGTTTGGCATCATCCCGATACCGCTCTTGATCGTGGTGATTGTGGCGTTGACAATTCACTTCGTTTTGTCGACTACTCGCCTGGGACGTTATTGCTACGCCATCGGCAGCAACGTTGAGGCTGCACGCTATGCCGGCGTCCGCGTGACGCGTTGTCAGATCATTTTCTATTTGATTCTCGGTACGCTGGCCGGACTCGCAGGCGCGATTGAAGCTGCGCGCCTGGTGACCGGCCAACCGACCACGGGCGAAGGTTACGAGCTGCGCGTGATCGCCGCAGTAGTGATCGGTGGCGGCTCGTTGAGCGGTGGCCAGGGCACGGTGGTGGGGACGATCATCGGCGCGCTTATTATGGGCGTGCTCGCGAACGGCGCGAACCTGCTCGGTATTTCATCGTTCACCCAGCAGATTGTCATTGGCGCAGTGATCGTACTGGCAGTAACGTTTGATGAATTTCAGCGGCGGCGATTGGAAACCGCCGGATCATAATGAACTCCGGGAGCGAAAAACACAGATGAAACTGGCACAGTTCAAGACAAGTGAATCGCCAGAGCAGCGGCTCGGCGTGCTGCTCGGCGATGTCGTCTATGATGTTGCAAAACTGGCTCGTGCGCTTAAAGAGTCCGGCGCGGGACCTCCGAGCTGGTTGCTTCAAGCTAACCGGACTCAGGATGTCATTAACCGCGGCGAGTCAGCCGTTCGCGACATCAGAGCCCTCTTAACTGATATTCGGATAGGTTCCGGACTGGACCAGATCGCTGCGCAGCCGCTTGATTCGATCGATTTCTTACCCGCCGTCTATCCAAGCAAGATTCTGGCTATCGGTCGTAACTATGTTGACCACGCGATCGAAGGCGGAGCAGCGCCACCGGAAGCGCCGCTTCTCTTCAACAAACTTCCGAATTCGCTGAATGCTCACAACGCGCCGATCGTGCTGCCGCATATTAGTGTTAAGGTCGATTACGAAGCTGAACTGGCGGTGGTAATCGGTCGCAAAGCAAAGCGAGTCAGCGAGGCCGAGGCGCTCGATCATATTTTTGGATACACCTTGATCAATGACGTCAGCGCGCGCGACCTGCAATTCGGCGACGGGCAATGGACGCGAGGCAAGGGCCTGGATACCTTCGCGCCGCTCGGTCCTTTCATTACTACTCGCGATGAGATCAAAGATGTCCAGGCACTCAAGATCGAAGGACGTTTGAACGGTGAAGTGATGCAATCATCAAACACGGGTAAGATGATTTTCAAGGTGGCCTATCTGGTCTCGTACCTTTCGCAGGGCATGACGCTTGAGCCGGGCGACGTTATTGCCACCGGGACACCTGAAGGCGTGGGCGTCTTTCGCGATCCACCCGTGCTGCTGAAGGCCGGAGACGTTTTTGAAGTCGAGATCGAAGGGCTGGGCACGTTGCGGAATCCGGTAGTAGCGGAGGGGTAAGTGGCACAGACTTCAGTCTGTGTTCTTAATCTCGGAAATCACAGACTGAAGTCTGTGCCACAAGTTCATGCGCGTTTCCCTATTCATCACCTGTCTGGTCGACCAGCTCTATCCCGACGTTGGCGAAGCAATGGTCGCAACGCTGCGACGACTGGGTGTTGAAGTCAGCTTTAATGACGCGCAGACGTGCTGTGGGCAAGTTGCTTTCAATACCGGCTATCGTCCCGAAGCGCGCACCATGGCCGAGCATTTCATCAAGGTGTTTGAAAACGACAAAGCGGATTTCATCGTCGCGCCCTCGGGTTCATGCACCGCGATGGTGCGCAATTTCTACCGCGAATTATTTCATGGACCTGATGATGAGATGTGGCGAAAGCGAATCGACGGCGTGCGGCTGCGTTTGCGCGAGTTCTCAGAATTTATCGTCAATGAACTGGGGGTCGAAGACGTGGGCGCACGCTTCCCTTCCCGGGTTACTTATCACGACGCCTGTCACCTGCTGCGTGAGCTTGGTATTTCCGATCAGCCACGGCGTTTGATTCGCGCGGTGCGCGATGTCGATTTCGTCGAGATGGAGGCGCCGGATACGTGCTGCGGCTTTGGCGGAACGTTTTCGGTCAAGTATGGCGAGATCTCAAACGCGATCCTGCAAGAGAAGTTGGCGCGAATCGCAGATAGTGGAGTCGAATACGTAATTGCGAATGACTCGAGTTGCTTAATGCAGATAGCCGGCGGCTTGAGTCGCGCTGGCTCGCCGGTAAAGACAATGCACCTGGCGGAATTGTTGGCGAAGCAATGAAGGGAGCTGCGCATTTTGTTTAGAGTCGGGCTAATGCCCGACCGGGCGGGCGGTAGCCCGCCTCTAAACTTAAGACGACAAACTGAAGTTTGTCGGACACTGATATGAGTCTTCCGAATCCCGATCTTACGCAACGCTCGCACGCCGCGCTGGAGAACGACATTCTGCAGGGCGCGCTCAAGGCTGCGACGACGACATTCATCGAGCGACGACGCGAGGCGATCACCTCTGTTTCCGATTGGGAGGCGCTGCGCCAGCGCGCGCGCCAGGTCAAAGAGCACACGATCAATAATCTTGATTACTATCTCGAACAACTGGTTGAGAAGGTCAAGGCGCACGGCGGGACCGTTCACTGGGCGCGGACCGGAGACGATGTAAGCAGATACATTATCGAGCTGGCGCGCGCGCGCGGTGTGACCTCAGTCGTCAAAAGTAAATCGATGGCGACCGAAGAGATTGAGCTCAACCACGCGCTCGAAGCCGCCGGCGTGCGGCCACTGGAAACTGATCTCGGCGAGTACATCATCCAGCTCGCGCAGGAAAAGCCTTCGCACATCATCGTGCCAGCTATTCATAA
Organism: Pyrinomonadaceae bacterium; assembly: GCA_041497335.1. Lineage (GTDB taxonomy): Bacteria > Acidobacteriota > Blastocatellia > Pyrinomonadales > Pyrinomonadaceae > UBA11740. The sequence goes on along the minus strand of JBGQGG010000016.1, from coordinate 81,207 downwards.
GACCCGCAGCCAGATCGCCGACCTCTTCGAGGAAAAACTGCGCGAAGGCCGCCCCAACGAAGTTGCCGAAATAACCGCTATGGCACGTAAGCGGCTGCGCCATGAATTCCTTTCGGCTGGGATGGGAATCACGGGAGCCAACTTTGCCATCGCCGAATCGGGCACGATCGTACTGGTCGAAAACGAAGGCAACATACGTTTGAGTACGCAAGCGCCGAAGATCCACGTAGCGGTCGTGGGAATTGAGAAAGTCATTCCGCACTTTGAAGACCTCTCAGTCTTTCTGCGTCTGCTGCCGCGCAGCGGCACCGGGCAGAAGCAGACCGCTTACGTTTCATTTCTCAACGGGCCCCGACAAACGTTGCCTGAATCAGGTTTTGAGTTCCATCTGGTGCTGATGGACAACGGGCGCACACGCATTCTGGCCGACGAGCAGTTGCGCGAATCGCTCTATTGCATTCGCTGCGGCGCGTGTCTGAACGTGTGTCCGGTTTATCAGAAGATTGGTGGCCAGGCTTACGGATGGATCTATCCGGGGCCGATCGGCGCGGTGATCTCGCCCCAGTTGCAGAGCCTGAAGCAGTCGGGCGATCTACCGTTCGCCTCGAGTCTGTGTGGCGCGTGTCGCGAAGCCTGTCCGGTCGATATTAATCTGCCTGACCTGCTGCTAGCTCTGCGAGGAAAGGCAAAAGAAGCGGGCGGCGGAAAGATAAGGGAGCGCGCAGCAATGCGCGGCGTCGCGTTCGCGGCGAAACATCCAACCCTGTTCGGCATGGGCGGCAGATTGATGCGCGGCTTCGCACGGTTGCTCGCTAAGGACGGGAAAATCAAGAGGGCCCCGATGGCTCCGCTCAGCGATTGGACGCGGTATCGCGATCTGCCCGCGCCCAGCGGCCGTTCATTTCGCGAGCGATGGAAAAAGGACCGACATGAGTGAGGCTCTGAGCAACCTGAATCAAGATGGCGTCCTCGACGATGTTCGGCAGGCGTTGGGTCGAAGCGCGTCGGTGGCGCCATTGCCACTCGATCCCTTCATCGAGCCGACGGTTCAGGTTGATCTGGCCGAGTTAATAGCGCGCTTCACTGCCGAAGCCACCGCGGTTCGCGCGCAGGTGTACAGGGTGTCCGACAAACTTCAGTTTGTCGCACAAATTGCCGAGATTTGCGCGGCTTTCCAGGGACAGGAAATAGCGTTATCAGGAGCCGAAATCTTTGCAGATATGGATTTCACATCAGCTCTCGTCGCGCAAGGCTTCTCAACATTCGTCCCTGGCGAGACTGATCACGAGAAGCTGCTCGCTCGATTAGCCAACTGCGAAGTTGGGTTGACTGCAGCCGATTATGCGATCGCGGAAACGGGAACCCTCGTGCTGAGCAGCGACGAGCCCAACGCGCTGTTGGTGTCTCTGCTGCCGCCGGTGCACATCGCCCTGGTCCGCTCGTCGCAAATCGCGACCAGTCTGGACGAAGTCATAAGCAAACTAAGCAAGGAAAGAATCGGTCGTGTAGATCCGAGTCGCTCCATCACTCTCATCACCGGCCCCAGTCGCACCAGCGACGTGGAATTGGTGTTGAGTATTGGAGTGCACGGCCCGAAAGAATTGCACGTGATCATTCTGGATTAGTGGCACAGACTTTAGTCTGTGTTTCTGAGGCTCAAATCACAGTACTGTTTAGAGTCGGGCTAACCTCCGACCAAGCGGGCGGTAGCCCGCTTCTAAACCACGGTATGACGTTGAAAGATCCTTCGGCGAAAAAACTAACGCGCCGTTGTTTCTTAGAGACGACCTCGACAGCGTTTGTCGGCGGCGCGGTGTTGGGCGCTTTGCCGCTCGACGGCCTGGCCTCGGCTGCCAGAGTCGAAACCAGTACGAGTACCGGAACGCCGCAAATAAATGGCAAGCAAGGACAAAGGCAACGATTGCTTACCGGCTGGGATTATCATCGAGGTTCGCTGGGCGGCATCTGGGAAGTCTGGCGCAAGTCGGCAAACGATGTGAACCTTTGGCCACCGGTTACGCTTCCCCATTGCTTTAATGCCTCTGACGCCGTCGACCCGGATGCGGCCTATTACCAGGGTCCCGGTTGGTATCGCACCCGCCTGAAAATAGAAAACCCGCATGCGAATGGCCGCACGCTGCTGCACTTTGAAGGCGCCGGGCAGAAGACTGAAGTCTATGTCTACACAGAGAAGGTTGGATCGCACGTCGGCGGTTATGACGAATTCACGGTGGACATCACCGATGCGATCATCAGGTTTTCAAAACGTCCTGTCGAGAAAGATGACAAAGGTCTGATTCCGATCGCCGTGATGTGCGATAACACGCGCGACCTGGAAATGATCCCTTCGAACCTGAGCGACTTTAATCTCTACGGCGGGCTTTATCGTTATCTCAATCTCGTTTACGTGCCGGCGATTTCACTTGAGCGGATCCATGTTCTAAGCACCATAGACAATCAGGGCAAAGCGTCGGTGTCGATTCGCGCGCGACTCTACAATCCCGGCGGTCTCAACGATCAGATCCAGCTTATTGTTCAGGTCCTGGATCCGAGTGGAAAGGGAGTAGCTTCCGTTTCCAAAAACCTCTCGCCCGGAAGCGGCGAGCAAGAACTGGCCTCAGTCACCATCAACAAGCCCGCTCTCTGGTCGCCGCGCTCGCCTTCGCTCTATCGCTGCATCGTCACTCTCAAAACCACGCACGGCGAGCACCAGCTAACAGATCGCTTCGGTTTGCGTTCTTTCGAGTTCGTCCCGCATGGGCCATTCAAGCTTAATGGCGAGCGCCTGCTGATTCGCGGTACTCAGCGTCATGAAGATCACGCTGGCATCGGCGCAGCGATGACTGAAGATCTGATCCGCCGAGAGTTCACTCTGATCAAAGAGATGGGAGCCAACTACGTACGGCTGGCACACTATCAGCAATCACGGATCGTTCTGGATTTGTGTGACGAGCTGGGTTTGATGGTGTGGGAAGAGCTGGCTTGGTGCCGTGGGGGCCTGGGCGGCGAGCAGTATCAGGCACAGGCGCGACGAATGTTAACCAACATGATCGACCAGCATCAGAACCATCCTTCGATCATCCTCTGGTCGCTGGGCAACGAGAACGATGCGCCGGGTGACTTTGAAGAGATCGATAAGAACAAGATTCACGCTTTCATGAGCGAGCTGAACGATCTCGCTCATCGCCTCGATCCTTCACGTAAGACCTCGATTCGCCGTTGTGAGTTTTGCAGCGACATCGTGGATGTTTACTCGCCCTCGATTTGGGCCGGCTGGTATCGCGGCCGTTACACGGAATACAAGAACCTCTCGACCGAAGAGATGAAGAAGGTAAACCACTTCATCCACATGGAGTGGGGTGGTGACAGTCACGCGCGGCGACATTCGGAAAACACCGAAGCCTTGCTTGCTAAATTTGTCGCGGGAGAAGCGCCGGACGCAAAAGGCCTCGACCACCTTCTAACCGGAGGCGTCGACAATGCTTCACGCAATGGCGACTGGTCAGAGACTTACGTCTGCAACCTGTTCGACTGGCACCTGAAAGAACAGGAGACGATGGATTGGCTCACGGGATCCGCGCAATGGATCTTTAAGGACTTCTCCACTCCACAACGGCCGGTGAATCCGGTGCCTCGGGTTAACCAGAAAGGCTTGATTGAACGCGATCACACCATCAAAGAAGGTTACTACGTTTTTCAATCTTACTGGGCGGAAAAGCCCATGCTGCATATCTACGGTCATTCGTGGCCTGTCCGTTGGGGCGCAAAAGACGAACGCAAATTGGTGAAGGTCTATTCCAACTGTCCCAGTGTCGAGTTGTTCTTGAATGGTGCTTCGGTGGGAACAAACAAGCGCAACAGTCAGGACTTTCCTGCCGCCGGCCTGCATTGGCTGGTGCAATTCAAAGAAGGAGAGAATGAACTTAGGGCAGTTGGTAAGAAAGACGGCAGAGACCTTTCGGACGCGATCAAGTTCAGCTATCAGACACAGAGTTGGGACAAGGCGGCTAAGTTGAGTTTGCAAAAAATTCGCGAGAGCGGCGAGGCCATAACGATAGAAGCAAGATTGCTCGATCCGAATGGCGTCCTTTGTCTGGATGCGCGCAACGTGGTCCGCTTTGATTTGATTGGTGAAGGACGATTGATAGACAACCTGGGAACATCGACCGGCGCGCGCAAACTTGAGTTGTATAACGGGCGCGCTCTGATCAGTCTGGAACGTAAAGGTGAGGTGCTAGTGAGCGTTTCGTCTGAGGGAGCGCCGACAACGTTTCTCAAGTTATGACAGGATTCCATAGTCTGGGCAGCTAATGCCGGGAGCGCGGACAGTCTCGTCCGCACTGAGCGCGAAGCGCGAACAGTTTGTCCAGGAAAGAGGAGTCGAGCGGAGCGTGCTTCGCACGCTGTTGCGGACGGGACGTTCGCGCTCCCAGCTCTTGGATTGTAGTTCATGAAACGACGCACCTTTATTTTCTTATCAGCCTTGGGCCTCCTGCCTCATAGTGCTAAGGCCGCTGTTATGCGCCAGCCTCGGGTGCAGGCCCAAGGCAAGATGCCTGCGGGTTGGTCGTCGGATCTCCGTCTTTGGTATCGCCAGCCCGCAGCCGAATGGAACGAAGCGCTGCCCATCGGCAACGGCCGTCTGGCAGCAATGGTGTTTGGCGGCGTCGAGAGCGAACGCATTCAGCTAAACGAAGAAACGATCTGGGCCGGAGAGAAGCGTGATCGAAATAACCCTGAAGGCGCCCACAATCTGGCGGAAGTGCGTCGCCTGCTTTTCGCCGGCAAGCTGAAAGAGGCTGAGGCGCTCGCTGACCGGACGATGATCGCGACCACCAGGCGGATGCCGCAGTATCAACCGCTCGGCGATCTAATGCTTCGTTTCTCGGGTCAGGAAAAGCCCACTGATTACATCAGGGAATTGGACCTTGATAGCGCGATTGTCAGAGTCAGTTACAACTCTGGCGGCGCGCGATTCACCCGCGAGGTGTTCTGTTCGGCAATCGATCAGGTGATTGTCGTGCAGCTTACTTCTAATAAGCCTGCCCGCATTTCACTTTCCGCCACACTCACGCGTGAACAGGACGGCAGAACTCGCGCCATGAATCCTGACCTCGTAGTGATTGAAGGCGAAGCAATCCCCCATGACGAGCGTCATCAACTCGAGCGCAAGGTTGGTGTTAAGTTCCAGGGCGTACTGAAGGTTCTCCCGCAAGGCGGGCGGCTTCAAATCGCCAGCAACAATGTGGCGGTCGACGGTGCCGATGCGGTGACGCTTTTGTTCGCAGCCGCTACTGACTTTCGTCATAAAGATCTGGTGGCGCGATGCGCTGAACATCTTGCGGGCGCGAACAAGACTTTCACTCAACTTCGCAATGCGCACATCGCGGATCACCAACGACTGTTTCGCCGGGTTCAATTGAATCTGGGTCCAACTTCCACGACCCTGCCGACCGATGAACGACTGAAGCGCGTGCAGCAAGGCACCGACGATCTCGACCTCGAAGCTTTGTATTTTCAGTTCGGTCGGTACCTGCTGATCTCCAGCAGTCGTCCGGGGACGATGGCAGCCAACCTGCAGGGCAAGTGGAACGATCAACTCGCGCCGTCCTGGGACAGCAAATACACCATCAACATCAACACCGAGATGAACTACTGGCCGGCGGAAGAGTGCAATCTCTCTGAACTGCATGAGCCCCTATTCGATCTGATTGAGAACGCGCTTGAAGATGGACGGCGGGTTGCCAGGAACCTTTATGGAGCGCGCGGGTTTGTCATTCACCACAACACGGACCTGTGGGGCGACGCCGTTCCGATCGACGGAGTCCATGCAGGAATCTGGCCCATGGGTGGCGCCTGGCTGAGTCTGCATCTCTGGGAGCATTACGACTTTACCCGCGACCGCCAATTTCTGGCCGTACGCGCATATCCGTTGATGAAGGAGGCTGCCGACTTTCTGCTCTCTTATCTGGTTGACGATGGTCACGGTCAACTGCTCACCGGCCCCTCAATCTCTCCAGAGAATCGCTATCAAACTGCCGACGGACAAATCGCCAAGCTTTGCATGGCGCCTGCGATGGATTTGGAAATCACGCGCGCTCTTTTCGGACAGGTGATCGAAGCAGCTCGAACGCTTGGCATCGATGCAGAGTTCAGTCGTCGTCTGGCCGCCGCGCGCGATCACCTGCCGTCGCTGAAGATCGGCAAGCACGGTCAGTTGCAGGAGTGGCTGGAAGATTATGACGAACCTGATCCTGGGCACCGGCACTTCTCGCATCTGTTTGCTTTGCATCCGGGAAATCAGATCACCTTGCGTGGCACGCCCGAACTGGCGAAGGCCGCGCGCACTTCGCTCGAACGAAGACTACAGGCCGGCAGTGGACACACCGGCTGGAGCCGCGCGTGGATCATCAACTTTTGGGCACGGCTGGAGGAAGGCGATCTGGCGCGCGAAAATTTCCTAGCGCTGCTCGGAAAATCGACGCTGTCGAACCTGCTCGACACGCATCCTCCTTTTCAGATCGATGGGAACTTTGGCGGGACCGCAGCGATCGCTGAAATGCTTTTGCACAGCCACGCCGGCGAGATCAGCTTTCTCCCGGCGCTGCCGAAAGCATGGCGCGATGGATCGGTAACAGGTCTGCGCGCCCGCGGAGCGGTGGAAGTCGATCTGAGCTGGGCTAATGGCAAAGGGACAAGTGCGAGGCTGCTTGCAAAGGTGGGCGGTGAACAAAAATTAAGACCGCCGCAAGGACAAGAGATTATTTCGGTGTCTGACGGCGGAAAGAAGATCAGGTTTGCGGCGATTGGCGATGGAGTTGTGCGCGTGACGATGAATGCAGGTAAGGAATACCGGATAGGATTTGAATAAACTCATGACTAACAAAGCTTGTTTCCGCGCAAAGAGAATATTACTGACGGCTCTGGCTGGGTTGCAATTGTTGTGGCTCGGATCCAATGCAATGGCGCAGTCGAGCTACAGCCTGCGCTCGCCCGATCGCCGGATCGAGATCCAGGTACGCACGGACGACCGCCTTCGCTACAGCGTCCTGGTCAACGGCAAGGCAGTGCTGCTGGACAGCGCGCTTTCGCTCAAGATTGATCAGCAAACACTCGGACTTGAGCCAAAAACCAAAGCCGCGAGAGAACGCACGGTAGATCAAGAGATCGCCGTACCTGTGCCGCGGAAATCAGTGCGCTTGCGCGAAGCCTTCAACGAACTGCGGATGGAAATGCAGGGCGATTATGCCGTTATCTTCCGCGCTTACAACGAAGGCGTGGCTTACCGCTGGGAAACGACTCTGCCCGAGCGAGAAATTAAGGTGTATGCCGAAGAGGTCAGCTTCAACTTTGCCGGCGATTACTATGTTTACTACCCGCGTGAGGAAAGTTTCTTTTCCCACAACGAAAGAAAGTTTCTTTACCTTCCACTCAAGGAGATTGCGCCAGGTGCAATCGCGAGTCTGCCCGCGGTAGTTGACGCAAACGGAACTAAGCTCGCCATTGCTGATTCTGACGTGGAGGATTATCCCGGCCTTTGGTTACGCGGCAACAGCAACAACAGCCTCTCGGGCGTCTTTCCGCCCTATCCCCTCAAAGAGGAACTCAGCAGAGATCGTGACTTTAAGGTTACGCAAACCGCGGATTACATCGCGGTGACCAGGGGGAAGCGCTCATACCCGTGGCGCATTGTCGGAATGGCCGAGAAGGATGCCGACTTGATCGCGAATCAACTCGTCTATCTCCTGGCCGGGCCGTCGCAGGTGTCGGACACCTCGTGGATTAAACCGGGCAAGGTAGCCTGGGACTGGTGGAACGCCAACAACATTTACGGCGTGGATTTCAAGGCCGGCATCAACACTCAGACTTACAAGTACTACATCGACTTCGCGTCGAAATACGGCATCGAGTACATCATCCTCGATGAAGGTTGGTACAAGCTCGGCAACCTCCTTGAGGTAGTACCCGACATCAACATGGAAGAGTTGATGAGCTATGCCCGGCAAAAGAAAGTCGGCATTATTCTCTGGGTTGTTTGGAAGACGCTCGACGATCAATTCGAACCTGCATTTGATCAGTTCGAAAAGTGGGGCGTGAGAGGAATCAAGGTTGACTTTATGCAACGCGATGATCAAAAGGTGATGAATTATTATCACAAGGTTTGTCGCGAGGCGGCAAAGCGCAAGATGCTGGTTGATTTTCACGGCGCGATCCGGCCGGCGACAATGACGCGCACCTGGCCGAACCTGCTCTCGACGGAAGGTGTGCTGGGCCTGGAACAATGTAAATGGAGCGATATTTGTCAGCCCGAGCATAACGTCACCCTGCCGTTTACTCGTATGTTCATGGGTCCAATGGATTACACGCCCGGCGCCATGATCAACGCCACGAAGGCAACCTTTGCTCATATTTTCAACCAACCGATGAGCCTGGGAACGCGTTGCCATCAACTGGCAATGTACGTCGTTTACGAAAGCCCGCTACAGATGCTCGCCGACAGCCCGTCGAATTATCTGCGCGAGCCTGAGGTGATGGAATTTCTCGGCCCAGTACCAACCGTTTGGGATGAAACGAAAGTGCTGGACGCGAAGCTGGGAGACTATGTGATGATCGCGCGCAATAGAGGTGCCGAGTGGTACGTTGGCGCGATGACCGATTGGACGGCCCGCGAGTTGGAAATTGACTTTTCGTTTTTGCCCGCGGGCAAGTTCCAAATGGACGCTTATCAGGATGGGCCGAACGCCACCAGGCACGCCAGTGATTACCAGAGAGTTGTGAGCCAGATTACCCGAGCCACAAAATTGAAGATCAAACTGGCGGAAGGCGGCGGCTGGGTTGCGAGAGTCCGTCCAGTTAAATGAATCGACGAATACTCAAATGATTAACAAGCGAATAGTTTCTCTCTTACTGATCACGGCGCTGATAACGTTCAGCGTTTCGCTCAGCGCTCAAGATAAGACCGGCACAAAGAAGAATATCTATCACGACACCTGGATCGATCTAAACAAGAACGGCCGCATGGGTGTTTATGAAAATCCGAAGTCTCAAATCGACCAGCGCGTTGAGGATCTGCTGAAACAGCTAACTCTGGAAGAGAAAATCGATCTGCTCGGAGGCGTTGACGGTTTTTTCATCCGCGGTGTGCCCCGGCTCAACTTGCCGCGGCTAAAGATGGCTGATGGTCCAATCGGCGTTCGCAACTTTGGACCCGCAACGACGATGGCTGGAGGCATTGCGCTGGCCGCGACCTGGAATCCAGCGCTGGCCGAACGCGTCGGGACGGAGATAGGCCGCGATGCGAGGGCGAAAGGCGTCCACTTTCTGCTGGGCCCCGGCGTGAACATCTATCGCGCGCCGATGAATGGACGAAACTTTGAATACTTTGGCGAGGATCCCTTTCTCGCCTCACGCATCGCAGTGGGTTATATCAAGGGCGTCCAGAGCCAAGGTGTCAGCGCGACGATCAAACACTTCATGGGAAACAATTCCGAGTTTGATCGCCACAACACCGACTCGGCGATTGACGAGCGCACGATGCGCGAAATCTATCTGCCGGCGTTTGAGGCCGCCGTAAAGGAAGCGCGCGTCGGCGCGATCATGGATTCATATAACCTGACCAACGGCGTGCACCTGACCCAGAACGCGTACCTGAATACGGACGTCGTGAAGAGGGAATGGGGATGCGACGGCATCATCATGTCCGACTGGGGCGCGACGTACGATGCAGTCGCGGCGGCAAACGGCGGGCTTGATCTGGAGATGCCGGCGGCTAGATTCATGAACCGGCAGAATCTTCTGCCGGCGATCAAGGAGGGCAAAGTCTCCGTCCCGACCATTGATGAAAAGGTCAAACGTATTTTACGGACGGCGATTCGCTTTGGCTGGCTCGATCGCGAGCAGATGGACCTGTCGATTCCGCGTTACAACCCGCAAGGCCGTTTGGCGGCATTGCAAGCCGCCCGCGAAAGCATGGTGCTGTTGAAGAACGAAGGCAACTTGCTGCCGCTTAACAAAACGAAGTCTAAATCCATCGCGGTCATCGGTCCTGATGCTTATCCCGCAGTGCCTGTTGGAGGAGGCAGCGCGCAGGTGCGGCCATTTGCGGCGATCAGTTTCCTGGAAGGGATCAGCAACTATCTGGGCACGGGAAAGGAAACATATCACCACCGCGGCTTGCCAACCTTGACTGAGATGGCCCAGGCAACAACCTTTTCGACGGCAACGGCGAGCGGCCAACCGGGTCTGGTTGCGGAATATTTCACCAACGCCGAGATGCAAGGAAGTCCGGCGACCACGCGCACGGAAATGCGCGTCGATTTTGCCGGGCCCGGTGGAAATTTTAGTCAGGCCGCTTCGGCCTCCGGAATTCCGGATCAGTGGTCGTCGGTGCGCTGGACTGGTTACTATGCGCCGGCCAACGCAGGCTCTTTCGATCTTTTTGTGCAGGCTCCTGGCGAAGACGTTCGTTATCGGCTCTTCGTCGACGACAAACTGGTTCTAAATAGTTGGGAACATTCGATCGCGGTGGTCGATTACGCGACTACATCACTCGAAGCTGGTCCACACAAGATCGTTCTGGAACACTTCCGGCAGAGAGGCCGAGGCGCGCCGCGCTTGCGTTTGGGAATCGTGCCGCGTAGCAGCGTTGTCGATGCAGACGCGAAGAAACTAGTGGCGAAGGCCGATGCAGTCGTACTCGCCGTTGGTTTTGACACGGACACTGAGGAAGAAGGAAGCGATCGCTCTTTTCGCCTGCCGCCTGGCCAAGAGCAACTGATTCAGGAGATCGCGGCGGCAAATCACAACACGATCGTTGTCATCACGTCAGGCGGTGCGGTGGACATGACTTCATGGATTGATCGCGTCGCGGGAGTCTTGCAGGCCTGGTATCCAGGACAGGAAGGAGGCACGGCCCTGGCCGAGATTCTTTTTGGCGAGGTGAATCCTTCGGGCCGTCTGCCGGTTACGTTCGAACGCCGCTGGTCCGACAATCCAGTCCATGACAGCTACTATCCGGAAGCGGGCACAAACCGCATCGCATACAAAGAAGGTGTGTTCGTTGGTTATCGCGGCTTCGAAAACAATGGTACAAAGCCGCTGTTTCCGTTTGGCTACGGACTGTCGTACACGAGTTTTTCTTACCGCAATTTGGCGATTACGACTGGCATCACGAAAGGCGGCAGCCCGGAATTCTGGTGGGCCACCATTTCGTTTGATTTGACCAACACCGGGAGGCGCGCAGGAGCCGAGGTGGCCCAGGTTTACGTCGGACCGAGTCGCGGGAAGGTCACACGTCCAGCGAAAGAGCTGAAGGGCTTTGTGAAAGTTGATCTACGCCCCGGAGAAACGCGGCGAGTAACGGTGACGCTCGATCGACGTGCACTCTCGTACTACGACATCAACGCGAAAGCGTGGCGCGCTGACCCTGGAGACTTCGATGTGCTCGTCGGGAGTTCAGCGGAGCGAATTGAGCTTAATGGCAAACTCACGTTGAAGTAGTAGTCCCGTTGTTTACCCAATAAACGGAGGAACCGCTGAATGCGAATCATTAGTCTGTTGATCATGGCAGTGCTCTTTACCAGTGTCGGCGGCGGTTTGCCGGCGCAAGAGCAGACTCGTCCGAAACAGAACATCTATCACAACGGTTGGATCGATCTGAACAAGAACGGCCGCATGGATGTTTACGAAAATTCGAAAGCGGATATTAATAAACGCATCGAAGATCTGCTCTCACAAATGAATTTGGAAGAGAAGACCTGCCAGACCGCGACACTCTATGGCTACAAGCGCGTGCTACAGGATGAACTGCCGACACCCGACTGGAAGAACCAGATTTGGAAGGACGGCATCGCCAACATCGATGAGCATTTGAATGGTTGGGCCGCAGGTTCGAAAAGTATTTACGCAACCGACATTAAGAAACACGTCTGGGCGATGAATGAAACGCAGCGCTTCTTCATTGAAGAGACGCGTCTCGGCATACCCGTCGACTTTACTGAAGAAGGCTTGCGCGGTGTGGCGTTCACGACCGCGACGAGTTTCCCGTCGGAGCTAGGTATGGGCCATACGTGGGACCCAGAGCTGGTGCGCGAGATGGGTCGCATCACTGGCCGGGAAGCCCGCGCCCTGGGTTACACAAATGTCTATGCTCCCACTCTCGATGTGTCGCGCGATCAAAGATGGGGACGTGTTGAAGATACCTATGGCGAGGATCCTTATCTTGCGTCTCGTCTTGCCGTCGCAATGGTGAAAGGCTTGCAAGAAAAGTTCACAGTCGCATCAACCGGCAAGCATTTCGCGGTTTACAGCGTTGGTAAAGGCGCTCGCGAAGGCGAAGCGCGCACCGATCCACAGATCTCTCCACGCGAGATCGAGAACCTGTTGCTGCCGACTTTCAAAGCCGCGATCAAAGAAGGTGGAATGCTCGGCGTGATGAGTTCCTACAACGACTATGACGGCATCCCGGTAACCGGCAGCAAGTACTGGTTGACTGACCGACTGAGAAATGATTTTGGATTCAAAGGATATGTGGTGTCCGATAGCGCCGCCGTCGAATATCTCTACACCAAGCATGCCGTCGCGGCCGATATGAAAGACGCTGTCCGTCAATCGATAGAAGCGGGATTGAATGTGAAGACAAACTTCACCCGACCCGAAGATTTCATCTTGCCGCTGCGCGAGTTGGTGAAAGAAGGCAAGGTTGCGATGAAGATCCTCGACGATCGCGTGCGCGACGTGCTGAGAGTAAAGTTCATCCTCGGCATCTTCGATCACCCTTACGTTGCCGATGCAGACGCGACCGAGCGCATCGTCAACTCAGCTGAGCACCAACAAGTGGCCCTGCGCGCGGCGCGCGAGAGCATGGTGCTGCTGAAGAATGAAAAGAACACGCTTCCGTTAAGCAAAGAGACTAGATCCATTGCGGTCATTGGTCCGAATGCCGACGATGACAGCACAGCTCGCTATCGCTATGGCCCGTCAGCGGTGAAGGGTGTGACGGTTTTGGAGGGAATCAAGACGAAGCTCGGTAACAGCGTCAAAGTGAATTATGCAAAAGGGTGTGAGATTACCGATGCTCACTGGCCGGAGACGGAGGTACTGCCTGAACCGTTGACTCAGGAAGAACTAAGCGAGATTAGCAAAGCCGTCGAAGCCGCAAAGAATTCTGATGTAGCTGTGGTGGTCTTGGGCGATTCGATGAGAACGGTCGGTGAAAGCGCATCGCGCACCAGTCTCGATTTGCCGGGTCATCAATTGGAGTTGGTCCAGGCCGTTTACGCAACCGGAAAGCCCGTCGTCGTGGTCTTAATCAACGGCCGGCCGATGAGCATCAACTGGGTCAACAGGTACGTCCCGTCGATCGTCGAAGTATGGTTTCCCGGCGCCCAGGGCGGCACGGCGATCGCTGACGTCTTGTTCGGCGATTACAACCCGGGTGGAAAATTGACGATGACTTTCCCAAAGACAGTCGGACAGATTCCTTTCAATTTTCCGACCAAGCCAAAGGCCCAATGGGAAGGTGAGAGGACCCGCGTCAACGGCGCGCTCTATTATTTTGGACACGGGTTGAGCTATACGACGTTCGCTTATAGCAATCTGCGCATTAATCCGATGGCGCAGAGTCTGATCGGCAACGTCACCGTCAGCGTTGACGTGAAGAATACGGGCACACGCGAAGGCGATGAAGTTGTGCAGCTCTACACCCGCGATGTAGTCAGCAGCGTCACGACCTATGAAAAGAACCTGCGTGGCTTTGAACGCGTGCATCTAAAACCGGGCGAGACGAAAACAGTGACTTTCACGCTACGGCCCGATGATCTTGCGCTGTGGGATCGGGCAATGCACTTTGTAGTTGAGCCAGGAAAGTTCCGAGTGATGATCGGCTCGGGTTCGGAAGATATTCGTTTGAATGGTGAATTTGAGATTGTGGCGAAGTAATCGCTTTCCTCTGCCTCCCTTTGTGAGGGCAAGGGGGTTGGGGTTTGTTTTGCTACTCAATTGACGGCACGCAAATGCAAAAGATCAACCTAGTCAAGATCTATCGCTTGGGCGCTGAAATTAAGCTTCGTATCGTAACTGGCGAGCCCATGATCGAGACGTGGACGAAGTTAAGTGTAGCAGCTCAATGGCTACACAGTTTCCTTGCTGAGACAGCGAACGTTCCGGTTCCGAAAACTAGACAGGCCGCCCTCGCCTTGCTTGCCTACGTTCACGACGTAAGCAATAGGATGTTTAAGAACATTCAAGATAAGATCGACGTGCCAATTAACAGCGCAGCAAATGTAAAACTGCAAGACATGATCTCAGTCTTTGAGCAAGAGTTCGAGCACGAGTCCAGAGAACTAAACGTGTTTTCGGTGTCAGACGTTGGCACCCATTCAACAACGAAATTATTGGATAGAGCCGAACTCAATGTCCCTCCAGATGTAAGGTCTAGACTAAAGAAAGAGAGCATTGACGATATAAACGCGGCTGGTCGTTGCCTAGCTTTCAATTTACCGACAGCAGCCGCCTTTCATATATTAAGAGCAGTTGAGCCCGTCATTCTTGATTACCACAATACAATCAGCGGAATACACTTGCCTCTAAAAAGCCGCAGCTGGGGTACCTATAGAACTCAAATCAGCAAGCGCGGCGGCGACCCGAAGGTTGTCGCGATGATTGACCACATCAAGGACTTTTACCGCAACCCGATTGTGCACCCAGAAGAGACGCTCAATGCCGACCAAGCGCTCTCGCTCTTTCATACATGCTTAAGTGCTATCGTCCAACTGGACGCAGCGATCCAAGCTTGGGTGAAAGAGCTTTGCGACGCTCACGATAAGTTCGTCGCTTCGGATGCGACCGTGGAAGAGGACTTAAAGCGATGAAGCAAGAATCAGGAGAGGGTTGGGGTGAGGGCCTGAGCGAGAACAACTTTCATATGGTGTTGTCGTGGGTACCCAAGACAGGGTGCTTAACGAAATACGTCACGCTAGGCTTCGCACCCTCCCCTAACCCCTCCCAAAGGGAGGGGAATAAGACCCGGCTGAGGTCAGTACCACCTGCGTGAGCGGGTGGGCCTAACAGTCGAGCTGCTTATTGAGTGTTTGATCCGCCCGCTCACGCAGGTGGTACTGACTTCATGTCGCACAGAGAAATATCTTAACCGGAGGTTCCTGATGAATCGTTTCCTTTTTATCGTTTGTATTCTGATCGCGTCTGCAGCGATCGCTGCGGCCCAACCCGCGACACCAACGCCGAGTCCGGCCGATCCATGCGCCGAAGTAACCGCGCGAGCGACGCGGGCGGAAAACAGACTAAAAGACTGGCCGGCACTGGCGCGTTATCGCGAGGACAACGCTAAAGTCACTGCGCCGCCGAAGACCGAGGACCGCGTTGTTTTCATGGGCGATTCGATCACCGATTCGTGGGACGATCCCAAGTACGGCGGCTTCTTTCCCGGCAAGCCGTACATCGATCGGGGCATCAGCGGACAGACGACGCCGCAAATGCTGATTCGTTTCCGTCCTGATGTAATTGCGCTGCAACCGAGAGTGGTTGTCATTCTCGCCGGGACGAACGACATTGCGGGTAACACCGGACCGATGACGTTGGCAGCCATCGAAGACAATCTGACTTCGATGTTCGACCTGGCCCATGCTAACGGTGTTCGGGTGGTGCTCGCTTCCCTGCTCCCTATCAGCGACTACGAGAAGAACAAAGACGGACAAGCCATTATTCGCTCCAAACAACGGCCGCCTGAACAGATCACGTCGCTCAACGCCTGGATGAAAAAATACGCGGCCGCACACGGCGGCATCTACCTCGACTACTACTCGGCGATGGCTGATGAAAAGGGTTTTCTCAAAGAGGAGTTGAGCGAAGACGGATTACATCCGAACCAGAAAGGTTACGACGTGATGGCTCCCCTGGCCGAGCAGGCCATCGCTATGGCCCTAAAGTCCCGAAGATAGCGATAACAATCGCGCAAAAAAAGGAGAGTTTCCTTGCCCGCAAATTTGTTTGGACTTAACATATAGCCAATCAACTTAATCTTGACTGCCGCCTTTGTTCCATCCGAGGAGGAGGAGACAGATGTCAGACGAAAACGAGCGAAAGAAAAAAAGCTCAGGTTACGATCCGAGCCGGCGAAAGTTTCTAAAGGGTGTCGGCGTGGCCGGAGCCGGTGCGGCGCTGGCCGATCACCTCCTGGCTCCTGATACCGGCGCTGACACGCCAAAGCTCAACGCTGCCGGCGATCCAGTCAGTGGCAGCGTCAATATCGCGCTCGACGTCAATGGTCAGAAGCGAAACGTGACCGTCGAGCCGCGCACGACACTGCTCAGCGCAATGCGCGATCGCCTGGAACCGGCGGTCACCGGGCCAAAGCTGGTCTGTGACATGGGCACCTGCGGGGCCTGCACGGTGATCATGGACGGAAAGCTCGTCTATTCATGCCTGGTGCTGGCGATCGATGCGGTGGGCAAGAAACTGACCACCGTGGAGGGACTGGGCTCGCCCGAGAACATGAATGAAGTGCAGAAGGCCTTTGTCGAGCACGACGCTCTGATGTGTGGCTTTTGCACGCCCGGATTTGTGACGACTATTTCGGCTTACCTGAAGAAGAATTCCAATCCTACGCTCGACGAAGTGCGCGAAGCGTGCAAGGGAAACTTCTGCCGCTGCGGCACCTATCCGCGAGTTTTTGAGGCCGCTCTGGCGGCGGCTAAAGCAACAGTCCGTGGTTAACCATAACGAGGTTTCTTAACGGAGAACGTCATGCCACAGCAGCCACAAGCACAACCTTCGCCAACCGCGCCGAAGAAGAAAAGAATTCGCGTTCCCCGAGTTGTGAATGGCGTCGAGACTATGGTGGAGATCGAAGTCGACGACGTCGCCGGTCCGGGATGGGGCCCAAATGATAAGCACACCCTTCTCAATCATCGCCTGACCCGCGTCGATGGGCCGCTGAAGGTAACCGGCGCAGCGCAGTACACCTATGACGTGCGCCTGCCAAAGATGCTTTACGGGCGCATCCTCCGCTGCCCGCACGCTCATGCGCGTCTGAAGAAGTTTGACTCCAGTAAGGCGTCAGCAATGCCCGGCGTGAAAGCGGTCATTCAAACGCCGCTCACTGAATTTCGCTTTGCCGGCTCACCGGTCGCTGCTGTGGCCGCCATAACACCCGAGATTGCGCAGGATGCTGCGCGCGCGATTGTCGTCGAGTACGAGATCCTCTCGCATGTCGTGCGCGCCGAAGACGCAATCAAGCCGGATGCGCCCGGCGTGTTGCCAAGGGATCCGCAAAAGCCCGGCGAGAACAATGTACGGCTAAAGCAACAACAAGGGGATGCGCAAAAGGTCGAGGCCGCCCTCGCCGGTTGTGACGCAGTTGTTGAAGCCGAGTATCGTACGCAGCGAGTCCATCACGCTTGCCTGGAAACGCACGGCATGGTCGTTGATTACTCCGGCGGCGATTCGGCAACCATCTACGCCACGACCCAGGGCACATTCACGATTCCGGCGGATGCTGCTGAGGCTTTGGGCCTGCCGCAAAGCGCGGTTACCGCAACAGTGCAACACATGGGCGGCGGTTTTGGTTCAAAGTTCGGCATCGGGGTCGAGGGAATGCTCGCCTGCAAACTCTCGAAAGAAACGAAGACGCCGGTCAAGCTCATGCTCACGCGATATGACGAATTCGTGATGGCCGGCAATCGCTCGGGCTCGTGGCAGAAAATCAAGGCGGGCGCAAAGAAGGACGGCACGCTGGTGGCCCTGCAAGCTACGCAGTATCGACTTGGGGGCGTGGGCCAGGGATCGCAAGCCGGCCAACCATACGCTGTCTATAGCGCCGGCGAAACTTATCGCGAGGTCTACGCCCTGCACACCAACGAAGACTCTTCGATCGCCATGCGCGCTCCCGGCCACCCGCAAACATCCTTCGCGATGGATTCGTTGATGGACGAATTGGCTTACAAGCTCGGAATGGACCCGGTCGCGTTTCGCAAAAAGAACATGCGAGACGTGGTCTATCACCGGCAATTGGATCGCGGTGCTCGGGAGATCGGCTGGGAAAAAAGAAATGCAACGCCGGGCGGCGGCGCTGGTCCGCGCAAGCGTGGGATGGGCTGTGCCGCGGGGACGTGGGGAGGCGGCGGAAACAATCAATGCAAAGTTGATGTCACGGTCTCGCGCGATGGCGCGGTGTTGGTCGCCGTCGGCACCCAGGACCTGGGCACCGGCACGCGTACGTACACGCGGGCGATCGTCGCCGAGGAATTGGGACTGCAAATGAAAGATGTGGTCGAGCAGATCGGCAACTCTAAACTGGGTGGCGCCAATGCTTCAGGAGGCTCAACGACCGCAGCCTCCTTATCGCCATCGGTCAAAGATGCCGCGATCAAGGCTCGGCTCGCGCTCGCCGAAAAGCTGGCCCCGCTTCTCGGAAATGCCAAACCCGAAGAGATTACCTTTAGCGGCGGCAACGTCACGGGCGGCGGAAAATCTCTGGGGTGGAAACAAGCCTGCGCAGGGTTGCCGGCGGCAGGCGTAACGGCCCACGGTGAATGGCGACAAGACCTGCAGAGCCGCGGCGTCCACGGTGTCTGCTTCGCTGAAGTAGAAGTAGACGTCGAGACTGGCAAAGTGCGGCCCATCAAAATGCTCCAGGTGCAGGACGGCGGACTACCTCTCAACCGTCTGACAATGGAAAGTCAGATCAACGGCGGCATGATTCAAGCGCTGGGCATGGTTTTGTGGGAAACACGCGTGATGGACTCCCAACTTGGTCTGCAACTCAATCCGGGATTCACTGACTACAAGTTGCCCGGCTCTCTGGAAATGCCCGAGCTCGTTCCGCTCATTGACGACGATGATAAGCGCGAAGTCGTCATCGGCATCGCCGAAGCCGCGATCATTCCGGCCCTCGGCGCTTTAGCTAATGCGGTCTTTAACGCCTGCGGCGTGCGGGTGCGTGAGTTACCCATTACGCCGGACAAGATCCTGATGGGTCTAATGAGCGAAAGGAGGAACGCATGAAAGCTTTCGAGTGGATGAGTCCCAACAGCGTCGCTGAAGCCGTCAGTGCGCTCAAGTCTGCCCCGGCGCCGGATGATGCCGACGAAGCCGCACGACCAATCGCCGGCGGACAGGATCTTTTGACCACCATGAAGGATTACATCACGCGCCCTTCGCGTGTAGTAAACCTCAAGAGTATTCGCGGACTTGATCGAATCGAAGAGGACGGCAAGGGCGGACTGCGCATCGGCGCGCTGGTTACTTTGACTCAGATTGAAGAGCATCCAGCCGTGCGTCGCAACTTTCCGGGTTTGTCTGAGGCGGCGCATTCTATTGCTTCGCCTCAGATTCGCAATCTTGGTACGGTTGGTGGCAACCTCTGTCAGCGTCCACGCTGTTGGTACTTTCGTCTGGAAGAAGCTGTCTGTCTCAAGAAGGGTGGCTCTGAGTGTTACGCCGCCACAGGCGAGAATAAGTACAACGCGATCCTCGGTGGCGGCCCATCGTACATTGTGCATCCTTCGGATCTGGCGCCGATGCTCGTGGCCCTGGGCGGCAGCGTTTCGGTTGTCGGTGCTGAAGGTAAACGTACCATTCCGCTCGACAAGTTTTTCACTTTACCTGCTGATGGAAACCTGCGGCGTGAGAACGTGCTTAAGAACGACGAGATCATTACTGAGATCCAGGTACCGGCTTCGAAGTTTGCAGCCCACTCAACTTATCTCAAATTCAAAGAGCGCGACTCGTTGGATTTTGCGATCTCTTCGGTAGCCGCAGCCGTCACGTTGGCGACAAACACGACCGTGACTGAGGCGCGTCTGGTCCTGGGCGGGGTGGCGCCGATTCCCTGGCGCGTGCCCAGGGCCGAGGCGGCTTTGATTGGCAAGACGATGACGGGCGACGTGCTCGCGAATGCGGCGAAAATCGCTCTCGAAGGCGCGCAGCCACTGGGAAAAAACGCTTACAAGGTTCCGTTGACCCAGACACTGGTTCGTCGCGCGCTGGCAAAGGCCGGCGGCGTGACCGCCTGAAGCCGAGGTGACAACTACGATGGCAAACGAAACAGTTAATCAAGACCGGGAAGCCCGGAGCGAGATCAGCGCGAGTGCTGTTCCCCAGAGTGTTTTTTGCAGCTCCCTGCGCTCAAAGAAATTCTTTATGATTGATGCTCTGCCCACGGAGGCGTCGCAATATCTGGATGCGAGTAATCACTGCTGGTGCCGGATGACCCAGCAAGTCATCGGACCGGACGGCGGCACCGTTCACCCGGACTCCTGTGTGGCCGGCCGAGACTGTTACAGTTCGGCGTTTGAGGCCGGAGCGTTGTAAACTAGGGGCCAGCTTTTTTTGGAGGTTCGAACATGAAGAGATTCTGGATCATAGGTTTGGTTTTGGTCGCCTGCGTGGGTTCTATCGCTCTCACCTCACAGGCTGAAAGCACGAGCATCAAAGGCGACTATGTAGAAGTCCGCACCGCCAGCGTCTTCGCTGGAGCGTGTCACTACAACGGCGAAGTAACCACAACGGGACGCGACGCGCTGATGGCCTGGAACGTTACCTCAGGCAAGTGGGACGGGGTTGATTTGACGGGGATGCGGGCCATCGCCATCGTGAGTGCCGACGACAATCTCTCCAACGCTCAAGCCAGTCGCCGCTCTGAGTTGATTATCGACAAAGCCGCGAGCCACGCACAGGCGGTCGCCATGTTAAGCGCACTCAAGAGCAGATATGCAGACACGCTCGGCCAGATCATTTCCGTGCGCAGTGCTCCGATTGATTTCAAGCACGAAGGAAAAACTTACGAAGTAGGCTCCGCCGACGCGGCGATTAATGTCGAGGCGATGCCAAACGATCTCTGCTGCCGCATGCCGAACCTCGTCTGGTACGATCCTCTGGTTCCATTAGGACAACGCAAAGTCGGATACACCACCAGCGCAGTCTATGCCGGCCACACCGTCGGCGATGCCTGGCGAAGAGCCGGTGAGAACAGCGCTTTCTACGGCAGTTTTACGTTCTAGCAGGTCGCTCAAAACTCCCTCTCCCTTTGGGAGAGGACTCTAGAGACTTCAGCCAAAAGATCCAATCTACAACCATTCATGTCTCTCGAAACGGTGACTTGCCGGAACCGCGAGGACTCGCAGGCGGGCGCGCGAACATGAAAGAAGAGATCGAAGAAAAGTTCGAACGACTTGGGCGCCTGATTGCCGATCAGGGACTGGCGGGCGTCCTCATCAATTCGCAGCCTAACTTTGCCTGGTTGTCGGGAGGAGGAACGAATGGAATAGACCTTAGCCGTGAACCAGGTGCCGGCACTCTGCTGGTATGTCGCGGTGGGCGCCGATTTGTGCTCGCCAACCGAATCGAACTGGCGCGGCTGATGACGGAACAGTTGAACGATCAGGGTTACGAGCCGGTTGATTTTGCCTGGGAAGACGAAAAGGCAAATCCCTCGCTGGTCGCCGACATGGCTCACTCCCTGGTGACTGACAAATTGCCGCTGGGTTCGGATCTCGCGTTAGGATCGACTGTTCGTGTGGTAGACACAGCCATAGCCCGAGCGCGATACAAACTCACCGCTGCGGAAATCGATCGTTTCAGAGCGCTGGGTAGAGAGACCGGCGAGGTAATCGGCGAGATGGCGCGATCGCTCACACCCGGCTTAACAGAACGTGAAGTGGCCCGTCAGGCGGTCGACGCTCTGGCCGGCATTGGGGCAAATTCTGTGGTCACGCTCGTCGCAGCAGATGATCGGCTCAGACGCTTTCGCCATCCTACTCCCACTGATCTTCGCTGGGAAAACACCCTGATGGTCGTGGTATGCGCGCGCCGGGGCGGATTGATCGCTTCGCTTACGCGCATAGTTTGCGCCGGGTCAGTACCTGATGATCTCAAACAACGCACCCGGGCAACTGCCGGGGTAAACGGGAAACTATTGGCGGCCACCAGGCCAGGCAAGTCCGGCGCTGAACTCTATGAAGTAGCGGCCCGCGCCTACAGCGAAGCAGGCTTTGCCGGCGAAGAGCATTTGCATCATCAGGGCGGCGCGGCCGGATATCGAACTCGCGATTGGGTAGCGCATCCGAAATGCACAGAGCTGGTGCAAGACTCCCAGGCCTTTGCGTGGAATCCGTCGATCACGGGGTCAAAGGTCGAAGAAACGTGCATCGCCTTTGAGGACGATATCGAAATAATCACCACGACACCTGACTGGCCGTCGATCCGCGTCGCCGCAGAGGGTGGTCGTGAATATCTCTTGCCGGATGTTTTTTCGCTGTGACCCGGTAACAACTGACGCCGGTTAAGCCTCTCATGCAATCGTTCCCACAAAAGCGCGCCCTGATAACAAAATTGTCTTGACAGATTCCTTTTCTGGGGATATTGTTCGCAACTCAAACAATACCGGAAGGGATCTGATGCGCAAAATCAATATCCGGGATTTCCACGTGGCCAGGCGCACGACTTCGCGCGATATTAATCGGCACATCGCTCTCAATCTGATCCGTGAACATCAGCCGATTTCCCGAGCCGATCTGGCGCGTCGTATGAAGATAACCCGGGGGGTGGTTAGCGTGCTGGTGCAGGAGCTGATCGCCCAGGAGTTGATATATGAAGGCGCCACCGGCGAGGCAGCCCGCGGACGCAAGCCTACCTTTCTGCATATCCGAACTCACGATCGCCTGGTTGTGGCTGTCGATGTTCGTTTCACCAAGACCTATCTGATGCTGTGCGACTTTTCCGGACGAGAGCTGGCCATTGAAAGTTATGAGACTGTTTTCTCGATTCCGGAATTCATCAAAGACCTAGCCTGGCGCGTCCGCAAGTTATTGAAACGACAGGAACAGGGGTTTACCTGCGAAGGCATCGGGCTAGTGGTCCCGGGCATGGTCGATCAACGCACGGGAAAGATTCTGAACGCGCCAGCACTGGGATGGCGCAGCGTGGACATTCGCACAAAGCTGGCCGCGGCCACCGGCATGCCGGTACATGTAGAGAACTCCGCGCGGGCCTGTGCGCTGGCACAACTGTGGTCGGAACGCGGTGAAGCAACCGGCGGGCACAATTTTGTTTATATCAGTGTTTCGGACGGCGTTGGCACCGGCATCGTTGTAAATGGAGAACTACTTCGCGGGCGCGATCACATTGCGGGTGAGTTTGGGCATATGCCGCTTAATCCGGACGGTCCACTCTGCATGTGCGGCGCCAGCGGATGTTGGGAAACGTACACTTCTAATCTCGCTACCCTGTCCCGTTATTTTGGCTGGAATTTGTCCAAACGTAGTCCAAAACGCCTGAAGGACGCGGAAAGAAGCTCGTTCACTGTCCTCGATTTGGTTGCGCGCGCGCGCGGCGGCGACGCCAAGGCCATCGCTGCGCTCCAGACCAGCGCTCGTTTTCTGGGTCTTGGCATTGCCACCATCATCAACATTATCAACCCAGACGGGATCTACCTGACGGGAGAGATCACGACCGCCTGGGACTTGATCGAAGATGCTGTGCGGCAGGCGATCGCCGAGCGCGCTTTGACGGAAGCCGCCACGCGTACGCCGCTTCGCGTAACTTCAACACAAGAGTATCCGCGTTTGCGAGGTGCCGCGGCGCTGATCGCAGCCCCGACCTTTGCGGCGCCACGCGTCGCCTAGATTCCGTAAGAGCATTTGTCGTTTTTCGTTTTCAAGGAGTAGGAGAACAGGGACTCAGCCGAACTTGTAGGGCAACAAATCACCGTTGGCCGGATGGTATGTGTTGCTGAAACTCAGAAATCTTCCTTGGAGGTTCGATATGCAAAGCCTATACAACTCAGCGTCGCAAAACTTTTCCGTCACCAGGATCGCAGCGATGCTCCTCTTGATGGTCTGTGGCAGTCTCACGATACAGGGACAAACAAATTTCGGACGAATCTCTGGCTCGGTGAAAGACTCAAATGGCGCGGCAATTCCTAACGCCAACGTTACCATAACCAACCTGGCCACGAATCTCGTGCGCACGGCCACCACCGACGACGAGGGATTTTATACGGCGACCAATCTGCCCGTTGGCAGTTACAGCGTGGCGGCAGAGCGGGCCGGTTTCAAACACGCCACGCAGTCAGGGATCGCAGTCACGGCCGATGCCCGCCTCACGGTGGACGTCACTCTGGAACCCGGCCAGGTAACAGAGACGGTGCAAATCTCAACCATCGCCGGCGAAACGGTTAACACCACGTCAGGCGAACTGGCCCGCGTGGTGGACAAGCGGCAGGTACAGAACCTTGCACTGAACGGGCGGAACTACATGCAGCTCGTTACGCTTATTCCTGGCGCCGTCATCCTCGATGAGGATCAACTGGCACTGACCACCAGTTTGAGCATCAGTCAAGCGGCGATCAATGGGAACCGCCCCAACTACAACAGTCTCTCGGTCGATGGCGGGTTCAATATGGATTCGGGCAGTAACAACAGCCAGATCAACAATGTCGGAATCGACTTTATTCAGGAAGTAAAGATCCAGACTTCGAACTTCTCAGCCGAATACGGGCGCAATGCCGGCGCTTCGGTTAACGTCGTCACGCGCAGCGGCGGCAACGGTTATCATGGCAGCGCCTTCGAATTTCTCCGCAACGACAAGCTGGATGCGCGCTCCTTCTTTTCTCCCGTAAAAGGGAAACTCCGCTTTAACAATTTCGGCTGGAACTTCAACGGGCCCATCAAGAAAGACAAGCTTTTCTTTTTTGCTGGTGAAGAGTGGAAGTACATCCGGCTGGACTCGGCGCCGGTGCGGCGCACGATGCCAACCAGGGCAGAACGAGCGGGAGACTTCAGCGGGCGTAGCGGCACGCTAAGTGTGCCCACGGGTTATACCGCGATCGATCCTGCAACTGGCGCTGCGGTAGCCGCCGGGCAACCAATTCCCGGTCGCAACCTCGCTAACCTGAGGCTCAACGGACAGCCGGTCGGCGTGACGCCGAACGGCGCTGCGATCGCAGCCGTTTATACTGCCATGGAAAAACTGGCGGTGGCTTACGCGGACACAACTGCGGCGAACAACGCCACCTTTCAACAACCCAATCCCTTCAACAATCGCGAGGACTACATTCGTCTGGATTATCGTCTGAGCGACAAGCACAGCATTTACGGGCGCTACCTTCACGATCATTACGACTTGATCGATCCCTACGGGACATTCATCACTTCGCAATTGCCGACGATCCCAACCAATCGTTTGCGGCCCGGATCGAGCTATCAAGTCTCACATGTCTGGTTAATCAGTTCGACGAAAATCAATGAAGCTAAGATAAACGTCTCCTACAACGGCCAGCGGATACCGCCCGTGGGGGAATTTTGGAAGCGCGGCACCTACGGTTTTACTTATCCGCAACTTTTCTCCGGCGGCCGTTTCGACAATGGCATTCCGAACACCAGCATCACCGGGTTTGCCAGTTTCAGCGGTCCGTCGGGATCCCTGTTGTCGCCAACCACCGACATCGCGTCAAGTGACAATTTCACACTCATCCACGGAAAACACTCGATGAAGATGGGAGTCGTCGACATTCGCAATCGAAAAGATCAAAACGGGCGATCGGGCTACACCGGTAACCTTAGTTTCAGCACCAGTGGCAACACCAGGACTACCGGCAATGCGTTCGCCGATGCGCTGCTGGGGAACTTTCGGACTTACAATGAAGCAGATAATGATCCGATCGGATTTTTCCGCTTCAATCAGGTTGAGGCGTATTGGACGGACACTTGGAAGGTAACTCCCAAACTGAGTTTGGAGTTTGGCGCGCGCTACTACCACTATTCGCCGACCTACACCCAGCAAAACAACATGGCGAATTTTGATCCGCGCCTTTATGATCCGACCCAGGCGGTCACCATCATCCCTTCCAGCGGCAACATCGATGGGACTAAAGCTGGGAATCGATTCAATGGACTGGTGCGCGCCGGCAACGGCATTCCGGCGGATCAGCTCGGACGAGTCAGCACCAGCGCTGCTGCCCTGGCGGCCGTCCCCGTCGGAGCGCCGCGCGGCTTTTATCGGCCGGCAAACAAGGTGGCACCGCGATTTGGCTTTGCCTACGCGCCGTTCAATGACAGCAAGACTTCCATTCGTGGGGGCTTCGGCATGTTCTACGACAAGGTCGAGGGCAACTTGATCTTTTCTCAGGTTAACGTGCCGCCGTTTATTAGCCAGCCCCAATTTGAGAACGGCAACCTCGCGAATCCTTCGGGTGGTGCGGCTTCGGCGCTGGCGCCATTCGGCGGCATCAGCGCGATAAGTCCCGATCTCGGCATATCGTATTCGATGAACTTCAGCCTGGGTGTGCAACATGAGCTGCCGCGCGGCTTCTTCGTCGAGGCGACCTACGTCGGCAATCAGGGAAGGCACCTGATCCGCCAACCGGATCTAAACGCGGTTCCGTTCTCGGTGCTGGCCGCGAATGCGGCGCTGCCGAGTACCCAGCGGGCGTCAGTCAATGCCCTTCGTCCCTATAAGGGATTCACAGCGATCAATTTCCGTCTCTCGGATGCAAATTCAAATTACAACGCCATGCAGTTGTATGCCGCCAAGCGCAAGGGCGATCTGGAATTTACCGCCAGCTATACATGGTCTCACGCGCTGACCGACACCAGCGGCAATGGCGACGGATTAGACGTTGGCGAAGATCCCTTCAATCGCCACTACAACTATGGCCCGGCGAGTTTTGACCGGCGGCAGATCTTCGTAGCTACCTATGACTATCACCTGCCCTTCCTACGTGACAAGAAAGGCTTGGTTGGCTCAGTGCTTTCGGGATGGGAGGCCAGTGGTATAACCCGTTTCCAAAGCGGACCCTATTTTACCGTTTCGGGTAACACCTCAATTGGTACGCGACGCGCTGATTACGTCGGCGGTTCGGTGCTTCTTCCGAACCCTGGCCCGGACGGTTGGATCAATCCCGCTGCATTTGCGACCGCACCGGATGGCCGCCGAGGCACCGCCGGTGTGGGTATGGGGAAAGGTCCGAATCTACAGACCTGGGACTTCTCACTGCGCAAGCAGTTCAGGATAACTGAACGATTCAGCTTGCGCTTCCAAGCTGACATGTTCAATGCTTTCAATCGAGCAAACTTCAGAGGGCCAAGCACAACGGTCACGAACGCAGGTTTCGGTACGATCGGATCGACGGGCCCGCCGCGCAACATTCAGTTTGGCCTCAAACTGGACTTCTGACACGCTGTTTTCTGGCTGCGTCAGTTCCGTGACCATTGGCCGTGCTCTTCCTTTCTTCAAGTCGGTGGAGGAAGAGCATGGGCCAGTGAAGACTCTTACTAAGGGGGCAAGGGCTGGTTAAATGCCGGAAGGTGTCTAACAGTTGCCAGGATACAACTGGAGTCTGATTTACCTGCGCACTAGCGAGTCGCAAGATGAAATCAATTGTTCTCCTTATCTCTCTGCTCGCAGTTATCCCCTGTGTACAGGCGCAACAAGTTGGCCTGATCGCTAACACGGACGGCCGCAAGACCATCAGCCTTGATGGCCAATGGCAAACGATAATCGACCCTTACGAAACCGGCTACTATGATTATCGTTATCAACCGAGTGCCAATGGCTATTTCAAAGATGCCAAGCCCAAGAACAAAAGCGATCTGATTGAATATGATTTCGACACCTCTGAATCGCTAAAGGTGCCGGGAGATTGGAATACTCAAGCGGAGCGCTTGCTGCTTTACGAAGGCACCATCTGGTACAAGAAATCTTTTGATTATCAACGAAAAGAGAACACTCGTCTCTTCGTCTATTTCGGTGCTGCCAACTACCTGGCCGATGTATACCTTAACGGGGAAAAGATCGGGCGTCATGAGGGCGGTTTCACTCCGTTCAATTTTGAAATAACCAATCTGGTTCGGGAGCAATCCAACTCCCTGATTGTGAAAGTCGACAACAAACGTCGGCGCGACGCCGTCCCGACATTAATCACGGACTGGTGGAACTATGGTGGCCTCACTCGCCAGGTGAAGTTGGTGGAGACGCCGGCTACTTTTGTACAGGACTATTTTATCCAACTCCAGAAAGGCTCGAGAGACCGGGTCAGCGGCTGGATGAGATTGAACGGAGATAAGCTCAAGCAAACAGTAACGGTGCGAATTCCGGAAGCCCGGATCAGCAAATCCTTTACTACGGACGCGAATGGATACGCGGAGATTAGCTTCAGCGCCGATCTGACATTGTGGTCGCCAAACAATCCGAAACTCTACGATGTATTGGTCGAAGCGGAAACCGATCGGGTTCAGGATCAGATTGGCTTCCGCAGCATTGAAACCAGGGGGACGGAGATTCTCCTGAACGGCCGGCCAATCTTCCTGCGTGGCATCTGCATACATGAAGAAGCGCCTTTCCGCGGAGGTCGTGCCTATAGCCGCGAGGATGCTCTGACTCTGCTCGGCTGGGCCAAAGAGTTGGGAGTTAATTTTGTCCGCCTGGCTCACTATCCTCACAATGAATTCATGTTAAGGGAAGCCGATCGGCTGGGTATCATGGTCTGGTCAGAGATCCCCGTCTACTGGACAATCCTTTGGGAAAACCCCGCGACGCTCGAGAACGCCCGCAACCAACTGAGCGAGATGATCACGCGCGACAAGAACCGCGCCGCGGTGATTGTCTGGTCAATGGCCAATGAGACGCCTCTTGGCGATGCGCGCCTGTCGTTCCTCAGGAAACTGATCGAGCACGCCAGAAGCCTGGACACCAGTCGATTGATATCGGCGGCGATGGAACGTCACTATGTCGATGAGAAAACGCAGATGATCGATGACCCGCTGGGAGAATACCTGGACGTGCTCGGCTGCAACGAGTATGTAGGCTGGTACGATGGTCTGCCTGAAAAGGCTGATCGACTGGAATGGAAGACGAAGTATCAGAAACCGCTGATCATGAGTGAATTTGGCGGCGAAGCGCCCTACGGAAATCATGGTGATCCTTTGACGCGATGGACCGAGGAATACCAGGAGAACGTATACCAACACCAGGTGAACATGTTGAAGAGAATTTCTTTCCTGCGCGGTACGTGTCCCTGGCTCCTGATGGATTTCCGCTCGCCACGCAGGCCTTTGACGGGCATTCAAGACTTCCACAACCGAAAGGGATTGATCTCCGACCGGGGAGAGAAGAAAAAGGCATTCTACGTAATGCAGAAATACTATCAAGAGCTGGAAGCTACATTACAAAAGTAGCCTGGTTCCATGGCGACGGTATCGAGCTCTTCCCGGGAATTAGAACAAATGAGAAAAGCAGCGCCCATCATGGCCGCCATTAGCCTTTCAATGTGTCTCAGTCTTCCGCCTCAGAAGGCAAATACCGCAAGTCAAAACCGGCCGATTGACAACTCCTCCTTTCCCTCGTCGACGATCCAGGACCAGCTCGGAATAGGGAATTTTGACGTGATGATCGGCGGACTGAGTGCGGGATTTACGCTGAAGTGAGTTACTGCACTAACAACCCGTAGTGAAACTCGCCGCGCGTTCTGTGGTAGGCGAAACGATTGAACGTAATAGCAGGTAGTTTGAGGAGCGACATTTCATGTGGAGCCGGCAGCGGAAACAATTCTTGATCGCAAGATATTTCACAGGACTGATCTGTTTGTTTTTCCTGATGATTGGACCGTCCGCTTTGGCAAAGCCCCGTATCAAGGTGCTGAAACTGTCAGTCACAAATCCGACTGATGAAGCACGACTGCATGAGAACATCGTCGTCTCAGTTGCCGAGCTGAAGCGCATCGCGCCGGACTTTAAAGCAGGCGACGCCCTCGTAACCACGAGTGACGCGGCTACCCTGGAGGAAGACGCGCGCACGATCCAGACCACCGAACTGCCTTCGCAGGCTGATGATCTGGATGGTGACAACAACTACGACGAGCTGTCTTTTCAAATCGAGCTGAAACCAAAGCAGACGCGCATCGTGACGATAGCTTACGGTGAAACGGCTACGATCCAACGACTGCGCAGCGAATACCCAAAGCGCACTGCCGCCAAGTTCACCATGAAGTTCGACGGGCTTGCCTGGGAGTCGGAAGCAAATGCGTGGCGCATCTATTTCGACAAGCGCAATGCGATCGATATTTAT
Organism: Pyrinomonadaceae bacterium; assembly: GCA_041497335.1. GTDB lineage: Bacteria > Acidobacteriota > Blastocatellia > Pyrinomonadales > Pyrinomonadaceae > UBA11740. Next base: position 51,129 of record JBGQGG010000016.1, on the reverse strand, counting down.
GGCAAGCGCCGGCCCGGCCTCTATCTGGAAATGTTTGGCGCGCCGGAATACGTTTACAATCAAGAGTCACCACTCGGCCGCGACATATATCGCATCGGGGACGCTATCGGGATTGGCGCTGTTGCCGCGCTGGTTGATGGCAAAGTAGTGAAGGTGGCGGACGTCGCAGAACGCAAGTGGCGGATCATCAGTGCCGGCCCCGTGCGCGTCATCGTCGAGCTTACTTACAAGGCGTGGAAGGTTGGTGGCCGCGAAGTAAACCTGACCAGCCGCATGACGCAGTGGGCGGGCAAGCATGGCTTTGAACACCGCATCACCACCGAAGGTGCGGACGGATTGACCCTGGTAACAGGCGTGGTGCGCCATCCTGGCTTGCAGGAAAGAGTTTTCCCGCCGACGGCCTCTGAGCAGGTCCTGGTGCGTGCGTGGTGGGGACCTCAGGTCGTGGAAGAAGGGCCAACGGCGACGTCGATACATAATCTACCTAACCAGAATCTTGGCCTGGCGATCGTCGCCAACGGGATGGATAGCAAAGTCGCCGAAGACGATCCGGTCAACCTGCTGATCAAGCCGCAGGTCACAAACGGCTCAGCGAGTTGGTACGTGATGGGCGTATGGGACCAGGAAAACAGTGACGCCCTCAGTGTGACCGCACCCAGTGCCGACGGAAGATTCCGCTATGGCACGATTGTCCAACCCGTCGCCACGCCGAAGACCTTCGATACCTTTCTTGAACGGGTCCGGGAATCGAGTCGCCGCATCGCTCAACCGGCGCGAGTATCGGTTCTTTCTTCCAGCGCCTCGCCACAGTCGGCGCCACCCGACACTCTGCAACCGGCCCGGAAGCGAACCTATGCCGAGGCGATCGATCTGTTAAAGCAATCGGCGGAACGCACCGCGATAAAGTGGGAACCGATCATTTCACAGACGCCGCCCGAGGAAGCGACCCGCGACAAGGGGTTGGGCTTTTTCACCGAAGGTGATAACCAAACGGGTGAATGGAAGGAACAGAAGGGCTTCTTCTGGACTGGTAATTTCTGGGTAGGCGAGTTGTGGCAGCTTTACGGAAAGACCAAAGACGAGCGCTTTCGCCGTTGGGCCGAACTCTGGAACGCGCGCCTGCTGGGCAAAGAGATGACCGAGAACCACGACACGGGCTTCATTAATTATTACTCGTCAGTGCACGGTTACGGGCAGACAAAAGACCCGAAGTATCGAGAAGGCGGGTTGCGCGCGGCAGAACGCTTGAAGCAGCTTTACAATCCCACGATTGAGTTGGTGGCCGCGTGGGGTACGAACGGCGACGACACCATCATCGACACGATGATGAATCTGCAAATATGGTGGTGGGCGTCGCGGGAAACAAACGATCCGCAATGGCGGGCGCTGGGCCTAAAGCACGCGCTCAAATCGGCTGAGTGGCTGATACGCGAAGACGGCTCAGTGATTCAATCCGTGCACTACAATCCCGGCGACAATCGGCAGGAATTTTTCTCGTCGCAGGGCGCGAATAGCAATCTGAAATTCCCGAACACCGCTCGCCCCGGAGAAAAAGTTTTCACCCACACTCACCAGGGCTTTGCGGCTGACACTACGTGGTCACGCGGTGCGGCCTGGGCGCTCTATGGGTTCACCGCAGCTTACGCCGAAACGAAAGATCCGCGCCTGCTCCAGACGGCCGAGAAAATTGCCGCATACGTCGACGCTCACCTTCCTGAAGACAATGTGCCGTGGTATGACTTTGTTGATGAAGGAGTGCACTTTCGCAATCGCGATACCTCGGCCGCGGCGCTGATTGCGGGCGGACTGTTGAGACTTTCGGAGGTCACGGCGGATCAAAAGCGCGCGCAGGCGTATCGACAAAAAGGGGAGGCGGTCGTGCAGTCATTAATCGATCGATATCTGACGCCGGTCGGCGCCGATGATAAGACACCTCCGGGTGTCCTGCGCCACGGATCGAGCACCCGCCCCAGCGACGTGACCCTAGTCTATGGCAACTATTACCTGCTGGAGGATCTCCTCTGGCTTGAAGGTCACAAATAGAATTTTTCTCGGCAGATGTCAGCTTTAACTTGCGGTTCTGACGCAATTCGCTAACATAGACCGAAAACTGAATAGGTCAGCCAAAGACGGGCCGTCAATTAAGATTGGTCCGACAACAAAGGAGAGATTACAATATGAGCGCACAACTTCAAGCGACAAAGGATCGGTTGATCTTCCGTGGGACTAATTCGAAGAAGGGACGAAGCATTTCGATAACTCCGGACAACAGTTCAATGAAGCATTTGGTCTATGGCAGGATCATCCTCGATCGAGAAGAGTCGAGTGCGAAATTCTCGACCGGACAACTCGAAACAGGGCTCATCTGTCTCTCCGGCGAATGTGCCATAACTACAGATGGTCAGACCAATGAGCTTAATCAGTTTGATTCGATCTATATCCCCCGCGACACGGGTGTTGAGATTACGACCGCCACCTCAGTTGACCTAGTTGAGTGCTCCGCAGAAGTCGACAACAAGTATCCACTCCAAATAGTGCGGTATGCGGACGTAGAGAAAGACAGGTCACTGAAGTTCAAGGCCGGCGGAGCGGCAAATTCTCGCACGGTCAACATTACGCTCGGCAAAAACGTCGAGGCGGGTAGAATCCTCGCCGGCTTTACTACTTCAGAGCCGGGGCACTGGACCAGTTGGCCACCGCATGAACACGCGGCTATGCTCGAGGAACTCTACGTTTACTATGACATGCCGCCGCCCTCGTTTGGCGTGCAGTTCGTCTACACTAATCCGGACGAGCCGGAATTCATCGGCGTTGTGCATGATGGCGACGCGGTGATTATGCCGAAGGGTTTCCACCCGAATGTCTCTGTGCCAGGCCATCCGATCAACTTTGTGTGGATGATGGCCGCGCATCGCGAGGTTGAGGATCGTCAGTTCGGCGTGGTAACGGTACAACCCGGATTCGATCAGGGTGGTAGTGGACTCGAGGCAAGCCGGAAGTAGTGAATGAAAGTAGTGACTGCGCATGATATGGAGTGCGCCGGCAGAGCGAAGCGGCGACGGCGCTTTGGATTTCGCATCCGTCAATTTTCTACCACATCCAAAGCGGTGTCGCGTTGCGCCTGCCACCGCACTCCAAAATGGGAGGCGTCATATGACCAGGATCCATCAGATAGTTGGGGCAGTCTTGTTCGTTCCTGCTGCCTGGACTTGTATCTCTGCACAACCCACTCAACGAAAACCTTTCGAAGCGACGCGCCCGGTCGTCGTCATGTCGGCCCAATCGCTCGATGATCTGAAACAGAAACTAAAACCTGGTAACAAAACCGAAGAGCTGATCGACAGCGCGGGCATGGAATTACGCGTCGCGGTGCAGCACGAAAACAACCGGACCGGTGCGGCGGCCGAACTGCACGACGCTTCGGACGATGTCTATTACGTGCTGGAAGGAGGGGCGACATTGGTGCTAGGCGGAAAACTGGACGCCCCAAAAGAGGTCGAACCGGGCGAATGGCGCAGCCCACGCATCATCGACGGTAAGACCTTTGAGATCACCAAAGGCGATCTCGTCGTCGTGCCGCGCGGCACGCCACACCAACGCAGCACGGCCAATAAAGACTTCACCATGATCCTGATCAAGATTTACGAGGACCCGCTGAAACCAGGAGCGCCAAAGCCAACCTCTCTGAGCCAGAAACCATGAACGAAGAAACCGTCTCCGCCCAACAAGCCGTATCGTCCGCCAGGTCCGCTGGCGTTGAAACCCTGGGCACTCGCGTCGGTCACTATCGATGGGTGATTTGTGGTTTGCTTTTCTTTGCCACCACCATCAACTATGTCGACCGCCAGGTGCTGGGGATTCTCTCGAAGGACTTGCAACAGGCGCTGGGCTGGAACGAACTGCAGTACGGCAATATCGTAGCCGCTTTTAACGCTGCGTACGCTCTCGGACTGCTGGCCGCCGGACGTCTGATGGACCGCTTCGGCACGAAGGTCGGTTATTCGCTCGCACTGGCCGTCTGGAGTGTAGCGGCGATGGGTCATGCATTGGCGCGTTCGGCTTTGGGCTTCGGAGTCGCCCGCGCCGCGCTCGGAGTCGGCGAGGCCGGGAATTTTCCCGCAGCGATCAAGACAGTAGCCGAATGGTTCCCCAAAAAGGAACGGGCCCTGGCGACGGGCATTTTCAATTCCGGCTCGAACGTGGGCGCAGTTCTCGCCCCTCTCGCCGTCCCGTACATTGCCGTGCACTTCGGCTGGCAGTGGGCCTTCATAGCCACCGGCGCCATCGGTTTTCTTTGGCTCGCTTTCTGGATACCGCTGTACGCGCGACCCGAGTTACACCCGCGCGTCACAAAGGAGGAACTCGCCTACATCCAGAGTGACCCGCCGGATTCACCCGCGGCGAAAATTCCCTGGGTGCAATTAATTCCTTACCGGCAGACCTCGGCTTTCGCAATTGGGAAAGCTATGACTGATCCCATCTGGTGGTTTTATCTTTACTGGGTGCCCCCGTTCCTGAGGCAGAATCACGGGCTCGATCTGACTACGATCGGTCCACCGTTGATTGCCATTTACGTGATCGCGGATATCGGCAGCATCGGCGGTGGCTGGCTCTCCTCGAGCTTCATAAAGCGAGGGTGGACGATTAATCGCGCGCGTAAGACGGCAATGTTGATCTGCGCTCTCTCGGTGACGCCGATTGTCTTCGTTTCAGGGGTTAAGAGTCTCTGGCTGGCTGTCGGTTTGGTAGGACTAGCGGCGGCGGCGCACCAGGGATGGTCGGCGAACCTGTTCACGACGGCTTCTGACATGTTTCCGCGCCGCGCGGTTGGTTCGGTCGTGGGCATAGGCGGCATGGCCGGGGCGTTCACCGGCTCAACCATGGCCGTCATTGTCGGCTACATACTACAAGTCACCGGGGGCAATTACAGAATTCCGTTCATCATGGGCGGAAGTGCTTACTTGTCTGCGCTACTCGTCATTCACCTGCTCGTCCCAAAAATCGAACCAATCGGCGATGTCGAGCACGTCGCCGCCAGACCGCTATCGATCGGCACGATGGTCGGCTTCGGATTCATGGGAATCATCTTTGGCTCGTTTACCAGCTGGTGCATCGGGATACTGTCGAGAGTATCAGGCCCACATCTTTTGGAGTACATGGCCGCGGGCGCACTCGTCGGATTAATCGTTGGTGTGATTAGCGGCCTGGTTATTACCAGCTCTGGAGCAAAAGTCAGGATTTAGGAAGTCCGACGAACCTTTGGGAAGCTCTGGACAAATTGCTCGGGTGTGGCTGTTTTGATATAGCCCTCCTCCCGCTGGGAGAAGGGCCGGGGAAGAAGGGCGAAGCCGGGGCGGCTTAATACTCAATCCCTCTCCCCAACCCTCTACCAATGGGAGAGGGAGTCAGGACAAACTAAGCAGTTTGTGTGGCGCTGAAGCCCGATCACAAACTCAAGTTTGCGCGACGAACGAGATTGACAAACTAAGTCTTGAGGGACATCGCAAAATGATTCTTGATTCATTCAGACTCGACGACCGTGTCGCACTAGTCACAGGTTCGGCGACGGGACTGGGCCAGGCCATGGCTATCGGGCTGGCGGAAGCGGGCGCGAACATAGCCTGTCACGGCAACATCGGCGAGGAGCCTGATGCCACCTGCCAAGCCGTTACGAAGCTCGGCCGCCGGACGCTCGCCCTAACCGGTGACCTGAGCATCCGCGAAACACCTCGACAGTTGATCGAGAAGACGATCGCACACTTCGGCCAGTTGGATATTCTCATCAACAATGCCGGCACCATTCGCCGCGCCCCGGCAACTGAATACTCGGAAGAGGATTGGGCAACAGTTATCGAAGTAAATCTCTCCAGCGTCTTTCGTCTGTCACAGATCGCCGGGCGACACATGATCGAGCGTGGTCACGGAAAGATTCTCAACGTTGCTTCCCTGCTTGCGTTTCAGGGCGGCGTCATCGTGCCCGCTTATGCGGCTTCGAAGGGCGGCGTGGCGCAACTCACAAAAGCGCTGGCGAACGAATGGGCCGCAAAGGGCGTGAATGTAAACGCGATTGCGCCGGGCTACATGCGGACCGACAACACCAAAGCTTTGCAAGCAGACGAGACGCGCAGCCGGCAGATAGTCGAACGCATTCCCGCGGGGCGTTGGGGTGAGCCTTCGGATCTGGCCGGCGCCGCCGTGTTTCTGTGTTCCGCCGCGAGCGACTATGTGAATGGCCACGTGCTGGTGGTGGACGGTGGCTGGATGGGAAGATGATTTGGAGTTTGGAGTTCCGCCTTTAGGCGGTTTCATCTGAAAGCCAGGCCCCGCCTGAAGGCGGAACTCCAACCATAGCGCCGTCGTTGCCGCGCACCCCAAATGGTAGCGGCTTTAGTAATGTCTAAAACATTCCTATTCATTTTCATCTTGCTCTTCTTAACCGGCTCTTTGCCGGTGTGCAACGGACAACCCGCTCGCTCACCTGCACCCTCGATCGTTGAAACGTCACCCCTCGACAAAGAGATAACAGACTTTCTCGATCAGGAAATGGCCGCGCACCTCAACTACATCAAGTCCTACGACCCGGCGCCCGACAAAGTCTTCGCCGCGGGCACGACCGGCGAGTACACCTGGGGCAGCTTTATGAATGCGGTGGGCGCCTATGCCGCATTGAGTGGCAAGCGCACGCTCGGCACGCATGATCTGGCGCGCGAGGTAGGCCAGATTGGTTTGCTCGAATACCGGCTGAAAGGAACGCGCTTCTCGCAACTGTATGGAGTGCTGGCGTTGCGATTCTTCGGTCGAGACTTGAACACCAATCCGGTTTGGCAGGGTCTCAACGAAGAACAGCGCGCGCAATGGCGACAGTTCCTGGACGTCTCCGCTTTCTACGATCCAAAGACGCAGCAGGTCATCAACCTGCCGGAAAACTATCTGGGCGTGGCGGCACGAATCGCCAGCGTCAGCTACCAGCTTGGCCTGCTCAAAGACCGCGCGCTGGTTGATGGCGTGATCACGCGCGCCGCGCGTCCTTTCACTAACGGGGGAATCTATTCCGACGACTCCCCGCCGACCGGTCGCTTTGATCGCTACTCAAACGAGTATGCGCGATTCGTTTGGGAAGCGGCGGAAGCTGCTGAGAGACGAGACATCCTGGACGCCTTGCGGCCGTCGCTGAAAGAGCAGATGCGCCTTTGGTGGGATCTGGTTCTGCCGGATGGTTACGGTTACGCCTGGGGCCGTAGCATGGGTGTTATCAGCTACCTCGACACGATGGAGATTGTTGGTTTTCTTGCGCAGCGTCCGGAGTTTCGCCCCGCGTCGTTGGAACAACTCGCGAGCGCTTACTATCAGGCGTGGCGCTGGGTACGTCGCGACTACAGCAACCAGACTCACATGCTTTCGGTGTTCGCTTTTGGTCGTGGCAACTACGCCTACATCACGCGCGAGCGCGAGTGGCAGCAGACGGTGAATTTCTTTGGCAAAGGCGCGCTGGCTCACGCGCGGTTCATGGAAGCGCTGAACCGCGAGAAGATCTCCGCTTTCCCCGCTGAGATTAACCGACCCGACGTGGCGCGTTTTGTGTTCTTCCGGCACGGTGAGCGACCTGCCGGTGTGTGGCTGGTGCGGAGCGGCCCAATGTATTTCACTCTGCCGATCACCACCGGAACGAAACCGGGTGTAGCTGACTACTTGCCAGCGCCGCATGGCCTGCCGGGTTTTGCTAATCCAGTCGAGCAAGTCCATCCATCTCTGGTTCCCTTTCTTGAACTCGCCGACGGGCGTGTAATCGTGGCAACCGACGGCGCCGACGAAATCGAGCCGGCTGCTGATGGTCGATCGTTGCGGGCGGTTTGGCGACGCTGGGCTCTGGTTGGAAGCAAAGCCGGACAGGTTGTCGATCCACACATCACCAGCGAAGTGGTCTGGCGTCTGGAGGGGACGACACTGACCCGCGATGAAACCCTCAGATCAACGGAAGCTGTTGCCGTGCGTCGATGGTGGGTTGCAGCTCCCTCGACGTCCGACAAAAATGAAATGTTCGCCGGCAGCCAGCGTTGGGACATTTTCCGATTTGGCGAATCAATCCTCGCCGTCGCTGCGAAGGCTGACTGGCCATTGGAGATCTCTCTGCTAGCAACAGGGGACACCGCGTCGGGTCGAGGCGCGCGAGAACCTATTCCGCTGCATTTGGTTTTCGAGTCGCGGGATTTGCAGTTAGCACCGAATCAGGGTGCGCATTGGCGCCTGATCATGAAAGTCCCAGCACCAGCTGTGTTGCAAAGAGTGCAATTGACCCGACCGTGAGGAAGAGAGCCAATAAGGAAGTGTCTAGATGACCTCTACCAAAGAATTGAAACCGCAGCACACCGACTGGACCAGCATTCCGGTCGAGCAACTGGAAAAAGGTATTGAGCGACAGATGATTGTCGGCGCGAAAGTGATGATCTGTCGGCTGCGTTTTGCGCCGCATGTGGTTACCCCGGCGCACGATCATCCGCACGAACAAATGACACTCGTCGAACGTGGTCGCGTGCTCTTTACCATCGGCGATGAACAACGTATTGCCAAGGCCGGCGACGTGCTCCACTTTCCTTCGGGCACATGGCATGGTGCTACCATGCTCGACGAGGAGGTGATTCTGGTGGACATCTTCTCGCCGATACGCGAAGATTTTCTTGCTTAGTAGCATAGACTTTAGTCTGTGTATCTCGATCGCGGAATCACAGACTGAAGTCTGTGCCACAAAAACATGAGTCTTACGATCAAACCAAGAAACGATTGCCGCTGGGACGTGGTGAGCCTGGGCGAAGTCATGCTGCGCCTCGATCCCGGTGACAGACGCGTGCACACGACGCGCAACTTCCAGGTCTGGGAAGGCGGCGGCGAATACAACGTGGCCCGCGGTCTTCGTCGCTGTTTCGGAATGGAGGCGGCAATTGTCACTGCGCTCGCCGATAATCCCGTCGGGCGTCTGGTGCAGGATCTGATCAACCAGGGCGGCGTCGACCAGACGCACCTGAAGTGGGCCAAGTACGATGGCGTCGGACGCACTGTCCGCAATGGATTGAATTTTACTGAACGCGGCTTTGGCGTCCGTGCGGCATTAGGTTGTTCAGATCGCGGCCACACGGCAGTGTCGCAACTGAAACCCGGCGACATTGATTGGGAAAAGATTTTCGGAACAGAAGGCGCGCGCTGGTTTCATACCGGCGGAATTTTTTGCGCTCTGTCCGAAACAACGCCGCAGGTTGCCCGCGAGGCCATGGAAGCCGCGAAGCGGCATGGCGTGATCGTCTCGTACGATTTGAACTATCGCGACTCGCTCTGGAAAGGCATTGGCGGACCCACTCGCGCTCGCCAGGTCAATCGCGAACTGGCGCCGTTAATCGATGTGATGCTGGGCAACGAAGAAGATTTCACCGCGGCGCTCGGTTTCGAAGTCGAAGGACTGGACGAACAGCACTCGAAACTTGAGGTCGGCAACTTTCAAAAAATGATCGAGCGCGCGATGCGGGAGTTTCCGAACTTCAGAGTAGTGGCGACGACTTTGCGGAATGCCAGGACCGCCACGATCAACGACTGGGGCGCGGTCTGCTTTTGCGACGGCCGGCTCTATCAGGCGCCCACGCGCGAGAATCTGGAAATCTTCGATCGTGTCGGTGGCGGCGACTCGTTTGCTTCGGGCCTCATCTACGGTTTTCTAACCGACAAGGGACCGCAGTGGGCAGTTGAATGCGGCGCCGCGCACGGCGCGCTGGCGATGACTACGCCCGGCGATACAACAATGGCCACGCTGGCGGAAGTTGAAAAGGTGATGAAGGGAGGCACGGCGCGAGTTGAGAGATAGTGGCACAGACTTCAGTCTGTGATTGTTAGTTTAGAGGGCGTCATAAACACAGACTGAAGTCTGTGCCACTGTCGGACAAAACCATGAACAAGACCGACGTTCTCCAACGCATCCGCGACACCGGTCTGATCCCGGTAGTGCGCGCGGAATCAGCCGACCAGGCGATGCGCGCAGTTGAGGCCATCAAAGCCGGCGGTGTCGGCGTGCTGGAAGTAACCATGACTGTCCCCGGCGCGATTGGTGTAATCGAGCAGTTGGCCAAAGCCTACGGAGACGAAGCATTGATTGGAGCAGGCACCGTGCTCGATCCGGAAACTGCGCGAGCCTGTATCCAGGCCGGTGCGCAATTCATCGTCAGCCCGGCGCTGAACGAAGAGACCATCGCCTTCTGCCGCGACCAGGATGTCACCGTGTTCCCCGGGGCCCTGACCCCCACCGAAGTTGTGCGCGCATGGAATGCCGGAGCGGATGCGGTGAAAGTTTTTCCCGCGGGCGCAGTCGGCGGAGCGAGTTACCTCAAAGCTCTAAAGGCCCCGCTGCCGCAGATTGAACTCGTCCCCACCGGCGGAGTCTCTTTAAAGACGGCCGCAGACTTCATCAAGGCCGGCGCGATGGCGCTGGGCGTCGGCGCTGACCTGGTCGATACGAAAGCCTTGCGTGAAGGCAACGCAGAGCTGATCACCGAACGCGCGCGACAGTTTCTCGAGATCGTTCAAGTGGCACGCGCATCTTGCGCGTGAATCACAAGACTCGGAGCCCGCGCCATTTTTGCAGTTACATTCAAAATCGACATCATCGGTCCGTTGACGGGGAGACAATCTCATCGCAATGGCTGTCTTTTCACACCGACTCCAGGGAGCTCTCAAAGCATGAAAAAGGCGCAGATTATTTTGTTATCGCTCTTCACTTTTTGGACAGGCGCGTCGTTCGTTCGAAGTCAGCGCCAGGCATCGGCGGCCGAAGGATATGTCGTCGAGCGCGACGCAAATGTGGCAAAAAACGAGCCTGGCCCACACAACGGTGGTGGGCCATCAACCGGCTATATCTTCTTTGAGAAAGTCCCGGATCTGAAATTCTCTTTTCGCAAGCGCGTGCTGCATAAAGGCGCGGCCATCGGTTATCACCTGCAGATAACCGACGAGGTTTATTACATACTTCGCGGCACGGGAACCATGAAAATCAACGACAGCCGATTCAACGTCAAGGCCGGGGATGCCATCCTGACGCGCGGCGGCAGCTCGCATGGGCTGGTGCAAACCGGCGTCCGTGATCTAACCATCATCATCACCTATCAAAAGGAATGATTCTAAGAGAGCTGCGCGGAGTTAGGCAGCATGTGGCTCACTAACAGAAGAAGTGCCCTGCAACCAATCAGCAAGGATGGTTCATCACATCACCACAGGAGGACATTTCAATGAAGCAGAGGATCGCATTGCTATCTGTAACGGCCCTGGTACTGACCGGGTCAATGGCGTTGGCCGCAGCCAAAGTTAATTTCAGCGGCACCTGGGTGATGGACGCGAGCAGAAGTGAAGGCTTACCCCCGAATGTCGAGCAGACGATGACTGTGACCCAGGTTGATGACAAGCTCACTCTACAGAACAAGATCGCGACGCCCGGGGGCGACATCTTAAATATCAGCGACACCTTCACGATCAACGGGAAGGAAGTCGAATTCACTCAAAAAAGGAATGACCAGGAGATCAAGGGCAAGCGAACCTCGAAGTGGTTACCAGATGGCAGCGGCTTTGAGTCTAATGAAGAGTTTACGGTTGAGGGTAACGATGGGCAGCCCGTCACCCAACAGCTCGCGCGTAAATGGGTAATGTCAGCCGATGGGAAGTCCTTCACTGTTGAGTTGTCCGGCAAGTCACCAAACGGCCTGCACATAAAGGCAACATTCGTCAAAAAATAAGCTCTGCCGGAATGAACGTCCAACTAAGGTCGTCGCACAATGATATGAAGTCACGCCGCCTCCTAATACAACTCACCATCATGGTCATCGTCTTTGCGGCGGCAGAGCGTGGCCATGCACAAGAGATGCTGCCGAAGTCCGCTCCTCAGCCAACTCCACCGATCAGCGAGTCGCAAGAAAGAGTCAAAGTCTTTACGGAAGAGGTAGTACTTCCGGTCAACGCGTACGACGATAGCGGACACTTGAGTGCCGCCCTTGAAACCACGGACATCCTCGTGTTTGAGGATGATGTGCGCCAGCAGGTTAGAAGCATACGCCGCATTCCCGCGAACGTGTTGCTGATGCTGGATACGGGTGGGGAGCTGAATCCGGCGATGACCGTCAGCACCACACGAGAGATCGCGTCGCATCTGATTTCAAATTTACGGGACGGCGATCGCATTGCTGCTATGCAATTCGGAAGTCGCGTAGAGATGCTCCAGGAGTGGACCACTGAAAGACAACAGTTACTGCATGCGCTCAAATGGAAACTCCTTTCCAGTAAGGGGTCGCATCTGGTGAAGGCCTTGATCACGGCAGCGGCGCAATTGAAAGAAGTACCCGCAGGCACGCGTCATATCGTCTTGATTACCGATGGAGTGGACTCGTCAAGCGACCGTGAGACCCTGACAGCAGCGATCAGACTATTGCTTGATTCCAATGTCACGGTGCATGTGATCACATATACCGCACTAGGGCGTAAAACAATTGCGCGGCAAAATCCACTTGTGAAGATCACAAACAAGAAGAGAAAGAGCGCGAAAGATATCGCCGATGAAATAATGAACCCCACGCAAGTACCGGCGTACAAGCGAAGGGATAAAATTTACCTGGTAGTTGACACCGACTTCGCCATGCGAAAGCAACGTGAGGATTACGAAGAGGCAACCAGGCAGAGTGAGCAATGGCTTTCGTCTTTCGGGGAAGAAACCGGTGGGCTCGTCTTCATGCCTGCGTCGTCGCAAGAGATGATTGCCCGAGGCGAGGCAATAGCGCGTCAGATCGACAGCCAATATGTCGTGACCTACACGCCAAAACGGCCCCTTGCGCTGGCGACGGAAGAAGAGTATCGCCGAATCAATGTTGCGGCGGGACGCATTGGACTGCATGTGCGTGCGCGGCGCGGCTATGTTGCCAGAGCTCAATGAGCGTCAGACCAAATCTCTTAAGACAATTGCTTTTCTGACCCGGTGGTTGCCATAATCGCCGCCGATCATGATTCGGCTATTTCCCGGGCTTACCCGCAAATTCGTCCTTCAACCTTCATCGCCGACAGCGCGCAGGTAATCGACGACCTGCTTGTGAGCGACCGGGATAACTTATCTCCTTAGCGATGCGAGTCTCTTACCGGCAGATATACGACATCCTTCTAAGAGTGTTGCTCGAGACCGGGTTCGCGAACGACCGCGCAGAGTTATGCGCGCGCTTGTTCGCTGAGACCAGTCGCGACGGAGTTTATTCGCATGGATTGAATCGATTTCCCCGTTTTATGGCAACGATTCGAAATGGAGTCGTTGATATTCATGCGCGAACGTGCGTTACCCAGGCGAGCAAACTTTGGGGATTAGAAAACAAAATCTGGCTGAAGGTATTCCGGTCGAACCGAAAGTCTGGGAGCTAGTGCAAGGAATGTAAGCGGCACAGACTTCAGTCTGTGATCGAACCAGTCTCAAAAAAACAATCACAGACTAAAGTCTGTGCCACCAAAGCATATGATCCACATAGGCATTATCGGCGGCGGAAATATCAGCGAGACGCATGCGCGCGCAGCGCGAGAGATCGACGGCGTCCAAATCGCGGCCATCCAAGGGCGCAACCGAGAAAAAATAGCGCGCCTGGCGCAAGCTTATGGGGGAACGCTCTACAACGATTTACCGACCTTCCTCGAGCACAAGCCAATGCAAATCGTTTTGATCGGCAGCCCGTCAGGGTTGCACGCCGAGCAGGGCATCGCAGCGGCCCGGTGCAGTCTACACATACTCGTCGAGAAGCCGATTGACATCACGACGGAGCGCGCAGATGCGCTCATCGCTGAATGCGAGCGGGCACAGGTCAAGCTCGGCGTATTCTTCCAGGATCGCGTTGCGCCCGGTATCCGCGAGCTCAAGGAATTGGTTGACGCAGGCAAGATAGGAAAGCCGATTCTGGTTTCCGGGCGAGTGAAATGGTATCGACCACCCGAGTATTACAGTGGTCCGCGCTGGCGCGGGACCTGGGCGCTCGATGGCGGCGGCGCGTTAATGAATCAAGGCGTGCACACGGTGGATCTGTTGTTATGGCTGATGGGCAACGTGGCTCGCGTTTCCGCAAAAGCGACCACGGCGCTCCACGACATCGAAGTCGAAGACACAGTTGTAGCTACTTTGGAATTCGCTAACGGGGCCATCGGCACGCTGGAGGCAGCGACTTCGGTTTACCCGGGATACCGGAGAAGAGTCGAGCTAACCGGATCCGAAGGGACGATCACTCTTGAGCAGGATCGGATTGTCGCTGCCGACTTGCGCTTCCCACTCGCCGATCTGTTTGCGCCAATAGAAGAGGCCAGCAGCTCCGCCGCAACCTCACCCGTTGTCTCAGACGTTAGCGGACACAAAAGAATCATCGAAGACTTTCTACGGGCCATCGAGACCGACACCAGGCCGATTTGCGATGGCCGTGAGGGTCGCCGGAGCGTCGAAGTGGTCGAGGCCATCTATGAATCATCACGCACGGGCAGGCCAGTGATACTCGCCGGGGCAAACCAGACCTGATAGCCTGACGTTGCCTTATGATGTAGCAGTCTGTGATAACATTTCTGGGCGAGGTACAAAATGTCATCAGTCGAAATAAAGCTGGACTTACCAGACAACTTGGCTCGCGAGGCTGAGACGAATGGACTGCTAAGACCTGAAGCAATTGAATCGTTGCTTCGAGGAGAGATCCGTCGTCGTCGCGTCAACAACCTGTTTGAGGCAGCTGATCGTTTGGCGGCTTTAGACGCACCGCTCACTGAGACGGAAGTCGAAGCAGAGATAGCCGCTGTCCGCCAGGCACGCTGATGTGGAACGACGAAATAGTTGAGGAAGTCCGCAAGGCGCGCGACGACTACGCGGCGCAATTCAATTATGACCTTGAGGCGATCTTCGAAGACATAAGGCGACAGGAAGAGAAGTCCCACCGGGAAGTCGTCTCTTTGCCGCCAAGGAAACCTGAGTTAGTAGAGCTAACTGGATCAGTGAATCGCGCGCTGCGGCTTCTCGCTGACACCGCCGCATCGGCCACTGGAAAGACCCGCCAGCGAGGCAAAACGGCGAACGAGCGTCCGAAGCGAAGCTCTTGAGAGATCGAAAGTCATGATTCGACCCTTTCGTGGTGTTCATCCGCAAATTCACCCCACAGCATTTATCGCCGACAGCGCGCAAGTGATCGGCGACGTGCACGTCGGCGAACAGGCCTCCGTTTGGTTTGGCACCGTGGCGCGCGGCGACATGTATTACATACGCATCGGCGATCGCACCAACGTGCAGGACAATTGCGTGCTGCACACGCGCACCGGCGAGCTGCCGACCATCCTGGAAGACGAAGTGACGGTCGGGCATAGCGTTACTCTTCACGGCTGCTATGTCGAACACGGCTCGCTGATCGGGATTGGATCGATCCTGTTGGATGATGTCCGCGTGGGGGCGCAGTCGCTGGTGGCGGCCGGCTCGCTGATCTCTCCGGGGACGGTAATTCCGCCGCGCTCGCTGGTGATGGGAATGCCGGCGAGAGTCAAACGACCTTTGACTGAAGAAGAAGTTGCCAGCCTCGCTCGTTACTGGCAGAACTACGTCGAGTACTCGGCGTACTATCTAACCGAGAGGGAATAAGATCATTTTCCATTTCTCATTTTTCATTGACCATCAAAGACGGGTGTTTAGAGTACCAACTTTAGTTGGGTTCTTTACGAACAAAAAGCCCGACTGAAGTCGGTACTCTAAACACCTGTCATCAATGATGAATGGAAAATGATCAGGCGTGCTTTTCCCGGGCAGGAGCAGGCGGTGCGAGTGGCGGCTGCAGGTCGCTCTTATAACCACACTCTTCATTCGCGCAACGGCGTGTCATACCCTTCTTTGTAGTCTTTTCAAGCAGGAAGGGCGCGCCGCATTGCGGGCACTTTTCGATGATGGGCTTGTCCCAATAAACCGTCTCACATTTCGGATACTCAGAGCAGCCATAGAAGGCTTTGCCGCGCTTGGATCGCTTAACGATCAGTTCGCCCTTGCAGCCGGGACGCGGACAGGCGACTCCGGTGGTCTCGCGTTTGATGTACTTGCACTTCGGATAGTTTGAGCAGGAAATGAACTCGCCAAACCGTCCCTGACGTTTCGCCAGTTGCGCGTTATCGAGCGGGCATTTCTCTTCGAGCAACTCAGGCGGCGCGGTGAGTTTGCCGCTCTTGGAAATTTTGCGGATGTTGCGACACTCGGGATAACCTGAACAACCGTAGAACGGCCCGAAACGGCCGCGCCTTAATTGCATCTGTTTGCCGCATAACTCACAGGCTTCGGGCTCCTCTTCGCCATCGGCAGAGGCCGGCGACTGACTTGACCCGTCCGGACTGGCCGCCGGTTCAGCGTCCCGCGTCGCGCCGCATTCCAGGCACTTGAGATACTTGCCGAAACGGCCGAGCTTTTGCACCATGCCCGGCGTGTTGCACTTCAGACAAACTTCTTCGGTCGGTGTTTCTTTGGTTTTTACATCCTTTGCATATTTCGTGAACTGCGCCAAATCGTCTTTGAACTTGTCGTAAAACTCAGTGAGCGCGTCAGTCCACTTGAGCTTGCCTTCTTCAACTTCATCAAGCTCTTCCTCCATCCTGGCGGTATAGGTTTCGTTGAAAAGATCGTCAAAGCCGCCTTCGATCAACACGTCGTTCACCGTCTTGCCCAGCGCCGTCGGATGAAAACGTCCCTCCTTCTTCTCGACGTACTCGCGATCCTGGATCGTCGTCATGATCGCCGCGTAAGTCGAAGGCCGCCCGATTCCCTTCTCTTCCAGGGCCTTCACCAGAGTGGCCTCAGTGAAACGCGGTGGGGGCTCAGTGAAGTGCTGTTCCGGGTCGATCTTGTTGAGCACCAGCGACTCGCCTTGTACCACCAGTGGCAGCGTGCGCTCGTCTTCCTCATCCTCGCCCTTTTCGTCGCGGCCTTCCTGATAGACCTTCAGGAAGCCGTCAAACTTCTGCACTGAACCGGTGGCCCGAAACACGAGACGACCGGCCTGGATATCGATCGTGGTTTGATCGAAGAGCGCGGCCATCATCTGTGACGCGACGAACCGCTGCCAGATAAGCCGGTACAGCTTCAGCTCTTCGGGCTTGAGATATTGCGCCAGCGAATCCGGCGTGCGCGTCACGTCCGTCGGGCGAATCGCTTCGTGCGCGTCCTGCGCATCCTTTTTTCCACGATAGTGAACCGCTTTCTCGGGCAGGTAATTGGCGCCGTACTGACCTTTAATAAACTGGCGCACTTCGCCCAGCGCCGTTTCACCCACGCGAATCGAGTCGGTGCGCATGTAAGTTATCAGACCGACTGAACCTTCCGCGCCAATCTCTACACCTTCGTAAAGGTGCTGGGCGATCATCATCGTCCGCTTCACTGCAAAGCCGAGCTTGCGCGCAGCTTCCTGCTGCAATTTCGAAGTGATGAACGGCGGGACGGGATTTCGTTTGCGCTCTTTCGTGGTGACTTCATTGACGACGAAAGATTGCCTCTCGGCCTCGGCGACCAGATCTTTGGCCTGCGACTCGTTGCCGATCAGGATTTCGGTCTTCTTAAGATCGTTGTCAAAGCCGCCGGTCTTGACTGTGTGCTCGCCCACTTTCAGCAAGCGCGCGTCAAATGCGGGTGGCTCTTTGCCCGCGACATTCGCCGTTATCGTCCAATACTCAGTCTTCCTGAACGCTTCTATTTCGCGTTCGCGCTCCACCACCATGCGCAGCGCCACGGATTGCACGCGCCCCGCGCTGAGCCGGCCACCAATCGTGCGACAGAGCAAAGGCGAAACTTTGTAGCCAACCAGTCGATCGAGCACGCGCCGCGCCTGTTGCGCGTCGACCAGGTGGCCGTCGATCTGTTTCGGATGCTCGAATGCCTGCTGCACCGCGCGCTTGGTAATCTCATTGAACATCACGCGAAAGGTGGGCACGACCGGCTTCTTCGGAACGATCTCTTCGGCGAGATGCTGGCAGATCGCCTCGCCTTCACGATCCGGGTCGGCGGCGAGATAAATTGCCGATGCGGTCTTCGCGGTCTTCTTCAGATCAGCGACGATCTTACGATTGTTGCGCTTCTTTGAATCGGGGATGATCTCGTATTCCGGCTGGAAATTATTCTGAACGTCAACACCCAGGCCCTTCGAAGGCAGATCTTTGATGTGCCCGATCGAGGCCATCACGATGAAGTCCTTGCCGAGATATTTATTGATCGTTTTCGCCTTGGCAGGCGATTCGACTATGACTAAATTTCTTGCCATTACTATTTGGCCGACAACGCCTCAGCACTAATTCTTCTATCCCGCTCGTTCCGAGCGAGAAGCCCAAAAGATAAAAAGTAATCTCGCAGATCAGGTATGGACCAAGGCTCCGGCAGTTCGCTACAGAGCTGGTCGCGCACAATTTCTCTCACCCGACACAGTTCTTTAAGCCGATGATTCCGCCAACGCGGATCCGCGATTGTCAAATCGAATAACTCAAGCATGCGATCCAATGCCGCTTCAAAATAGGGGGCATTGCCGCGCTCTTTCCATCGCAAGGCGCGCTCGTATTCACTGCCTACGTTGGCCATTTGTTCGGCGATTGACATCGTAAACCAGCGCCCATCAGCAAGACTCGAATGTATCACGTTGCTCTCCTCTGCTATTGCACAAGCTCTGTTACGATCTCCACAATTCTTGCGCGAACCCCTGGATCCTCCACGCCACGGGATCGATTGTTCTGGACAGGACGGATATTGATTACCGAATCAAACTCCACCATGTCGGGCAGCTCTAAGTCGAAGTAAAGATTGATACCCCAGAGATTCATTTGACTCGAGCCGCGCTCCAGCAAGAAAGCCTCTTCGTCGGCGTGAAAATCTCCACCAACCGCCATGTTCCTTATGCTGACGTCCACGACTGCTTTGACATAGTTGCCGAACTTCCCTTCTCCTATGTCCTTCAACTGCTGTCTCGTGGTTGGTCTGTCAACCAGATGTATTTCCATCGATTTCGCTATCCCCCACTTGTCACAAGCGGCGTGGCTCAGATCGTTCTAACAAGACTCTCACCAAGTTCCACGTCCAGTCACGCACAGACGAACATTCGATGACCGAGGGTTGCTTCCCAACCAATTGCCGAGGGTTTTAGGAGCGGGCTTGAAAATAACACTAAGTATGCCTCAAACGCCAAACAGCCCCGAGAAAGCCAGCATATTGCTTGCCGATATCTCGAAGACGAGTAAGCCCGGTAGTTTTATGCGCGCTACAAGACTCTGCAGGCCCTAAGAGCGACGTTGAGCTACATTTTTCGAACAAAACACATTCCCGGGAGTGCGCGAATCAGTTCGCGCATTTCCAAAGCCAGCAGCGCGCTGGTCAGTTGCGTGATTGAAAGTTTCGTACTTTCGGCGAGGGTGTCGATCTGCTGCGGCGTATCGGTCGAGAGCAGCTTAAAAACCACGCGCTCTGGTTCTGATAAATCCGGCGGCGACAACTTCAACTGGTCGACCAACTCGCCTTTCTGCTTTGATTTCCTGCTTGGTGGCGGGAGCAGTTGGGCGGCGATTTCAGGAGGCAATTCACCGGCAACGTCCTGCCATTGCTGCACGAGCTTTGCGCCTGCTCCTTTTATTAGATAGTTGGTGCCGAACGAATTGCGGGAAGTTATGTTACCCGGCACGGCAAACACTTCGCGGTTCTGTTCCATGGCCAGCCGCGCCGTAATCAGCGATCCGGAGTTCTCTGCCGCTTCGACCACCACCGCTCCCAAACTCAATCCGCTGATCACGCGATTGCGATAGGGAAAGTTTTCCGAGACTGGCGGCGTGCTCAGCGGAAACTGCGTCACCAATGCGCCGGCGCGATTCAGAATCTCACTAGCGAGCTTTTTGTGATCGCGCGGGTAGATCTGATCCAGTCCGGTGCCCATCACGGCTACCGTGCGTCCTCCCGCTTCCAGAGCGCCGCGATGCGCAGCCGCATCGATCCCGCGAGCCAATCCTGAAATGATGGTGACGCCGCGCTGGGCCAACTCTCGCGACAGCATAAGCGCGGCATTCTGGCCATAGGTGGAACAACGCCGCGAACCGACAATCGCGATGCACGGCCGTTCCAGACATTCAGCCCACGCGCCTTTTACATAAAGCACTACGGGTGGATCGTAGGTCTCGCGCAGCAGGGCCGGATAAACCCCGTCGTCGAGCACGAGAATGTCGCCGCCGAGTTTGCGCACGTGTTCAATCTCGGCTTCAGCCCGACCGTGCAATTCACGCGCGGCAATACTTTCAATTGCTTCCGGCGGCAATCGGAGCAGGGCCAGCTCGCGTCGCGGCGCATCGAAGATCGCTTCCGCCGATCCGAAGTGCTCCAGAAGGCGGGCCGTAACCCGCGGCCCTACACCGGGAGTCATGTTCAGCGCAACCCAATCTTTCATAGTGAGCAGTAAGCGGTGAGCAGAACGAATTTCATCCGCAGGAGATTCGATCCGTCGATGCTTGTGAGGGCAAGGGAATACCACTTAGGGAAAGAACCGTCAAGCGAGAGCTGGTAGCAATTTCCTTATCAACAAGCGGGTCTTGGCAAGCAACATTCTGGCAGAAACAAGCAAGTCTTTTTCCTGCCTACTGCTTACTGCCTGCTGCCTTCTGTCGGAGTGGCGGAGGCGTGTAGGAATCGAACCTACCTGAGCCTGCTCTCGCAGGCTCACTAACGGTTTTGAAGACCGCGCCGTTCACCAGAACAGATGCGCCTCCACGCTGGAATTTCAAATCTCGAATCTCAAGTGTGCGTTCGAGTTCAGCCGACTAGATCGATCCCAGAGTTGAAAGAACCTACGCGCCGGGCGGCGACCCTGTCAAGGAAGTCTATCCAGGGTCAAGCTGTAAAGGCCTGTTTGCTCGTTCTTGATTTGTCGAAATCAGTGTGGCCGTTGCCGCTCGCGTCTTTGTGCGGTAGATTTGGCGCAGCGAAGCCCAATCAATTAGATTCAAACGGTGAGCTTGCTGGTTCAGGAATCGGAGACAGAAGTGATTCAACCGGGAAGCAGGATCGATATAATCCGAGGCGAGCCCCATTTGGGAAGCGCTCGAGTCGCCGCCCAATCATCGTCACCGAGGGAAGCACTTGCGCCGATGACGCTCTGCCTGCTGGTGGCGTTGATGCCACTCGCCTTCGCAGTCCCGCTTTTTGAGCCATACATCGCCACCAAAGAGATTTTGATTCAAGCCGGCACGGCGACGGCGGCGTTACTCTGGCTTTTAACGGCACGAGCGAACTCATGGACTCTGGCGCTCACCTCTGCGTGGATACCGCTGCTTGCGCTCGTGCTGATCGGCGCAGCATCGATGCTGTGGTCCTCTAGCCCCTCCACCTTTCTCGAAGAAGGTCAGCGTCTTCTGACCTACCTGCTGTTGTTTGCTCTTGCGCTGCATTCGATGCGGCAGGCTGAGTATCAGACTACGCTAGCGACGGCGATTATGTTGGCGGGCGCGATCGAAGCTGTATATGTGCTGCTGCAATATAGCTTCGGCGATCCGATTTTTCTTACTGCTCAACTGGCGGGCAAATGGCAGACCTTCGGCACGCTGGGGAATCCTAACTGGACGGGAGAGTTTCTCGCCGTGGCTGCACTCGTCTCTCTGGGCCGCTTGATCGATCTGCGCAAGGCTTCGCCAATTGAATCCGCTCAATCCGCGCGGCCATGGTCGCGGCAGCTGACCCTTGTAGCTTTGATTTTGATGTTGCTCGCGCTGGCAGCGACGCTGGCCCGGGGCGCATGGCTGGCTTTCATCATCGGAGGCGTGGCATTCCTCATCGCTCGCCGTCGTTATCGCAATGCACAATTGAGATTGAAATCCTCCATTTTGCCACTGGCGATCACTGGCGCTGCCGGCGTCGTCATAATTCTGTTGCCGCTCCTCTCCAATCAAGCGGCGATCAACCATTTGCTCAATATCAAGTCAGCGCGTGGGCGAATATGGATGTGGGCGGTTACCTGGACAATGATCCGGGATGCACCCTGGGGTGGGCATGGCCTGGGAACTTTTGGTTTGCAATTCCCTCTCTACCAGGCACGAGCATTCTCGCAGGCGTGGTCGGCGCCGTTCATGGCGAATGCAAGTTTCACCTCGTATGCACACAACGATTATTTACAACTCTGGGCTGAGCTCGGCCTTTTTGGGTTACTGGCCTTCGGTGCGCTGATCTGGATTGTGCTGAAGCGAGGCCGCGCGTTGGCCGGCGATCCTGTGGCGTTGGGATGTTGGGCGGCTGTGATCTCGCTGCTGATAAATGCTGCCGTCGCCTTCCCTCTGCATCTGCCGACGACTCTGATGCTCTTTGTCGTGCTCACTGCGGTGGTCGAAGGCGCCGTCTCAAAAAAGACAGTCGGTCTTTCAAAGTCAGCTTTTCCTCGCATCGCCATTGTGCTTTTGATATTGATCTTTTGTTTCCTGGCTTATCGATCAAGTTATCAACGGCTGGCGACGGAATCGGCCTTGTGGCGAGCCGAGACAGCTTTGGATAGCGGGCGGTGGAACGAAGCGGAGACGGCGATCCGCGCCGCGATTCAAAACGCGCCGACTCGCCTGGATGGGCAGGCCATGCTTGGGCGATTACACCTTGAGCGAGGCGAGTACGCGGAGGCGCTGACCGCTCTAAACCAGGCGATGAAACTGGGGTTTGATGTTGATGTCTATGATTGGAAAGCAACCGCGCTGGAAAAAACCGGGCAACGCGCTGAGGCTGTTGCCACTTTGAATGAGTTGGCGTGGCTGCGCCCGGATTTGCAGTGGCCACGCGAACGTCTCTCGTCCTTGGAACAGGCGAATGAGATCCATGAGGAGAACAAACGATGAGGATTAAGCTGTTATGCATCACCATGCTCGTTTTCACGATTCTCATTTTCGGCGGGAATCACTACGCGGCCAGGAATAAAGTCCAGTCTGAATCTGAATGCCGGAAGTGCGATTGCACGATCCAAGTGGTTTCCGTTATGGGGCCGGAAAGGGTAAAGGAACCTTCATGTAGCGTCTGGTTGTCGAAGTCCCGCGGTAGTGTAAGTTTAAAATACGTTGGAAGATGGACTTACGTTACTCGCGACGCTACGGACTGCGATTTCACGGTCTTCTGCGACCGCACTCATGTGGCGAAGGTTCACTGTGTTGGATGGGATGGGCAGGGACCCGTTGACCCAGGCCGGGAGTGTAGTTACCACTGTGATCGAAACGGCGTGCCGACCTGGAATTGCCCTCATTGG
Organism: Pyrinomonadaceae bacterium; assembly: GCA_041497335.1. Lineage (GTDB taxonomy): Bacteria > Acidobacteriota > Blastocatellia > Pyrinomonadales > Pyrinomonadaceae > UBA11740. The sequence goes on along the minus strand of JBGQGG010000016.1, from coordinate 27,853 downwards.
GAGAGAGCGGAGAAAAAGCCTGACAAAAAGAAGAAAAAGTCGGAGTCGTTGGAATTGATGAGCGCCGTGTCGTCGCCCCGCTTCGCGTCATCGAACGTAAATCCATCTTTCCTCTCAAGAACACTGTTCATCAACTGGACTCAAGAGGCCACGGACGAGGAAGTGAAGGAGACGATCACTGGTTCGACTCAGTGGCGGCCGATCGAGGGAGAGGCCGGGATTGAAAAGGGCGTACTTTTGGTTGCGACCGGTGAAGCCCAAGCAAGATCATTTTGCACGGGCGACACCATCCGGCTAGTCGGCCCGAACGTGCTCAGCCTACCCACCTGCCAGATCGACGTCAGCGGACGGTGGCAGGGTGCCTACGCCAGACCGGCTTCCAAGGGAACGCGCGAGGCAGTGGCAGTCAGTCTCAACCTGCGGAAAGAATCCGACTCTTTGCGGGGTGAGATAAAGACCCCTGATGGCACGTTCAATATTGTCGAGGGGTCCCAATCCGGCTCGGACATCAGGCTGCGGGCTGAGCGGACAGGCGCGGGGGCGCAGGGGAAAATTATCCTGAACGGCAGACTCACGAAGGGAGACATAGTGTTCGATGGAAGCGAGCAGTCATCCGGCGGCCCGGTGGTTTACGGTCTCACCGGCTTTGTCAGACGCTTGCATATCGCCGACAATGCCTTACCGATAGTCGTTCTCAACCAGCCTTACAGCTTCACGCTCACGGCCTTCGCACCCGAAAGTCAACCGATCACGTTTCGGCTCGCGAATCCAGCAGCCAAACAGCCGGAGCAGATCACCTGGACCACCGCAGCTGATTCGTTACGTGGTCGCAACGGTGAGCGATTCACTTACCTTTGCCCGGCAAATGGAACGTTAAACCGCAGCTTGTATCGAGGAAACGCTTATACAGACGACTCGTCGATCTGCACCGCCGCCGTTAATTCGCACGTGATCAACCAGCAAGCCGGCGGCGTGGTTACGATTCAAATTCAACCCGGCCCCAGCCCGGGCACGGGCAGGTTTGTGTTCGTCAGCGGTGAACCTCAGGGTGGCGAACGCGGGCGACTGCCAAAAGGGCTATCCTTCGACAGTCAGTCCGGCACGTTCAGCGGCACGCCAACCGAACTCGGCAGTTTTGATATCAGTGTCGTCGCCGATGATGGCGCTGGGAATGTGTTCGAGCAACCACTCACCCTCGTCGTCAAGAAACTGGTCGTGACTAACGGGCTGCTGCCTGATGGTTTCGTCGGACAACCTTATGCGGCCACTTTGAAGGTTGCGGGAGGTCAGCCTCCATATCGCTTTTCCGGGACCCCGCCGCAGGGTTTACAGCTTGATCCGATCACCGGCGCACTAAGTGGTAGGCCTTCGTCGCCTGGCTCCTCTTCCAGTTTCGAGGTCACAGTCCGTGACAGCCAAAATATCTCTGAATCGCAGAAACTGCGGTTGAGCGTGCGCGGAACAACAATCCTGAACTCGTATTTTCTCCCGGACGCCAGCGTGGGCGTGCCTTACCGGATGCAGTTTCAAGCCGTCGGGAACGTGACACCAATAAACTGGGTATTTGGCCGGACCGACGTCAGCTCGATCGGCTTAACGTTAAACGAGAAGACCGGCGAGCTTTCAGGCGCGCCGACAAAAGGGGGCGAGTTCTTCATTGAGGTGCGGGCAGAGGCTGGATCCGGCGTTTCAGCTCGAAACTTCGCCCTGACGATCAAGCAGGGTGAGCCGCGGAGGTAGCGGGACCCCGAAAAATTGAGTTTGATTCGAGCCGAGTAGACGGCTTGACCCGAAAGCGACGCTCCGCTTATCCTTAGTGTTCCGAACGAACGTTCGAACGGGAATCAAGAGACACTCCGCACTTTTTCTCCAGCATGATCAACTTTCAAACTTCGCCCGATCAATACAAACACTGGAAGCTTTCAATAGACGGGCCGGTCGCGACGCTCTCAATGGACGTGCAGGAAGATCAAACGCTCGCCGACGGCTATAAGCTTAAACTCAATTCCTACGACCTCGGCGTCGATATTGAACTTGCCGACGCTATCGAGAGAATCCGTTTCGAGCATCCGGCAGTGCGGGCCGTCGTGGTCACGAGTCTCAAGCCGCGCATCTTCTGCGCGGGCGCTAATATCTATATGCTCGGCACTTCGTCGCACGCATTCAAGGTAAACTTCTGCAAGTTTACGAACGAGACACGCTGTGCGATTGAAGACGACTCGAGACATTCCGGTCGGCGCTACATTGCCGCGCTGAACGGAACGGCATCGGGTGGCGGTTATGAACTCGCGATTGCCTGCGACGAGATTTATCTCGTTGATGACGGCAACTCGGCCGTTTCCCTTCCCGAAGTGCCTTTGCTCGGCGTGCTGCCCGGCACGGGCGGTTTGACGCGACTCGTCGATAAACGGAAAGTGCGCCGTGATCGCGCCGATGTGTTTTCAACCCTGGCTGAGGGTTTGAAGGGGAAGCGCGCGAAAGATTGGGGGCTGATCGACGACACCTTCCCCACCAGCAAATTCCAGGAGGCGATCGATGCGCGGGTAACGCAAGTTGTTAGCATGCGTGGTCACGAGTCTTCGCAACTCGGAATCAAACTAAGACCTCTCGAGTTCGAGTCCACCGATAACACTCGAGACTACAAATACATCAGTCTGAAGCTGCATCGCGAAAAGCGTTACGCCGACCTCACTGTACGCGGACCAGAGACTGATCAGCCCGAAACGCCGGATGCGATTCAAAAGCTCGGCGATAGTTACTGGGCGCTGCGTGCTTATCATGAACTGGACGACGCGCTTCTGCATCTGCGCGTCAACGAGCCTGAGATTGGATTGGTTTGCCTGCGCACCGAAGGCGATATTGATGAGGTCATCGCCGTTGATATGACTCTGACGGCAAATCGCGATCATTGCCTGATTCGCGAAATTATTCTGAAGATGGCGCGCGTGCTGCGCCGGCTCGATCTCACGGCCAAGAGTTTCTTTGCGATTATCGAGCCCGGTAGTTGCTTTGCGGGTAACCTGCTTGAGTTGGCGCTGTCAGCGGACCGCACTTACATGCTGAGCGATCCGGATCAGAAAATTGAGATTGCTACGAGCGAACTCAACGCCGGCGCGCTCCCGATGAGTAATGGATTAACACGTCTCCAGTCACGTTTCCTGGCTAAACCGGCCAAGGTCGATGAAGTGCTCGCCCGAGAAGGTCCATTCGATACTGGGGCAGCGGAAGAGGCCGGCCTGGTTACGTTCGCGCCGGACGATCTGGACTGGGAAGATGAGATTCGCCTGGCGATCGAGGAGCGCACTTCCCTTTCGCCGGATGCCCTGACTGGAATGGAAGCTTCACTGCGCTTTGCGGGCCCGGAAACAATGGACACGAAAATTTTTGGACGCCTGACCGCCTGGCAAAACTGGATCTTCCAACGGCCGAACGCCGTCGGCCCGCAAGGTGCATTGACGAATTATGGTAAGCCAACACAGGCGCAATTTGATTACAAGAGGACATAGTGGCACAGACTTCAGTCTGTGTATTTACGGAGGAACCACAGACTGAAGTCTGTGCCACAGAATTATCATGAACCTTTACGATCGCATTCCTAACAACGTAAATCTTTCGGAAGACAAACGTCTGCAACGCGCTTTAGAGAAGTGGCTGCCGAGCTACCTCGATTGGTGGCACGACATGGGGCCGGACGGCTTCCAGGACAAAGATGTGTGGCTGCGTACTGCGATTGACGTCGGCTCGGAAGGCTGGGCCCATTTCGATTATGTGAAGATGCCGGATTATCGCTGGGGCATTTTTCTCGAACCGGCGCAGGCCGATGCCAGGGTCGGGTTTGGTGATAACTACGGCGCTCCGGCTTATCAGGAGGTGCCGGGGGAATTTCGCAATTCTCTGCGGCGGATCATCGTCACGCAGGGCGACACTGAACCTGCTTCGGTCGAACAGCAGAGACTGCTAGGTCACACCTGCCCTTCGCTCTATGACCTGCGCAATCTTTTTCAGGTAAATGTCGAAGAGGGCCGTCACCTCTGGGCGATGGTTTACCTGCTGCACGCTTATTTCGGACGCGATGGCCGCGATGAAGCCGATGCGTTGCTGGAACGTCGCAGCGGCAATCCCGACAAACCGCGCATCCTCGAAGCTTTCAACCAGCCGTGCGACGACTGGTTGAACTTCTATTCGTTCACGATGTTTACCGATCGCGACGGCAAGTATCAGCTCTCGGCGCTGGCTGAATCAGGATTCGAGCCCTTGGCGCGCACCTGCAAATTTATGTTGACTGAAGAAGCGCATCACATGTTTGTCGGCGACACGGGTCTGAGCCGGGTGGTTCGCCGCACCGCGCAGTTGATGAAAGAGAACGAAGATGTGCGCGAGTTGGGAGGTATTCCGCTCGAGATCATTCAGAAGTACATCAACTTCTGGTTTAGTTATTCACTCGATCTGTTCGGTGGAGAGATCAGCTCCAACTCCGCTGACTTCTTCGCGGCTGGATTGAAGGGCCGCTTCAAGGAACAGGAGCAGTACACGGATCACCTCGCTGCTGAAGGCTCGTTCACGATGCAGGTAGTCGAAAATGGAGAGTTGGTTCCCCGCGAAGTGCCTTTGCGAAATGCTTTGAACGAAGTGCTGCGTGGCGAGTATGTGCGGGATTGCGAGAAGGGCCTGGCGCGTTGGAACAAGGCGCTGGCTGATGAGGGCAGAAACCAGCGGCTCTACCTGCCAAACATTCGCTTCCATCGTCACGTGGGTGAATACGCCGGACATCAATTCGACACCGATGGAAATTTGATTACTCAGGAGGAATTCGAGCAGCGCAAAGGCGCGTGGCTTCCATCGATCGAGGATCGCGAATACGTGCGCAGCCTGATGCATCCGGTAACAGAGCCCGGCAAGATCGCTAACTGGATCGCGCCGCCGGCATCGGGAATCAAAGGTAAACCATTTGAGTTTGAATATGTTCGCTTATGACCAGCCACAGAGGCACAGAGACACGGAGATAACTAAAGGAGATGGATAGTCTTAGGTAGTCTAATCTTTCTGTGTTTCTTCTTGATCTCTGTGACTCTGTGTCTCTGTGGCTTAATTATCTATGGTCAAAGACTTCACCCGGTACGATAAGAAACTGGAGCTGATCCTGCGCACTTCCGCACGCATCTTTGCCGAAAAAAGTTATCACTCGACTTCGATGCGCGACATCTCGCGCGCGACGGGCGTCAGTCTCGCCGGGCTTTATCACTACTGCAAATCAAAGGAAGAACTGCTTTTTCTAATCCAGGATCATTGTTTTGGTCGGGTGCTGGAAAGGCTCGAGGAGCGAATCAGGGCGACCGAGGATCCATTTGAAAGGCTTCGCATCTTTGTCGACAATCATCTTTCGTTCTTTGCGGCGAATATGGCCGAGATGAAAGTGCTGTCGCACGAGGCTGAGTCGCTCGCGGGTGACTTGCAGAAGCGTGTCTCGACCCGAAAACGGCAATATACACGCACGGCCCGCAAGATACTTTCTGAACTGCAGCAGGCCGCCACAGGTAATTCCGGACGGCCTCCGCGAAAAAATGGTAATCGCGACCGAGCGGTGAGACCTATCGATCTGACGGTAGCGACCTATGCGTTGTTCGGCATGATGAATTGGATTTACAACTGGTATGATCCGCGGGGCAAGTTGTCAGTGGGTCAACTCGTGGATAATATTACTCGTCTGTTCCTGACAGGTTTTCTTTCGCAGTCCGAAGAGCCGGTCGCTCTTGCCGATTCCAGCAAGGCTGAGAAGATGAGCATCTGGCGCACGGCCTAGAGTCCGGTTCAATCCTTTATTGATGGCCACGCAATCTCCGATGAGCGATAGACAACGCGATCTGGTGGACTACCGCGTCGAGCAAGGCGTCGCGATCGTGACGCTTAACGATCCGCCCGCGAATACTTACTCCTACGAGATGATGCAGCAGCTCGACGCGCGCATCCTGGAAGCGCGTATGGACGAAAGTGTGCAGGTGGTCGTCATCACCGGCGCGGGCGAGAAGTTCTTCTGCGCCGGGGCTAATATCAGCATGCTCCGGAACGTCACTCCCGAGTTCAAGTATTATTTCTGTCTGCACGCGAACGAGACGCTTTCTCGTTTTGAGCAAACACCTAAGCTGGTCATCGCAGCGATCAATGGTCACTGTGTCGGCGGCGGTCTGGAAGTAGCAATGGCCACCGACATTCGCATCGCGCGACGAAACGCCGGCAAGATGGGTCTTCCGGAAGTCTCGCTCGGCGTGTTACCGGGTACGGGTGGGACACAGCGTCTCGCGCGCATTGTAGGTAAGTCACGAGCGATGGAATTGATGACCACCGGAGAGTTGTTTGATTTTGAGAAAGGTCAGGATCTCGGTCTCGTTAACCAGATCTATGACGCCGGGGACGGCCCGACGTTCATGGAGCAGGTGGTCAGCTATGCGCGCCAATTCACTACGCCCGATAAAGCAGCGAAGGCCGTCGGCCGAATAAAACGGGCCGTACAAACCGGGGCTGAGATTCCTTTCGAATCAGCGTTAGCGCTGGAACGCGAGCTACAACAGCAACTATTTCAATCTGAAGACGCGAAGGAAGGTTTGGACGCATACGTCAACAAGCGGAAGCCGGAGTTTAAGGGAAAGTGAGCGTGGTTCGGAGTTCCGCCTTCAGGCGGCTTATCAAGAAGAAAGGCCCGCCTGAAGGCGGAACTCCAAACCAAAGTTATGGACGACGAACTCATCAAAGTCGCGGAAGACAACGGTATCGTCACAGTCACGCTTAACCGGCCGGATCGGCTCAACGCTTTCGTCGGCCATATGAGGCGAGATCTCGCCGAAGCCCTGGAAGAAGCCGGCAGCGATCCACACGTGCGGGTGCTGGTGCTCAACGGCGAGGGACGAGCATTCTGCGCCGGTGGTGACGTTCAATTCATGGCTGAGTTGGTTGAGCGAAATGACACAGAGGAATTCTCGCGCATCCTGGGCGCCGCGCGCCGGGTGATCCTGGCCATTCGGCACATGACCAAGCCGGTAATCGCCTCGATCGAGGGACCGGCATCAGGCGCCGGTTTCAATCTGGCGCTGGCTTGCGACCTGCGCATCGCTTCGTCGAACGCGACTTTCAGCCAGTCGTTTGTGAAGCTCGGTTTTCATCCTGACTGGGGCGGAACGTATTTTCTGCCGCGCATGGTGCCGTCAAACATCGCCTGCGAGCTGTTCTTTCTCGGCGACACGATCGACGCGCAAGAGGCCCTGCGGCTGGGCCTGATCAATCGCGTCGTGGCGCCTGAGGAGTTGGCAGCCGAAACGCGAAAGCTGGCGGAACGCTTGCGCGAGGGCCCCGCAGTTTCGATCGCCGCCGCGAAGCATGCGGTGTATGCCAGCGAGCACGACACGCTGGAAAAGATGCTGCAATACGAGGTCGAAGCCCAGATACGTTGTTTCGAATCGGAGGACGGCCGCGAGGGCGTACGCGCATTTATCGAGAAACGGCCACCGCGATTTACGGGCAGATAAATTTCAGTTTCAAGTTCCAAGTTTCAGGTTTCAAGTTTGGTAGGCAGTCGCGTGTTTGAACTTGAAACCTGAAACTTTAAACCTGAAACTCAATGAAGCTGGAGAATCGATTAGCATTAATCACCGGCGGTGGTCGCGGCATAGGGCGCGCCATCGCTATTGCATTCGCGCGTGAAGGCGCGTCGGTCGCGTTGGCGGCTCGCACGCGCGCACAGGTCGACAGCGTGGCTGATGAAATTGCAAGCGAGTTCGGTGTTGAGACGCTAGCACTCGAATGCAACGTTGCTGATGCCGAGAACGTTGGACGCGCGTTCGCGCAAGCGAGTGAACAGTTTGGTGGCGGACCGGACATACTCGTAAACAATGCCGGCATTGTCGAAACGGCGCCTTTCACAAAGACCGACGAGGCAATGTGGCAGCGTCATCTCGAAGTGAATCTCACGGGAACGTTTCGCTGTACGCGGGCGGCGCTGCCCGCAATGCTCGAACGCGGATGGGGCCGCGTCATCAATATTGCTTCAATTGCGGGCAAGACGGGCGCACCCTACATCTCGGCATATGCGGCGTCAAAGCACGGCGTACTCGGGCTTACCCGATCGCTGGCATTGGAAGTGGGTGCGAACGGCATCACTGTAAATGCTATCTGTCCGGGTTACGTCGATACTGAAATGACTTCGCGGGGCATCGAAAACATCGTCGCGAAGACCGGCATGTCGGCTGACGAAGCGCTGGAAGCACTCAAGCGGAGGAGCCCCCAGAATCGTCTGATCACCGCGGAAGAAGTTGCCGCCCTGGCATTGTTGCTGGCTTCAGAAGAGGGCCGCGGCATTAATGGGCAGGCGATCAATGTGGATGGGGGAACGGTTCTGTTCTGATTGTTTGGAGTCCCGCCTTCAGGCGGTCTTATCCAGCAGAAAGGTTCCGCCTGAAGGCGGTACTCCAAACCAAAAATCATGATCGAAAACCTCGGAAATCTGGAACGCACGCACTCGTGCGGTGCTGTGCGCAAAGAAGACGTCGGCCGGCGGGTGACGCTAATGGGCTGGTGCGCGCGGCGGCGGGACTTTGGTCCCCTCACCTTCATCGATTTACGCGACCGCGATGGGATTACCCAGATCGTCGTGAACCAGGAAAACGCCCCGGATGCGCATGCGAAAGCCAAAGACGTGCGCGGCGAATTTGTCCTGGCCGTAACCGGTGAAGTTGTGCTGCGCGATGAAACTGCGCGCAATCCAAAGCATGCCACCGGCGATGTCGAGATCCAGGCCAGCGAACTTGTCATCCTTAATGATGCGCGGACGCTTCCCTTCCAGCTTAATGCTCCAGCGTCTGAAGCCCTGGCGGCTGAAGAACTGCGTTTGAAGTATCGCTATCTCGATCTGCGCCGGCCGCAGTTGCAGGCGAACCTGCGCTTGCGCCATCGCGTGTTGCTGGAAATCAATCGCTACATGGACGAGCAGGGTTTCACTCAAATCGAGACGCCAAACTTGATCAAGTCGACACCCGAAGGCGCCCGTGACTACATCGTGCCATCAAGGGTTCAGCCGGGAAGGTTTTTTGCTCTGCCCCAGTCGCCGCAAATCTTCAAACAGCTTTGCATGATTGCCGGCCTCGACAAGTACTACCAAATCGCGCGCTGCTTTCGTGACGAAGACCTGCGCGCCGATCGCCAGCCGGAGTTTTCCCAACTCGACGTCGAGATGAGCTTTGCCACGCCCGATCAGATTTACGCGCTGGTCGAAGGTCTCTTTGCGCGCATATTCAGACTAATTAGTGTCGACTTGCAAACTCCTTTTCCGCGATTCACTTACGCCCAGGTGATGGGCCGCTTCGGTTCTGACAAGCCTGACCTGCGGATTCAAGGGATGGAACTGAAGGACCTTTCGCCGGCGCTGGCCGAAACAACCTTCGCGCCGTTTGCGTCGGCCCTGGGCGCGGGCGGCGCAGTGAAAGGTGTAGCAGTGCGTGGCGGCGCCGTAATGTCTCGCAAGACACTCGACGAGTTGCAGGAGTTTGCCAAACGCTACGGCGCCGGCGCCCTGGCATGGATCAAGCTTGGTGATGAGCTTTCATCGTCGCTCTTGAAAGCGTTAGGCAATGAAACCGTGACTAACATGGCGGAAGCTGCCGGCGCGGCGAAAGGCGATTGTGTCCTGATCGTCGCCGGAAAACCTGATGTCGTAGCAGCCAGTCTGGGAGCGCTGCGCAATGAAGTCGCGCGCCGCGAAAAGCTGATCCCGGAAAGCGTATATGCGCCCTTGTGGGTGACTGAGTTTCCGATGTTCGCATTCCACGAAGACGATGGCCGTTATTACTCGATGCATCATCCGTTCACATCGCCACTGGATGAGGACGTACCCGCGTTTGAGCGGGCCGTGAACGGAGAAACACAACTGTTTGCCGGACTGCGGGCCAAAGCTTACGATGCGGTCATCAATGGCGTCGAAGTTGCCGGAGGTTCGATTAGAATTCATCGTCGCGACGTACAGCAAATCGTTTTCAAAGCGCTCGGCATGAGCGAAGAGACGGCGCGCGCGCGCTTTGGCTTCTTCCTGGATGCGCTGGCTTATGGCACCCCGCCACATGGCGGGATTGCTTCGGGGATCGAGCGCACGATGATGGTGCTCGTGCCGACGGAGAATATTCGCGACGTGATGGCTTTTCCCAAGACCGCTTCCGCGCAGGACTTGATGATCGACGCACCCGGCGAAGTCGATCCGAAGCAGTTGGAAGAGCTGCATCTGAAGATCGTGAAGGACGACTGACTCGGCAGCCGGATTAAGTATGATTCCAAGACTCGCGGTCTGGGTTATGTTGATTCTCGCCGCAGTGGCGTTTGTGAGTCTCAGCGTTTTGACTTTCGCAAGATACCTAGCGGCAGACTTGTTAAGGTTCTCGATCCTAAGATCAAGCGAACATGCGGAGCCAGTAGCTTTGGGTACCTGAGAGTTAATTACGATGGGGAAGTCTGCTACGTAGACCTGTCCGATTTGGAATTTCTAAAAAAGTGAGGTCGCGGCAACCGTCGTTTATGTTTTCGAGAGCAAGTCCGGCCCTTCCTGTTGCAGTTTTTCGATTAGCCAAGTTTGGATCAGAGTTCGATAGGGAACTCCTTTGCGCTCTGCAACGCGTTTGATGGCGTCAAGCTCGTTTGGATTTAAGAGCAATCCGAGTGTCTCGTTAACCAATGGTGTCCGGCGAATCGGAATTTCATCAGCAACCACTTCCAAATCGTCCATGTACTCGCTTGTATCATGGCTGCCGATCCATTCGGCTAATTCCTTCTCTGAGGAAAACTTTCGTAGTTCATTTTTCATCTTCTTCTCCTCTTCAATCGCTTCTTCTCGCCATCGGTCAAGTCACGAGCACTGATAACGCGAATGCGCGCAGGCTTGCGAGCAAAAACGACCAGAAGATAGCGACCTTCATCCGACTGTCCGTATGCGAGGTACTTATCGTCTTGAGTTCGTAATACGAGTGGTTTATTGTCGAGTACTGCTTCGGCTTCAACGATGTCGACTCCGTGTAAAGCAATGTGCTCGATGTTTTCGTTATCCCATTCAAAGATCGCGGGAGTCATCTCATCTCCAATCTGAACTTAGTATAAGAGCTGGCGTAAAGCTTGGCAAAGCAATGATTACGGTGAAGCTGCTGGAAACTCAAATCGATGAGATCATTTCACACGCCCGCGACGCTGCTCCCGAAGAATGCTGCGGCTTGATCGGCGGTACTGAGGGAAACGCGCGCACAATCTATCGCATGCGAAACGTCGCCGCCGATCCGCTAGTCACCTACGAAGCAGCCCCGGAAGACCTGTTCGCGGCACAACGCTCGATGCGCGAACGCGGCGAGCAACTGCTCGCCATCTATCATTCACACCCACGCACGGACACTCCGACACCATCGGCAACAGATGTACGGCTTGCCTACTACCCATCAGCGGTTTACTTTATTGTAGGACTCGGCGGTGAACAGCCAAATCTACGCGCGTTTCGCATTTCGGAAGGTGAAGGACGCTGGGAACCGGCCGAGTACGAAGTTGTCGCCGACGCCAATCGCTGAAACAGAATTAGCAGGGCTCTCGTAGACACTATTACATGGAGCCAAAACGCACCAAGTACGACACGAATCCACTCGACAAAAAGGTCGCCGACCGCGCAGACAAATCGCGGGGCGTGATAAACCCTGAAGATCAGGGGCGCCCGGGCGCGCCGACCGAAGAAGTGCGCGGTGGGCCAACCCGGGACATCGGTCGCACTGAGAATGAAGCCGCCCGCGCTAACCCCGAGAGCGAAGCACCGACGCGTCGGATAGATGAAAATTTTGGCGCGTCTTATCCATCGATCTTTGTTCCGCCCCAAAGCGTCTATAAAACTGAGCCGCGGCCAGCGGTAACCTATAAACCTTCGCGCGCCCCTGACGCGAGTATTTATCAGCCGCCACAAGTTTTGCCCCCCAACATCTATCAGCCTCCGCCGGTGCCGGTGACTTACACACTCGAATCACACAAGGTGGCGGGGTTGGGTATTCCTGAGAAGTGGGCGGTCATCCTTCCCTATCTGCCTTTCTATCTGGCGATTGTCGCCGCGATCGTGGAACTCCTGTTGGTACCGCGAACCGAATCACGAGTGCGTTATCACGCTGCGCAGGGCCTGGCGCTGCAAATAGGAATTACGGCGATTAGCACCTTACTCACCTTCGCGGGAGTTCTTTCCGGCAGATATACGGGCGCGGGCTTGTTTTCTTTGGTGAGTAGTGTATTCCTGGTCATCTCAATGATTCGGGTCTGGAAGGGAAAGCCTGTGAACATTCCTCCGCTGGACGAGCCCACAAAGTGGCTGGACCAGAAAATCAAGCCGCGCAAGTGAACTCTTCGAGTGAATTCAGCGAGATGAACCAAATCGGTGTGCAGATGAACGAAATTGGGGCATCAACGACCGCGCACGGATGCGCCTGATACTTTTGGTTGCCGGCCATGTGTGCTTATGCAGGGCTTAATAAGGCCCTCCAGAACGTCTTCAAAAAAGAACATTTGCCCGCGCAGTCTTTTTGCCCCGTGGCACTGGGATTGATTGGAAGAGCCAGGGCAAACGCATTCCGCTTAATGTCATCAGATGTGGGGACCTGACATTTGCGACGTTCGAAAGGGAGCATATCAAATGAATAGACCCAATTATCGAAGCGCGACCAGGTGGCTGGCGTCGTTGATGTGCCTGGCCATCGTCATGATGCCGCTGGCCGTTTTTGCGCAAACGAAGATCGTTTATCACAGCAACAAATACAAAGTAACGGATGACGTCAAACTGGGCCGGCAGGCTGCCGCTGAAGCCGAGCAGCAGTTTCCGCTGCTGCGCGACGCCGAAGTCAATGCCTACGTTGAAAGAGTTGGCCAGCGTCTGGTGGCGTCGATTCCGCCGGAGTTTCAGCATCCCGAGTTTCGTTATTACTTCAAAGTAATCAATGCCCGGGACATCAATGCGTTCGCATTGCCCGGTGGTCCGATGTATGTAGACCGCGGCATGATCGAAGCCGCGCGCAATGAAGGCGAAATGGCCGGGGTCATGGCGCACGAGTTGAGCCACGTCGCCCTGCGTCACGGTACCGCCCAAGCAACCAAGGCACAGAAGTACGCAATCGGCGCCGGCATTGCCGGCATTCTCGGCACGATCCTGGGCGGTCCGGGACTTGGACAAGTTGCCCAAGCTCCGTTTGCTGTCTATTTCCTGAGGTATAGCCGCGAGTACGAAACAGAAGCTGATATTCTTGGCTCTCGAATTATGGCGGACGCCGGCTATGACCCGCGGGATCTCGCCAATATGTTCCGTACGATTGAACAACAGGGCGGCGGTGGTGGCGGCTTCCTCAGCGATCACCCTAGTCCAGAGAATCGCTATGCCCGCATCAATCAGGAAGCGGAGTATCTGCGCGTAAACAATGTAGCCCGCGATAATCGCGAGTTCTACTCCGTCAAGGAGCGCCTGCGCAGTTATCCACGGGCTCAATCGATGGCCGAGATTGCGCAAAGTGGAAGGCGTAATCCCACCGAGGGGAATAATTACCCGAACGATGATCGTGGTAACTATCCGTCTACACCGAGGGGTCGCGTCGAAAGTCCGTCCCCGCGCTATCGCAGTTATTCAGTGCTCGGAGCAGTGCGTGTGAGCGTACCGGACAACTGGCAACAGATTTCACAAGGATCGGTTTGGTTCGCGCCGCCGGGCGCTTATGGCTCCACGGGGAACGGGCAATCGGTCTTCACGCACGGCCTGAACATAGGCATCGCGCAAACGAACAGCCGCAACCTGCAACAGGCCACCAACGACTTCCTGAACAGCTTGCAGCAAGGTAACGGCAACCTGCGTGCGCGGAGTGGTTATCAGCGCACTTATGTAAATAGCCGTAATGGCTTGTCGATTAGCTTGACCAACACCAACGAAGCGACTGGTAACGCGGAAGTAGTTAACCTCGTAACCACGCTAACGCGGAATGGCGAGTTGCTCTACATCATCACGGTCAGTCCACAGAGCGATTACTACAACTATCAGAATGTGTTTCAGAACATTCTGCGTTCCGTGCAGCTTAGCGACTGACGTAGGTCGTCTTGGAGTAGATGGTTCGGAGTTCCGTCTTCAGGCGGCGTTACGAGGGAATGGGTCCGCCCGAAGGCGGAACTCCGAACCAAATCGTCTCGCCTTGACAGTCGTGTTTCCCCTCCCTATAGTCTCTAACTTCGCGCTTGCGCAGTTCGCCAGCGTCCGTAGTAAGGGATTAACGGAGATTTTGAATGCCTAATCATAAGTCAGCAGAAAAGCGCGTGCGACAGAGCGAGCGTCGGCGCCTTATCAATCGTAACAATCGAGCAAAGTTGCGCACTTCGATCAAGAAACTTCGCACCGCCCTTGATGGCGGAGACGCGAAGGAGAGCACCTCGCTGCTACCCACAACTGTTTCCGAGATCGACAAGGCCGTGCGGAAAGGCTCGCTGCATCGCAACGCCGCCGCGCGACATAAATCGCGCTTGACGATCAGGGTGAATCGAGCCAGCGCAAAGTAGGTACAGAACCGCTCGCCATTAGGCGAGGGCGTGAGAATCAAGAGTGAGGCGGATCGTTATTCGGTCCGCCTCGCTTTTTGTTAACTCATCAGCTCGCACACAAGCATTTCCACCTGCATGCGTGGAGTTGCTTTGGAGGTCTTGATGGCCAGGTCGGCTTCCGCGATCCGCTGAATCCTTCGCGTCACGGCTCCGGAATCGGTCCGGTGCAGCATTGAGAGGTAGGCGCCCTGCTTGAAAGGCGGCATGCGAACTTCGCTAAAGATCTGTCCCGGCGATGCCCCCTGAGACAAAAGCTCCCTCGCTAAAGCCAGGCGCCGGTACGTGCCCGCAATTAGACCGATCAGCAGGACCGGCTCGACTCCATCATCAAGCAAATCTCTCAAAGTCCTGAGCGCCGCTTTGCGATTGCCTGCGACAATATGATCGCTCAACTCCCAGTTCATGTGTTCACGTGAACGACTGATTAGCTGATCAACCAACTCAACCGTAATGCGACCTGACGGCAAAGCGGCCGCGGCCAGCTTGTTCAATTCGTTGGTCATTGTGTGCAGGTCGCTGGTGACCATCTCCAGAACCCGCTGCTGCGCCTGCGGTTCGATCTCCGCGTTCAGTTTTTTCAGATGGGACTTGAGCCAGGATTGAAGCTCGTTCGTTTTCAGCGGCTGGAACTCAAAGGCCGCAGCGGCCATCAGCGACCTGGCCAGCTTCTTTCGCTTGTCGATGTCATCAGCGACGAAGATGATCACTGACGTTTCAACCGGGCGGTCGAGGTACTTGAGAAGTACGTCTTCTTCGGCTTCTCGGAGCTTGCCGAAATTCCTGATGCGCAGCACTCGACGCTCTGACATCATCGGAAGCTGTTCCGCGATCGCGATTGCTGAGCCTACATCGTCGCTCAACAGGTTAAATGACGATTCGTTGAATTCACGCAGCAGGGTGGTGCGCAGTGCCTCATCGGCGATCGCGCGCGCTGCTTCGTCGCGCAGGTAGGCTTCCGGACCGAAAAGGAAATAGACGGGCTCGATCGTGCCCTGCTTCAATGATTGCGTGAGATCTTTGGGCGAACGAACCGGCATGTTGCTTTTGTGGCACAGACTTCAGTCTGTGATTCTGACTTTGGAGAATGGTGCGAACACAGACCAAAGTCTGTGCCACTTACTTGTCTACCTTAACTCCGAACCCGTTAACCAGAGTGGAAACGATTGACTCGGCAAAGCTGCGCGCCATGCGCTGCACCGCCGGGTCTTCTTCGTTGAAAAAGTTGCGGGGGTCATCGGCGAATTCGAACTCGCCGCGAAAGACAAAATTCTGATTATCATACAGAACACGGTTTTCATGGCTGTCGCGCACGGTCACGGCCGCCGTGATGGTGACTTCAAAGACCCGCGCACGGCCTTTGTCATCCAGCAAAACACCTGAGAAACCAAAACTCTTCACTACCCCGTCGATCACGGCGTCGGCGCCCTCGCGCTCGCTCTGCACGCGCAGACCGTGGCCACGCCGAATCAGCTCGTTCATCACGGCTTCCGTAAACCGGTGCTCGATCTTGAAACGCAGCGCGTTGTTCTGAAACGCGGGGACGGCCACCGTCTTGATATGCTCCGGCAGTTGGCTTTTCGTGACCGGCTTGTAGCATTCGGTGAAGCCGGAAACAAGCAGTAGCGTGGTGATAAATGCCGAGGCCCGCACGATTTTTTTCATCAAACCGTCTCTTCTCCTGAAAGATGTTGATAATACGTCAACAGCCGTGCTATACGGAAGTCGCTTAGGTCGAGAGGAGCAAAACAGTGACCACCCCAATACCAATCGGGCCCAGCCTGTCGCGGATCGGCCAAATCTTCGTCAACGTTAAGGATCTCGATCGCGCGATCGCTTTCTATCGCGACATCCTGGGAATGAGGTTTCTTTTCCAGGCGCCGCCAAACATGGCCTTCTTTGATTGTGATGGAGTCCGTCTGATGCTGGGGATACCGGACAGACCGGATCTCGATCATCCCGCTTCCATTATCTATTACAAGGTGGACGACATTGAGCGGGTCTACGAGACCTTTAACGCGCGGGGCGTCCACTTCGAGACCAAGCCGCATCTGGTCGCGCCTATGCCCACCTACGATCTCTGGCTGGCCGACTTTCGTGATTCCGAGAATAATCTGCTGGCTTTGATGAGCGAAGTGCCACGAGCAGTCGCTTGAGGATCTTGTTTGGAGTTCCGCCTTTAGGCGGCGTTATCTTGTGAGAGTCTGCCGCCTGAAGGCGGAACTCCGAACATTTGCAACTATGCCTGCTGCACCTGACCTGCGGAAGATCGTCACACAACTCGCGGCGCATTACGGCAAACCGGGGCCGCCGATCACAACCGATCCATTCGCGTTGATCCTGCTCGAAAATGTTGCCTATTTGGTCACCGACGAGCGGCGCGAAGAGGCCTTCAAGACCCTCCTTAAGCACGCCGGAACAAAGCCCCATGAGATCCTGTCAGCGTCAGACGAAAGTATTCTGAGAGCAACAAGACTCGGCGGCATGCATCCCGAACAGCGCGTTAGCCGCTTGCGCGAAATTGCCCTGATTGCGATGAACGAGTTTGGCGGCGAGCTGAAACAAGCTCTGAAGTTGCCGCTGCCAAAAGCGAAACTAGCGCTGAGAAAGTTTCCTGCCATCGGCGAACCCAGTGCGGAGAAGATTCTGCTTTTTACGCGCAGCTATCCCGTGCTCGGTTTGGATTCGAACGGTCTGCGCGTGCTCATCCGTTTGGGCTTTGGCGAAGAGAAGAAGAGTTACACGGCGACGTATCGCGCTGTTCAGGAAGCGATCGGAGATCAGCTCAAAGAAGACTACGACTGGTTGATAGGCGCGCATATTTTGCTGCGCCAGCACGGGAAAGAGTTATGCAAGACAAGCGCGCCTCTGTGCGAGAAGTGTCCGGTGAGGAAGAGCTGTGAGTATTTTCGATCACAAGTCTCGAAAACAATTAGATAATATTTCGAAGGGTTCCCCACACGGCGATGACCTAAACGCAGCCGCGTAGCCGGCGAAATGTTTCTCGCGACCGGGGCTTCCAGGTAAACAGGCGTTTCGAGTACCAACTTCAGTTGGGTCCTTTCACGATCAAAAAGCCCGACTAAAGTCGGTACTCTGAACTCCGCTCACGAAACTCTCTCTCCACCACCAAACTCAACCCCATAATCAGATAGAAGATCATCACCACTTCTGAATCACCCCAGTTGTAATGGACCATTCCACTCAGCATGAAACCCACAAGTCCGCCCAACGCGCCCAGGACAATTCCCCGCTCCATCCAATTCTCGCCCGGCACACGCCGCCGCACTCTCCATAACGTGCGCGCGTAAGTCCCGAGTAGGATCAGCCAGACTATAAGCGCCGGGACGCCGCGCTCGAGCGCGATCTGCAAATAGTCTGAATGCATATGGCCCATCGGCATGCGGCCATTATCAAATAATTCCCACTCGCGCCAGTGCGCCTTGATTGAATCCATGCCCACGCCGACCAGCAGATGCCGCGGATTACTAGTCAACAAATGAAAGCCGTCGTGCCAGGTTCGCTGGCGCCAGACGATTGAATCATCCTTCTGATCAAAAAAGCCGACGTTACGCTTTTGCTGCAACACAAATAATCCGACCAGCACCAAAGGCAGCGCCAACGCGGCGATTATGATCAAGGCCCGGCGGCTGACAGCGAGCGCGGTAATTAGAGTCGCCGAAACCAGAAGCCCAAGCCAGGAAGCGCGGGTTACCGTAAGCAACAACGCACCGCCGATTCCGACAATCGCCAGCACCAGCAGCGCCCCGTTGCGAGAACGCTTTTGCGGCAGCGCGAAAAACAGACCGAGTACCAGCGATGCGATCAATTGCAGGCTCTCAGCGTATGTGGTCCAGTGATTGTAAAAGCCCGTGGCGCGCCAATCGCGACCACTGCCCCAGCGCTGAATGCCGAGTTGTTCTTCCAGCGTTGCGCCAGGAAGGAGGTGTCCGCGTGGTACCTGGAGCACGGCTACCCACTCAACTCGATACACTTTTACTTTGGCCGGCTTGGTTGTCGCAGAGTCATTCAAAGCCGCAACCAATTCTTCCACACCGCGCAGTCGCCGGCCATCAACTTCTTCCAGCGTATCTCCGCTGAGAATTGGTATTGTCTGAATCCGTTCGCGCGAGACAAGCTTGGCGTCGCTGAGCGGGCTGCCCGCGCTGACGCCGTAAACTTTCACCCCGCGTCCGAACGCGAACTGGCCAAAAGTGTAAACGACATTGACCATGCACGACGCGATCAAGACAATCGCCAGCGCGCGCAAAACCTTTGGGGAGCGCACATTCTCGGCGAACAGGTAGACGATGGTGAACAGACACGCCGCGCGGAGTTTACCGATTGAGACCATCGGCTCATACGAGAGAAACGAAGACAAGCCAGTAAGCACAAAAAAACCGAACATGGGATAGTCGAGCGGAGTGCGATCCAGCTTCGGCCGCGGCCAAACCGTGAAACGCAAAACCCAGAACAGCATTCCCAGCATCCAGGCGGTCTGGGCCGCGGCAATAGAATTCGGCGCCGCAATGACAAAGAGAACCAAAGCACCGAGAATCGCGCGCTCCAGCCACACGGCAAGCGGGCCGAGCGTGATCTCACGCGGTCTTGGTCGTGCATTCTGAACTGTCGTCATTTTCTTTGCGGGCCCATCTGGCGCTTCAAACCAAAATGGTCTTTCTCTGTGTAGTCTCTGTGCCCCTCGGTGTCGCTGTGGTGAACACTCCTCGAAAACGATTCGACCGTCTTTTACAACGGAGCAGAAATGCTTAGAATCACCGAGCTCGGATTATATTCGACCTCTGGCGGAAACGACATGCGAAAACTGATTTCCCTTGTTGCCCTTCTGTTAATCATAACGACCTTTGCCCGCGCCCAGGTCAAGACCGTTGCGCAATACATCGAACAGGTCCAGGCGCTATCCAACCGCGCGGATGTAAAAGCCGCGAACGACTATATCGATCGCAGTCACGACAGCATTGTGCGCGAATGGATCGCGATTACTGAAGTCAACGCGCCTTCAGGACAAGAGCAGCAACGCGCGAAATACATCGAGGGTCTCCTGCGCAAGTATCATCTGGATGACATTCACTATGACTCGACCGGCAACCTGATCGCCGTGCGCAAAGGCAGCGGCGGCGGCCCCGTGATTGTCTTTGACGCACACCTGGACACCGTCTTCCAACCCGGATTGCAGATCAAGGCAACCATCCGCGACGGCCGTGTTTATGCGCCCGGGATCGGCGATGACACGCGCAATGTCGAAGCCCTCCTGGCGACAATTCGGGCGCTAAACGATGCCAGGATTAAGACCAAAGGCGATCTGGTTTTCGTGTTCACCGTCCAGGAAGAGACCACGATGAATGGAGCCAGGGCCTACGTCAGCGAGAACAAGGGAAAGATTGATCAATACATCGCGCTCGATGGCGGCTACGAAGGATTCACCTACGCCGGCATCGGCATCAACTGGTATCGGCACCACTTCATCGGCCCGGGCGGTCACACGCGCTCGCAAACGCCGCCGTACTCTGCGTCGCTGCCGCTGGCCCGCGCTATCGATCGCATCTATCAGTTGAGAGTACCGACCCGGCCCTCTTCAAACCTGAACATCGGAATGCTTGGCGGTTCAGAGGTAGTCAACGCGAAAGCATCCGACGCCTGGTTCACTTTGGATTTACGCTCAACCAGTAATGAAGTGATCGCGGATCTGGAAGAGCAGATTAAAATAATTCTGAACGAAGAAGCCGCGCGTGTCGGCATGAAAGTCAAAACCGATATCATCGGCGCCTCGCCGGCCGCGGTGATTCCTGGTCATCGCGAATCATATCTGGTGCGCATCTCGGAGGCAGTGCACCGCGTGATGGGTTTCGATCCGCCGATCACTAACGCTGGTTCGAACAATTCCAGCGCCGCCCTGCTCGCCGGCATCTCTTCAATCTCCACCGGCGCCGGCCCCTGCGACGGTTCGCACAGCCTGGCTGAGAACTGCGAAATCGAACCGCTGTTCAAAGGGATTAAGAAGATTCTGTTGCTGGAGGTGGCGCTAACGGGAGTTGAGTAACGGTTCCGTGATTGTAGCGGAAGAATTAAGTAGCTGCGAAAGGTCTTCGAAATATCGTCGGTGAGTCTTTCTCAAAGCTTCTTCACTTGTCGCTTCAAGTAATACAACTTCATTACGCAAACGCTTCGCATTCAGATCTATTTCCAGTTTCAGACGCATCTCTTCAGCCGCTTCTCTCTCGGAATCGTCAAAGGATCTCATCGTTACAATACGTCCTCGCGCGCGTTCATATTCAATTAGAAAAATCATCTCTACTCCTTACCCGCCGTATTGCATCGCCAAGTCTGCGAGACAGATCCGGCCACTTTTGCCATTCTACCACCATTGAGGGCAGATCATTTCTATTCAGAGCCATCTCAATATTGATTGAAACCTCAGACATTTCGTGGAGATACGAAATCAGCTCTTCATCGCCGCCACCGTATTTGATTGAAGGATCCACCTCATCTGACAGTCTTTCCGAGAATGCCGCCCAACGATCCTGAAGAACAGTTCGCACTTGTATCTCGACGAGCTTATCTCGATTAGTGACAATAACGTGGACGGCTCTGTATCCGTGGCTTGGATGCTGGCGTCGGTCGACGACGGTCGTTCGTTCGAAAAGCTCCGTTAGTCGCGCAGTAACCTTATCCTGTGCAGAAATATCATTCACAACGATTCTACACCCCGCGATGTCCTGCATCTGACTTAGACGAATGCTTTCGCGGCGCAACTTGTCAATGATGGATGCGTTAGTCTTCGCCCTTCTGCCCGTTGGTTCAAGCTTAAGTTCGTGTACGATGAGCCAAACAACGTCCTCGTACGCGTCGGTAAACGAGTGCCTGTAGTCATCGAGCAATCGAATATCGTCCTCGCTTATATCGCCCTTTCGCAGGCGATCACCTAACCGATCAACTTGACTCTTTGTCCACTCGGGGGATGGAGCCATCTTCTTCCCTACCACGCCCACGCATATGCTTCCACGCGCGGATCGGTGCCGGCGTTCAGCACTCCGGTTTTCAAATCCACTACAATTGCCGCCAGCGCGCCATCTGACCACGCGCCCGTGACACGTAACTTGTGGCCGCGGGCCAGCAACTGTTTGCGGACCGCTTCAGGAATGCGGGACTCGACAGAGAGATCCCCCGGATACATCGTGTGCGGAAAAGGCGAAGCGGGAAATGCGCGAGTCAACCACTTCGGAGCTTCGATCGCCTGCTGCACGTTCATGCCGAATTCGATCATATTCAAAAGCGTCTGCATCGTCAGCAAAACCTGCTGATCGGCGCCGGGTGTGCCGAGCACCATGTGCGGCTGGCCTTCTTTGAGCACCAGCGTCCCCTGCAGAGTGCTGCGCGGCCGCTTGCCGGGCGCGAGCGAGTTTGCTTCGCCCGGTTCCAGCTTGTAGTAGTCGCCACGGCAATTGAAGATGAATCCCAGATCACCCATGACGACGCCCGTGCCAAACGCGCTGTGCAGGCTCGGCGTGAACGTGATCATGTTCCGCGCCCCATCGACTACGGCGATGTAACTCGTATCACCATCGTGATCGCCATCGCCGGCGATCGTGACTTTCACCGGACGATCGAGCGGTGTGGTGTCGCTGGTGAATTTCTCGGCGGTGCCGGGACGAAACGCCAGAGACGCCGTGCCAGAATCGATCAGCTTGCGGCGCTCGGCCGCGTACTCTTTCGAGAGCAAACCTGCGTAAGGAATCTTAATGAAATCCATGTCGCCGAGGTACTTCTCGCGGTCGGCAAAGGCGAGCTTGATCGCTTCGACGCTGGTGTGGATATAGTCGGCGCTGTTGAGGCCCATCGCCTTCAGGTCATAGCCCTCGAGCATTTTTAGCGCGAACAATTCCGCCGGGCCCTGACTGGCCGAAGGGTTCTTGTAGATTTGATAACCGCGATAGTCGATCGAGATCGGCTCTTCAACCTTGGCCGTGTAGTTGGCAAAGTCTTCATAGCGGAACAGGCCGCCGTTCTCTTCTGAGAACTTCGCCATCTCGCGCGCGATGTCGCCTTTGTAGAAGCGATCGCGGGCTGCTTTCAAAGCAGCGTGTCGCCCTTTGCGGGCATTTAGCTTCTCGGCCTCGACCAGTCGTTTCAAGGTCCGCGCCAGATCGGGATTGCGAAAGATCTCGCCCGCTTGCGGCGCACGATTGTTGGGAAGATAGACCTTCGTGCTGGTGGGATACTTGCGCAGCTTCTGCGAAGTTGCCAGCGCCCGGGCCAGCGAATCGCCAACCGGAAATCCATTCTCGGCCAGGTCAATTGCCTCTGCCAGCACCTGCGCGAAACTCATCGTGCCCCAGCGATCCAGCAGGACATACCACGCATCGACGGCGCCCGGCACGGTAGCGGATAGCAGGCCATCGTTGACCGGCAGCTTCCCGCCGTTGTGCTCCTTGTACCATTCGATCGTGGCCAGTCGCGGCGCTGTGCCTTCGGCGTTGATTGAATAGACCTTCTTGGTGCGCGCGTCGTAAACCAGCAGCACTGCATCTGCGCCGACACCGTTCATGGCTGCGTCTACGATGCCGAGTACGGCCTGTCCGGCAACAATTGCGTCAAAAGCGTTGCCGCCTTTCTCCAGAATGCGTTCTGCCGCGCGCGTGGCCTCGGCTTTCATCGAGGCAACGGCAAAATGGCGGCCGCGAACTACGGGCCGCATGGTTCTGTTTGTAGTTTGGGGTTCGCCTTCTTGTCCCATAGTCATCCCCGCAAGCGAGCAAAGTACGATACCGACGAGACAGATTTGATTTAGTGAGCGCATAAGGCTTCCTCTAATTCTGTAAAGGCCCTGTAGAAACAGATCTTCCACAATCGCTTCTGGTGTTTTGAGATCGAACTGGATGCTAACGCCGGCCGGGCTAAAGGAGCAAGAGTAGGACCGGTTCTATGGCGGTTCCGCTTAGCTCGAATGCGGGCGAGGGACGCGTTCCCGGCTCAATCAAACTCACGCTTCGGCGCTTCCTGCTCTGCTCCCACTCGACCAGCCTCGATCTTTGCTCTTGAGTAGTTCTCACCTTTGATCGGCTCTTCGGCCATCCGGCGCAGCATCGCTATCTGACCGACGTGCGTCAACGCGTCAGCGATTGGTCCTTGAAAGAGGCGTTCACACGTGCCGGACAACTCAGCATCAGAAGCGAGATAGTTGTCGAAACTCTCGAGCGCCTGGTGAAAGCGTTCGACTTCCTGCTTCCATGGCAGCGGTTCTGAGTCATGCCAGGCCTCGGCGCCCTTAGCGATGGACAGAGCCCAGTCGAGCAGGTCGCCGATGTGCGCCAGAATTCGCGCCGGGGTGCGTTTGGTCTCTGGAGCGCCAAAAGACGCAAATGAATCCGAAGCGCCGCGGACCGCCTTCGCTCCGCGATAAGCGAGCGTGGCTACGGTGTGCCGCAGCATTTCTCGTTTGGTATCTGGACTGGTCATACATTTCTCCGGTTGTCACTTACCCTTCGGGATCTCGTTGAAACCCTCTTGCGCATCTTGCTCATCTAATCTTCGTGCCCAGTCATTCAAGTCTCGGATCACCATTGCCACCAGGTGCGGCAACTGTCCGTGCTTATAGCGTTGAACGAAAGGAAATCTACCTTTTATGAAATCAACCAGATTGTCCAGCTCCACAGGCGCATCGATCATCGTCAAATCGATTTCAGGATGCTTTCGAAGGTAGCAAAACACCCGCTTGTTCCGACTTAGAGCATAACGGATTTCCTTTTCCGTCCAACTCTCTCCATCTTCTGATTTGCTTCCATACTTGAGCCCAACGAGGAGAACAACAGCGTCTGACTTGTCGATCCAGTCTTCCAGATGTTCTTCCAACGTTTTGAGTGGTTGCAGTGCTTCCCTAGCGGCGCAGTGTACATGCACGCCAACATATGGAATAACTTCGATCAGCGTGTTCCGTTCTGATTCGAAGTCACCAAATGTCGAGCTTAGAAAAATGCTGTGGGCCATACTCTTCCCTCGAAATCCTCAACACACCTAACCGCCAGGCTGGGGAAAAATAAGAGTTGGGAATTACATTTTCTTCTTAGCTTGGCTGATCCTCAATACGCATCTTCGCCGCGCCACATCACCGGCAGTGTCTGAATAACGATTTTTACATCCAGCAGCAGCGACCAGTTTTCGATGTAGTACAAATCCATCCGCACCATCTCGTCAAACGGCAGGCGGTTGCGCCCCGACACTTGCCACAGACCGGTGATCCCGGGTTTCATGTCGAGCCGCTTGCGATGCCACAACTCGTAGCTTTCGACTTCGTAAGGGATGGGCGGGCGCGGCCCGACGACGCTCATGTCACCACGCAGCACATTGAATAGTTGCGGCAGTTCATCGATGCTCGTCCGTCGTAAGATCCGGCCCAGACGCGTGACGCGATCATCGGCCTGCAGCTTGTAAGCCGGCCGCTCATCGTCGCCCTGGTTCGAATCCGGCTGGCCCCTGATGTATCGCCGCTGAAACTCGCGATGTTCGGCGTCATCGGTGCCTGCGCGCATGGTGCGAAATTTGTAAAAGAGAAAGACTCGGCCGTCCATTCCGACGCGTTCCTGCTTGTAAAAAACCGGACCGCGCGAATCCAGCTTGATGAGCAAGGCAATCAGCAGCCAAAGGGGCGAGAGTACCAGCAGGGCCAGCGAGGCGATGAATAGATCTGAACCCCGTTTGGCGACCCGTGCCGAGTTCGACAGCGGCGAGCGAAACAGTGTGACCATCGGTAGCGATCCGACTTGATCAATTTCAGTCTTGCTCGGCAGACAATTCAAAAGTGTCGGTGCGATGCGAAACTCAACGCCACGGCGGCGGCCGGTTTGAATCATCACCTCAAAGAGCGCCTCTCCCGGCACGTTCGGATCTGAGATGATCACCTCGTTCGCGCCTGATTCACGAATCGCTTCGGGCAAGCCGCGCAGGTCGCCTATTACCGGCACGCCTTCAAAGCTCGTTGGCGCTCCGCTCTCGATGTAACCATGGTCAACTATGCCGATGACGCGATAGCCAAGTTCAGGCCGTGCGCGCATCTCCTGTATGCAAAGGGCTGCCTCCGGTCCCCGACCGACGATCAGGGTTGGAATCAAATTAACGCCACGACGCCGCACCAGAATCTGGCCCGCGCGCAAGAGCATTCGCACGGCGCCCACGCTGGCCAGCGTCAGGAGGAAATCAAGAAGAAACATGGCCCGTGAATATGAGAAGGTGCGATAGGCGACCCCGCCGCGATACATAAAGGTTACGGCGACGATCAGCAGAGAGCCGATGGCGGTAGCTTTGAAAACCCGAGCCATGTCTTCGACAAACGAGAATTCTCCGCGTACTCGATAGAGACCGTAATAACGAAGCAGAAGCAATTTGATCGGAATCACCAGGGGCAGCAGCACGGCGTAGGGAGCAAACCCTCTGGCCCAGGTTAGGTTCCCCTGCGCAGTGCGGTGAAAGATGGCTTCATGGTGGCGAAGATAGATAGCCATCGTGAACGAAAGTGTCACCAGCACGATGTCTATGCACATCAGCAGGGTTTTCACCAGAGGCACAACCCAGCGCGGCACGCGCGCCGGCACACGCACGGCGCGGGGATCGGTTGAGAATTCCTTTGCGCGTTCAGCCTTCATCAAGAATGGAACGGCTCTGCCGTCTGATATGCGGAAGGGCTTGCCCTTCCGGCGGCTACTGATAAGAATTCTTTAGAGGCTATGCCTCGGAATAACCGGCGCGGCGTAGCCTCGCCGGTTGAATATTAGATCATCATCACGGAAGGCCACAGGCCTTCCGCACATCAGGCGGCGAAGCCGCGTCATTCACTTCATTCCAATATCAACTTGGTGACTTCCGCCTTCACGCCTCTCGCCTCACGAGGATTGGTGCGTGATTTCTTCTCGACCATCAACGATTCTATTTCGTCCCGCGAACTCAGACGTTGCAAACGTCCCTCACTTACCAGCTGCTCATCGATCGCGGCCCATTTACCCGCGTAGACGCTAACGGCGGGAACGCCCAGCGCGGCCGCCTCGCGATTCATTGTGCCGCCGGCGCTGATGACCAGATCAGCCGCAGCGATCAAGTTCGCGCCATCGAGGGCTGCGCGCGGTATGATCACATTGAGCTGCCGCGTTTCGTATTGAGCACGTTGCGCCTCAGAGCGCGCCAGCAGAACAATCTTTACTTCGTGGCGAGAACTCAAACGCATCAGCAACTTGTCGAACAGTTCGTTCTCAAAACGATGGTAGAGCGCTTCACGCGCCGGAGGACGAGCGACCACCAGCACATCTTCGCTCGCGACCCCGAGTCCGCACAACGTGTCCACGAACGCCGCGTCGGGCGTAAAGTCGGCGAGATAGACATCTTCTTTCGTGCCGTCGTAGCGCTTTACTTTCCGGATTGACCCGCCAAAGCGCCGCAATTCCGCCGCCGGAAAAGCGCGCGGCACAATCACGCGCGACGCCAGACGAAACGCCAGATGGTTCGCCGGTTGGTGTTCGTAGTCCATCAACGTGACGGACCTGATGCCCAGCGCGGCTGCGGCGGCAATGTGCGCGTAGGAGTTATGACTGATAGCAAGATCGAAGCCGCGATCGCGGGCCCACTTGCGCAGCGCCGCCGCGCGTCCAATCAAGTTACCCGCTTTGCCGGTGATCGATGCGCCACCGTGACCGCCGATGACATGCGGAGTCAGGCCGGCTTTCATCGCCAGCTCGACGGTCTGCGCAAAATCACGCGCGGTGATCTCAACCTGGTGCCCACGCGCGATAAACTCCGGGATCAGCGCGCGAAAGAAAGGCACGTGGGGCGAGTTAGCTAAGTCGATCCAGATGCGCATCGAGCAAAGGAAAAAGGTAAAAGTATTCTTATAAGGTTCGTTGAGAACGCCTCGCGGAAACAACAATCGATCCCAGAATACGCTTGAGTTCCTCGGCCTCGTCTCTCAGTTCAGTCAGTTTTTTCTCGGGCATTATATCTGCTGCGATTAGAAGTCTTAACCAGTAATGAGTTTCGCGTGCTTCCTTCAAAGCAATGGAATTCTTACTAATGAAATCCGGCTTGCTCTGGGCAGCTTGTGCTTCTTCGGCGTTTGCGCCGACTGACGTGCCGGCATTCAAGAGCTGCCGGCTTACGTTTCGACTAACGCCAGGTCTCTTGTCAAGCTCATGGCAGAGCTTAATGATCCTCACTGCGAACTCAAACGTTCGTTCTCTTATGT
>JBGQGG010000015.1:0-123449 GCA_041497335.1 Pyrinomonadaceae bacterium | reverse complement strand
TTGCTCCTGTCCTTGGGCACTCTTCGCTGGTCTCATGTTTTGCAAGCTTTCTTCACTTGAATTCGCAAAGCTTGCAAATTTTACCCCACCTCTCTTACCTTGTCGCTCACTATTTACCTTTAAGATTTCACTTGATCAGGCTCGACTAACTACAAAGCGACTTTCTGGAATTTCTTTGTGCAGGATCATTGGAAACTAACGCGCCGGTTGAAGTTGAATTACGGCTTGCGCTATGACCTTTATCGAATTCCCAAAGCCAACTCGACCTCGCTTTTCCCAGCTTCCCAAGAGTTTAATGTGGATAAAGACAATTTCGCGCCGCGCCTTGGCGTTGTTTACGCTCTGCGCGAAGGAAACCGCCCGACAATTATTCGATTTGGCGCGGGAATGTATTACGACCAGCCGCTTTTGGCTATCTATCAGCGGGCCTTACAAAATAACGGCAGTGGGCGTTTTTTCAATTTCAGTTTTAACGGCAATAACAACGGAACGGCAACGCCAAGCCTCAATGCGCCCGCGTTTCCTGTCACTTTTTCCGGCTCCTTGCCCGCCGGTTCGGATCTGACGCCGCAAAACATTGATGCGATTGCGGCCGATTTCGTGAATATGTACGCGATTCACTCAAACATCCAAATCGAACAAGCGATTACGCAAAACGTCTCATTTGCTGTCGGTTTTATCCATTCGGGCGGTCGGCATATTCCGTTTTACCGCAACATCAACCTGATAAACCCGATTCGCTTTTTGGCGGATGGCAGACCAGTGTATAACAGATCACTCAGTCCTCTGACCCGTTTCGACCCTCGATTTAACAACATCCTGATGGTCGAATCCGCCGGAATTTCCACATACGACTCTCTGACTCTGCAATTGACGAAGCGGTTTTCGCGCGGGCTTCAATTCAGCGCGAACTACACGCTCTCGAAAGCGACCGATGACGCGCCCGAACAAAATATGACGACCGGCAACATTCAGGGTTTGGTTTTGTCAGACCCGACTAACCGAGCTTTGGACAAAGGCAATTCGTTTGCCGACCAACGACATACCTTTGTTATGAGTCTGGTTGCACGCCCGCAGTTTAACTTTGAAAACAAATCGCTTCGCTATCTTTTCAACCACAACCAGGTCGGCATCATCAACGCCGCCAACAGCGGCGAAACATTCAACATCATTTCCAATTTAGATCTCAACGGCGACGGCGTTCAGACCTCGGACAGACCAATCGGCATCAAACGCAATTCAGGAACAACTCCGCCGCAATTCAATGTTGATTTGCGCTATTCGCGTTTCTTCAACTTTACCGAGCGTTACAAGCTCGAAGTCTTTGCCGAATTCCAAAATCTTTTCAATATCAATAGCATCGTCGGATTCAACAACGTCACGGTCACGACCAATGCCAATGGCGAACTGGTCGGCGGACTTCCCGATTTCAAAGCGCGCAATCAATCAACATCCCAAGACAGCCGCCAATTTCAACTCGGCTTCAAGTTTATTTTCTAACAATTACTGACATTGGAAACGTTAGCGACGACCCGCGTCCAGCAGTTAGCACTGAAGTTCAACTCTTGATTCTGGGTTGGCCGGCGCGTTTTAATACCGCAGCGCACGCCCAAAATGGGCCACCGGCGCAACGCACGGGACAGAGGTTGAATTGATTGGCGTCAATGTGCCTCATGGAGCGAACCTTTGTCGGTACTCTCCCGAGACGAGGAAGGCCTTCACCATCTCCGCGTTTTGGAAGTTGCCGTTGAACTGATCCAGCTTCCCTAGCCAAAAGTTGTAGCCCTGGAAGTCGAGCGTCGGTTCCGGCGGATCGTTTGGGTTCCTTCGCAAATAACCGAAGTACTGCATTAGGACAAACGCACGGTTGAATTCCTGCTGGGCGAGCGTCGAGTTCTCGGCCACACGTCGCAAGGCTCGCGCACGCGCTGCCCGGTCGGCGGTTGTCGTCGCCGAACCGAACTCACCAATAGCAACCGCACGGTCATTCGATGAAGGTACGACCCCGGCATTGGCGAAGAGAGTGTCAACGAATGAGTCAGGCGTCATTGAAGTTGGATAGGCCGTGGCGAAGCGCGAGCGCTGCACAAACTCTGCGGCGAAGGCCTGCTTGTTGTTTTCCAGTACTGTCTCCCAGCCACTCCGGTTGACGACGACTCCCTGACCAATCTCTTTCGTGTCGGGTAGAAATTCGTTCAACCTGATCGGCACCGGCGCGCCCGGCAGATTTCCGTATGAAGCTTTGTAGAAGCGATAGACTAAATAGCCAGTCTGTTGAAACTCAATCGAAAGGAAAAATGCAGCGGAAGTGTCGATGCGTTTCACCTCAATGCATTGCCGGTCAAAGCTGCAGGAGGCGATGTTATTGGTCCAGAACGATAAGCCTGGTGCGTCCGGCTCGCGGTTGAGGAAATCCAGATAGTGTTGGCGGACGAAAAACTGAGTGTCGTCGGCCGGGTTGATGGGCGGAGCCCCAAATTGGTTCACTGTGAAGCTTTGTCCGGCGATGTTCAACGTTGCCGTGCGAGGAAGAGGCTCTGCATTGACCCCGACTGAAAAACTCACAGTGCCATCACCGTTGCCGCTGCCGGAGTTGATGGCAATCCAACTGACACTACTGCTCGCTTGCCAGTTGCAGCCGGTGGTCGCGGTCACACTCACGCTGCCCATCGCGCCGCCCGCCGGAAAGGATTGGCTGGCAAGCGATGTGGAATAAGCGCATATCACCCTTAACTGATAATCAAAGACGCCCGCCTGAGTGCCCGCATGCAGAAAGTTTCCCGAACCGTCTATCACCAGCGCATTGATGTTTAGGTCAGTGAGACCGTCGTTGAACGGATTCCAGGTTGCACCGCCATCGGCGCTCTTGAACACGCCACCGCTATACGTCCCGGCGTAGAGGTTACTCGGATGGACCGGATCAATTGCCAGCGCCGAGGGACTGTCAATCGGGCCAGTCTCGATGACGTTCCAGCTTCCACCGCTATCCGTGCTCTTGAATAAGCGGTCAGCCTGCACCTGATATGAGTAGCCGGAGACATAGACGGTGTCCGTGTTGATTGGATCGATCGCTAGTACAGAGTAAGCGTAAAAGGATGTGCCGGCGTCAGACGGTTTCCAGGTGACTCCGCCATCGAGGCTCTTGTACACGGGGGAGGAGTAACAATCGGGAGCCACTGCATAGAGGGTCTGTGAGTTTTTGGGGTCAATCGCCAGCGATGTGAGAAATGACAGGTCGCCGATCGCGCTCCAGCTTCCACCACCATTCGCCGTTTTGAATAGGCTGCCATCGGTCCCAGCATAAATGATCTGTGAATTACCGTGGTCTATTGCCAATGCATAGACATAGCTGTTTTCCAAGCCTGTATTAGCACTGCTCCAGGTGGCGCCGCCATCAGAGCTCTTGGAAAGTCCATCACGCCCCGCCACGCGCGTCGCATAGATCGTATTTGGATTGCGAGGGTCAATCGCGAGCGGATAGAAATCGTTGGGAACCCAACTTCCGCCGTTATCACCGCTGCTGAATGTAGCGCTGTCAGTCCCTGCGTAGACGCTGGCATTTCCGGGGTTAGCCGCCACCGCCGTCGCATTGATGCCGCGCAAGCCCTTGTTGGCGGCGCTCCAACTTGCACCTCCACTGGTGCTCTTGAATACGCCGCCATCAGTTCCGGCATAAATGATGCTGGGATTGCCGGCACTAATCGCCAGCGCGTTGACGCCGAGATTGGTGAGGCCAACGTTGAGTGCGCTCCAGCTTCCGCCGTTACTGCTCTTGAAGACCCCTCTATAAGTTCCGGCATAGATGACGCTCGGATTACCAGGATCAAATGTCAGCGCCCTGACGCCCAGGAAAGAGGTCGGGTCATTGGCGTCGAGCTGAAGGCCGTCGTTGAGTGCGCTCCAGCTTCCGCCGCCATCACTGCTTTTGTAGACGCCAAGGGCCGCAGTCCCCACGTAAATGATATTCACATTGATGGGATCAATCGCCATCGCATAGACAGTGCTCCGGCTATCAGAACCCACGTCGACTATTGTCCAGAACCGCCCATTGTCAGTGCTCTTCCAGACAGTACCGTTCCCGACAGAACCGGCCGCGTAAATTATGTTCGGGTTGATGGGATCAATCGCCAACGTATGGTGAACGGCGAAGGACCTTATGCTGAATTTGGTTATGCTCCAGCTTCCGCCGCCGTCTGTGCTCTTGTAGATAGCCTTATAGGTAACACTTGGGTCGGTGATGTCGGGGCCAGCGGCGTAAACGATATTCGCATTGGTAGGATCAATCGTCAGCGCAAGTACATAAATGGGCCCGTATTGATTCTCTAGTCCGTTGTTGACTGTGTTCCAACTTGTGCCGCCATCGGTGCTTTTATAGATACCGCGGCTGCCAGCAGCATAGAGAGTCGTCGGGCTTGTCGGAGCTATCGCCAATATTTGCACATAAGCATTTGTCAGACTGCTGCTCCAGCTTTCACCACCATTCGTGCTCTTGAATACTCCGGTCGGGTTTCCGGCATACATGGTGGCCGGATTGCTTCGGTCGATCGCTAACGCAAGGACAGGTCCGCCATCTGGCCCATTGCTGCTCCATCCGTTCAAGCCGTTCAAGCTCAGAGGGTTTTGTTGACTGGATGCAGACGAAGTCGACCCGGAATCCGATCGCTTTGCCGACTCCGCCGTGGTGGCAGAAGCTAGAGGCAGAGCAACCCAACTCATCAAACCGACCAGCGCCAGTATCAGACCGACGTGATGTCGAGCATGGTGTCTTTGGTTTTTCATACGAGTCTCCTCGGGGCCGGTTTAGCCCAGGTAATCCCCTATAATTGTCAGTGACGATTAATGAAAAACCTGTCACCGAAGTGGTGCCGATGGATTGCACCGGAAGTGAAGCAAAGAAACAGCAGTGGGCCAGTTTAGAGTTCTAGCGTCAGCTTGGGCCTGCCAATTAACAACCTATAGGTGAACTCTGAACCTGGAGCAGCGAGGGAAGAATGAGTTTATTGGTGGTTAGGTGTCGGTGTTGATTGAGGTACGCTTCGCTCTACCCGGAAATAGTAATCGCTGACGGCTTCGAGCTTGCCGCCGGCAGTGAGGCCACTGAGAGTCACGATGTAATCCTGGTGCTGCAGAATTGCGGGGTCGAGGGTGAGTGTCACGCTTTTTCCTGAGGCGCTTGACCTGACCCCGAGCCCGCGCCGATGTAATACTTGCTCGCCTCCCAATGTTCGCAAAACGGCGTCGTAGCGCCGGTAATCGTCTCCTTTGATAGCAAGGTGCAAGACCACCTCGCGCGTGTCAGGGCGAAGCATTAGCGGACTGGAGCCATTACCGTCGCGCGAGCTGAAGGGTAGCAAAACGATTGAAGCGATCTGCGCGGGCTGCGGCTGCGCAGTTTGTTTGTTGCCAATTCGCGGTCGCGGGGCCAGAACCGGTTCAGGAGTAGGTTTTGAATTGGCTGGCGGACTATTAGCGCTTTTGCCGGGCAGCTCAGAGCGGTTTTCGTTGACCGGAGGCACAACTGCTCGGCCACGTTCCACTTCCTGCTGTCTGCGCGCGGCCTCTTCATTTTGGATCCGCTCGCGCTCTGCTCGCTGGCCCTGGAAGTGTTTGACGAGCATCCATGAACCTGCGAGCGCGACGAGCAATAGAACCGCCGGCGCGCCCTGCCAAACCAAGGGGCGACTGGCGAAGAGTTTTGAGACCGATTGCCACCACGAAGTGGCAGCAGGGGTTTGGGCGGGGGTCGTTCTGTCCACTGCGACCGTGTCGGTTGAAGCGGCGGTGACCGCGCGGATGAATCCACGCGCTTCTTCGACTCGCTCTCGGCGTGGCCCGCTGGCCGGAAAGTGTTGCTCGAACCGCTCGCGCTTTTGTCCGGTCAGGTCGCCACGCGCGTAAGCATCAATCAGATCATCTTTGACGGCGCGAAAGCGCTCAAAGAGTGCATCGTCGGCGAAATACGCCTCTTCGAGTTGGGTTTGTTCCTGCTCGGACAATTCTCCCAGCAGGTAACGCGCACATACATCATCGTAATCGTGGATTTGTTCCACGCTCTACCCTCCTCCACTAATCAGTGACCAATGACTGATTACGTGTCTCCGGCGAACGATCCAGACAAGTGGTAATGCAGTCGCCCAACTCCGTTCTAATCCGGCAGGCGCGCAAACGCAGCGCGTTGAGCGACATATTCAACGCGTCAGCTTGTCGCTTGCGCTGCTCAATCTTGACTCCTTTTTCTTCGCGGTAATACTCGACGATGAGCACACGGCTGGCGGCGGGAAGTTTGCTTAGACAGACTTCAAAGCACTGCAGCCGGCGCTCTTCTTCCTGACGCCGGCGTTCGTGTTCTTCGGCATCCGCTGCTATGGGAAGCGCCGGCGCCAGATCGAGCGCGAGGGGCTCTCTGCCGCGGCCGCGCAAAGTTTCCTTGAACAGGAGCCGCGCTACGCCGTAGAAATAAGCGCTGAGATCTTGAACACGTTCGCCTTCATCCAACCTTCTGGCAACGCGGTTAATCGCCTCATCGGCATGATCAGCAGGCGAGTTGCTGCCGCGAGCTTCAAAGAACTCGATCAGCTTGCGCCGCAGGTTTTCATACCGCTGTCCGGCGCGCTCACGGTCGGCATCAAGCGACGCCAACAGCCGCTCAAAAGCTTCCGGCGTGAGTACCCAGTCCTTTTTTCGTGCGGCCAACACTAGATGATTTGGAGGTCTAAGGTCTTCACATGAGCGGGGGCAAGCCACACTTCCTGACCTGAGAGACTTTGTGACTTGATCCTTTCCATTTGACCTTGAAAGTTTCTCAAATTGGGATAGTTATCTCTCAAGTGAGAGCAGCTCGAGGTCAGGAAGGGTGGCTTGCCCCCGCTCGCAGTTGGCGGCCTCTCCTCTCTATTTCCATTCACCTTGCAACTCAAACGCCGCCCAATAAAATGGCGCGCTCCATCGTTTCTGTTTCCACATCTCGACTTTCGCTGCGCGCAAGGCCGCCGCGGGTCGCAAATTATTCTTCAGCATTCCCTCGTAGAATCTCTTCATCAACTCTGCCGTGGCGGCATCATCCACCTTCCACAAACTCGCCACCACGCGTGGAGCACCGGCGTACATGAAACCACGCGTCAGGCCCACCAAACCTTCGCCGCGAATCTCTTTGCCAAGTCCGGTCTGGCAAGCGCTCAGCACCACCAAATCGGCGGACAAGTTCAGGTTGTAAATCTCGTTCAAACGGAGAAAGCCATCCGCGGGCTGTCCACGCTCATTGACGAGCGAGAGCACAATGCCGGACAACTCGGGATGTTCGCTGTTTAGGATTCCGTGGGTGGCGAAATGCACAAAGCGATACGTGCCCAGGTCTGCGCCCGTTGCCGTCTCCCGGTTTGCGCGAAAGTCTGTGGCTTTTAGGCTTTGGCCCTTTGGCGCGGAGGCAAGAATACCTTCGGCTTCGAAGCGCGTGAAGGGCAAGCGCGCGATATGCAACTGCTCAGGGGTTGCTTCGCCGGCATCGGCGTTGGATTTGAAGTCGAGCGCCCGCAGCAACGCCTGCGAATTGATCGACTGGTCAAAACTCACGTTGCGAGCTCCCGCACTCGGTTGTCCATTGCCAACCTGGCGACCTTGCGCCGTCGCTGCTTGAACTCGCTCGTCTGTTTCCTCGAACACCGGATCAGCCAGCACTGCGACGCTCTTCGTCGGCCGCGCACGGTTTGCCGTCTCGCGTCGCAGCACTGCCAGCGTTGACGCCGATGGCAGACTGACGATTTCGTAATCGGCGATAAGGGGGGGTCGGGGATCAGGGGTCTGGGGTCGATTGCCAATGCCACTCGCTACTGATCCCTGACGCCTGGCTACCGTTCCCTCTGGCATAGGAACAGGTAGCGCCCCGAACGGTAGGTATTGCAGCGCCCCATCGCCGACAATGACCAATCTTCTTGCTTTCAACTGCGACATCAGAGCGGGCGGCAACAACGTGCGACTGAGTTGGTCGGCGGCTCCCGCATACTCCGCATTGATCTGCACGTTTGTCGCCCATCGCTTACCGTCGCTGAGCAGTCCAACCACGCGGCGCACACTCGTCTCAATCTCGGCGCGCTTCGGCAACTCGAAACTCTTAACTGAAGTCGGCGTCACGACCCACAGATAGCTGCGATCTTCGCCCAGCGCATACTCCAGCAATGCCGTGTCAGAATCGAGCACCTCGCTTTGTATCTCGCGCACCATGAGCGGCACCGGCTGTGTCAGCGCCGCATAGCGCGGGCTCGACTGTCGTATCTGCGCTTCGACTTGCTGATAATCGCCCGTCAGCGCATCAATCTCCTTCTGCACTGCGTTTGCTTGTTCTTCGGTGTGTTTGCCGCTGAGGATGCGCGTCTGACGTTCCGCCGCGGCATTAAGTCGTTGCTGCAAAGTACGCTCGCCTGTCAGCAAGGCAGGATCGACGCCCTGCCGGATGTCGGCATTCGCTTCGCTCAACGTCTCAAGCAGAGAGCGGGCGCGGGCGCGCTCGCTCATTTGCAACGCGGCGGCGCCGTAGCCTTCCGACGGGTGCAGTTTGTGTAACTGCATCAGCACGTCAACGTCAAGCTCGTAAGGGTCCCGGGCCAACGCGAAGTAGCTGGCCCGCGCTTCGTGTCCGGCGACGTTCGCCCGCAGAGATTCAACCAGCTCGATGGCTTGCTCTGATGCGCGACGAGCGTTCTCAAGCTGATTGAGTGAGAAGTAAGAAAGGCCAGTCGTGTTAAGCGCGTCGAGAAGCAATTCGCGGTTGCCGATCTGCCCGGCAACTTCGGCGGCGCGTTGGGCGGTTTCGAGCGCCTGTGGGTAATTCCCCTGGCTGATGCTTGAGTAGCTCATCCTGTTCAGCGCATCGGCTATCTCCCGTTTGTCTCCAAGTTTCTCGCTCAGTGCCAGAGCTTTCTGAAAATATTCCTGTGCCTGTGCGTAGTCGCCGCGGCTTTGGTGGATGTTCCCGATTGTCAGGAGAGAGAAGATGGTCTGCCTGTAGTTCTTTATCTCCTCGTTGAGCTTTAATGACCTGTGCGCGTACTCCAACGCCTCCGTATAGTCGCCCTGCACGTTGAATGCATCCGCGATTTTCTCAATAGCGTTCGCAATCAACCCCTTGTTACCTAAATCTTCGCTCAGCGCCAGACTCTTACGGTAATACTCCAGCGCCCGCGCCCTGTCACCCATGCTGCCATACACGAGGCCGATGTTCATCTGGGCGTTGGCAGCTCCCAACTTGTTGCCCAGCGATTCCTGCATTGCCAGGCCGCGTTGGGCACAGTCCAGAGCTTGAGCGAAATTGCCTGTTGCTCTGTAGACGAGGCTCAGACTGGTCAGCGTCGCAGCGACTCCCGGTTTAAGCCCCAGGTTTTCTCTTCGCGCCAGACTTTCTCGGTAATTCTTCAACGCTTCCTGATAATCGCCGAGAAGGAAACTGGCCCATCCGATCCTGTCCTGGGTGTTGGCAATTAGAATCGAGTCCCGTTGCTCTTCGCTTAGCTTTAGGACCGTCCGCAGTTCCTCCAACGCCCGTGAGTAGTCGCCTTGCTCCAGGTGAATATTCGCGATGTTAAGCCTCGCTGAGGTGACCGCGAATCCTGCCGACGCTTTGTAGAGGTTTAAGACCTTCTCATAGACTTCCAACGCCAGTGCGGAGTTCCCCTGCCTCTGATGGATAATGCCTATGTTGACTAACAGAGTGGCACCGTTGTCACCGAGTTCCTCAATCAGCGGCACCGCTTTTTGGAAATACTCCATTGCCTGTTTAAGATCACCTTCATTGCGGTAGATAACCCCAATGTTGTTCAGCGACTTGGCAACACCTTGCCGGTATCCAAGCTGCTCCGCGATTCTTAGTCCCAAGCGGTAAGTGACCGTAGCTTGCGGTGACTGCTGCGGCCTGCCCAGCTCATTCAACGCTTGCCACAACTCGACTGTCACCAGTTCTGGTTCTTTAGCCAGCGCCGCGACTCCTTCCTCTTGGGTCTTCATATTCGCCAGCGTTACGGCGAGGTCTTTAATCCTTCCGAACTTCTTGTCTTCAGGCGTGGCCTCGCGCAGCGCCTCGATTCTCACTTCGTAGCGTCCGGCGCGTATCTTCGTGTCTAGTGATCGGACTTCGATCAGGTACAGGCCCGACGCCTTTGCCAGTACCGACAATGGCTCTGGCCCATTCGCGCCGTTCGGGCTGTCGACCTTCTCGATCTGCTTGCCGTCCGGTCCGAGCAGCGTGACAGCCACGTCGATGCCTCGCTGGTCAACAATCACGCTGAGGAATTGTCCTTCCGTCAGTTGAATCGAGTAAGCGTGAACTGCGCCGCCCGAGAGTTCACGTTCGATGGGCTTACCTTGCTCGAGCTGGCGAATGTCGGGCGTGGTCTGCGCCAGGCCAATTGACGAAAGGAAAACGAGAAGAATCGTAATCCACGGCCAGTGCCGGTTGGGATTTCGCATGTAGAAACTCCTTACCCTGGGATAGGCAACAATAGGGAGGGTTGCGAAGTTGCCTTCCATTGACAGCTATCTGCGCGGGAGAAGAGGGAAACTCGTGTTACGGGTTTCGAATAAGCGTTCAGAAATGAAAGACCGCGCGGTGAATCAAACTATGATGAAGCGCATTGTGCGCCGACGCCTGCGATTTTGCAATGGCTTCATTCTGGGCGAATAGCTTCCCTGGCGGGTAGGTCTGTGTGTTGGGCAAGACATGTGCCTAAACTTTATTCTCGTAAACTTCGTAATCTGTTATGCTCGTTTTCATTGTGACTCGTCGTTTGAGGTTCTCCGCCGATGATTTCAGATAGATTCCTCGTGGCTCCCGGTTCTCCAATGGTGCGATTGATTGCAGTCTTTATCGCGATCGTTTTGCTCGCCGCGCCTCTTTCCGCTCAGCGGCCGGCAACTCCGGCGAAACCACCTGCCCGGCGGGAAGCAGCACCCCGACCTCCCGAGCCGACCTTCGACAATCTGCTGGCTGCTGACCAGTACAAGATCTACGGCGAAATTAGAAATGTGGGCCAGCTCATGAGCACCGGGGGCGCGGGCGAGATCGTCGATCCGATCATCAAACTTGCCGAGCCGCCTAAAGAATTCAAATCGATCATCACGTTTTTGAAGAAGAATGCCGAAGCCCTCTCCGCAGCGCGCCTGCTGTTTGCCACGTGGCCGGCGCGCACGGACGTTCCCAATGCATTCGTAGCCATCGAATTCTCTTCGGCTGAAGAGGCGGCAAAGTTTGCGCCCAAGCTGGAAACTTTTTTGCCTACAGTTCTGCCCCCCGTCCCCGTCCCGACGCCCGACTCAACCGCAGCGCCCTCTGGTCCGGCACAGGCCAAGCCAGGCGAGCCGGGACAGCAGCAAGCCGCCGCTGAACCTAAGAAAGAAACTGCGGCCGCGCCGGCTGCAACTCCTCAGCCACCGGTTGCAAATCCAACTGCAACGCCGGCCGAGCGACTACCGTTCGAGATCTCGCACTCCGGTAATCTGGTTTTTATCAGCGACCAACCTTTCAAATTCGAAAAGCTTCACCCTGTTGGCAGTAAGGCGCTCACCGAAGATCAAAATTTCCGCATTGCGCACGATAAGTTCGCGACCGAACCGGTCTTCGTTTTCTTCAATGTAGCGCTCGAGGAGAAGAAGAAACCGAAGACGCCTCAGACAATCGCGGAAGCCGAAGCCGAACAGGTCCGGAAAATAGAGGAGGCCAAAGCCGAGGCCGAAGCTCAGGCAGAGATGGCGCGCAACCCAACCGCTGAGCCTGCGACGACGCCGCAGCCCGATCCGGACAGGGACAACCCAAACGAGCGCAGGGTGGCCGTCCTCACTGGTGGTCCGGAACCTTCGCCCACGCCGACACCGACCAAAGAACAGGAGGCGCAAGCGATCGCGTCCAGGCAGATGGGACGCATGTTCGACGCGCTTGGATTTGGAGAGCCGCAATGGCCGGAAGCTGTTGGTCTGGCGCTGGCGCTCGACAACAATGACTATGTTATCAAGGCGATCCTGATCGACCCTCCAGACGCGAAGAAGTTGCCATTGCCTTTTGTTCCGCAACTGATTTCCGGACCATCGTACGCTTCCGACGCACCTTCGGTACTGCCCGACGACACCGAAGTTTTCGTCAGTGCTTCGATTGATTTCTTGCAGACCTTTGAGGGAATGCGTAAGGACGCCGAGAAAAAAGCGAAAGCTGAGCCGCGTCAGATACCAGCCGGCGGGAAAGAGCCGCCGCTTGATACCTTTGCAGAGTTCGAAAAGAAAGGCGGTATCAAGATCAAAGACGACTTATTGCCGGCTTTTGGGAATGAAATAGCACTCGCCGGTTCGCTCAAGTCTCTGCAGGGCGCAGGACCTTTCAACATTGGGCCGACACCATCCGCCAAACCTTCGCCGGAATCAGGTGATAGCAAACAAGATCAGGAGAAGAAGGGAAGCGACGTGCTCCCGATGCTTCTGATCTCAGTGAAGGATCGCGAAGCGGCGCGCCGGCTGATGCCCCGAGTGCTCGACGGGCTGGGCATCGGTGAGGCAAACCTGATTGCCCAGGTGGAAAAACGCGAAGACACGGAACTCGTGAATTACGCCGGAGTGTTCGCTTACGCTTTCGTCGGTAACTTTGTAGTTATTTCCGAGGCGGCCACGGTGCGACGCGTGATTGACGCCACCGTGAATCATCAGACTCTGTCCTCGAATAACGCTTTTCGCAATTCGCGCCGCTGGGAACCAAACCGGACCCTCGGACAGATCTATATTTCGCCTGCATTGATGGAGGCATATCACGAAGAGATTCGTAAAAGCGCCGGCACAGTGGACGCGACGATGCGGGATTTCCTGCTCGCGTTGGATCCGACGGCGGATGCAATTACCTATGCGCTCTCGAATGAGGGACTGGGAACTCAGCACGAGATACATCTGCCCAAGAACCTCATCATTACTATGGTCGCCGGAATTTCAAACGCGACCAAAAACCCACCGCCGGAAGCCAACGAAATGATCGCCGCGAGCGCGCTGCAGATAATTGCCAACGCCGAGCGTACTTATCTCAAAACCGTGGGCAAGGGCAGCTACGGCACGCTCGCTCAATTGACCCAGCAAAAGCTGGTGATGATGGACGTGTACAATAAATACGGATACAAGTTTGAACTCACGGCGTCCGGCGATCAATTCGAAGCCGTGGCTACGCCGGTCGAGTACGGCAGGACCGGCAAACGTTCATTCTTTGTGGACAAGAGCGGAGTAGTTCGCGGTGGCGACCATGGCGGCGGACCGGCGACGGTGGCGGACGAACCGATTCAGTAAGATAAGACCGAGCCAGCCGGCCACGAAAAGGGCGAAACGATGGAATTCGTTTTGTGCTTCTTGCGCCTTTTTTGTGGCCAATCCCGTTCATGCACGTCTAGTTGCCAGAGAAGTCACGTCATACTTGCCAAAATTCTACTCACAACGTCGCCGGCTTCGCCACGTACGCCCTTCAGAATCCGTGCTGATTCCAAAGCGACTCGCAAAACGGTCAGGGCCAGCTCAGGCTGCGAACGCGCAGACACCGTGTTAGACATTAACTCAAGCACGCCCTTGCCACGCGTGATCTGCTTTGGTCGCCAGCGGGCTCCGTCTTTATATCTGGTGGATATTACCAATCCGACTCGGAGAGGTTTCGAACCAACCTCGGCCCCGATTTCTTCCGCCCGGAGTTTCTTTGCTGCCAACCCGTCGGAAGAACGCAGACCCAGAGCTCGAGGGTAAGGATGAACGCGCCCTCGCTCATCAAGCACCGCGTACTCGTCCGAATAGTATGTCGCCCCGGCGCGGATTAGATGGTCTACCAAAGTAGTCTTACCGCTGTGGCTCAGACCTGGAATCAGAATCGCCCTGTCTTTCCAACCGACAACGCCCGCATGGACAAAAACGCGGCGCGGCGCATACTCAGCGACCGTCAACTGAACATGAGACTCGAAAGCTTCGAGCACATCATGGAACTCTCGCGAGCGCGCGATCCTCAGCAGGTTCCAATAACCAAGGCTGAAACGACGCAACTTTGACTCTGGTTTCGAGCGATTGCCAATCAGTGAATAGAGGTGGTCAACTACCTGGAACGATGCCGGCTTTGATCCAGGTGGCAGGCGCGCGATCACATCCGGCAGGAGGGCAGAGTCGTTGACCCGCACGCCCACACGGACGCCGTAAGAGGTGAATGACATTCCGTCCGCCCAGCCCAGGCGGTCGATTTTGTCCATTCAAGTAGATGGTCTGCGATATCGTGG
The DNA here is from genome assembly GCA_041497335.1 of Pyrinomonadaceae bacterium. Classification (GTDB taxonomy): domain Bacteria; phylum Acidobacteriota; class Blastocatellia; order Pyrinomonadales; family Pyrinomonadaceae; genus UBA11740. The sequence continues at coordinate 109,191 of JBGQGG010000015.1, read as the reverse complement.
GATCCTGATCATGTCAGAGATTTTCAATAGCCACCGGCTCGACCGTGTCGGCCAGTTCAAATTTGAAAACGCGTGAATAGAAATAGAGTTCGCCGTCGAGCGAGCGCTTGATATTTTCCGCGCGGCGAAAGCCGTGCTGTTCACCCGCGAAGGCGACATAGGCGACGGGCACGCCCTTCTGGCGCAAGGCTTCCACCATCATCTCGGCCTGGTTGGGCGGAACCACTTTATCTTCCAGACCCTGAAAGAAAATAACCGGACATGACAGCCTGTCAGCAAAATGGATCGGCGACCGCTGGACGTAAAGATCGCGTCGCTCGGGGTACGGCCCAATCAAATTATCCAGGTAACGCGACTCGAACTTGTGAGTCTCTTTCGCCAACGCTTCGGCATCGCTGACGCCAAAGTGGCTCGCACCCGCCTTGAATGCGTCGCGAAACGTCAGCGCGCACAGTGTCGTGTAACCACCCGCGCTGCCGCCGTCAATCATTAGGCGGTTCCGGTCAGCGTCGCCGGCGGCAGCCAGAAACCTGGCGCCGTTTACGCAATCGTCAACGTCGACGATGCCCCAGGTGCCATTCAACCTCTCTCGATAGGCGCGACCATACCCGGTGCTGCCGCCGTAGTTAACATCAAGCACTGCGATGCCCCGGCTGGTCCAGTATTGAATGCCTAACATCAGGACCGCGATCGTGGCTGAAGTCGGTCCGCCATGGCTTTTGACCAGGAGTGGCTGCTGTTCGCCCGGAGGCGCTGCAAAATCGCGGTTCTTCGCCGGATAGAAAAACCCGTGCGCCATTAATCCGTTTTCAGTAGGAAACTCAACGGCCTGCGACTCAGAAAAATAACCTGGCTCGATCTTGATGCTGCTCTGGCGCTGGAGAACTTGTGTTTCACGACTCACGAGATCCATTTCTATGATCGACAACGGCTCCACACGCGACCCGGCGCGAAACACGGCCCGCTTAGGCGTAGCGCATAGAAAAGAAACCTCGGTGTAAGGCGCATCGATCCGCTCCAGCTTTCCGGCGCGCGTGTCGATCGTCCCGAGATGCCAAATACCGCGCTCGGCAAAAGCGCAGACGATGCTGGGGGCGGATGCAAACGCGTAAGTTGATAGTCCGAAGATCCATTGAGCCACCCCAAACTCCGCTTCCATTTCGCAAACACATTCGATCGAGGCATTGCCGGCGGCGCGATAGATGTTCCACCAACCCGAGCGATCGGAAACGAAATAAAGTGTACCGTCCGGTGACCATTCAGGCTGAAAGATCGATTCCCGAAGGCCGCCGGCGACGAGGTGTTGATTAGCGACTGTTCCATCAACGGTGATTTCGCCGACCCGGAGCTCGCAGCCATCCCAGGGCATGTTGGGATGGTTCCAGGTCAACCATGCCAGACGCGAACCATCGGGACTGACACGCGGCGAGGAGTAAAAGTCCTGGCCGGAGATTAGCACCTCCGCCTCGCCTTCATTAAGTGGCATCCCGACCAGCGTATTGACCGCTTCTCGATCGTTCTGGCGGTGATCTTCGCGTACACAGATCAGGCGGCTTCGGCTCTCGTCAACCACGAAATCGGCATAACGCAAACGGGAATCATTACTGGCCTCACTAATTAATTGCGGGTCTGAATTCGGCGCCTGGCGGTAGAGCTGCTGGTCGGCAAAGTTGGAAAAGTAGATGGTCGAGTGATGCACGACATATTCCCCACCGCCGTATTCATGCACGCGCGTTCGGGCGTTGAATCCGGGGGGCGTTACGTCTGAGGTGCGGCCGTCGGGCGTACGCCGAACGATCACCTGGCGGCCGCCTTCGGACGGACGCATTTCGATCCAATAAATGTCGTCGCCATCTATCCTGACCTGGCTGAGGCCGATGGATTCTTTAACGATCAAATCGGACGTGATGGGCGATTTCCACGAACCGTAGGGAGCAATCTTGAACTCAGTCATTTGTGGTCTTTCGCTTTTGCGGACAGGAAAGCCGAAAATGCGATTATCGCCACAATGGGCGAAAGTGCAAGATGACGAAGTAGAAGAAAAGCAAAGGCGCCGACCTCCCCCAAAGTCGACGCCCTACCCTTCAGTCTCAGTTCTCACAAGGAGAATCAATTGAATGAACGCATACTAAACTCGTCCCGGAGGCACAGGGTTGCGAAAACATTGCGATCAACTTGCGAAGCTGTTTCCAAAAATTAAGGTGACGCTGTGACTCCCACCGAGTAGTTCTCATTGACTCAGGCGCTGAAGAAGCATAAAACTCTTTCAAAATTTACCGATTTCGGAGGCCTGTTGAGGATGTTGACCCAACGTTCGTTCCTTTACTACCTGTCCATCGCAACTTCGCTTGCGGTACTTGGGGCGACCCTGCGTGTTTCCAACGCGGACACCTTTCGACCGGTAGTCCGTGGTCGGCGCGGCGTCGTTGCCGGCGGCCAACCGCTTTCAGTCGAGGCCGGCATGCGCGTCCTCCAGCATGGCGGTAACGCCGTCGACGCCGGGGTGGCGACGATTCTGGCCGCGTCAGTGATCGAGTTTTCGCATTTCTCGTTTGGCGGCGAAGTGCCAATTCTGATCAAGCTGAAGGGCAGAGACGTGGCCGTTGTCGAAGGCATGGGAACGGCGCCCGCGAAGGCAACGCGCGAGTTTTTTGTGAATCGCGCCAAACAACAAGGCAGCACAAGCATGACAGCGACAGCTCCCGATTCATCGGCGACGCAGCGCGCAGCGGGCCGCGAGGCAGACATGCCGGTGATGCCCGGCGCAAAGTCCGGAATGATCCCTTCGACAGGTCCGCTGTCGGCGACGGTTCCGGCCGTGCTCGACGCCTGCGTTACCGCGTTGGATCAGTTTGGCACGAAGTCTCTGGCCGAAGTGATGCAGCCGGCAATCGAACTGGCCGACGGCTTTCCCATCGATGAGCTGCGCGTGCAATACATCCAGACTCGCGCGCCCATCTTTTCGCAATGGCCGGACGCGAAGCGAGTCTTTCTACCCAACGGCGAAGTGCCGAAGGTTGGCGACGTTTTTGTACAAGCCGACCTGGCGCGCACGCTACGCTCGATCGCGGCCGCGGAAAAACGGAGTGCCCGCCGCGGACGTCACCTGGCTTTGATGGCCGCGCGTGATTACTTCTACAAAGGCCCCATCGGAAAGCGCATCGGCGAGTACATGCAGACTCACGGAGGGCTGATAGCTGCTTCAGATCTCGCCGGCTGGCGCGCGACGGTCGGAGCGCCGGCCAAAGGCGAGTATCGCGGCTATGAAGTCTACAAGACGGGTTTCTGGGCCCAGGGACCGATGATGATCGAAGTGCTGAACCTGCTCGAAGGGTACGATCTAAAGAAGATGGGGCAGAACTCGCCCGAGTACATTCACACCGTTACGGAAGCGCTGAAGCTCGGTTTTGCCGATCGCGATCGTTTCTATGGCGATCCGAACTTCGTCCGTGTTCCGACGCAACAATTGCTATCGAAAGATTATGCCGCCATGCGCCGTTCTCTCATCGACGGGCAGAGGGCGTCGCTGTCACAACGTCCGGGCGATCCGACAAACATGAAACCGCTGCTGGCCAGCGCCGCGCAGATTTCCTACAACGCCGCACCGGTTCCGGAGATCGAAAAAGCGAATGACACGACCTGCGTCAACGTGATCGATAAAGATGGCAACATGTTCAGCGCCACGCCCAGCGGCGCGTGGTTGCCGGCCGTGGTGGCCGGCGAGACCGGCGTGCTGATGGGCCAGCGTCTGCAATCGGCTTTGACTGATCCGAATAGTCCCAATGTGGTCGCGCCCGGAAAGCGTCCGCGCATCACCTTGACTCCGACGCTGGTGCTCAGAGACGGCCAGCCGTTCATGGTCCTCAGTACACCGGGCGGCGACAATCAGGATCAGGGCTTGTTGCAGGTGCTGCTCAACATAGTCGAGTTCGGCATGAATCCGCAGGAAGCTGTCGAAGCTCCGCGCTTTGATACGCAACACTACGTCAGTTCGTTCGACAATCATGAATTCTTGCCGGGAGTGCTGAACGTCGAATCGCGTATTCCCGCTGACGTGATCAGCCAGCTTAATTCGCGCGGGCACAAGCTTAAGATTCAATCCGCCTGGGGCACGGGCTCATCGCCGACGGTGATCGTGTATGACGCGAAGACCGGCGTTATTTCGGGCGGCGCGGATCCGCGGCGGGGAAGATATGCCGTGGCCTGGTGAGCCGGAGATGAAGGCCATAATGAAATTTGTTCTGCAAATTACCACGGCAATTGTTTTCGCGCTGGTGATTTTTCCGGCGGTTACGGCCCAACCGGTCAACAAGGACAAGGAACGCGCAGAGAACGAGCGCGATCTGGAATTGCGATCGTGGAACCTCAGAATCCTTGCCCTCCAATTCAATAAGAACAAGAGCCGGATCCACCCGAACCCACAGCAGGCGCTGGAGCAACTCCAGCAGGATTTCTTGCGCTTTCAAGCGGTTAACAACAATCTTCTGCGAACCGCTTTGAGTAACACGACGCTTGACCCTAAATTTGTTTCCAAGTCGGTTTCCGAGATTAAGAAGCGCGCAGAACGCCTCGACAAGAACCTGGCCTTGCCCGAACCCGAAAAAGCGAGTGAACAGGTCGGCGCCCAGGCCCTGGCGAATTCCCCGGAGCTGAAGCCCGCGGTCTTAAAGCTGGGCCGTCTGATCTTCAGCTTTGCCGACAATCCCTTCTTCAAAGAAGCCTCAGTGGTCGACACTCAACTGACCACTAAGGCGCGGCGCGACTTGGAAGACTCATCGAACTGAGCGGACAGATCAAGAAGAGCAGCGAACAGTTAGCGAAGACCACACGGAATTAGGGTTTAGCGACCTCGAAACTCCTTGACCGCACATCCGACTGAGGCGTTCATGGAGCAAGCGCCGATCGGATCGTGAAGCGCCCAAGGTGAGAACTTTCTTTTACATCGAAGAACCTGGGACAATGGGCTTTGCTTTGTCGATAAGGAAACTTTGTTCAACGGAAAACAGGAGAGTTTGATGAGCCAGACAAAAGCCGCTGTGGCCGCTCCCGAGCTTACCGTTCGATCGATCATCGTCGGACTCATAGTCGCAATGGTCATTGGCAGCGCCTATCCATACTGCGTTCTTAAGCTGGGGTTCGGCCCGAACCTGTCGGTGGTCTCGGCATTCTTCGGCTTCATCGCGCTGGTGCTGATCCTGCGCGCCACGGGGACCAATGCGCGTGAGAACAATATCGTGCAGACCATGGGCACCAGCGCCGGGCAGACTGCCTTTATGTGCGTGCTGCTGGCCGCGTTTGATTTGCTGAATGCGAAAGGCGTGCTCAATCCGCCGATTCACCTCGGTACCTGGCAGATTTTCTTCTGGCTTTGCAGCGCCAGTCTGCTCGGCATTCTGCTCGCCGTACCGATGCGACGCCACTACATCGATGAAGAGAACCTAACGTACGCCGATGGTTTGGCGGCCGGCGAAACGATCAAGGTGCTGCACGAAGGCCGCGAGAAAGGCGTATCAGCCGGACCAGTAAAGGCGCTTGGACTCGGTGGTCTCGCGTCCAGCGTGCTGATGCTCATCACCACCTATTTTAAGTGGATTAGGGACACAGTGTTTCTTTCCGGCATGCAGCCGATGAATATCGGCTTCAACTTGAGTCTGCTGTCGTTCGGTTCGGGACTGCTGGTCGGATTCCGCATCTGTCTGGCGATGGCGATTGGTACGGCAGTCAGTTGGTTCATCCTGCCCCGGTTTCTTCTCTCGCATGGAATGATTCCAGAACAGACCTTTCCCATGACGTTGCGTTGGGTCATGTGGCCGGCAACCGGATTGATGGTCGCCGGCGGACTGACATCGCTGGCGCTGAAGTGGAACCTGATCGTCAAAACGTTTCGTGGGTTAAGAGGAAGCCAAATGGAGCACAGCGATTTTCCGATGCAGTGGGTCGCTATCGGTTCCATTGTCATGACCGTGGTGATTTGCCTCGTGCAGTATTTCAGCATGGGCATTCCCGTCTATCTCTCGTTCATCGCCATCGTGCTTTCCCTGCCGTTGATGCTGGTGGGTCTGCGCGTTCTGGGAGAAACAAACTGGGGCCCGATCAGCGCGATGTCGAACATGATGCAAGCGATCTTTGCTTTCATCTCGCCCGGTAACGTGCCGGTGAATATGTCTTCGAGCGGGCTGACGGGGACTATCGCCGTGACCTCAGAAGCGCTGATGCAGGATTTCAAAGCGGGTCAATTGCTGCGTTCGAATCCTCGCAACCTGACCATCGCGCAATTGATCGCGGCGCCGGTCGGATCAATCGCGACGGCAATCGTCTACCCGGTGCTGCGCGATAAATTTGGCATCGGACCGGAAGGTCTGTCGGCGCCGATTAGCGTCAAGTGGGCGGGCTTCGCCGAGCTGCTTACGAAAGGCTTTAACGCATTGCCGCCCGGATGTTTAGTTGGACTGGTGATAGGAATTGCAGTCGGCATCCTGCTCACGCTGCTGGCGGAAAAGTGGGAAGAGAAAATTCCTTCGCCGTCCGCGATTGGTATCGGCATGCTGATTCCGGCATCGGTCCTGATGACGTTTATACTCGGCGGCGTCGGACAATTCATCTGGGCCAGAGTTTCGCCGCAGACCGAAAAGGACTATCGGATTCCGCTGGCCTCCGGGCTAATCGCCGGCGAAGCAATCATTGCCGTCGTGCTGGCGATTCTTGCCGCGACTGGCGTGAAGTTTTGATCAGATTCTAAGACTACAGAAATTCCTAAATTAGTCAGAGGTCAGCTCTTCTTGTTTGTTTCTCCCTTCTCCCTTTGGGAGAAGGGCTGGGGAAGAGGGGGCGTAGCTTAGGTGGGTGCGCCCGTCGCTCAAAACCCTCTCCCCAACCCTCTCCCAAAGGGAGAGGGAGGATGACGCAATATTTCTGGCGCTGCAATTGTCCGACAAACCGAACCCAGAGCTAATCGAATGAGATTTGCAGGACCATCTGCGTTTGCCACCGCGATCGTCGTCACGATTATCCTGGGCGTTATTTACCAACCGTGCTCCCGAGTGAACGCCGGCGGCGCGAACGAGCTTCGCGAAACCGCTCAACAAACTCCCTCGCCTATCGTTCCTCCCGTGATGATCAGTCCTCCCGGCGCGGCGAAAGTTGAACAAGTATCTCAGGGCACTCGGCCGGCCGCGGCACTCGTAGAAAGCTTCGACGGCCTCGGCGTCGGGTTCGAAGGCCCGCACGGCACGGCTACCGTGCGCAACCCATCCGATAACAGCCTCGCCGTCGGGCCTGACCACATCTTTCAGATTGTCAATACGCGAATAGCTATCTATTCTAAGAAGGGAAAGCAGTTCGATACGACTGGCAAAGTTCTGTACGGTCCTGTTCCGACCAACACGATCTTCAAAGGCTTCGGCGGCGCGTGCGAGGCCACGAACAATGGTGACGCAGTCGTCCGCTATGACCAACTCGCCGATCGCTGGCTCGTCGTAATGCCGACCTTCCGGCGCGGCGCCGTCCGTCCGGACCAGCCGCAACCGGGCCGCGCAGGCGACCCGGCTCAAGTGAGTGTGCCGGGTAAACCAGATCAGCCTGGCCCGCCTGTCAGGCTTTTCAGTCCGCCTGTTCAGCTCAACCAACCTCCACAGCCGCGCGGTCAGACGCCACCACCTGGTCCACAAGGGCCTTATTCGATGTGCTATGCAGTCAGCACCGGTCCCGATCCGTTTGGCCCTTACTATCGCTACGAATTCCTGAGGCCGCTTTTCCCGGATTACCCCCGTCCGGCGATCTGGCCGGACGGCTACTACATTCCCACCAGCACCGGAGACGAAGTGATCCAAAAGCACGCGTGCGTTGCAGACCGCGCGAAGATGTTGAGGGGCGAGCCGGCCACCGAACAGTGCGTCATTATTGACGGCGCGAATTTCCTGAACAACGCGGACATCGATGGCCAGGGTCTGCCGCCGCCAGGCGCGCCCAACGTGATGATGGCGGCCGGGGGCACGCAACTGAAGAAGATTCTCGAAGACGATGGAATCTTTGTATGGAAGTTCCACGTCGACTGGAAGAATCCGGCCAACACAAAGGTCACCGGTCCCGAGAAGATCGCTGTAGCTCCCTATCACTATTTATGTGACGGGCAGCTCACGAACTGCGTGCCGCAACCGGGCACGGATCGGCGGCTCGACGCACAGGGCGACAAGGTGATGTCGCGGCTGGTTTATCGAAGGATCGGCAAGCGCGAGTCAATCGTTGCCGTTCATTCGGTCAACAGCTCGGCAGGAGGCGGCGGTGTGCGCTGGTATGAATTTCGCATCAACAAGAACCGCAACGTCAGTCTGTATCAGCAAGGCACTTATGCGCCGGATGCCTTCTATCGCTGGATGGCCAGCCCAGCCATCGATCGATTAGGCAACATCGGCATCGGTTATTCGTTCGGCGGAACGCCAAATTTCGTGGGGCAGCGCTTCGCGGGCCGACTAGCCAAAGATCCGCTGGGCCAGTTGACGCTGCATGAGACGGTACTCGTGGAAGGTGAAGGCGTGCAGACGAACACGCTGCGCTGGGAGGACTACGCACAAACGGCGGTGGACCCGAGCGACGACTGCACGATCTGGTACGTCGGTGACTATATCAGGAAAGACGCGACGAGTTATGCGAGCAGGATTGGGGCATTTCGGATGAGGGGATGCCGGTAGCTTTTTTGGAGTGCGGCGACTTGTCGCCGCTTTGGTCCCTTGCTCTTACTCGACGAACAAAGACTGCGACAAGTCGCAGTCTTCCAAAGCACTGACAGGCAGCCCACTCTGGGAACTGAACATATTCATGGCAATCTTTTCACGCAGAACGCTTCAGAGATTAATCAATGAGAACGCCGGGTTCTTATCGAAACAGCAGCTCAGAAAACATGTGGACGCCCTGAACAAGGCGAACGAACATTCATTGGGCGCTGAGTGGGAGATAGTGCTCCTGAATGTTTTTAGCAAACTCGGAACGGTTACGCACGAACCGAAACTGGGTACGAGACCCGATCTGCATTTTGTTTCAAATGCCGATAAGTCCCAGGAATTCATCGCAGATATCGCCACTGTCTCTGACAGAGGCGTCGATGATCGATCTCCGATTCTAGCGCTTCGTATTAGGCTAAGCGACATCATCTATAAGAGAGGCTTAAAGAACAGTGCTTTCAGTTTGAAAGTCGGTAGTGAAGTAGACAATAAGGTTTGGCCGAGACCCAACCCTCGGCTCAAGATTCCACATAGGAGTAATCTTGATAGGGATGTCTTCAACAAACAATTCTTCCAGTTTATCGAGGCCGTATCCCTCGCTCCAGAGAAGCAACATACGCACTTTATTACGAGCACCACCCCAAGCGTTGAAATACGAATCACCTATGATCCCAGCCAAGAGCGGGCGTCGGTGTCGCCTGTCTATAAAGAGCTTACGTCGCTGGTCCAGAATACAGTCTACTCGCGCCTTGAGCGTAAAGCCGGTCAATTGGCAAAGGCCAACTATAATGGCCATCGAGCGATAATCATCTGCGACGGTGGATGCTACCATTTAAACAGCAAGCGTTACTTTTATGGCACTGATGTTGATGATGTGGTTAGATATTTCTTGCGAGAGCACTTAGGGATCAGCTTCGTACTAACCCTCGTCGTAGAACAAGCCTTTGGCTCAGAAGCACAACGAAAACTCAATGGCACATTGTATCCAGGAGAGGCATTCGCCCAGGTAGGGAGTGAGATTCGAGAAGCGATTGAAAAGATGGGCCGGTTCTTCCCTGAAGCAGAACGTAGCGCGTCAAATGCAGTCCACCTCTTGGAAGGCGCAAAGACCCATGAAGGAATGACTTTCAGAGGAGGTCACGGAGTGTCAGACAACGAAATAAGAATTTCCGCTAGGGGATTGCTGGAACTGCTCTCTGGCAGAATCACACAAGAGCAGTTCTTCCGGGCCCATCCCTGGATGTCAATTTCAAATCCGTTCGATTCCCAACTAAGTCGAGGACGACTCATTACTGAGATCGGAATCGAAAAGGGTGGAGAAGAGAGAGACGACGATTGGCTCACTATGACGTTCGGTCAACCTGATCCAGCCGTTTCTCCTTTCAAGGTGCCATCTCAGTGATTTGAGGAAAGTCCCGAGGTAGGTGCTTGGAAATGCAGTGAACTAAACTGCGCAGGCAAGAATCATAAGAATGACTTGCAACTAGACATCGCTGTCTGGGAGTGATCGCTCAAATTCCTGCGATGTTAAGTTTATGAACGCCCTTTTCTCCATAACAATCCTGCTCCTTACTCCGCCTCATTGGTCCATCCAAACCAGCGGTGTCACGGCCCGTCTGCGCGGCGTGAGTGCGGTGAGCGAGCGCATCGCGTGGGCCAGCGGCGCGGACAGCACCGTCTTGCGTACCTCCGACGGTGGATCGACGTGGCAGAAGCTGACCGTCACCACTGATCGGGTGGACTTTCGAGACATCGATGCGATTGATGCTCGGACTGCCTACGTCCTCAGCATCGGCAACGGTCCTGCATCGCGTATCTACAATACAACCGACGGCGGCGCGACCTGGAAGTTGCAGTTTATGAATGACGACCCCAAGGCGTTCTACGACGCGATGTCTTTCTGGGATGCGGACCACGGCCTCGTCATAGGCGACTCGATCGACGGACAGTTCTGCATCATGACCACTGAGAATGGTGGGAGGAACTGGACGCGAGTTCCCGCGAGCGCTTTGCCGCCCGCGCTTCCCAACGAAGGCGCGTTTGCGGCCAGCGGTACTAACATTGCAGTCTTTGGCAAGAGTCGCGCGTGGATTGGCACCGGAGCTGCCGCCAAAGCTCGCGTGCTGCGTACACAAGACCGCGGCCGCACGTGGGCGATTGCCGACACGACACTTATTGCAGGTCCATCTGCCGGCATTTTCTCCGTCGCTTTCCGCGACGCGAAACACGGCGTGATCATCGGTGGTGACTACAAGAAAGAGGACGAGGCGGTCGACAATCTCGCGGTGACCGGTGACGGCGGTGTTACTTGGAGCCTCGTGAAAGGTCTTTCCGGCTTTCGTTCGGCGGTCGCGTATGTGCCGGGCGCGAAGACGCGGATACTGGTTGCAGTTGGTCCATCAGGCGCTGACTACTCAACAGATGATGGCCTTACCTGGATGCGACTCGACGGCCCGGGCTTCGACACGTTGAGCTTTGTTCGCGGCCAAACTCGCGGAGAGACCGTCGGCTTTGCTGCCGGCGCGCGCGGGAACCTCGGCCGGCTAATATTCGACTCAAACTAAACATTAGGTGAGCGGGAGAAGTTTCTACTCCTGTATAATCTCGCTTATGAATAAGCGTGCGAAGAAACGATTGATAGAGAAGATAGCGAAGGACAAACAAGAACGAGAAAACACGCGTCCGGAACATAACCTCGGTCCACCCAAACCCCCTCATCAGCAACGTGGTTTTCTGCCAAAGCCCGAAAAGAAGCGTGGCTAGTCCGCGGAGCGTGCGATGAAAATCATTTCGGTCAACGTCGCTCGACCTGGCCTCGTCGAATGGAATGATCAGATTGTCTCGACTGGCATTTACAAGATGCCGGTCGAAGGGCGAGTGATGCTACGCACCCTCAACCTTGACGGCGACCGGCAGGCGGATCTGACAGTTCATGGTGGCCCCACCAAGGCCGCTTACGTCTACACGGCGGAACACTACAGCTATTGGCGCGACGAACTGCCGGGCACCGAACTGCCATGGGGAATGTTTGGCGAGAACCTCACCACCGAAGGTCTGGATGAATCAATGGTCAACATCGGCGATCGCTTTCGCGTCGGATCCGCAGAGGTCACCGTTACTGAGCCGCGGATGCCATGCTATAAGCTCGGTATCAAGTTTGGCCGCACGGACATTATCAAGAGATTTCTAACCAGTGGGCGGACGGGATTCTATCTCTCCGTCCAGCGGGAGGGTGAAGTGGGCGCCGGTGATGAGATTGAGTTGATTGCGCGCGATGCGAATAACGTGACGGTCGCCGATATCACCGGACTGTACTCGGGAAACAGAGGTGATGTGGAAATGATGCGACGGGCTATTGCCATCGAGTCCTTGCCTGAGAGTTGGCGAAATCATTTCCGAAAACGACTTGCGAATTTGGAGTGCGGCGACTAGTCGCCGCTTTGGTCCCTCGCATTACTCGACGAACAAAGACTGCGACAAGTCGCCGTCTTTCCAAAGCGCTAACGAGTCGGCGCATTCCAAAGACCGGAACGCATTGCGCGCTCTCACTAATCAATCTTCGCTGTTGCCTTACCGTCTTTATAATACAGCGTAAGCTTGTTGATTTCGAGCAGGTTGAGGTTTTCCCACTCGATAGCGTGACCTGCTTTGTCTTCAATCCGCAAATCCCACATCGCTGCTGTCTCTGCGCGGTGAAACTTGATGTCTACGCTTTCGCCATCGGGCAGAGTGTCGCGTCCAAGGATGTCTTCTTCCCAGTCGTCTTTGTCATGCGGAGTAATAAAGACCTTATCAATCTCTACCCCAGTTGCGTTGACCAGCATGAAATCCTGGGCTGCGGTGTTGGCGGCAGGGGATGATGCAGTCGAAGCGGGGGCCGGTGTCGCCGGTCTGGCTGGTGTGGCCGCCGTTGTGGAGTTCGAATTCGTAGCGGGTGTGGTCTTGCTGGCGGAGCAAGCTGCAGTGGCCAGCAATGCGGCGCTCAGGCCACAGATCATTACTCTCTTGTTGATGTAGTGTCCCTTTGTTGTCTAAATTGGAAAAAGGTGAATTGAACTGTTAACGCGTGTCCCTAATTCAGCGGCGGCGACTATATCATTTCGATGGGATGTCAGTCCAAGTGTGCGTTCAAATTCGGTTAGTGCATCCTCAAAGGACCACCCTTTGGCTCGGCCTTTAGATCAGGGCGAGTAGAATCCTGCAGGACCTCGTGCACTTCAAGCTTGTTCGGCCCCGCGAAGGCCTCCTGCGGCAGGGTGCCGGACTGGGCGTGACCCTTCACAAACTCGTCAGAGCGCACCCAGTTGAGAAAGTCGTCACGGCTATTCCAAATGGTGAAGACTACATATGGGTCACCATCGTTGACCGGGCGCAGCACCTGGTTGGAAATGAACCCCGGCATGCCATCGACCAGCCCCGCGCGCTGGCGGAACCTCTCTTCGAAGGCATCGGCGTACTCCGGCGTGACATAGATACGATTGGCGACAGTTATCATTGATCAATCTCCCTTTTGCTTGATGATACACGATGCGCGGAAGGATGGCTTTCAAGCGGGTTCGTGAAACCTCATTGGCACCTCGCTTCAGCGAGGTGCTGACGACAAGATGAGGAGAGTGAGCCGTTTTAACGGCTTCGAATGAAACGTTGAAACGGTTGACCAGATCGATCTCGCGACCGACTCACCTCTCTGAAGCGAGGTGCTAATGAGAACGGGCTGAATCTTTTCAACCAGTCGATCTGCGTTCATCGCACTCACTCATCCGTCGATGGCTTTGATCGCAATCGCTTGATGCGCGACCGCCGCGCCTTTTTTTCCAGGGTACGGTTCTTCGCGCTCCGCGGGACGCGCGTGGGAACGCGTTTGGGTGGGCGATAATTCAACCGCGCGACCTTTTCGCGAAGTTTTTGCAAACAGAGCGACTTGTTTCGATGCTGGCTGCGCTCCTGCTGTGAAGTGACGACGATGCCGGAAGGAAGATGCGTGAGACGAACGGCGCTCTCTGTCTTGTTGACGTGCTGGCCGCCGGGGCCGCTCGAACGAAAGGTATCAACCTCGCATTCGCGGAGCAAATCTTCATCGGATTCCGGCAGTAAGATCATGTCTGTGTCGCGGTCAACTGGCTTTCGAACTCATCATACTCCGACAGGTGCGTTCTTCCCCCTTTTACTGGCAGGGGATTGAGGGGTGCGCTTGCGGTAATGTCCACACTCTTGCATTTTGTGTTTCCTCCCCTCTCCTTTTGGGAGAGGAGCCCCGGAAAAGGCACAACGGGTAGAGCCGAGCAGTTGAGTCTCCATTCTCAGTCACACGGAAGATAGCAGACAAAGACCTGCTATTTGAGTATTATGGGCGCACCCTCGTCGGCTGAAAGGTAACTCGCTATGAGGCTCCCCGCTCCCTTGGCAATTGTTTCAGCGCTCCTGCTCTGTTGTGCAGGATTCTGCCAACACGCGAACTCGCAAACCAACCCGGCTAAGAAGAATCCCGAGGCGACCGTCTCAGGCAGGATAACTATCAAAGGCAAGCCCGCGCCGGGAGTGGTAGTGGGTTTGCGATCGAGCCAGCCCGCGCGGTTTGCTCCAACGTTCAAGGCCACCACAGATCAGGACGGTGACTATCGAATCAGCGATGTGCCGGCCGGAAGTTATGAAGTCGCGCCCGTGGCTCCCGCATTTGTGATCGCGGACGCCAACAATTCAAGAGGCCAGACTGTGGTAATCACCGAAGGCGAGAACGTCGAGGGAATCGACTTTGAGTTGGTGCGAGGCGGAGTGATTACCGGGAAGGTGACAGACGCGGATGGTAATCCCGTTGTCGCAGAGCGCGTCAACCTCTTGCCGGCCGATCAGCGCAATCAGCGTGGACCCGTCTATCCTGTTGGGCTCAACTTTCAGACCGATGATCGGGGAATTTACCGAATGTTCGGAATACACCCCGGACATTACAAAGTGTCCAGCGGCCAGGGCGACGATAACTTCTATAATGGCGCCGGCAGAGGACGTCCCGCGTACGCGACAACGTTCTATCCTGACGCCACCGATCCGGCGAAAGCTACTGTAATTGAGATCGATGAAGGTACTGAGGCCTCCAAAATCGATATCACCTTGAGTCCGGCCGTTCCGGGTTTCTCAGCCGGCGGGCGCGTAGTAGACGAGAGTGGAAAGCCCGTGCCGAATGTGGGGATCGGGTTGTCCCGAATTATTATGATCGACGCCAACAACTCATCCAGTTCCGGCGGAGGCACTGGCGCCCGTTCAGACAAGCAAGGCGAGTTCCGCTTGGAGAAATTACCTCCGGGTAAGTACTCAATCTCAATTGAGCCGCCGGAGGAATCGGATCTGCGTGGAGACCCAGTCACCTTTGACCTCGTCGATCAGGATGTGACTGGATTGCTAATCAAGTCATCCGTGGGGGCAAGTTTGTCGGGAGTGGTCGTGCTTGATGGTGCTAAAGGCAATAGCGTCATTGCCGCGCTTGCTCAGTCTTATGTCTTTATCTCAGCGTACACCCGCAACGAAGCACTTCACTTCACGTCGGGTCAATCTACTCGCATGAAACCCGATGGCAGCTTTAGGATTGGCGGATTGCAGGCAGGAACCGCAGGCTTTTCAATCGACGCACAAGGCAGGATCAAAGGGCTGACCATCTCGCGCATAGAACGCGATGGCGTCGTCCAACCAAACGGAATACAGATTCAGAACGCTGAACAGGTCACTGGGATTCGGGTCATTGTTACTTACGGCAACGGAAGCATTCGCGGCGTGGTCAAGGTGGAGAATGGCACGCTGCCGGCCGGCGCCCGTTTGATTATTCAACCGACCAAACCGGGAGATCCGCTCGCGAACTTGCGGGCAGCGACGGCAGATTCGCGCGGGCATTTTTTGGTCGAAGGTTTGGCAGCCGGAAACTACGAATTGAGAGTCATCGCTTATGTGCCGGGATCGCGGACGAAGGAATCCGCCAGACAAGCCGTGAGCGTGACTGAGGGAGCGGCAACTGATGTTATCGTGACAATCGATCTCACACCAATTCCTAATCCATAACATAGACAATGAAACGCTGCGTCTACAACTTTCTTGCCCCGTTTACCCTGCTGATTACTTTGAGCAGCGCCGGGGCCGCCCAATCTCAGTCAGACGAAAACAACACGGCGGATGCGACCAGAACCGGCACGATCAGCGGCCAGGTTGTTAACGACAGTGGCCAGCCGCTCGCGAACGCACTCGTTGGTATTCGGGCCTACCTCGTCGGGGAACCGGGCCGCACCACTACGACTGACAGCGAAGGAAAGTTTCAAGTGAGTGGTTTGGACCCGGTGGTCTATCTGGTCTCCGCTTCGTTTCCGGCTTACGTCTCAGCGCCGCGCGACCCGGACATTAATCCAATCGGATACTACCGGGTGGGCGATTCGGTCAGACTCGAGATGGTTAAGGGAGGCGTGATCACCGGGACCGTAACCAGATCTGCAGGCGAGGCAGTCGTTGCCATGCCGGTGCGTGCCTATCTGATTCGCGACAGCAAAGGGCAACCGTCACGTTACGGAGCGCCGTTCCGAGAACAGACCACAGACGATCGGGGCGTTTACAGAATCTACGGGTTGCAATCGGGAACTTATGTGGTAGCGGCCAGCGGGGGGAGTTCTTCGGGTTACTATGTGAGCGCCTATGGTACCGACGCGCCGACCTATGCTCCGTCGTCGACGCGTGACAACGCTACGGAGATCTACGTTCGTTCCGGTGAAGAGACCGCCAATGTGGACATTCGTTATCGCGGTGAACCGGGCCACGCAGTTAGCGGAATCGCGAGCAGCACGGTGACCGCTGATCAGCCCCCGGAATTCAGTGTCACATTGAGTTCGAGCTTCAACGGCGCATCGCAATCGAGTTATTCGTCATATCAACCCGGCGGTCGTGGCTTTTCCTTCTATGGCGTCGCCGATGGCGATTACGATGTAATTGCTCAATCGTATTTTCCCGGAGGAGAGTGGGTCGTCTCGGAACCTCGGCGAATCAAAGTCAGAGGCGCGGACATCACTGGCATTGAATTGACTGCGAAACCGCTGGGCTCGATTACCGGACGCGTGGTACTGGAAGAATCGAAAGCACCAGAGTGCAAAGGCAAGCGCCGGCCGCTGTTTGGAGAAACTCTGGTCACGCCGTGGCACAATGAGAAGAATGCGCCCAAAGATCAGCCGCAATTCGTGTGGGGCCTTGGAGGGCCGACACTGCCGGACAAGCAAGGCGATTTCACCATGCGCAATCTGGCGCCGGGTCAGTACCGTTTCAACGCTCGACCTATGGCAAAGTACTGGTATCTGAAATCAATCTCGTGGCCGGCCTCGGTAACCTCTGGGGCAAAAACGCCGGCGGCGAATCGGCCGGTTGACGCGGCGCGGAATTGGACCACCTTGAAACCCGGCGATCGATTTTCGGGTCTGACCATCACGATAGCCGAAGGCGCGGCGTCGCTTCACGGGCAGATCGATCTCGCGGAAGGTCAGAAGCTGCCGGCGAAGTTGTTTATTTATTTGGCGCCGCGTGAGCGCGAAAAGGCGGACGATATATTGAGATATTTCGCGTTCCTGGTGTCGGCTGACGGAAGTTTTGCGCTGAACAACTTGCCGCCGGGCCGCTATTGGGCCATAGCCCAGGCCGCCGGTGAAAACGATTCGAACGTTCTTTCAAAGCTACGCCTGCCCGATGAAGCAGAAGCGCGCGCGAAATTGCTTCACGACGCCGAGGCCGCCAGGATCGAAACCGAATTGAAGCCATGCCAGAACGTGACCGATTATCGGTTGCCGTTTAGATAAGCAGCGCCGGGGCAGTAGCCCGACCGTCAGGGAGGGCGTGGTTCTCGGCAATGTCTCAATAAACTCCTTCACAGAGTTACCTGATAAAAGGAGCGGAGCAATGCTTGAATTCTTAGTCATTCCCGCTTTTGTTCTGCTGGGAGTTGCGGTCGTTGGATCAATCCTATACGCCCGGAGGCGTGAACGTAGAGCGAGGGTCGCCGAGATGCTGGCCGGGACCGATCTGCTTGCGGCCTGGACCTACGCCCCGGACGAGTGGCGGCGGGCTGTCGAAGAGGAATACACCTGGGTGAAAAGCAAAGATGGTGTCGGTCAATGCTATATTTCGCCGACCGCGATTTACGTAAAGAATGATTCTCAGGATCGTCTCATCGACCTCAGTGGCGATGGCAAAGTGGTGACGCACGCGTCTTATCGAGGAGCAGACGGCAACAGCCCACTTAAACTGCGGGTCCGTTGGCGAGTAGTTAAGCATTATGAGGATCGGGCTGATGAAGTTAAGTATTTCAAGGAAGATTATCGAATACCTGTGCCCATTCAGAATAAAGACGATGCTGCGCGAGTTGCGGATTTCTTTACCGCTCAACTGGAGAATAACCTCGACGCTTACACTGCCGTAGTGCCCGACGATGAGCCGATCAGCTTGTTCGGCAAGGATTCTTTCTGACGAAGATATTAGTAAGCCAGATTCGCGCCAAAGTTAGGAATGCCTCCGCCCTTCACGGTAGCGGTCCACTGGCCCAGCTCAGGACGGTTTTTCCAGAAGCTCGCGCAAAGTTGAAAATACTTAATTACTGCCTCGCGCGCTCCCTTCTCAAGCAGTTCCTTCGCCAGTGTCATGTTTGGCCCAAAGCTATTGAGTTGCGGCGAACCGGGTGTCTCTCCGGCCTCGATCAGCTGTTGTCTGGCTTCCACCAGATTGCCGGACAAAGTAGAGGTGTCCCAACCGCCGGGGCCATTGAGCATCGTTGGGGTCAGCGGCAGCGCCCTGCCTGAGCAGTTTCTCGGCAAACGCCTTATCCGGAAGCAAAAAGAAATCAGCCGCATTGCTGAGCACGACAAGGTTACCTTTGTAGGCGTCGAGCTGCTTAAGCCACAGTTTCTTTGCTTCCGCGAATCCTTCCTCATGCTGGTTCAATCGCACAAACACGACGTTGCGGAGGAGTTCGGAATCGGGGATATTCCGGATCACCCACAGAGCCTGCTCGCGCTTCTTCAGGCGGAAAGAGTCGTCACGCCGGGTGCTGTAATAACCGATCAAGGTGAAACGGGTTTCGAGATCCTGCGGATCGCCGGCGAGCTTTTCCTCGAGCCTGGCAGCCTCCTCGGTTGAGAGCTTGCGACCCTTGATGGTAAGCCGCACGGCATCGTCCGGGGTGAGTTGACGAGCAACCGGACTGCTGAGCCCTTGCTGACCCGCGGCCACCTGGAGGCTCAGCAGCAGACAAATCAGCAGGCCACCAACTCTTAGTCCATCGAGCAAGGTCTTCATTTTCTGCTTCTCCTTTGGGTGAACTGATTGTTCCACGCGCGAGGGGAACAAAAGTTTCCACAAGTCCAATCCGCGGGTTCGATGCGATTCATTCTAGTCCCATCATCCGTTTGAAACAACGGCCTTCTTCCCTCCCATTGATAAGGGATCGAGGGGGGGCCGGTACAGAACCGAGAGCGGTAGCGACCGGATGCGAGCACTCCACGTTGCAGGTGATCGCTTTTGAAGTTCCGACGTTCTTAGCGAGTTGAGCTTAGCATCCGGTCGCTACCGCTCTCGGTTCTGTACCTTTGTCTTGTCCGCGCGTATGCGCGCTAATCTGTGGCTGTTTTTGCCGGTCGCTTTTTCCTTCTCTGCGCAATCTGTGTAATCTGTTGAGAGAGTCCTTGAGCACTATCCGGGAGGAAAAGCTATGAACAGAAATCGTTTGATTTTCGCCGCACTCATCCTTGTGCCCATGATGGCTGTCGCGGTCATGGCCCAGCCGCGGCCGCAAACCACGGCGCCCAAACCAACACCGACACCCTTCCCAAAACCATCGCCGACACCCACGCCCAGACCGGTGGCGACACCTGTTGCGGGTAACGCCGCCGTGCCAGAAAGCAGGATTGCCTTAATAGACACCGTCATGTTTGGCGACGAGAAGAACGGCATTTTCCTCTATGTCGATGCGGCCAAGAAGATCGAGCTTGAGTTTCAGCCCCGCACGAACGAGCTTCAGAACCTCGGGAACCGCCTCAACGCGCTGGCCACTGAAATCAAGACTCTAAGGCAGGCCGCGGTAGTTGATCCGAAAACAATTCAGGCAAAGCAGGCGGAGGGCGAACGCCTTCAGCAGGAGGCCACCACAAAGAAAGAGCGCCTGGATGAGGATGTTTCCAAACGATACCAGCAAGTCATCACCCCGATCTCCAACCAGATAGGTGCGGCCATGGATCAGTTTGCCCGGCAACGCGGCATCACCATGACGCTCGATATGAGCAAACTCTTGCCGGCTATCCTGACAGCGGTTCCGGCGATCGATCTGACGCAGGCCTTCATTGACGACTTCAACCGCAATCACCCGAGGCCCGCTCCCGCGCCGGCGCCCCGGCCGTGAGGCTCCGGTACAGACCCCGACTCGTCGGGGCAGCGACCGGGTCAAATCAGCCACAGATCAGCGCGGATAAACGCAGATCAGAAAAAAAACGGAATCGATACCAGGAGAGTCTCGCTTCAGTCTTATCTGATGGGTCATCTTATCGGCGTTTAATCTGTGGCTGATTCATTTTCTCGACACGCTCACGCAAACCGTGATACAAGGCGCCTCAGGCGACGATTCCCGAGCGAGACTCCCAGAGTCGACACTCATCACCCATCACTCATGACGCATCACTGTAGTTTGTGGAGGAGATCGGGATGACCAACTTCAATCCTGTATTTGCAGGCAGCAAAGTTCAGCCTGACGATTTCAGGTATTCGACACTGGTGAGAGGTTTCAACCAGCGTTGGGTCGGCACGCCTCAGTATGTACAAGTTTGCGGCGATGTCAGCCAGGTTTTGGCAACGGTTCAGCAAGCCGTTGACGAGAACTTGAGAATCACCGTTCGCGGCGGCGGGCATTGCTATGAAAACTTTGTTTCCGGCAATCACGGCGGCGTGATCATTGCTTCAATATCAAACCTATTGGACTGAGCCGAAAGACGATGCCAACAATTTGAAATGGATTAGAAGCTTTTACACGGCGATGTATGGATCCCGCGGCCCCTATCCCGACGGGACGGTTGATGGCTGCTACGTGAATTACCCTGACGTGGATCTGTCGGACTGGCAGTATCTCTACTACAAAGATAACTACCCCAAACTGCAACAGGTCAAACAAAGGTGGGACCCGCTGAATGTTTTCAACCACCAACAATCAATCGAGCTGCCGGGATGAATCAGTGGGCAGTGGGCAGTGGGCGGTGGGCGGAAGGCAGTGAGCAGTGAGCAGTGGGCGGTGGGCAGGACGAGCGGGGCAGTAGCCCGACCGTGAGGGAGGGCTCCGGTACAGAACCGAGAGCGGTAGCGACCGGATACTGACATTCAACTAGCGACTTATTGACGTTTTGATTCTGGTGCCTTTGCAGGTTAAGTCTAGCATCCGGTCGCTACCGCTCGCGGTTCTGTAACAAGGGCCTCGACACGCCGCGGCGAACCGTCGCCAAAGACCTTGATGTGAAGGTGGCCTTAGGACGATAATCGGCGCAGAGTTCAGGCATGAAGCACAAGTATCAGGTCGTCCCGCAGGCCGCAACCACGAAAAAAACTGACGAAAGCGGAAATCTCGGATGCCGAGTTCCGCCGCCGGTTAAAGAACATTTCTGAATGGAGAAAAAAGCGCCTTGCCCAGGGAGTTGGACTATGACAGTAACATTGGAGCTTGAACCCGAAGTTGAATCGCTTCTCGAAAAGCGCGCCCGGGCTGAAGGCTGTGATGTTAAGGGTTACGTGGAGAAACTCGTCGAGCGAGATGTGAATCGCGAACGCACCTTCGACGAGATTCTCGCGCCCTTTCGCAACGCAGTGGAACGGAGCGGAATCTCTGACGAAGAACTGGACACTCTTTTTACCGCAAGTCGGCGAGAAGTCTCGATACAGAACCGAGAGCGGTAGCGACCGGATGCTGACATTCAACTAGCGACTTATTGACGTTTTGGCTTTTCGTGCTTTGCAGGTTGAGCTTAGCATCCGGTCGCTACCGCTCTCGGTTCTGTAACAAGGGCCTCGACACGTTCACGCAAACCGTGACAAGCCGCTCCTCAGGCGACGATTCCTGATCGAGACCTGGGGCTCATTACTCATCGTGACGCAATACTGTTTCAAAGAAGGACGCTAGACTCTTAGTACTTCATGAACGCTCTCTCTGAAGGGTCTCTCGAAGCAGTTGTGATAAGGTGGCCTTTAGACGTAGAGTTTGTCTCCGCGCTTCAGAGCCGCGGTTCGTTTGCTCAACCTCATTTTCTCGTCAAGCAACTCAGGAGGGTAAGATGACCCAAAGTCAGTCCGAGATCGGTCAAAAACCTAATAAACATCTGGGAAGAGTTCTATATCTTCTTATTACGCTTATGGGGGTGATTCTTTACCTTCTTATCGCACACGTTTTGCCACCGTGGAGCCATCTTAGTCCTCTATCACTGAATCTCGCAGCAGGATTCATTTTGACAGGGCTAATTTTCTTCTTGGTAAACCAATTTGGTTTCAATCTAGACGAGAAGCGTCAAACGGGATTGGAGATGACCACACATCGTCTTAGCCAAGCGGTGGACGGAATCGAACGGCTCAAACTGGTCGAAGAATCCGATCTGTTTCGTTATAAAAAGGAGATCCGGTTTATTGAAGAGGAGGAGTGGTATGACTATGTTGAGAAGGCGACAGATCATATCTCACTAATGTCTCCTTCTCTCCACAACTGGTTTACTGATGCACCAAGATTCCAGGACCTATTGGTCAAACAAGCTATTAACGGAACCACGATCAGATTCATCATAATGGGCTCCGAAAACCCTGTGTGTAGTGAAATAGCCTCGCTCCGGCGAAATAGAGCCGAGGTTGATTTTTACGAACCAGCAACACTGGAGGTCAACCAAAACAAAATATGCCGACTGATACGCGACGTAAATAAAGAAATTCAAAGGCAGTCTAAGGGCGAGCCGAACTATCTTGAACTAAGGAAAGTGGTATGTACTCCAATCTTCGTGAAGACAGAATTTTTCGGAGAGGTCCTTCACTGGTCATTTTTTGGCTATGATCTTGATGGAAAAGTAGCCCCGTCGTTTTGGTCTCGTAAGAAGGTTGATGATGGGAAAAGTCTAGGATTGTACCAGATTTTGAAGAATGAGTTTGACTTAATATGGAAGAGTGAGAAGATCTCTCAACAAATCGACGTGTCTCCAACTAGCGGTCCTGTCGATGATTAGTGGTTCTGTGAACTTGAACCCTAAAACGTAGAGACTTTGTATATGAGCGACAAGCTTAGATTTTTGTTTGATCACGATATGTTGCTTGGCGCCGATAGGGTAGGTCCGTATTCGGTGGAGATCGATCCTACGAATCATTGCCCGATTGGATGCAGCTATTGCATCTGGTCGGAAATGCGTCAACGCGATCCCGCATCCTTAAGGGAAGACGTATTTGGCAAACTCATAGATGACCTGATTGAACTTCGGGTCTCCGGCATCGTATTCACCGGAGGTGGAGAGCCGCTCCGCCATCCATTCACGCGTAAGGCCATTCCGAAAGCCAAAGCAGGGGGGATTTGTGTAGGTCTTTTTACCAGCGGTGTACCGCTAGGAAGTAGCATGTGTTCAGAGATTCTGCCGCACCTTTCGTGGATTCGGTTCAACGTGTCTGCTCCGGATAGAGAATCATACAAACAGATCCAGGGTGTTGACCTTTTTGAACGCGTCATCGAGAACATAACTAACTGTGTTAGGGTGCGAAAGGACCAGAATCTCAAAGTGAAGTTGGGTATCGGTTGCGTCCTGAGTCAGTTGGGATCAGACCTGAGGGTAGTGGGATCGTTGGTAGAACTCGCGGCAAGGTTGAGACTCGACTTCATTCAGTTTAAGCATGATCTAAATGAAATCGGAACAGCGAAATATGAGGAGTGGTGGGAGGTACAGGCATTGCCGGAGCTACGTTCCGTAAGTCAAAGCAACAATTCAAGTGTCAAGATAGACTATTCTGAGCGCACATACGCTGGCACGGCAAAGTCGTCTTGTTTCATCGCAAGGAGGATGGCCGCGATCAAGGCGGATGGGACGGTGGTTCTTTGTAAGATGCATCGAGACACCCCGTCGATGACCGTTGGCAATATCAACGGCGAAACTTTCAAAAACATCTGGCTAAATGCTCAACGGCAGCAGATAATTGCGAAGTTAGAACAGGAAGGGTGCAGCAGTTGTTGTGGATACAAGGATTTTAATAGACATGTATTGATCACCCGGGAGCGAGGAAGGTCGACGGAGCAAAACGACGTCATTCCTTATGCAACGGGGATCGCACAATTCGGCGAGGATATCAATTTCCTGTAGCGAGTTCCGGAGGAGAGTCATTTCAGTTTCTGTTCTTCTGACGGGCGGTAGTGGCCGTTTGGGCCGGGCGATAAGCTCCACGTGGCCAGATATTTTCGCGCCTACTCGGGCCGAGATGGACATCACCAATTATGATTCCGTGCTGAAAGTTGCGAGGGTTTTTCGGCCTCACATTGTGATCCATTCTGCTGCGCTCGTAGGCCGGCGGGAGTGTGATGCGGACCCTCGACTAGCTGACGAAGTGAACGTGGTCGGCACGCGAAACATGATGCTAGCCTGTAAAGAACTGAACGCGAAGCTTGTGTTCATCTCCACGGCAGCGGTTTTTGACGGGAAAAAAGGAAACTACTCGGAACGCGACGAGCCAAATCCGCAATACTTGTATGCGGAAACGAAGCTCAAGGCAGAAAAGGCTGTTCTCGAATCGAAAAATCACCTTATTATCAGGACTGATTTTTTTGACCCTACTAGATTCAAGTATGACGAGGTTTTCACGGATCACTTTTGCTCAAAGGAACCAACGCCGGTAATAGCGAAGAAGATTCTTTGGGCAATGGAATCGGGAGCGAGAGGATCTATTCACATCGGTGGGCCGAGAAGAAGTCTATTTGACGTTTTGAGTTTCTTCTTTCCAAGAATCAAACCTATTCGAATCAGCGAATCGAGCATGCCCGATTTTCCGAGAGACCTATCCTTATCCACAGAGAGTTTCCCCCAATCAAGCGAGCCGAAACAGTCGAGTTCTAGGAATAACCAGTAGGGTAACAAGCAAACGTGGACCGATTCGCAAGGCTGCGCCTCTCTTGCAACGATCCAGCGGGTCACGTTTGGCGTAGACCAGTAAACAGTCGACAGAGGATCGATCCCAATCCCATGACCACTGAAAACAAAGCCATCTATTCCATGGTCGGCAAAGAGAATTGCGGATTTCGGAATTCGGATTTCGTCGAGCTATGGAGGGCTAGTATATCGGCTCGAATTTGCATGGTAAAATGCGATGCTCAGAGGAACTGGCGCAATGACGATAACAAATTAACCTGTCGTCTTTGACTGCAATGTGTTTTTACTGGGCCGGAGGCTTTAGACTATGAACGAGCTGCCGTTACTTGAAAGAATTACGCTCAATCCGAAAGTCATGGCTGGCAAGCCAGTCATCAAAGGTACGCGCCTGACGGTCGACTATATTCTTAACTTGTTCGCACACGGGGCAACCACAGCCGAAATCCTGGAAGAATACACGGGCCTAACCGCGGAAGATGTGCAAGCCTGTTTCCTATTTGCCACCAAGTCTCATTAGGAGTCTGCTGCCATGAACGAGATCATCAAGAAGCGAGAAGTGCTGACATTGGAGGAAGTCGCGCGGTACCTGCGGCTGCCCAAGGATACTGTAGTCCGGCAAGCGGCTCAGGGTGCCATTCCCGGTCGCCAGATTGAGGATACCTGGCGCTTTCTCAAGACGGCGATTGATGATTGGCTGCGAAGCTATGACAGTCGGACCTTGCTCCTGCAACAAGCCGGCGCGCTCACGGAAGACGAGTCGTTACCTGCTCTGCTGAAGACGATCTACGCAACTCGCAAGCGGCTAGAAGTCGACACGCGGCGTTCATAAATGCACCTGCTGGATACCGACACGCTCACCCATCTCCACGCCGGACATCCGCGAGTAATTGACCGTTTGCGCAACGTAGACGACCCGATTGTCGGGACGACTATTATCACGAAAGGCGAGTTGCTACGAGGCCGCATCGACTTTCTCCTCAAAGCTGCGAAGGGTACTGACGTTTGGCGAGCGCAACAGTGGTTGACGCGCACCGAAGAACTCCTCGCGCAGATTCTAATTGTCCCCTTCAACGAAACTGCCGCTAAGGAGTTTGATCGATTGCGCGCCAACAAAGCCTATCGCAAGATTGGCCGGGCAGATCTCCTGATAGCCAGCATCGCACTGGCGAACAACGCAATCCTGGTGACGCGCAACGTGCGCCATTTTCGGCAAGTGCACGGGGTCAGCTTGGTGAACTGGGTTGATTGATTTATGACCACTGAACCAAACAAAATCATCTATTCCATGGTCGGCGTCAGTAAGTTCTATGACAAGAAGGCCGTCCTGAAAGACATCTATCTTTCTTATTTCTATGGGGCGAAGATTGGCGTCATCGGTCTCAACGGCTCTGGCAAGTCGTCGCTGCTGCGCATACTCGCCGGCGTCGACAAAGAGTTCAACGGCGAGACGGTTATCTCGCCGGGCCACACCGTAGGTTTCCTGGAACAGGAACCTTTGATTGATGATTCGCGCACGGTGCGTGAGGTAGTTGAAGAAGCTGTAAAAGAAACCATCGATTTGCTGAAGGAATTCGAAGAGATCAACGCGAAGTTCGGCGAGGAAATGTCCGATGAGGACATGGACAAATTGTTAGCGCGGCAGGGCGAGGTGCAGGAGAAGCTCGATCACCAGGACGCCTGGGACCTCGATTCGCGTCTGGAGATGGCTATGGACGCGCTGCGCTGTCCGCCGCCCGAGACGCAGGTGAAAATCCTTTCGGGTGGTGAACGCCGACGCGTTGCGCTGTGTCGCTTGCTGCTACAAGAGCCAGATATTCTTCTGCTGGACGAACCCACTAACCACCTGGATGCCGAGTCGGTCGCGTGGCTCGAGCATCATTTGCAGAGTTATGCGGGCACGATCATCGCGGTGACGCATGACAGGTATTTTCTCGATAACGTTGCGGGTTGGATTCTGGAGCTCGATAGGGGAGCGGGCATTCCGTGGAAAGGGAATTACACGAGTTGGCTGGAACAGAAGCAAGAGCGTCTGCGGCGCGAAGAAAAATCTGAGAGTGAAAGACAGAGGACCCTGCAACGCGAGCTGGAATGGATTCGCATGTCGCCGAAGGCGCGGCACGCAAAGGGCCAGGCGCGCGTCAATGCTTATGAAACCCTTCTGCAAGAGCAGTCAGAGAAGCGCCGTGAAGATTTAGAGATTCCGATTCCGCCGGGGCCACGGCTGGGAGACGTCGTGATCGAAGCGGACGGCGTTAGCAAAGGCTACGGCGATAACTTGTTGGTTGAAGATATGACTTTTAAGTTGCCGCGCGGGGGCATCGTCGGCGTGATTGGTCCGAACGGCGCGGGCAAGACGACTCTGTTCCGAATGATCACAAAGCAGGAAGGACCCGACAAGGGTGCCATCCGTGTCGGCGAGACCGTGCAGTTGGCTTACGTCGATCAGAGCCGCACGCTCGACGCGGACAAATCCATCTGGGAAGAAATCTCTGGCGGCGCCGATGTTTTGAAGCTGGGCTCTCGTGAAGTTAACTCGCGCGCGTACGTCGGGCGCTTCAATTTCTCCGGCTCAGACCAGCAAAAGAAAGTCAGCATGTTGTCGGGCGGCGAACGCAACCGAGTGCACCTGGCGAAGATGCTGAAGGAAGGCGCGAACGTCCTTCTATTGGACGAACCCACTAACGACCTTGACGTGAACACGCTGCGGGCGCTGGAAGAGGCCCTGGAGAACTTTGCTGGCTGTGCGGTGGTAATTTCTCACGATCGCTGGTTTCTGGATCGCATCGCGACGCACATGCTGGCGTTCGAAGGCGACAGCAAAGTGACCTGGTTCGAAGGGAATTATTCGGACTATGAGGAAGATCGAAAGGCGCGGTTGGGCGCGGCGGCGGAGACACCGCATCGGATCAAGTACCGGCAGTTGACGCGGGGATGAATTGATCGGCCACAGATGAACACGGATAAAACAGATCAGCCAAGGACATTTGGTCTGCCGTTCCCTCTTTCAGTAATCTGTGTCTGTCTGTGTAAATCTGTGGCCCAAAAGGTCTATTCGTCATCGGCCATCTGATCGTTAATCGATTTTAAGGCGCGCTCGAGGACTGTGCGGTGTGAAGGGTTCGTGGCCCCGCTCAGTTGCGTGATAATGCGTGAACGTGAGACTCGTAGCGATTCAAACTGCGCGCTACGCGCGCGCTCCTCGACGGTTGATGTTCCTATGTGCAACCGGGCGTCGGCCGCCGCCTGTTGCCGTTCGAACACTTCTTCCATCTGCTCGGCTAAGGCGTCTGCATCCCATGTCATAACTCACCTCCTGCAAATTGTGCTTCATGGTAGCATCTATTCGCCCGCCGCACACTGTCGCTTGCTGTTTGCGCTCTTTTGCTAAGAGGATGAGTCGGATTGATCAAGAAACATCTTCCTTTGAGGCTTTGCCTCGCCCAGTGCGGTAAGGCTTTGCCTTACCAGCAAGGTGCCAGCCGGAAAGCCATAGGCTTTCCGCACTGTGCTGCGGCAGAGCCGCGAAGAAATTCAGGCTTCAGCTTCTATTCCAACCTCTCTTACGCTATAAACAGTTTGCGGCTAACACTAACGCCTGCTTCGCGGGTGAAAGATGAGGACTATTAACAGATGACTAAACAGAGTGTTCATAACTTTGGCTTGATCGCGACGATTTGCATATCCCTGTTGCTTCTCGCTTCGACATCCCGGGCCCAAACTCTACCCAACGAGACACCGCAAAAGTTTGAACCCACGAACGACGGCTTTGACTACACCCGCCGCGAAGTCATGATCGCGATGCGCGACGGAGTGAAGCTGCATACGGTCATCCTGGTGCCGAAGGGGGCGAAAAGCGCGCCCATTCTGCTCACGCGCACGCCCTACAACGCGACTGCGCTCACCACCCACACGGACAGCTCGCACCTTGGCCCAAGTTTGTACGGCTATGACAATGCCACCGACGTAATCGTTGAAGGTGGATACATCCGTGTGGTCCAGGACATCCGCGGCAAGTATGGCTCCGAGGGCGATTATGTAATGAATAGACCGGTGCGTGGGCCGCAGAATCCAACTGCGGTCGATCACCCGACGGACACTTATGACACGATTGACTGGCTCGTGAAGAACATTCCGGAAACCAACGGCAAGGTCGGCATCCTCGGCATTTCCTACGACGGCTTTCTGCCTTTGATGGGACTCATCAATCCGCATCCGGCGCTCAAAGTGTCAGTGCCGATGAACCCGATGGTCGACGGTTGGATGGGCGACGATTGGTTTCACAACGGCGCCTTTCGTCAGCAGGGCATGAGCTACATCTACGATCAAGAGGCCACGCGCGCGAATGACGTCAAGTGGTGGACCAGCCACTTCGACGACTATGACATGTTCATGCAAGCCGGATCGGCGGGCGAGCTGGGACGTCGTCGCGGCCTGGAACAAGTCGGATTCTGGCGAAAGCTGCTCGAGCATCCGAGCTACGATGCGTTCTGGCGCGATCAGGCCGTCGACAAGATACTGGCAAAAGAACCACTGAAGGTGCCCGTGATGCTGGTGCATAGCCTTTGGGATCAGGAAGACATCTACGGCGACATCGCCGTCTACAAGGCGATCGAACCGAAGGACACAAACAACGACAAAGTGTTCCTGGTGATGGGCCCCTGGCATCACGGTCAGGAGATTAGAGAAGGCAGTGCGCTGGGCGCTATAAAATTCAACAGTGACACCGCGCTGTATTTCCGTCAGGAAATCCTGCGTCCGTTCCTGGATCACTACTTGAAAGACGACGCGCCGAAGATGGACATCGCGCCGGTTACGGCGTTTGAGACTGGCACGAACAAGTGGCATCGGTTGAGTTCGTGGCCGGCCGGCTGCGCGTCAAATGAAGGCGGTTGCACCGTGAAACCGACGCCGCTCTATCTCAACGGGGGTTTGAAAGCGGACTTCGCTGCGCCAAAAGCTGCCGAACCGGCTTTCGAGGAATACATCTCTGATCCCGCCAAACCGGTGCCTTATCGCGCGCGGCCTATTGATGGAACTACGTGGCGACAATGGCTGGTTGACGATCAGCGTGAGCAGTCAGGCCGGACGGACGTTCTGACATTTACTTCGGATACTTTGATTGCAGCGGTGAAGATCAGTGGTGAACCGATCGCGAACCTGATCGCATCGACCAGTGGGACGGATTCCGACTGGGTAGTGAAAGTGATCGACCTCTATCCCGACGAAGTTGCCGGGCAGCCGAACATGGGCGGATACCAATTGATGATTTCGGCCGACATTTTCCGCGGTCGTTATCGCGAGAGCCTCGAGACGGCCAAACCCATCGCCGCCGATAAGCCTTTGCTCTATCGCTGGGCTTTACCGACAGCCAATCACGTGTTTCTGCCGGGTCACCGGATCATGGTCCAGATACAGTCGAGCTGGTTCCCGCTCTACGATCGAAATCCGCAGACCTTCGTGCCCAACATCTTCTGGGCCAAGCTGGGCGATTATCGAAAGGCAACACAGAGGATCTATCACGCGCCGGGACAGGCGAGCTTTGTTGAGTTGCCGCTGGTAACGATGCGTTGAAAGAACGTTTGGAGTACCGCCTTCAGGCGGAAATTATGATGAGACTAACACCGCCTAAAGGCGAACTCCGAACAAAGGAGAGTGCTCTTAATGAAACTTCACATTCCAGTCATCGCGGCTCTGTTACTCCTTCCCATCACTTCGGCAGCAGCTAGTGACGACATCACTAAAGAGCTGATCACTTCAAAAGGGAAGACGCGGGCCTACTACCTCTACGTGCCCGCGACGGTTAAGGCCGCGTCTCCGGCGCCGCTCGTCGTGATGCTTCATGGGTCGGGTCGGGTGGGCTTTTCGCTCGTCGAGAAGTGGAAAGACCTTGCGAAGAAAGAAGGCTTCATCATTGCCGGCCCAGACTCTTCCAACACAAGCGGATGGGGATCGCCTCAGGATGGCCCGGACTTTCTGCGTGATCTGGTCGAAGAACTCAAGACCAAATACCCAATCAATCCCCGCCGGGTTTACCTGTTTGGCCATTCGGCCGGGGCCTCGTTCGCGCTCGAAATATCGCTGATGGAATCGCAGTACTTTGCCGCCACAGCGATCCACGCCGGGGTCCTGGCAGAGGACGATCGTGATTTGATTGATACGGCAAAGCGGAAGATTCCAATCTTTATCCAGGTGGGAGACAGCGACCCGGGTTTGCCGGTAAAGGTGGTCAGAGCTACCAGGGACGCTTTGAATGCGAAAGGATTTTCCGTGGAGCTCACTGAGTTGCCAAACCACGATCACTGGTATTACGACCTGGCCCCGAAGATCAACCGTGTGGCCTGGGATTTCTTGAAGAAGTACGAACTTGATAGCGATCCGATCTACCGCAAGTTCACTTTCAATGAGTGATCGCCCGTTGAGAATCATCCACAGATTGCACAGATTACGCAGAGAAGACGATCGGAAAGAGCGATTCAAACCGTGAACGCTGTTAGCTTTCTTAATGTTGATATTGAATCTGTGTAATCTGCGAAATCTGTGGACAGCCCGCTCGTATGACCAACAGAACATCGATTGCGATCTTTGGATCTCGCGATGTGGATCGCGATACTGCGCGCACTCTGTTTGAGCAGCATCTCGTGTCGTTCGTGGATCAAGGCCGGACCTGGCTGCTCGGAGGTACTCGTGGGATAGACGAATGGGCCATTGAATGGTTGCTGGAACGCAGAGAGGTTTGTTGGGCTGTGGTTCCCCGCACGCGGTTTGACCAGCCAAAAGCGATCCAGTCTTGGTTCGAACAGGTAGAGCGAGTCGTCGAGTTGCAACTTCCCGGACGCAAGAGTGCCCGCGCTTTTCGCAACCGCTATATGGTCGATCTCTGCGGAATCGTGATTGGCTTTCGCTCGGGAAAGGGAAGTGGAACGCTGGCAGTCCTGAAATATGCTCTGCGAAAACAAAGAGAGGTCCATGCCATTCCGGTGTTGACGACCGTAGACGATGAGGAACATCCGGAAGATGAGGAACTCTCGAGGGGGTGGCCTCGGTAACAAAGGATCGATGTCGAATTGGGATGTGATAGTGATTGGCGGAGGAGCCGCCGGCCTTTTTTGTGCGATTCAGGCGGGCAAGCGCGGGCGTAAAGCTTTGGTACTGGAACACTCCGAAACGATCGGCAAGAAGATCAGGATTTCCGGCGGCGGGCGTTGCAACTTCACCAATATTTGGACGAACCCCGAAAAGTTCGTTTCAAAAAACCCGCATTTCTGTAAGTCGGCGCTTGCTCGTTACACACCCGCAGACTTTATCTCCCTGGTAGAAAAACACGGCATCGCCTATCACGAAAAAAAGCTCGGACAACTGTTCTGTGACGGCAGTTCTCAACAGATTATCGACCTGCTGTTGCGGGAATGTGCCGCAGCCGGTGTAGAAATTCGTTGCGGCTGTGAGGTGCGCCAGGTCACAAGAGATCAGCAGACGGGTTCGTTCAGTATCGTATCAAGCCAGGGAACTCTCCGATCGTCGTCACTGGTCATCGCTACGGGAGGGCTGTCTATTGCTCCGCTGGGCGCGACCGACTTCGGCTATCGCATTGCGCGGCAGTTTGGTTTGAAGATTGAAGAACCAAGACCCGCCTTAGTGCCACTAACCCTGTCCTCGCAAATGCTGAAGCAGTTAGCGAAGCTAAGTGGCGTCTCGCTCGAAGCAGTGGTGAGTTGTGCGGGCAATGACTCTAAGCATTCGCCGAAGTTCCGGGAAAATATCTTGATTACCCATCGCGGCTTGAGTGGTCCGGCAATTCTGCAAATCTCAACCTACTGGAAACGGGGCACGCCGATCTCGATCAACCTGCTGCCAGATGAAGACGTTTACGAGATGCTAAGAAGTAATCAAGGCTCCGGGATTGAGCTGGCAAATCTTCTTTCGCGCTTTTTGCCGAAACGCTTTGCCAAGGCCTGGTGCGAGTTGTACGCAGCATCCAAACCGCTCAAACAGTACGACGCCTCAGAGCTTCGTGACATTGCGCAGAAGTTTCATAGCATGCAGATCACTCCATCGGGGACGGAAGGTTTCAAGAAAGCCGAAGTGACCGCGGGTGGTGTCGCCACCACAGAACTCTCCTCACAGACCATGGAAGCCAAACGCGTTGCGGGACTTTATTTCATCGGCGAAGTTGTGGATGTGACCGGACAATTGGGAGGCTACAATTTTCAGTGGGCGTGGGCGTCAGGTTATGCGGCTGGGCAGGTCGTTTAGTGGGTCAGTTCGAAAGTGGCACGGGCGTCCCGCCCGTGAATCACGTGCAAGATGCACGTGCCACAACCGGAGTCAGGGGAACACCGGGGTCAGGCTTGATGCGATTTTGCGATTCTTCCGTCGCAGCTTGAAATCATTCAGCAAATACATTCAGCAAGTACAGGAGCGTCGAATGACTGAGAATCGCAAAATCGCAAGCCTGACCCCTGGGTTTCTGATGCCCTCTTCCCAACCCTCTCCCAAACGGAAAGGGAGTCGGAATCTCGTTCGCCTTCGTTGCTTACGTCTTACTCAGCGACTTGGCTTCAATGAAGATATGTTTGATCTCCGGGTGCCGATCGCGGATCTTCTTTTCCAGTTCATCGATTGCCAACGCAATTTCCGATGCGGTGAGTTCTTTCTGAAATCCTATGTCCAGCGTGAGCAGCACGTCCTGCGGACCGAAGTGCATGGTGAGCGCTTTGCGGAGTTCCGCTACGGCCGGGTGTGCGCGGGCGATCGCCCGAATGCTTTCGAGGATTTGTGGACTCACCCCCTCGCCTATAAGCAGGCCCTTGCTTTCGTAAGCGAGAAACACGGCCACCACGCCGAGAATGAGGCCAATGGTGATCGAGGCCGCGCCGTCGAGGTATGGATTGTTTAGCTGATGTCCCAAAAATATTCCGACTAAAGCGACCAGCAATCCCAGCAGAGCAGCGGTGTCTTCAAAAAGGATTGTGAATGTCGTCGGGTCTTTGCTGGCGTGAATAGTTCGCCAGACTCCCTGGTTGCCCATCTCTTTCCGGAACGCCTTGATTGCAAAGTAAAACGAAATGCTCTCGAAGACGATCGCAAATCCCAGCACCACATAGTTCCAAGTCGGATCTGCGATGTGATTTGGATGCGCTATGTGAATGACCCCTTCGTAGACGGACATACCGCCACCCAGAGCGAAAATCAAAATGGCCACAATCAGCGACCAGAAATAGAGCTCCATTCCGTGACCAAATGGGTGCGCGGCGTCTGGTGGTTTCTGACTCTTGCGAACTCCGAGCAGTAACAACGCGCCGTTGCCGGTGTCCACCAGAGAGTGAATACCCTCAGAGAGCATCGCCGAGCTGCCGGTAAAACCGGCGGCCACGAATTTCGTTACCGCAATCGCAAGGTTGCCCGCAATAGCCGCGAAGATAGCGATCCTGGATTCAGATGCCATGGCCCTAAAAATAGCAAATGAATCGCGGAGAGAGAACTGGGCAGGTGATCCGGGGCTTTCCCCTTGGGTCCGAAAGCATTTTCCATTTTCCATTTATCATTTGTCATCGACCATCAAAAACGGGTGTTGAGAGTACCGACTTCAGTCGGGTCTTCATTGTTGCGAAAAGCCCAACTAAGGTTGGTACTCTCAACACCCGTCCTTGATGGCGAATGATGAACGGAAAATGACATATGGAAAATGTCTTCGGATCCCCGTAACCTTTCTCCTCCCGCAGAGTTTATATACATTGAAGAGCGATGTCGGGCAGCGAATTGGCAAAGAAGGTTCGCCCCCAAAAGGATGGGGAGGCGGAAGAGCGGCGCCTGGTCGAGGCGGCGCAGCGCGACCCTGCGCGCTTTGCCGACCTGTACGACAATTACTTTGAATTGGTTTACGCGTATGTTGCCCGGCGGGCGCGCGATCGCGCTGAGGTTGAGGACTTAACCTCGGAGGTTTTTCATAAGGCGCTGGCGAACCTGCCGCGATTCCGATGGAGGGGCGCGCCGTTCGCCGCGTGGTTGTTCCGGATTGCGTCGAACCTGATTGCAGACCGTGCAAAGCGCGTGGCGAAAGAAGGAAGCGTGCCGCTCGATGACAACCTGGCGGCGCCCGTGGGCGAGCGACTGCAATCAAGCCTGGAAGAAGTCGAGCGACTGGCGCACATGTTTCGTATGGTTGGCGAGTTGGCCGAAGATCAGCGTCGCATGCTGGTGATGCGTTTCGCGGAAGAGAAATCGATTAGCGAGATAGCCAATGAGCTGGGTCGCAGCGAGGGAGCCGTGAAGCAGTTGCAATTTCGCGCGCTCGAGAATTTGCGCGCCAGGATTGCGAACACGAACTCGAGTAATCAGAAATGAGTGAAGTTGCATTAACAGAAAGTTTGGATCAGGCGATCGTAGCGATTCTGGCGAATCCGGACGCTCTGATTACAGGTACTGAGCCGCAGGTTACTGAGTTACTTGGCATCGCGGCCGTGCTGCGGGCCCTGCCGCGCCCGGACTTCAAAGCACGTCTGAAGAGCGAACTCGAAGGGGAAGCACTTATGAGTCCGGGGATCGAGACAGGACAAAGCGCCGACAAGTCGGCACACTCCAAGATTCGCGAAGGTTTTCGCACGGTCACGCCCTACCTCACGGTGGCGGACGTACACGCGGAGATTGAGTTCGTCGCAAAGACGTTTGGCGCCACGGGCACAATTTACGGCCTGGGCTCGGCCGGCGGATTTCATTCCGAGTACAAGATCGGCGACTCGATGATCATGATCGGTGGTGGTGGCAAGGGCTCGAGCTGGACGGGTTCACCGGCGCCGGCGGCGTTGCACCTCTACGTCGAAGATGTCGATGCAGTCTATCAACGGGCCCTGGAGGCGGGTGGGACGTCGCTTTACGCGCCGATGGATCAGGAATACGGCGATCGCGATGCGG
Source organism: Pyrinomonadaceae bacterium (assembly GCA_041497335.1). GTDB lineage: Bacteria > Acidobacteriota > Blastocatellia > Pyrinomonadales > Pyrinomonadaceae > UBA11740. The sequence continues at coordinate 73,427 of JBGQGG010000015.1, read as the reverse complement.
CGATCAGGGACGCCGGGGGGAATGAATGGTACATCGGAACGCACAAAGGCGCTGATTACATTCCGGCGGGCACGCCCAACCTGATGCCTTACCTGCATCCGCAGGGCGCGCCGAAGATGATTGAGTTTCTGAAGCAGGCTTTCAATGCTGAAGAGGTCGCTGTTCATCAATCGCCGGACGGAATTGTTCGTCACGCGACGGTGAAGATCGGCAACTCAATCGTCGAGATGGGCGAAGCGCATGGGCAATGGCAACCGATGCCGATGACGTTCATGCTCTATGTCGAAAGTGCCGATGAATGGTATACGCGCGCAATGAAAGCTGAGGGCACTATCTCAATCGGCGTGCCCGCGGATCAGCCCTACGGTGATCGTGTTGGAGCGGTGAAGGATCCGTTTGGAAACACCTGGTACATCGGCCAGCACATCGCGACGGGAGAACAGGATTCAACTCTTTCAGGGAGGGCAAGTATGGTTCCCAAACTTTTCCGAGTAGCTCTGCAGGTTTCTGATCTCGACAAGGCGGCAACATTCTATTCGAATTTGCTTGACGACAGCGGCACCAGAATACCGAGAGGCTCCCGGCACTATTTCGACTGCGGCCCGGTGATTCTGGCGCTGGTCGATGTAACAGCTGGGGGCGAACAGCCTCAACCAAATCCCGATTACATTTACTTCGCCGTTAGTAATCTCGAGCAGGTGTACGAACGGGCGAAGGCTCTGAACTGTCTCGCGAAGGATAGGTTTCACGACCAAAACGCGGGCGAGATCGTGAAGCGGCCGTGGGGTGAGCTCTCTTTCTACGTCGAAGATCCGTGGGGTAATGGGCTATGCTTTGTCGACGAAGGGACGTTGTTTACCGGCAGGTAGCTCAAAGCTGCTTTTGAATCTAGCCGACTGCTGAAAGACTCCCTCTCCCTTTGGGAGAGGGCTGGGGAGAGGGACTAAGACGGCTCGACACGCCCTCTCCCCGACCCTCTCCCAAAGGGAGAGGGAGAAAAATAAAGTCGAGCGTGGGAGTCTCATGATCAAAAACACGCTTGTCTGGCTCGTAATAACGTTTCAGACTATCCAGGAGAGTTAGGAGAAAGAATCAAATGACGAAACCAATACCTGAGGGCTACCACACCGCAACACCTTATTTGATTATCGGCGGCGCTGCCGATGCCATTGAGTTTTACAAGAAGGCGTTTGGCGCAACTGAATTGTTCCGCTTTCCCGCGCCTGATGGCAAGATCGGGCACGCTGAGATCAAGATTGGCGATTCGCCGATCATGCTCGCGGACGAGTATTCCGAGATGGGCTATAAGAGTCCGCAGACGCTCGGAGGCTCGCCGGTAAGCCTTATGATCTATGTCGAAGACGTGGATTCGGTGTTTGATCGGGCAGTCGCGGCGGGGGCTTCAGTGAAAGAAGCGGTGTCGGACAAGTTCTATGGCGATCGCATCGGCACGTTGACGGATCCCTTCGGACACGTCTGGCATGTCTCGACGCACAAAGAAGATGTATCGGTTGAAGAGATGGAGCGGCGGGCGAAAGCTGCCGGCGCGGCGGCATCCGGCGGTGGCGAGTAGTAAGACATGCTCGCTGGACCAGTAGCTAATAGCGCGTTACCTTCTGCTATACTCACGACGATTTTCTCTTAAGGTCGTGCATTACCTATGAAAAAAACAACAATCAGCGCCACCATCGTAGTGGCGATTGCGCTCGCGTGCTGCGCCTGTGGGGGCCGTGGCGCGGCTGTAGCTTCCAATTCACAATCGAATTCCAGTCCCACCAACACATCGGGCGAGCTGCGCTATACAGCCCCCGAGGGCTGGGTGAAAGAACAACCCACGTCGGCCATGCGCGTGGCCCAATACAAGTTGCCGAAAGCTGAAGGTGACGGTGAAGATGCTGCGCTGGTGGTTTATTTCTTCGGCGCAAACCAAGGTGGCTCTGTACAGGCGAACATTGATCGCTGGATTTCGCAAATGCAGCAAACTGACGGAAGCGCGGCCAAGGACAAAGCGAAAGCCGAAACGATGACCGTCAATGGTTTGAAGGTAACGACTGTTGACGTTACGGGAACCTACACCGCCGAGATGGCGCCCGGCAGCGGTACAATGCATAACGATGCAAACTATCGCCTGCGCGCGGCGGTGATCGAGACACCGAAGGGCAACTACTATCTCAAGCTTGTAGGTCCGGCAAAGACCATGGGCTATTGGGAGCAGTCCGTTACGGCCTTTGTGAAATCGTTTGAGTTCAAGTGAGTGCCGCGCTTAAGGAATCGGCCATCGGCAACAAGTCTCCTCGCTTGGAATTTGACTCTGGAGTGAGCAATGCATAAGCGCACTCTCCTCGCGACAGTTCTCTTCCTAATTGCTTTCCTGGCGCTTTCCTGGAGGGTCTCGGCGCAGAACCCGGGCCCGGTCATTGAGCGCTGCACTCCATCGAGCGGCAGCGTGAATTCAGTTCTTGAATGTGACGGGTTCCGGTTGGGTGCCGAAGAACTGGATCCGAAAAGAGTGAGAGCAATCTTTAAGAAAGACGACGTCCGGATTCCGGGAAAGGTTGGGGGTTCCAGCCGCGTCACCAACGATGTTCAGACAGGCCAGCAATCTCTGGACGTAGTTGTACCGGAGGAGATTACGCCGGGGCGCTGGCAACTGGTCATTGAAGTGGGCGAACGAAGTAGCCAGCCGGTTACGATCGAGATTGGCGAATGGACGCCTCCGAAGCTTGGCTCTGTCATGCCACAGACAGTGTCACATGGCGAGTTTGTTTGGTTGTACGGAGGTAACCTGCATGTCAACGACGAAATTGAGATCACAGATGCGCTGGGACACGTGCTCAGGTTTACCTCCGGCGCATCAGGCGGGTCAACAGGTTTTACCGTGCCCAGGAACATGCCAGAGGGAAAGGCCTCAGTCCGTATCGGTCTCGCCAGTAAGAACTCGTTTAGTGACCCGCTGACCTTTGTGGTCACTTCCGGTCCGATTGCGCTGGCGCTCTGGGACAATCAAATGACCAAAGTCGCCCGCGGGCAGTGGACGAATTTGGTAGCGACCAGCCTCAAGCCTCTCGAAGGCGCCGACGGTGCAGAAGTTGAGTTCAGGCAGGGCGAGCAAGTCGTGATCCAGCCGACGTTGAAACCAGGCAGTGTACATGTTCAGGTTCCCGCGGCGCTCAAGCCGGGATCAGTAGAATTGCGGACCCGTACTTTGCGGCAGGGGTTAGTATCGGAATGGTCAAAGTCGATTGTCTATCAAATTGTGGAGCGTCCCGTAGCGCCCATAGTTAACGCCATAGAAATGGGTGATAAAGGTGCGCCGGTGTTTTTGTGGGAAGGCCCGGACCGGCCCACAAAGTTCGACGTGGAACCGGGCTATGAGCTTACTCTGAGAGGAAGCTTTCCGGTAGGAACTCTCAACCATCTTCTGGTGACCTTTCAAAGTTCAACCGATCAGTTCAGTCTTACTCCGACCGAAGGGGAGCGCGAGGGGTTGCTCCTTAAGTTGCCCGGTGAGCTCAAGACGGGGGATTGGAAACTGTCGATTAGCGACATAGAGTCCGGCATTGCAGCGTTAATTCCAGTAATAATGCACGTCAAATGAAATGACTCCGGTCGCGTGGTGAATTGGCTTCCAGAGGGCCAGAGTTCGAACTCAAAGCTAACTTATGCCAGCAGCAACAACGGCTCTCCGTAATACAGTTACCGCAGAAGAGTGGCAGACGCGCGTGGATCTTGCCGCGGCGTATCGTCTGGTTGCGCTTTACGGCTGGGATGATTTGATCTTCACCCACATCTCCGCGCGCGTGCCGGGCGCAGATCATCACTTTCTGTTGAATCCCTACGGCATGATGTTCGATGAAGTGACGGCTTCGAGCCTGGTAAAGATCGATCTCGCCGGCAACAAAGTCTCAGAGTCGCCGTACTTTATTAACCCGGCCGGCTTTACGATTCACAGCGCCGTGCACGCCGCGCGCGCAGACGCGCTGTGCGTGATGCATCTGCACACTGACTATGGCATCGCTGTCTCTGCACAGCAGGACGGCCTGTTGCCGATCTCGCAACAAGCAATGTTAGCGTTGGCATCGCTGGCTTATCATGACTATGAAGGATTGGCCCTGAACGAAGAAGAGAAGCCCCGTCTGGTTTCAGACCTTGGTGACAAGAGCCACCTGATTCTGCGAAACCACGGTTTGCTGACCGTGGGTCGCACGGCGGCCGAAGCGTTCCTGTCGATGTTTCTTTTGGAGCGCGCATGTAAGATTCAGATTCTGGCGCAATCCAGCGGCGGGGAACTGGTCCGGATACCCGAGCCGATTGTTCGCCTCGTCGAGTCGCAGGTCAAAGCCGTAACCGTTGGGCAGGGCGCGGCACTTACGTGGCCCGGCCTGCTGCGAAAGCTTGATCGGATAGATCCTTCATATAAAGAATAGCGGGTTATCGGGCGACCCGATCACTTTCCGTTTGTCATTTCAAATGGAAAATGGAGAATGAATCATCATGAAGACACCGACCATCGGATTTACAGTTAAGTCTCACTTTGAAGGCAAAGACCCGGTGGTGCGGCAAATCTACGATCGAGTATTGAAGGCCGCGGCAAAGTTTGGACCGGTGATAGAAGAGCCGAAGAAGACTTCGATTCATCTGGTCAACAAGACGGCCTTTGCGGGAGTTGCTACGCGCGAGAGCGCGATGGTCCTGACAATCAAGAGTGATCGCAAAATCCCAAACCCACGGATTCACAAATCCGAGCAGACGTCAGCGCATCGTTTTCATCACGAGGTGAAACTAAGCCAGCCGGCTGAAGTTGATTCCGAATTGGTGAAGTGGCTAAGAGATGCCTATGCGTTGAGCGCATAGATGTCCGACAAACTTTAGTTTGACGATTACCCACGACAAGCTAAAACTTGTCGCACATGATTACGCCACTTCACGAACGTGATTACTAAGCAGATAAATTGCTTCCATCACGGCGGTCTGCACATCGGGGGGCAGCGTCTCGCGCGCTGCCAGGCTGCGAAACGCCGGAAGAATCTCAGCCCGGTTGCTGAGAGCGAGCAACTTGACAGCGGTGAGCCGCAGCTCGTCGTTCGGGTGTTTCGCGATCGCCTGCATTAACGGCTGTACCTCGCCGGCTTTGGCCATCAGGAAAAGCAGAGAAAACGCGTCGTATGTTCGGTCGCGGCCCTCGCCGGTAAGACAGTTAATGGCGTTTGCCGCCAGCCCGGAGCCCGCGATCGCCGCGCCGATCTTTCGCCGGCGTTCCGGCGAAGCTTCGCGCAGGGCGCTAGTGAACGAAGCGGATAGATCGGGTTGCAGGTGGTACAAAGCGCGCGCAGCCGCATTGCGAACCTCCGAGCTTGGATCGTCGAACGATTTGGTAATCAGACGGAACGAATCATCGCCGCCGGACTCTGCCAGATCAGCCAAAGCCGCCGCGCGTTCAGATGAGATCGGGTTTGCCAAACGCGCGACAATTTCTGCTGAAAACGAAGGATCATTGCCATTGGAGGCAGGCTGCTCCGCTTTGCTTTTCGCCGCCCTGGCCCGCGAATGATCGTCGAGCGATCTACTCAAATCCGCCGGCGCATCAACGGTTTCAAGGAGGGCCAAGTCCGCCGTGGTCTCTGCGGTGACGATTTCGATTTCCTTGCCTTTAGGAACTCGATCACGCGATTTCTCCAGGTCGATGAAGAGCCAGGAGATCTCATTTGATTCGCCTGACGGTGTAACCGGAGGGACATCCGCCTCGAGCGATGACGGCTCTAAAGACAAAAGCTTATCGTCTGACAAGACCTTGTCGTCGGTTACTCCAACTTCCGAAATGACTTCGACTTGTTCTTCTTGAGTCCGGCGCAGCGCCTCGATCCTTGATTTGAGCTCTTGTTCTCTCGCAGCTCGTTGCTCCGCTTCGACCTCAGCTTTCTCGCAAATCGCTTCAAGCTGACTCAGTATTTCCAGTTCCTCATCGGCGCGTCGTTGGGCTTGAGCTTCCGCTTGCCGGACGGCCTCTTCGTGTTCAGGAAGGCGACCTTCAGCTTCTCTTGCCCGTTTCAGCCGATCGGATTCCACCCGGCGAAGCTCTTCGATATCAGCGACGACCTGCTGTTCTGCCTCCCCTAGTTCCTTTACCCTGGCTCTGGCTGCCTGGCGAGCTTCTTCCTGGGCGCGGAGTCGACCTTCGGCTTCTTCGATTCGTCTTAATTGCTCCTCTTCGGCGATTCGCAGAGCCTCAATTTCAGCGTTGAGTTGCTGTTCTTTCTCGGCCAATCGCAGGGCATTCACCTGACCGCCATTGCGCGCTTCTTCCTGGGCGCGTAGACGGACGGCAGCTTCCTCGACGCGCTTGAATTCACTTTCCCGGTTCTTGCGCGCGTTCTCCAACCTCTGGTCTATTTGCTCGGCCTTCTCGGCGTGCTGTTGCGCTTCGGCTTCAGCCAGATAACAGGCTTTCACCTGCGTCGCCAGTTGCGCTTGTATCTCATCGTTACGTTTGACCAGCTCTTCTTCCTGCTCGCGCAGAACGCCGACGGCAACAGTGAGCTGTTGTTCCTGTTCGACCAGCAACTCGGCTTCTTCCGCAGCCATCCGGCGAGCCTCCTCGAGCATCGGCAGACGGGCCTTGATTTCCTCTATCCTTTCGCGCTGGGCCTGCTCGTCCCGGCGCAGGCTTTCGATCTCCTCGTTGAGCTTTTGTTCTTTCTCGGCTTGTTGTTTGGCCTGGGCCTCAGCGAGTTGACGAGTTTTTCCCTGTTCGACGAAACGAGATTCGACCTCGACGATGCGTTTGAGCAGGTCCTGCTCAGATTTACGCGCCGCCTCGGTTTCTGACAGAAGTGATTGTTGTTTCTCGTCTAGCCTGGCTAGTTCCGCTTCCTGGTCCTGTCGTGATTTTTCCGCACCGGCAATCAGGGCCTGGGTCTCTTCGATTCGTTTCCGTCCCTCTTCCTCAGCCTGGTGCAGCACTTCCAGCCGAGAGTTGAGCGCCTGCTCCACTTCCGCGCGCCCATGCGACTCAGCCTCGATCTCTCTTCCGATAGCTCTCAACTCTTCCAGTCGCTGCTCTTGTTCCTGGGCCCGAGCCAGCACTTCGGCTTCGGCCGTTTTGTGTGCTTCTTCGTGCTCGCGAAGCCGTGCCTGGGCTTCTTCTACACGCCTGAGTTGTTCTGCCTCAGACTGGTGCAGCGCTTCAATAGCAGCGTTGAGTGACTGCTCTTTTTGCGAGTGCAGTTCGGCGGCAGCCTCGGCTTCACGGCTGATAGTTTCTAACTCAGCCAGCCTCTCTTCGTCCTGTTTAGCACGCAACTCGGCTTCAATTCTTGCTCTGAGGTGCGTTTCTTCCTGTGCGCGCAGACGCGCTTCGGCTTCGGCGATAAGGGCCTGTTGTTCTTGCTCTTCGACGCGGAGCCTTTCGATGGACGCGTTTAGATTCTGTTCGTCGCGGCCCAGCTCTGCCGTTCTGGCTACGACCAGTTGGTATGCTGCCTCCTGCGAATGAAATCGAGCTTCCGCCTGCGCCACCAGCTCGCGCTGCTCAGTCTCAATCTTCCGCAGACCTTCGATTTCGGTATTGAGTTGTTGCTCGCGCTCATGTAGCCGTTTTGCTTCCAGCGTGACTTTCTGCTGGGCCTCTCCCAGCTCCAGCACACGCGCGCTCGCTTCCCTTAGCTTTTCAGACTCATCCTGCCCGGCCTTCTCAAGGGCTTCGATCTCTGATGCGAGCTGCTGTGCCCTCTCGGTTTGCTGTTGCAGAGCCGTTCTGGCCGATTGTTGAGCGTCTTCCAAAGCCCTGACCCTTCTTTCGGCTTCAGCGACCTTCAGTTGAGTTTCTTCAGCCCTCTGCAGCGCTTCGATTTCCAGGTTGAGCTGCTGCTCTTTTTCGGCCTGGCGCCTGCTTTCAGTTTCGGCGCGGTGTCGCGCTTCAAGTTGGGCCAGCAGACGCGCCTCGATTGATTCAACCAACCTGATTTGTTCCTGCTCAACTTGTCGCTGAGCTTCGATCTCGCTGCTCAGCCAATGTTCCCGCTCGGTTCGCGCGTTTGCTTCAACTTCAGACCGGCGACAAGCTTCCTCTTGCGCGCGAATGTTGCTATCAGCTTCCGCGATCCGTTTGAGGTTTTCCTGCTCCGATTTGCGCAGGGTATCAATCTCGGCATGAAGCTGTTCCAGCCTCTGGGCGCGCTCCTGAGCGGCCGCTTCGGCTTTTTCGCGGATAACCACCAGTTCCGAGATGCGTTGCTCTTCGACCTCAGCTTGACGAAGTGCTTCTTCTTCCTCAAGCCGGCGTGCTTCTTCCGCAGCTCTTCGGTGCGCTTCCTCCTTAGCCTTCTTCCTGGCTGCTTGAATTTCGGCGCGGCGGCGGTCGAGTTCGGCTTCGGCTTGTCTTAAGGCTTCTTCTTCGTTGCGGAGGGCGTCGTCGGAGACTACAGGATGCTCCGTCGACCTGGCGGTTGACCTTCGCTCCAGTTGGGCAGCGAGGTCGGCTGGGAATTGCTTAACTTCCGCGACGTCCTGTTTGAGGAAAGCCTGACGCGCATGGGCGAGGTGTTCCAGATTACCGCTGGCCAACGCGGCCAGCAGCCGGTCAGCAACCATGCGCTGACTCGACGCGTCTTTCGCGTCGTTTGCTCCCGAGTTGCTGTCGCGATCGGCGGACGCACTTTTCCGGTTTGGATCAAATCTCGGGGGTTGTGAAGACGCTTGCTCCATGATCAGATTCTCCACCTCCGACAAGTTCCGGGTCGTCGGAGGGTGGCCTTAGGTATGAGGCTCGTTACGAGACGATTCCGCCTCACAGCTCCAAGCGCCAGTGATTGGTCGGGTTCTTAGTTAACGACGTGAAATGTCGCCATGGCGAGGTGGACGATCCGATTCGTCCCAAACGTGGTCTCAGACGGCCGCGCCATCCAAGCCTGCCCTGATTGTCGCAAATCCGGGGCTTTCAGGTCAATAGGGGGTTTTGCGGGCTAGAAACTGAAGCGAATGTTGGCCTCGATCAGTCGATTATATGGGGCCGATCCGCCGCCACTGCGGCCGCCGAAACCACCAAAGCCTCCCGCGCTGGAATTCGAGAGACCGAACAGCGATGAGCTGAGGTTACCAACGGGCCGGCCCAGGTTTGTATGATTCAGAATGTTTTGAAAGCTGACTGAGAAAGTCAGGTTATAGCGTTTCGCGGTCTCAGCGCCCCCGCCAAAACCACCGCCGCGTTGTCCACCGCCACCACCGCCACCGCGGGGGCCACCGCCACCACCGCCGCCCTGCGGCCCAACAGCACCTATGCCGCCAAACCCGCCGCGGGGCGCGCCACCGGCCCGTTCTCCGCCTGCGCCACGATTGTCCTGGCCTTGCGTCTGCGCCGAAGCAGTGCGTCTTTCACCACCAAAGCCGAAGGTCTTGCTTACTTGCAACCTGGACGTGATCGCGCCCGGCCCGCGGCCAAAGTTGCGCGGAATGATCTGGTCACTCGTATTTCCATTCAGATGGATTCCGGCACAGCGCGTCGGGGAGTCAGTGCAATAAGTGTTTAGTGCGGCAAAGCTTGGCCGCTCGGTGAATAACGTATCTCCGTTCAGATCACGTCCAATCGTGATGTTGAAGGGCGTGCCTGAAGTAAGAATCAGGAAAGTGTTAAGGCTAATTCCCCATCGAGTCCTAAAGCTGCCGTTCAAAGAAAAGCGGTGTCGCACGTCGTTGAAAGAGCGGCCATACTCTCCGCTGAAGTCATACGGGTTCGCGGCAAAGGTTCCGGCGCCCTCGCTATCGCTCCTGGTCTTGCTGAAAGCGTAATTGGTATTGAAGCTTATGTTCCGGTTAAAGGGGCCACCAAAAGTCACAATTAACTGGTTCTGATCAAAGCGACCGGTTGATTCGTACTCGAAGAAATTGTTCGCGCTGCCCAGCGGACGCACGCCGCTTCCGGGCAGTGGCGCATTAATTGCGCGGGCGCGTAAAAGATGAAGTGTGCGCGAATGGCTGTACGTGACACTGGCTCTAAAATTGTGGGGCAATGCACGTTCGACGCTAATCGCCGACAGCATCGTGTAAGGCGCCTGAGTGTCGTTTGCCAGCCGATAGATTGTTACCGGCGTGGCGAAGGCTGTGAGCGTCGCGATGGATGGTACGTTCGGAAAAGAATTCAACACCGCCGGGTCGGTAACGATGAACTGCTGCTGGTTAGTTCCGTTCAGACGATTTGCCGTCAGTGTCAGGTTTTCGCCGATGCGATCGTAAAAAATACCGAAGCCGCCGCGAATGGTGGTCTTCGGTTGACGCTGCGAAGCAGCCCCTGGAGCCCAGGCGAATCCAAAGCGCGGAGCAAGATTGAAATTACTGCTGATGTTGTTCTGATTCTCGTAACGCAGCCCAAAACTCAACGTCAGATTTGTTCGCAACTTCCAGTCGTCCTGCGCGAAGCCGCCAAAGTCAAACTGACTAACGGTCGCTTTCGGATTTCCCGTCGCGATGGTGAACTGGGTTGCGCCACCGCCCGCCAGCCGAATCAACACTGGCGAAAGTCCTGCTTGCAAACCCTGCAAAGTAGTCTGATAGACCACAATGCTCGTAAGTCCGCCCGGATTTCCAATTATTCGGCTACCGGCAAACGTCCAGGTCCCCCCAAAATTCTGCGGCGAGATGCTGGTGATACTCACACTGCGGACGCGCACGCCGAATCTTACGGTATGAAAACCGAGAGCAAGTGAAGTGTTGTTCGCTAGTTCCCAACGGTTTTGTTGATTTGACGACAGTCCGATTTGTGAACCGCCGCCCGTGAATGCTTCCTGCACGCTGATTGTGGGAACCGAATTGTTCGCCGTATCGCCGGACGTTTGATGATTAAACTGAAAGCGCGTCTCGTTTACCGTCTTCTTATTAATGATCGCCGTCTCTGTGAGTCGAAAGGTTTGTTGGGTGCTGAAGGTTCTGTACCTTCGTGTCCCAAGTGAAAAATTACCAGCCCCAGTTACGTTGCGAGAGTGCTCGTACTCATAGCGGGCCACCAGAGTATTGTTCGCATTGAGCTGATAATCGATCCGCGGACTGAATTCGGTGCGCCGGTTCGGTAGCGGAACCGATTCGCTGAACGAGATGATATTCAGACTGGGATCCAAAATCGTAGCGTTAACAATGGCCTGGTCGTTGATGTCACGCTTTTCGAAATCAAGAAAGAACGAGACCTTGCTTTTAGAGATCGGCCCACTCAGGTTGCCGCCGTACTGGCGCGACATGTAAGGCGCGCGCGTCGGCGCGAAAGGGTTGCGCGAGTTCAGCGCCTGATTGTTGAAGCTGAAAGAAGCCTGGCCCCGAAAGCGATCGGTGCCCGGTCTGGTTAGAATTTCGATGCGACCGGCGCCAGGTCGGTCATACTCGGCTGAGTAAGGATTCGCGTTGATGCGAATCTCGCGAATCGAAGCCAAAGGCGGCAGACGTCCACCACTGAAACCATCGATATAGATCTGACCGCCGTTTGGGCCGGCGCCGGGACCGGCAAGCGCCTGTAGGGCAGCTGCCAGATCGTCGGGATCGTCAGGCAACGATTCAAGGTCGGATCCCTTGAGAACCGTGGCCCCGAGATTATTCTCCGGATCTGTGTTTACACCGGAGCCATCGGCGGACACCGTCACCTTCTGCTGCTCAATCGTAACTTTCAGAGTGACATTTAGCTGCTGGCTGCGTCCGGCAATCAGTTCGACGTCCGCGTTCTCGTAGTTCGCAAATCCCGACGCGGTAACCCGAACGGTGTATTTACCGGGAGCCAGACCGTTGAAGACAAAATTGCCATCACCATTCGTGGGGGCGGTTTTCTCGACGCCATTCGCATCGACAGCGCCCACCTTCGCGCCGACGATCACTCCGCCAAATTCATCAGATACCTGCCCCTTCAGTGTGCCTTTGCCCTGTTGCCCCAGCGCGGCGCCAGCACAAAGCACGAGAATCAATAACAAACGTCCCATCAGTTGGTTTCCTTTAGTTTCCTCTAATAAAAGTGGCGGTATCCTGCCTTGCTAACTAAGACGAAGTCGGGCGGATTTCGGTTACATTAAGACGAACAACGAGAGTGAATTGGCGGAACGAAATAATCAAGAGCGGGACGGATTTACGCGGATGAACACGGACAAGGCGCATTTCATCAGTGCCAATCAGCGTACATCTGTGGCGAATTACTTTCCGCGCCCTCGAATCTCCGTGTCCCAGTAGCGCAGCCACTCGTTCCCCTGCTTACGTAACAGGTCCCAGTCTTGAGGGCAATTCCATTCGCTCGATCCAGCGCATCACAGGTTTACATCAGGTAACAATTCTCAAGCTGCTTGTATTGGCCGGGAAGCGTTGCGAGCGTTTCATGGATCGCAAGATGCGCAAAGTGAAATGCTCAGACTTGCAGTTTGACGAAATCTGGTCATACGTGCGCATGAAAGAGAAAACCAAAACACGCAAGGGCTTGGCCAGCGACCAACTTGGCGATGCCTATTGCTTCACAGCATTTGAGCGAGACAGCAAGTTAATTCTCGCGTGGCACCTTGGGCGGCGCACGGAAACTGATACGGTCGCCTTCGTTGAAAAGGTTTATGACGTGGTAGACGGAACGGAAAATATAATCCAGATCACAACCGATGGCTTCGCGCCTTACCCGAACGCGATTGCTTATTCACTCGGAACGCGATCCAGCTACGCGCAGCTTGTGAAGATTTACGGCGCACCGCTTGACGATGAAAGATCAGCACCGCTACTCGCCGAGCAAGATCAAGGAGTGTATACCAACGCCCCTGTGGGGCAATCCGAATCCTGAGCGCATCTGCACATCGCACGTTGAAAGACAAAATCTAAACATCCGCACTGCTTTGCGACGGTTTACCCGGCTGACCATTGGCTTCTCTAAGAAGTGGGAAAACCTTAGAGCGATGCTGGCAGTGTATTTCGCATATTACAACTTCTGCCGGATTCACAGTTCGATCCGTTGTACTCCTGCTATGGAAAGCGGAATTACAAACACAGTTTGGACGATTCGAGACTTACTTGTGGCTTAATTGACTGGCGGCTCGAAGCCTTCTTTGCTTGCAGCTCGCTCACCATCTTGCAAACACACTGTGAGGGCTTCAAGCTTCATTCGCTTAAATGCTTTGCGAATTGGGTTCCGGCCCCAATTGTAGAGGTTCCGGTGACAATCATCCCCTGCTGCCGTTCGCTCAGGTACGACTCGACAGGTGTTCGGAATGTCACTATTCCGTATCCTCCAGTAAACCCTAGGGCTGCCTGTCTGTTCGTTATAGTAGCTCTCAATATGCGCGCATATGGAACCGCTTGCCAACTCCGAACACTCCACATCGACGACAGAGAATGGTTCTCCGCTTCTGAGATCCAATGCACTGCTGGAGAAACCGCCGAAGCGTTCGGAATCAAAATGCTTACTATGAAGTGGTCTGAAGAAGCCCATAGGTTTTGATTGAACTCCTCTAGTCTTTGGTAGGCGTCAGACTTAGAAAGATTTTCTTCAAAACTAACTTGTTCATGGTCGCAGTCTTCCGCGATAGTGATCGAATCGTCAGATTCAATCGTAATCTCTAACATCCGATCTTCGCTGTAAAAAGTGATCTCTAGTTGCCCTCTAATACCAGGAAACGCATTCACCCGGTCAATGTCGCTGAAACTAGCGTATTCAAGAAAATTTACGGCTTGATCGATTCTTTCCGGCGAAGGAGGTAGACCCTCACCGAAATGCCATCCCTCGCGAAGTTGAGCAAACTCGTTAACTTTCTGGATTGTCTCTGTTATCGTCGGCATTTTCTTGAACCGTGTCCCCCTCATCGGGTTGCGCTTCGAGTGCCTCTAAGATGCCGTGCATGGCTCTCGCGAAGCTTGGGAATCTGTCTTTAGCGATAGTTATACGTGCGACGCACTCCGCAACGACCCCGACCTCTTGTATCTTCTTGATCGCTTCTTCATCTGGACCAAAAGAAGGGGGCGGAAGAACCTCAAAAAAGGAAAGTAAGACTTCGTGCTCTCCCGGCTGGATCATCATATGGTGCGCGTAAAGGCTCGGCATTCGCTGGGGAACGCGGAAAGAGACCTTCACTTGTATAGAGTCCGGGATAAGCTCTTTTTCGTCAGGCATAATCTGAACCGGGTGCTTGAGTGGGTACTTATTTACCATGCCCTACCGTGTCCTGACAAGCCAAAGGCGCAGAACCCTGAGGGGATGCTATTTTCCCTCCCTCAGAGGGTTCCCCTATGATAGCCCATTGGCCTTACGGCCAGCAACACACTGATATGCCATGCCACTACCTCACTCTTCGATCCGTTGCACTCCGGCAATGGAGGCGGGCGGCGTGACGAGTACCAAAGAACTAACCAAAGAGAAGGCTGCTTAATCAGATTTAGGACTCGCCTCAGTTGCTATCATTTCAAGAACAGTCTTGCTTTCATCTTTGATGTGCTGAATCTTTGTTTTTACCTTGCTGCGAATATCCAACCCCTTCCACAAAAAATAGAGAGACGCTAAAACAAGAAACGGGGCGAGCGCTACGCACACAATGAAAATACGTCCGGTCTGCCCAGCGACGTACATCGGAATAGCTACGCCAGCTAGAGTCAGCCCTATCGCTAGGAACGCGCCGAAAAAGGTAAAGTCTCGCGACTCTGCGCCGCCCTCAAACGTTTCTAAAGTGTCACTGTTAAGCATGTACCAGATCATCTCAGGACACCGCACGTCAAAACGTGTACAGCACGTGGTACGCGTTCGACAAGAAGGATGCAGAGCGGTTTCGGTCTAAATGGACTCTCCTCGGGGCCGCCGGGCGGAGGATGCCGTCTAGTCCCGCGAAAAATACTTTTCGGAGCAGCAACACACATTTACCCCACTATCAGCGACTTCAGCGCGCCCACGCATTAGCTTCGTTGCTGCGCGGCAATGATGCTACGAAGCAAGCGTGTAAAGAATTTGGCCGAATGGATTAAATTTATGCGCAACCGAATTCCGAGGATTGATTAAACCATCATCTTAAAGCTCAATAAATACGGAACTGCCAGCAACTTCCAAAGCGCTCACGTAAAATAATTTGAAAATCGGCAGGTAATACCTAGACTTTTTCTGTATTGCTTAGGTATAGTTCGGCTGATCTTCAGTCCGGGGTTTGCCTTTCTTTCCCGTCTATTGTTGAGCCCTAAAAAGCCAACAGCCCCGGTGGTTCAGACCGGGGCCGCAAAGCTGAAAAAGAAAGGACGGCAAAAGATGATTGTAGTCATCCGCTGTCGCTGGGTGGTGGTCGTAACGATCTCGGAAGATGGTAACGTTACGATTGTGGTTTTCCCACTTAAGGCCGCGAGGCCCTAAACCTGATTCAAAGAACGTAATCTCCATCCATCATGGAGGTGAATTGCCGGGGAGCGGACTTAACATCCGCTTCCCGCTTTACCGGCGGCTTGGCA
This sequence comes from Pyrinomonadaceae bacterium, assembly GCA_041497335.1. Taxonomy (GTDB): domain Bacteria; phylum Acidobacteriota; class Blastocatellia; order Pyrinomonadales; family Pyrinomonadaceae; genus UBA11740. The sequence continues at coordinate 58,010 of JBGQGG010000015.1, read as the reverse complement.
GAGCTGGCTGATCGCATCGGTCTTTGAAACCGACAGGGTGCTGATACCACCCTCATCCGTTCGAATCGGATAGCCGCCGATTCTTTTCAGGGCTTCGGCTAGCAACCGAGGCCCTTACTTTTGTCAAAAGGTTGTGTTGATACATCTTGATACAAGGATGTATCTGGCACACACACGCGCACAATATACCGAAGCGCTTACGCATTTCAAGCACTAAGTCACTGACTTGGTGTTTGCTCGAAAGACTTCACGCTAATGTGAATTCTAAGGCTAAGCACTGTAACCCAAAGCGGCTTGGGTTCTTAGCGGTAAGCATAGGCGCTAACCTCTAGTCTTACTTCTAAGACATTTTCTTAGCCGCTGTTTGGGTTTACAAGGTGTAAACCAAGTTTCCGAACGCGGAAATCAATTGTCAAAGAACTAACCGTCTCGTGCTTGATCCATGACATGGTTGGCCCAGGTACAGTTCTCGTCAAGAGCAGTACGTCAATTGCGATGAAAAAGATCGACAGCAACATTTCTAATAGAGCACTATCTTTTCGCCGGGCTGGCGGAGCCGCTGAGGACGTCGAGATAGTTGATTATCATTAAGGAGCGAAACATGGCGCGTAAGCTAAAACCAATCTTGCCTGGTGAAATCTTATTGATGGAGTTCCTGAATCCGCTCGGACTCAGTCAGAACCGATTAGCTCGCGATCTCAATGTCCCGGTTGGCCGCATCAACGACATCGTCCAGGGAAAGGGCGCAATCACGCCCGATACTGCGTTGCGATTGGCGGTTTACTTCAATATGACCCCGGAATTCTGGATGAATCTTCAGAGCCACTACGATCTCAAACTCGCCAAACAAAACCTGCTTCCGAAAATCGAACGGAGCGTTCGGCCCACCGAAAAGAAAGCCGCTTAATGTTAGCCGTTAGTTGGGTCGCCTATGCTAATGAATGATCAAGAAAAGGTTCACTTCAAAGTCACCGACATCCAAGCAACAGCGCTCGTCTCAAAATAAAGTCGCTATTCTTCTTCCTCCCCGCGAATTCTGCCTTCGTCCCTTGCCTGCTGAATGATCTTCTGCGCAATCTGGCTGGGGACCGGATCGTAGTGCGAGAACTGCATGTGGAATGATCCGCGCGCGGCGGTGATCGAGTTCAGCGTCGATTGATAGTTGAGCATTTCGGCCATGGGCACCTGGGCTTTGACCACCTGCTGCTTGCCCCGCGTGTCCATGCCCTGCACCCGGCCCCGACGTGAATTGAGATCGCCCATGATGTCGCCGCTGTATTCCTGCGGGGCATCGACCTCGACGTCCATGATCGGTTCCAGCAGCGCCGGCCTCACCTTTTCCATCGCGTTGCGAAAGGCTTTGCGGCCCGCAGCGCGGAAACTGTGCTCGTCTGAGTCGACGTTGTGATAGGAACCGTCGATCAGTTGCACTTTGAAATCGACCAGCGGATAACCGGCGATCGCGCCGTGCCCAGCGGCTTCGACAATGCCTTTCTCGATTGCCGGACGATATTGTTGCGGCACCGAGCCTCCGAAAATCTTGTCTTCAAAAACGAAGCCCTCGCCGCGTGGCAGAGGCTCAAAAACGCATTTGCAGTCGCCAAACTGTCCGCGACCACCGGTCTGTTTCTTGTGTCGCCCCTGCACTTCGGCGCGCTGCGTGATCGTTTCTTTGTAAGGAACTTTTGGCGGATGCAGCATCACTTCGACGCTGTAACGCTTCTTGAGTTTCTCAACGATAGTCTCGACGTGCACCTGGCCTGAGCCGGCCAGCAAAAACTCTTTTGTCTGCGCGTCGCGCGTAAACGTGAGCGCGGGATCCTCTTCGAGAATCTTGTGAATTGCCACGCTGATCTTCTCTTCGTCCTGACGCGATTTCGGCTCGATGGCGAAGGCGATCGCGGCCTCGGGATATTGCACCGGATCGTAAATGATTGCGTGAGCTTTGTCGCAAAGCGTGTCGCCCGTCTGGGTTTCTTTCAACTTGACGCACGCAATGATGTCGCCGGCGTTGGCCTCGGGAACCTTATCGAGCTGTTTGCCCTGTATCGCATGCAGTGCGCCCAGCCGCTCAGAGGTGCTGCGCGTTGAGTTGTAGACGGTCGCATCGGTGCCGACTTTGCCGCTGATTACTTTCATCACATTGATGCGGCCGGCAAATGGATCGGCGATGGTGCGGAAGCAATAGGCTGAGAACGGTTCGCTGCTGGAATACTTTCGTGAAGCCGGTTCGCCTTTTTCATCTTTGCCATGCTCGGCTTCATGGGCGGCGGGATTCGGCGCAAACTCGATAATGTGATCGAGCAGAGTTGATAGGCCGACCAGGGTGGTGGTCGAAACTGCGAAGACCGGACACAGTTTGCTTGCCGCGATGGCTTTCCCAATGTTTGGCAAAACATCCGTCTCGTCGAGCGTCCCCTGTTCGAAATACTTTTCCATTAACGCATCGTCTGATTCGGCGACCAGTTCGACCAGACGCTCTCTGGTCTTGTCGACGACGTCACGACCTTCCGATGGGATCTCGATCTCTTTGGCTTTGCCATTTTCGTCGAACTCGTAGGCCTTCATGTGCACGACGTCGACGACACCTCTGAGGCCATGTTCTTTTCCGATAGGCAGTGTGAAAGGAATAATTGCGCGGTTAAAAACATTGTGCGCGCTGTCCAGCGCGATTCCCATATCCGAATGTTCTTTGTCCAACTTGGTAACTACCATCATGCGAGGCAGCATGAATTCGTTCGCGTAGCCCCACGTTTTTTCCGTTTGCACTTCGACGCCCTTGACGCCGTCCACGACCACGATGCCGCAGTTGGCGACGCGAACCGCCGGGCGCGCATGCGAAACGAACGCGGCGTAACCCGGCGTGTCTATGAAATTGACTTTGGTGTCGCGATGTTCGAGGTGGGCGAGCGCGGTGTTGAGTGTGATCTTGCGGGCGATGGAATCTTCTTCATGATCGGTGACGGTCGTGCCCTCATCGACCTTGCCCCAGCGGGGCGTGGCGCCTGCGACGTAGAGAAGGGAACTAACCAGTTGCGTCTTCCCTGCGTCGCCGTGTCCAATGACCGCAAGGTTGCGAATTGCTTCGGTGGCGTAGACTTTCATAAATGCGGATGAGTCCTTTCAGAAATCGAGTTCCGGCGACAGACACCCCTACGCTTCATTAGCTGAAACGGCAGGATGTGACTGCGGATTGAGTCGGTAATTTAGCCGAGCGGTGAGGGGAAAGGCAAGCGAGGCTCGACTTCAGTTTCCAGCTTGCTCGCGTCCGGAGAAGTCCTTGGAGAAGCTCCTTCGCGCCCTCTGCGTGCCCCTCTGCGTCCTTTGCGGTTAAACTGGTCTTGTAGTTACTCCGCAAGCAGCTTCTTGATCACACTCTCAGTTTCTTCATATCGCCCTTCGCCCACGTGCGTCCAGCGAATGCGGCCCTGCTTGTCGAGCACAAAGATTGTGGGCCAGGCTTCCACCGCATAGGCCTTCCATGTTGCGTAATCGTTGTCAGTCACGACTGGGTACTTGATTCCCAACGATGGAACCTCTTTGCGGACGTTGTCGAGGCTGTACTCGCTGTCGGTTTCAGGCGTGTGCACGCCGACGATGGTGAGGCCGCGATCACGATAACGCGTGTCCCACTCTCTCACTGAAGGCAGAGTATTGCGGCAGTTGTAACAACCGAAGGTCCAGAACTCGACGACTACCACGCGGCCGCGCAGCTTGTTCAGGGTTAACGGGTCGGAATTGATCCAACTTCCTTTGGCGAACTCGGGGGCTGCAGTGGCTTTGGCCGCAGCGATAAAAGTATCGGCATCCGGACTCGAGAGGCCACCGCCATCAGTCGCTACAGATAGTCCGCGCGCGATCGCAGGATAAACGGAGCGTTGATACCTGGCAATCGCGACTACTGCGAGACTTGCGACTACGACCGCGATGATGGTGATGATCGAGACTCTCTTGATCACTATTCCCCTTCGCTCAAGGTCATTCCATTGCTTGCTGAGTCGCGCTATTGTATCGTGCCGGTCGCTTGAAGCGTAGTCAATAAGCCAGGGAAGTAATGTCTTAGTTTGGAAAACAGGCTTACAGAGTACCGACTTCAGTCGGGTTTTTGTGGCCATGAAAAAACCCAACTAAAGTTGGTACTCTAAACACCTGTGTGCGAATGATGAGCATCCCGGTCACATCAACCGATTCAGAGCGTCAGCCGACCAAATTCCTGGCCGGCGGGATGCTGATCGTTGTAGCTGTCGCTCTGGGTAAACTCGTACTTCACTGCGTCTTCAATAATCGCTACGGTTATTTCCGCGACGAGTTCAATTACATGTCGTGCGGCGACCATCTGGCTTGGGGTTATGTGGACCAGCCGCCACTCCTGCCCTTTCTGGTCCGTGTCAGTCGAATGGTGCTGGGAGATTCACTGCGGAGCATACGATTTCTCCCAGCCCTCGCGACTTCAGCAGTCGTGGTTCTCGCCGCAATGATTGCGCGTGAATTTGGTGGCCGGCGCTTCGCTCTCATTCTCAGCGCCGTGGCTGTGCTTATCGCTCCGATCTATCTTTCCGGGGGGAGCCTGCTGACCACCAACTGTATCGAGCCGTTGCTGTGGATGGGTTGCGTATACTTTGCGATTCTGGCCATCAAACGTGACGCGCGCTACTGGCTATGGTTTGGTGTGGTTGCCGGACTTGGCCTGGAAGAGAAGTATTCGATTGCGGTCCTGGGTTTCGCTATTGTTGTCGGGCTCTTGCTTGCCAAACAACGGAGCGCTCTTCTAAATAAGTGGTTCTGGATGGGCGGCCTGGCAGCATTTGTGATTTTTCTGCCGAACTTGATTTGGAACATTCACAATCACTGGCCCTTTCTGGAACTAATGCACAACATCAGGGCCAGTGGCAGAGACGTTAGACTTTCTGCCTTTGAGTTTTTCACTCAGCAGATCTTGCTGACCCATCCGCTTACGGCGCCGATTTGGATTACCGGGGTGTTCGCACTGCTGTTGTCGCCGCGGCTGAAGAAATATCGCCTGCTGGGCTGGTCTTATCTGGTTGCTTTCACCGTGTTCGTGGCGCTGAAGGGGAAGAACTATTATCTCGCGCCAATCTATCCGATGCTTTTCGCCGCTGGAGCGGTCATGGTTGAATCCGGTATTGAGCGAACACGCCAGGCTTGGCTTAAGCCGGCGATAGTCGTTCTGTTAATCGCCGGGGGAATGTGGCTGGCGCCCCTGGTGATTCCAGTTTTCTCCGTGGACCATTTCATTTCGTACATGAACAAGTTGCCGTTCAAGGTGCCGCGCAGCGAGCACAGTCATGAGCGCGCCCTGCTGCCGCAGCATTACGCCGATCAGTTCGGCTGGGAAGAGATGACCGCAATGACTGCGCAAGCATGGTCGCGCGTTCCCCCGGAGGAGAAACATGACTGCGGGATATTCGCCCAAGATTATGGGCAGGCCGGCGCGATCGATTTCTTTGGTTCGCGTTATGGCTTACCGCCGGCGCTTAGTGGACATCAGACGTATTTTCTGTGGGGTCCGCGGAACTATTCCGGCAACTGCATGATCGTATTGGACGACAGGAAAGAAGTCCTGGATCAATTATTCGAGCACGTTGAATATGTAGGGAGCTCTGACAATCTCTACGCGCTGGAGCGCAACATTCCTGTCTTTCTTTGCAAAGGAGCAAAGTTCGGCTCTCTTGCGAAGCTTTGGCCACAGTTGAAGAAATGGCGTTAACGCACGCAGACATAATCGAAGTCTACACGGACGGCCACTGCAATCTCTGTCGCTGGATGCGCGCGCGTGTCGAGCCGCTGGATCGCAATCGGCGAATCGAGTGGTTGGACTACAACGATCCGGAGATTCTGCAACGCGCGGCGCCGCACACGCGCCAAGAAATGGCCAACGAGATGCACACGCGCACAGCGGATGGACGCTGGACCAAAGGCTACTTTGCCTGGATTGAAGTCCTTCGCGTGTTGCCGCGCTGGAAATGGCTGGCGCCCATTCTTTCGCGGTGGCCATTCACGAAACTCGGAGCGGTTTTTTATCGCTGGCTCGCCGCGCGGCGATACACGCTCTTCGGTGTGCCGCCGCCCTGCGACGCCAGCGGCGCCTGCCAACTGCATCGGTAGGTACAGAATCATTTTCCATAATTTTCCATATCTCATTTGTCAATTCTTATTGACCATCAAAGACGGGTGTTGAGAGTACCAACTTCAGTTGGGTTCTTTCGATCAAAACACCCGACTGAAGTACGTACTCTAAACTTCGATTGTCAATGAAAGATGAAAAATGACCAATGACAGATGGAAAATGATCGGTTTGTTTCCGCAACCTTAAGGCCCCCAGACGCATCTTAGAGCTAACCCCGACATCACCAAGAGAATTAACTAATGATTGGTGAGCGTTTCGCCAGTTTTGAGGTAGAAGTATGTTTAGAAAAGTTTCTGCGTTCCTGATTGCGTCGACAATGGTAATGATGAGTGTTGGCGCTTTCTCGCTTACAAGTACAAAGGCAAGTGAAAAGGCAAATGAAACCGAAAGCCTGCGCTTGAGCACGCCGCTTAACGTGGCCATTCTGATTCAGGATGACCTGATTGCTCGCGTAGGTAACGAATTGGGTGTGACGCGCGACTTCATTCGCTCGTTGCCCGCCGGGTCCCGAGTGATGGTTGGCTATATCACGGCAGGATCGCTGCAAGTGCGACAGCCCTTCACGACTGACCTTGAGCGCGCAGCCAGGTCACTGCGCATTCCCGTAGCCAGCACTTCCGCGTCGGCTTACAACCCTTATGTCGAAGTGATTGAGGCGCTAAAGAAATTCGATCCAGGTTGGAAGGGTCACAATGCCGTGCTGCTGATTTCCGACGGACTTGATACTTCGCACGGCTTTGACTCGACGTCGGCAGGTTACACACTCGACATCGATCGAACTATCAGCGAAGCGAATCGGCGCAACACGGCAATCTTTTCGTTTTATGCGCCGTCGGTCGGCCTGACCAGTCACAGCTATCTCGCCGCCAGTTACGGTCAGAGTTCTCTGAGTCGCGTGTCGCATGACACCGGCGGACGGGCCTTTTTCCAGGGAACCACAGGCTTCGTCACTTTCGATTCCTATTTCAATCGTCTGCGCGAAGAACTGAACCGGCAATACGCCACTGCTACATAACGCGGGATCGCATCCTGCGCCATGGAAGACGGACGCCGTAGGAGCAGAACTCCTGCGGCGTTTTTGTCTGGATTTGGGTCTGGAGTAACAACTTTAGTTGGGGTTTTTACGCGGTTAATAAAGACCCGACTGAAGACGGTACTCTGAACGCCCGGCCCCCGCAAAAACTCTGGCGCTGAGCGGCACGGCGGTGGTAAAGTAGCCGTCATAAAACCAGGCTGGCAGCCACTACTCGTTCGCCGGCCTATGCCATGACCGCCGACAAAACCGCAAAACGCTTCATTACCGGAAACCGCGGACCGCACGCCCGCTGCTGGAGTCCGATTCTTCCCCGACAATGACCGAAAACAAAGGCCTTGAGTATTGCCTGATCGTCGAAGGCGCCTATCTAACGGAAGGCGAAGCCGAACACGCCCTGCGTGATCCATTGATCGAGGATTGGGTCGAGCAAACCGGCCACTTCAAGATTCACAACATGAATGACATTCAAGTGACCCCGGGCGTTACCCTGGGCTCGCTGGGAGTGGTGATGCTTGACGAGCGGGTGTTTGAAATCGCCAGTGTCGATCCTGAACATCCACTCACGGAGCACAAAGCCAAAGGCGTCGCCGAAGCCCTGCGACGACAGGACATGTTCGACGAGGTTAATGTTGAACCGCGTGAAGAGAGTTGAGAGTTAAACCTTCAGGTTGCTCCTACTGAGGAAACAAGCTAGAGATGAACTCTGAACGCAAACAAAGCTTTCTCGACGGCCGTGTCCAGGTCGTGGTTGGCGATATCACCAGACAAGACGTCGAGGCCATTGTGAATGCGGCGAACTCATCCTTGCTCGGTGGTGGTGGCGTTGACGGCGCGATTCATCGCGCCGGGGGACCGGAAATCCTCGAAGAATGTCGCGAGATTCGCCGCACGCGCTTTCCTGAAGGGTTGCCGACAGGCGAAGCCGTGATCACAACTGGGGGAAAACTGGCCGCGCTTTACGTCATTCATACGGTGGGACCCATCTTTGGTGAGCATCGAGGAAAGGAAGCTGAGCTGCTTGCGAATTGTTATCACAACTCTCTGACGCTGGCGGTAGAAAAGAATCTCGCCTCGGTCGCGTTTCCGGCAATCTCGACGGGCGTCTACGATTATCCGCGGGATGCGGCAGCAGAGGTTGCGTCGCGAACTATTGAGAATTTTCTGGCGACCGACAGGCAATTGAAGGAAGTGCGTCTGGTCTTTTTTCAGACCCGCGACGCCGAAGTATTTTTGCAGAATCAGAAGTTCAGTGAGTAGGAAGGTAGCGTGTCAGAAGCCCGACCGTCAGGGAGGGCATTCCGGGGAAACAGGCCCTCCCTGACGGTCGGGCTTCTGACACTCTGAAGAAGAAGACCAGATTCAGAAGAAGGGAAACCATTTGAATGGTTTTTCCAAGCCGTTGAAACGGCTCAACCATTATTTGTTTACTCAAGACACCTCGCTGAAGCGAGGTGCTAATGAGAGGCACGAACCGTGCTACGGTTGACGACCCTATACCATTTCTGCTAAATGACTCATTCTTTTTCGGCGGCGCTCGCCGCCTTCTTTATGCTCTGAAGTTCAGTTTGCAAAACTGTTTGTCGCATTCAACGAATGGCTACTGAGATAGAACCCGATATCCAACCGGCGACGTTGCCGCGCCCGCGCGTGCTGCCGCCGACCCTGCAACCGCTGAAAAGTTTGGCATGGAATTACTGGTGGAGTTGGGCGCCTGATGGCGCTGAGGTGTTTCGCGATCTCGACCCCGGCCTCTGGCAGCAATGCGAGCAAAATCCGCGTACGCTGTTGGCGCAAGTTTCCGATCTAAGACTCGCGCAGACTGCTGCCGATCCGACTTTCGCCGATCGAGTACAACGATTGTCAGAGCGGTTTGCTGCTTACCTGAGCGACACGCGCCCGTGGCCCAAGCTTCAACTTGCGCCGCGAATCAGCCGCGATAATCCGGTCGGATACTTCTGTGCAGAGTTCGGCATACACAATTCCTTGCCGCTTTATTCGGGCGGGCTGGGAATACTAGCCGGCGATCACTTGAAGTCAGCGAGCGATTTGAACTTGCCACTGGTGGCGGTTGGGTTGCTCTATCGCTTCGGCTATTTCCGGCAACGCATGCGTCGCGATGGTTGGCAGGAAGAGAGGTATCGCGAAAATCACTCGGACGAGTTGTCGCTTCACAGCGTCAATAACGCCGAAGAAAAGCCCCTGCTGATTGAAGTGGCCATGCGCGATCGAGTCGTGCACGCGTGCGTGTGGCGCGCGGACGTGGGCCGCGTCCGGCTGTACCTGCTGGATACGAACGTGGCCGAAAATGAAGAAACTGATCGCCTGGTGACCGGACATCTCTACGGCGGTGACCGCGAGACGCGCCTGGTGCAGGAGATGATGCTGGGAATCGGCGGCGCGCGTTTGCTGCAAAAGCTGAGAATAGACCCCGGAGTCTTTCATCTCAACGAGGGTCACTCGGCATTTCTCACGCTCGAGCTGGCGCGCCAGTTGATCGAACACGAGGGCGTGAGCTTTGCCGAAGCTGCGGATCGAGTACGCGAACGTTGTGTGTTCACTACCCACACGCCGGTAGCGGCCGGGCATGATGAATTTGAGGCCTCGCTGGTGCAGAAATGTTTTGGCGATTGGCCTGAGAGCGCTCTGGGATTATCACGCGAAGAGTTTCTGAAGTTGGGCCGAGTCAACGGCAATTCGAACGAGTCGTTTGGCTTGACGCCGCTGGCTCTGCGTATGTGCCGTTCGACAAACGGCGTCAGCCGGAAACACGGCGAAGTCTCGCGCGAGCTTTGGCAGAAGATGTGGCCCGATCGCGACGCGAGCGAAGTTCCGATCACTTCGGTCACGAATGGCGTGCATCCGGCGACGTGGGTGGCTCCACTGCTGCGCCGGCTTTACGAACAACGCGTGGGCGAAGATTGGATCGAGAGAGCACGCGACGCGAGCGTCTGGGCTTACGGCGTCGAGAAGATTTCCGATGAAGAGTTATGGCAGGCGCACTCTCGATTAAAGCAGCGGTTGGTGGCCTTTGTTCGCGACCATTCATTTGAAGCGCGGCTGGCTCGTGGCGAAAGCGAAGACTATATCGAAGCGGCGCGGACTATGTTCGATCCCGAGATTCTGACGATCGGTTTCGCCAGGCGCGTGGCCGGCTATAAGCGTTGGGACTTGCTTCTGAGCGATCCGGAACAACTCACGGAGCTGATCAACGATCCCGAACGGCCTATCCAATTTGTCTTTGCCGGAAAAGCCCACCCGCACGATCAGGAAGCAAAGCGCGTGCTGCAAAAACTGATCGAGTGGCAGCGCAACAGTTCAGTGCGCCATCGAGTCGCGTTCATCGAAGACTATGACCAGGAAATCGCGCGACAGTTGGTGCAATCGGTCGATGTGTGGATGAACGTGCCGCGCCGGCCGATGGAAGCATCGGGCACGAGCGGGCAAAAGGTTTCGATCAATGGCGGCCTGAATTTTTCGGTGCTCGATGGTTGGTGGCTGGAAGCTTATGACGGCGACAACGGCTTCGCGCTTGGAGACCTCAGCGAGCTGACCGATGAAGAGGCCGATCGTCGCGAAGCTGAATCGATGTATCGGATTCTGACTGAGGAAGTCGTAACGCGCTATTACGACCGCGATGGTGAAGCCATTCCGCGCCGCTGGGTCGCGATGATGAAAAGATCAATTCAGACTCTCGTGCCGCTCTTTAGCAGCGATCGAATGGTGGCCGAGTATGCCGGACGAATTTACTAACACCATTCTCCCTGCACAGTCGCGTAAGTTTCCGTGGCGTGTGTTTTGGCTCTTGCTGGCTGCGTCTCTCGCCGGAGGGGCGGCGGCGATTCCGCTGTTCCTCGAAATCTTTCTTCCAGTAATCAAGAGTGGTCCCCCCCTGCCGATGCCGCTTCCTTTACTGGTAGCCATCGGCGCCGCGCAGAATCTCTTGATCTTTGCTGTTGCGATCGGGCTTGGCCTTTTGCTGGCGCGCAAGATGGGTCTGGGCGCGCCCTTGCTCGAAGGCTGGCTCTATCATGAAGAACCGCCGGTACGAGCGCGCGATTCTTTGAAGTACGGCGCGCTGGTGGGAAGCGCAGTCGGCGTAATCCTGCTCGTCATTATCATTCCGGCGGCTCCTTATCTGCCCGGTCTGCCTTTCGTAAGCGCGTCTCGGGCTGCCGTATGGAAGAGGGTTCTCATCTGTTTCTACGGCGGCATTGACGAAGAGGTTTTGACCCGACTGTTTCTGCTGACCCTACTCGGGTGGTTGGGAATGAGAGTTGTTCAGAGGCAGAAAGCGCGGCTATCGCCGGCTACTTTTTGGGTTGCCAACATCATGGTTGCGATTGTATTCGGCCTGGGCCACCTGCCCTCTGCGGCGATGGTCATGCACATCACGCCAACAGTAGTTGTGCTCGCGCTGGCGCTGAATGGCATCGCCGCGGTCTCTTTCGGGTATCTCTATTGGAAGCGAGGCCTCGAGGCCGCGATGATTGCCCATTTCTCCGCGGACTTCGTCATATACGTCGTGGGGCCGGCTTTTCTGAAAAGCTAATAGGTCATATGGGTCCTATCGGTCCAATGGGACATAGGAGTGATCAGCTACCACTAATTCGCCCTCAACAGCTCTTCGTTGTAAACTATTTCCGGCATGAAGCACTGCACCACTTGCAATGAAAAATTTGATGACAGCCTGAGCTTTTGCCCCACCGACGGCGAGGTCCTGGAAGAAGATCCGTCTGCGCTGATCGGCAATGTGCTGGACGGCCAGTACCAGATCGAGGCCCTGCTGGGCAAAGGCGGCATGGGCGCGGTCTATCGCGCGCGGCACATTCTGCTCGGCGATCGGGTAGCGATCAAGCTGCTGCCGCCGGAAATGCGCAGCAACACCGAATGGTTGCGCCGCTTTCAACGGGAAGGACAGGCGGCGCGGCGTTTTCGTCATCCGAACGCGGTCACGGTCTACGATCTGCGTACGTCAGCAGATGGCACGATTTACCTGGTTATGGAATACGTCGAGGGCAGCACCCTCGATGCGGAATTGAAGAAGCGCGGAAAGTTCTCGCCGGCGAGAGCCGTGGCTGTGCTTGATCCAATCATGAGCGTGCTGAACGCTGCGCACGCGATGGGCGTCGTGCATCGCGATCTGAAACCCGAAAACATAATGATCGGTAAGGCGAGCACCGGCGGCGAACCGGTCGTGAAGTTGCTCGACCTGGGAATCGCCAAGCTGCGCGAAGTTGCCGGCGCAGAGAAGACAGGAAGTACGAACCTGACCATCGCCGGGCAGATGCTCGGCACTCCTTACTACATGTCGCCCGAGCAGTGGGGCGAGTTACCAAACGACGGCAACTCTGAGATTGATGGACGCGCCGACATCTATAGCCTGGGTGTAGTGTTCTATGAATTGCTCACCGGCAAGCGGCCGTTTAGTGGCCTGACACTTTCAGAGTTGCGACGCGAACATGTAAGTGTCACTCCACGTCCCTTGCACGAAGTTGATCCAAGCGTCCCCGCCAGTTTTAGTCGCGCCATTTCGCGCGCGATTGCAAAAGATCGCGGCGAGCGGCAGTCGACTGCCGGTGAATTAGAGCACGAACTAAGGAACGCTTTGGCGGCGGAAGGCATCGCCCCGGCGACGTTACTCGCTTCAGAGTTTTCTCCTGCCGCTGCCTCTGATTCCTCAGGCGCAGCGAGAGGGCCGTTAACCGCTGCCGAGCGGACCGCGGCGACCATGGTTGGCGAATCGAAGGCAACTGAAGCTGAGAGCGCGGCCACTCCGCGCAAGGTGGTCCCATCCGGCGACATTCCCAGTCAGGCGGGGACCATGCCGACAGTGCTCGCCACTCCGAAACAAAACGTTGAGCCTGCCTTAGCAGGGGCAGGTCACCCCGCCCCGACGATGGCCAGTCTTGCTGAGGTTGGATTCCGGCAACCAGTTGCTCCGGCTGCTGAGCCGCGGCGCCGCTCATCGATGCCTTTCGTTGTCGTTGGGATAGTTGTTCTGCTGCTGGTGCTCGGCGCCGGGGGTTACGCGGTGATTCATTTCATGGGGACGAGCACGAACACGAACAAGAATACTTCGCGTGCTGATCCATCAAGCGACAAAAGCGGAACTGACCTGGCGTCAGGCGGGCATGAGGTTGGTCGTTACTGGTTGCAAGTCAATACGCCGAACAAGTCGGAAGCCGTGCGCGCCGGCGATCTGGTGACGATGCAGTCAGGCCAGCAGTTCAAGTTTCACTTCTCGCCGAGTGAAAGCGGCTATCTCTACATAATTGGGCCCGGCAACAACAACGCTCCGACAACTTTTCTGACTACGAAGCCGGACGCAATGTTCGGCGTGAAGACAAACGAGGTCAAGAGTGGTCAGGACTTTGCTTTTCCCGTGGATACCGGCAAGAATGAAAACTGGCTAAACCTTGACAAAAATGCCGGAACAGACGAGTTCACGGTGATTTTCTCAACCAAGCCGCTATCCGAGTTAGGCTTTCTAAATGATCCGGCCCTGCATGAGCTGACTCAGGATGAGCAGAAACAACTGAACACTTTGCGCGAGCAGTCCAGGGCGAACTCCGTAGGCGCGGAGGTCATCAAAACCGGCGCATCTCCGTTCGTTTCGGTCAAAGTGCCGCAAAATGCAGAAGGAGCTCCCGTCATATTCTTGGTTCGCGTCGAACACAAATGAGACTGTTTCAGTCGGAGGAACTGTAAATGAGATCGAGAAATTTCATCATCGTGTTGGCGATCGCCGCTTTCACCTGCGGCCTGCTGATAGTCAACGCGCAGGCGCCTGACGATGACGTGCGTGGTGCTTTTCTCAGCTCGCGTCCCAAGACGACGAACGCGAATGCATCGCGCAAACCCAGGCCGCCGCGCAACACGAACAGCGCACCGTCAACTACTGCGAAGAACGCGAACACCGGCAGGACGAGTACGGCAAACGCGAACATCAACGTTATGGTTAACGCTAACAACGTTGTGAGCGGGCCGGTGAGCGCTATTGGCCTGGGTTACACCCTTTGGATGCGCGACCGCAATGGCCGCAGCGTACGCGTCGAGCCGGGTCGCGAATTCCACAATGGGGATCGCGTTCGTATTTCGCTTGAGCCAAACGTCGATGGTTATCTCTATGTCTTTCACACTGAGGGCGCCGGTCCGGCAGAGATGATCTTTCCGGACGCGCGACTGGACGGCGGAGAAAACTGGATCGAGGCGCACGTACCGATCGAGGTTCCATCGAGCGAGGAGACGGACGAGCGCTTGCGCTGGTTTGCGTTTTATGGCGACGCCGGGATTGAAAGACTCTTCGTGGTCGTGACCCGCCGGCCGCTGAGTCTGGTTCCAACCGGCGCGGAACTGGTAATGTTCTGCTCGTCGAATAAGAACACGTGCCCGTGGCATCCGACGCCCGATGTGTGGGCGCTAATTCAGGACGGAACCAAAGCTGAAGTGAAGATTGTCACCAGCAACACGTTCGGCCAAACCCAGACACAGGCGGAAGTGGTCGCAACGACACGCGGCCTGGGTTTGGACAAGAGTGCGCCACAACCGGCCGTCATTCGTATGAACGCAGCTACGAATGCGCCATTGCTGGTGGCGGTATTGGATCTGATTCATAAGTAAACGCAGCTTCATCGGCTCTGCGGCGCGGAAAAGGCTTTGCCTTTCCGGTACATTGGTTCTAATAATGGACGTCAATAAAAGGGCGCAGCCTCTCGGGCGATAGGCACCGGGCACCGGAAAGGCCCGGCCCTTCTGCATGTCGAGCCGCTCAGCCAGTGTAATCGTTGGCCAGTATGAGCCCAAAACCGGAGAACGAAGTAATGAAATTAAGAAGTTTGATTTTGGCGTTGGTGATAGCTTGCTCTTTGACGTTCATGTCCGCGCAGCTTTTTTCAGTTGGGGCTAGCCCACCACCTGAGAATATTACCGAACCACAGACTGACCCGGGCACGTCACTCAGTCGCGGCCGCTCGTTGCTCAAGCAAGGCCACGCCGATCAGGCACTGGGCTTACTCGAAACCGCTCTTAGGCTTTACAGTCAGGCGAACAATTATCGCGGCATCGCCGCGTCTGAGGACGGCCTCGGCGACCTCTACATGATCCAGGGCCAGTACAAAGTCTCTCTTGCTCATTATCAGAAAGCCTATCAGGCCTTCGTCACCGCAAGCGGCAAGGACGCCACGAACTCCGCGGCGGCCAACAGTGCTGCAAGCCTGGCCGGTGGGACTGCCGCGGCGGCGACCCAGACGGCCACGAGCCTCGCGGACAACGGCTTTAACGCCAACCTCATGCTCGCGAAGATTGGCGACACGAATTACCGCCTGGGCCAACTCTCGGATGCCGGCAGCGCCTACCTGATGATGAACGTAAAGAAACCGGAGAGCGCGGCCACCAAGGCAACGCGCCGGTTTGGTGGGCTCGGCGGAATCGTAGGCGCCATGTCCACGGGCAACGTCAGCGTCGCGACACCAACCAGCTCGGCCATCGGGTTGCTCGAAATCAAAAAAGAGCTTGATGAATATCGGGTCGCAATCGTCTACATGACGTTCGAGCTGGGCACCGGCCGGATCGCCTTCGCCAATAATGAGATGGAGACCGCGCGCAAACATTTCCAAAACGCGCTTGATGCCGGCACTGGAGGCTTGCCGGGAGTGGCGAATCTGGGTCAGACGCGTCGCTTTCGTACGGCCGCACGGACCAGCCTCGGCGATGTGGCGCTGCGCGAGGGGCGTTCTAAAGATGCGGCGAAGATGTTTACCGACGCCGCGAGCGGCGCGAAAAAGGACAATCGCCTTGATCTGATGTGGCCGGCGCAGCGCGGTCTGGGCCGCAGTCTCTGGATGCAGGGAGCGCAGGAGAAAGACAGCAAGGCAACGAAGCTGCGCGAAGACGCTTTGAACGCTTATCGGGATGCGCTCAAGACGATCGAAACGATTCGCGCGGGCAGTTTGCGCGCGGACGAATCGCGTTCGACGTTTTTGGCGACGACTAAAGATGTCTATGACGAAGCCGCCAGCGCCTATGCTGAGATGGCCCTGCTGAATTCGCCTGCGGGCGGAGCGTTAACCGGCAAGTCACTCGAATACGCCGCCGAGTCTTTCAGGATTACGGAAGCAGGACGGGCGCGATCTTTGCTGGACATGTTGGGCGAAGTGAATGCGCAAATCACCGAGGGTGTGCCGCCAGAATTACTGAAGCGCAAGCAGGAAAATCTCGATCGCCAGCAGGAGATCGCGGAGCAGCTTACCGGCATCAGCCTTTCGGGCGAACAGAAAGAGAAGCCTTCGCAGCTCGAAGCAAGCCTCGACAAACTTCAGACTGAATTCGACGACATCGAAAACCAGATTCGCACCGCCAGCCCTCGTTATGCCGCGCTGACCGCGACGCAGCCACAGTCACTCGCCGACGTGCAGCAAAACGTCCTCGATGATGGCTCAGTGTTGTTGGAATTCAGTCTGGGAATCGACAGTTCGTACTTGTTTGCGGTCACCCGAGCGAGCGTTTCGCTTTTCAAACTCTCCGCCCGAGCAAATCTGGACAAGCTGGCAACAGATTTTCGCGCCCAGTTGATCCCGCCAAAATTGCAGCGGCGGATTGTCGGCATCGACGTGGTGGCGGATCAGCAGCGTGGTCTGGGCCTGGTGCAAGGTCCATCGGAAAACCTGGCTGCATTCGTCGCGGCTTCAAACACGCTTTACAAAGCAGCGGTTGAACCGGCCAGTAGTTTGGTTGGTGACAAGCGTGTGCTTGTCGTCGCCGATGGCGCATTGAATTACATTCCTTTCGAAGCGCTCATTAAGACGACGGACGGTGCTGATTACGCGTCGCTAAGCTATCTGGTCAAGACGAACGAAATTGTCTACGCGCCGTCAGCTTCAGTAGTCGCGGCCATCCGGCAGCAGGGAAGTAAGGCGTCGGGAAAGAACCTGCTGGTCATTGCCGATCCCATCTTTAATTCCAATGATCCGCGGCTGAAGGGCACCGGCGCTGCGCAACCTGCGGCCGAGGCGCGGGGCCTGGGACTCGGACTTGAGAGCGCCATCAATGATGTCGCGGGGCCATCGCCAACGGGTGCCCAAGCTGTAGGATTGCAGTTGGCGCGTCTGGTTGGCACGCGAGCCGAAGCCGAAGAGATAGCGAAGATTGTCCGTACCGGAGGCGGCCAGCCTGATACCTGGATGGATCTGAATGCCAGCGAAGACAACGTGCGCAGCCGCGACATGACCAACTATCGCGTCGTACATATCGCCACGCACGGTCTGTTAGACGCAGAGAGACCACAGTTCACAGGAGTTGTGCTTTCGCTGGTGGGCAACAAGACCAGTGACGGTTTCCTGCGCACCGATGAGATTTTCAACCTGCGGATGAGCCCTTCGCTGGTAATGCTTTCGGCGTGTGAGACCGGACTGGGAAAAGAGAAGCGCGGCGAAGGCGTGATCGGTTTGACGCGCGCATTCATGTATGCGGGCGCGCCCACGGTCGGAGTGAGCTTGTGGTCCGTGGCCGATAAATCGACTGCCGAACTGATGACCGACTTTTACCGGCGCTTCCTGGGTACCGGCGCGCCGGTGTCCGCGCCGGGCGCGATGCGGGATGCCCAGCTCTCAATGATCTCAGCAAAGAAATATAGCGCGCCGTTCTACTGGGCCCCGTTTGTGCTGGTGGGTGAGTGGCGGTGAGGGCTGGGAGCGCGGGCGCCCTCGCCTGCGCAGCGTGCGAAGCACGCTCAATTGTTAACTCAGATCGAGATCGAACGGCGGCTTGTGTTCGCGCTTCGCGCAATGCGGGCGAGGGTGCCCGCGCTCCCAGCTTTTGTCGCGCATAACTCCTCCGTCACACCTATGGCGCAACCGACATAGTGAAGGTCGCCGCGGGTACTCTGCTTTTCAAATCATAACTCTCAATCGCCAGGTCCGCGAAAGGCTGGCCCTGTAGGCGCGTGACGATGTGAAACGGCAGCATCATGCAATCGGCCCTGCGGTAATCGCTGCGTTCCTCTTCGATAAGTACCTGGCTGTTGTAGCGCGTGGATATCTTGTCGATCAGGAAAGTCTGCATGTTAATCCAGTACCGCACCGTGTCCTGTGGATTGAACTTAACTTCCACCACGTAATCATTGCCTTCATCCCTTTGCCGCGCGGTGACGAGTGAGCCCTCGATGGCGCGATTCAGGGTGTCAAAGCCCATCATTCCCCAGTGACGAGAAGCCGCGGTCTCGCGCACGCGAAACTCGTTACCGAAGATCATGCCGCCACCCTGCGAGCCGGTAAAGACCAGATATGTTCGGCCGGGAAGAGTCGCGCTGGGGGCGACATCAAGTCTCCGGCGCATCAACTTGTCCTGATAATCCGTAATGTGGAGTTTGACTTCGGCCATCCCACCCAGCGGATTGGCGCCTACACCGCCAAATGCGGCCGCATTCACGAAACCGCCGGCCTGCACCGTGACATTTTGCATGTTGGCGTAATCAGCACCACCGTGAGCGATGCGGCTTACGCTCAGAATCTCGCGGCCGGTAAAGTCGGCGGCCGCGTTGGGCGTTGGAGCCGCGGTGATGGCTAATGTAATGACCGCCAAGCAGCAAAACGCCAGAAGTAGTGCTTTCCTTCCAATTAATCTTCGTAACATGATTGAACTGTCCTCCTGTTGTTTAGTGTACCGGACCATTTATAGCATGACAGACCTGAAGCGCGTGGCCTAATACGCAGGTCTCCCCGGGAATTCATCTCGCATAACGCAGCGGCACCGTTACTAATAACGGCCCGCCGGCTTTTCGCGCCACGCGGTAGACGGTTTGTGGTGGCGGACCTGATTGAGTGAGTTGGCGGCCCTTCGCAGCGCCGGCCGCTTGCTCTTCATAAGTCCACGTTCGGCCGGCGCCGCCAATCAATTCCAGGCGCTCGGCCGCGCCGCCCCAGAGCTTTTCCCAACCCGTAATCTGTTGGCCCGTCATCTTGAGCGGCTGCTGACCAATTTGTAGCGGCAGAGGATGCGGCACCAGGATGATCGTCAGCACTTCCGCAACCTGGTCGCGACGATCTCCGGAGGGCTGCGCCGTGAAATAGCTGTATTGATCTTCCTGCGCTGGAATATCGATCAGTCTGCCCGGCTCGAC
Source organism: Pyrinomonadaceae bacterium (assembly GCA_041497335.1). Taxonomy (GTDB): domain Bacteria; phylum Acidobacteriota; class Blastocatellia; order Pyrinomonadales; family Pyrinomonadaceae; genus UBA11740. Next base: position 38,711 of record JBGQGG010000015.1, on the reverse strand, counting down.
GCGGTTGTCACCGCCCCGTGTCCGCAGCGTGGGGAAGATCAGCATCGCTTCGCCGAGCGAGCCGTCGGCATATTGTTCGCGATCGATGATATAGAGAAAGCCGGGCCGCGGGGATTCAACGGTCAGGCGCACGCGGTCGCCGATATTCAGCGGCGTGTCGGCTTCAATCCTTTCAGGCGTCCATTCAGATTGTTTCAGCCCATCGAGCACCAGGACACGCCCGCCCGTGTCTGCTGACTGCGAAGGTCGCAGACGCCAGACGGTAACGCCAATTTCTTCAGACGATGCCGGCGCGGGTTTGCGTCCGCCCGGCAACTTCATTGAACCGGTGCGGCGATACACGGGCGGCCGTGCGCCGGTAGTGCCAGGGCCGGCACCGCTAATTCCCGCCGTGACATCGCCTCCCGGCCGCGCCTTGTTGAAACGGTCGAGGACGATCTGGCGCGAGTTCTCGTCTTCTGATTGTCCGATCGCTGTGGCAGTGATTGAGAGAGTGCACAGCACTACGAGACCGATGATCATGGCCCATAGTTTCGAAGTCATATGCTTGAAGATGCCGATGGTCATGTCTCCTTCCGGTAGTGATGCAGTTTGAATGTGGGCACGCGCATCTTGCGCGTGATTTCACGGGCGGGACGCCCGTGCCACTCTGTCAAACAGCGCCACTACCCACCTCCGAGACAAAGAAGCATATCAAAGCAGCCTCAATGATGCTCCAGTTCAACATAGTTCACCAGCACCTCGCCCTTACCTTTGACGGTGGTTTGCTTCTTTGCAGAATCCTTCGTGACGTCAGGTTGCGGCGATGAATGCTTCTGCAGAAAGTCCCGCACGGCGCGTGCTTGTGCGGCGTCCTTAATCTCGCCCTGATCTACATCGTTAACCCGGTTCGTTACGGTTTCCATTTCTTTGACCGGAGATGCCGACAAGACTATCCAGAACTTCTCAGTCCCCTGATGATCGTCAAACCTCATCCAGGCGGTCTGAAGTTTCTGATTGGCAGTCACCTGCGGCGATCCGTTGTTTGTCTTTGCCTCGGGGAAAAGCATGTTATAGGTTGTAGCGTCGCCGGCAGCCGGACCTTCGTTCAGGAGATAAAGATAGCCTTCCTGCGGACTGGAGAGATTCATGCGAAACTTCCATCCGTTCTCAAAAATTTCCTGACCCGAAGATTCGAATTCGCCTTGATACGGTTTTCCGTCGCGCATCTTCTGCACGGTCAGTGAGTAGGCGAGCGACCGCTCTGGACCACCGAAAAGCGACCCGCGCTTCCACAATGCCACGCCGCCTCCAACCATGGCCGTCAACAGTATTAGGCCTAAACTCACTTTGAGCCATGGGCGTCCCTTCGGCGAATCGCTCGCCTCAAGCGCGGGATAGACTGAGCCGTCAAGCGTGTCAACCGGGGCCGGTTCATAACGCACCGCGATAGTCTTTGACGACAGGTCCGCAGTCTGTCGCGCCGGCGGATTCGCATCGGTTGCCAGTTGCGTTGCCCGAATTTGCCCGCTGTTCGCCGGCCTCTCTTGCATGGGCGCAGTTTCTTCAGTCAGCGCCCGCGCCAGGGTATCGCCGAGCTGTCGCGCACTTTGAAAACGTTGCTTTGGATCAAAACTGAGCGCGCGTAGGATCACCTGGCAGGCTTCTTCCGATAGACTGGGCCGCAAGTCTGAGGGCTTCACGCGCACACCCGCGCGTTGCATCTCCAGCAACTCAAATCCCGTTTCGGGATTGAAAGGTTTGCGCCCGGTGACCAGTTCATAAGCAATCGCGCCCATCGCGTAAATATCCATCGCGGCGGAAACCGGGCGGCCGCTCAATTGCTCGGGCGCCATGTAAGAAACTGTTCCGGCCGCGGCGCCCGTGGCGGTGCTCGGGGCGACAATTGAATCCTTAAGTTTGGCGATGCCGAAGTCAATTATCTTTACCTGTTCTTCGCCGTCGCCATAGCTCTGCAGCATGATGTTTTCGGGTTTCAGATCGCGATGAAAGATCCCCTTGTCATGAGCGGCGGTGAGCGCTCTGCCAATCTGCTTCATGAAGTCAGCGACGCGCTCCAGTGGGATACCTTGGGGGTTGACTTGCGAACGCAGGGTGACGCCATCGACAAATTGCATCACCAGGTAAGGCTTGCCGTCAGGAAGTTCACCGGTGTCTAGGATGCCGATAACCCCGGGATGATCCACCCGCGCCAGCGCTTCCTTCTCCTGTTGAAATTTTTGCACCACCCAGGAATTCTGAAGTGACTTCTCGAGCAGGACCTTGATCACGACCGGCTTATCATGCAGCTTTCGATCTGAAGCCAGGTAGACTGCGCCAACACCGCCCTGCCCGAGCATCCTCTGAATGCAGTAGCGATTGTCGAGCGTCACGCCGATCAAGCTCGACAGCGCCGGCATGGAAGTCTCATTTAAAAGGGGAGCTTCACTTTGATCGAAAGTGATCGTCGGCGCAGTGCCGTCGGAAGTAGGCTCGCCTACGGGCGCAGTCCCGTCGTCTGAAGTTGGCCCTGGCATTGCAGTCTCGGATTGATCCTTGAAAGTCACGATTACGAGGTTGCCGGGTGAGGAGAGCTATCGGTTTACTGATTTACTCGCGCCATCCTGCAGGCTTCGATGACCGCGTTAATCACATTCGCAGTAATATCGACGATTGGCTTGTTCACGAAAAGCCCCGGCCCGCCGGAAGAAGTGTAGTACACAAGCAGTCGATCCTTTCCGCCGTCGGGCGTAAGATAAAAATTCACGTGCGGGGGCACGAAGGCTGATTTTCCGGATTCGACGCGCCTGATCTCTGAACATTGCACCGTCACGTTCTTTTTATCGTTCTTATCCGAACGTTTCTTCACTTCGAAAGAAATTGTGCCGGGAGCGACCGTCAGCGAGCCTTCCGTTCGGCCGGCATCGAGGACGTCAAATATGTGAGTGTTGCGCGCCCTTTCGGTTGCGTCTACGGCTGCCTTTTGGTTCTCTCGCTCTCGCGCTTCGGATTCCAGCATCGCCACCCTGCCGTTGGCAATCTCTACGAAAAGTCCATTCGGAAACTTCGTGACATAGGTTTTGAAGTCTGCCGGGTTCTTACTGTCTTTGATGGCGTTCCAATAAACCATTTCCATCGAGTTTGGATCCGCGGTGCCTGAGTTACCCATCGGTCTCGTCGGCTGTGTGCGCAATTTGGCAATCTCAGCAAACTGCCCTTCAGGATACTTTTGCAGGTACGCCTTAAAGTCCTCCGGGTTGGTGCTGTTTTTGATCGCGTCCCAATAGGACAATTCAATTGCCGCAGGATCGACGGAGTTTGACGGTGGCCCAAAACCAGTTGAGCCGGTCGTCGCAGAACCAGGTCCGGAAAGCGCCACCACCAGGTCGTCGGCGCGATAACCTTCGACATTGGCGAACGGACGCTGCTGCTTTCCTGAGCCCAGGTCGATCGCAATTCGTTTCGGCACCGTTTCCTGCACGTACTTCACTAATTGTGAAAGCGTGACTTCTCCCCGCTCGTTCGCGGCGCCGCCTTTCAATCCTTCGACGATGGCCCAGGTGAAGTAACCCTGCTTCTTTTCTGTGTACTCGTACGCGCGCTGCCCGACCGCAGTCGCATAGATCGTGGCAAAGGCCTGTACCTCGCGGTTGCGCACGTCAAAGCTGAAGCCCTTCATGTAGGCTTCGGTAAGCGGATTGGGCGCGTCGGCCCGGCCGCCGGGATCGTTGCGACAGGCATCGAGCAGGACCATTACCTGGCCTACGCCGGTGCTCTTGATCAGATCTTTCATGCGCGAGACGCTGATCGCCGTGTCTTCCAGAAAAGAGATCGAATCGCTGATTTGCGCGTCTGCCGGCAAGAGAAAAGCCTGATTGCCGCGCTCCATGCCATGACCCGCGAAAGAAACCAGAAGCAATCCATCTTTGGGCACCGCGGCGGTAAGATTCGACAGCCGTCGCAGGATATTGACGCGGGTTGGTTGCCGCTCGACGGGTTGATCCGTCGAGAGCACGATCACTTGATCCTGCGGAAAGCCCCCGTAGCGCACCAGTGCGTCGGCCAGCATGCGCGCGTCATTCGCCGCGCCTTTAAGCGAGCTGATCTGGCCGTCGGTGTATTTGTCCACGCCCATAACCAAAGCCCAGCGCTTTGCCTTCGCCGGCAGGGTCTTGATCTGACTTACGGAATCGGCCGTTTGCTCCGCCGGAGAGGTTTGAGCGGGCGCCTTGGGCGTTGTTTGTTCGACCTGCTGTAACTGACGAGAAGCAGGCTGATCGTTCGTGATGGGTGGTGCGGTTGGCTCCTGCTGCTTAGGCAGCTCCTGGTGTTTAGGGAGCGGAGGGCTCACAGTTGGCGGCGACACAACTTGCGCGGTCTGCGTTGGGGCCGAAGACGTCGGCTGAGGCTCGCTTTGAACGACCTGCTTTGCCGGAGTTGGTGTTGTGTTGCTGGTATCCGCGGCCACAACAGCGAGCGCGGTTTGAATCTCTTTTTCCAACTTGCGCGCGAGCCTTGAATCGACCGTGTTCAGTTTCTTTAGTTGTTCGTTGGCCAACTCAGCTTTGCCCAGGCGGGCATAAGCCTGGCCGAGACCGTAATAAGCGTCGCCGTAATCAGGTTTTATGCGAATCGCGCTTTTCAGAAAACTTACCGACTTCTCAAAGTCGGCGCCTCGCAGATAAGCGTAACCAACGCCGTAATAGGCCTCGGCAAAGTTGGGATCGAGGCTGGTCGCTTTCACCAGCGGAGCAAAGGCTTCACCATGGCGACCCATGGCGTTATAGAAGTAGCCGAGATCATATTGCGCCAGGGGATCATTTGGCGCGAGCCTTACCTGCTCTTTGTAGGCGACGAGGGCTTGTTCGGAATTGCCGCTGTTGAAGTATGCGTCGCCAAGTCCGCCGTAAGCCGGCGCATAGTTGGCATCCAGACGAATGGCGAGCTTGTAGGCATCTATCGCCTCCGGCCACTTCTTTTCGTCGGCCATCTTGTCGGCTTCATCAACCAGACCGGCGGCTTTACTCGGAGCCTTCTGCGGCGCTCTGCCACGTTTTTGGCCGTATGAACCAGGCGGCCCCAGGCCGAACAAGAGGGCAGAAACGATCAGCAGGAGGATCGACTTCGAAAAGGGAACTGCAGTTTTCATTGTCAACTCCGCAAAGGCGTGTCATTAACCAAAGCCTATGACGGATTGTTGTCAGTGTCAATGTCCTCCGCTGCGGATGGGCCGTTGTTAGAAGGCAGTTCCGTCGGCTAAGATGAGCCGGTAATGAGTTCCTCGAGTTCATCTACGTCGGACGGTTTTGTCGAGCTTCCGGATACGGATTCACTGGATCGTTTCTTAGCGCAGTCAAACGGTTCTCCTGCCATCATCTTCAAGCATAGCGAGTCTTGCGGCGTCAGTACGCGGGCCCAGGCCCAGGTGTCGAGGCTCGAGCTTCCGGTTGGGCTGGTGATAGTGCAGAAGGCGCGCGTCGTATCAGATGAAATCGCGGCCCGAACGGGCGTCGAGCACGAGACCCCGCAGGTTTTCATCCTTCGGGACCAGGAGGTCTTGTGGACCGCCTCGCATGGGCAAATTAGCGCTGAGGCGGTTGAGGCGGCGCTGCTTGAAATCAATGAGCGGTGAGCAGTGAGCAGTGGGCAGTGAGCGGTGGGCAGTGGGCAGTGAGCAGTAAGGAGTAGCCGGGTTAAAGTCATACCGAAGCTGGGCGTCGAGGGCGTGTCAGGCCCGAGCGTTAGAAGGGGTCAAGAACAGATTGGTTAATGTTGCGCAAAGACGGCAGGCGATTGAGCCGCGAGAGATTTCGCAGGAAAGTAATACGCATCTGCGGATCACCTGGGGTGACGAGCGGGTGTGCAACTATGACGCGGTGGCGTTGCGCCGCGCGTGCCCATGCGCCCAGTGCGTGAACGAATGGACGGGGCAGCGGACGCTGAAACCGGAAGCCGTCTCGGACGAAGTCGAGATCAATGATCTCACGATCGTTGGTCGCTACGCGCTGAACTTTCGCTGGAGCGATGGACACGAAACCGGGATTTATAGTTTTCAGTACTTGAGAGATCTTTGCGAGCCGTAGCGCAAGTTGTTAACTTGCGTTCATAACCAAATGCTTCAATCGCCCCGAATCTTGATTGTCAGCGCCGACGTGCAATTTGACTTCATGCGCGCGGGAGTTGAGGCACGCGGGTTTGAAGTCACGGTCGTGCATGACCACGAAGGCGCATATCGCCGTTTGCTTGAATCGTCTTTTGATCTCGTGGTGATTGATCTCGCGCCAGCGCCGCGCGACATCGAGTTCATCCAGCGCCTGCGGGTGACGCCGAAGCTCAGCAAAACCTTTGTGCTGGCTCTCGGAGACTGGGGGACGGGTCAGCCGACGCTGGCGTTGTCGCAGGGGGCAGATGCTTACGAACCGAAACCTGTAAACACTGAGCGTTTGATCGCCTCGGTCGAAAGAACGCTGCGTCCGGAGCTAGCTGTGGCAGAATAGGAAATAATGAGAGAAAGCGAATTATTCAACGAGCAACAGGAAACGAAACGGGCTACCTTTACCTGTCCGCATTGCCGTGCGAGCAACGAGTACGACGTGCGCTGGCTGAAACGAACCAAGAAGCAGTCGCCTCCGCGCGGCCTCAGCGAACAGGATCGCCAGCGATTTCAGAAGTCCCGCGACTACATGGTGCGCGTCGATGACATGTTGGCGTGTCGCACTTGCCGCAAGCGCTTCGATATTCCAAGTTCCCAGTCAGTAGTGTTTATCTAGTGGCACAGACTTCAGTCTGTGATCTGTTGGTGTCTTTGACGAATCGAGTCTCGATTCAACAACCGCCACAACCTTACTTGTTCTGTGATGCGTTGCTGAGACTTTTAGCTTCATCGAGTCTGGAGGACAAGGAATCACGAAAGGGAAAGCCGCCTAACGAAAGCGGACTCCGGCAGGTGCTGGCGCTCCAATTCTTACAAACTCAGGCTCTGGCTCCAGGGTCAACCGAAACCAAAATGTCTGCTTGGGTAAGGGGTCATTCCACCGCTTGGGGGTTAGTTCAATCTTAATAAAAAAGTCCGTGCCCTTAACGTCGTGAAGTTTTGGTCTCACTAAAACATCTGTTCCAAAGTCATGCGATAACGTTTCCGTCGCGTACTCATAGAGCACTATCCCTTCTGGATTTACTCGCCTGAATAACGCAACAATTAGATCGTGTACCTTTCCAGCAGAGAACGTTATCTGTCGATCTAAGTCTTGGTTGTCCCAGACAGTATGATAGAGCAAAGGCTTTAATGGCTTTCGATCAGAATCGTGGGCAAATAGGTGAGCACTAACATGAAGAGAGGGCTCTACGCCTGCATCATGTCGATAGTGAAACTGCGCAAGAGCCGCATTGACGATTGTAATGTGATCGGGAAGGTCTTCTTCTCTTCCGTAGTAAGGTTCTCGGATTAAGTGACCTGTCTGTCCATCAAACCCATAGGTAACGATTCTAGTGTTATCCGTCGCCTCAAATACCGACGGTGCGTTTGGTTCACGATGCCCTACGCGTTGATGGCTGACCTGATTGACCGGCACCGAGACGTTTACGGTGGGTTGAAACGTATTGGTATTGGTGTTCGCATTGGTTGGCTTGAACTCATTATGCGGAGCAACAGAAACCCCTGTCTGTGTTAGCTGCTGCGAGGGGCTACTGGCAGACGGCAACGGAGGATGTTGACGCTCATATTCCTTAATCGTGATTGACCGAACGACGGCGGCAACAATAGCTATAACGAGAATTGCGCAACCGATACGGTCGTTCAAAGCGAGCCTCAGCCACAACCGCCGGCGTCTTCGGCTCCAACGCAGACCGCGCAAGTTGTGTCGCCGCCAACTTTGAGCCCTCCGCTCCCTAAACACCAGGAGCTGCCTAAGCAGCAGGAGCCAACGGCACCACCCGTCACGAACGATCAGCCTGCTTCTCGTCAGTGATCAGCCACGTACCGAGTCCTTTTTGCTCCGGCCATCTCCACTGAAGGCCAGTACCGATTAGACCTAAAGCTATACCCACGGCCCCTCCAATGCTGAACTTTTTGACCGTGGACATGCCGCGATAATACGACACTTGGAGTCTCACGTGAATTAGATAACCACCGCTTCGGTTCACCCAGACCACAGACTGAAGTCTGCGCCACTTTGGTCGTGGCTGAATATTTGCTCAACGAGCCCGCGGGCTCGTCCGATTCTCGTGCTTCCAATCGGTAGCGTCGTACTTTGATAAGCGGTGTTCAGAGTACCGACTTCAGTCGGGTTTTTGTTAAGCGAGACAAGGCCCAACTGAAGTTGGTACTCTAAACGCCGTTAGGTTAGGGCCCGCCTTTCCATTTGTGGCCCAATGATTGCTCATTCAGTCTCGCTTCAAGGTGGAATCATCGAAAAAATCAAAGGTGGATGAAATGCAGAGAGAGATTGCAGCAGGTTCTTTAAGCAAGGCCGAGGTCACCGAGTGGTCGACCAGGGTTTACGGCAGGCAGGAATTTGCCGGGGCAGGGAAGACCAACACGGGATTGCTGGTGCCGCTAGAGCGTCGCCTGGCGAGATACGTCTTGCCGCGCGTGCCGCGCTGGCTGGAAACATATCACCTGACGTTGCTAACTCCAATCTGGTCGATTCTGATCGTGGTGTTCGGTTATCTCGCTGCGCGAGACCTGCGCTGGTTGTGGATGGTCAACCTGATGATCGTGCTTCATTACTTCACCGACCATTTTGACGGCAAGCTGGGCAAGTTCCGCAACACGGGCCTGCGCAAGTGGGGCTTTTACATGGACCATCTATTCGACTATGGCTTTCTGTGCTCGATTCTGATTGGTTACTCGTTTCTGTTGCCGCAGCGGGCCATCTTCAACATGATGCTCGTGCTGTGCGTGTTTAGTGCCTTTATGTTCCACACGTTCCTCATGCTGGCGGCGACAGAGGAATTCAAGGTCAGTTTTTCTCGTTTTGGTCCGACTGAACTGCGCATTGCGCTGATCGTTGTCAACGCCCTGATGGTCAGGTTTGGCACGCGTGGGTTGAAGGGCGCCTTGCCATGGGTCGCGGGATGTGGCACTGTAGTTCTTGCCCTCCTTGCTTATCGAGCTCAGAAAAGACTCTGGAAAACCGATATGCAGGCCAAGGAAGCCGCCGCAGCCGTCGAGTAACGGCTCAGGGTTTCTGGTGAAGTTCTGCAACCAATGCCGCATAAGCGGCGTCTAATGGTTGCTTTCCCGACGAACAGACTGAAAACAGGGACGGAACTTTCCCAAAAGAGATTTCGTTAATTTGAGTCATAGTTCAGCCTGTTCCCCAAATTTAGATTATGTCTGAGAAACAAGTAGTAAGAGTAGTAAAGCGCGCTGAGCGCAGCCAGCGGAAACCGGGCAGTGCCCGGGTCGCCCGCGAAGCTGCCCGCAAACGCGCCACCGAAATGGTGACCACCGTCACTAACTGGGTAAGTGAATTCCAGCAGAAGCAGAGTGTCGAAACCGCCAAAGCTGTCGAGAGTCTCGTTCGTTCTCGCCAACAGCCGAACGAGGCCTAATCAAGCTCGCCCTCCGGAATTAGCCCCGTCGTTATTAGACCCGTCGATCAACCGCAGTTTCTAATAAGTTGAAGCCGACCGGCGTAGACGTGTGTCTGCCCTGAGGTCCCGGTGCAGGTTTCGCCGGCTGAGCAAGTCAACCTATTGCTGGGAGCGCGGACGCCCTCGTCCGCACCGCACGGCAGGCGCGCCTGTTCTTTTGAAATAGACTAAGCCGCCGGATTTTCGCGCTTCGCGCTCCCAGCGAGAGCGATTGACACTCGCCGCGCGCGGCGATAGCATCGGCACAGGAGTCGCCCCTGAAACAACGCGATGAAGTCTCCACGCTCTCGGAAGCGCAAGAAATCGATCGTCAATTCCATACGCCGTCCTCTTGCGCCGCCGGGCCATCCACTCGCTCAAGCCAAGCCTGATGAAAAGGCGCGGCCGGCCGGCCGCAAAGCGAAACACAAACGTCGCCCCGAAGAAACCGATATGTGAGAGGCTTTTGCAGATGAATGAAATCGGCCAGATCTTCATCGCGAGCTCGCGTGCTTATTTTGCCGAAGACTACCTGCCGAAGATCGAGCGCTGTCTGGAACTGCTCACCGACGAGCAAATCTGGTGGCGCGCCAATCCACAATCGAACAGCATCGGGAATCTCCTGCTCCATTTGAGTGGGAACGTACGGCAATGGATCGTTTGCAGCCTGGGCGGCGCTCGGGATGAGCGCGATCGAGATTCCGAGTTTGCCCAACGCAGGATTATTCCGCGCGACGAATTGTTGACTCGACTAAAGCAGACGTTGCGTGAAGCTGACGCCACGCTGGCAAAGTTCGACCCGGACAAGCTGCTCGAGAGACGCGTGATTCAGGGACTGGACGTCTCGGCCCTCGAAGCAATTTTTCATGTGGTCGAGCACTTCTCGATGCACGCCGGACAGATAGTTTTGCTTACGAAGCAATTAACCGCGCGGGATATGCATTTCTATGATTTGTGACGCACCGCTACCAATTTCCTCTTAATCCTCAATAATTTTACAAAGACTCGCCTCTTTCAGCTTGGATGCAGCCGTGGCCAATTTGTGTCCAGAACCAAACAGCACGGAACGCAGAGCAAACTGTAGCGGATGGTAAAGGATGGGAGAGAATGTGAAATGCTCGAACATTTGAGCGCGCCGCTCGAACACTATTCTTCATCAGAATTCTTTGACTTTTCCTACTCGCGTGGAATACCTTTGGTTGTTTTCTTTTTCAAACGGGCTGATTTCCCCTGAGCCTGCTTCCTTGCAAACTCTCGCTAGATCCAGCCCTTAGTCGTGCTTGAATAAATGTGGTCTGGTCGCCAGCCGACTCGAAATCAACGGATGGATATTGGGTACGAACTTGCCGCGATTATGGTTCTGCTCCCACCCTTACTTCTGGGCGCCGTTCATCTTGAACTGAAGCTGGCGCCAGGCCGAGAGATGTTTAGATGATTTCACTACGCACTCGAGCCGTTTACAAAGTTTTCGTTGCAGCGTTGTTGCTTCTCAACGGATGGAGTCAGTCTCAGGCTCAGTCATTGGCTGAACGCCCCCTGAAGCCTTACGGAACCTTAGAGGTCTTATTTAAGTCTCTGGCAACAAAGCACCCGACGAACCTGAACTCCGCGGCCGTTTTGAGGCAATCGCCCAGGGATAACCAACAGACACAAAATCCCACCCAAGACAAATCAAAGGCTGATAAAGCCAGGAAAGCATTCGCGCAGGCAGAGAAGTTGCGTAATAAAGGTTCTGCAGAATCGCTGCAGAAAGCGATTGAGAAATATGGCGAAGCACTAGTGCTGTATCGTGCTTTAAATGACCACAGCGGTGAAGCTGGCGCACTGAATGGAGTCGGCCTTGTGTACGACGATCTCGGCGAGAAGCAGAAAGCGCTGGAGTTCTACAACCAGGCACTGCCAATCTACAGGACGGTAGGAGATCGCGGCGGTGAAGCTACAACACTGAACAATATTGGCTTCGTCTACGACTCTATCGGCGAGAAGCAGAAGGCGCTGGAGCTCTACAACCAGGCGCTGCCAACTCGCAGAGCGGCAGAGGATCGCCGCGGTGAAGCCACAACGCTCAGCAACATCGGTGCGGTTTACGACTCTCTCGGCGAGGGGCAGAAGGCGCTGGAGTTCTACAATCAGGCGTTGCCACTCAGCAAGGAGGTAGGGGACCGCGGAGGTGAAGCACGGACGCTCACCAGGATCGGCCTCGTCTACAACCTTATAGGCGAAGTGCAAAAGGCGTTGGACTTCTACAACCAGGCGCTGCCACTTTGCAAGGCGGCGGGAGATCGCCGCCGTGAAGCCACAACGCTCAACAGCATCGGTGCGGTTTACGATTCTTTCGGTGAGAGCCAGAAGGCCCTGGAGTTCTACAACCGTGCCCTATCACTTAGCAGAACGGTAGGGGACCCTGGAGGTGAAGCAAAAACGCTCACCAACATTGGTTCTGTTTACGATTCTCTCGGTGAGGGGCAAAAGGCACTGGAGTTATACAACCAGGCATTGCCAATTTTCAGAACGGTAGGGGATCGCCGCAGTGAGGCAAGCACGCTCATCGGCATCGGCAATGTCTACTATTCTCACAACGAGCAGCAGAAAGCGCTTGAGTTTTACAACCAGGCGATGCCAATCTCGAGTGCGGTAGGGGATCGCCGCAGTAAAGCAAGCACGCTGAACGGCATCGGCAATGTCTACTCCTTTCTCGGCGAGGTGCAGAAGGCGCTGGAATTCTACAACCAGGCGCTGCTAATCTTCAGGGCAATAGCGGCTCGCCGCAGTGAAGCCACAACGCTCAGCAACATCGGTGGTGCCTACTCCTCTCTCGGCGAGATGAAGAAGGCGCTGGAATTCTACAACCAGGCGCTGCCAATTTTGAGAGCCGCAAGGTATCGCCGTGGTGAAGCCATAACGCTCTCCAGCATCGGTGGTGTCTACTACTTTCTCGGCCAGAAGCAAAGGGCGCTGGAGTTCTACAACCAGGTATTGCTAATTTTCAGGACGATAGGGGATCGCCGCAGGGAAGCAGGCGCGCTAACCAGCATCGGTGGTGTCTACTACTCTCTCGGCCAGAAGCAGAGGGCGCTGGAGTTCTACAACCAGGCTTTGCCAATTTTCAGGACCGTAGGGAGTCGCAGCGGTGAAACAAGGGCGCTCACTGGCATCGGGAATGTCTACTCCTCTCTCGGCCAGAATCAGAAGGCGCTGGAATTCTACAATCAAGCCTTACCAATCGAAAGAGCCGTAGGGGACCGGCACGGTGAAGCCGCCACGCTAACCAACATCGGCGTTGTCTACAGCCATTTGGGCGACGGTCAGAAGGTAGTGGAGTTCTACAATCAGGCACTACCAATCTACAGAGCTGTAGGAGATCGCGGTGGTGAAGCCCTCATTCTGCGCAATATGATGCTCCGTTTGAAGAGCGGCAATCCATCGCTGGCCATTTTCTACGGTAAGCAAGCTGTTAATGCCGTGCAGCAACTACGAGCTAATATTGAGGGCCTCGACGAAGAGTTACAACACGTTTTTCTTCACTCGAAAGAAGACACTTATCGCCGTCTGGCGGACCTTCTGATTTCTGAAGGCCGCTTGGCGGAAGCACAACAAGTTTTGGGTTTGCTGAAAGAAGAGGAGTTCGTAGAGTTTGTGCGCCGCGATGCGATACCGTCCTCGCTCAACGCTGCACGAATCAGCTTCACTCCCGCCGAGGCCGGACTTGAAAAGCGCTTCTCGGATATTGCTGACCATATAGCTGAGATTGGCGCTCAACGTAGTGCATTGCTGGCGCTTAAAGACCGCACTGCGGAACAAGAAAAGCGACTGTCGGAGTTGGAGGCCCAACTCCAGATCGCAAATCAGGTCTTTCAGAAGTTTCTGGAGCAACTCGAAGCCGAACTGAAGAAGACCAAACCCGGCAACGATGTCGCAACGCTGCGGGAGTCGCAGACGTTGAAGGACACCCTGCGTGAGCTTGACGCGGTTGCGCTCTACACAATTGTCGGCTCAGACAAATACAACGTAATACTCATTACTCCCGATGTCGAGAAGGCTTATGAGTACAAGATCGATGAAGCTGATTTGAATAAAAAGGTCTTTGCTTTCCGCCAAGGATTGCAGGATGCGAATTCAGACCCACTGCAGTTGGCACAGGAACTCTACGGCATTCTCATTGGTCCCGAGTTGGCAGGCGACATCGCCCAGACCAGGACAAAGACTGTCTTGTGGTCGCTGGATGGCACGCTCCGTTACTTGCCCGTTGCGGCACTTCACGATGGACAGAAGTACCTCGTCGAAAGCTATCGCAACGTTGTGATTACGCTTGCCAGTCGCGATCACTTGAAAGATCCGGTCAGTGCGAAATGGCAAGCACTCGGTTTGGGAGTCTCCAAGGGGGAAGTAATCAACCTGGTGGGAAACAGTCCAATTGCTTTTTCACCTTTGCCAGGCGTGCCTGAGGAGTTGTCGGGAGTCGTACGTGACGAAACGAGGGGCGGGGAACAGAAGGGCGTGCTTCCCGGCAAGGTGATGCTGGACGCTGACTTCACGGCCGAGGCAATGCAGACGGCACTGCGACTACGCGGCAACGACCAGCCGTTCAAGCTGGTGCACATCGCCAGTCACTTCAACTTTGAGCCGGGAGATGAGACGAAATCATTCTTGCTTTTGGGAGGCGGCAGGACGCTGAGCCTGGATCAGCTAAAGAGCATGTCACAAATCTTCAGCAAAGTTGAGTTGTTAACACTCTCGGCCTGTAACACGGCGACTGGAGGTGTAGGAGAAGGCAAGGAAGTGGAAGGTTTTGCCGTGCTGGCCCAGCGCCAAGGAGCGGAGGCAATTATTGCCAGTCTATGGCCGGTTAGCGACTCCAGCACGAGTCAGTTGATGCGACGCTTCTACCGCTTGCGCGATGAGCATCCCGGGATGTCGAAGGCTGAGGCAATGCAACAAGCGCAACTCGCTCTATTACGCCCGGAAGTGAAGCGAACGATCACTGACGACAACAAGCGAGTCATTCAATCAACTTTCAAAGTCGATCCTAACGCGCCATTCGCACATCCTTATTACTGGGCTCCGTTCATCCTGATCGGCAACTGGCAGTGAGTTGGCGGAGCACAAGGAATGCACACAATGATGAAATTTCGTTTGATTCTAATTGTCTGCTTCCTTTTGGAATGTACAGCGCTAAGCTCTGCGCAGATCCGAAGGAAACCGGTGGATACGCCACTGAAACAGGGGAGATTAGCCGCAGCTGACAAAGTTTTTAATGAAGCGGTTGATTTAAAGAAAAGAGGAACGGCCGAGTCTTTGCGAACAGCGCTAGGGAAATTTGATGAAGCAACCCACTTGTATCGGGCGATTGGTAAAAGGCAAGGTGAGGCCGCAGCTTTTTATGAGCGAGGTTCGATTTATGAAAAGCTCGCTGATTACGAACAGGCCATTACAGTTTATCAGCAAGCATTAACTTTGCAACGGATGCTGAATAACGCTGGTCTTGAATCAATCACTCTACGCAGTCTCGGAAAGTGTTACATGAACGTGGGGAAGTACGCTGCCGCTCTCGACAATTTTAGTAAATCAAGAATGATCAAAAGGCGCCTGCGCGATACAGCGGGTGAAGCAGAAACCATGATCGACCTGGCCCAGTTGCAGGTCATCCTGGGAAACAAAGTGGAGGCGGCTCGCCTATGTGAAGAAGCATTACACTCTAAAATGGTGCTGTACGAATCCAGCAAGAACCCTACTGTCGCGCACAACATCGGCCTCATTTTTTATAACATAAGCAAGTCAGTATCCCGTGATGAAGGCGAGCAAGTCTTGGGAGACGCGACGAGAATTTACGCCTTTCAAAATCTAACGGCAGCGGCTTTGGCCTATTTTGCAAGGGCATTGGAGGATAGAGAGAGACTACGAGACAAAAGAGGGACGGCACAGACGCTCACCGCTGTTGCAGATATCATCAGTGAAAAATATCTTAATGGAGAGTACTTCTCACATTCCGAGCTTGATCTCTTAGAAGAGCGCCACGAGGGTTTTGGTTTATGGCGCTGGTTTCATTTGGGTGATGGAGGACTTGCGGCGTACTCAAAGGCCCTGTCCCTATGGAAGGAGGTCGGCGATCTCGGCGAGCAGTCGTACACGTTAATGAATATGGCTATGGTAGTTACTAAATCTGGCGCCCCCGAGAAAGCACTTGAATTTTACGTCCAGGCGTTGTCACTCTCACGTGTGGCTGGTAACCGTAGAATTGAGGCAATCACGCTTGGTAATCTGATGGAAGTATGGTCCTCCCGAAATCAATCATATCTTGCCGTGATTTGTGGCAAGCAAGCCGTCAGTATTTATCAGAGTTTGCGATTTGAGATTCAAAGTCTCGATAAAACAACGCAACAACATTATTTGAAGTCAATTGAAAACACTTATCGCCAACTTGCTGAAATTCTTATTGCGCAAGGGCGCTTGGCCGAAGCACAACGCGTTCTGGGCTTACTGAAAGAGAGGGAGTACTTCGAATTCGTGCGCCGCGATCCGAAAGCAGCTTCACTGACCAGCGTCCGCATCAGCTTTACACCTGCCGAGGTCGAACTGGAGAGACGCTTTTCCGAGGTCGCGAATCGAATTGCGGATATTGGTGCGCAGCACACTGCGCTCTTAGCAATCAAGGACCGCACGCCGGAACAAGAAAAGCAGTTGTCAAACCTGGAAAGCGAACTTGAGACCGTGAATCAAGTCTTTCAGAAGTTTCTTGATCAACTTGAAGCTGAACTCAAGAAGACCAAATCCGGCAGTGCAGATGTTGAAATTCTCCGAGAGTCGCAATCGTTGAAGGACACGCTGCGAGAGTATGACGCCATAGCCCTCTATACGATCGTCGGTCAAGGGAAGTACCATGTGATACTCATCACGCCAAGTTTCGAGAAGGCTTACGAGTCTAAGATTAGCGAAACAGATCTGAATACAAAAATCTTTGCCTTCCGAGACATCCTGGAGAATCCGAAGGCTGACCCACTGCCTTCGGCGAAGGAACTATACGACATCTTGATCGGCCCTGAATTGGCTCGTGACATTGCACAGACCGGTAAATTGACGGTTTTGTGGTCGCTGGATGGCGCCCTGCGTTACCTGCCGGTGGCCGCACTGAACGATGGGCAGAAGTATTTGGTCGAGAGCTATCGCAATGTGGCTATTACCCTCGCCAGCCGCGATCACTTAAAAGACCCCGTAAATCCGAAGTGGCAAGTGCTCGGTCTCGGAGTTTCAAAGGGAAGCGTAATCAAGGGATCCAATGGACCGCTGGTTTTTCCGCCCCTGGCGGGCGCGCGTGAAGAACTGTTAGGCATTGTGCGCGACGAAACAGGAGGCGTGGCACAGAAAGGAGTTCTTCCGGGTCATGTGATGATGGACGCTGATTTTACCGCCGACGCGATGAAGGCCGCGCTGAGACTGCGCGGCAATGAGCAACCGTTCAAGCTGGTCCACATCGCAAGCCACTTTAACTTTGAGCCTGGAGATGAAACGAAATCATTTCTACTTTTGGGAGGAGGCCAGACGCTGACTCTCTCTCAGCTGAAGAGCATGACGCAAATCTTCAGCCAGGTTGAGTTGTTGACGCTCTCAGCCTGCAACACCGCCACTGGAGGTGGAGGGGAAGGCAAGGAGGTGGAGGGTTTTGCAGTGTTGGCCCAAAGACAGGGGGCAGAGGCAATTGTTGCCACTTTGTGGTCGGTTGCCGATACGAGTACGAGCCAGTTGATGCAGCAGTTTTATCGCTTCCGTGACGAACATCCTGGAATGTCAAAGGCGGAAGCCCTTCGCCAGGCGCAAGTCGGATTATTGCGCCCGGAAGTCAGCAACAGAAGCGACAATCAATCAACTCTCAAAGCAAATCCAAACGCGCCCTTCGCACATCCTTACTACTGGGCTCCGTTCATCCTGATCGGCAACTGGAAGTGACGAGATTCGCGTTCCAACGATAGCGTGGAGAATGCGCAGATCAATCCTTCGCCAAATTCATTAACCTTCCGGTCAACGGCTGGCCTTCGCTTGACTGCAATAGAGCGCCTGGACCACCGCAATGATGCAAATCGTGAAAAGCGGAAGGTTTAAAATATACGTGCTCGCGAGGATGTAGCGCGACTGATTGATCGAATCCTTTGTCCAGATATCCTCCGCCTTGCCGGCGAAGTCATCCAAGAGACTCGAGCAGGTTGAGTTTGGGTTCTCTCTAAGATAGGACTGTGCATGCTCAGTGTATCGAGTTCCAATGACCACGGCGTCGTTGACGTACTGACATGTGCGAGTGTCCAACAAATGCTGATAAACAAAAAACGCCGAGACGGATAAGGCGAGAAATAGAATCGCGAAGATGGCCCAGCGGCTCACATGCTTTCTCTTGTTCCACCTCTGGACCAGGAGAAATATCAGGCCGACCAGAACGGCGACTATGAATTGCGCCAGACGTACGACCGTCTTATTGCCGCCACTCGATGCCCAGCCAGGGGGTGGCAACAAGAAACTGCCGACCACACCAAAAATGAAGACCGCAAACTGAGTTACCAGGCCCCAGGTCTTCTTTGTGTCCTTTAACCAGGTTTTAAGCGTCACATTGGGAGGCATGAACGGATTTGCTTTCGTAAGTTAAGGTACAGGCACTTCAATTTCTCTTCTCGCTTCGCCATTCATGCCGATGCTTGCTGGTTGACGGTCTGTTACGGGTTTGCCCTTGCTTAACCAAATGAAGTAATTTCCAGGAGCTAGCTTCATGCTTGACGGGTTCGAGGGATCCGTGAGCCTGTCGAAAGGTTTGAAATGTGACGCATCATTAGCCCAGCCTTTAGTCACGTACCAGACTTGATAAGCGCCCACGTCCTCAGCCCCCTTTTTGGCACGAACAAAAACCTCAACGACTCTTACTACTTCACCACCGCCTCGGGGGCCAGTGACCTTAAGCGCCAGATCGGAGTCTACTTCTTTCAATCCATCAGAGAGGCTTTTGAGTTGAGCGGCGGTCTTGGATCTTTGCCTCGCAAGTTTTTTCAGCAGCTCGGCGTCAAGGGAGAGGCCTTCCAAATACTCTCTCGGGTTTGGCTTTCCCAAGGACATTACAGCCTCGAGGAACTTCACGTTAGAAGCAATGTTGTCGAGCGATCGGGCGATGTCTGCTTGGATTGCTTCTGAGGACTTATTGCCGAACCTTTTCGTTAGATCGTCAAGAGAGGTGTGAAAAGAATCAAACAGAATGCACACTTGCGCCTGTGGTTCGGGCGGCGTTTGAGCATAAGTAAAGGCGGCAACCAAAAACAAGAAGAGAAGGACACCCGTTATCTTCATCACCTAATTTCCTTGAAGTCGGAGGCTATAGAGTCCCAAGCAAATCAGCACTCGTGCAAGAAACCGTCGCCAGCCTTAAACTATTTAGATGATATAGAGTCTGTCGCTTTTAAGAATGTAGTATGAAGTTTGATCTCTGAGCGCATTTACTCATGGGTTCTTATCCAATGACGACTCTGTCGAATCACCATGTTCGCTCACAACTTTGGGAAAGGCAATAGCTATCGCCTAATCGGTAATTCCTTTTGGGCTGCGAAACGCCATCGCCACATGGAATGCCACACCGGCTATGTTCGAGAATCTTTGGCGGCTGTAACTTAGAAGAGGCGAGTACTTACGTTCTTGCCGAGATCATGATTCATAAGGAGAGCGATGGTCAGCCGTCTATTGGAACGAGTCCGCCAGCCAAACACCTCAGGGGTCTCCTTAATTGCTTTACCGGCGGAGCAACGAACCCCGACGCACATCAGGTTCGCCATCTTCATCATCGAGGCGGCAAAAGCTCGTGGCGTTTATACCGGGCGTGCGGTGGGTAGCACCAAGGCAAACCCCGCGAGAGCACGCGAGCTGAAGCTCAAAGTTTAAGCATGGACGAGATCGCTACTGCTCTCGGCGTAAGCGTGCGCACGGTCACGCGCTACCTCGGCCCTCGCTGAGCGTCCCGCCACTTGCCTCGATTCACCGCGCCACACTAATTCTTAATACGTTAGACAGTCGTGGCAGCCTTCTGCGGCTTCCAGAGCCACAGGAGGACACCACAACTGAAGGCACCGAGAACCGCGCCTCCACCCAAAAAGCCGGCTACGCCTGCGACACGGCTGATGAACCAAGCCAGGCTCCAGGAGACCGTGCTTGCGAGAACCCACCAGTACACCCTGGACGTGTGAGGACGCAGGGCAGGCACCTGTAGAAGACCGCAAATTGCACCCCCAACGATAAGAAGCAGGAGCCACCAACTCTTACCTGCACCAGGCCGGAGTTCGTCAAGAAGCACGACCACCACGAAGGGGATGCCAATGCCAACCATGGCGCCCCACACCCAGCTACGCGCCAGAGTGATCCGGCGACGAACCGCAATCTTCTGTGACAGACTCACAGCCGCCCCGAGGCAGAGGCCGACGATGAGATCCGTCTCCCTGGGATACACGAGGTTCACCACGAGAGAGGAGAGGATGATCGCCGCGAACATCCCAACGACCCATCCGATAATGGTCGCGACCACCCACCGTATCCAGAAGCCCCAACCGACGTCCGATGTTTGCGCGCTCATGCTTCTCTCCTTCGTCAAGTTCCAAAGTGGTCGGGTAGCCGGGCAGGATTGCTCCGACCCGGCCCTCTAAGAACCGGACGTGAGAGTCTCCCCTCATCCGGCTCAAGCATCTACAAGGGCTCCTCGCGGAGCCCGGCAAGGTCTAAGATCCTGCCTTCACGATACTCATCTGAGGCAACGATTACCGCCGGAACTGAACTTAAGTTAGCATCGCATCAAATCTGTCGGTCACTTAATCCTTGTGCTTCTTAAGTTCTTCAAGTGGTTCTGGGGCTTGCTTCACTATTTCTTTGACGATCTTTAGGGTCTCGTCACTTGGGTCAAATGGTTGCACCATGAGATCGGTAACGTCGACGAATTCAACCCCGGACCGCCGGTAGACTATGTTCCACTTGGAGACAATGACCTCCACGTCGGCCCGTTTTGCAATCTCTGGAATCTTTCCTTTGACTTGTTCCAGGATATTATCCACCGGCCAAGTGCTAAAGCCCTGTTTGTGAAGCAACTCCTGCTGAGCCTCGCCTTCAGCTTCCAATTCCTTAACGCGTTTCTCGTCCCCTGCTACTTTCGCTTTTTCATATTCGGCCTTCAGCCCGTTGATATAACGGACGTACGGTTCCGAACGAGCGTAGGCTATCGCCACAGCACGAGAATCGAATGTGCCAACACGCACCTTCGCCGCGGAAGCCTTCTTTTCAGGCTGCCCGGCCCCAACCGTCGTGTACACCGCCAGTCCGGCAAGTACAAAGATGAAAGCAAATATGATTCTGAATCTTGTCATTGGACTTCCTCCTGTGCGCCGGGATAAACGGGCAGGTTGTATTGAATGAAAGTTTCAAACGTTAAAGGTCTAGCCAACCATAGCGGCCCCGAGTCATGCGTCGCGTGGAGTAATCCACGAGGCGAAGCGTTGACAGGGGAACGTGCAGGCTGGGTATTGAGCCGCCTGCCGAATCAAAGCGCGACTGTTATCTCTGTTAAGTTTCCTGTTGTCAGCAAATGGTCAATCGCCAGACTAGGCCTCTCGGTTTTATGCGGATCCGTATAAAACCGGATTCGTCTGACGCCTTTGCCGCCTTGCTTCTATTCCAATCTGAAATAGATGTCAACAGACCTGGCGGCGGCGGAGATTGTCTATGCTTGACTCCGACTTTCATACCGGAATTGTTCGGCGCCGTGATAAAAAGAAAAGGCAGGCTAGGTTTAGCTCACCTGATCACCTTTGGCCCCATGGCCTTCGCGCGAGTGACCGTCAAGTTCGTGCCCCCGACTTTGATATTCGCTTGCCTGACGCCGCTCAGCTGTTTTCTTTGTATCCAAATATGACCCCCTTGGGGGAAGGTGATTTCATACGGGAGTGGGTCCATGGAGCCAGACTCTTCCAATTTCTTATCGTTGACGGTTACCGGAAAAGTCTTATGGACGTTAACTCTCACGGTTCTTCCAATAGGTATCGTGACGACAAGACCATCACAGGAAGTGTCGATAATCACGCCACCGCCTGGAACGAATATTCCACCAACAGTACCCGGTACCGAGACTGTTATGTTCCCAGTGTCGTCATCTGATATTTGGACGCAATCAGGGCAATCGCCCCCTTGTGCTTTTGCGTGACCGCCAACCGTTAGGATCATCGCAACTCCGAAAACAAGCATCGTCATCTTTAGAATCATCGACAAGGTTTTCTTCATCTTGCCCTCCCTGGTTTGTCTGTTACAGATTGGGAAATAAACCGCCAACGAAGACTTGGTCCTTACATTACACGCTTCACATTAGTAGCCAGTGGCGGACGTTTATAAGAATGCTTGCGCGTGGGTTTAGAGAGTTGGTGAGCTCTGTTTGAGCACGCAGCCCAGAAAAATCCTGGTGGCGCTCACCTAAATGCCTATAAGGGGGGGGGTTCCGTGAAAACATCAAAGCCGGCTCTACAGTCTGTTCCGTCCTGCTTTGAGGGATTCTTTACCCTAATTGTGATTCTCAAATCCTGTCTCAGGGCGAATGGGTCAGGAGCGATGGTCACTCTTTCCACCGTGAGGCCTTGCGCGTTGACCGATGCGGGCACTACTACCAGCATCAGAAATAGAAATAGGCCAAGTTGTATGCTCTTCTTCATTGTGTTCCTCCAGGAATCCTCCCTCAACTTTAAAAAAATCGGAGAGCTCGTTGTCCAACCCGCGGCTGAGTTGGAAAACTCTCATCTGCTTACTAAGTCGCAAGGTGACCTGGAAAACTATCGTCGACCCCCCAACTTCTTTGTTGACAGTCTCCAAAGGCAGATATAATACGCCGAACCGGCTGGTCTAATTGAAAGGCTCCCTGAATGACCGCTTCGCCTGGCACGATATCTCGCCTGCTAATTAACTGGCGCGAAGGTGATCAAAACGCGCTGAATGAACTCATGCCTCTGGTTTACCAGGAGCTGCACCGTCTCGCGCGCAATTATGTACGGCGACAAGGACGTGGCCAGACTCTGCAAACTACCGAACTAATTAACGAATCGTACCTTCGGCTTGCCGATCACAAAGACATGCGCTGGCAGAACCGCTCGCACTTTTATGCGGTGGCAGCACAGGCGATGCGGCGAATTCTGATTGATCGTGCCCGGGCACACTTCGCCGATAAGAGAGGTGGCCATGCGGTCAAGGTCTCGCTCGACGAAGGTGCGACGTTGGCGGATGAACGGGCGAAAGAACTGCTGGCGCTGGATGAAGCTCTGATCGACTTGGAGAAGATGGATGAGCGCAAGAGCCGAATTGTCGAATTGAGATACTTCGGCGGTTTAAGCGTTGATGAAACGGCCGAGGCTCTGGGCGTGTCGCCCGTCACGGTGATGAGGGAGTGGCGTTCGGCAAAGGGGTGGTTGCTTCGTGCCTTAAGTTGACTCCGCACGTTTGATGGACCCGTCCATTGATAGATCACGGCCCCGAATTTCGACTTATTTCATGAGGACACGAAATCGGTCCGGGCATTCGCATGTTAGATGACACTCCGATGACTCCAGAAGTTTGGAAAAAGCTTGACGGGCTCGTCCTGGCCGCGCTTAGCCAATCGCCAGTAAAACGGGCTGCCTTCCTTCAAACTGCTTGCGGCGGAGACGAAGCATTACAGCGGGACGTTGAAGCACAACTTGCATTTATCGAGCAAGGTCAAAGCTTTCTCGAAGTACCGGCGTTCGAACATGCGGCAGTGTTAATTGCCCAGGACGGGGCTGAATTACTCCACGGTAGCGTCCTGGGGCACTACGAGATCCAGAGGAAGATCGGCGCTGGCGGAATGGGTGAGGTGTACTTAGCGCACGATACGAAGCTTGAACGCACAGTTGCACTGAAAATCCTGCCGGCCAGTCTAGCGTTTGATAAAGGCCGACTTCAGCGCTTTACCCGCGAAGCGAAATCGGCCTCCGCACTCAATCATCCGAACATCATCACAGTCCATGAGATCGGTAACGTCGATTCCACGCATTTTATCGTCACCGAGTTTGTCGACGGGATTACGTTGCGCGAGAAAATGCGGCAGGGGCGCATGGCGTTGAAGGAGATTCTTGATGTCGCTCGACAAGTGGCCGGCGCGATGGGCGCAGCCCATAAGGCCGGCATCGTTCACCGCGACATCAAGCCCGAAAATATCATGGTGCGGGGTGATGGCTACGTGAAAGTTCTTGATTTCGGATTAGCTAAGCTTTTGGAACAGCACTTAACTGCAGTCAATAAGGAAGCGACGACGAAGGCCCTTTTCCAGACTGAGCCGGGGATGGTGATGGGAACCGTCGAATACATGTCGCCCGAACAGGCGCGCGGTCTGGAACTGGACTCGCGAACGGATATCTGGAGCTTGGGTGTAGTGATATATGAAATGATTGCTGGGCGCGCACCGTTTGTGGGTGAGACAAGGAGCCACGTAATTGTCTCAATTCTTGAGCAAGAGCCAAAGGCGCTAACGAGTTTCGCATCTGATATACCCGCGGAACTGCAACGTGTCATTCGAAAGACTCTAACCAAGGATCGTGATAGTCGTTATCAGACTTCACAGGACCTTATCGTCGACCTGAAGAGTCTAATTCGTGATCTTGACATCCGAGACGAGCGTAGGAGTTTGCCCCCAGAGTCCGGCTCAGACATCGGTTCCTTAAGTCAGAGCCAAAGCGCCCCGCGAGGAAGAATTACTCAACCTACCGGCAACATTGAAGCCACCAGGAAAGCGTTAACGGAATTCGGCGGCTTCATCTCACGCTGGAGAAGAGTGGCAATAGCCGCCACGATACTAGCCGTTTCGGCAACCGCATTCCTGGTTTGGCAAAAAGGAAGATTTGTAAGTATCCCATCTAAACCGAGTTCGTCTTACGATTCGGTCGCGGTCTTGCCAATCAAGAGCGTCGGCGACAATGCAAGCGACGGCGCCTATCTCGCCGACGGGATCAGCGAACTCTTGATCACGAGATTGGCGCAGCTGCCAAACCTCCGCGTCGTGCCCTGGGTGACTTCGCAGCAGTTCAGGGAATCCAAGCGTTCGCTTCAGGACATGGCCAGCGAAATGCGCGTCAAGGCATTGATCACCGGAACCGTGCGGAAGTCGGGAGACCGAATAGTCGTGTCGGTGTCTTTGATAGATGTGGATACGGGAGCGCAGTCGTGAGGAGATGAGTTTGAGGAACAGGTTGCAGACATCTTCTCTGTGCAGCGGAGGATTTCGATTGAAGCAGCGACGGAGTTGAAAGGCAAACTTACATCTCAGCAGGAACAGGCGCTCGCTCAGCCGGCGTCGCAAAGCGCAGAAGCTTATGAACTCTATCTGCGCGGTAAGGCGGCGATGAAGCAGGATAAAGCGTCGAACGAGTTAGCTTTCAATCTGTTTCAGCGAGCCTTAAAACTCGATCCGAACATGGCCGAAGCATACGCCGGGATTGGTTCGACACAATGGAGAAGCTACTACTTCGGTTGGGGAGGAGACATTAAGACGATTGGCGAGGCTGAAAGAAGTTTCCGTCGGGCCCTTGATCTCAATCCAACGTCGGCCGCGGCATTCGACGGCTTAGCGACCGTCTATCTATCTCAGGATAAGAGTGAAGAGTGTCTGAAACTAGCAAGACAGTTGGGGGCCCTCGGGTTGGATGATGCCGAACATCTCAGTGCTCGCGCCGATGCGTATTATTTAGGTGGCTTGGCAGACAAAGCTATACCGCTACTGCTGCGGGCCATCGAACTTGATCCGGCGAACCGCAGTTCCTATTCTCAACTGGTTAGTGCTTATGGCGACACCCGAGATTATCGGAAGTCGGCAGAAGCGGGCGAATTGGTTCTGCGCAAATTCGGCGATCGAGCTCGAACCCATTTTCAAACGGCCATCTCCTATCACAACCTGGGTGATTTCGAGCGGGCCAAAGCTCACTACGAACAAGCCATCAAGTTGGCTCCCGATGAATTTCCAGCGTACCGCTTTCTGGGGATCTTGTATCGACAGAACGGTCAGGCAGAAAAGGCGAAGGAAACCTGGTTGCGAGGCATTGAGATGCTGAAGCCTGCTATTGATGCCGCTCCCGAAAACTTCAGGTTGCAGTATATCCTACTCAGATTTTACGCGACGCTTGGCGATCGAAGAGCGGCTCTGAATGAAGAAGCCCGACTGCTAAGAGAAACTCCACCGAACGGTCTGTTGTTCGTTTGTCTCGCACATACTCATGCATATTTCGGAGAGGTGGATCGCGCTGTGGAATACCTCCGCAAAGCCTTTGCCGCACGCTTTATTGAGTTGGAGGTTGTTAAGTCTGACGGCCTCGAACAACTTCAGGCCTCGCCTGCTTATCAACAGTTTCTCAAGGAGTACAACGAGAGACTTAATCAATTTCGCTCGGAGTACTAACTAGCCAATTACGAATTCTCGGATGCGTCTTCGGAAAAACTAAAAAGACAGTGATGGTTGCGGGTCTTGGTCACGTAGAGGAGGCCGGTGAACTATTGAAGCGCAATGTTCGATGCATTTCACGAAGAGACGAATAGTTGTGTTCGATTCTGATGGAGGTTTGGAAGGAGTGTTTCTTGATGGAAATGCGAATGTAGAGGTGAGCTAACGCGTGGTGATCGACTTCATGACTAAATCCCAAGTAGCGGTCACGGCTCCGCGACTTCGCCCCCGCTCAACTCGCGACCGTTAGACGCTATACTTAGCATTGATGAAGGTGAGCGCTCAACAGAATTGACGAACTAGATAAAGAGCACGAAGTTGAGTTCGGACTTATTGTTGGGGTCGGCAACGCCGCGAAGTCCATTTCTCAATATCTAGTCGCGGCCGTGCCGGATGAAGCACGTGCTCATGAAGCTTGCGGAGACTACCTCTCGGCTATTGGTGACATAGACAAAGCCATCCAATCGTATCGGACAGCGCTACAAAAAGACCCGAATCTTGCCACCGCGGCCGAAAAGCTGGGCCGGCTTAAGAAATAGTCCAGATTGAGGTTCTCGTTATGACGCCCGTGAGGAAGAGAGAAAGAAGATGACTAAAGAAGAAGCCCCACATTCAGTTTTTTCAGAGTTTCGAGCGATATATACGGATATGCTATGAAAAGGTACATTGCTTTATTTTTGGTCCTGCTGCCTGCCTTGTTGCTGGCACAATCAAAGCACGACCTTCAACAAGAGCCTCTGGTCTTGACTCACGTCACGGTCATTGATGTTGCCGGCGGCCCGCCCAAGCCGGATATGACCGTTGTGATCACAGATGATCGTATCTCTGATATTGGAGAGGCCAAGAACGTATCCGTCCCGCCAGGCGCGAAAGTCGTGAATGCCGCAGGCAAGTTCTTAATTCCCGGCCTGTGGGATATGCATGTGCACTGGTACATCAAAGACTCCCTTACGCTCTTCACAGCCAATGGCGTAACCGGTATCCGCCAGATGTTCGGCAACTCGGACCTCCTGCGATGGCGTCAGGATATAGCTAAAGGCTCGCTACAAGGGCCGCGAATGGTAGTAGCCAGTCCCATTATTGACGGGCCACAACCGGTCTGGCCTACTTCCATTGCGGTGCGCAACGAGGCTGAAGGGCGAAAGGCGGTAAGAAAAGTGAAGCAGTGGGGCGCAGACTTCGTGAAGGTCTATTCGCTGCTGCCGCGTGATGCTTACTTCGGCATTGGTGATGAAGCCAAGCGGCAAGGTCTACCCTTTGTCGGCCATGTCCCCCTCTCGGTGTCTCCGGCGGAAGCCTCAGACGCGGGACAGAAAAGCATCGAGCATTTGACCGGGATCCTTATTGAGTGCTCGGACAAAGAGGCCGAATTAAGAGAAGAGATTGTTCAAGCTCACTCGCCCGGAGTGCGCGCCCGCGCTGAGGCGATAGCTCTTGAAACTTACAATAACAGAAAAGCAGCGGAGTTATTTGAACGATTCGTGAAGAACGAGACTTGGCAGTGTCCGACGCTGACGGTGTTGCGGAGCAATGCGTACCTGGGTGATGAGAGCTTCAGGAGTGACCGGCGGCTCAAGTATGTATCGCTTCAAATAAAGGAGAGATGGAGCCTGCGGATTGCTAATCGAAACGAAGGAAATTACACCAACGCGAAAAGGGTTTATCAGAAAGAACTTGAAATTGTGGGCGCGATGAGGCGGGCCGGTGTGGAGTTCCTGGCCGGGACGGATACAGGTAATCCATTTTGTTTTCCTGGTTTCAGCCTGCACGACGAACTTGCGTTGTTAGTCAAGGCCGGACTAACTCCGGTTGAAGCATTACGATCTGCCACTCTCAACCCAGCAAAGTTTTTGGGGTTGGATAAGACACTTGGAACGATTGAGCACGGTAAGATCGCTGACCTTGTGTTACTTGATGCCAATCCACTTGAAGATATCCGAAACACTCAAAGAATCAACGCTGTAGTATCGAATGGACGGCTATTTGACCGGAAAGCATTGGATAAAATGCTCGCTCAGGCGGAACAGGCTCATTAACTCGACGCGGCTCAACAAGCGCATGTAGCGGCGGCCGCGAAGCGAATCTCTCGTGGTTACTTTGAGTACTCCAGGCGGCCCCGCTGATGCAAGACGTTATGCCTTTCCGATCATTCTCGGAGCTGAATTGAACGATTCGATTCTGTTGGACCGGAGCGCGTCGCGTGTTCTTTAGGTCGTTCGTTGCTTTCGAGGCTTTTGTTAGTCGCCTCGCCCGGTCTCGAACGTTCGGCGGCCGTTAGTGATTCATTAAGATCAAAACAATAACCCGAAATATGCGCAACAAAACCGAGGGTATCAGCACTTACATACCATAGCGTACAGGGTGCGCTGTGTTTAGTGCTAAAAACTGTAGCGATAAAGGCTTAACTAGAAGGTCCTTTCTTACGGGTGTAGTGTCGGCACTCGAACGTTCGACAGCTTCTTTTATACGAGGCAATACGAAACCGATGGGCAGTAAGTAAAAGGAATGTCTATGCAAACCACGCAAGCTAAGAGAAAGCACTTTAGCAGGGCCTTGTTTCTCTGCGTTCCGATAGTTGTTGTGTCGTTAGCGGGACCGTTCACCCAATCGGCAAAACGGAAACAGAATGATCCGGTCGCGTCCATTGGTTCGGCCCGCGCCGCCGACGCGCCGCCGCTCACGCTCAGCCACGCCTTTATCGTGGTCACGACCGGCGCACCGGAACGCAGGGCGCTGGAGAAGGCGGGGTTCCGCATCGCTCCGACGGTCAACCGCCATGACGGTCAGGGGACGGCGTCGGTTACGGCCGAGCTCCTCAACGGTTTTCTCGAGCTGACTTATCCCGACCCGACCGTGCCGGTCTCGCCCGCCTTGCAAGCCGGCGCCGAGAAGTTCCGCTTGAGGTCGGCGTGGCGCGAGACCGGTTATTCTCCGATCGCCATCGCCTTCGATCGCACACCAGCGACACCGGAGAAGTTCCCCTTCCCGACCTGGAGGATTTCTCCGGAGTGGATGGAGAAAGGCGGGCATGGGCTGGTCAAGTTCGAGGTCGGCAGGCAATGGCTGCTCGAGGTGACGCTCGACAAAGGCAAGCAGCGAAAAACCAAGAACCTCCAGCCCGATCTTCCGATGGTGATTCATTATTGAAACCGAGATTCAGATCGGGTCGTCCTGCTTTCAAACAAAGGAACGAATCATAGCTTTCTACGTAGAAAGACTTATCAAAGGGAGGGCCGTCGGATGAAACGAGCATCGATAATCTCGCTATTGGCCATCTCGGCGATCGTTCTTTTTGGTTCAACCGCTGTGAGCCAGACGCGCGGCTCGACGTCCGAGATGAAGGTTGAAGCAGTTGTTTTTCCTCACGCCGATGAAATGGTGACGGGCGAGGGGTTCATGATTCTGGCGGATCGCAGAATATTCGTGGTGATGGCATTTCTCAACGCCGTAGGCTATGACGATGAAGTAAAGGGTCGCGCAATGGACCCGATCAGAATCCATGTACGCCAGATGGTCGCGGCAAATCTGGCGAAGAGTCCCGAAAAGCTGCAAGCTTGGCGCAAGTATTATCAGAACAATAAGTTTCGGAACTATCACTTCCAGGACTGGGCGCTCAGTCTCAGCGCCGATTATCCGTTCAAGCGCATCCGCCCAAACAACGAGCTGCAATATGTCCGCACCGCGCTGAGTCTCAACGATCTCCCGGGGCTCTTGAATGACTTTTGGGTTGATGCGAATCTGGAGCAGGTCTGGAACGCGGTCAAACCCGACTACATCGCCGAACTCAAGAAGTACAACTTTGAGAAGATGAAGCGGCAGGTCTCTTTTCTTTGGGAGTACCTCAGGATGAAGCGGAGCGATACGTACGTGATCGTACACGTGCCCGACCCGCTTGACCGGCGGGCAAACGCGATCGGGGCGCGTTACGAGAATTACTACTATTCGGTCGAGAGTCCTGGCTCCTCCTATTACGATCTGAAC
The DNA here is from genome assembly GCA_041497335.1 of Pyrinomonadaceae bacterium. Classification (GTDB taxonomy): domain Bacteria; phylum Acidobacteriota; class Blastocatellia; order Pyrinomonadales; family Pyrinomonadaceae; genus UBA11740. The sequence continues at coordinate 8,689 of JBGQGG010000015.1, read as the reverse complement.
ATCCACGAATATCTCCACTCGATCGTGAATCCATTGGTGAAAACGAATTACGAGAACTATAAGAGCAAGCTCGGAGCGTACTATCAGGCTGGAAAAGGCGGTCCGCTCTCCGAGTCTTATCAAGATCTCGAGACGTTTATCTACGAATGCCTGGTGCGGGCATTGGACCACCGGATGCGCGTAAAACTGGAAGCGAGGGATGCAGTAACCAAACAAGCGGAAGATCAGATCGCTGAAATGACCCGCCAGGGGTTGACTCTGACTCAGCCGTTCTACCTGCTGTTGGAAGACTACGAGAAGAGCGGCAAGCGCTTCGATGAATTCATGCCGTTGTTATTCGACGCCCTGCCAAAGAGCGGACCTTGAGATGTTTTCGAGAGCGTAACCGCCGAGGAATGGCTGGCCACGGGCGTGATAGACGAGCGCTGATTTAGGAGGTTAGTAAGGAGTGGGGCTCATGAGATCAAGAGGAGGACCATGTATAACGCTAATCTTTATTATCTTATGCTTAAGTGTTCACGCCAGGGCTTACGACGTACGACATTATGAGCTCTAAACTCTGTTGCACCCGGAAAGTCAGGGATTCGCAGAACAGATCTTCGCCACGAGTAGTCAGGTCTTGAAATTCTATTCCGATAAATTCTGTCCATATCCCTTTGCACAGTTCAGCTTCATCACGATCAAGGGCATGTTTGCCCGGCGCGCTTTTTCCGACGCGGTCGGCTACGAACCAAAATACCTGGAGAAAGAATTTACCACCACCGGTCATGATGCTCACGAAACCTCTTTACTGTGGTGGGGATACATAATCAGAGGAACCGGGAGGGGTAGTTCCCAATGGCTCGAAGGATTCGGCGACTATGCGGAGGTTCTCTATGGCGAAAAATATGAAAAGCCTCTTCCGAAGATCTTTCAGTTCTTCAAAAGCAAATACTTAGCGTTACCGGCGGAGAAGGATTTACTCTACACCGAGTTGCGGGGCAATACAGATCAGGCATTTGTACATGGGAAGTATCCCTGGCTTATGCATCTGATCCGATACGTGATCGGAAACAAGGGATTTGATCGGGCGATGAAGCTTCTATTTAAGAAGCAGAAGTTTCACGCCCTAACTATGGCCGAGTTCGTAGCGACTTTAGAAGCAGGCAGCGGACAGTCCCTTCAATGGTTTCGGGACGAGTGGCTCAACAGGAGAGGAGTTCCAACCACTTCGTTGAAGTCTGAGGTTCAAAATGTGGGAGGCACTTACCAAATTAAGTGTGTACTTGAGCAGACCGGCGAAATCTATCATCTGCCTGTCGAGATCGGAATCCAAACCGAAGCTGGCATTAAGTTGGAGAAGGTATTCATGAAGGAGAAACAAATAACAGCACGTCCTACTAGAGTAGTTGACAATCCGTTGCCTCTGAGCTACCTTAAGCGTCGCAGCTCCTACAATAGTCGGACAAAGAAGGAGACTATGAAAGCTAATCCGAAGCTCGGAGAACGGGAGCTGGATATCTTGCAGGCTTTGTGGAAGCTCGGTCAGGGGACTGTCGCCGAAGTGCATCAGGAATTGCTGAACGAAGGCCACGAGGTCGCCTATACGACGGTACAGACAATGCTGAACCGACTCGAAGCTAAAGGTCGGGTCGCCCGTGATGCTTCTGATCGCGCGCATCGTTACCGCCCCTTGTTCAAGGAACCAGCGGCCGTGACCGCGGCAATCAAACTTCTTGCTAAACGTTTCTTCGGAGGTTCGGTCGAAGAACTGGCAACGCATCTCGTCGAAAAGAACCTGACGCCAAAGCAGATCGAGCGCGTTCGCACAATGATCGATGATCATGAGAAGGAATCGCAGAAATGACATCCTATTCAATGCTCATCTCCTCGTTGGTATTACTGTTCATCAACCTGACGTTACTCGGGGCCCCAATGGCCCTCGCCGTTGCTGTCGCTTTCAAGTTCCTTCCCACTAGTTCTGCCCGAACGCGCTATCTCATCGCGCTGTTTGCCTTCGGCGCTGCATCACTCATTCCTGTGCTGGCGACGAGTAGCCTTAACACATACGCTCGGCTTCCAGGTGTATCGCGGCTGGCATTGCCGCCCCTTATCGAGGCCGGGGATGTCCGGACCGACGTGGCTTCACCAGTAGTCGCTGAATTATCGCGAGCCTCAGTTGGCCTGCGCAATTGGATCATCGATTCCAATCGTCTGGCCCATAACCCACTCGCGATCGGCTTTTTCTGGTTCTGGTTGGCGGTTTCTCTACTGCTGATTTCACGGGATTTGATCGGGCACGTGCGGTTGGCCCGTGAGCGCGGGAAGTGGCAGCAGGGCTCCATTGATTTACGTCGAGAATTGAGATGGCCAGATAACGTCCCGCTCTATCTTCACCCGCACATGGGACCTAGCGCCATAGGGTGGCTACGCCCGGCTGTCGTTTTACCGCGGCCACTACTAAGCGATATGCAACCTAAAGCGATTTGTCAGATAGCCCGCCACGAATTGGCGCATGCCCGGTGGCGCGATCCATTGGCAAACGCGTTGCTGCGCACGATCCGCGCGCTGCTGTGGCCCAGTCTGCCGGTATGGTTCTTAGAGCGTTGGGCCTACACCGAGCGCGAAGCTGCGGCAGATCAAGCCGCCATTATTGATGCGCTTGCCGGCACCGAATTGAAACAAGTGGCGCTCGACTATGCGGCTTCACTTGTGTCTATTGCCGAGAGGGAACACACGATAACGGTTCCGGGCGGTTTTAGCTTGGTTGGCACTCAAGCTGGCGGGAGAAAGGTGCTTGAAAATCGTGTCTATCGTCTGCTCAGGATTTCACCGCGGTTGAATCTGGTTCGTGCGACGCTGGGCCTTGCGGCATTGTTGGGTGGGCTCGTCGGAATGGGACTCCTTCCAGTGGTAGTGGCTGACCAGTCAGTGAGACCTAAAGCAATAGCGCAAGCGAAAGTAACCAATCGCGGAGAGTACGGCAGGATAATCTTTAATGGACCTCGTGGCCCAGTTCTCGTCCGCAAGACTGAAACGGGAGAGATCGAGGAGCCCGTCCTCGATCGATCGGAAGCAGAGATGAAGGCATCGGCAATTGAGCAAGTCATGCCATCACTCCCTCAGGATGTAGTCAGTGAATCAGGCTTTAACGGGGTCATGGTTTCCATATTGGTCGACGAGTACGGCAAGGTCTTCTCAGCGCGAGCAACTGCGGGTAAACGGAATCCGGTACTGGAACAGCGGGCCGTTGAAGCTGCGCGTAAATGGACATTCACTCAGGCAACGATGGCCGGCAAGCCAATCAAAGTTGTGGGTACCTTGACCTTCTTTGGCTCATTGGATCGGTCAAAGGGTTGGGTTGAGATCAGATAGTTACTTCGTTTAGCTAGCACCTAAAATTCGAAAGAAGGAGAAGTGGAATTATGAGGGCATGTCTTATGGCTCTGTGGGTGCTGTGTGCCTTGGCGCTGAGTATCAGTGCTCAGACCAGCGATGGAGGACGGCGTTTCGACGCGCCGCCACCGAAAGCTGCGCGCGATCTGGTCAAGCGCGGAGTTCAACTGGCCGGTCAGGATCGCGTCGACGAAGCCATTGCCGCGGTGAAAAAAGCCACAGCCATAGCTCCGAATTACCTTGAAGCGCACTTGGTCTACCTTCGCCTCAAAGTTGACTTTCAGGGGAAGGTTGACGAAGTCAGGTCGGAATACGAATCCCTGATGGCGAAGGAGCCCGACAATCCTATTTATCCAACGGCTATGTCTCAGGCACTTTCAGGGAGAGTCGTGACATTCCCCTTGCTAAAGAAGGTTGCGGAGTTAGCGCCGGAGTGGTCCTGGGGCCACTATGCCCAGTCATGGGTCATTCTGGGCAGGGGATTCGACATGATCGGTGAGAAGTATGACGGCAAGGGAGACCAGATACTTGGAGAGGTTTTGAAAGCCATTGAGAAGGATGGTGCAGTTAAGATCTTTTATGTGCGAGCCATCGATCTTCAGGAAAGACTCGGCAGACTGGACGAGGCTATCTTGATCGCGGAAAAGATGGCCGCGCAACCGGAACTTCGCTCCGATGGGCTTGCCAAACTTTGGCGCTTGCGCCTCACGAAAGCGAAAGGAGCGGAGGCAGAAAAGGAAAGTTTGAGAGCGGAGTTGGCCAGGCTTTCATCGGGGTCGCGAGACATCGTTCTTTTAGCAACCATTCGTGACGCCCACGATACTTTGCTTAAAGACCCAGTAAGGGCCGCCGCCATCGAGCGTCAAATTCACCGTCTAGATCCTACCTGGTATCCCGAACGGGGTAGCGCGATGTTCATCATTTTACTCAATAATACTCGAATTCCATTTCCCCTTCTGGCAGCCAATCGCCAATTTGCTATCTATGAGAAGCTGCATCAGATTGTCCTACAGCGCGAGGCTGACACTCGAAAAGAGATGCGTCAGATCGAGAGTTTGCTTTTACTCAGCCCAAACCAGGGAGTGAAAGAATTCATCTATGCAGCTCTCTTCAGCTCGGCGCGACAAGCAGAAGACGTCCCCTCGATGATCAAGTATGCCGAGCAGCTACTCTTACTCAATGCCAGGAATACCGCGCCCTTGGCGCGAATCGCCCTGACTATGGCGAAGAACAAGACGGCCCTACCCAGGGCACTCCGTTATGCACGCCGAGCAGAAAGTGCGGTCGCACAATTTCATCTGATGCAGCGTCCGCCAGAGATTCCAGCCAGGGACTTCGAGTCCAGGTTTTCGTTGAAGGACCAACAGGAGAACTTTAGGCGGCAGCAGGCGCTTGCACTTGATGCTGAAGGATATGTGTTATTCCAGATGGGTCAGACCAAAGAAGCGGAAACTAAACTGCGCCGATCAGTTGAGTTGAATAAAACAGAGACTAGTCTTTCTCATTTAGCCGCTACTCTGAAGAGCCTAGGTCTGGTTGACGAGGCTGATAAGATCGCGCAGGAACTCGATGCCTCCATGCTCGAGTCGATCAAGCGCCAATTCATCAACACACCGTCCAAGGATTTTCAACTGGAGGCTATTGACGGCCGAAGGTATAGGCTTTCCGATCTCAAGGGCAAGGTTGTCCTTGTGAGCTTTTGGGCTACGTGGTGTGGACCTTGTGTCGGAGAGATGCCGCTTCTAGCCAAGACGTATGCGAAGTACAAAGATCGAGGATTCGAGATTCTGGCAGTCTCAGGTGACGATCCTGGCGAAAGAGAGAAGGTGCTTCAGTTCGCCAAGACCCACGGACTTACTTTCCCCGTGCTCTACGACGATGGCGTGGCCAGGCTTTACGATGTGGTTGGTTATCCCGGAAACATATTTATAGATCGGCAGGGCAACATAAGGTACTCACAAGACGGAGCGTTTGATGAGGGAGACCGCCGTCTGGAGATTATTCTTGGCGAGTTGCTGAAGTGAGGTTCCCTCGGCGCGGCTGAAGTCGGCGTTGGGCTTCTTGCTGAATCATCAGTTTTGAAAAGCAGGAACAGGTAATACGACGAATATCCCATACTGTTTGTTAACACCTCCCCATCTTTTCACGTCCTCTTAACGGTCCAGTCTACTTGCACGAAGCAGAACGTAATTGAATTTGCCCTGGAGATTGTGTTATGCGGAAATCTTTTGTCTGCAAAGTCGTGTTCTTCTTCTGCATTATTTCCTTCGCCACGGGACCAGCAGCACCCTATTCCCTTCAGCAAAAGCCGGTTGATTTGAGGCTCGAACCATATTCTCTGGTGACGGGCAGAGGTCAGAAAATAGATGCTGAATTGGGGTGGCTGACTGTGCCGGAGAACAGGACTAACCCCTCAAGCCGGTTGATCGAAATAGCTTTTGTGCGATTCAAGGGGACCGCCCAGAATCCAGGTCCACCGACGATCTATCTTGCCGGCGGACCGGGAGGCTCCGGCATCGATACAGCCAGGGGGCCTGCATTCCCTTTATTGATGGCCTTGCGGGAAATCGGTGATGTAGTTCTGCTGGACCAACGGGGCACGGGAATATCTAAGCCCAGCTTGGTGTGCTCCAAGGCTTGGGATTTTCCGCTGGATCAGCCAGGCGCGCCCAAAGAGATGTTGCGACTCGCCGGGATCAGGATGAACGAATGCGTACAGGAACTGAGGAACAAAGGAATTGATCTGAATGGATACAACACGAACGAGAGCGCCGATGATGTGGAAGCGCTAACTAAGGCTATAGGCGCAGCGAAAGTGAATCTCTGGGGAATAAGCTACGGAACCCACTTGGCCTTAGCAATCATCAGACGACATGAAGGGATTGTTAATCGTGCCATCCTTAACGGAGTTGAAGGGCCTGATGAAGCAATGCTGAAGCTTCCAAGCACCATTCAAGAACAGCTGATCAAGCTTGACAACTTAAGTCACAGCGATGCGAAGCTCAATACCCTGCGACTGGATCCTCTTCGTCTAACAAAGAATCTGCTCAATCAACTGACTAAGAAACCAGTTACGGCTGAAGCTGTTGATCCGCAGACCAGTCAGAAGATCAAGGTCACAGTCGGTAAATGGGATTTCCAGTTTTTCACAGCTAGCCCAATAACTCAGACCTGGGGACTCAAGGGCTTGCCGTCCTTTTATTACGCTTTGTCCAAAGGTGATTTCACGCCTCTGGCCCGGGCCGCCCTTAGCTTTCGGCAGGGACAAATTGGGTCAATGATGCCGTGGATGACTATCTGCGCTTCGGGTGCTTCGGAAGAACGCTACCGAAGAATTAAGCGTGAAGCGAGGCAATCACTATTGGGAGATGCAATCAACTTTCCATTCCCTCAGATATGTTCCTTTCTGGGCAAGCCAAACTTGGGACGAGAATTTCGTGCTCCCGTACGTTCCGCCGTACCTGTATTGTTTGTCAGCGGGACTCTTGATGGACGAACTCCAGTCGAACAGGCCCAAGAAGTTCAGAAAGGATTTTCACACGGCGAACATCTTGTTATAGAGGGGGCGAGTCATGGATTCGATCTCTTTTACTTCTTCCCGAAGCAGAAGGAAATCATGTTGGGTTTTCTGAAGGGGAATTCCACATCAACAACGAGAATTAGCATTTTACCCTTTCAATTTAATCCTGTGAATCCGCAGATGTAATGACAACCGACGCGCATAAAGTATCTCCTTGCAGCTGAGCCGCGGTAGCGCGTTTCGCAACTTGAAAGTCCACGACGTGTGCGCCGCGCGGCCACCGAATGATAGCGGTTTAATTTCAGACAGAGTGATGAATAAAAGAAAAGTCCCGCTCTTAGTGTTCTCATGTCTCCTTTTTGCTTCAGTCTGCTTCGGTTCAACTGATAATCCAAGACAAACAAGATTTCCGTTTAGGGTTTCAGAAGGTGGCCTGATCCTCATCCAAGTAACTGCTAACGGCGTAAAAGGAGAGTTCATCCTTGATACTGGCGCCGGCATTCATGCTCTTTCAAACAGTTTCTTGCACAAGTTAAGCTCTCAGGCTGCCGGACACTACACGGGATTTCGCAACACCGGCGAAAGAATTGATTTTGATTTATTCCAAATCGCCTCATTAAGCACAGGCCGATTTCGACAAGAACATCCTGTGGTGGCCGCTTGGGATGTACTTGATAAATTCAAAATAGATGGAGTCCTCTCAGCAAAGTTCTTTGAGCATCATATCGTCACCCTCGATTTCAAAAGGCATGAGTTGGTCTTTGAAAACAGACAAACTCTAAACCGACGCCTTCGACAGGGCCGCGTCATTCCCCTCAAAGTCCTGGAAGATCGGGATAAGACGCTGGGATTGTTTGTGGATTTAAGGGTCGGAGATTCTCTGACGTGTGAGTGCGAATTGGATACAGGGTTTGATGGTCTTTTGATTCTTGATGCTCGCTTCATGAAACCTTTGAATCTTGATGAAAACTCCGACAGTGTGAAGCGAATGGAATCCAAAGGCCTCACTGGTTTGCCTGAGATTCGGTCTCAGGGCACGGTGCCCAATATAGCGCTGCTTGGCGCGCCAGAGGTGAAGATGGAAAAGCCGGAGGTAACTTTCAAGGTGGGACTCATCTATGATGGAGTTGTTGGCGCAGGTTTCTGGTTGAACCGCGAAGTGACGCTCGATATTCCAAGTCGACGATTAATTGTCGGCATAAAACCTATATGCCGTTCAAGACCTAATCGCTCTGCTTTGATGGGTTGCGCGATAGTCAGAGAAACGCATTTGGATCTCAGTCTCCTGGCGCGCCCGTTCTGTAACGGGACCCCGCTTTGAGGTCTTCCAGCAAAGACAGAATTCGCTTAAACGGGACATCTGTCTTGTTGGTGCGGCGGAGTGCCTGTTTCCGCCCTTGCGAATTCCGATTCGTTCATTTCATCTCAATCGAGTGTCGGCTCGCGTGAGCCCGTTCTGCGGTAGTCATTCGTTGCTGCCGCGAAGCGAAGGTCTAAGATCCAACCAAAAACCAATCCAACTCGCTAACGAGAAATCGAGTGAACGCCGTTTCGTCTCAATTCGGGGCCGTCGTCGACCCCGACTTTTGCACCGGCGCCGGTGTTGAACGCGAGGCCAGGAGTTTCCACTGACCCTTCCGCTTTTGGAAGACGTCGAAGAATCGCTCGCGACCTTCGAATGGTTGACCTTTACTAGTGCCGCCATAAATCCCGATGCCAGTCGAGATGGCAGTATCACCAGAAACAAATACCTTGACGTCCTCGGCTGAAAGATGCTGAAACTTGAGGTCACCG
>JBGQGG010000014.1:0-126971 GCA_041497335.1 Pyrinomonadaceae bacterium | reverse complement strand
GCAGGGTGATGAGCAACGCCGCGCCAATGAAAGACAGGCCCAGGAGCAGCAGCGTCAAGCTCAGGAACAACAACGACGGCAAGGTGATGAGCAACGCCGCGCCAATGAAAGACAGGCTCAGGAGCAGCAACGACAGGCGCAGGAACAGAGGCGTCAGGCCGAAGAGCAACGCCGGAGTGCTGACCAGCAGCGGAAGGAGCAGCAAGACGGCCGCCGGTTTGATCAGGAACGTCAGGCGGAAGAACAACGACGCAACGCGGAACAGGAGCGCCGAAATCAAGAGCAGTTGCGCGCGCAACGGCTGCGACAAAAGGAAGAAGAAGGCCGCCGTTTTGATCAGGAGCGCCAGACGGAAGAGCAACGTCGCAACGCCGAGCAACAGCGCCGACAGAACGAGCAGCAGCAGGAATTACAACGACGCCGCGCTGATGAGCAACGCCGAACCCAGGAACAACAGCGCCTGCTCGAACAGCAGCGAAGGCAGACCGAAGAGCAGCGCCGCCTAAACGATCGGCAGAATCAACAGCAGCAGCGTCAATTGGGACAGCAGCGAAGACAAAATGAGGAACAGCGCCGGCTAAGTGAGGAGCAGCGGCGAGCGCAGGAACAACAACTGGACGAGCAGAGGCGTCAGTGGGAACGACAGCGCGGCGACGAGCAGCGGCGCAACACTGGGCAGGAACGCCAGACGCGCGATACTCAGAATCGGCAATGGAACCAACAGGCCCGCTTGTCTAATCAGCAACGGAATGAATGGCGACGTCGCGAGGAACAGTCGTGGCGTCAACGCCAGAACCAGTTTCGCGTCCGGGACGCTGAGCGCGAACGCTGGCTGCACGAGCACGAACGCCGCCTCCAACAACAGCGGCGCATGAACCAGTGGCGTTTTCAGCAGCGCTATTGGGAGCGTCTACGCCAGGATCAGTTAAGGCTGCAGAGCTTCGTCTACAGCGACTATGGCGTCCCTGACTATCGATATTATCGCGATGGCCAGTACTACGACGTAAACCAGTATGGAGCTGACTTGCTGAGACGTGCAGTTGACGCAGGCTATGAAGAAGGCTTTCGTTCGGGTCAGGCGGATCGTCAGGACGGCTGGCAATTTGACCCGGAAAACTGCGACGCATTCCTCGATGCCAGCTACGGGTATGACGGATACTACGTCGACGTTGCCGAGTACCAGTACTACTTCCGCGAGGGCTTTCGCCGCGGGTATGTAGACGGCTACTACGGTCGTTATCAATACGGAACTTACTCCGGCGGCAAGTTTAGCATCCTCGCGGATATCCTGAACCTGATTCTGGATCTGCGGAGATTCTAAGAACAGAGCAGGGTCGAAAACAAGCAGCCCGGTCATCGATTAAGTCGAAGGCCGGGCTGATTCATTTCCGATCTAAGAGAAGTTACGGTACCGTCTCTGAAACAACTTCAGATGGCTGACTCTTGTTGCCGGCGTTATCAACGGCGATTACGTAGTAGTAGTAGGTCTTGGCGGACTCGACGTTTTCATCCGTGAGGGTCGTCCTGGTATAGACGGCTGGTGTCAAGAGCGTCCAGCGATCCTTTGGCAAATTCTGGTCGGTCGATCTATAGAGAAGGTAACCGGCCACATCGGGCTCAGGGCTGGCGGACCAGAAGAGCGCTAATCGTCCGGGCGCGACTCCCGGTTGGGCTAAGGTGGGAGCAGACGGTGGATAGTTATCCTCCTGCGAAAGTTCGATCGGATTTGAGTCGAGACTCTCAACCGGCTGGCCTTCAGTTCCAAGCGAAACAGACCTGACCATGTAGATATACTTCTCGCCAAACTTAAAGTTTTTGTCTTGATATTGGGTGGCTGTGATTGGTTCCTGGTTCAGAGGGTTCTGGGCGGCCGGTGACGCGGCCGTACGATAGACGTTGTAGCCAAGCAGGTTCACCGGCGTCGAACCATCAATGTTTGCCTTGGGAGCTTCCCAAATAATTGTGTTCGCCGTTTCGGAATATCCCTTTCCGGTGATCGTCGGCGGCGCGGCGACCCTGGCAGCCGGCTCCATGAGAAAGAAATTCGAGAACGCGGCGCCCTGGCCGGCGGCATTTACGTACCGAACCGCGTAACGCAAACGCGCGGGTTCGGTCAGCTCGAGCGTGTCCGTGTAGGTGAGTCTGGCGCCGCCTCTCTTTATCTCGTCATAGTTGACCGAACCAACCAGCGTGGCACGCGCCGCGAACTCCTCTTCAGTCATCGGCAAAGGGGCGTTCGTCCTTTCTGCGACGCGGTAGACATCGACCTTACGAATACTTTGGACACTGCCTTCGCCGGCGTTGCGTAGAGGGGCCGGCCAACTCAGGATGATCTGATTGCCGCGCTGCGACCCGGTTAGCTGTTCAGTGCGTTGGGGGATTCTTTCAACCGGGGGAAGGGGAGGTCTTCGTTTCCCACACGTCGGCGCCAGCGACAGTGCCGAGACCGCAAACACTAACAGCAGATGACGCGCGACTGACCTACGCTTTGATGGAGAGGTGTGTAGCGGTGCGGGCACTGGAGTTCGGAAAATAGAATTATTGGAGCGACGATTAAAGAATATAGCGACTTAGATCCTGATCCTTCACTGTATCGGCAAGCATCAATTCGACGTATGCGGCGTCGATTGTTTTGTTTTTGGGCTCCAGGTCCGGCCCCTCAAAGCTGATTTCATCCAGCAGCCGCTCCATGATCGTGTGTAGACGCCGGGCGCCGATATCTTCCGTGTTTTGATTAACGCGCGCGGCAAAGTTAGCAACTGCGTCGATCGCATCCTGCGTGAAGTCGAGTATTACACCTTCGGTTTCCATCAACGCGAGATACTGCTTTACCAGCGAGTTTTTCGGTTCAACCAGGATTCGTTTGAAGTCTTCGATCGTCAGCGATTCCAGTTCAACCCGAATCGGAAAGCGTCCCTGTAGTTCTGGTATCAGATCGGATGGCTTGGAGACATGAAATGCTCCCGCGGCCACAAACAGAATATGGTCGGTGCGCACCATTCCGTATCGGGTGTTCACGGTTGTGCCTTCGACAATCGGGAGGATGTCGCGCTGCACGCCTTCGCGCGAAACATCCGGGCCATGGCCCGACTCGCGGCCGGCAATCTTGTCGATTTCGTCGAGGAAAATAATGCCCGACGATTCAACGCGCTCCAGCGCAGCACGGGCGACTGCATCCATGTCGATCAAGCGCTCTTCCTCTTCCTGCATGAGGTATTCCATGGCTTCGTCGACACGCATTTTCCGGCGCTTGCTGCGGCCCTGGAACATGTTGCCGAGCATGTCCTTCATGTTGATGCCCATTTCTTCGACGCCCATGGGCCCGGCAAATTCAATTGTGGGGAAGTTCTTCTCACGAACTTCCATCTCGACCAGGCGATTGTCGAGTTTGCCGGAACGCAGTTGAGTGCGCAGCTTTTCACGCGTGCGGGCAAAGTTCTCGTCTTTCGGCGCGGCGTCCGGCACCAGGACCGGAGCAGTAGATTCGCCTGAATCAAAATCAAAGAGGGGACTGCCAGCGGACGACTTTGGCGGCGGCAACAGAATGTCGAGGACGCGCTCCTCAACGTTAAGCTCGGCTTTGTCGGCAATCTCCTCAATCTTTTCCTGGCGGGTCATCTCTACCGCGATCTCGGTAAGGTCGCGGATCATGCTTTCGACGTCGCGGCCCACGTATCCAACTTCAGTGAATTTGGACGCTTCGACTTTCAGAAAGGGTGAGTTCGACATGCGCGCCAGCCGCCGGGCGATTTCCGTTTTGCCGACGCCGGTCGAGCCGATCATTATGATGTTCTTTGGGATCACGTCCGCAGCGAGATCGGCCGGGAGTTTCTTGCGGCGCACGCGATTGCGCAGAGCAATCGCCACGGCCCGCTTCGCAGCGTTCTGTCCGATGACGTGCTTGTCGAGTTCGGCCACGATTTGCCGCGGCGTCATCTCGTCCAGACGCGCCTCCTGCTCTTCCGTTTCACCTGCCAGATAGATAACCATTCCTGTATCAGAACCAATAACAGATAAGACGCTTTAGAAGTGTCGACGGCCAACTCCTAAGATTGACCTTGAATCACCTCGGCTCAGAGTTCCTCGACGATAATGTTCGAGTTGCTGTAGATGCAGATGTCTCCCGCGATCCGCATGGCTTCAAGTGCAATCTCACGGGCCGACAGTTTCGTGTTGGCGATGAGCGCACGCGCGGCTGCCAGCGCATATGAACCTCCGGAACCGATGGCCAGCACGCCGTCATCCGGCGAGATCACATCTCCGTTGCCGGAGAGCAGAAAGGAGCCCTTTTCATCAGCTACCACCAGCAACGCTTCCAGATGCCGAAGGACTTTGTCGGTGCGCCAATCCTTGCTCAACTCGATCGCGGCCCGCTCGAGATTTCCGTGGTACTGTTCCAGCTTGCCTTCAAAGCGAGTCAAGAGCGAAAAGGCGTCGCCGGTAGCTCCGGCGAAGCCGGCCAGGATCTTGTCGTTGTAAAGTCGGCGCACCTTTCGCGCGCTGGCCTTCATTACGGTTTCGCCCACCGTGACCTGGCCGTCGCCGGCCATTGCGACCCGGCCGTCACTCCGCACCAGCAGCACGGTGGTGCTGCGCACATCAAGAGATTTTTTTCTGCTCATCGGTGAAAGAGCACTATAGGAACTCGCGCGAAGAATAGTCAAGCGAGGCGCCCGAGAGTGTGCGATACTCTCCGTTTGCGGCGTTGTGGTTATTGGGAGGCTGCGAGGCGTTTGCGTTAATATGCACTGAGCTTGAACTGTTGTTTTGGGCGATATGAAAGAACAGATACGACCACGCATCGGGATAACGATGCGCATAGAACTGGAAACCAACAGATTTTATCTCGCTCGATATTACAGCGAGGCCGTCGAGGCGGCAGGCGGCTTGCCGGTGCACATTCCTTTGATTCCGCGGCCGGATTTTATCCGTGGCGTAATGGCTGATCTTGATGGCCTGCTACTACCCGGAAGCGATTCCGACATGGATCCGCAGCGCTATGGACGGGAGCCGGATCCACAATTGGGCAGTGTGCACCCTGAGAAGGACGCGACAGACTTGCTCGCCCTGGCTGAGGTTGAAAACCGCGCGATGCCCCTTTTCGCGATTTGTTTTGGGCTGCAGTGTTTGAATGTTTCGCGTGGCGGCACCTTGATTCAGGACATCGCCAGTCAGCATCCGAACGCCATCAAGCACGAGCAGGGCGTCCCCCGTGATCGGCACTCGCATCGGGTGAGACTGTTGGAAGATAGCGTCGTAGGACAATTGGCCGCGTCGGAAACCGCACCGGTTAACAGCCATCATCATCAGGCGATTGAGAAATTGGGAAGGGAACTGGTGGCCACAGGCTGGGCGCCCGACGGTATTGTTGAAGCAGTCGAGGATCCGCGTGGCGGTCGCTTTGTCGTGGGCGTGCAATGGCATCCCGAGCTTGGCTGGGAGCGGGATGAATTGTCGCTGGCCCTTTTCGCTCGATTCGTTGCGGAGGCGCGTTTGTACGCTGAAAGCAGGGACTGGGAGCGCGAGACCTCCAGGGCCGGAAACTGATTACATAATCCAGAATAGAAACGCGCTTGAAAGAAACCACATTGGAACCTTCACAAACCCCAGTAGCTGGCTTGGACCTAAAGGAAAGAGTCGCGTTGGTGACAGGCGGATCGCGCGGCATCGGTCGAGCGGCCGTTGATTGCTTCGCCAAACTGGGCGCTAACGTTGTGGTTAACTATCTCAGGGATGAGCAGGCGGCAACGGATGCGGTTAACGCTGCGGTGCGGTGCGGCGTAAGCGCGTTGGCGGTTCAGGCTGACGTGTCGCGCGTGGACGATGCGGCGCGGCTAGTAGAGGAAACTGTCCAGCGGTTCGGGCGCATAGACTTTCTGGTTTGCAACGCCGGCATTTGGGAAGGCGGAGCAGTGGACGAAATGGCTGAGGAGGTTTGGGATCGAACGATTGAGCTAAATCTCAAAGGAACGTGGACGGTTTGTCACGCCGCGGTTCCGCACATGAAAGAGCGCGGCTTCGGGCGCATCGTCATTATTAGTTCAACAGCCGGACAGAGAGGGGAGGGAAACGTTTCGAACTACGCCGCATCCAAGGGGGGACAGATTTCTTTTACCAAGTCGCTGGGAGCGGAACTCGGAAAGTTTGGGATCAACGTTAACTCAGTGGCGCCCGGATGGGTAGACACCGACATGTGCGCGGATGTGTTCGATGACAAAAGCTTTCGCAAGTCGATTGAAGATTCGATTCCGGTTGGCAGGGTAGCCAGCCCTGAAGACATCGCCTGGCCCATCGTTTTCCTCTGCACCGAATGGGCACGCCACATCAACGGCGAAATTCTGAATGTCAACGGCGGATCGGTTCTTTGTGGATGAATCTAACGAAACTGGCAGTTCTTCCGATTTCAGGTAAGCAAAAAGGAAAATGTTTGAACGGTACACAGAGATGGCGCGTCGCGTGATTTTCTTCGCGCGATACGAAGCTTCCCAGTTTGGTGCCTCGATGATCGAGCCTGAGCATCTCCTGCTCGGGTTGTCGCGAGAGGACAAACCTCTCTTCGGCCGCTTCCTCACCGATGGCAAGCAATCCCTCGAATCCATCCGCGGACAGATTGAACAGCGTAGCTCTTCGAAAGCCAGAATCCTCGACTCCGTCGAATTGCCGCTGTCTGAGGAGTCAAAGCTCGCACTCTTCTACGCGCACGAGGAAAGCGAACGGCTGGGGGACCGCCACATCGGAACCGAGCACCTCCTTCTCGGGCTGCTGAGGGTAGAGCATTCGATAGCAGCTCAGATTCTCTTCGAACTCGGTTTGCGAATTGATGCTATGAGAGATGTACTCGCCGAGAAGGTTGAAGCGCGTCGATCTTATGTGCGCGCATCTGATCGCCCGGAAAGAGGAAAGCGCATCAAGCTCGGAGTCGAAAGACTCCTGGAAGAGCAAATCCATCTCTTGCGCGGCGCGCGCGTTGGTCTGGTGTGCAACCAGGCGTCAGTCGATCACAGCTTTCGGCATCTTGCCGACGTCTTCCACGAGAACGCCGATATTAATCTGACGACGCTGTTTGGGCCGCAGCACGGCATCCGCGGCGATGTGCAAGACAACATGATCGAGACGGGGCACGCGGTCGACAGGAAAACTGGTCTGCCCATCTATTCCCTTTACAGCGAGACCCGCGAGCCGACGGAAGAAATGCTGCGCGGCGTCGATGCGATCGTTTTTGATTTACAGGATGTCGGCACCCGCATCTACACGTTCATTTACACCTTGGCGAATTGCATGCGTGCGGCAAAGAAGTTTGGCAAGAAGGTGATCGCCTGTGACCGGCCGAATCCGATCGGCGCAAACAAGATCGGCGGCGTCGTGCTCGAGCCGGCCTTCGCTTCGTTTGTTGGTCAGTTTCCAATCGCCACCCGGCACGGGATGACGGTTTGCGAACTGGCGCGAATGTTTAATGAACATTTCGCGATTGGTTGTGATTTGGAATGTGTGACCATGTCAGGGTGGTCGCGCGAACTTTGGTACGATGAGACTGACGCCCCGTGGGTTCTGCCTTCGCCGAATATGCCGACCGTCGATACGGCAACAGTATTCCCTGGCGCTGTCCACCTTGAGGGCACTCAGATGTCGGAAGGGAGGGGAACCACAAAGCCGTTTGAGTTTGCGGGCGCGCCTTACATAGATGCGGACAATTTCGCAGGAGCCCTCGCAGGCTTCGATCTGGCTGGGGTCTATTTCCGTTCGTGTGTCTTCATGCCAACATTTCAGAAGCACGCAGGCCAGGCTTGTGGCGGCGTCCAGATTCACGTGACGGATCGTGAGGCTTTTGAGCCCGTCGTTGCGGGGATAGCAGTAGTGAAGACGGCTTTTGAAATGTACGGCGATGAGTTTCGCTGGAAGGATCCGCCGTACGAGTATGAGTACGACCGCAACCCGTTCGACCTGATTTCGGGGACGTCGAAGGTGCGCGAGGCGATCGAACGCGGAGACTCGCTGGCTGCCATTGCGGCTTCGTGGGAGGGGCCGCTGCTGGAATTCCAGGCGCTGCGAGAACGATTTCTTCTTTACTAAGAAGGTAAGCCGTGGTTGAGCCGACAGCTAAGGCATTTATTCAGAAAGAGAAAGCCTGGTTCGGTCACCTAAGAGAAGACATTAAGACCACCTGTGAGGGTGGCACCGAAAGCGATTTGTGAAAGGAGACGATTTTTGGTCGCGAAGCATATACAGCAAACTTCGAAGGCAGAAACGCCGCGCAGCGCCTGGTTGATTGGATTGGCGGCATGGGCAGTTCCCGGACTCGGTCACTTGCTTCAAAGAAGGTGGCTTCGGGCGCTCCTGCTTGGTGGCGCGGTCTGGGGAATGTTCTTTACCGGCTTATGGCTGGGAGGGCACCTGTTCAAACTGAGCGCCGGCGATCAGGGGCTGGGGGCTCTACTTCAGTTCTTACCGATGACCGCCAACGCAGGCGCCGGGTTGCTCTACGTTTTCTGCTGGCTTACGAACACGGGCTTTGCGGAGGAGGCTCAACAGATCACTTACGAGTACGGCAACACGTTTCTGCTCGTAGCCGGTTTGCTTAATTATCTGGCGATGCTGGACGCATTCGACCTCGCCGCCGGGAGGAAACAATGAGGCACGTGCTCTGGATGGCGGCGTTCGCCGGGCTGACTGCGGTTGTTTTTGGAGTGGTGGCCAAAGGCTCGAATCGCCAGCGCCTAATATATGGCTTGAAGGTTTTCGGTGAGTTCATGTTCATTGCGCTGGCCCTCGGCTGGATCCTCTACTTCCTACCCTACCGTTAAGGTGTCTTCTTAAGGACGGACATCTGCATGGCGTTGGTTAATACAGACGCGATCGTGCTCCGCACCTATAATCTGGCCGAAGCAGACCGAATAGCGGTTTGTCTAACGCGCAGTGCAGGTCTGGTGCGCGCAGTGGCCAAGGGGGCCCGCCGCATGAAGAGTCGCTTTGGTGCCGCCCTCGAACCGTTCACCATAATCAGACTGGCTTTCTACGAAAGAGAGAATCGCGAGTTGGTCTCGATCTCATCGGCGGAGATCGTGCGGTCGCACTTTAACCTGGCATCACAACTTGAAGCATCTGAGACCCTCGCGTACATGGGCGAATTGGTAGCGGAATTTGCTCCGCCGCATGAAGCTAACGAGAAACTGTTTCGGATGGTTAGCGCCTGTGTCGAGGCGCTCGAGACTTCGGCTGTGCCGGCTCGGCTGGTTTTAAGGTACTTTGAGGTTTGGCTGCTGCGACTGGCCGGCCTGTTTCCAGACATCCGCTCATGCGCTGAGTGTGGGACGCGTTTAATGGAGGGAGACACATCGTATCTGGATGTTGAGCTGAAACCTCATTGTCAGAAGTGCAGCCAGGGCCCGGCGACGAGACTGTTGCTCGAAACTCAGCGCGCGGTTATCGCCACGCAACAGCTTGCGCCGGGGGAATTCGCTATGAAGTTCAAAGAACTCTCAGAACAGTCAGAAGCGCAGTTGGCGGAGTTGACGCATCGCCTGATAGTGCGCGCACTTGAGCGGCAGCCAAGAACGCTGGTTGCTTCACCGCGATAGCAACAACTGAAACTTAAAGGGAATCGAGAAGAGGAAGATGGCAAACAGACGGCTAATTGAGCGATACGTCCTGCGGACCATATTTCCTTACAGCCTGGCGTCTCTCATCCTGCTAACGGCAATCCTTTTTGCTCAGCAGACAGGCCGCTATTTTGAAACCATCTTTCACGGCGTTATGCCTTCCAGCTTTGTTTATGGATTGGCGGTTGCGCTCTTGCCGGCGGTATTTGTATTCACCATTCCGATGGCGGTCTTGTCGGGCACGATCATCGGATTGGGCCGAATGGGCAGCGACAGCGAACTGGTGGCGATGCGCGCGGCGGGGGTCAGCACCTGGCGGATCTTATGGCCCGCTCTGGCGCTCGGCTTGATCGCGACCGCCGTTACGGGCGAGCTTAACCTGAAAGAAGCTCCTCGCGCCCAACAGCAATTGAAGTCGGTCGCCGTCCGCAGCGCCCTGTACAAGTTGGACTCGCCGGTTGAGCCGCGGACCTTTACCAGTGAGATCCCCGGCTATGTAATCTACGTTCGCGATGGAGACAAGTCGCATGGTCAATGGGGCCGGGTTTTCATCCAGACGCAGGAGGCCGATCACTCGGCGATGCTAGTAACCGCGCGGACTGGCCGAATTGATTCATCGGCAGAGAAATCCGAGCTGGTTCTGCAGGATGCCATGAGGACAAGACTGCCAGCGGCGGATGCGCGCGATCAATCCTACGTCGTTGAGCGGCTGGATCTTCTGCGAATCGTTTTCAACACTGGCCGCGGTAGTTTGTTGGCAAAACTACAGAAGCAGGAGTCGACTCCGGACGAAATGGGATGGACTGAGTTGCGGCAGTTCATAGCGCGGAGTGACGGCGCGGCGAAGCGCGAGGCCGGCATGATATTTCACAAGCGATTGGCCTTTTCGCTGACCCCGCTGGTCTTCGCCTTGTTCGGCTCGGGCCTGGCGTTGCGGATGCGGAGGGGAAGTCGAGGCTTTGGCGTGCTCGTGTCGCTGCTGGTGTTACTAATCTATTACCTGGTAACGCTGGGCGGCGATCAGATGGCCCGGGCCGGTTCGCTTCCACCGATCGTCGGCGCTTGGCTGGCGACGGTGTTGACGATGGCAATGGGAATTACTTTGCTCGCATCACGACCTCGACAGGTTGGCGCGTGGTTTCGCCGGACCGCCAAAGTCAGGCCAGCCATTACGGCGCGGGCCGAGATCGCACCGGTGTTCGCCGGGCTGAGGGCGCGGCCCTGGGTCGTCAGTTTTCCCACCCTACTGGATGTGAGCATTGTGCGCACGATGGCCTTCAGTTTCTTCTTCGGCTTTGTGACCCTGGTGCTGATTTTCAATGTTTTCACGACCCTTGAGTTGTGGCGCTTCATTACCGCAAATCGGGCGAGCGTGAAACTCGTCGCCCAATATCTTTTTTATTTGCTGCCGCTGGTGAGCGTCGAGTTGCTCCCCGCCAGCGTTCTGGTGGCCGCGCTTATGACCTATGCGCTGATTGCCAGGAGAAGGGAAGCGGTAGCCTGGTGGGCGAGTGGGCAGAGTGTGTATCGATTGATGCTGCCCGGGCTGGCGTTCGCCGTGTTGATAGCAGCCGGCTCATGGTTCATTCAGGAACGCGTAATGCCCCAGGCAAATGTCCGGCAAGACAGTCTGCGCGCCAGAATCCAGGGAAGGAGCGCACAGGTTGCCGCCGGATCGGAACGACGATGGCTGGTGAGCGCTGACGGCTTGCGCATCTATTCCTACAAGTTCGACGATCAGCGGCAGATTTTGATCAAACCATGGATTTATGACTTCGATGCACGCGGGATAGAGCTGAAACGCGTGACTATCGGCGAGGAAGGGAAGTGGCTTGATGCCGGCGCGTTTGAGATTACGAGGGCACAATGGGTCGATCTCCCTGCTCAGACAGCACCTGATAAATCGCCAGTAGTTGCCCAGTCGGCGGAGCAACTGAAAATCTCCAGCGTCGATCCGCCTTTCGTGTTCAGGCCGACAGTCGATCGCCCGTCGCAGCTAAGCGCCGATCGGCTTCGTATTTACATCAGGACCTTGAAAGACCGCGGGGCCGAGACTGCCGCGTTGGCCGTGGCTTTGCAGCGGAAATACGCCACGCCGTTTGGCGTGATCGTGATGGCCCTGATCGGAATGCCGCTCGCGATCTCTTTTGGACGAAAGAGCACAGTGGTTGCGCTATGTTCCGCGGTGGTAGTAAGTCTGGCATTCTGGCTGGTGTCCGGCGGCTTTCAGCAACTGGGCGAACACGCGTTGCTGCCACCGGCGCCGGCAGTGTGGACGCCAATCGTAATCTTTGCTTGCGGTGGATTGTATTTCATCTCGCGCGTGCGCACGTGAGAATCAATGTCCAAACAAATTTTCAGTTTGTCCTGACTCCCTCTCCCTTTGTCTGAAAGACCATTAGCGCGACTTCGTCTTCAGGTCGCAAACGCTCGACGGCCTGCAAGCCGCGATCTTGTATCTGTTCCCAGATCGTACTTCCGTTGATGTCCAGGAGAATCACTATTGAAAGTGGGAGACGATCTTGACTGAAGTGGGTGATCTGTTGCTTCACACCGTCTTCGAAGAGTGTAAAGTCTTCTTTATTAAGGCCCCTGACTATTTCTCCCGTCCTCTTGAGCACATGAGCATCAACGACGACAAGCTCCGTACAGGTTTTGATTACCTCAAGGGGATCATTCTGCGGCTGCGCTTGCGAGTAAGCTAATGGGGTTGCCAGGAGAAAGGAGCTGAGCAGAAGAAATAGTTTGACTGTCCACATCTTCATTTCAGAACCTCCGAATCGAAATGATATGCTCAAAAGTAACCCGCATGAGCGCCGCACTACCGAAGACTGTGCAAATCTCGAAAGAGCAGGCCCGAAGCCAGAAACTAAATCGACGGTTCGATTTGGCGAGTTTCACGTCAACGATCGCAAGAAGCGGCAGCGCCACGAGCAGCAGCAAAAAACGGTTACGGATACTCGGGAGCGGTAAGACGTACCCGACCGCTATGCCCAGTGAGACAAGAAAGACCGCCCAGGCGATCTTCCGTGGGCGAGAGAGGGATGAAAGTAGGAAAAGCCACAGGCCGCTCGCCCAGAGGACCGGACCTAAGCCGAGAAAAATACCCCACGCGAGAAAATCAAGGAGTTTCATTTCTCAATCCGGCCGATTCACACATCTGGGGCGGCATCAGAATCTTGTGCGGTTCTTACGCTTGGCCACCATCGCCTGACCTGGCGGCAGTATGCTTCGTACTCTGGCCCGAAGGTTTGCCGTAGCGTGGGCTCCTCGTACCACACCACGAAGAGGTGAGTTGCGAGAAAGAAGAGGCCTGTGTAACCCAGCAGCGGCCACGACTCGTAGAAGAGCGCGGCGCTGGCGAGGGCGAGTCCTGCACCAATGTACATGGGATTCCGCACGAAACGGTAGGGGCCCTGAACCACCAGTCGGCGAGGCGGATCGAAGGGCGCCGGAGTGCCCCTTCCGATAGCCGCGAAGGTGAATATGCACCACAGAGCGACCGCCGCGCCAGCGGTCCCAATAACCATACCGGCAACCTGCTGCGCTTCAATCGCCGCAGGGCGGACAATGCCCGACCAGGACAAGACGCGGGCCGGTACGTAGATGAGCACGAGGCCGATAAAGAGCGTGGCGTAAGTGACCGCACGGACAAGAACAAACATATTTGCCTCTGGCGCGCTAAGGGTTCTCGGTCTGGCGCGTAGTGGCGCCCAACGTTGGCGTCAGCGGGCGCGTGACGCACCCGTGGGATTAGCGATGCCGGCCGATTCGTGCGCTTCGCTGCCTGCGGTTAGCCGGCGCGACTGTAAGTAATGCGCTTGCCGCACGCCGCTGCTTTCCGGATTCTTCACCTGGTTTTTCGTTTCGATTTCGGACGGCTACTCTCTTGCGCGAAATACCACTGATGGCCTTCGGGATCTGTGGCGCCATAACGGCGATGCCCATACGCCGTATCCGCGGGCTCTTCGAGGATGGTAGCGCCTGCTTTCCTGGCGCGCGCAAAATGTTTGTCCACATCCTCCACATTGACGTAGAGGCTCTGCGTTGCCTGGCCGAGCCGCTTCGGGTTGCGATAACCGGACCCGGGGCACCCCATCATAATCAGGTCATCGCCAAGCTGCATCGCGGCGTGATTGATCTTGCCGCCGGGGCCACGCATCTGGGCGCCGTACTTCCGGAATCCGAACGCCTTGGCTAAAAACTTCAGAGCTCCGCCAACATCTTCATACAAGAGATATGGTGTGATGGCCATCAACTGTTCTCCTTCTTCTTCGTCCTTCGGTGACTCGCCCTAGGCAGCGCTGCCGAAAGAACGATCACTACCAAGTTCCGACATCCATCCATTTAGATTCGAGCAGCTCAAGAGATGTTCCGCCCAGAGAAGTGTTATAGCCACAATGCTCCGTAAAAAGGGCTACCTCATTTGAGTGTCGGTCAAGCAAGCAAGACGCGAACCCAACAAAGCGTAAGAGCCATCCGGGAAATTAATCTTGAAGCTAAGACCGACCGGAAATAGGGAGAATAATAAAGCGAGAGATTTCTCCTTGCCTCGCCCGGTTTGTCTTTAGTAGTGAATGACCGCGGTGTAAAAGTCATTATAATCGGATACCGTCGCACTGTTGTTAGAGGACAGGGAGAGTGTGTGCTGGCCCTCGCTAAGCTGAATCGGAATATATGCGGGTACGACCGCTCGGTGGGTAGTGCTCCCGTTGGAGAAGATTTGTGCTGCCCCAACCGCTTGACCGTCGAGCTCAATCCCGATTCCAATCATGCTGTCCGCATTCTGGGACCATACCGACCCGTTGACTTCTAAATACATAGGCTCGTCGCCGGGGGCGCTGAAGGTAGCCGTTATAGGTAACGGCCCCGCTTGATTAATGATCACCTGTATTGCCATCCTGATCTCCTTCCATTGTTGAAGACTTGAACAAGCCTTAAAGAGTGTTGGGCTCCGGCAAGTTATTCCTTTCGCGTCAGGATTGTCAATAGAGATAGTCGTCAGGTAGTGGGCTTAGCCCTCTACCAGTCGTCAGCAGTCCCGGGCATAACGCCTCGGCTTCAAGTCGCGGGCGCTGCAGCGCCGCACCGAGCGCTGGCTGCAAGCCGCTGTCAGGGCGTTCGCCTTCGTCCATCTTACGACGAAGCTAAAACGCCAGCTATTAATGAGCGATCAATGCTGTCGCGACTTGTGGGTTCAAGCTTATTGACTCATTTGAGCTCGCTCAACGCAATCCTCGGGATGTCTTGCTGCCGGAAGTCGTCTCGAATCCCTGCTCGGCGAGGCGGCGGCCTGGGGTGAGGACGAGGGCCTTCTCGAATTCGGCATGCGCCCCGTCTTTTCGACCGCGTCGTAGCAGGAATTCTCCCAGAAGTTCGTGGGTCGGCTTCTCAATCGTCGGAGGGCCAAAGGCGATCGGGAGCTTTTCCTCCAGGCCGACCGCCTGGCGCAATAGGCGTTCGGCGCCGGCGAGGTCGCCCTCTTGCTCGGCCAGCAGGGCCCGCACCTCGAGGACGAAGATCTCGGGCCTGACGCGATAGCTTGGATCGGAAGCCCCACTCTTTGTCTCGATCTCGGCGACCTCGTGGCCTACAGCCTCAAGCTCGGCCAGGGCCTGGCGCGCCGCGACGCGGTGCCCCTGAATAATCTCACCCATCACCCGTGCGAACACGAAATCAAGTCGCGCGCCCGGGCTCGCGGCTTTCGGCAAGGTCCAGCCTGCGATCTCACCCGTCCAGTCGCCGGTGTCGAGGAGATAGCGGAGTCGCATATTGGCGAAGGAGCCGCTCAGGCTCTGATCGGGATCCATCGAGTGGCCGGGATGATCCATCGCGGCCTCAGATTCGAGCGTTGTGCGGCAGGACGCGAGCGCGCTCCTGGCTTTGTCCATCTGTCCGAGTTGCAGGTACGCGTATCCAAGCCAGCTTGGGTAATGGCCACAGCCGAGTGCGCCCTTGCCTGACGCCCTGCGAACCCGATCCACGTCGGCGATCGCAGCGAGGTTGGCCTGAACGACTTCCTGCCACATCCCGAGCGCGAGGAAGATATGCGAGGTCATGTGCTGCGCGTGTCCCGCGTCGGGTGCGATCTTTGCGTAGATCCGCGCCGCGCGAAGGCCGAGCGGCGCGTGCACTGGATCGTCGTAGCTATGAATCAGGTAGTGGACGAGGCCTGGATGATTGCGATGATTGATCCAGGCTTCTTCGAGCACACCTGCCGCGCGCATGTAGGTAGCGACGTCGCGGCCGGCGTGCGCGGTCCCGAGGATCGCGAGCCCGTAGAAGGCAGTGGCATCGACGTCGTCCGGGTAGCGCGCGTGCAGCTTGGCCGTTGCGTCTTCGTAACGGAAGTCGCGCTCCTCTTTACTACCGGTTCCGTAGAGGATCTCAACCGTGTCGAGGTATGCCTTCTCGCGGTCAGTCTTCGCCTTGGCGCGGCGCGCCGCGGGAGTAGGTGCCAGTTTGTTGAGGGCAGCCTGGGCGGCCTTCAGATCCTGTTGCATCCAGATCGGATGGTTGAAGGTCATCGCCTCGCCCCAGTAGGCCATGGCGAAGCCGGGATCCACGGCCTCGGCACGGCGGAAGGCGGCTGCGGCGGCTGGATACTCGAAGTCGTGAAGCAACGCCAGGCCGTCGAGGAAGTCGGCCTGGGCCGCGGGGGCGCCCGAGTTGGCAAAGTCTACGTGACCATATCCGCCGTCGGCGGATGCTTGTGAGCCGGCGAGCAGCAGGCTAAGAGTGATGGCAATTACGAACATAAGAATCCTCCTCGGAAACAGGGGCGCGGCGCCGGGTCTGCGCCCGACGACGGGTTAGGCAGCATCTTAAATCATTTGCGGTTCATACGCTTGGCCACCATCGCCTGACCTGACGGCAGTATGCTTCGTACTCTGCCGGGGTGGGTTATCGGGGCCGCGGGTGCGGCGGTCGCGCTGTGGTGCATATTCACCTTCGCAGCCATCGGAAGAAGCACTCCAACCTGGTGCACTTCGATCGCCGCAGGGCGGACAATGCCCGACCAGGACAAGACGCGGGCCGGTACGAAAATGAGCACGAGGCCGATAAGGAGCGCCGCGTAAGTGACCGCACGCGCAAGAGCAAACATGTTCACCTCTGGCGCCCGCCGTTGAGTGGAAAAGCCGAGCGGCGGTTCGCTCCGCCGATCTTGTTAGGGCTCGGCAACAATCTTGCTAAAGATTGATTTGCTGGCCGCGAGGTAGGGCGGAGAAGGGAACTCCGCGGCTCGTGAATTTCTGCAACATCATCAAGAGTGGCACGGGCGTCCCACCCGTGAATCACGCGCGCAAGATGCACGTGTCACAACTTAGGTGCCGGTTTCCCAGCTCGACATATACTCGAGTTGTTCCGCAGTCAGCGTATCGATCGTCATACCCAGCGAGCGCAGCTTCAAACTCGCAATTTCCTGATCGACTTCGGGCGGCAGCAGGTGAACGCCGGGATCGAGCTTGCCTTTGTTCTTTACCAGATACTCGACAGAGAGCGCCTGGTTGGCAAAGCTCATATCCATGACGCTGGCCGGATGACCTTCGGCGGCCGCGAGATTAATGAGCCGGCCTTCACCGAGGACGATAATCCGCCGGCCATCGCTGAGTTTGTATTCCTGAACAAACGGTCGAAGTTGCTCAGCCGGTTCAGACATCTCGCGGAGCGCCACCAGGTTGAGTTCGAGATCGAAGTGGCCGCTGTTACAGACGATCGCGCCATCTTTCATCTTCGCAAAATGGTCTCCGTCGATCACGTGACGGTTTCCGGTCACGGTGACGAAGATGTCGCCGATGGATGCGGCGGAAGCAATCGGCATTACTCTAAATCCGTCCATCACGGCTTCGACAGCTTTGATGGGATCGATTTCAGTGATGATCACGTTGGCGCCCATGCCGCGCGCGCGCAGGGCCACACCTTTGCCGCACCAACCGTAACCAACTACGACCAGGTTGCGGCCCGCCAACAAAATGTTCGTCGCGCGGATGATGCCGTCCAGGGTGGACTGACCGGTGCCGTAGCGATTGTCAAAGAAGTGCTTGGTCTGGGCGTCGTTCACCGCGATGGAGGGAAAGGTGAGCACTCCCGCCTTATGCATCGACTGCAAACGCACGATGCCGGTAGTTGTTTCTTCGGTACTTCCAATAATCTTCCTGGCCAGTTCAGGCCTTTCCTTAATTAGTGTCGCGACTACGTCCGAGCCATCGTCGATAATAATGTCCGGTGCGAAGTCGAGGGCTGTCTGAACGTGGCGACGGTAGGTGTCCGTTGTTTCACCTTTCATCGCAAATACCGGAATTCCACAGTCGGCGACCAGCGAAGCGGCGACGTCGTCCTGAGTAGAAAGGGGATTGGAAGCAATCAGCAAAGAGTCAGCCCCACCGGCTTGCAACGCGAGAGCCAGATTGGCAGTTTCAGTCGTGATGTGCGCGCAGGCGACCAGTCGCACACCTTTCAGTGGTTGTTCGGTTCGAAATCGCTCTCGAATCAAGCGCAGGACCGGCATCTCGCGCTCGGCCCAGTCGATGCGACGTTTTCCCTGGGGCGCCAGAGAAATATCTTTTATGTCAGACTCAAAAGCAGGCATTGCTGTACTCATTTTGTTAAGGTTTCCTCTGTGTTTTGGAAGATGACTACTTCGATTCCATGAAGTTTGGAGTACCGCCTTCAGGCGGCGACGTTTTCTGCATCGGCAAACTCCGCCTGAAGGCGGGACTCCGAACGCACCAGCCGGTTCTCACACACCCGCCGCTGCTCGCAGAGTATCAGCCTTGTCGGTCTGTTCCCAGGTGAAACCATCTCCAGTGCGGCCGAAGTGCCCGTACGATGCGGTCGCCTTGTAAATTGGGCGACGAAGGTTGAGCGCTTGAATAATCTCTCTTGGTGTCAAAGGGAAGTGCGCGCGGACGAGATCGGAAAGTTCGGCCTCGCTGATTCGCCCACTGCCTCTCGTGTCGACTCTAACTGACACCGGGTCAGCGACGCCGATTGCGTAGGCGAGTTGCACTTCGCATTGTTCCGCTAACCCTGCCGCCACGATGTTCTTTGCGATGTAGCGCGCCATATACGCCGCCGATCGATCCACTTTTGTTGGATCCTTGCCAGAGAAAGCGCCACCGCCGTGAGGTGCGTATCCGCCGTAAGTGTCGACGATGATCTTGCGGCCGGTTAATCCGGAATCGCCCTGCGGTCCACCCGTGACAAAGCGGCCGGTGGGATTTATGTGATACTTCGTTTGATCGTCGAGCAGGTCGCCTGAAACGGTGTGTCTGATAACGTGTTCGCGGATCTCTGAGCGAAGCTGTTCGTTGCTTACTTCCGGCGCGTGCTGCGAAGAGATCACTACTGCATCAACACGGAACGGGCGCCCATCGCGATACTCGACCGTAACCTGTGACTTGCCGTCCGGGCGAAGGTAAGGAAGCTGGCCGGACTTTCTTACTTCGGAAAGTCTCAGGGCCAATCGGTGCGCGAGTTGAATCGGCAGAGGCATCAGCTCGGGCGTTTCGTTGCAGGCAAAGCCGAACATCAGGCCCTGATCGCCGGCGCCGCCCGGGTCGACACCCATCGCGATGTCCGGCGACTGTCGATGTACCGCCGACAGCACGGCGCACGTGTCGCAATCAAATCCATACTTGGCCCGGTCGTAGCCAATCTCTCGAATCGTCTCTCTCGCCACGTCGGCATAGTCGATCAGAGCATTGGTGGTAATCTCGCCGGCTACGATAACCATGCCGGTCGTCAGCAAGGTCTCGCAGGCCACGCGCGACATGGGGTCCTGGGTCAACGCCGCGTCCAAAACGGCGTCCGATATCTGGTCGGCAATCTTGTCGGGATGTCCCTCAGTAACTGATTCAGATGTAAATAACACTCCGCGATGATTATTCAATTCAAACTCCTCCGATAAGCGCTCCAGCGCATACTGTCAACACTAATTGAGAATCTAAAAGACCGCGTACGATAGCAGCCATTTTAAAGGGGTGTCAAGCAGACCTCCTTAACAGCAGACCTCCTTAACGATAGCGTCCTTTTTCAGAGGAAACACTAGGAGCAACCGGCTTCATCGTTCCGACTGTTCTGACGCCAAAACTGGGCGAAGCTCTTTTCACGCGACCACCACACTATTACCCAACCTTGACTGCCGCAGTGGGAACGCCAATGCGACTGTGGGACAAATTCAATTTAACGTCAATTGGCCAAGGGGAGGCTATTACGGTGCGGCAGCCATAATCCAACAATAGCTGCGGCAAACCAACGGTCGACGATGCGTAGGGATGAGGATCCAGGCGACCTCCGCTGCAGACGAAAAGCACGACAATTTGTGATCCATGAAGTTTAGCGGCAACGTCCCGAGCGGTGAGTCTAGTGGACCTCTCATCAGCAACCACTCTGAACCATTCGTGTCACTCCTTCACTCAATATTTTTCACAATGATTCATCCTAAAGCTGTGCCGCGCTTTTCGTGTTAGAACGACCAGTCTGTACATGCATCCTCTACATTAGTGCTCTCGAAGCGGGAATTCTCTCATTCTCAAGCGAAAAAAACGTTGCCGTTGCCAACGGACTTACAAAGAAGAACCGGAAAAGCACCACCCAATTACAAGCGACGAGTAGGCGTTTTGCGCGCGAAGAGCCGTGCGTGGGTACTGGAAGAAGGGTATTTGACGGCGAGAATCCGAGCAAGAAGTGGGTGGATTCATTCCAAAAGGTAACGTGATTCGCCCCACGTCGGGTGTGGCACAGAGGCTTGAGTTGCTTACTTGATTTTCTTGACGGCTTCCAGGACTTGCTGATATGGAAAACGATCGCCAGGGCAGTCTGTGTTCTGATTGACATCACTGTGCCGCAGTATGTGTTCAGTCGGAATCTGATAGTACACGCTCAATCGCTTACAAAGATCGATGAGAGCCGTCATCTGAGCTTCTGTGGGCGCCACCAACCCTCGTTCGCCGTCGGGATTGTCACCCGAACTGAAGTCGCCCACCAAACATATTCCGATGTAAGAATTGAAGCCGATCGCATGTGCTCCTTTGCAATGTTCGGGCCGAGCCTGCTCCACGGTACCGTCAGGAAGAATTATGTAGTGATAGGCGACATGGTAAAATCGTCCCCAGTAGAAAGTGCGATATCCACGCCGCTGGTGAATCTCGTCAATTAGTCGAGCGTCGATCGATCCGCCGTCAGATCGCGGAGGAATAGCAGAGTGGTGAATGATAATTCCAATCGGCGTGATCGTGTTGTTAAGCGAGTCCCCGACAAGCAGCCCGACTAGTGTCAAGCAGAGACCCACGCCCACAATTGAAGCCAGCCGACACTTGCTAGTTGCCATCTAATGTTCGCCCGTGAGTTAGAGAATTTGGCCGAGTACTCGCGTCGATTTTAACACGCCTGAATGGTATGCGCTGCCAAATTAGGATTCTATGAAAAAGACGATATTTCCCGGCGCAAGCGACTTCCGCCTAGTCTGACCGCACTTCGAAATCCTTTATCGTTGACTTAGCCGTGGATCGAGTTGCAAAATAATCGGCGGGGCCGTCAAACGAAGTTGTTCTCAAACTCACCGAGGCGTTGGGAGCTAAGGCGCGCATTGCTTTTTCATCGATCTGTGTACGGGTGAAGTCCCTGGATTTTCCAACTTGGCGGCGGAGACCGGAGCACATGGCGCTCCGCGATAACCGCTTCACGCCTGAGACAAGGGTTAAATGGCCCGGCGCGATGGCGGCACAGATAGTGAGAGTTAGTGTCAAATCAGGCCGACGCCAATCTGGGGTCGCGGGTCATTGACCTAGATGCTCAAGCTGTCCGACAATGTGTATGGAAATTAAATTATCGCATGGAAATGGAATCCCGCGATTCGTGGAAGTGATTGATCCTAAGGCGCAAAACATATTATTGGACCGATAGGTAATGTGTAATCTAATAATTCGAAGAAAGCGTACTCATCCTAATGGTACCCATGGATGCGAAGAGGTCCTATTGTGACTTTTGCTGACAATCTCCGCGTCTTAGTAACATTCCTTGTCGGTGGTCTGACATCGGGTGTTCTTTTCGCGTGGATCCACACTCGACCGAGTCTTCAGCCATATTGGTTCCTTAAAGGCGACCAATTTACAATGCCACGCTACAGCTCTTTTGCGGCGTTTATCGTTAGTCTGATCGTTGGTTTGGCAAGCGCCTACAGTGTTGCTCTGTCTAGGCAATGGCTTTCCGCGCCTTCAGGTAAACGATGGACTCGGCTGGTGGCCGCAGGCATCACAATTGGCGCTGCCGCCCCAGGGCTCTATTTCCTAAGCCCGTTAGGGCGTAGTCTCTTTGGTTTGAACTGGTATTTCACCGTCGAGCCGCTTATGTTCTTGGCTCTACTGTCACTCTCACTATGTTTATTGACACGAAGTTTGCGATTGCTTCCTTTAGCTTTTGCTTGGAATGTTGCCTTTGCTGTAGGTAGTCTTGCTCTTGTTTACGCGGCTGTGCATTCCTCTTATGTCACCATTACAAATGACCGGTACGAGTTTGTTACGAGTTCAATTCTGGAATCAATGGTTGGTCTATCATTTGGAGGTTGGTTGGTTTGGCGCGAACGCGTCGCTTGCCGCCGGAACGGCGCGGCACATGATGGCGCATTGCAGGCACGTCACTCAATTCCTGAATCCTGAGGATGGCCTGGCCGAACCGGTTAGTTTTGGGGGCTGCGGCGCAAGAAAATTCGTATGGAGAAGTGAACGTCACCGGAAGATTACTGGATTTTCTTTCATAAGAAATAGACGGCGGATCGGATTGACTCCTCGTATGTTCCGATTGATCTGTGACTTCCTGAAGCGACTTAGCGTTTGTGGTCGACGTTAGTATTCTGAAATGCTCCCTCAAGTGAGGATTCATACTCAAGAATTCTTGCCATTCGAACCCAGTCATGGACCTAATCACCGTTTGACTCCAAAGATCCCGATCCGCAACCAAAACAATGTGGGTTCCATCCAGGCTCGTCCCGAGGATCGTCATGGAAGGGCTCGTATATTGAGGTGGAAGACCTTTTATGAGCCAATATGCAGAATCACCGCCCGGTGACGCGTTCGGTAGCCCAGTGTGTTGCGATTCGACCCCAAACAATGAGGTAATCATGAACTCGTCACCATGAGCGGCAATAATCATTGGTTTTGAACGAAGCTCTTCTTGATGAGAGGACAGTACCTCAATTAGTTCTTGTCGTTTGCTCAGGTACTCAGGCCGCATGCCAACCGGTATGGGGCTTTGTCCGCGAAAGATGAGGAAAGCAACACCTAAGCCTATTACTGAGAGGGTAAGCACTCGGCTTCTACGAAAGACGAAAATCGCGCCGGGTAGAAGGATGCCCAACTGAAGAAAAGCCATTCCAGTTAACCGCCCCGCAACACCAGACCACCCATGTTCACGATTTAGAAACGGATTCAAGGTTAGCAGGAGACTCCAGAGGGCGACTGATCCGAAGATGTAACACCACATGCGTGAATGTGTCAGTCTTTGTGCGGACAAGACGCCCGCTAGGTTTAATGGGGCAAGAACAGCAAGCGCCAGCAGTTCGGGCTTGCCGATGCTTTCAAAAGGGGATTGGATACTTGAGGAAAGGGCGCCGCATACTTTCGTCGCTTCGTCACATAGCCGC
Organism: Pyrinomonadaceae bacterium; assembly: GCA_041497335.1. Taxonomy (GTDB): domain Bacteria; phylum Acidobacteriota; class Blastocatellia; order Pyrinomonadales; family Pyrinomonadaceae; genus UBA11740. The sequence goes on along the minus strand of JBGQGG010000014.1, from coordinate 103,733 downwards.
CCGGAGGCAATCGCAAAAGGCAAGATCCAAATCGCAAGTGCAATAGGCACGGCGAAATACCTCACATATCTTTGTTCAACGAGTAACATGCGTATGAGGGCAACGCACGCGAAGAGTATGATGGATATGGACAAGATCGACCGATGACTAAAGGTTGCGGTAATTAAACAGGCGAATGCCAGATATCGCCAGGAACGCTTGCAACTATGATTTGCCTTGATGGCGCACAACGCGCAGCCAACCAGGAATACGAGCCCACCTAAATGATTAATGAACTCCGTAAGCATATAAAAATGCAGATTGGATATGCCGGTGACAATAACAGCTAACGCTGCCAAGCCTCTAGAACGTGTACTGACCAATACAAGAGAAGAGATACCAACGTATAACAGACTTTCAAGCAACAAACTGCCGATCTTCAGTGCCAGGATCGTGTTGGGAATCAGGTAGCTGAGTATGGCAAGCACATACAAAACGATAGGGAAATGTGTTGAAAAGTACGCGTGACCGATAGTGCGTAGCGAATCCGCCTGCAAGATGTAGTAGTAGGAGTCGATGCCAATAGCCCTTGAATCCGAGAGAATCAAGGCCGCATCCCTACATACAAACGCGGTAACAACAAGCGCAAAAAATAAGTTAGCTTTGCGAGTTGAAAACAGAGAGACTAGCGACTGAAGCGACATGTTCAAGCGACAGCGGTCTTTGGCATGATACCTGCGCGAAAAAGAGGTCTTAAAGGTCCAGCCTCCTGCTTTTCGAGCTGCGGGTGATCGAGGACGGAAATGCGTGTGGGAGGATTTGCCTACTAAGGTCCAGTCTGATCTAGAGCGCCAGCTAGGATCAACAGTCGAGTCGCCTCGTCCTGCTTGGCACGCTTCGCCCTTTGTACGGCTGTTTTCCCGGAGTTATCCGTAGCATCCAAGTCGACACGCCTACTGACTAATTCCCCCAGCAGTTCAACGTTGCCGGTCTCCGCGGCAATCATAAGCGCCGTTCTGCCGATTTTGTCCCGAGCGTCACAGCTAGCGCTCAGTTTAAGCAATTCCAATGCGGTCTCGGTCTGTTTTCGCGCTGCTGCTACCATCAGAATAGTCTCACCGCTGGTGGGATCTCGCGACTCTACAGGGGCTCCTCTGGCTATGAGCATTCGAACGATCTCAGAGTGTCCGCGCGCCGCAGCGGCCACGATGGCGCTGCGCCCAAGCGAGTCTGTTTGATTCGGCTGAACTCCGCTATCCAGAAGCGCCTTTACCGCGAGAGTATGTCCACCATCAACGGCCCGTCTTAACTCGTCCGCGCCCTGTCTATTTGTAGAATCAGTTCTAGCGCCGCTCTTTAGCAATAAATTCACGACGTTTAGTTGATCCTTAAGAATGGCAAATGTGAGAGCAGTCGATCCGAGTGTATCTTTCGCGTTTATATCAGCCCCCAAGGTCATTAGCAGCTGAACCGTTTCTACGTGGCCGCGCCACGCGGCCCACATTAAGGCCGTTCGGCCTTTGGTCGTAAGGGCGCCGACGTCAGCACCGTGAGAGACGAGGATGCTGACGACGTCGTTCATGCCTGCCATAGCCGCAACCATTAATACCGTAGAGCCCTCGGCATCGGTATCCCTAAGGTTGGCATCCATTCCCACGGCTAAGAACGATTTGATCGCGTCCGCGTCTCCCCGGCGCGCCCGCTCAATAAACGCGCCCTCGGAGGATTGTATGTTGCGCTCAGCCAGCTTTCGGATAGCTGCTTCCTTTTCTCGGTTCTCCTGACCGGGCGTGCTCAAACTAAGCGTCAGCAGAGCAGCGAGCGCCACAAGTATGCTCCCCTTTGGCGATTTGACTGAAAATCGGCGCACGATGGAATCTCCGTGATTCACTTAGCGAACCACTTTTGGATCCTTTACACTACTACCAACAAATCTCCCAAACCTCATCCCAACAGTCATAGCCACCAACACAGAATTCGCCATAAAGATCGTCGTAGTGGGCGCAGTCATCCCAATAGCACGTGGGAATAATCTCGATGTTGCAGATGGGGTCGCCGCCGCCCCCGCCATCATCGCCGCCGCCGTTGTTCGAGGAAAAACAATTATCAACAACTGAGAAATAATGGTCCTCTGACAACGCGCACACAGGATTTTCGTTAGCGTCAAACCCATAAAAAGCGCGGCTAATGACACGCTGCTCAAAGGATCCCGTCCCGGCCTCACCGCCGTCCGGGGTGGTCTCGCCATAAAATTCCGGGTAGCAGTTGGCTATGGTGCCGAAAATTGGTACAGCGAGACGTTGCCCCGTGCCAATCGTTACAAAAGGAGTTCTGGAAGCGGTGAGATTATGCTGCGAGTCGTACCAATAAATATTCCAGTACGACTTCTTGGTGATGCCGCATAACGTAAAAAAGGGGACAGTTCCCCCCGGGTTGTACCCCCTGCAACCGTCCGAATCGTTATAGTAATCAGGCTGTGGATGGTTGTACTCGGGCACGCACGCCAAAACGCTCGGACCGAAAACCATGACGTACAGAAAAACTGTTAGCAGAATTAGGACTTTTTTCATCATTTCCTCCCGAGAAACATCAACTGAACGAACTGCGCGAACGAGAGCCACTCCATTTTCAGTTATTGCGGTTTTTACCGTTCATTCTGTCAAGTCTCTTGTCAACGCGGTTCATTAAGTCGTTTAGCGCGTGGCGGAGTCGGGAAGTGTCCTTCTCGGCGTCTTGCATCTCAGTAATTAACTCTTCCTTTGCGCTGTGCAACCCAAGCGCAAACGCCTTGTTCTCGGTCCCCTCACCACGTTCCGGCAACGACGAAATCTGCTCCTTCATTCTCTGCAATTCGTCCGACAAGTGAGAATCATCAGCACGCAAAGCTCGCTTAAGTAACAGTCGGATGTGATTGAATTGAGCAATTCTTCCTTGGCGACGCTTTTGGTTCTTCGTGATAATTTCCGGATCACCATCACCTGTCGCGTCTTCCAACATAACTGCAAGAATCCCTAAACTAACTTGACTCGTGTTTGCGGCTGCCGACGATCGTACGTTTGCAGCTGGCAATGTTATTTGTTCGATCGCTCCAGGCGCGATGGTGCGATCACCAATGGTCAGATCCACATCTAACCGTGAACCCTTTGTTCCGGTAAACAGTGAGTAACCGTCAATAGATCGAGTGTAGTCATTCCTGAAGGAAAAGATGTAGTCATCGTTCTTCCGCGTGACTTTGACCAAACGGAAAGACTTAGTCTTGTTTACAACACGATGCTTCTCTGCGGTTTGAGGCAGTTGTGCCGTTTGGCTGGGGTTCTGCTTAACCGTTCGAGCGCCACGCGGAAGGAGAATTGCTCCAATTACAAGCGGAAATACGATTGAGAGCGCGAAGAAATTGCTCTTCGTTTTTGAGATAGTCATGTCGTTTCTCCTCTAATGAACGAATGGCATTGAAGTCCTTTATAGGGCAGGCATTATTGACCTAAACCAAGATTCTTGCTAGATTGGTTTTCATCAATTTGATGGGCAGAATCCATCACTTGGAACCCAAGACTCACAATGCGGAAGAAGTGGCTTGTACAACTCGTCGAAGGAACAGCAGACGCAGCGTTTGCTGTCGACCGAGTGGGATTGATCAAGGCTTGGAACGGACCGGCAGCAGAACTGTTTGGCCTAAATTCAGACGAAGCTCTTGGCCGTCCTTGCCATGAGATTCTTCGCGGTACCGATCAAGCTACGCTTTTCTGTTCGCAACACTGCTCGATTCATCACGCGCTGCAAACCAATGAACCAAAGGCGAATTTCGATTTGAAACTTCAGACAACGGACGGCTTGGACTGGTGCAACATTACGATTCAACTTGTAACCGAGCCCGAAACGAGTGAGCGCTATGCGGTGCATGTTATCCATCGGCTGAATATTCACAAACTGATTGAGCAATTGGGCCGTCTGGCGATGGCGAAGCCAGGCGTTCGCGAGCCTGAAGAGGCAGCTCAATTGATCTCATCCACCTTGGAATCAAGGATCGATGTGAGGCTTACAGTTCGTGAGACGGAAATCCTCCGATTGTTGGCATCGGGTAGAGGAACGAACGACATCGCCGAAGAACTCTATATCAGCCCAGTCACAGTAAATAACCATGTCCAACACATCTTGAACAAGCTCGATTCTCATAGCCGCTTGGAAGTAGTCGTTCGCGCCCGCGAACTAGGATTAATCTGATCCTTCTGAGCTTCTGTGGTTAAGAACCGAGATTCATCGCACATGGAGGATTGCGGACTAAAAAGCCAGAGTGGGGTATGTTCTGAGATATATTACCGCTATTGGCGGGAGGCTATGACTCGATAACGTCAACACAAGGGCGAACGATGAAACCGCTCAACACCGAAATCGGACATCCCGATAATCAGGTTCTTTTAGTCCCTCATGTAATCGCCAAGACCGCCGAGTTTCTAACCGTTGGGAACGCAACTCGGCGAGATCGGCGAGTGATGAAAAAGATTTCGAGGCAGAAATCGCGTTTGCCTCAAAAAGAATCCGAAATGGCGATTTATGAGGCAAAGCCTGTTCTGATGTTCTGACATAATATGTATTATCAGACGCACTAGCTGTCGGCGAGGGGCTGGGCGGCTGGGCGTGGAATCGTCAGTTACCTGCACTGCTTTGAGAGGGGCTAATGGAGTCCAGGCCCGGCGAGGTCGTAAGTACGGGGATGCTATGGACGGTGAGGGTGGGTTAAGCAGATGGCGAATCCGGAGCTGCTTGGCCGTATCTCAAGGTGGGAGCGTCGGAGTCAAGTTGACGTGGCGGGGTCTGGTCTCCTATCGTTCTTCGGCTCGCTATTATGCTGGTTGTTAAGGAAAGCTTGAGGCTAGATGGCTGTTAAGATTGAGAACCAATACACGGGAAAGCTGCCGCGGAATACGGTGGCTAACATCGAGACCGCGCTGGCTAGCGTGCCGCGTGAGCACCTGCGCGGGATTGAGCGGCTGCGGTTGGTCAGCTTCATCACTGAGCCCCGCGTTCGCATGGCCGCAAAAGTCACCGACCTTCCGGGCCTCTATCATCCGCGCCAAGGCAACCAGGGCGCCTGGTTTGAGATTGCGCTCACTCCCCTGACCTCCGCCAACAAACCGTTTCACAAACGGATCGTTCCGCGGCTTTCATTCAAGGGCAATCTGTCGGCGGTCATCTTCTCTTTAGTCGGCCAGCACTACCATCTGACATTGCGTCATTCGGTGAAGCGTGGAGCGGTTGAACCGGCCGTGCGCGCCTATGTCGAAAAGCAGTTGAAGTCCTGGAACGAACAGCAACATAAGTTTCGCGCAAAGCTGTTCAAGCCCCTGCAGCCTACGCTGGAGCGTTGGAGTAAATCACTGGCAAAACGAGCTGCGGCAGAAAAGAAGAAGAAAGGTTAGTCGTAACTTTGCGGAGGTTCTTTTCGAGGGTTTCGTGTGATTTCGTGGATCGATCCTTTGCCAGGAGAAAAACGATCCACTAATGCTCACGAAAAATCACGAAGCAAATGTTAGCTTGCTTCGTCGATGTTCTGGGCCGCCGCATTAAGCGCTTCGAAAAGTTCTTCAGCCGAAATATTAGACTTCTTGAACTTCACTTCGACCTTGAATTCCCTTCCCGGCGCTTCGTACCGGTAGACGTAGGGTTCTGATGCTCCGGTCGGATCGATGAAGGCCCGTCGCGCTTTACGGGCGCCATCACGCGTCAGACCTTCAGAGGCAATTTGCTCGGCCATCACGCGCATCGACTCATCATCGGGCTGGCGCACAATCTGTAGCAAAAGCGATTTCGAAGTGATTTCGGAGGCTCGACAGATTTCACGGATCGACTCAGGAATGGACGCGATCGATAACGCTTCGGTCACGGTACTTCTGCTCTTTCCGACCTTTCGCGCCACGTCCTCATGGGTGTAGCCAAAGCGTTCGCAGAGCGCCCGCAGTCCGTCGGCCTCTTCCCAGGGCGTCAGATCCTTGCGCTGCATGTTTTCGATCAGCGCGATCTCAGCAACGGCGCTATCATCCACATCCATCTCGATGCACGGCAGTTCCGTCAGGCCGGCAGCTCTGGCTGCGCGCCAACGGCGTTCACCGGCGATGATCATCCAGCGCCCCATCGTCGGCTTAACCAGCAGCGGCTCGAGCACGCCCTTTTCTTTGATCGATGCCGTCAACTCCGTCAGATCGCCAATTTCAGTGCGCGGCTGATCGGGGTTTGGATCGAGTTTGTCGATTGGAATCATCCGTCCGACGTGGGTCGTAGTGGACTGCGTCAATTCCTCGACGTAGTGTGCGTCGTGACGCATGCTCAAACCGGTGGGCAAGCCTCTTCTAGACACGGCTCATTACCTCGTTGCAAAGTTTTTCATACTCGACTGCGCCCGACGACTGCGGCGCAAAAGTAAAAATGGATTCCTTGTATGCCGGCGATTCCTCTAACCGCACGCTCTTGGTGATCACGGTATCGAAAAGTTTCGGCCCAAAGACGCGGCGAATCTGTTCGTAGACTTCCTTGCCCAGCGTGGTGCGCTTGTCGTGTAGCGTAACCAGGACCCCCAGCATTTCCAACTTCGGATTTGGCCGCGCTTTCACCTTCTCGATGGTTTCCAGTAAATCGTCCGTTCCTTCCAGGGCAAAATAAGAGGACTGAATGGGAATCAACACGTGACTCGAAGCTACGAGCGCGTTCACGGTTATTAAGCCGAGCGTCGGCGGCGTATCAATCACGATAACCTTGTAAAGCTTCCTGAGCGGCCCAATTCGGTCTTTCAACCGAAAGGGCGCATCAAAATCGCCGACAAGTTTCGACTCGAGCTTGGCCAGACTGATCCGCGCCGGAATGATGTCCAGGTTTTCGACCGGAGTCTTGTAGACGGGCAGTTCGTCAGTTCCCTGCCCGTCCATCATCAATTCGTAAGCCGAGCGTTCGATAGCCAGCGGATCCAGAAAGGAGATGGAACTATTGGCCTGGGGATCGAGATCGAGGAGAAGCGTCCTGGTCCCGCGCCTGGCAAATGCCGCGGCCAGGTTAATCGCAGTAGTGGTTTTTCCCACCCCGCCCTTCTGATTAGTGATTGCTATTATCACGCTACAGATTCTGATGTCCGATAAGCCTTAGCTTGTCTCGGTTTGAGCGACAAACTGAAGTTTGTCGGACAAATCCTCATTCACATTGGCAAGTCGCTGGCGTCACCAATGACATCGGGCCAATCTTCCTCTCCGGCATCAGCTTCGGATTCGCTCTCATCTTCGGTTGCGATCGAGTTGCGCGATGCCTGAATCACGTCCAGGTCGACAAAAATAGGACAATCCGCCCGCAACGCCAACGCAATCGCATCAGACGGACGCGAATCAAGCCGCATGGGCTCGCCGTCGTCTCCCGTCATTTCGATTACCGCATAGAACGTATTATCGCGCAACGACGTGACGACTACTCGATCGACCTTCAATCCCAACTCGACGATCAGATTCCTCAGCAGGTCATGGGTCATCGGTCGAGGCGGCGCAATTTTCTCAATCTCCAGGGCGATGGCGTTTGCCTCGTATGCCCCCACCCAGATGGGGAGCATCGTTTCGCTGTTGATGTCTTTGAGAATGATTATCGGAGTGCCGCTATTGGGATCCATCATCAACGCGCGAATCTTGACCTCGATTTCCATGTTCTCTACTCCGCTATTGTACACAATCCGGACTGGCTCGGGGCGCTTACATTGACCTGGGCATACAGACTGTTCAGCTTGGCCTCAGTCACGACTACCCTGGCTACTTCTCCCAGTCTTGCGGCACTGCGCGGGAAATTTACCACCTTGTGGCAAGTTGAATGTCCCGTCATGTCCTGGTCCGATTTCGTGCTGGGACGCTCGACGAGAACCTTGATCTCTCGACCAATATAGCCCTCATAGATCTTTCGCTGAAGCTGCTGCTGTCTTTCTTCCAACTCAAGAAACCTTGCGGTCTTCTCGCTCCTGCTGACGTCGTCAACGAACCTGGCCGCCGGCGTGCCGGCGCGCTCTGAGTACTTAAAAATGTAGAGCCCGTCGTATCCGACCTGCTCAACCAAATTCAACGTGTCGCGAAAATCCGCTTCGGTCTCGCCTGGAAAGCCAACAATAATATCACTGGTTATGGCCATTCGGCGTCGCGCACTTTTAATGGTGCTGACACGGCGTAGATAGTCGCTCGCTGTGTGCCCGCGGCGCATCGCGCGAAGCACGCGATCGCTGCCCGATTGCACGGGCAAATGAATCCACTCACAAAGGTTCTCGTGCTCGTCGATCGCGGCGATTATGTCCGGATGGAAATCGCGCGGGAAGGAGGTCGTAAACTTGATTCTCTCCATCCCGGTCGCGGCTGCTGCCCGCAACAAACGACAGAACGCTGTGGCGCCCGTGAACCCTTCAAGCCCGTTTTCTGTTCCGGGGCGGTAACTATTCACATTCTGTCCAATCAGGTGAATCTCACGATAACCGTGATCGCGAAGCTCTTTGATTTCGGCGATGATATCGGAAGCCGCGCGGCTCTTCTCTCGCCCGCGCGAATAAGGAACGATGCAGTAGGTGCAGAACTTGTTGCAGCCCTCAATGATGGGAACAAAGGCCACGTACTTTGAAGTGCGCGCTGTGGCCGGCACCTCCCACGTCTCACCTTCGGCGCGTTCATCGAGATCGATGACGCGGCGTTCGCCTTCCAGTGCGCGGTTGACCAATTCAGGCAGCCGGTCCGTAGCGCGCGTTCCGACGACCAGGTTTACCGAGGGGCTGTTATCGAAAAGGGCCCTTCCTTCCAACTGCGCCACACAACCCATCACGCCAACAATTGGTTCACTGCCCAGGCGTTGGCGGCGAACCTCGCCGATGCGGGTGAAGACTTTGTGCGCCGCTCGTTCCCGTACAGAGCAAGTGTTGAAGATGATCACGTCCGCGGTTTCCGGCGATTCGCTCAAACCGAATCCAGCCGCCCGCAAACGCACGTCGGCCCGTTCGCTATCAGCGACATTCATCTGACAACCAAATGTTTCCAGGTAAACCGTGGCGCTCATGAAAAAGGCCTGCGATAACAGGCCAGAGTCTAACAGATTTCTTGGCGACGTTCCTATAGTTGCAACGATATTAGCAACTCAATCTCGTGCTTGACGCATCGCACGGCTCCGAGTACTATCGGCCCTCTTGCTCTATGACTCCTGACTCCCGTCAAGGACGACGACAACCGGAGAACGCAAATGTCTTTCAACAAAATCATTCTGGTCGGCAACCTCGGCCGTGATCCAGAGTTGCGCTATACGCCGCAAGGCACCCCTGTTTGCAGCTTCAGTCTGGCGACTAACGAACGGCGAAAAGATCGCAACACCGGCGAAAACACTGATCTTACTACCTGGTTTCGCGTTACGTTGTGGGGCCGGCAAGCTGAAACAGCGTCGCAGTACCTGACCCGCGGCAGGCCAGTTTACATTGAAGGCCGGCTGCGCGTGGAAGAATGGACCGACCGCGACGGCAAGCAGCGTCACACACTCGAGGTCAATGCGACCGACATGCAGTTCATTGGCGGCGGGCGAGGTGAAGAGGGTGGCGCACCCCAGGCGAGAGCTGCCGCGGCGCCGGGTGAATCAGCACCGGAACCTACTGATCTGAGTGACGACGACGTTCCGTTTTGATTTCCCCGGGGACTTCGGATTCGGCTTTGTATTAGGTGGTACTGGCCCCTTCGCTGGTTCCCCACTTCCCCAGTTGGCGTAGTTTGCGGTAACGCCGGGCCAGGCGCTGTTCCACGTTATCCGCTATCGACTCTGCCAACCTCTTGCACAGCACCGAATCAAGCAGCCGAGCTGCTTCATCGTGAGAGTTCTGGGCTCCACCTTTGGGCTCATCGATCACTTGATCCACAATTCCTTCGTGCCGCAGATCCTGGGCAGTAAGTCGCAGTTCCTCGGCGGCGCGCGCAGCCTGGCTCGAATCCTTCCAAAGAATGGCCGCGCAACCTTCGGGCGAGATTACCGAATAGATCGCGTTTTCCAGCATCAGCACCTGATCGCCCACCCCAATTGCCAGGGCGCCGCCGGAACCGCCTTCGCCGATTACCGTTACGATCACCGGAACAACCAGCTTCGCCATTTCACGAAGGTTGTAAGCAATCGCTTCCGCCTGTCCACGCTCCTCGGCGTCGATGCCCGGATAAGCGCCCGGAGTATCAATGAAGGAGAAGATTGGTCTCTCGAATTTTTCGGCGAGCTTCATCGCACGAATGGCCTTGCGATAGCCTTCAGGCTTGGGCATGCCGAAGTTGCGAAACTGACGCTGCCTGGTATCTCGTCCTTTCTGATGGCCGACGATTAGTGCGGGCATGCCATGAAAACGCGCAAAACCGCAAATGATCGCCGGGTCATCAGCGTAACGCCGGTCACCGTGAATTTCCGTAAAGCCTTCGAAGAGTCGCTCGACGAAATCGAGCGTGTAAGGGCGTTCGGGATGACGCGCGAGCTGGACGCGTTCGAAGGCGCTGGTCGAATGCCCATTATTCAATTTGCTTTCTTCTGCCATCGAAATCTCACCCCGAGCCCTGAGCTGCCGCAGCCCGCGTTGGCGCAGCAAAACCTTCCCACCTAACCTGGCAACCTAAATTCCGCAACGCCGCTTCAATCTCCGCGCTGCCCTGCACCTTTAACGATGGATGCGCGCGTACCCGCACCAGCATACCCTCAGAAACTACCTCGACAAAAACGTCGCAGTCGCCTTTTGACTGCTCGAGCAGGATCTTGACGGCCTCACAGAGTTGCGCAGCGTCAGCCGCGTTTGGAAAGCCGATGACAAGCTCCCGGGCCTTCTGCTGAATTGCCTGGGTGAGTTCGGTGAGCTTCTCAGCAATGACGGTAATCGCTCCATCGTCACTGATCTCTGCTCTGCCCGTTACCAGAACGGTGGCCTCGTCCGCGACCATCCCGTTGTGCCTTCTAAATGGTTCGGGCCACAGCACGCACTTTACTGAGCCGGCCTGATCTTCCACGCGGAAGATGGCAAAGCGATCGCCCTTCTTTGTCGTCCTAAGTTGAAGGTCAGTGACGAGTCCGGCTATCGTCGCGCGCGAGCCACTCTCCTGTTGGCTGAGCTCGGCTGATGACACCGCGCCGAGTTTCGAGACGATTTCGAAGTGAGCATCCAACGGGTGGCCGGTAATGTAAAACCCAAGGGCCTTCTTTTCCACCGCCAACATTTCTGAAGCCGTCCAGGCGGCTGCGGCGGGCAAATCTGTTTCCGCGTGGGTAGCGGGCGCTTGATCGGCGCCGAAGAGATCATTTTGACCCATCGCCTTCGCTCGCTTCGTTCTTGCTGCACGTGCGAGGGCGATATCGATAGCAGCAAAATGACGAGCACGCCAGTGATTGCTTGTGTGACCGTCGGCCTTCAGCGAATCGAAAGCACCGCTGCAAACCAGGCCTTCCAGGACACGTTTGTTAATCGCCCCTTCTTCGAGTCGCTCGGCGAAATCGAAAAGTGATCGAAACGGCCCAGCCTCGCGCGCCCGCATGATCGCATTGACGCTATTGAACCCAATACCCTTGATCGCTGCCAGACCGTAACGAATCGCACCTTTCAGCGCCGTGAACCCAATGTCGCTTTCATTGACATCCGGCGGCAGGAGGGCGATTCCCTGCGCCCGCATTTCCTTGGTGTAGCGAAAGACTTTCGCAGTGTCGTCGATTTCATTTGAGAGGACTGCCGCGTAGAAATGTTCAGCGTAGTGCGCCTTGAGATAGCCCGTCTGAAAGGCCAGGTAGGCGTAAGCCACGCTATGCGCCTTGGGAAAGCCATAATCGGCAAACTGCGCCATGAGTGAGAAAATCTGCTGCGCCTTATCGCGCCTAATACCTCGCGATACGGCGCCGAGGATGAACTTCTGCTCCTGCTGAGCCATCTCTTCGCGGTTCTTCTTGCCCATGGCCTTTCGCAAGCTATCTGCCTCGGCCATGGTGTACCCGGCCAGCTTCTGCGCGAGCTGCATGGCTTGTTCCTGATAGACGATGACGCCGTTGGTGCTGTCCAGGATCTCCTTCATCTCCGGGACTATGTATCGAACGCTCTTCTTGCCATGGTGCCTCAGGATGAAGTCATCGACCATCCCACCATCGATCGGGCCCGGTCGATAGAGCGCGTTAAGCGCCGAAAGATCTTCTATACTTTTGGGCTTGAGCTTACGGCAAATGTCCTGCATGCCTGATGATTCGAACTGAAATATCGCATCTGTTCGACCTTCGGCAAACAGTTGCATAGTCATCTCATCGTTAAGCATTACCTTTGGCCACTCGACATCCTCGCTAAGCGAACGCTTTATGCTCTTTAAGCAGTCGCTTATGATGGTAAGCGTATTAAGCGCAAGGAAGTCCATCTTTAAGACTCCGACCTTCTCCAGGTCGGACATTTCGTATTGGGTGGTGACTTCGTCCTTGGCTGAAACGGCGATGGGGATTAGCTCTTCCAAAGGCTCAGGTGTGATGACAACCCCCGCGGCATGGACGGAAACGTGGCGCGCACAACCTTCGAGCCGCCGGGCAAGGTCGATTAAGTCTCGAACCTGATCGTTAGTCTCCATCGATTTGCGAAGCTCAGGTACCTGTTGAATTGCCTGCTCTATGCTGACGTTGCGGCCTCGAACGGGCGGCGGAATCATCTTTGATATGCGCTCGACTTCGGAATAGGGCATGTCCAGGGCCCGACCGACGTCTTTGATTGCCGCGCGTGATGCCAACGTCCCAAAAGTCACGATCTGGCATACCGAGTCACGTCCATACAGATCTGCGACGTGGTTGATTACTTCAGCGCGGCCTCGGACGCAAAAGTCGATATCAATATCCGGCATAGAAACCCGCTCCGGGTTCAGGAAGCGCTCAAAGAGCAGGTCGTACTTCAAAGGGTCAATGTCGGTAATGCCCAGGCAGTAAGCCACGAGCGAGCCGGCTGACGAACCACGTCCCGGACCCACTGGGATGCCATGTTCCTTCGCGTAGCTGACAAAGTCCCAGACGATAAGGAAATAGCCGGCGTACCCCATGCGCTTGATAACTTCAATCTCATGCCAGAGGCGCTTTTCATACTCCTCGAATGTATGCTTCAGTTCCCCTTTGGCTAACTCCCCGTCCCAGACCTGAGCCTTGCGCGTCTGATAACCATAGCGAACAGTCTTCTCGAAGTACTCGTTTGCCGATAGACCGGCGTCTGAAGCGGGAATGGGATAGTTGGGCAGGTAGTTGACGCCATGCGGCAAAGTCAGATCACATCTCTCGGCGATCTCAACGGTACGCTGCAAGGCCTCCGGCAATTCGTTCCCGAAGATCTCCCACATCTCGTCAGGCGAACGGACATAGAAGTTCGGCGTGCCGTAGCGCAAGCGATTCTGATCGTTCACGGTCTTCCCTGAACCAATGCACAGCAACACGTCATGAGCGCGAGCATCGTCGGGCATCAGATAGTGGGCATCATTGGTGGCGACCAGGGGAATGCCCGTTCGCTTTGACAACTCGACCAGTGGTTTGCGGATACGTGCTTGCGGTTCCAGTCCGTGTTCCTGAATTTCGAGAAAGTAGTTTCCTTTCCCCATAATATCCTGGAACTCAAGCGCCGCGGTTGCCGCGTCCTCAAAACAATCTTTAGCCAGCAGCGCCGATGGCACGCCTGACATGCAGGCAGAGAGCGCTATCAAGCCTTTACTATGCTGGGCGAGCAGTTCCCTATCGATGCGCGGCTTGTAATAGAAACCTTCGGTGAAAGCTTTGGAGGTGAGACGCGACAGATTGCGATAACCCTCGAAGTCCCTGGCGAGGAGAATTAAATGGTGGTTGATCTTTTCACCCGGACCCGGACGCCCGCCTCGATCCTTGCGACTTCCGGTTGCGAGATAGGTTTCGCAACCGATGATCGGTTTGATACCGCGCGCTTTCATCGTGTTATAGAAAGAAATGGCGCCGTACATGTTGCCATGATCGGTCATGGCACATGCCTGCATACCCAGTTGCTCAGTTCGTTCGGCCAGAGGCTTGATCTGAATTGCGCCGTCGAGAAGGCTGTAGTCGGTATGTAAATGAAGATGGACGAAATCTTTGTCTTGCATGGTCAAAGAAGCAAGCTAAATCGAGTTGTACTATTAAACGCTCGGAGGATCGACACTATATCACGGGCAGTGGGCAGTGGGCAGTGTGCGGTGGGCAGTAGACCCCAGGTCAGTACCATCCGCGGACTGTCGGCTTCGCCGACTCGGTGTGCTCATTCCCACTCAATCGTACTCGGCGGTTTTGAGCTAATGTCATAAACCACGCGATTTATTCCCTTAACTTCCGAGACAATCCGAGTCGATACGCGAGCCAGCAAATCGTGCGGCAGCCGGGCCCAGTCGGCCGTCATTCCGTCAACGCTGGTAACTGCGCGAATGGCAATCACGCGCTCATAAGTCCGCTCGTCACCCATGACCCCAACTGTCGAAATCGGTAACAGCACGGCAAAAGCCTGCCACACATATCCATACAAGGCGGATCGCCGCAGTTCCTCATCAAAGATTCGATCTGCCGCGCGTAGAATGCGCAGTCGTTCTTCAGTCACATCGCCCAGAATACGGACTGCCAGACCCGGTCCCGGAAACGGATGCCGCTCGAGGATCTCTTCGGGCACGCCCAGTTCCCTGCCGATAAGCCTGACTTCGTCCTTGAAGAGTTCTCGCAGCGGTTCGATCAATTGCAGATTCATCTTCTCAGGCAAACCGCCAACGTTATGATGGCTCTTAATCGTTGCGGATGGCCCGCGCACGGATACGGATTCAATTACATCGGGATAGAGGGTCCCCTGCACCAAAAAGCCAACACCACCTATTCGCGTCGCTTCCTCTTCGAAAACTTCGATGAAAAGCGCGCCGATCGTTTTGCGCTTCGTCTCAGGATCGACCACGTCCTTCAAAGCGTCGAGGAAACGCCGGCTCGCATCGACTCCATGAACGTTTAGTTTTAGTTTTTGCTTTAGCAAAGCGAGCGTGGATTCGAATTCGCCGTCGCGCAGCAGCCCATTGTTAATGAAAAGGCAGGTTTGCCGGTCGCCCACAGCCCGGTGGACCAGCGCGGCCGCGACCGAAGAATCAACGCCGCCCGAAAGTCCGCACACAGCCTTGCCGTTTTCGCCCAGCCGCTCCCTGACAAGTTCCGTCTGCTCCGCTATCGCGGCGGTTGGCGTCCAGTCGCCCTTGCAGCCGCAAATCTCGAACAGGAAGTTGCGCAGAATCTGCGCGCCCAGAGGTGTGTGGGCGACCTCGGGATGAAACTGCAATCCATAAATGCCGCGGACCGGGTCCTCAAATGCATTGACGGCGTCCGCCGTCTTGGCCGTCATCCGAAAGCCATCCGGCAAGGTAGTGACGTGATCTCCATGGCTCATCCACACGTCCATTTCCTCCGGCAGCCCGGCAAATAAAGCGCTCGTTGAGTCGACAACTGTCAGCCGGGCATAACCATACTCTCTGCTTGCCGAGGGCTGGACTTCCCCGCCCAGCCCATGAGCAATCAGTTGCAAGCCGTAGCAAATACCCAACACCGGGCAATGGGCGGTTTCAAGCAAGTCACGCTTCGGTCGCGGCGCCGCATCGTCGTAGACGGAAGAAGGGCCACCTGAAAGAATCAATCCTCGCGGCTCGCGAGATTGAATCTCTTCGATCCCAACACTGAAAGGAAGAATCTCGCAGTAAACGCCGGCTTCACGGACGCGGCGCGCGATAAGCTGAGTGTACTGGGACCCGAAGTCGAGTATGATTATTCTTTCGTGACTGATACTTTGCAAAAAAAGGAAAACCTCCGTACCGCGTCATGCGTCAAAGTTGCGGACTCTTCTTGAGACCTCGAATTATAGGTTGGCTGGAGAGGAAGGGGCAAAGAGAGTTATCGTCAAGGGAAGCACACTGACTTAATGAACGGACATTCTGCAACCTCTCACAACAAGCGCCGGCAGTTATTTTCGAAAGCTTTGTGCTGGTTTCTTCTGGCACTTCATGGCTCAGCAATCCAGTCGGCGCCGCGTTACTCCGTGCCCGATCAAGTCGCGCTTTCGCAACCGCTTACGGTGAAGTGGCGCTACCAATCCGATCAGATTTCTAACTTAACCCCGGCGTCCGATCGAACCACCGTCTTTCTCCCGCTGGGTGGTGGCACTCTGGTCGCGCTGAACGCGGCAGACGGCAAACTAATCTGGAGAGCTGAAGCTGGTGGTGAGTTTTCTGCTGCGCCCACTACCGATGAGCGAATTGTCTATGCGGCTACTCAGTACTCAGAACTTCAGCCGGGTCATGTTCACGGAACGCTCCGCGCGCTGAGCAAGACTACGGGTGTGACCTTATGGATGAGAACGTTGCCGGCCCCCTTAGGCGGCAGCCTGGTCGCTGGCGAGAAGGCGCTATTCGCCGGTAGTATCGATGGCCGAGTTTACGCGTTTGACAAGCACACCGGGCTGACGCTTTGGATCAACCAGTACTCAGAAGGGTTTTCCAGCGAGCCTTCACTCGCGGGCCAGTTGGTTTATCTCGGCAGTGATGGGGGAAACCTGCTTGCGCTGGATCAGACGACGGGCCGACTTGTCTGGCAGTATCGCACGCACGGCGCGATTCACGGGTCGATCACCGCTTCCAACGGCATTATCTATTTCGGATCTGGCGACGGATACGTCTACGCGTTCAATGAATTGCGCGCCAAATTGGTGTGGCGGCGTCGAACTGGCGCGGCTGTTCAATCAGTAGCTGCGGTTGACAACGGTTTGCTGGCTGCGTCACTGGATAATTTTGTCTATTTCTTATCACTCAAGAAAGGCGCGCTGGTATGGCGGCGTCAGCTTCCCGGCCGGATACCCGCGCGACCTATTACCGCGCCTGATGGAGCTCTGTTCACACCCCTGTCGACCGACAGCGCGATTGTTCTCAGTCTGCGTGATGGGAAGGCCGCAAACACTTTGTCTTTGGGCGAAGAAAACAGTAGCAGCGCCGCGCCCATCGCCATAGAAAATATGGTCCTGGTGACTACTTCCCACGGATTGCTGGCCTTCGCTGCTCCGCAGCAAAACCCCGCGCCATAGAATTTGTCACGCAAGCTGTTAGCTTGCGATGCGAAGGTCCGGACACAACGACACCGCAAACTAACAGTTTGCGCTACACTTCGCGCATCTCTGCCGCTTGCTTCTCAGGCGAGCGCCGGCCTGGAGAGGTCAGGGCACGCGAAAGCAGCCCGTGAACTACATAAGCGATAGCCAGAACCAGCAGGATCCAGTGGGAGTAGAGATAGATCAAGCCAACCAGAGCAATCATCGCTATTACCAGCCGCGCGTTACGCCTACCCGTCCCAACCGACTTGAAACTGGTGAAGCGCAGAGTGCTTACCATTAACAGGCCGAGAAACGCCATCAGCACCATCATCAGAATCGCCAGCAGTGCCGCATGATTGGGCGCGTACTTGATGGGCGTGGGCGCGAAATGAACAATTGCGGCGACCAGGCAGCCGGCGACCGGAATCGGCAAACCAACGAAGCTTTTCTTGTCTACTTTCGGCGTTCCTTCGGCCAGCGGACGCGGACGCGACGCCTGAACGTTGAACCTGGCCAGGCGAAAGCCCCCGCAGATTACAAACATGAAAGAGAGAAACCAGGCGAGCTGTCGAGCGTTGCTCCAATCCTGCAAGGCGGTTCCATAACCCCAGGCGTAGGCGAGAATCGCGGGAGCCAGCCCGAACGACACAATATCGGCAAGCGAATCGAGTTGAATCCCGATTTCCGTGGTGCTTTTGGTCATGCGTGCGATGCGCCCATCCAGCATGTCGCACACAAAGGCCCAACCAATCGCCATCGCGGCATAATCAAATCGCTCTGCCGCTTCCCTTATCTGAGTTGCACCGCCAATTCCCAGCAGACGAAAACCACTCATAGTCGCCATGAGCGAGTAAAAACCAGCGAGGATATTCATCGCCGTAAACAACGAAGGAACCAGATACACGCCTTTCTTCAGACCCTTGTGGCCCGAAGGCGCCGATGCGGGCCCAAAGCGCTGGTCCGATTGTAAACGTGGGAAACTCATCCTCTGATTCTCCCGACGATCGTAACTCCGCCCCGCACCTTCATCCCTTCACGAGCGATGACATCTACATTAGGCGGCAGCAGCAAATCCGTCCGTGACCCGAACCTTATCATGCCAAAGCGTTCGCCGCATTTTACCCTGTCCCCAGCCTGCTTCCAACAGACAATCCGACGGGCCAGGATACCGGCTATCTGCGTGCACCTCACAGTCAGCCCATCCCCTTGAATTGTCAAGGCATTCTGCTCGTTCAACAACCGAGCATCCTCCCTTGTGGCCATCACGAACTTCCCTCTTTTGTAGGCGATTTCGCTAATTTCTCCGCCAATTGGCGACCGGTTGATGTGCACATCCAGGGGCGACAGAAAAATGCTAACCAGCGATTCTTGACTCTCCTGCCCATCGGCTAGTCTCACTATGGTGACCCGGCCATCCGCAGGCGCTACGACGATTCCCGGCTCAGTAGGGACCAGCCGATGCGGATCGCGAAAAAAGAACGCCATGAACCCGGCGATCGCCACGAACGGAAGAGCCAGCAGCCAAAAGCCGCAAACCACTGGTACGATACCCAGCAGGATCGGTGTTACTACGAATGGAATTCCGTCCCGAACCATTGTTATGACTGATCCCGAAGCGCCAGCCTACGCCAGCCTATGAAGAACAAAACGGGGCGCAACAGCGGCTCTGTCGTCCCCGTTTGAGTTGATATTAAGAGCGACCGGGCGAACTGGCGCAAACCGTGCCGCCCAGCCGTATCAAGACTAGTGCTCCGTGCTTGCGGTCTTTTCGTGCTGGAGCATCAATGAATACATCTGGTCTTTTATGGCAAGCTTCTTCTTCTTTAGCGTAACCTCTTCCAACTGCTCTTCATCGCTCGGATATGCAAGTGCGGACAGTTCGCTCAAACGCTCCTCGTAACGACCATGTTCGCGGGCAAGTTCGCGAAATTCAGAGTTGCTCGTCATCAGTTCATCCTTAAGGCTGTCCGCCTTCGTCATTTCCATATCAGTATTCTCCTCTCGAATGTATGGTTGGAAAGAAAGTGCTTGCGGTGAGAAATGCCGGCGGCAATTCGTCATGCCCGAAATGTTACCCAATCACCCGCGGCAAATCAAGGGGTCGAACCTTCCAATAAAAGGGACATCAGAAGCGCGTCCTCAACCGGTTGGCGGTAATAGCGCCGGCGGCGTCCAGTAACTTGAAACCCACAGCGGCGATAAAGGGCCTTAGCAGCGGCGTTGCCGGCTCGTACTTCCAAAAACGCGATCCGGGCGCCATCGCGCTGCCCCTGTCTCAGGACAGCTTCCAAAAGTCGAGCGGCAAGGCCCTGCCGGCGGAATTCAGGCCTGACTGCCACGTTGTTTACGTGGAGTTCACCCGCCACCAGTCGCGAGACAATGAAGCCGGCGACCGTGCGTTCGTGGTTGGGATCTGACGCGGCATTCCCTGCCCGGGGCTCAGTCCGAGCGACGAGCATGATCACGTCTTCCGGTGACTGCAGCTCTTTGTGATAAGCATCCCAACCCCACACGCTGAGGCCGGAATGCTCTTCCATCTCGACCACCTCGAGCAGGTCATGCTCAGTCATGCGGCTGATCGAAAGGTCCAGGCCGGAGCTGACTACTTCTCGCGTTGCCATTGTTCGTTAATCTCAGCGTCGGAAGCCCTCACGTAAACAGCGCGAAGTTCGTCAGGGCCGACTGTGTTTCCGTTCCCGTATGCTTTCAGAGCCAGGGCGGCGATCGAAATGGCGAGTTGAGCCTCCGGAGCAGCAAGACTCCATCCGGTCTGCGAGCTGATTGAAAGAACGGGCCCAGGTTCGCCAAACGATATCTCATTAGCTCTTGCCCACGCCCGCAAACTTTCAGCCTGCAGATGAGCGCCCTCGCCGGCCCAGACCATTTTCCTGGCCCCTCTGTATCTTTCCAAAATAGCTTTCAGAGTAAGGTGGGCCGCGCTATCGAGACCTTGCACGTCCGCTTCGTCGACTGAAAACAATTGCGCGAAGACTTCGCCGCGCCCTGCGGGCAAAAGCGAAACCGTGCCATCCGACTTTCCGGCGGCGTGGGCGATCGCAGCGAGCGTCGAGACCCCAGCACATCTCTTTCCAGTGCAAACCGCGAAAGCCTTAGTTGTCGCCAGACCGATTCGCAAACCGGTGAAACTTCCCGGTCCCACGGCCGCGGCAAACAGGTCAACATCGCTTAGCTCGACGCCCGCACTACCGAGAACCTTTTCAACCGACGAAATCAAATCGTTCGAATGCGAAGCCGTGGGGTCACCTGCCACAGAACACAGAACCTCCCGGCCGCGCGCCAGCGCCACGCTGCCCGCGCGAGTGGCGGTCTCAATTGCCAGAATCAGCGGTTCTTTTTCGTTCGACATCTTACGTTCGAGTTACTTACATCTTCCCTCGTTTGACACTGACCGTTTCCGGGCGCAATGATCTTAAACCACACAATTGCATCCGACGCAAAAGGGTCGATCAATTGTTTCCTTCTGATCATGCGAATTGGTGTCTTAACTGGAGGCGGTGACTGTCCGGGACTTAACGCTGCGATTCGCGCCATAGTCAGGCGCGCTTTAGCGGACGAGGTTGAGGTCCTGGGAATGCGAAACGGCTGGATCGGGCTGGTCGAGAACGATGTTGTTCAGCTCGACCGGGCCTCGGTTAACGGAATATTGCCCAGGGGCGGAACGATTCTTGGCACGTCGCGTTTCAATCCACTCAAGGATGCGCAATCAATTGAACGTCTTAAAGAAAACTGGCTCACGCACAGACTTGCAGGATTAATCGTGGTCGGCGGCGAAGGCTCTCTTTCGGCGGCCCTCGAACTCTGGCGCGATCACCAGCTTCAACTGGTCGGAATTCCCAAGACGATCGATAACGACGTCTGCGGAACTGATTTCACTTTTGGTTTCGACACGGCGGTTTCGATCGTCACTGACGCCGTCGACCGTCTGCATTCCACCGCCGAGTCGCACCACCGCGTAATGGTGGTTGAAGTGATGGGCCGTCACACTGGATGGATTGCCGCGTACGGCGGAATTGCCGGCGGCGCAGACGTCATTCTGATTCCCGAGCGTCCATTTAGAATCTCACGAGTTTGTGACTTGCTGGATGAGCGCAAGAAACTAGGACGGGCATTTTCAATCGTGGTAGTGGCGGAAGATGCTCATCCGCATCCCGACGAGTCTTTCCTGGATGAGGATCAGTGCAAAGTGATCTACCGTCATGGCCGTCTGGGCGGCATCGGCGAGGCGCTGGCCAACGAAATCGAGCGCTGCACGGGCATTCAAACTCGCGTGACTAAGCTTGGTTATGTGCAGCGTGGCGGCTCACCCACCGCTTTCGATCGCATTCTGGCTACCCGGTTTGGAATCAAGGCCTATGAAATGGTGCGAGACGAACACTGGGGCCAGATGGCCGCCATCCGCGGCAACAAGACTATCAGCGTGCCTCTCGCCGAAGCCGTCGGTGAACTGAAATATCTGGACGATGAGATATATCGCGTGGCCGAAGTCTTCTTTGGCTAGGGACAAGAAACTCAGCCGCAGATGAACGCGGATAAGGCAAATCATGCAACGAAATGGAGTCAGTACCACCTGCGTAAGCGGGTGGAGCATAAGATTCAATGCGCCGGTTGACCTATGGACCCACCCGCTGACGCGGGTGGTACTGACCTCATCACTGCGTAATCCCCTTACCTCAGAAAGCGCCCGCGATACTCGCCCGAGACCAGGAAAGCCTTCACCATCTCGGCATCCTGGAAGTTGCCGAACGTATTCAGCTTATTCAGCCAGAACGTGTAACCGGAAAAGTCTGTGTCTGGACCGCTATTGGGATCTCGGCGCAGATATCCGAGGTACTGCATCAGCACAAATGCCTGGTTAAGTTCCTGCCGTGCAAGCATCGAGTTCTCGGCGACTCGCCGTAGCGCCCGGCCTCGGGCCCTCGCATCGGAGGTGTCGGAAGCCGAACCGAACTCGCTGATCGCCGCGGACCTTTCGCTATTCGATGGACTCACGCCGGCGTTTGCGAACAGCTTATCGACGAATTGCTCCGGAGTCAGCGTCGTTGGGTACAACGACGTAAAGCGAGCGCGCCGCACAAAATCTGCCGCAAACCCCTGCGTGTTGCTGTCGAGTGTTTGTTGCCAACCGGCCTGGTTAACGATGACGCCCTGGGCAATCGATGGCGTGTCGGTCATTAACTCCCCGAACCTGACAGGCACCGGCGCTCCGGGCAGATTACCGTAAGCCGCCTTGTACATCCGATATACCTCGAAGCCCGTCTGTTGGAACTCGATCGAGAGGAAGAACGCCGCCGAAACATTAATCCGCTTCCTTTCGACGCATCCCTGATCGCTGCCGCAGGAATTGATCTCGCGGCTCCAGAAAGCAAAGCCACTTTCATCGGGCTCGCGACCGAGGAAGTCAACATACTGTTGTCTGACAAAGTAGTCAGCGCTGTCGAGTGGGTTCAGACTGCTAGCGCTATTGGCCGAGGCCGTAAACGATGCGTCCGTATGCCCACCCAGCAAGCTGAAAGTGCGGTCCTGGGGACTGAAGCTGTAATTCACTCGGGAAGGTGTGATCGTGTAGAAGCCGTTAGTCTCGACGTTGTCGAAGCTGTACCTGCCGTTGCTGTCAGTGATTGCCTCCCGAGATTCTGTGCCGCTGAGATTGATCGTCACGCCGCCGACGGGTGCGCCGTTCGCGTCGGTGATCGTCCCGCCGATGTTGCCGTTCGCGGCTGTGGGACAGACGGAGGCACATAGACCCGAGACGTTCAGTGTGTAGTTACACCCAGTGGACCCACCAGCCGTGATTTCGTTCACTATCACAACGAAGGCTGATCCAGCAGGCACATTAAAGGTAAAGCTTGTTGGTGTGTTGGTCCCTGGGCTTATGCCCGCGTCTGCAAGGTAGTTTGTGCAGACATTGGCCGAATTGAAGCTCCCCAGATAGGCAACGGCCTCGAGGGTGGAACACGCAGGAGTGAGGGTCACGGTTATACACCTGGTTCCCGCGCCTGTAGCACAAGTTGCAAAACTATATGAATCGAACCTGGGCGTACCGGCTCCGAATGTGCCCGGACACGCGGACTTCACCAGGCCGCAGGTGCTCGCTACCCCATCACGGAAGAGGCGCAAAGTTTCCGTTCCCGTGGCCGCCGTGTAATCGGAGCTGACTGGCGGCGCAGTAGTATCGAGTGTCGTGGCAACTGAGACAGGTGGGCGCCCAGTTCGGACCGAAAGCTTCGTAACCCTCGGACTATTGCCACCAGTGTAGTTAACGGTGAGCGTAAAGTTTATTAGTAGGTCGCACGGAGCACTAGCACTCAGGACGAACCGGTAAAGAGTGCTATTAGTGCCCGACGCGGCGGCTGCCATATTCGGATAGGCTGATGTAGGTTGCGTTATGGTCACATTCGGTGTTGTTGTTGTAAGCGTGGCCGAAACACCAGTGGCAGTCGCTACGCCGGTGTTCGTTAACTGCACGCTCAGCGAACCGCTCTCCCCAGGCTCAATAAAAGTGTTGCCGTTGCAGCATACCTCGGTTGCCGTTACGGTACCCTTCTCAAAATTCGCAGACGCCACGGCGCCGTTACTTTGCTCAGCTTCGAACGGCATAACGATACCGACTCCGGAATCTCGATCTACTCCAGCGGCTTCAATGTCGATGGCGGTGCTTGTAAGAATGGTCCTGACTTGTGCCGGAGTCAGGTTGGGAAATTGTGACCTTAGCAATCCGGCAATCGCCCCGGCGTGCGGTGCGGCAGCGGACGTCCCGGAAAATGTTGTGGGAAATCCTCCAACACCGGTCACCGATACTTTGTCAGCCGCGGTAATGTCAGGTTTCTGTCGCAACGTTCCTCCCGTCGATGAGAAGTTGCCGGGAGTTATTGCCGTACTATTCGCGTTGAAGAAAATCCGCCTCGGTCCGTCGGCACTGAAAGTTTCAGTTACGTTAGAAGAGCTATGAGCCGCCGGAAAGGGTCCGGGCGCCTGAGCCGGCGTGGCGCCGACGCTGTATGCCAGACTTGAAATGCTATGGCCCTTCGTGGTCCCCTCAGTGCTCGTTCCCAGTTTACCCACGCCGTTCGCGTTGATTGTAACGTGAAAGAAGCGATTGGCGGCGCCGGTCTTTTGCAGGACAACCACACGGTTGTTGGTTGTGTTTCCACTGTTAACTTGCTCGAATGGGTCCTGCGTGCCGCTCTGCACGTTGGTTGAAGAAGCCACAACAGCAACTCCTGTGCTGTTCAAAACAAAAAGGTCGTAATCATTCGCCGAGCCGCCGAGCGGATCCGCCCAATAGAGGTCGATCACACTACCAGACCCGGTAGTGATGAGGTCAAACTGTGCTCCGCCCCCGAAGTCATGAACGTTGCCTCCGGGCACAATGCCTATCGTTCCGCCGTTAGCGAAATCTCCCTGATAGCAACTGGAAGTAGCGTCGTTTTGGTTGCCCTGGTTGCCTGCGGATGAAAAATACATCGCGCCGGCTGCGGTGACATCGTTAACAGCTTGAATTACAAGGCCGCCATTGGTGTTCGAGGTGACACCGGTTTGACCATCTTGGAATGGTGTCTCCACGAAATAGAAGACGTCATCAATGATGATGTCGCAGCCAACCGATCGCAGGTCGCGAACGTTTTGCGCGAAAGCCGCAATAGTAGGATTTGCGGTGGCAAAGTAGAGGTCAGCGCCGGGCGCAAGATCGTGGACGATTTCAAGCATCGCGGTGCCTTCGTCGCCAGTACCGGTTTGTCCCGGCAATACTGTCACCGGTCCCAAATCGCCTAAAGCCTGACTCGCGGCCAGACTCACGACGCCGTTTGAGATCACGCCGATGCGGACTCCCGCGCCATTTGCGCCGAAAGTGGTCCGCGCGGTATTTGCCTTGTGCGTCGTATCGCCTTCCGATTGCTTGCTGCCAACATCGGGAACGATGTTGCCCTTTCCTTGCGCTCTCAGAGCCTCAGCGAGCCGTGCGCGAACTCGCGCCGCACGATCGGCTAAGTCAGGAGCGAGCTCGGTGAAAAGCGGATTCGTTGGCACAGGATTAGAATTATCGGCATGCCATACGTTGGCTTCCTGTTTCGGCATAATAAATATGACTTGTGGTAATCCCGCAATGGCTTCCAACTGATCAAGAGCGACTCTGGCGCGTAGAGCATTGTATTGCGGAAAGACACTTGAGACCTCGGCGCCCGAGGCATCAAGGTCTTCGAGCAACGAGCCTTCGATCCTGGCGGTGATGTCTACTTCCGTTTTCCCATTTCCGTCGATTACGACGCCCGTCTCCATTGCGGGCACGGCCGAAAGCAGGCGATCGCCGCGACGTGATTTCATCTCATAGATTAGCTGCGAGTCTATCTTCTGTTGGGCGGGAGTTCTTGATTCTTTTTCCGCAAGCAGTGCCCGAATCTGTTGCAGAGCCTCGGCGCTGAGTTGACGCTGCGGCTGGCTGGCAGAGGTCACTCGAAAAAGAGAACCTTCCGATGACGCCATCACAGAAATGGCAAGGAGCAACACCAACAAAGGAAAGGCCGATCGCCAAATCTTTTTTGGACTCCTCGACAATCGTCTGGCAGGCACCCGCGGCGAGAAAAGTCGCTGGGGGCTTCGTTTCCTCATTTCTTTCCTCGTGGAAGATTGATCGAAGGATCTCCTACTGCTGATGCGGTGACACTAGTTGGCGTGGTCGGCTCATTACACGGCGTTGCTACTACCAGGTGGGGGGTAAGAAAGCACTCCCCAGTGCAATCCCGCTATGTCTTGACGACGCCCAATTCTCAGCTGAATGGCCACCAGAGTCAAGAGAATTTTCTCGGCTGTAAACCCCAAGTTGAAATGTCACCCGAACGCGCAAAGTAGAGATGTCCCCTATTTGCGCAGGATGCAAAGCTCGTGACGCTTGGGCAGTCGACGGCGGCAGTGAGGTCAGCGGGTGGCTCAAGCCTTACCAGACCGTGTTTCATGACTATCAATTCCTCAGTACTCCTTATCGAATCTTCATCGTGGGATCGCCGAACAGGATCCATGTGCGGCGGACATCAACGTCGGTGGTGGCCGCTTTGGCCTGGCGCGTAGCATCGCCAAGCGCGATTGCTGGCCCGTTGTACAGCAGGTTAACGAGCTGCTGGCCCATTTCATGCTGGCCGGTAGGAATCGTGAGCCCCGAGGATGAAAAGCTGGCGACCGCGCCACCGTTCGGAGCTTTCATCAGTGCTTCGCTGATGCAATCGATAGGCGGCGCGATGAAGTAGCCGTTGAGGCAATCCATCACGATTACCAGCGGCAGCTTATTGCCGTTCGTGAGGGCCATCGCGTCCGCGGTATTGAAAATTGGCGCGCCGGTCCAGACGTCGACGTTGCCGTGGCCTGAGTAATTCACCAGCGCAGTACCCGCGTTGATCCAGCTGATGATGCTGGCCCGCGCCGCAGCGTCTGAGGGTTGCTGGGCGCGATAGACCTTCTGAATGTTCGCTTGCATGTTCGCCGTCAGCAGTGGAATCAACTGTTCGTTGGCCTGCTCAAAGTTGAAAAAGTAGCTGCCCTGAGTATCCGCTACCAATAGCGCGCCCTGCGGAACGTTGCTCGGCGAGAAGTTGACGATCTTGGAAAGCACGAGGTTTGCTTCGGCAACCGTCCTGACCGGCAGTCTGCCCACGGGAATCTCGGGAATGCCGTCACCATCGAAATCTGTGAGCGTGTCATCCGAGCCGGTCTCCATAAAAACAGTGTCGATCAGCTTTGTCGGCACGAGATCGAAGTTTCCGCCGCCTTCATAGTTTCGATAATCGTAACTGGCGTCACCCACCAGCAGCAGATAACGCGGCGGCGTGGCCCAGGTCGCACGCGCCAGCGAAAGAAAATCGGTTATGGCTTGCGGGGTGTGCATGCCGTAACTGAATTCATCAAAGACATCTTCGACGTCGACCACTTTCACGTTGAAGCCCTGGCCCTGACGTTGGCTCACCAGCGATGCCAGGCTGGGAAGTGACATAAAACTCTGATGCGTGATGATAAGAAGGTCGGCGGCGTTGTTGGTTTGGTTAAGCGTCGAAGGCTGATTAAGAACGAGTGAAGCCGGATGCTGAAAAGAACCGGATGGTAGCGCCAGCAAGGTTCGAGACCCTTTTGTTTTCACCCCGGTCGATGGCACGGTGACCGCGTAACCAGAGCTAGCGCTTTCGACTATCGGATGTACTTCCTGCACTAATGCCGGATCGGAAATGTCCAGCACCCGAATGTTTGGCGTGGTGAACCCATCAATCCTTACGCTTTGTGTCGATCTCAACGCGAAGGAGAGGGTGTCGCTGTCGGCGCGATAGGTGCGCGGGTAAGTCAGCCGCGCGTAGGAATAGAGAATGAGGTCGCCGCTGGTGCCGGCTTTCACGAACTTGACCTCGTTCGGGCCTTCGTGCAGTTGTGAGACATCGACATTAAAGGTCTGTTCGGCGTACTCCAGAGAATCAAGACTGACCGAGCCAACCATTACGTCATTTAACAAGATGTTAACCACGTGGGATTGACTCGACGCACCCTGCAATCCGATCCGCAACTGGGCCGTGCCCTGGGAATCTGTTTGCAGGTTGGTAGCGTTAAGTGTTTTGGTTATCGCTGTAGTGGTAAGTGGAGCACCAAAAAAATTCTCGGCCCCGCCATTCAGCAACGAACTGAAATAAACGAAGCGCTCCTTTAATTGGACGTCGTAGAGAAAGCCGGGCGTGGAACTGGTTGCGACGGTCGCGTGATTTCGCTTGCGTTTGAGCATACTGTGGCTGCGACGCCTCTTGCCGTGACGACGACGGTTTCCGGCCCGGGAGCGGAGCTTTTGTTCGTTGCGCGACATTGCCGGCGTGGGCAGCTGGGTCGTCTTATTCTCCACTTTGATCGCCGACGTATCGGCTCTGGCGCCCTTCACGGTGCTCGAAGCCGGCTTTGGATCACTTTCATAGCCTGTAGGAGTTGGGACCTCGCTGTTCTCATTGTAGCGGACGGCGCCCGCTCCTGATCGATCGACAACGGTAGGTGGCTCTTTACGCTCGTCTCTTACCGCCACTACTCCGGAAGAGATATCACTGAACCACGCGGCGCCGGAGGAACTTCTCGTATCCGTCGTCGACTGGGCGAGCGGTGCAGCCGGCTGAGACGGAGTAGGAACAGCGTCGGTGAGAATCTCTCCAAACACCGGCACTCGCAAACCGGCCTGCGATCCGTTGATTAGGTAATAGACATGAGTGTCGGTGGTGAGAGTGTCCACACCAGTGCCGTAAAACTCAAGGAAGTCGGTGGGACCGAGCAGGCCGCTACTCTTACTGACTTCTATCGGCACTTCCCTTCCGTCCACAAACAAACGCAGATTGCGCGCGTCGGCTGAGACGTTGAACCCGGCGGCGACCAACTCCGGTTGAGTTACCCGATACCATCCGTCCTGCTTCACGCCGATCTTTATGCCCGGCTGTGCGACGATGGCCCACTGATCCTGAATTGCCGCCGGCACTACCTCAGGTTGCTCAAATGCCCCGGCTGGTCCGCCCACTTGCGCCGTTGCCGCCGCCTGCTCTGCCGCAACCTCGCTCATCGTTTTGGCCTGTTGAGATTTTGGAAGGCTGTCGCTCCAAACCGGAGTAAATGGCCCGTTGAGGGTGCTCGTGCCATTCATGTCGAGATCTTCAAGATAATAACGAGAATCAAGACTACCCGCGGCGTCGAACCACCGATAGCTGTAGCCGGCATAGAGCGGAGTTCCCTGCCCCACGATCAGCGCAGAGCCGGCGATGATCGCCGGATTCACCTGCGTGCGCGTTCCGTCCCGATCGCGATAGACATTGAAACCCAGATTGTCCAGTTCAAAGGAAGTGCGCCACTCGATTAGCACGCCCGTAGGACCGGCCGTGACTTTGACTTCGGCGGTGCGCGCTAACGTGATCTTTGCGGCCTGGCGAACGCGACGAGGGGTTAGCGGGGTGTGACTCAAGAGCGCCGCGCCGGTTGCAGGCGCGAGAGACCACACGAGGGCTGCTAACAAAGCAGCTACAACTGAGCGGCGTCGAATCGATGCGCGTTTCATCTATACCTCAATGCGCGCAGTCATTATCGGCGAATTGGAAGAGGGAGACAACTGGCGTTCGATCCCGGGAACATAGCCGGTGGAGAATCACGATTACAGCTCACGCCTTCAGCGTGATGACCGACCCCCTAACGCAGGTGTTACTGACATGCTCCCCTCACGTTCGGGCCACTACTCCACCAAGATGGTCACCCAAATATCGCCCGGCGCCTACGGCGAAGGCGCCAACCTGGTACGGGAGACGCGGAAAGTTGTTCAATTGCCCGCGCAAGTTGAAGGTTGCGACGATAGGATCCGGCCAGCGTTCCCAGATCTCTCTCCACATCATCCGAGGACTTCGTAAGGCCGAGGCGAACACCGGCCGGGGCTGCACTGGTAAGTGATCAGGTTGAAAGAGATTACCCCACTGCTCCAAAACGGCGCGAACCAGCCATTCGGGCAAATTTTTCACTCGTCGGCTCGACGGTATTCTCTCAATGTTCGCGCCCAGGAGCTTATGCGCCAGGGCAATCGCGGAAGCAATCCACGCCGCGCGATGTTTGCCCTGGCCTTTGTTGGATCCAAAACAGATGTTTCCATCAAAGCCGGCCGGGAGGGCCTCGACCATCGCGGCAATGTCACAGAGCCATGATGGGCGCCAGGCCCCGTGCTTGAATAAATGTATAGCCAGCAGGGCCAGATGATCCTCGTGAGATAAAACGCGGATTTCCAAGTCGTTGAGCGTGACGGTCTGCGAGCGCTCGAACAGTCCATCGACCGAGCGATCGTCCAACTCCGTCAGACCCTGGTGCAGATCAACCCACCACGTCCCGGCTTCATCCTGGTTCAGCACCTCGCGAGCGGTGGAATATTCCGCCGGCCTCACCACTAGATCGATGTCTCCATAAGGTCGGAGCGTCCGATGAGGATAAACCTGTGCGGCGGCCCAGCCCTTGACCAGAATTGGCTCAATGGCTGCGCCCCGCAGTAACCGGAACGCCCTCACGATCCTCTCTTCATTGATGGGGGTTTGTAGCGCCTGCAAACGATATCCCTGATGCAGCAACTCTCCGCATGGAGTGGTCTTCAGCTCGCTTTCATGAATGCGCCACCAGGCCAGGCCGGTGCCACCGGAGTTGTAGAGCAGGGTCGTGACCCGCTCGAGGTCACCCAGAGACATGTCGAGCGCGGCCTGCGTAGCTCGCCAGGATCCGGCCAGAAAGTCAGCAACAAGTTGTCCTTGCGCACGAGGGTTCAAGGATTTCATTGGATCATTCGCCACGCAGCAAAAGAAAAAGCGCCGCCAACCTCACGCCGGCAACGCTCCGATTCTTTCGAAAAGCGAATCACGCACAGGTACCTGCGGGGCAGAGACCACTACAACATTGCGAAGGGGTACTACAGGATTGACCAGACGCAATACAGGTCGACGCCTGCGTCGGCGTCGGCGCCACAATTGACGTGATGACGGGCACAGCGACGATCGCGGCGACACCGAGCGCGCGCACCATGGCTCTGCGGTTCATTCCCATTAGTGCTGGTGGAGGAACAGCCTGTCTATCAAGCAAGTGGTTCTTTCCCAACTGATCAAGAGCCAGCCAGACGATCTTTTCATCAACGGCACAGTCGAACTGCCGGCCCAGAGTCCGCGCGATTTGCGCGGTCGTGTTTCTGCCGTCGCAGCGCTGCCAGACAAATGCGGCCGTTGTGTTGAGGCAATGCGCGCGGTCACGATCGAGATCGTAGACCAGCAATTCGTCGGGTAACTCCTGAATTACCAGACCTTGTTTTCTGGCGACCGGTTTTGCGGTTCGTGCCTTTTCGTTCATGCCTGCCTCCTCAGAATAGTATCCGGCGCGCGCGTTGTGCAGTTCATC
Source organism: Pyrinomonadaceae bacterium (assembly GCA_041497335.1). GTDB lineage: Bacteria > Acidobacteriota > Blastocatellia > Pyrinomonadales > Pyrinomonadaceae > UBA11740. Next base: position 72,727 of record JBGQGG010000014.1, on the reverse strand, counting down.
TAACTTTTTCTACGAGATGATTGCGGGTTAGCGAACTTAAAAAATATCATGGTGACGCAAACCGGTCAACAGTGTTGGTAACGCAAGCTGTTAGCTTGCAATGTAATAGAGTGCGGCGACTAGTCACCGCTTGCCAAAGCGCTGACTAGTCGCACTCCAAGTTACCGCGGGAAGCGCCCGCGATACTCACCCGAAACCAGGAACGCCTTGACCATCTCGGCATTCTGGAAGTTACCGCCAAACGAGTTCAGCTTGTCCAGCCAGAAGTTGTAGCCGGTAAAGTCTGTGTCTGGTCCCGTATTGGCATCGCGCTGGAGGTAACCGAAGTACTCCATCAGCACAAATGCCTGATTGAATTCCTGTCGAGCCAGCGCCGCGTTCTCGGCTACCGACCTCAGCACCTGAGCTCGCGTCTTCGCCTGAGTCGAGAGATCGCTTACCAACTGATCTCGCTCAGACTGCGACAACGCGAAGCCTGCATTGTGGTTGAGCGTGTCAACGAATTGCCCATCGCTCATGTTTGCGTACAGATTGGTGAACCGGGTCCGCTGCACAAACTCCGCAATATAGGCTTGTTTATTGCTCTCGAGCCTGGCCTGCCAATCGCCTTGCAGCACCACGACTCCGTTGCCAATCTCAGCCGTGTCAGGTCTGAACTCACCGAGCCGAATCGGTACTGGAGCACCCGGCATATCGCCATAAGCTGCCTGGTACATCCGGTAGACCAGGTAACCAGTCTCCTGGAACTCGATCGAAAGGAAGAACGCCGCGCTGACGTTAACCCGCTTGACCTCAACGCAGGCTGCGTCCCTGTTGCACGACAGTATCTCATCGCTCCAGAAGTTAAAGCCTGATTCATCGGGCTCGCGACCGAGGAAGTCGAGATACTGCTGCCGCACGAAATATTCCGGCGTATCCAATGGATTTAAACCACCGCTCGTCGCCGAGGCAGTGAAAGCCGCATCAGTGTTATTGCCCAGTTGGCTGAACGACCGCTGCGACGGACTGAAGGTGTAGTTCACGCGTGAAGGGGTCACGGTGTAGAAGCCGTTCGTCTCAACGTTGTCGAAACGATAGTTGCCGTTCCGGTCGGTGATGAACTTGCGATTCTGCCTTCCGCTCAAACGCACCACTGCGCCTTCGACTGGATTGCCGTTACTGTCGAGGATCTGGCCAGAGACGCTGCCGTTGGCAGCGGTGGGTGAAACGCCGCCCGCGAGTGTCCAGTTGGAGAACGCTGTGATCCCTGTCAGCTGTACCCAGTTATTTGTTCCGTCTCGAGTAGTAAACCCTTGATCCGTCCAGGTAGCCGAGGGCGACCCTACGGCCCGCCACAGCGTCAACGAACCTTCGGCATTGCCGTTTAGCTCGCCGGGATCAATGTAACGCAACTGCACTGTTGCGGATATGGCGCCGGCGCCTGGCGTGATCGAATAGCTGCGTAAGACAGCGCTGGCAAAGCCGCCCGGCGCAACTCCCTTGACGAGACTCACGTCCACCTGAGTGGCGCCAGTGTTGGCAATTTTAACATTCACGTTGCCAAAAGATCTGAGGGTGGCATCGACATCCGTGCGCCTCACGGCGCCAACCACATCACCCGCCCCGGCCGAGGTGCTACTCTGAGTAAGGATCGCGGGGCTGGTAACTGTCAGATCGCTGGTCAGCGTGAGCACACCACTGACGCTCCCGCTGGTGTTCATAGTCGTACCCGTGCCGGTGTTGGCAATGGTCAGGCCGCTGAAGGCGGTCGAGGCCGACCCGCCGATCGCTTGTGCAACAGTCCCGTTGAAGTTCACTATGCCGCTGTTGTGGGTAAAGGCGCCACCGTTAGTGAAGTCGCCGGCCAGGCTCATCGTGCCTGAAGTTGAGGTCAGAGTCCCGGCACTAATAGTGAGACCGTTTAGAGTAACAGGGTTGGCGCCAAAGCTCAGTGTACCAACACCCGCCTTCGTCAGGTTACGTGTCGCCGCCGAAATTGTGCCGCCGATTGTGAACGTACCCGCAGTTACAGTTATCTGCCGGTTCGCACTTATGGTCGTTGCACCCGTACCTAAGCTAAGATTTCGAGGCACGGAACCGGCATAAGTAAAATCACCATTCAATGCCAACGGATAGTTGACCGTCGTGATATTCCCAGCGCTCGTGTTGTCAATCGTTCCACCATTGATGGTGAACGTTCCGGCAACTGTGCCAAGCGCACTGGTATTGTTGATATTCAGCGTCCCCGCACTCAACGTCGTACCCCCGGTGTAAGTGTTCGTGCCTGCCAGCGTCAAGATGCCGGCATTCACTGTAACCGTGCCCGAGGTTGTGGCGACCACGCCGTTGAGCACAAGCGTTCCTGCCCCCTCCTTGGTTAGGGTGCGTCCGGCTCCCGTAATACCCCCGCCCACCGTGAGTGTACTTGCGCTGACGGTTACCTGCCGATTCGCGCTCAGAGTTACAGCGCCTGTACCAAGGTCAAGCGCCTGTGTACCGGTAAATGTAAAGTTTCCATTCCAGGCCTGCGCATTGTTGTTGGTCAACGTAATCGAACCGCCAGTGGTGTTATCTATAGTGCCGCCATTGATCGTGAATGTACCCGTGCCAAGAGCTGTAGTGCTGTTGATATTCAACGTACCCGCGTTCAATATTGTGCCGGCGCTAAAGGTATTTGCTCCAGACAACGTCCACGTGCCGCTACCGTTCTTGGTTACGCTATCACCCCCAGTGGCGATCGCTCCGCTTTCCTCCCCAGTTCCGCTTCCAGTCAGCGTAAAGCTGCCGTTAACAACACCACCGCTCAAAGTAAGCGGCCCACTGCCTGATGCATCAATTACTGAGAGGTCCGCCGCATCAATAGCGCGATTACTTGAGTGGCCTGTGCCCGTGTACAGTAGGGTTCCACCGCCAAGAAAGATTGTTCCATTTAATACTGTTATCGGCGCGCCTAAAGAGCTGGCGCCGCCGCTGACATCTTGGAGAGTGTTAATGCTTAATGTTCCGGCGCTGATCGTGGTGATTCCTGTGTAAGTATTTAGTCCAGACAGCGTCCATGTTCCGGCGCCTGCTTTGGTCAATGTGCCGGTTCCAGTAGTAATGGTCCCGCTGATGGTACCACCGGCAGCACCCTGCAGTGTCAGGTTTTGGGTTCCTGTGATTGAATTCGCCGCATTAAGCGTTAAGCTGCCGGCATCCGATTGTATGGACGTGGCAGCAGTCAATGTTACCGTACCTCCCCAGGTATTTGCGCCACTGATGTTTCGTAAGGCTCCGGTAGCGGTTATGCCTGTGCCACCCAGGCTCAAAGCTTCGTCTCCTACGGTAGTGCCGCCCTGGAGCTGCAAGGCCGCTCCAGATGAAACCGTCACACCACCTGCAGTTGTACCTGTGCCTTGCGCGTTTTGAACGTTCAATACGCCTGCACTAACCAATGTGGCGCCAGTGTAGGTGTTCGCACCCGAGAGCGTCCACGTGCCAGTACCAGTCTTGGTCACTGTGCCCGAGGTAGTGGCGATCACTCCGCTTTCAACACCGGCTCCGGGGCTGGTTCCAGTCAGCACTAGATTGAAGGTATCTCCAGTTACTCCACCGGTCAAAGTAAGCGGCGCCACGGTGCCCGATGCGTCAATTGATCCACCACTCGCAGTCAAATTAATAACGCGATCACTTGTGTGGCCTGTGCCCGTGTACCGTAGTATTCCTGTTCCGCCGAGACCGATTGTTCCATGCAGTACGTCTATTGGTGCACCTAAAGCGCTGCTGCCGCCGCCGACAGATGCAAGGCTGTTAATACTTAACGTTCCATTAAGGATCGTGGTGATTCCTGTGTAGGTGTTTAACCCCGCAAGCGTCAATGTCCCAGCCCCGTCTTTTTTCAACTCGAGAGGGGCTCCGCCGGTTCCATCTGCCAGAAGAAGACCTGTGGGAGTGACGGCGCCTGCATTGTTGACCGTCAACGTAGCAGCTATTCCAAACGCGTTCTCAATAAATGGCGAGCCCGCATTGGTCGTCAAACCAGTGACGGTGGTGTGGTGGCTTTGCAGTCGAAGGCCTCCGGTGGCGCTCGCGCCAAACGTGAGAGTGTTGGTAGTACCCAAAGCGCCGTCGGCTGCCAACAGCAGCACACCAGCATTATTGATTGTGACACCTCCGGTGAAGGTGTTTGCCGCAGCAAGTGTCCAGAGCCCGGCGCCGGATTTGATTAGACCGCCTCCTACCGTGCCAAGAATGCTTGAAAGGGTGCCGTTGCCCGAACCACCCAATGTCAGGTCGAAACCGGCGCCTGTGATCGTGCCCGGATTGGTTATGAGGATGACGCCCGGCGAGGTAGCGATGATACTGCTGTCGCTGCCAAGTGTTATTAACCCGCTGTAGCTTACGGTTCCCGAACTGTTCGTCAGCGCACCGCCGAGGGCAATACCTGTCCCATTCAAAGTAAGTGGTTCATCGGTGCTCAACGTAAAACCGTTCAGGTCAAGTGCGGCAACAGTGGTGCCAGTAACGATAGTGCCCGCTGCTATTGTCCCCAACGGAGTGTTAGTGCCGTCTCCGGCTGCTCCGAGTTTGTAGGTGCCCCCGTTAATCGTGGTCAAGCCTGAATAAGTGTTATTGCCGGAGACCGTCCATGCTCCGCTGCCTGCTTTGGTCACTGCGCCTGTGCCGCTGATAACACCGGCGTAGGATGTGCTCGAGGTGTTGCCGGTGGTCAACGTAGCTGCACCCAGAGTTACATTGCCCCCTGTTGTACCGCCGCCTGCCAGCGAGCCAAGGGTATTATTGAATCCGGTAATGTCTAAAACCACACCGGCAGTGTTTGCAAGTGTGACATTCGAACCCGTACCAAAAGCCGTTGTGGCAACACCTGCTTTGAGTGTGCCACCGTTAACCGTGGTAGCGCCTGTATAAAGACTTGCACCCGACAGCGTCCAGGTGCCTGAACCGTTTTTGATAACCCCGCCCGATCCGTTGTTAATAGGGCTTGCAATGCTTCCACCGTTCGAGCCGTCCAAAGTCAAAGCAAAGGTATTACCCAATATGGTGCCCGCATTGGTTATGCCGATGGTCCCATTGTTTGCAACTATGGTGCTCGCACTGCCTAGAGCTAATAGCCCACTGTAAGTTACATTTGTAACAGAACTGTTCGTCAACGCACCGGCGCCCCCGCCTGTCCCGTTCAGCGTCAGCGCCTCGAAAGTCACCGTATTTGCTAACGTGAAACCGTTCAGATCCAAGACAGCCCCCGAGGCGACGACAGTTCCCGCTGCGGCCGTACCCAACGGAGTGTTGGTGGTCCCACCTGTGGCGCCAAGCTTCAACGTCCCCACATTGATGTTTGTCTGGCCCGTGTAGGTGTTGCTGCCCGCCAACGTCCATGTGCCGCTACCGCTCTTGGTCAACGTGCCTGCTCCAGTGGCGATCACTCCGTTTACAACACCAGTTCCGGTTCCAGTCAGCACTAGATTGAAGCTAGCTGCAGTTATGCTATTGGTCGGCCCACCGTTCAAAGTAAATGTCCCACTGCCTGATGCATCAACTGCTCCGCCACTCGCTGTCAAATTAATGACGCGATTGCTTGAGTGGCCTGTGCCCGTGTACTGTAGGATTCCAGTTCCGCTAATGTCGATTGTTCCATTTCCTACCGTTATCGGCGCACCCAAGGAGCTGCTGCCACCGCTGACATCTTGGAGAGTGTTAATACTCAATGTTCCGGCGCTGATCGTGGTCTTTCCTGTGTAGGTGTTGGCGCCTGAGAGCGTGAATGAGCCGGTGCCTGCTTTGGTCACTGCGCCTGTGCCGCTGATAACACCGGCGTAGGATGTGCTCGTGGCGTTGCCAGTGGTCAACGTAGCTGCACCCAGGGTTACATTGCCCCCTGTTGCGCCGCCGCCTGCTAGCGAGCCAAGGGTATTATTGAATCCGGTAATGTCTAAAACCACACCGGCAGTGTTTGCAAGTGTAACATTCGAACCGCTACCAAAAGCCTGGGTAGCAACACCTGCTTTGAGTGTGCCGCCATTAACGGTGGTAGTGCCTGTATAAGTACTCACACCCGACAGTGTCCAGGTGCCTGAACCGTTTTTGACAACCCCGCCCGTTGTGTTGCCAATAATGCTTGTAATGCTCCCACCGCTCGATCCATCCAATGTCAGGGCGAATGTAGCACCTGATATCGTTCCGATGTTCGTAAGCCCAATTGTTCCGGAGTTGGCGACGATGCTGCTCGCACTGCCTAGAGTCAATAGCCCACTGTACGTTACGTTTGTAACAGAATTGTTCGTCAACGCGCCGCCGCTTGAAATGCCTGTCCCGTTTAGCGTGAGCGGTTCGGCAGTTCCCAGCGTAAAGCCGTTCAGGTCAAGGACTGCACCAGCGGTCACGGACGTCCCGGTGCCTGTGGTGCCCAGCGGAGTATTGGTGGCTCCACCTGTGGCGCCAAGCTTCAATGTGCCCGCGCTGATCGTTGTCAACCCCGTGTAAGTGTTGCTGCCCGACAACGTCCATGTGCCGGTACCGCTCTTGGTCAACGTGCCCGCTCCATTGGCGATCACTCCGCTTTCAGAGCCAGTTCCGGTTCCAGTCAGCACCAGGTTGTTGCCACTTCCAGTTACCCCACCGCTCAAAGTAAGATCCCCACTGCCTGATGCATCAACTGATCCGCCGTCCGCTGTCACATTAATAACGCGATTGCTTGCGTGGCCTGTGCCCGTGTACTGTAGTATTCCTGTTGCGCCAATACCGATTGTTCCATTTGCTATCGTTGTGGGCGCACCTAAAGAGCTGGCGCCGCCGCTGACACTTTGGAGAGTGTTTATACTCAACGTTCCGGCACTGATCGTGGTGATTCCTGTGTATGCGTTGGCGCCAGAAAGCGTCATTGTACCGGCGCCTGTTTTGGTGAGGGCAACTGTGCCACTGGGGTTTTGAATCACGCCGGAAAAGGTCGTGCTCGCGTTGCTGCCACCTGTGGTTAAGGTTATTGAGGCTGCAACACCGTTCGTGATGGTTCCGCTTCCCTGTAAGTCACCGAACGTGTGCGCGAGACCATTAAGATCAAGAGTGCCGGCAGTGATAATGACCCCCTGGGCGGCCGCGAGGGTGATGCTATTCAATAGCGTCAATGTGCCGGAAGACTTGTTGATCGTCCAGTCTCCCGACGGAAGAATGCCGGCGGTGAAGGAGAAACTCTGGGCCCCCGTGCCGGTGAAGCTGAGCGCAGCAGTGCCGCCGTCGAAAGTACTGGCGACGGTGACGTTCCCCTGAGCTTCGATGGTCCCGGTCTCCACCGTTCCGTTGGTGAGTGTGAGGGTCCCGGCAACCACAAAGCCACCAGAAATAGTTTTGTTAGTGCCGCTTGCGGCACCGTTGAAGTTTACGTTACTGAACGTAGTGGTTACTGCGGCGTCCAGTGTGGAATCTGCGCCGGTAAAGGCAACCGTACCCGAGTTGTGAGTGAAAGTGCCTCCAGTGGTGTGGGAGAAAGCCGCCACCACAGTCAGAGTGCCGCTAGTAGATGTGAATGCACCGCCCGTCTGCGTGAACGCTCCGGTTACGGTGATAGCCCCGCTGCCTCCAGTGAATGCGCCACCCGACAGCGTGAACGCGTCTGCGACGGTGATAGCCGAATTGCCGCCCGCGAAGGTGCCACCGTCCTGAATGAAGTCAGCAACGCCTCCGGTAATCGCGATGGTGACTCCAGCGTTTTGCGTAATGGTCCCGGTATATCCGGCGGCAATATTAATGGACTGCACCCCTGCTATAGAGGCCGTGATCGTGCAGTCTCCCAGTCCTCCGCCATCAAAACGCGCCTCATCGGCAGCGCCTGGGGCAGTCGTGTTGTTTGCCCCGCCCGATGTGGTCGACCACCTGGTACCATCGTTGAAATTGCCCGCTCCCGCACCGATCCAGAACTTATTGATCGCCGACGCGCTCGTAGACAGCATTAATAGAAACATCCCAGCGACTACAACCCGCACAATCGCGCCGCTCCGTTTGCGGTCGACAATGGTCAAAAACGCCGCTGTGAAAAACAATGCTGCTCTCTTCATGAATCCTCCAAGGTTAGTCGGGCTCGTCATCAACTGTTCGCCTGACTCGGTTAGTCCGATGGAATGAACCTGGTTCTTATTATTGATTTGTGAGCTCACGGGTATTTACCTCTTTCGTTGACGCTCGGGGCGTAGTGTTTTAGAAAACCGCCATGATATGCGCCCTGCGATGGCGCGTCAAGGCCGCAACGGGCTGATAGTAGTGGGCTAATTGTGTCAATTACCCCACTACAAACAGGCCGGGAACGTGACGAAAACCGCCGCATGATATGCCCCCCTGCGATGGCGCATCAAGGGCCTCGAGAACGAGCTGGGAACGTGACACAGAGTCAAAAGCTTCAATAGGCTCCGATTTCCAGAGTTGCCGCTCAGCGACGTAAACTTTCCCCAGGTTCCTTCGGCTAGCGTCGCTCTATGGAAGCCGAATCAACCCACACCGTTCCGAATGCACCACAGGGATCGTTGGCGCACGCCTGCCGCGCGATCGTAATGGTAATCGCCTGAGTTTCCGCGTTAGTCGTGAAGTCGATGCCAAACTCGCGCCAGACCTTCGAGTCTGAACGCAGCGGTGGTGATTGCGCCAACACTGTGCCCTTCGGATCAGACGCATCGATAAGCGCGATTACCGGATCCGCGGCCGACAGAAAGTCTTTTGAGAGCGCGGCCACACCGAGGTGATAACGCGTCTGCGGCTTGACCAGTATTATCTGAGTTATCAAAGCTGCTGTCGGATTTGAGTTGCCACGAAAGTCTATGCGCAAACTGCGCGTGCCACTCTGATGTTCGCCTTCGTCGACAGACATTGTCACGTTTGCGACGTCCGGAGTTATTTGCCAGCCAAAACCTGTCTGGCCCACGGTGATGGGTCCTTCAAAGCCACCATCGCGAACCTCCGCAGCACTCGTCACAGGCAGACCGTTCATGCGCGCCCAGACTTCATAAGCCTCGGCGAAGGCTCTGGCCCTCAACAACTCATCGATTAAGCTTTGAGCGTTCTCATCCGACGCTGTGCCCGTCGCACGAAACAGCCGAAACTGATCGAGCGCGGCCGCAGCTTGATTGTGACGCGCAAAGAAGAGTGCCAGAGCCATGCGGGCAGTGTCTGTTTCGGGTTGGAGCAATCTAATGACGCTGCCGGCATCGTGACCGTAGATACCCCAGGCGAGATCGATTACGTTGGGCCAAAGAGTTGGATTACTCATTGCGGCCCGGCGTAGCTCGATGAAAGCCTGATCCAAATGGCCCATTCTCAGCAGCAGATTGCCAAGTTGCCAGCGGGGCTGCGCATAGGTTGGAGCTAACACCGCTGCTTGCCGCATTGCGCGCAAAGCCCCTTCCTGATCCTGATTGAGATCTCGGTTGACTCCTAACAACATCCACAGATAGTAATCGCGCGGGCGTAGCTGTACTGAGCGTGCAAATTCGTCCTGGGCTTGCGAGTAGTCCTCAAAAAACTGGAGTACCTCGCCCCGATCAGAATGACTTTCGGCGTCCGTGGGCAGGAGCGTCACCGCACGATCCGCGGCAGCTTTCTGATCGTTTACACCGGCTATCGCTAAGACCCACTCAACGAAATTGTCGCGACGATGCCTGGCGGCGTACTCTTCGAGAGTTCGCGCGAACCCAACGCGCGCGGCTTGCCAGATTCCCAAAACGCAGAGGACAGAAGCCAGCACGGCGATGGTGATGCGTTTTGTGTTCATTGAAGGTTCACAGTACTAACCTTAGTTGGGTTTTTTCTGTGACCTCGGAAATACCCAACTAAAGTCGGTACTCCGAACTTAATTGGCGCGCGAAAAAAACCAGCCCTCCGAACTGAAGGGCCGGTCTTTCTCAATCGAGGATTCGGAATCAGTTATTAGGGGCTCGGATTCCCCCCACGGGTCAGCGCGACCGCGGCGCCAATTGCACCCCCGGCGCCAACGACAATGGCTGCAACTGCCCCAGCGCCGATTCCGCCGCCCGCGCCAGCGGCGGCGCCCGCGCCGAGAGCCCCTAGCCCGCCGCTCGGCAGAAGGCAGAAGCCCATGTTACGCCGTTTCTTATCGGTCTTCTCGGAAGCCGTATCGGTATATATCTCCATTTCGCCCGGCAGGACGTTGGTCTTTTTGTTGGTTACGGCACATCCGCGAATCACTTTGACTCTCACATTGCCGTTCTCGTCAAAGTCCAATTGGACTTTCGAGTTCGGCTGGAGTTCGACGACACCGGCATTGCCCAGATCGATCGTGGCTCCGACCTGATCGGGCGTTTCGATCGTCGCTCCGGTGAGAATGGTCCCGCCGGTGCTCACGTTGTTTCCGTTAACGGTGATTGGCTGATTGTTTTTCGTAATCAGCCGCGCCGTGATGGCGCGCTGTGGCGCACCCGGCACCGGGGCCGGGTTCGGCAAACCGGCCTGCACATAAACTTGCGCAAAGGAAAAAGCGAGAAAGATCGTCAGAGTTTTGAGGATCTTCTTTTTTCTGGTATTCATAGGGGTCCCCTCCATTGATCGATTGATCGGGCACTAAGTGTTGTTCAGGCCGATTGTTGGGGAAGTGTACTTCCCTTTGCGGCCTACGTCAAATCCTTTTCAAGGGCGGTCAGAAAAACTGTTAAGGGGCCGGCCCCTCTCATCGTAACCGCGCTTCTAGCCAGGCGCCAATGAGATCGCTGATTCTGGCGATCGCCCCGCTAACGCGGGTGGTACTGACAAAGGACTGTTGCGCCAGACTCATTGCTTCACCGCCTTGTAAAACTGCTCGGCCAGCTTCGGATCGAGTCTCTTTAGGATTGCGAATTCACGAGTAACTCCGTCCTTGTCCTTAAGGCTCGCACAGACCAGCCCGAGGCTATAGTGGGCCTGGGCGTACATGGGCTTGAGCTGGATCGTTTGTTTCAGTGCCGCCAGAGCATCCTGGTACTTGCCGGCTTTGTAACTTGAATTCCCCAGCCCGTAGAAGGCTTCAGCGTTCGACGGATTCAGGGTGGCAGCTTTCTTGAAGCTCGCGGCAGCTTCGGTGAACTGACCGGCGCGGAAGGCCGCGGTGCCCAACCCAAGCCAGGCCTGTTCATAGTCCGGCTTGAGTTGCGTCACCCGTTCATACGATTCAACTGCTTCAGCGAAACGGCCGGCATCGAAATAAGCCTTGCCCAAATTGTAATGCGCCGCGACAAAATCAGGCTTCGCTTCGACGGCCTGTTTCAGCGGGTCAATTGCTTCCGCCGGCTTCCCTGTTTTGTCATAGACATAACCCAGCCCGTTCAGCGCCTTGGCATATTTCGCGTTGATCCTGATAGCTTCTTTATAGGCCGCGATCGCTTCCTCCTCATGTCCCAGTTTGTCTTCGGCAAAGCCGAGATTGTTGAAGACAGTGGCCAGATCGGGTTTCAGGCGCGCGGCTTCCCGAAACGCGGTCACGGCATCGGCATAGCGGCCGAGGTTCGTTAATGCTATCCCCAGGTTGTTTTGCGCTTCGCCATAGTCCGGCCGGTTCCGGATTGCCTGTTGATATGCGTCCACGGATTCATTGAACTTAGCGGACATCAGGAAAGCGTTACCCAGATTGTACTGGGCATCGGCAAAGGCCGGTCTCAGTTTGATTGCCTGCTGAAATGAATTCGTGGCGTCACCGTAATTCTCCAACGCATACTGCGCCGCGCCGAGGTTGTTCTGGGTTTCCGGGTCGTCGGGCTTGATTCGCAGCGCCTGGGTAAACGCATCGACCGCGTCTTTGTACTTGCCTGCCTTATAAGAAGCGGCGCCGAGGTTGTTGTAGGCGAACGCATCATTCGGGCTAAGTTGCACGACCTTCTTCAAAGCAGCAATCGAATCTTCGTGACGCGACAGACGATCGTAAGCAAAAGCCAGGTTGCTGTAGGCGTTGGCGTTGTCAGGTTGGAGTTTCACCACGGCCTCGTAAGTCTTAGCCGCGTCTTCGAATCGATTGAGACTCAGGTAAGTGTCGCCGAGCGCATTCAGTGCTTCCGCCCAGTCAGGCTTCAACGCCAGGGCCTTATTCAGAGTGGCCACCGCGTCGTCGTATTTCTCGGTAGTGTTATAGGCGATCCCGAGATTGAAATAACTTTCAGCGTCGTCAGATTTTGCCTTCACCGCGTTCTGGAAGGCGTCGATCGCATCGTTGTTTTGACCCTGAGCGAAGTAGGCTGCGCCAAGGTTGTTGTAGGTAAGAGAGTCATTCGGCTTGACACTCAGCGCCTGCTTGTAAGCTTCGATGGCCTTTGCATACTGGCCCACGTCATAGAGAGTGTTACCTTGATTGTTGTAGGCGTCGGCCTTCTCATCACTGGAAATCTGTGGACTTGTATCGGGTTCCGGCACGCCGGGCTGAGGCTGGGCCGGATTCGGCGGCCTGTTGCGCGCGATTTCCGTAGGCGCGGTCGGTCTGCGCGGCGGGCGGTGCTGCACTAACATCATACCGGCGCCGCCAGAGAGGTCGCGGACGCGCGGAGGCCGTTTGAAGACTACGGCAGCGCCGCCGATGATGTCCTGGCCAACCATCGCGCTGGCGCCACCGGCAATGTCCTGAGGCCAGCCGAAAAGCGCTTGGCCCAACAGTAACAGGACCAGGACTAAACCGACAAAATTAGTCTTGAGCTTCTTCAAAGAAAACGATCCTCCGATACCATGCGCATTTCCTCTCCCTTTTGGAAGAGGGCCGGAGAGAGGGAGACTAGCGGACCTGACTTTTCCCCCTTCTCCGTTTGGGAGAAGGGCTGGGGAAGAGGGGCGTAGCTGGGTGGTCTCGGTACTTAAGCCCTCTCCCCAACCCTCTCCCAGAGGGAGAGGGAGCGCCCTTGCGCGCCTCCCGGCATATGGAATCAATTTGTTTCTGAAACCGGCCCATTGCTAACGCCCACGGTGGATTTGAAGTTTAGAGGCGGGCTACCGCCCGCCCTTCCTCGCTATGGTTCTTAACCGCGAAGGCCTTAAGACTAATTATTGCCAGAAGCACCACAAACACCAGGGCATTTATTGTGATGTGCAGACCAAACTCAACAATGCTGTGCACGCCGACGCCAACCAGTCCGATGATCGCTCCCAAGGTGACCGCGCGCTGAAATCCTTCGGTCGCATTGACGCTTTGTTTGGCTTGTTTGAGGAGCGCGATTACAAACCAAATCAATAGCCCCGCGCCCAGTATGCCGCCACTCGCCAGCAGCTCCAGATAATCGTTGTGCGCCTGTTGTGGAGTCGATGCACCGGACGCTTCGTGAAAGAGGGGCACCTCAGCCCAGAAGCCACCGAGTCCCGCTCCGGCCATTGGATGCGCCTTGAACATCAGCCACGTAGCGCGCCAGATATCGCGCCGGCGCGCCCGTTCATGCGTCTCTGAACGATCCGCGGCCATCTCGATGGCGGCAGTTTCCACGCCGGTCGACAATTGATCGCCGCCCAGCCACGCGACGCCGGCAACAATAATCAAGAGCAGCGCGCCAATCATTACCGAGGTGGCGACGATCGAACGCGTCCATCGGACCCAGCCTCTCTCATGGTTCGTGCTTTTCTCTTTCGCCGGTGCTCTGGAATTAACAAACAGCAGACCCGCAAAGATTACTTGCACCGTGATAGCCAGTAGCCCGCCACGCGAGCGGGACAGCACGACCGCGGCCGACATAAGGACTGCCGCTGACAGATAAAGCAGCAGATGCTCGTGTCGTCGCCTGCGCATAATTGCGGCCCCGATAAGCAGTCCCAACGCCACTTCCATTAGAAACGCAAAGTGATTCCGGTTGATGAATTGAGCATAACCCCCCTCGAGCGCGAGACGGGACAGCACAAAGCCCTGACCGTGTTGCATCGTCTGGCGGGCGATTCCGAAAAGCGCGCTGGCCAGGGCGACGGCGATGATTGCGTAGACCAGGATTCCCAATCTCGTTTCGGTTGAGGTAAAGCGAACTGCCAATACCGTCACGACGACCAGCGCCGCCATCCTGAGAGCAAATACCCGTGTCTCGAAAGGATCCGAGCTGAGCGCGAACCAAACCTTCTCTCCGGCCCAATCTACTTGCCACCAGGCCAGACTTTGAACTACCGCGAAGCCCACCAGCACAACCATGGGAGCTATCAAACGTGTGTTGCCGATCCGCCACGAGCCGTCGATGAAACCGTGAATGATCCAGAGGAGAGCGAGGAAGAATACTGCGCACTCAAACAGTGCTTTAGACCAGGGATCGACTGTCCCGTATGGGACCGCGGTGAGCGCGATCACGGCGATCAATCCATAGAAGATTGTCCGATCAAAAAGGATCAGCCATCGACTGCGCCGATCGGCTTGCAAGGACGGTTCGCCGTGCGTTGATTGGCTAAACGAGGTATCCAAATTCGTGTGATTGGCTTTTTGAAGTCAGGGCTGCTCCCATGGTCCTCATCCAACGGCGGCAAGACTTCGTCGAGTTGATTCGCGCGCAGCCAGAAAAATACGCTCAGCGGCCCGCGCGACTGCCGGCTGGAACGCCGTAGTGAGATAGTTGATGTCGAATAGCAGTCCGTCTGTGTGAAACTGGCGATACAAATTCAGGTAACCGAACGAGCCCTGTTCGCCTCCCAGAGGCAAGCGCATTGCCCAGAACCGGTCCGACCCGACGACATCAACGTCATTGAAGTCGCTGCGCTTCCACTTCCAGTGAATTCGTCCTTCGTTCATCACGGCATAACGCATCGAGCCATCTCCCGCCGCCAGGGCCACGGCCGTCTCGTTAACTTCCAAATGTCCATTACAGCTCAACTGCGCCGTTGCATAAGCAAATTCGCCCAGCTCGAGCACCTCGAGGATGCCGTCGAACAATTCGTCGAGCGTTGACGCCGACGAAACCGCCTTGCAGGCCCGGCGCATTCGCAAGTTGTTTGCCGCGCGCACACGTCGCTCACCAATGTTTCTCTTAACACTGGCCCGCAGCTCGTCGACCTCGTGATAGCGAAGTTTGCCGAGGGCCAAAACTACTGCGGCGCCAACGACAAACAGAACCACGGCGGTAAGGCTGTTGCCACTGTTGACAAACAGCATCGCCAGCAAACCGAAGAGCGCGCTCACGCCATACAACACCAGGGCGACGCGACGCTGCGACCAACCGCGCTCGAGCAGCATGTGATGGATGTGCTCGCGGTCTCCCTTGAAGATGGGTTTGGCGCTCAGGAACCGCCGCGCGATTGACACACCCGTGTCGACGACGGGAAGCCCGAAAGCGAGAATCGGAATCGCCACGGCCACGGCCGTGGGAGCCTTCTGCGATCCCTGAATCGACAGGGCGGCCAACGCGAAGCCCACGAATAGCGAGCCGGAGTCACCGAGAAAGATCGAAGCCGGATTGAAGTTGTAGCGCAAGAAACCTGCGAGGGCCCCGGTCAGCACCAGTGCGATGACTGCGACCAGGGCCTTGCCCTGGATCAGCGACACGCTGAGCAGGACCAGAGACGAGAACAGAGCTGAGCCGCTGGCCAAACCGTCGACGCCGTCAATCAGGTTAAAGGCGTTGGCAATGCCCACGACCCAAATCAATGTGATCAGAAACCCGAGCACGGGATGAAAAGTGACACCGCCCACAAACGGAATCGATAGACCTTCGATGCGACCGCCGAGTACATAGAAGAGCACGGCGACTCCGGCCAGCCCGGCGAATTTCACTCCCGCATTGGCGCCGCGCAGGTCGTCATAGGCCCCCAACAGCAGCACCAGGAATCCGCAGATAAGAAAGACAATGATCTCTCGCCGATCGGGCCGCAGAGTTTGCGTCAACAAATTATTAACCAGCGGCAGAAACGACAGGGCGATCAGCATCGACAAAAATATCGCGATGCCACCCAGGCGAGGCACGGCCTTCAGATGAACGCGCCGATTATCCTGCGGCTCATCCACCAGCCGGTAGCGCTCACAGAAACGCCGGATTAGCGGCGTCAGCATTAATGACGCGCACGCGGAAATCAGAAAGAGTGCGAAATAGGTTTTCATTGGTAGTCAGTGGCACAGACTTTAGTCTGTGGCTCCGGTGCAGGCTCACAGACTGAAGTCTGTGCCACATACATCATTTCCGGAAGGGTCGCTTCAATTAAAGCTGTGAACTGCGACACCGCGGCTACAGGGCGGGTCGTGGCACAGACTTCAGTCTGTGATTCCGTCCACATGCGATCACAGACTGAAGTCTGTGCAACTTTACCAATAGACTCAACGACGACATCCACCTGGCCATGTTGTGCCGCAGACGCCCTGGCCGGCTGCTGAAGCCCGGAAATAATGTCGGCCACGTGGCTCTCGATCGGGCCGATGTAAAGAAACGGCGCTCCGACGGCGAGGATGTTGTATATCTTGGACGGATGCACGATGCCCTGATATCCCTCGCCCATGATGACCACATGAAGATCGGCCGCCGAAAGCATACCCGGCAACTCTGCCTCTGCCTGATACGCGAGACAAAGAATATTCTCGAGCTGATTTATTCGGGCAAACTCTTTTACTTTGCCGAGTTCGCTTCCACCACCGGCAAAGCAAAACGCGATGTCCGCGCGCGCGCGCAATCCGTTCGCGGCCTCGAGCAGCGTATCCAGCGGATGACAGGGACTGTGGTTTCCGGCATACATCACGACGAACTTCTCAGTGAGATTGTGGCGCCGGCGAAAGGCTTCCCTGCCCTCTCTGTCATACTCAACTGAATTGTCACAAGACGGAGGAATCACTTCGATCTTGTGTGCGGGAATTCCTTTGGCGGCGATCCGCTCCTTCATGAATCGATCCAGCACCACGATCCTTGCTGCGTGTTGCATGCTGCTTTTCAAAAGCGCCGAGAGCAGCCTGGCTGCAACCGAATTGGGTTTGAGCCAACCGGCGGCAATTGCTTCGTCCGGGTTCAGATCCATCACCCAGAAAATCAGCCGGCCGCCTTTCAGCCGTGTGAACAGAGACGCCAGCCACGAAACCAGCGGCGGCGACGTCAACGCCACGACTGCATCCTGGCGTCGAGTGATGGCCAGGCGCCAGACGCACGCGGCAGAGAAGCTGGCAAAATTCAGCGCCCGGCGCCAGCGTCTGCTCTTGCCTAAGCTGACAGTCGGCAGGCGAACGATGTCCATGCCGTTCCAACGCTCGCGCAAGGGAAAGCGGAGCTTCGCGTCGTCATAGCCGCGCCGGCCCGCGATCACGGTCACCTCATGTCCGCGCTCTACCAAACCGCGCGCGACGCCGGTCAACTGCCGGCCCGTCGCCATGACGTCCGGCCAGAAGCATTGATTGAGTAAAAGGACTTTCACAACTTAGTTTCGAGTTTCGAGTTTCGAGTTTCGACTACTAGTGAGAGTGATGGTTTAACTCGAAACTCGAAACTTGAAACTAAAAAGCCTTCCTCCGAATCGCATAGTCTCCCAGATACAAAACATCCATCTTAGTCTTTAGAAAGCAATCAATCGCATCACGCGGTGTGCAGACGATGGGCTCGTTTTCATTAAATGAAGTGTTCAGCACCACGGGCACTCCGGTAAGTTTGTAGAAACTCTCAATCAGCCGGTAATACCGCAAATTGACCTCGCGCGACACCGTCTGCAAACGTCCCGAGCCGTCAACGTGCGTCACGGCGGGAATGTCCCCACGACGCTCAGGTTTGATCTGATAGACCATCAGCATCGCCGGCGATGGATGCGTCTGCTCAAAATAGTCGCCCACGTGTTCCAACAGAATCGACGGCGCAAAAGGACGGAACGGCTCGCGCTTCTTGATCCGCTCGTTGAGAGTGCTTTTCATGTTCGCGCGACGAGGGTCCACGACGATCGATCTATTCCCCAGCGCCCGCGGACCGAACTCCATACGCCCCTGAAACCACCCAACCACCGCGCCATCGGCAATGTCCTTCGCCGCGCGCGCAGTCAGTTCACTCTCTGAATACTTTTCAAATTTCAAATCTGAAATCTCTAATTCCCTTACGATCTCTTCATCGCTGAATTCCGGCCCGGTGTAAGCACCCTCCATCACGTAACGCTCACCTGCGGGCTCTTTTTGTTTGGCTCGAAACTCGGGACTCGAAACTCGAGACTTTTTTTCCTGGTTATAGATTTGATAGCAGACACCCAGAGCCGTGCCGCTGTCGCCCGCTGCCGGTTGAATGAACATGCGTCGAAACGGTGTGTTGAGCAGAATCTTTCCATTCATTACTGAGTTGTAAGCGACGCCGCCGGACAATCCCAGATCAGTCAAACCGGTTTCATCATGCAGGTGTCTGAGTGTGTGCCAGGCTACTTCCTCCAGACGCAACTGCAAGCTCGCCGCCAGGTCGCTCTCGCGATCAGTTAGAGGAGCTTGTGGGTCTCTCGGCGGGCCAAACGCGTCGCTATACGCGTGGGAAAAAATTCTGCCGATCGCCGGCGAGCCATTGTCCCAGGTCATATCGACGCCTTCGGACGTGTGGCGAAAATAATCGAGGTCCAAGCGAAACTGTCCGTTCTTTTCGGTGCGAACGATTTCCCGAAATTGTTCGATGAACCGAGGCTTCCCGTACGGCGCCAGACCCATCGTCTTTCCTTCGTCACCGTAATGCGGAAACCCGAGAAACTGCGTCGTGGCCGTGTAGACGATGCCGAGCGAATGCGGATATTCAACCTGACCGAGGACGTCGATGCGCCGGTCGTTGCCAACCGCCCACATGGTCGAGATGAAATCGCCAAAGCCGTCGAGGGAAAGCAGCGCCGCGTGCTCGAAAGGCGAAACAAAAAAAGAACTGGCCAGATGCGCGCGATGATGTTCGATGTTGTGGAACTGGGCTTTGAGTTTGGTTCTGGGAACGCCCAACTGTTTCGCTAGCTCATCTTTCAAATCGCGGACTTTCGCTGCATTCCGCAAACGAGCCGCCAGTTGCCGCGCTAATCCCCGACCATAACCGTCGCCGTTCCCTGGGACCGCATCGTCTTGATCAGGAGCTTGACCGCGCTGCTCACTGTCCACTGCCCACTGCTCACTGTCCACTGCCCACTGCCCACCGCCCACTGCTCTCCTGCCGCCCACTGCCTGCCGCGCCGCCCGCGTCGCCGCCGCCAGGACCTTCTTATGCAAATGCGCGGACGGATCGCGCGAGATGCCGACGTGCTCGACCTGTTCGATGTCGATGCCCGCCGCGCGCAGACAGTATCGGATTGATTCCGTTGGGAAGCCGGCGCAGTGCTTGATGCGATTGAAGCGCTCTTCTTCTACGGCGGCCACGAGGCGGCCGTCTTTGATCAGCGCCGCCGCCGCGTCACCGTGATAAGCATTAATTCCGAGGATGTACATTTTGTCAGTACCACCTGCGTTAGCGGGTGGGCAAAGGGCACGTCTGCCCACCGCTCACTGCCCACTGCTCACTGCCCACTGCCTTCTCTTCCAGGTCCACGTGCTGCTTCACCCACTCGTTAAGCACGTACAAGCTCCAGGGCCGCGACCAACTCGTCTTACCATTTAGATAGGCTTCCCAAACGGCATAGACACTTCTCTCCTCAAGCAGAGCGCCAAGTGACGGAGACAGCTCGGACAGGCCCCGCTCCATTTTTTCCCGCAGTGGCCTGCGCAACCACTCCGCCCAGGGAAACGTAAAGCCGCGCTTCGGTTGCTGGACCACCTCTGCCGGTAACAGATCCGCGAGCGCCGCGACCAGCAATTCCTTTGGCGTGCCCGTACCCACTTTCATTGCTGCGGGCAGCCGGGTGACAAACTCGACCAGCGGATGATGCAGAAAGGGTACGCGAACCTCGAGCGAGTGGGCCATACTCATCGAATCCGTATCCCGCAGCAGGGTATTGACCAGATAAGAGCGCGCTTCGAGACACGACACCGCGGTGAAAGTATCCAGCGCACTGACCTGCTTTGCGCTTTCCGAAAGCCAGGTCCACCACGGCGCGACATCTCCATTACCTGACCCGGTGACCGGCGCCCCGATCATCAGTTGAGAAACCTGCGGCGGGGTGAACAACGCGCGCGCAAAGAAGTAAGGATGCGGCAGAGAGTGCGAGTCATTCCACAATGCCGCGAGCTTTTGCGATGCGTCGTCGCGGCCGAGACCGGCGCCGCCACTGGATACAGCAGAACCAACCGCTGAACGCAACGCACCGGGCACACGGTCGCTTATCGCTGCAATCTGCTGATAGCGCGGCGTCCGCCGAAACGTACTCTTGTAGCCGCCAAAGAGTTCGTCACCGCCAGTTCCGGAAAGCGCAACCTTCAGACCCGCTTTTCTCGCCGCCCAGGAGACGAAGTAACTATTGATCCCATCCATGCTCGGTTGGTCCAGGGCTGCGACCACCTCACCCACTCGCCCGAGCATCTCGTCGCCATCGAGCATCAACTCGTCATGCGCAGTGCCGAACTGCTTCGCGGTGCGCCGCGCGATGGCGGCTTCACTAAATTCTTTTTCCGGAAAGCCAACGGTGAACGTGTGCACGCCGGAAACTTCGCGGCTCGCGAGCGCGGCGATCGTCGTCGAATCGATCCCGCCACTCAAGAAGACTCCCACGGGCACATCCGCGATCAGGTGCAGACGTACGCTCTCTTCCAGCAACTCGCGAACTCGCACCGACGCACCGGAAACGGACGCTGTGGAAGACGCACGTCCGTCCGGCGTGTGTCCATTCGATTCCGCAGCCGCGGCCATGTTCCAGTAAGGCTCAGCTTTGATCGGCGAGTCCGGGGAGTCAGTTCTGATCGTGAGCGTGTGCCCCGGCGGCAGCGAAAGGACGCCGTCAACCACCGTCATCGGTTCGCTTACTGAACCGAACAGCAGATAGCTCTGGAGAGCAGACGGCGAAAGCTTTCTCGGCACCAGCCCGCTGGACAGAAGCGTTCGCACCTCAGAAGCGAACAAGAATTTCGAATTTGAAACACAAATTCCGGCATCCGTGATTCCGGCTCTCTGCGTCTGCTCTGCGCTCTCTGCGTCTCCGCGGTGAGCGTCTTTCAAATTCGCAATTCGCAATTCGAAATCCGAATTTCCAAGGTAGTAATAGAGCGGTTTGATGCCCAGGCGATCGCGTGCCAAAAACAAGGTGCCGCCCTCGCCCCTCGCACTCAACTCGAAACTCGGAACTCGAAACTCGAAACTCCTTCCCGTTCCCCGCCCGTCCCAAATCGCGAAGGCAAACATTCCCTGCAAACGCTGCACGCATTCAGCCCCCCACTGCTCGTAGGCATGCACGATCACTTCCGAGTCCGAGCGGGTACGAAACCTATGGCCCAATCCCTCAAGCGTCTTTGTCAGCTCGCGAAAATTATAGATCTCGCCGTTGAGCACGACGCCAACTGAGCCGTCTTCGTTGAAGATCGGTTGGTGGCCGCCCTCCAAATCGATGATGCTTAGCCGCCGCATACCCAGCGCCAACGGGCCATCGATCAGGAAGCCGTCATCGTCGGGACCGCGATGACGCATCGTCGGCGTCATACGACGCACGAGCGCCGCCGCGTCATTCCCTCCGCTGAAATCAACTACTCCGCAAATGCCACACATGATCTAAATCTCGGATTGAGGATTTCGGATCGTCGCCGAAGCTAAGAGCTGACAGGTTGCTGAAAAACTGGTTAGCCACAGAGACACGGCGGCCACGAGGCGGCCGTCTTTGCTCAGCGCCGCCGCCGCATCACCGTGATAAGCATTAATTCCGAGGATGTACATCGATCAGCTTTCGAATTGCGGATTTCGGATTGAAGATCAGCCACAGTGGTCAGGCGGGGCGCTTCGTTAGAACTTCTTTGATATTCGTCACTCTCCATAGCCCCAGTGATTTGTCTCTGTATGCCCCATCGCCCTCAGTATTGTTTTCGTTTATTGTTTTGAGCGGAGGTGGAAGCATAAAGGGAGCAATTTCCAAGTTGAGCGCATACCACTGCCCGGTTGCAATGTCCTGATTATGCTTTCGGCCTGTAAAAGTCGTTGCAAGAAGGTAGGTTGATTCGCTAGCACATATATTCTGCAACGCCCCAAACGCATCCTTGTAAGACAAGTGTACAAGACAATCTCGACAAAGAATTAAGTCTACTCTTGGCAGCTTATCCTTGATCAGATTTAGTTTAGAGAACTTAATATTTTCCGTTTCGTATTTTTGTTTGTTCTTCTGAATGAGGTCCGCAACGATATCCGCACCGGCATAATTGATACTCTCGAAGCTGACTTGCTTCATCCAGTGGAAATCGCCACAGGGGATATCCAATATCGTATGGATGCCAAAGTCATCAAACACTTTCGGAAGTTCGGTGACAATTACAGTAGTCTGATTGATCGACGATCCTGGTCCCGAAATCGACTCTTTTCCACGGAATTTGTTCCCGGCATATACGTCTGAGAACACCTGCTCCGTAGATTTCAGTCTTAGTACTAACCCGGTACACTTATGATACGCAGAACGTACGCCCGGTATCCCTTTCGCGATTTCTTTCAATTTCTTCAATGACAAATGCAGAAACTCTAGAGCCCGATGCCGCCCTTAAGAATTCAGGGGGCTATTTTGATCTTCTTTCTCTGTCCCCGTGTCTCTATAGCCGCATCAAAATCGTTTTCGATCAAATAGAGCGACAACAACAACTCCGCAAGCATGCGCTGAAAGGCGTAATAGAACCCGGGCCGACCATCGAGCACGCCACCCCGAACAATCAGGCAGTAGAAAAGCATAGCCAGTGGAGCAACCACGCGCAAGCGCCTGATTCGATCCGCCGTACTCGAACCCGAAGGATCAGAAGCGAGTATCTTCTTGGCTTCCAAAGCCATGTAGCGCTGCTGTGATTCAAACCAGCGACTCAGAGGCTTGCGATCGTCATGGAGAATCGAAGACCTTAGCTCTTCCACCTCGCCATCGAGTTCCAACCTCTGCGTATGACCGTCCTGTACGTACTTCGCGAACGAGCGTCGGTACAGCACTACCTGCGATCTTAAAAGGCCGCTTAGTAAAGGACGTCCATTGATGCAATAAGTAAACGGTGCCAGGTAGCCCCTCACCCCTGGAGGCGGCTCAAGCGATCTGATTTCATCAACTGATTCAGGATTCAAAACGAAGTCGGCATCCAAGGCCAAAACCCATTCGGTCGAAATTCCCGTTTCGTTCAGGCCAAAGTTCCACTGAGCCCCGTGGCTATCAAACTTCCGTTGAAACACGCGCACCTGCGAAAAGCTGTTCGCAATCTCGACGGTTTCATCTTCGCTGAAGCTATCGACAACCACGATGTCTTTCGCCCAACGAAGTTGCTCCAACGTGCGGGCAATGTTTGGCGCTTCGTTGTAAGTCAGAATGAGCGGTGTTACTTGATCAAGCATTCTGGTCAGCTCGGTTCTGCCTTCAAAACAGTTCGGAGATCATGCTGCCTGAGGGTGTCGCGCTGTTCCCTGACGTCTCACTTCGCTAGCCTCGATGAGCAATCTGTACTGCGCTATCATTTCCCCGACCACGCTGGCCCATGAGTACTCCTGCTCCATCAATTGTCGTCCACGCAGGCCCATCTCTCTTAAAGGCATGCTGGCAGCCTGGTCTATCGCTTTTGAAAGTTCCTCCGGGCTGTTCGCCACCCACAATCCGCAATTAATGTCTTCGATCCCTTGCCACGGTGTTCCATGACTGGCCACCACCGGAAGCCCCCGAGCCAGCGACTCCGCCACAACCGCGCAAAAGTTTTCTTTGAAGGAGGGCACAATGCACAAGTCAGCCTCTCGAAATTGCTGCTCCTTCGCCTCTCCTTCCACTTTGCCGTGGAATCTTACGCGGTCACATAATTGGAGATCTCCCGCGAGCGACCAGAGCCGATTTTGATAATCAACTTCTCCCTCGCCGCAAATTGAGAGGCTTACCTTGCTCTTCACCATAGTCATGGCTCGCAAGAGATTGTCGATTCCCTTGATCGGGTGCAATCGTCCCATGTAGAGCAACCGGAGATCGCCGCCTTGATGGAAGGCTTTGGCACCATTCAGTCTCGGCATGTCGACTCCGTGCCGAATCACAACTATGCTCGCGCGATCAATTCGGCCGAGACTTTCGCTTTTCTCCTCCTCACTGGTCACATGGAGAACAACTCGCTCCGGGTCACAGAACGAGTTACAAATTCTTTCCCACAATTTCTTTGTAGTCTTCCGTGTTGTTCCCGGCCAACGCTGCAGAGCGCCCAAGGGTGACCACACAACGGGCTTTCGCTGCATGCGACAGAGCGCGAGCGCAGGTAGAGTTGTAAACGAGTAAACGGCGCTTAGATGGACAATATCGGCTCGGCGGATCATGCCGAACAAACGAAGCAACAGTCCCAGCGAGATATCCGGGCGAAAAGTACGCCGACAATAATAAACTTCATATCCATCGTCGAGAATTTCAGGAATTGAGCGGACGTCGATTCGCCTGTCAGGCCCGTCGGCATCAGTTGTCAAAACCTCTAGTCGAACCTGCTCGGTCTTTGCCAGTGAGTTGCAGAAGGCATAGTTCACGGGAGTTGGCCCGCCGTAATAGGTAGCGGGGTGAAACGATGGCGAGATAAATACGACTTTCATTCCAGAATCCTGGCTAATCTTACGACGGGTTCACACTGGGCGTTAACCTTGGAACCATCGCGGCGCCGGCGCTCGACCTTCCGCGCCGGCGCGTCAAGAGAAACATTGCTAAAAACCCGAAAAGGAAATATGAGAAATAAATCGGCGAATAGAATCGGAACGACGAAATAATAAACGCATAGAACATTCCGACCACGACGAACATCGCCCGTTGTCGAGCTGAGTCGAGGAGCAAGAGCACTCGGTCGGCCAGAAAGGTTAAGAAGCCCAGCCAGGCACCGATAAAGATCACTCCCGGCAAACCCCAATTGAGGTGAAATTGACCAATGACGGAAGGCGTGACGTTAAAGGCCGCGCCCTGAGCATAGCTCTCGTTATAGTAAGTCCACGATTCCATGATCGGCTTATCGGGCCATAGTTGTCGCGGAATCCAATGAATGACGAAGTATGGTTCGGCCGGCTCCATAAAGTAGGCATGCTCGTTCGGAACCAGGTGTTCGGCAAACAGCAGGGCCGTAAACTGACCCGTACTATTGAGTTGAGATAGCTCTTCAGGGGCGACATTACCAACCTCTCGCCAGCCAATGCTGCGGTAGGCAAACTGCGCCTGGGCAACAACGAAGACGACCAACGCCGCAGCAGCAAATCCCACCACCCGCCGGCCGTCTAATTGACCCTTGAAACCGCGGAGCAGAATCAACACCGAAGGTAGCGAGATATATAACCAGAGATGCCGCGTTCCTCCGGTGACGAAGGGGACCGCAACCATAGCGCCTAAGAGGAGCCACCAAAGACGGTGCCACGTGCTGGTCTTGAGCGCGTACACAAAGAACAGGGCCGCTCCATAAATGCCGAACAGAGCCAGGTGTTGCGTAATACCCGGCTCAGAGGTTTCGAGATCCGTGCCGCTCCGGCTAGCGAGCAGCGCGCTGACGATGTTGTCGAAATCAAAATCATAAAAGATAAGCAGCGGTAGTACAGAACACGCTACCAGCAGAACAACCAATATCCACCGGTCGAACGAAAGAGAATCAACCCGCGAGGAGAAAAACCCGACAGCTTTTTCAAGGCGGGGCCGGATAGAGTAGCCGACCAGCAGCAGAAGCTGAAACACGGTGATGTAGACGAGCGCTTGTCTGATCAATTCCGGTTCGAACTGCGTAGCAGTGATGGGAAATCCCTCAGGAATGCTGAACGGGTTTTTTTGAAAAGCGAGATCTAATGCCTCTATCCAATAGAAAACAAAGACACCAGCGACTAAGCAGAGTTTTCCAATGGATCGAGTCTGCAGCGCCTCTTTCGCGACTACAATAAGGAGCGCGAGGCTCAAAAGACTCAGAAGTTCAGCGGAGAGGGCAAGCGCGCGGTAGCTCGTTACCTCGTAGGTTAGGGCTGCCAGGACAACTGGAACAGAAACAAGTAACCACTGAGTCAGAGTTACCCGTCGGGGAAACTGCCCTTGGTCATCGTCCACTCCCTTTTTCAATCGGCGCATCTTCATCATCTTCCGCCGGTAGCGGCAGCGGTCCTCTTGATTCGCTCCTGATCATGACTGATCTCGTTGATTCGCTTTCCGTAAGCCGCATCGCGTTGCGTTCGCCTCAAAAGCATTCCGCCGCGTTTCGTTTTGCCGAGGATTTCGTCAACGATCACTGCGGCCCGCTCCGGAGGCCATTTCTCTGCCGTTGCGCGGGAGGCAGCGGAAGCCTCTCGTAGCCTCTCGGGCGCACGAGCGAGTAGGGCTATCTGCTCCGCGAGAGATTCAACGTCTCCAATCGGATGAAGGAGCACCGCGCCGGTTCCCTCATCTCTGTCCAGCGCAGCTATTACACCCTCTGAGGCTAACACCGGACGACCAACCGCCATTGCTTCCACAACCACTACGCCGTAAGGCTCAAATTTGCTAGTCATTACGAGAGCGTCCGTTTCTCCCAGCTTTCTATACACTTCATCGCTCTCCAGCCAGCCCAGAAAACCTACGCTCGTTCCGCAACCGGAAGCCTTTGCGAAAGCTTCGAGGCTGGCGCGCTCGGGTCCATTACCGACCATTACTAGTTCAGCCAGTTCCCTTTCCGCTTTCTTGTTGGCGAGGGCCACTGCCTGAATCGCAACTTCAAATTGCTTGTCGGGAACATGCCGGCCGATCGCCAGCAGTCGCAGAGGCCGCATGGCTGCGTCTTTACCAAGGCATCTCGTTGGCGCCGACCATTCCTTCGGGACCTCAACCCAGTAAGGAAAATTCGTTATCTTCCTACGTTTGATACCGAGTGAAGCCAGATGCTCAACAGTCGGAGTACCGCAAGCCAGGAAGCCCGACACAATGCGAGCAAGAAAGCGAAAATAAAGTCTTCGAGAGCGGGCGCCGACCCACCCTCTTTTGCGGGGATGCGGGTGATCGGCCCAGATAAAGACTGGTATCCGCAGCAATGTAGTCATGAGGAGCGTCTTGTTGGTCATCGGTGAAGACCAACCGCCGAGGATCACGACCGCTTCAGGATCTGCTTTCAATTCTTTGAAGAGCTTCGCGTATCCAACCTCAGAGAAGTAGTGCTGGGTGAATGTGTCCTTCGGAGCAGAACGATACGGGAACTCTTCGTTCGCTCTTTCAGCAAACCACGCGACAAACGCTCCGTCGTAGGAGTCACTCAGCGTTTGACACAGGGTCTGATGGTAAGGAAGCGGTAGACGTGTAACCAAGTGTATCACGCCAGCACCCTCTCGCGTTCCGATGATTCGAAGCTTGCCAATCCGACCTCATCTTTCGTGCGCTTTGATTGGTACCAGTCACTAATCTTCTGGGGAGACCTGTTCCCAATCCCGCAAATGTCCTCGTACACCCCGGTCATGACTTCCGCCTGTACGGGCGCAGCGAAGCGTTCGCTCACCCACATTCGCGCCCGCTCAATCATCCTTTGGTAGAGGTGCGGATCAGAACCGTGGTTGGATACACGACACGCTACTTCATCTAATACCGGCTCAGGTATGGCTCCCTGGTAAGTTCGTGAGCCCCTAAATGGCACGAGTGCGGCCGTGTCCGGTGTAAGGAGTGGATACTCAGCTTCGTTGTATTCGCCGTCGCCTTCGATCCCGAAGACGGGAATGCCCGCCGCCATCGCCTCTGCCAGGACCAAGCCAAAAGGTTCATAACGCGAAAGAAACGCATAAGCGTCGAGAGCCGCATACACTGGTGCGACATCATCCTGGAGTCCAAGGAAATGGATTCGATCGGCGATTCGCCGCGTCTTACACTCTTGCTCCAACTGCTCTCGTAGCGGTCCGTCTCCGCAAATAACTCCATGCCAATGGGTCGGCAGTCGCTCAATTATTGAAAGTAGATCAGCACAGCCCTTCTCCCAAACCAGACGGCAAACCATGCCCAGAAGCAGAACGTCCTGCGGGAGATCCAGTTGCAGGCGCGCCGCTGCCTGGTCCTGCTTCTGGCTGAATCTTGAAAGGTCTATGCTGTTATAGACCACATAAGAGTTCTCACGAGAGATCCATCCTAGATTGAGAAGCGCGTCGCGCGCTCCATTGTTGATGCAAATCTGCGCATCCGTGGATTTCAAGTAGGCATGCCATAGCGGCGACGCGCGGAAGGCTGTTTCGTTAGGGCCAGCACCTTTCGGAGCTTTTTGATAACGACCGTGCACATGCACAGCCTTTTTGTATGACGTTCCCAGCAAAGCCGTCCGCAACCATACAACTCCTTCCTGAAAGTGAACGAGGTCTGGTCGAATCTTCCGGAAGAAAGCGCGAGCGCGAAACCACGCGGCAATATCTCCCGGACCCTTTGCCCCGATGAAATGACAGGGAACATGGATCTGCTTTGCGATTGGTCCTGCGTTGCCGTACGCGAAAACCATTTCCATCGACACCCGCGTTGGATCGACATGATTCGCGATGGTTTCGCCCACACGCAACGAACCCCCGATTACTGCGGCGTCACGGTAATGCACCATGGCTACGCGCAACGGGCGTCTGATTGGCTCAGTGTCAGATGACATATAGAGTTATTCGGGTGTGCCGTCCCCGGTCACAATCCTTTGCGCTACGGCCAGGTTATCCATGTGATAAGCGAGACGAAATCGCGGGTCTCGCAATACGCAATCGAAGAAAGCCTTGCGCGTTCCCGGTCCGTGAGCGTAGTTGTCAACATCATGTGCGGTGAGGAAACCACCCGGCACAATCAATTCTTTCCAGGCCAGAAAATCAAAGCGCGAATTCAGATAGTCATGCGCGGCGTCGACAAACATGAAGCGAACAGGAGTTTGCCATTCACGTCTGCAATCGCCGCTGGTCATGGCGTGCAGAACTACATTGTCGGCCCTGTGCTCTCTTAGATTCCTTCTTAGTAGCTCGGCTCTTTGGGAACTTGTCCTCACAGAGCCCCCCAGGAACGGGTCAACTGCATGAACGTCGCAAGGATTCTCACTTCTGGCCGCCCCCCACGCCAACGTAATAGTGCTCTTACCTTGATCTGAGCCGATTTCGACGATGTCGCCGCAAACCGAACCCCGTCGAGCAAGACAGTAGAGCAATCTCGTTTGCTCACTTGTTACCGCACTCGGTATTTCGTCCAGCCTGCCCAGCATCGCCGCCTCTTCGTCATTGCAATTCATGCCAAGTACTGGTGCGTCGCCGTTGGCAAATCTGGCCCACGGATCTTTTTGCCAGAATCTTCGATACCAATGTGGCTCAATCAGTCTCCGAAATGCGAGATAACAACGTAATGGATCCAGCCGAGGTCGCTTGCTTACCTGAGACGGATCGAGGATGTCTTGGAAATCTTTTCCGCTCCCTAAAGAATCCTTGATCGAGGTTGCTTCCAAGACGGTAGATGCTTTCGAAGACGTTCGAGTAGTGAATTCCATCAACCAGCGGCCGCCCGCAACTGATAACGAGGGACAAGGTCGGTGAGCGCCATTCGCACGGCAGATGCGCGCTCCTCCCACGTTTCCTTGATGCTTGCTCGCAAGCGTAACCCTTCATTGCCGTCACGAAATCCGGCGTCGCGCAGTTGCTCAAGTTCGCTTGTCATCCCTTCCGCCGTATCGATGAGCTTCAGCAGCGGCTCTTTGTGCAATAGTTCTTCTACTCCACTAGTAGCGATGATTGGCCGGCAGGCAGCGAGATGTTCGTAAAACCTGGTCGCACTTCCTGAGTAAGTGGGCTCTCTCTTTCGGTACGGCAAAATCGCAACGTCAAGCGCTCGGGCGTAGTCGCGCAAGACGCCGTAAGGTTTTTCGCCGAGGAAGCGAACGCGGCCGCCGTGTTCCATGAGAGATCGGCGCGCCTGGTTTTGTTTCGGTTCGGGCACCGGCATCTCTGTCGGCCCGGCGAATACCCACGAAAGCCACGGCGTACGCTCGATTGTTTGCTCCAGCAATTCCCAATCTGTATTGGCTGCAAGGTTGCCGATGATTCCAGCCACCGGCCGAGACAAACCAGCCAAATCGGGGGGCGACGCGGCTGGCTCCAGAATTGGTTGGTCAACTAAGTTGGCTGCTCGCGTAGCATTCGGAATTATGCAAAGTTTTGCCGGCGAACATTCCGCTTGATCGATCAAATAATCAGATATTCGCGACGAGTTGGGGCACACAAGATCCGCTGCCCTGCACATGCGCACGTCCATCGAGCGAATCAGGCGCGGGTCGTCGCCGTAAGCTTTGAAAAAGTCTGTTACGTAATAGATCACCGGGCCCGGCCAACGCTCGGCCACGGCGGCGTAGTGCGGCGAGCTACAAATTAATCGGGACTCGTTCACATTTTCTGTTCGGCGTAACAGTCGCTGGGTGAGCCGCTCGCCTTCTCGGGCAATCAAGTTCACCGGAAACTTTGCGAACCCGCGCTGCAATGGAAAATAACGAATCTGTAAACGAGGATCGTCGAGCGTGATTTCCTCTTCGTTGTTTCGAAACATCCCGCCGTTAGTTATCCGCGGACACCAGCCCAGCGTTGGCGCCTGCGCGGCCAATGCCGACGCGAATTCCTTCACCCACGTCGCTCGGACATCAAGCACGTGCCAGACAGAAGTTTCGAGCGTCGTACTCATGATTGTTTGGCTCGGTTCACCTTAAGTAAGTATCTTCGGACCGCGCCTGCGCATTGCCTATTCAATAATCCTGGAGGGTAAGAAGCAATCAGCCAAAGCAATTGCTTTCGGCCAACTGGTTCTCCAAATAGCGGACTTCCAAGCAGATAGCTTGAAAACGCCGTTCTCACTCTCCAAGTTTTCCAGACGTGTTTGAGCCAGATGCGGCGTCTAAAACTGTATCGGTGTGACCAATAGCGAGCGATACGTTCCAGATCTGCAGCCCAAACTTTCTGCTTGTTGGAAGTCTTAGATTTGGGGTGCTCCCTGAACCCGGCCAGAACCTCGTCTACAATCAACGGAGGACCATAAGCCTCGAGCAACTTAGAGAAGAAGGCAATGTCCATGCAAAAATAGTATGTCGTATCGAACCCTACGTCTTGCCTTGCAGTTCTCTTCCAGAAGGTGCTTTGCTGCGCCGCCGGTATTCCAAAGATAAATAGAGGCATTTTGAACGCACGTGGTATCCAGACCGAATCAGGGTGCGAAATGTCTTCCGAAAAAATATTACACGGTCCGCTTACCCATGTTGCGTCCTTCTGTTCGACAAACTTCCTGGCAACGATGCGTAATGAATTAGGAAAGAGAACGTCGTCACTGTTTAAGTAACATTCTATCTCTCCTGTTGTCCGAGCTAGACCCTTTCCAATAGCATCTGCTTGCCCTTCGTCCGGCTCACTAACCCAGTAAGTTATGAATTGCTCGTATTGTTTTATGATCTCGACTGAAAGATCGGTGCTGCCCCCGTCAACAACAATGAACTCTAGATTGGGGTATTCTTGCAGTAGTACTGAACGAATCGTTTCTTCGATGAACTCCGCCTGATTAAATGAAGGAGTAACAATACTGATCCTCGGCCAGGGCGTGCCATCATCCATCAATTCGGGTAAATCATTATTATCAATCGTCCAGGGCCACCCTGTTCTACCTTCAGGCGCGGAGGGTAACTCGGCAATTACTGAACAACTCATTGAAGAATGTAGGCTTCGCTATTACCGCAGTCTAAGAGATTAAACCGGGCACATAAGAAACTCTCGGTAATCAACATCTGAACTTTCAGACTACTTCAGAACCAATCAAGCGTGACGAACCGGTGACGAGTAGCTTCGGCATTCGAATCGTTATTTGCTTCCGGTTACCTGCGCTTGAGCCTGGAACACGGCAGCCACGTGATCTTTTGTGACAGTCAGCGATGCAGGCATGCTCCAGTTCCGCGCTCGATTGATTAGGGGAACGAACCTCAAAAGGTAAGGCCAGAGCGACTTGTCACTTTGATTAAACCGCCAGTAAGCAAAGTCTTGGGTGTGCTGGCGAAGTTTTTCAAAAAGCGAGCCGTCGAAATGAGAGACTTCGATCCAGTTCATGAGCTTGAGATCCAAAAGTCTCGCTAGATACTCAGCATGTCTTCGGCCCAGCATGCAAAGATGTTCCGGGTTGCGGAAATACCAAAAGTTAGCCAGGTCTTTCCGGCACGCTTTCGCGTCAGCATTTCCGCTACAGATGACCATCAAACCATTCTTATCAAGAGATCGACGCAACTGCTGCAAGATCAGAGTCGGCGACGACATATGTTCAAACAAATCACTGAGAATGACAGCGTCGAACCTGAGTTCTGATGAATCAGCGATCTGTTTGTCTGAAACGATTTCAATCCCGCGCTGTGTGGCAAGCTCCGCAGCCTCCCGGTTAACTTCGACCCCAAAACACCGGTGGCGTGCTACCACCTTAGCAAGCAGTCGGCCGGAGCTACAGCCATAGTCAAGAATACGGCTGCCTGGCGGCAACTCGAACAGTATTTTGAGAACCGCCCTTTCGGATGGATATAGTCCATCGTATTCCCATTTTGCGAAATCGACTTGTTGATAATACTCAGCGCGCTCCGCATCGCTCAGAATCTGATTCTTATAGTAAAGGTCGCAAGCTACGCATCGCTTGATTACATAATCCGGCTGTCGAAATACTCTACCCTTCACCTCCGTATCAAATGAGTGGCCCAGGCCAGGGGCGAGCTCAAAGTCGGGATTGCCACAGCTGGGACAGACATTAACCTCCATTCAAACCTCCATTCACTTCCGGATGCTTGAAATGCTAGGCAGAGGGATCTGAATCAGGAGACGCGGAAAAGGCCTTTGCGTTGAGACCAACATGACCGAACCAGCCGTCAAGTTTGCGTCCGCCGTAGATCGGTGTCTCTACGACTTCGAATACAAATGTTTTCGCCACGATTTCAATTGTCTCGTCGGCCATGTCTTTCAGATGAATTTCAAGTTGGTAGGAACCGGGCAAAATCGGAAGCTCGCGTAAGGAGAAACCCAGTTCTCGACATTGACCAGCCTTAATCGGGCTACTGGCCTGGAAGTCTCTAAAGTCCAGCCCAGTGATACGGCGCCCATCCAAGGAGAGAACGCCGACATAGAGTCCCGGATCCACGACGTCAATTTTCGGCGTGAACCTCACTCGGATCTCTACGGAGTCGAAAGTTTTGATCGTCGGTCCATCATTCGAATAGATCTCAACCTCGTTTACGATAAAGCTCCTTGTCTCTACGATGCTGTTTGGGGCCGGGATATCTCTGAGGCGCGCCAGATAGTTATCGACAGCCGCATTGATCTCTGCTTCATCCACCAGATGACCTTCCTCAAGGACAATGCCACTGTGGCAGATGTTTCGCACTGCCGACATGTTGTGACTGACAAACAGAATCGTGCGGCCACCCTTTCCAATCTCCCGCATCTTCTCGAAGCACTTCTTCTGAAACTGTGCGTCACCAACCGCGAGCACTTCATCAACCAGCAACACTTCTGTTTCCATATGCGCGGCGACGGCGAAGGCCAGGCGGACGTACATGCCGCTGGAATAGCGCTTCACCGGTGTGTCGATAAACTTTTCAATTTCGGCGAAAGAGACGATCTCGTCGAACTTGCGATCAATCTCGACCTTTCGCATTCCGAGGATCGCGCCATTCAGATAGACGTTTTCACGGCCGGTCAGCTCAGGATGAAAGCCAGTGCCGACTTCCAACAGCGAGCCAATACGCCCGTGAATTTCGGCATGACCTTTGGTCGGTTTGGTAATGCGCGAGAGAATCTTCAGCAGCGTGCTCTTCCCTGCTCCGTTGCTTCCGATGATGCCGACAACCTCCCCCCGTTTGACTTCAAACGAGACGTCGTCAAGTGCCCAGATCGTTTCCGAGTTCCGAGTTTCAAGTTTCGAGTGTCGAGTTGCAGATATACCGTTGCCATTGCTAAAAGCGGCGACGAGGCGGCGAAAAGGTGCCGCCGCAGCGTCAGTGAGCACGTCGCGCAGAGCCTTGTATCTTTCCTGTTGCCCGATGCGGTACTGCTTGCTCAGGCCTTCGCAGCGAATAACAATCTCAGACATCGAGTAACTTTCGGGCTCGCCTAAACAATGTCCGCAAACTGACCTTCCATACGGCGAA
Organism: Pyrinomonadaceae bacterium; assembly: GCA_041497335.1. GTDB lineage: Bacteria > Acidobacteriota > Blastocatellia > Pyrinomonadales > Pyrinomonadaceae > UBA11740. Next base: position 38,706 of record JBGQGG010000014.1, on the reverse strand, counting down.
AGTAATACAGGCCACCGACGAAAATTAGAATCACAACCGCAACCGACACCGCCAACAAAGGCCCCGGACCTTCACTCTTACCCAGTAGCGCCCAGCGAAAACCTTCCACCACCCCTGCCATCGGATTCAGACCATACAGCGGACGCCAACGAACGGAGATTAGCGAGCTGGGATAAGCGACTGGACTAGCCAGCAGCCAAAACTGGATCACGAAGTTGATGGTGTAGCGGACGTCCCGGTATTTGACGTTGAGCGCAGAGAGCCACAGGCCTACACCGAGCGCCGTGACTATGACGAGCAAAATGAAGGCCGGTAACATGACCACCGCCCACGTCGGTCGAATGCCGTAGTAGAGCATCATCAAGAGTAGAAGCACGAAGGCAATGGCAAAGTCGATGAGCCCGCCCAACACGGCTGAGATAGGCACGATCAGGCGCGGAAAATAGACCTTAGTGATCAGGCGCTCATTCGCGACCAGGCTGTTGCTGGATTCTGTAAGCGCGTATGCGAATAGTTGCCACGGCAGCAAAGCGCAGTAGACAAAGACTGGATACGGAATTCCATCTGAAGGAACATGAGCCAGGCGGCCAAAGAACAAACTAAAGACCACCATCATGAAAAATGGCTGGATGATCGCCCACGCTGCACCCAGAACCGTCTGTTTGTAGCGGACCTTGATGTCCCGCCAAGTGAGAAAGTAAAGCAGTTCCCGATACTGCCAGAGTTCCCGAAGCCCCAGCGACGTCAGACCCTTATCCGGCTCGATAAAAAAAGTCGGCAGATTGCTGGAAGCGATCTGGAACCGCGACTCTCGCAACTCTGCTTGTGAACTGGATATCAAGAAAGCAAGTCCCTAATGCAGTTTCGAATCCGATACTTACGAACCGGCGGGGCCGGCAGTCTCAGCTTCAGTTCGGCAATACGACTGATGGTAACAGCGCGCGTTGCCGGCAACGCAGAGAGAAAACCGAAGATATTGTTAAACTGGACTGCATCATCGGGCACACCTGGTGCCGGCAAATAAGGTTCTCGCGGGTTCAGACTCGCCCGGGTTCGCCGTTCCCGTGTCTGTTGAAGTTAATTGCTGTCGCGGGTCAGGCGGATGCGGCCAGAATTCCCGCAAACTGTCCAGCGATGCATCCCACAAAGCAGATCGCCGGCTCACCGAAGCGGTCTGTCGGGTGACCGGTGAGTTTGTGTCACCCACGGCTGCCAGATAAACACGAGGTTTCATCTTCTTCGGGATCGCGTTTGCGCTGTTACTTAATTGAAGGACGGGTTCACAAATACCGCGTCGGTCCACAATGCCTGTCCAAAAACGCCGCGATGGGGTGGCGATATGTCCCAGAATTCAAATCCAATCTCACCAGTTAGTTGGCCGTAGAGGGATCCAAAGGATCCGTCAAACCAACTGCTTCGAAGCGGGACTTCCATTCAAAGATGAGGTTCAGCCCCGAGGGAGCGAAATATCTTAGCACTCAAGCACAACCTGATTTGACGGGTGTATAGAGTACCAACTTCAGTTGGGTCTTTGGCGCACAATAAAAACCCGACTGAAGTCGGTACTCTATACACTGCTTTTCAAAGTCGAACACTTGCTCCTGCGCTTCATAGGAACGAAAAACCACTGGCAAGGTCGCCTCTGGCCTATGGCAGGATGGTGAGTTTCATTTCATTTGATCGCGAAGCTGACTCTTTGCTTCTTCCCAATCGATGAATGTCTCATGACCCGCCTTTACCCTTTCTTCCCTCTCCTTCAGGACGGTCTCGTGCCATGCCGGAGATTCAAAATCATCCTGGACGCGTCAGGTCGGCCCCTATTTCCTCCATGGCGCTTAACTTCTCTTCTGTGGTCATTTGCTCAAGCTGAAGATTGACGCCCATGTCAGTTCCTCTCTTGAGAGCCTTGAAGCTCCAGTTACGAACTGGCTACAGAATCAGTCTCTTCACTATCAACGTCCCGGCTGTAATAGCTCTGGTGGTAATAGCGTTGGTAGTAATAATAGTAGTCGTGCGAGCGTGCGCTGACGTTGTTCAGCACCACGCCGAAGATCTTTGCGCCGACATCGAGCAGCAGTTGGTGCGAGCGGCGCACCACCTCGCGTGAACTCTTTCCTCCATGTACGACCAGCAGCACACCGTCCACGATTGAGGCGATCAACACGCCGTCAGTGAACGAGTTGATCGGGGGCGAGTCGATCACAATGTGCGTGAACGCGCTGCTCAGGACAGTGATCAATTTGCGCATTTGGTCTGAACCGAGCAGCTCGGCCGGATTTGGCGGAATCGGACCGGAGGTAAGCACGTACAGACCCGAAGCCTCGTCTTTGGCGATCGTTTGCAGCATCTTTTCATGGCTCACGTCGCTGGAAAGAATCGAGCTGAGCCCTTCGCGCTCAGGCAAGTCAAAGATCGAACGCAGGCGCGGGCGGCGCATGTCGGCGTCGATGATTATTACGCTGGCGCTCGTCTGCGCCAGGCTAATCGCAGTATTGACCGCCGTGGTGGTTTTCCCTTCACCGGGAAGACTGGATGTAACCAGCAGGGTCTTTGGCGCGCGCCCCGCAGTCGAAAGCAAAACCGAAGTACGCAGTTGCCGGTAGGCTTCGGCCAGGGGCGAACGGCCATTCACGTGCAGAAGCAATTCAGGACTGCCGCCGTTACTTCCGTTTCGCTTTTGTATGGACGTGGCCGAGGAAAGCAATCGCCGTCGCGCCGTGCCCGCGCCCATCGCGGGAATTACTGCCAACGCCGGCAGCCTGAGAAACTTTTCGACATCGTCGGTTGAGTGAATGCTGTCGTCCAGGTACTCGAGGAACAGCGCGAGTCCTACTCCGAATCCCAGCGCGAGCACAAACGCGAGCATGACCGAGCGCATGCGCGCCGGACCCACCGGAAAGTCAGGCACGATCGCGTAATCGACGACTGAAATATTGTTTGGCCGGCCGGCGAGGACCACATCATTCTCTTTCGAGCGCTGTAGCAGATTGTCCAGCAGTCCCTTATTCGTCTCGATCTCCTGTTGCAGGATGCGGTAGTTAATCGCGGCTTCGTTCTGGGTGACCGTTTCGCCCTTCTGTTGATTGAAAGACTTGCGCAGGGCTTCCTCGCGGCTGAGCGATTGGCGATATTTAGTTTCCAGATTGGTGAGCAGGGTGCTGGTATTGCGGGTGCGCGTCTCGTTCAGATGTTTTTGCACCTCGGCAATCTGCTGATCGACGTCCTTCACTTCGGGCGCTTCCTCTGTCGCATCAACCATCAACTGCGCCCTCTTCTGTTTCAGGTCAGCCAGCTTCGATTCAGACTCGTTGACCTCTTTGGCGCCGGCTTCGGCCAGCGCGCTGGCAGCGCCGGGAGCTTTCGCGGCGTTGTACTCAGCCTCAGCCATCTTGCGATCGTTTTCGGCCTCGAGTAATTGCTTGTTAAGTCCGGCCAGCCGCTCAACCACGGTATTTTGGCTGGCATCGAGCGAAAGGATCTCGTTGCTCTTGGCATAGTTCACCAGCTTTTCTTCGGCGGAGCGGATTTGACCCTGGAGTTCGGTCACTCGCTTGGAGAGAAACTCACTGGTGCTGGTGTTGGCTTCGTTCTTCTTTTCCAGATTAGAACGAACAAATGTTTCGGCCACGGCGCTGGTAATCTTCGCGGCGATTTCGGGATCGCCGTGCGTGTAACCAATGTCGATCAAGCGCGTCTCTTTGTAGTAACCGGCGCGGCTCTCACGAACCGGCTCGACTCTCAGTCCGCCCTGAATCATGCTTACGTACGGCGCCAGCCGTTTTGCCTGAGCCATGTCGTCGCTGGAACTGACCGGAGCGATCGTGGCCGTCAGCGGCAATTCGTTCGCTTGTTTGGCGTCGTCTTTTTTCTCCGGCTTCGACACGCCCCACATTTGCATTATCGTCTTCCAGGTCGAACGTGGTTGCGATGACTGCGGTGCCAGGAAGGCCTGGTTGTGTTCAAGGTCGAGCGTCTTGACTACGCGACGCAAGAGTCCGGGGCTGGTCAGAATTTGAAGTTGGGTATTGAAGTAAGCCGGATCGTTCATGGGGCTATAAATCATTGGCGTGGTTTTCCCCGCGTACATCGGATTGTTTTCCAGATCGACCTGCACTCGCGCCGAGGCTTCGTAAACGTCGGGTTTGCGGGCGACGTAAATCGTGGCCAGGGTGGTAATCAAAGCGGCGACGCCAATCACCAGCCACAGACGCTTGCGGATCGCGCGCCAGTAATCCAGCAGGTGGACCTCGCTCGCGAAATCGGAGTCAGCGCCATAGCCACTTGCGTTTGAACGATAGGGCGGGGTTTCATCGAGACGACGAGAAATCTCGTTCGGGTCCTCCTCGCGCTTCACCAATTTAGTTGCTTCGCTCATATGAATTCCTTTTGATGTATTCCTTTTGAATTTCAGATTTCAAATTCGTGCGTGGTGCTTAGCTATGGAATTACCCGCACGGGAAGCTGCCCCACGGTGGGCGCGACTGCGCCGAGCAAACTTCGAATCAAGCTCTTGCCCGTTGACACCGATACTTCGACTATGTCGTTAGGGCGCAACAGCACGTCTTCGGCCTTCTTGCTGGCAATGTCCTTTAAACTTACATACAACTCTGACTGGCCACCCGAACCGGGAACCTGTCTGATGATATGAATGCGGTCCGTTTTTGAATCGCGAAGCACGCCTCCAGCCATCGCGATTGCGTGCGAGACGGTGATTGGCTCTTTCAGCGGGAGAGTCCTTGGACTGTAGACATTGCCCACGACGTAAACCTGCGCAGCTTCAGGAATCGTCACGATATCGCCGGCTTGAATGAAAGGATTGGCCTTCTCTTCACCGCGCAGTGTGTCGTTGAGCCGCAAGCTGATAAACCCGCCCTCATCGGCGGAATCGGAACTATTTGCGCAGAGGTCCGTGCGCGGCCCGCGGACGATATTGATAGTCTCTCCGGCTTTGTCCGATGGCCCCTTGGCAAAAGTCAGCAGCTCGAGCAGGCGCAGACGCCGCTGCATCTGGTATCGCCCCTGCTCGTTCACGGCGCCGATCAGCGCCACTTCGCGCGCGTGATACTCCTTAATAAAAACATCCACCTGTAGATTCCGGTAATATCTCAAATAGCGCGTGGCGATCTCTTTCGCCAATTCTCCTTCACTTTTGCAGGCAGCCTGAATTTCATCTTCGACCAGGGGCATCCGGATCATTCCGTTGCCCTCGACGCGCACTGCATCTCGCGAGAGTTGCGGGCGATTGAAGATGCGTATCTCCAGCAGGTCACCCGGTCCAATGCGATAACGTTGATTCTCTGGCGTGCGCAACTCAGGAGAGGACGCCGTCTGAGCGATCGCGGGTCTGGAATCCGCCGCCGGTTGGGGTTGGGCTATCGCCGCCGAAGCCATGCCCACGGCCGCGAACGCGATGATCAGCAGCGCTTTGTTTACGAATTCGGGAACGCATTGGAGATGATTACGATTGTATTTCATGGTTTTCACTTTCTACCGAGGCCCATGCGGCGCGAGAGCAGGGCTTCGCGCATGTGATTTGGATGGGCCAGGTTCAGCACAGTATTGCTGACCAGCACCATCAACTCTCCATACTCGCGAAGAAACGTGCCGGTAAGCGGGCTATCGTCAGTCTTAACGATCACGCCATCCCTCACCCACTGCCAGAATTGTTTCTGGGTGGTCCAGAATTCTTTGCGATCGCGGCAAATAATCAGCGCCGTTTTCTTTTTCTTCTTCTTTTTTTTATCTTTCTTCGTCATTAAAAAACCGCTAATCATTACAAATTTGAGGATTAGGAAGACCAACCCCCAAACACACTCTCCCCTCAGGCGTGCTCTTCATTGAATCAACAATCGAAGACACGCAGCGACCCCGAAGGGAGACCTCGTTAGCGAGGTAGCTTCCAGTTTTCAAATGTGGCACAGACTTCAGTCTGTGATTCTCATCATCGTCAATTTCCTCGCCACCGAAAATCACAGACTGAAGTCTGTGCCACTACCGCCACGAAACAGGCGCGAGATCAACTCGGCACGTCGCTTGACGCCAAACTTGACGAAAATATTTCGCAGATGAAACTTCACCGTCTGTTCGCTGACTTGCAGCCTTGTTCCGATCGCGGCATTCGTTAATCCCTGGGCGCAGCACAACGCCACCTGCGCCTCTCGCCGACTCAAATTGCGGCCATCGACCACGCGCCTAACCGCCGGCCCCAGCGACAATGTGCCGTGTTCGCTTTCCACGCCTTTCGGGTAAGCAGACAAACCGGCCGCGCGGCGCCGCGCCAGGATCTCTTCCGGGGTGAACACCAAATAAACCAAAGCCGGCTGGTGACCGCCGTTTTGGCCGGCCACCTTCTGTCGTTCAATGCTCAGTTTGTTTACCAGACCGATGACGCCTCTGCGCACCGTACTATAACCGTTGATTCCCGTTAGGCTCATGAGGCGGCGTGTCGTAATCGAAGCGACGCGTGTTCCGACGGTCGCGATTTCGGCCAACATCGCAGAGTAAAGCTGGTGTTCGATCACGGTGTGGCTAAGCGCGACCATGGCCATGGCTTGCTCAGCTTCAGGGTGTTCTGGATTCCCCCCAAAAGAGTAGGCTGCCGGTGCTACGGCCGCTGAGTGTGATCCCTTGCCACGTTGCATTTTTCGTGTTCTCGGATTAGCGAAGGACGGAGAGACAAAGGCCAGTACTAAAATCCCCCTCTGTTCGTGCTAATGGCCGCCGATGCGTTTATAAGAAACGGTTAAATCGGGGCCAAGTCCAATTCCTTCGATCAGGCCCAAGAGACTAAATGTTTGGTTCCGGACTGTCAAGGAGGGTTTACCCCACGGTTGTGGGCTAATTGTGTAGCTATAGCCTATTCTTCGGTGTCGTTATAGCTTCGACATTCAGGGCATATCATTACCATACCAGCAAACTTTGTAGGATCGATGGTTTCAGCAAGGACATAATCGCACTGGCCGCAGACGAAATTGGTATCGCCTTTGCCTTCGTCAGAGCCTTGAAAGGTTACAGTGCCTTTCGTGCGCCGAAATGCCTCTCGCCTTTTAGCGGCAGACTTGGGCACGAGCTTTAGTTTGCGATCTGGCATCGGAACTGTCTCCTTTCCGACTAAAGGGAATAGCGGGTAGAACGCGGGACTTATATCACTGATTCCTGCAACCAGCAAAGCGGCAAAGGGCTTGGTTGTGGCACGTGCATCTTGCACGTGAGTCACGGGCGGGACGCCCGTTCTACCTTTTTCAAAGTGACCCACGACCTACCCCCTTAGCAAAGGTTGGGTAGTGTCTTAATTTCGGCTTTTCTCTGCGCAACCTTTGCGGCCTCTGCGTCTCTGCGGTGAGATTTCCGCAGATAGGATTCACCGCAGAGACGCAGAGAACGCAGAGTCTACGCAGAGACTAAATCAAACTAAGACACTATCAACGATTGAGCGTGCTTGCACCTTCCCTGCTTACAATGTAGGCTTCTCCGCTCTCGCAAACTAAGGAAATAAGACCGGTCTTGATCGCACATTTCTCACTGGCACAGGAATGACTGCTGGTAACACCACGCCAATGGTTCGGCAGTACCGAGAGCTGAAATCGCGGCATCCCGGCACGCTGCTCTTCTTTCGTTTGGGTGACTTTTATGAGTTGTTCTTTGAGGACGCAGTCATTGGGGCGCGGGAACTACAAATTACCCTGACTGCGCGGCACAAAGAGCGAGGCGAGCCGATGCCCATGTGCGGCGTGCCGCATCATTCGGCCGCAAACTATATCGCCAAACTCGTCCGCAAGGGTTATCGCGTAGCCATCTGCGAACAAACCGAAGGTCCCTCAAAAACGAAAAAGCTCGTCCGGCGTGAAGTCGTGCGGGTGGTCACGCCCGGGACGCCAATCGATCCGCAATTGCTCGAGCCGCGCGAATCCGTCTATCTGGCCGCGGTCTGTGTCAGTGGAGAGACGGTCGGCGCAGCTTTTCTCGATCTCTCAACCGGCGAATTTCGCGCCACGCAGGCCAACGGAGCCGACGCCTGGCTGCGCATTGCAGCCGACATCGAATCCTATGCGCCGCGTGAACTTCTCTTCCCCGCTTCGCTTGCGCCGCTGGTGCGCGCAGGTTTTGCGAGCACCCCCCACACTGCTCCGCTGCCTTTGCATGCAACTGTAAACAAATCTTCCGAAGAGTCGAGTCAGTCGACGGACGAATTCCCAACCATCGCGTCGCCGGACATATTCGCGGGAGCAACACTGACTCCGCTCGATGACTGGCTTTGGCAGGGCGAAGACTGCGCGTCTTTGTTAACGAAGCAATTCGGTGCGCGTTCGCTGGACGGCTATGGCTTGACGGGAAAGAGCGAGGCCATCCGGGCAGGCGGATCGTGTCTGCGGTATGCGCAGGAAACCCAGCGCGCCGGCGCCGCGCACATCAGCGACATCGTTTACTTCGAACCTCAGGATCACCTCGTGCTCGACAACATTACGGTGCGCAACCTCGAATTGATCGAGTCACTTGGCGGAGCCGGCGTAACGCGTTCGTTGCTCGATGTTATCGACGAGACAATAACGGGCATGGGCGCGCGCTTATTGCGTTCGTGGCTGTTGCGGCCGTCGATTCGACGCGGCGAGATTGAAGCGCGGCATGGCGCCGTCGCGGAGCTTCATGCCACGCACATAAAGCGCGATGGAATGCGAACTCTGCTGAAAGAAGTCGCGGACGTCGAACGCCTCACCGGCCGTTTGAATCTCGGCTCGGCAACGCCGAGGGACCTGGTCGCGCTGCGCCGTTCGCTCGAACAGGTCCCGCGAATTCGAGAGATACTGGCTAATTGCCAGGCGTCCCTGTTGCACGTGCTCAACGACGCAACCGATGAACTCGCCGACGTGCGCGCACTCCTGGCATCGGCCATCGAAGACGATCCGCCGGTGAAAGTCATTGACGGTGGGGCTATTCGGAATGGTTATTCACCGGAACTCGATGAATTGCGATCGCTTAGCCGCGACGCCAAGCAGACCATTGCGGCACTCGAAGCGGACGAACGCGCTCGCACCGGGATAGGTTCCCTTCGTATTCGCTACAACAACGTCTTCGGTTATTTCATTGAGGTGTCCAAAGCGAACGCCGCGCGCGTCCCCGAGGACTACGAGCGCAGGCAGACGCTGGCAAACGCCGAAAGATTCACTACCGCGCCGTTGAAAGAGTGGGAGAGCAAAGTGCTCGGCGCGGAGGAACGCATCCTGCAACTCGAATCAGAGATCTTTGGGCTAATCTGCCGGCAAGTGGCCGCCGAAACGGCCCGGATCCAGGCAACTGCCCGCGCGCTCGCATGTCTGGATGCGCTCTGCTCACTGGCCGAGACTGCCGTGCGGCGTCGTTACGTTCTGCCGACGATGCACGATGGTGATGAGATTGAGATCATCCACGGCCGTCATCCGGTCATCGAAGTCTTTAACCAAGAGCCGTTCGTGCCGAACAGCGTCTATCTCAACAACTCGACCGACCGTCTGCTGATCATTACCGGACCGAATATGGGTGGCAAGAGCACCGTCCTCCGCCAAACCGCAGTTATCTCGATCCTGGCCCAGATGGGTTCATTCGTTCCCGCTGAGAAAGCACGCCTTCCCATGCTGGATCGAGTATGGACCCGCGTGGGGGCCTCAGACGATCTCGCGCGCGGTCGTTCTACGTTCATGGTAGAGATGACCGAGACCGCGGCGATCTTGCACAACGCAACTCCGCGCTCGCTGGTGATCCTCGACGAGATTGGCCGCGGCACGGCGACGTTCGATGGGCTTTCAATTGCCTGGGCCGTGGCCGAATACTTGCACGATTCGCCCGAGCACGCCGCAAAGACTCTGTTCGCAACTCACTATCACGAGCTGACCGAGCTGGCGGAACGATTACCCGGCGCGCAGAACTATCAAATCACGGCGACGGAACGCGAAGGTGAGGTGGTTTTTCTGCATCGGCTCGAGCGGGGCCGTGCTTCAAAGTCGTACGGCATCGAAGTCGCCCGCCTTGCCGGCATGCCTCCGGCCGCGCTGACCCGTGCGCGCGAAGTACTGCAACGGTTGGAGCGTTATGAGTTGGACGTGTTTTCCGAGGAAGAAACCGCCGCTCACGTCGCCTCCCATATTGCCTCTGGTATTGAAAAGGCAGCCGCGGCCGGGGCCGTTGGATCAACTGCGAGCGAGGATCAGGCTTTGAGCAAGGCTGCGACGCGAGCCGGGCGTCGCCGCCTGGCAGCGCAATCATCGTTGTTTGACCTGGCCAATCAGAAAGTTGTGGACGAGTTGCGGGAGACGGATCCGGAGGCGCTGTCTCCGGAAGAAGCGAAGCAATTCTTAAACGATTTGCGCAAACAGATCTTGTAAGGCGTCGATTCGGCACCGGAGGGCCGGATGGTGAAGTCTACACAAGCGGAAGTCAACAGCAAGATCTAAACGCAGAGGGCGCAGAGGTTTTCGCAAAGGTTCGCAGAGGAAGGCCTTTCTTTGCGTTCCTCTGCGGAATCCTCAGCGTCCTCTGCGTTTCAAACCTGCCATCATGAAACAAACGATGGTCTTGACACAGCCTTTACTGCGTGCGGTTCTAACAGCTTACGACGCTTTCGCCGCATCACGAATAACGAGATCGAAAGTTCCGGGCGCTACTTTGCGAAAGCGGCTGTTACGATTCAGTGAGACGGCAATGCTGATGGTCGGATTGTGGCCGGTAAAGCTGAACCCACCTTCCATAAGAATATTGTAGATTTCGTTGACGTGTAGTGGCCCACCCGCCTCGCGCAAAATCATTGTCGTGGCCTGCGGAATGGTGCGGTCAAAGAAGCGATCGCTGTTGGCTTCAATATTAGTCCGCACCGCCGGCACGTTGTGCCTCTGTGGCGCCGCCTGCTGCTGCGACAGCTCAGCCTGGGCCAGGCGTCGCTGAAGTGCGAGTTCCAGCTCACCGACCGAAGTCGTACCCACCGCAGTTGACGGACCGCTCATCACATTTGAGAGCAGGCGGAAGATGGCGGCCTCAGTCTGACCGGCGAGGGTGTCCATCTCAACCAACTCGCCCCGAATTATCTCGCATTCCGATTCCAACTCAGCCAACCGCGCCGCGAGGCGCGTGCGTGCCGCGCGCGATTGGCGCAAGCTTTGCTCGAGTCTGGCGATGAGAGTCTCGTTAGCCATAAGACATTGGTGATTTTAGATTGTCGATTGCCGATTTACAACTATCTTCTTCGTGATCGCGGCCTCCTTAATGTCCCTCACCGCGGTTCTGGATGGAGATGAGTGATGAAGTCAGTACCGGGAGCGGTAGCGACTGGGTCTCAATCCACGTGACGATCGAGTTTGCCGGACTAGATACCCGGTCGCTACCGCTCCCGGTACTGACTGCGCATTTCCACTGTGGCGCAGAATGCAGGACACTGCCGCACTCCAAAAACCTTGTCGCCGCCCCGCCCCTCCCGTATAGTCTCTGACTCTTATGAACCGAAAAGTACTTGCCCTGCTCATTCTGGTAATTCTCGGCTGGTCGTTTTCACCGGGCGAATTCTCCCGAATGACGTCGGCGCAAGAGACTATTGTCGTCTCGTTCGACGCTGACAACTACCACCTCGGCAACATGGGGATGGTCGCTTCTTTCCCGAAGGAGATGCCGCTCGCCGAATCCCTGCGCCGCCTCGACGAAATCCTCAATCGGCTCGAACCTGAGCAGGAGCAGCGACGCTACCCGACCGAAGCAGATCTTCCCGCGCCAAAGCCGGCGCCCGTGGGACAGATCGAGCTGGTCGAGTATCCTGACAAGAATGAGCAGCAGCCGGCAGGTCTAATCTTCGCCTGGCCCGCCCAGCTTAAACTCGTGGAACCGGAAAGGACACTCCTCGACCTCTTTCTCTCGAGCAGTATCTCAGGGGAGTCGAGGGCCCGGACACGCGTCTCTATCGAATCTATCCGCGCGATTATTGGATCACGCTAAAAGAATTCGATAAGTAAGCCAACCAAATCGGCAATTGGCAATCGGAAATCGGCAATGCTATCGGTCTCGCTCGACGATGTAGGTGGGAATTGACGACAGGACTTGCGCATAGGGCGAATCGGACAGCCCTTCAAGCGCCGAAAGCGCAGCCGCGGCATATTCTATTGCACGCTCAAGGGCAAGTTGCAGAGCGCCGGTGCGCTCGAGTGCTGCCAGCAACTGCGCGCGTGAAACGGTCTCGTACCGGGCTTCGCTGATAACGGTTTGAATGACGGAACGCATCGACGGCTCGCGTTGCAGCAAGAAGATCAACGGCAGCGAAACTTTGCCCTCCAACAGGTCCGCGCCGGCGGGTTTACCCAGAACATCTTCAGTGCTGGTGAAGTCAAGCAGGTCATCAACTAACTGGAAAGCGATGCCGAGATTCATTCCGTAGTCGCGCAACATGTTCTGCATTTCCGGGTTCGCGCGCCCCAGCAACGCGCCGATCTCACAACAGGCGCTGAACAGGTAAGCCGTCTTGCGCGCAATTACGTCATAGTACTGATCTTCGGAAATGTCTGTGCGTCCAAGCAGAGTTAACTGAAGCAACTCGCCCTCAGTCATCTTGCGGGTAACCGCCGTGAGGATGTCGAGAATCGCCAGCGAGCGTTCGGCCAGGCTTGTCTCAAACGCAGACATGTAGAGCCAATCGCCCATCAGCACTGCCGTCTGATTTCCAAACTCTGAATTGATCGACGGACGATTGCGGCGGGTCTCGGCTTTGTCGATCACGTCGTCATGCACCAGCGTAGCCGTGTGCAGAAACTCCATGACCGTGGCCATACGAATCGATCCGTAACTCGCTCCCTCTCCACCGACGGCATAGTTCGACAGGATGGTTAGGGCCGGGCGCACGCGCTTTCCGCCCGAGCGGCGGAGATGTTCGCCGAGGTATGCAATGACCTGGATGTTCGAACGCGCCTGGCGCTCGAATTCCTCCTCGACCAGTTTGAGTTCCGGCGCCACCAAATCAAAGATGCGCTTCGCCGAGTGTCGAACGTCTTCGAGGACTGCGCTTTGTTCTGCTGCCTGCATCGATTAGTTTAGGTTCCAAGTTCCAAGTTCCGGGGTCTCACGTTTCAAGTTTCGTCTTGAGGGCTGCTCACTGCCCACTGCTCACTGAACTAGTTACTCCGGTAATTCGTAAACTGCATGTTAATTCCAAAGTCCCTGGCCTTCAGCGACGCAATTACGGTTTGCAGAGCATCGCGGTCACGTCCGGAAACTCTTACCATATCACCCTGGATCGAAGCCTGGACCTTTACCTTCGAATCTTTGATGAACTTCACTATGTCTTTGGCTTTTTCCTGCGGGATACCCTGTTGAATCTGCGCCCTTTGCCGCACAGTGCCTCCGGCGGCCGGCTCGGGGTTTCCATAACTCAATGCTTTCAGAGGCACGCCGCGGCGAACCAGTTTCTGTTGCAGAATGTCATTCATGTTTCGCAGCTTGGTCTCGTCTTCAGCCGAGAGGACCAGGTCTTTCTCTTCGAGCGCGACGCTGGCCTTGCTGCCTTTGAAGTCAAAGCGCTGCCGCACCTCTTTCATTGTCTGGTTGACCGCGTTCATTACTTCGGCGTGGTCGACCTGCGAAACGATGTCAAATGAATTCTGCTGGGCCATCGGTAAGTCAGGCGCGGTGCGCTGGACGAAGCGAGGATAACATCAAAAGCAGAGCATGTGAAAGTGTTCTCTAGAGAGCCTTGTCTAAGCCGGGGCGGCGGTATTATGGAGTGCGCCGGCAAAGCGAAGCGACGACGGCGCTTTGGTTTGGAGTTCCGCCTTCAGGCGGCCCTTAATTCCTCGTAAGCCGCCTGAAGGCGGAACTCCGAACAAACCAAAGCGGTGTCGCGCTACGCTTGCCACCGCACTCCAAAGAGCTTCACAAAGTTCTCGCTGGTAATATTCCCTATCTCCCCAAGTTCTGTCCCATGGATCTCTGCCAGACAGCGCGCCGTCTCGATCACCCGCGCCGGTTCGTTGCGTCTTCCGCGAAAGGGCACGGGCGTCAGATAAGGACAATCCGTTTCGATCAGCAAGCGATCGAGCGGAAGCTGACGCGCTATGTCGCGCAAATCTTCAGCCTTCTTGAAAGTCAGATTACCCGCGAATGAAATGAAGAACCCCAGCTCGATTGCGGCCCGGGCCATTGCCAGGCTGCCACCAAAACAATGCAGCACGCCGGCGCGTTCCCTGTACTTTGAGTAGCGCGACAGTTCTTCACGCAGGATATTAATCGTGTCGTCATCCGCTTCGCGTGAATGAATCACTACGGGAAGGTCTTGTTCGCGAGCGATGCGCAATTGCCTGCGGAAGATCTCGCGCTGCACGTCTCGCGGCGAATGGTCGTAGTGATAATCAAGTCCGATCTCTCCCCAGGCGATCACTCTCTTGCTTTGTCGAACCAGATCAAGCAAATGCTGTTCGGCTGGGTCGTCAAACAGCTTCGCGTCGTGCGGATGCACGCCCACTGCTGCATAAATGCCTTCCTGCCTCTCCGCCAGGTCCACGGCCCTCTTGATCGCATCGCTGTGCGGATCACCAGTCCCGACTGTGAGCATCGTCGTGACTCCGGCTTCACGCGCACGTGCGATCACTTCCTCGCGATCGGGGTCATATTCAGGGCCGTCGATGTGGCAATGGGAATCGATGAACATCAACGGTTCAAGGCAAGTTGAAAGCTCTTAGGTCGGTAATAACTTCAGATCTTAAATCAGTACTCAGTGAATTCTCGGCGCTTGAGTCCCTCAAGTCCTAAAGTTCCGTCCTTTGGATTCACCGTAATCTCCCACGCTTCCATGGTGATAGCGCCAATGATCGCGTCGAGATCATGGCCATTCGCTTTGCCAGGAGAATCTATTGGCACGACCATAGTGTTGAAATCCAGCCCTTCGATCTTTCCGTTGATTAGGGCGTGTTCTCTGACTTCAAAAGTCTCACCACCAAGAGAGACTTCATAGGGTTTCGCAACAACCTGCGTTGGTGAGGCTTCCACGAATCTACGCAGGACGTACGAGTGGAATGCACCGGTATCGAACAGCGCCTTCACCGGCTGGCCTTCGATCTCAATTGTCTTAATCACGCGACTCATTGACGGCCTTTGCTCGTAATCTTACCACCGGTCTGCGTGATTTGCGTGTAATCAATCTTGCTAATACTAAGGACTGAACGTTTCCCGCGTCGCCGTTACTTGATTGCTTAGGCCACGAGAAACGGCGTTAGGAATCATGACCAGCCACGCCGAGGGTAATGAATGCGCGGATTTCACTTCAATCGCGCGCCATTCGGCACATCCTCTGCAAATGTAGCAATCACCGGCTTCCCTTCTTCACCAACCGATGCGGCCAACAACATGCCCTGTGATTCATGGCCGCGGAGCTTGCGTGGCTTGAGATTCACCACGACCACGATCTTGCGACCGACCAGTTGTTCGGGTGCGTAGTATTGTGCGATCCCGGCGATAATCTGGCGTGGCCTCTCTTCCCCTATGTCCACAGTCAACAGTAGCAGCTTGTCAGCCTTCGGAATTCGCTCCGCGCTGCGCACCTCGCCGACGCGCAGATCAATCTTCGCGAAGTCAGTGATTTCGATCAGGCCGTCGCCAGTCTCGTTCTTGACTAAACCAGCCTCTGGGGCGTGGCCTGAGCCCTCGCTCACGTTCGGGCTACTGCCCGTTTGACCTGAGGTTTGAGCCCTCCCTGACGGTCGGGCTACCGCCCCGTCATCGTTGCCTTTTATCTCTTCCATAGTCTTTGCCTTATCTATTCGAGGAAACAGTGCTTTGATCTCGCCGATTTGCGTGCCACCCGGTAGCCCGCCCCACTTCAGGTTTGCAGGATCAATTCTGGATAAATCTTCGGTCAAACCAAGCTGACCATAAATCTCGCGCGCGGCATTGGGCATGACCGGATATAGCACCACGCTCAGCCAGCGCAGTGCTTCCGCCGCCCGGTATAGAACTGCGTTCAGGGTTTGCTGCTGACCAGCATCTTTCGCCAGGTCCCAGGGTTTCGCATCTGAAATCATCTTGTCTACATGCGCGACGATCGCCCAGGCTTCTTCCAACGCTCGGTTGAATCCCAGGTCGGTGAAGTTGCGAATGAACTCGTCGCGCGCGCGCGCGACAAACTTCGAGATCGTCGCTTCGTCAGTATCAATGCCCGCGCGCTTCGCGGGCAACAACCCTTCATCAGAAATATTCCCAGAAGGAATCCGGCCGTCGCAGTAGCGCTGAATCATCGTCAGAGTGCGGCTGGAAAGATTGCCGAGGCCGCTCGCAAGATCGCTATTGGTCCGATCGATCAGGTTTTCATAGCCAAACCGTCCGTCCTGTCCGAACACCATGTCGCGCAGACAGAAATAACGGACGGCGTCGATCGAAAAGTGTCGATTGAGCACGTCCAATTCGATCGTGTTTCCCAGAGTCTTCGACATCTTACGACCCGTGGGATCGAGCCACATTCCGTGCGCGACGATGGCCCGCGGTTGCTCTACTCCGGCGGCCATCAGGAAGGCGGGCCAGTAGATCGCGTGGAAACGGAGAATGTCTTTCCCGACCAAATGCAGCGCCGGCCAGAACTTTTCAAAGCCCACGGCCCGTTCCTGCTGTTCGTTTCCGAACCCGATTGCGGTGATGTAGTTGGTCAACGCATCGAACCACACATACATGGTGTGGTCAGGATCACCGGGAATCGGCAGGCCCCAACTGACGGAAGACTTCAAACGGCTGACTGAAAGATCCTGCAGCCCGTCGCGGACGAAACTTCTCACTTCGTTGCGCCGAACATCCGGCTGCACAAAGTCCGGCCGCACTTCATACAAACTCAGCAAGGCCTCATCGTAGTCCGAGAGACGAAAGAAATAGCTCTCTTCCGAGACCCGATCGAGTTTGGTCTCGTGCACCATGCACGTCGGCTGTCCATCCGGATTTTCAGGCCTTACGTACTCATCTTCCGTCTTATAACCCGCGCAGGCCGCGCAAAACCAACCTTCGTAATGACCTTTGTAAAGGGCTTCACGGCCTTTCGGCGTCTTTGCCTTGGCCACTCGACGCCAGAATTCGCTGACGCCCTCCTGATGAAACGGCGCGGTCGTGCGCATGAAAATGTCGTAGCCACCGTGTTCAGTATCGAGGCCGAACGCCGCCGTCATCTTCTTGAAATAGTTGACGACATAATCCGCTTGTTCCTGCGGCGTGCGGTTGTTGCGCGACGCGGCCCGCTCGATGTTTATGCCGTGCTCGTCGGTGCCGGTCAGAAAGAAGGTCTCAATGCCCTGTTGTCTTTTTTGACGCGCGATCGTGTCCGCGACGATCATGGTATACAGATGACCGAGATGAGGCAGGCTGTTGGCGTAATAGATGGGGGTGGTGACGTAGAAAGTGGTCATCGGTTGCGGCTTCTTCGCTAGAGCGCCAATTCTTGCTCAAAAAACAAGGAATCATACTCTTCTACGCAGAGGACGAGGAGAATGCGCAGAGTATTGAGCTCACCGCTTACTATTCTTGGCGAACTCATCATCGGGATTGAACTTTGGCATAACGTTCATGTCCGCAACACGGCGTCCGATGGCCAGCGCGAAGTCTGCTTCCTGAATCATGCCGGCAAAATCCCAATCGCCGCGGAACTCGTCGGATGGCTGGTGATAGTGCGCCTCGTTATATTCCTTGAATTTCTTTTCGCCCCAACCCTTCGGCCGGCCTATGTAATCGTCGCCCTCCTTCAAACTGATCGAAGGCACGCCGACCTTGGCGAACGGAAAGTGGTCTGAGCGATAAAACGATCCCTGCTCGGGTCGCGGGTCAGGTGAAATCCTCAGCCCGCGTTCGCGCGCGATCGTTTCGACGACGGCCCTAAGTGACGAACGCTCAGCGCCCAGTGGAACAAAGTCGTGCGTCGGGCCCAGGATATTCATCGAGTCCAGATTGATGTCCGCGGCAGTCTTGTTGACGGGCACCAGTGGATGACGCGAATACCATTCGGTGCCGATTAGGCCCTGCTCCTCGGCCGTCGGAATCAGGAACAGAATTGAGCGACGCGGCCTTTCCGCCGGGGGCAGGTTCGCCAGGGTCCTGGCGATCTCGATGACGGACGCGACGCCCGTCGCGTTGTCGAGCGCGCCGTTGTAAATCGTATCGCCGGTTTTGTCGGGCGCGCCGATCCCCAGGTGGTCCCAATGTGCCGAGAAAACTACGTACTCATCTTTTAACTTCGGGTCGCGACCCGGAAGAATCGCTGCCACGTTCGGCGCTTCAACCCGCTTGACTTCGCTATTCAAATCCAGCGACGCCGTCAGGTTCAGCTTCACTGGTTTGAAATCTCTCGAGGCTGCCTGTTTCCGAAGATCGTCAAGGTTCTGTCCAGCGAGCTGCATCAGGCGATGGGCCGCGTCGTCAGTCATCCAGGATCGAACCTTCAGAAACGGCGTCTTGTCTTCGGGCGTACGCGCGATGTCGAACCGCCACGAACCATTCGACGTGCGCACTACGCTCCACGGATAGCCCGCGGATTCATTCGTATGCAGCAGCAATACGCCGGCTGCTCCGCGCCGAGCGGCTTCTTCGAATTTGTAGGTCCAGCGCCCATAGTAGGTGAGCCGGCGGCCACCGAAGAGATCCGGCTCTTCCTTTGTTGCCGGCGGATCATTGACCAACATTACCAAAATCTTGCCACGATAATCTTCGGCCGGCCCCTTGTAATCGTTCCACTTCTGTTCCGGCGCGTCGATGCCATAGCCGATGAAGACGAGCTCCGTATTCACCGAAACATTCTCAGTCTGGGCGCCGGTGAAAGCCACGAAGTCGTCGGCAAACTTGAAGGCTTCCGCCTTTTCTGGTCCGTTGATGCGCAACTCGGTTTTTGGGTCCGCCTTGACCCCAACCAGCGAGACCGGTTGCCAGAAACTGCCCTTCGCGCCCGCGCCTTTCAAACCCATCGCTTCGAACTCTTCAGCAATGTAAAGCGCCGCCGTCTCACCGCCTTTCGCGCCGGTGCCGCGGCCTTCCAAACGATCGTCGGAAAGAAACTTGATGTGCGCGCGCAAAGCGTTCTCGCTGATCGAACTCGGTAAGGTCGCGTTCGGACCACGTTGCGACGTTCCGGTGATCGCAATCGCCAGAATCTCTAAAGATATGCCGGAAAGCGTAATTAATCTCATGTCTTTTCCTATCAGCTAAGTATGATTTTATCTAAGAATCGAACGAAAGTCAGTCCGCGAAGCGTATGAACGAAAATGGCCCAGCGATTCATCGCTGCGTGGGTTAGGACCCGGTCGCTACCCCGATGCATCGGGGTTCCGTACCTCAGTCGCCCGCTTCACGGGCTTCGATCTCTTATTTACTGACAATCCCAGCCCCGAGTTGTCGGGGCTGGGCTATTCTCAAGCGTTTACGATCTGTCCGGTCTATACAGCGTCCGCTTTGCGGACTCCTTAAGTGGTCTTACCCGTGATCAACGCCATCGCTTCTGCACGAGTGCGCGGATCCTTGCGAAAGCCGCCGAGCACGGCCGATGTGATGGTCACCGCGCCTGACTTTTTGACTCCCCGCAGAGTCATGCAGGTATGTTCAGCTTCGATTACCACCATCACCCCGAGCGGCTGCAACTGATCAAAGAGCGTGTTAGCTATTTCGGAGGTCAGCCGCTCCTGCAATTGCAGGCGGCGGGCGAACGTTTCCGCGAGGCGCGCGAGTTTGGATACGCCCAGAATCCTGCCGTTCTTCGGAATGTAGGCGATGTGACACTTGCCGACAAACGGCGCCAGATGATGTTCACATAAGGACGCGATGCTGATGTCTTTGACGATCACCATCTCGTCGTGCTTGTTGCCGGAGAGAGGGACGATGTGCTCGCTGGGATCCTCTCGCATCCCGCCGGTGAGTTCAGCGTACATCTCAGCCACGCGCCGGGGAGTTTCACGCAAGCCTTCGCGATCAGGATCTTCGCCGATGCCCTCGAGGATCAAGCGAACCCCGCGAGCAAGACGATCGAGATCGACTTTCCCCGGTTTCTTTCTCTTTTCTATGTTGGCTACTTTCGCGCTCATCACACCCGTTCGCTAACCCTCGCGGCTACGCAAAAGGTAAGCCGCGCGGGCTGCTTCCTGCACTTCACGCAACGGCACGCCCGCTTTTCTTGCCGCCGCCCGGCACTGCTCAAACTCGGGCATCGCGTTTACCGCGCCAGTATTTGCCCCACTATTTATGTAGGCAACTTTAACATCAATCGCGCCAAATTGCGTCTCGACGCGCACCGTCTCACGAGCCAGGGCCCGGCGCGCGACTTCGTAACTGCGAACCCCGATCGTCGTCGTCTCTGCGAAAAGCATTTGCAGGAACTTCTCGCGATCGTCGGCCCGGCACAAGATTGAAAAGAGCGTACCGGGCCGGTTCTTTTTCATCTGCGTCTGCGTCAGATAGCAATCAAGCGCGCCCAGCTCGAAAGCCCGATCCATTACATACCCGATGACCTGCGGCGATAGGTCGTCGATGTTGGTTTCGATCATCAGCAGAGTTTCATCGAACACCGTCGCACCTTCGGTCTCGCCGACAAAGACGCGCAGGGCGTTAGGAAACTTCTGGTGATTGCGGGTCCCGGCGCCGTAGCCAGTCGCTTCAATCTTCATCGGCGGCACTGGACCAAACTGCTCGCAGACGGCTGTGATAATCGCCGCGCCTGTAGGGGTAACAAACTCTCCTTCGATGTCACCCGCGTAAATTGGTTTTCCCTTCAGTAACTCAGCGACGGCGGGCGGTGGGATAGGGAAACGACCATGGGCCATCTCAGTCATGCCGGAACCAACTCGCAGCGGCGATGAAATGAACTGCTCGATTCCAAGTAACTCAAACCCAATCGCCGCCCCACAGACGTCAATGATGGCATCAAGCGCTCCGACTTCATGAAAGTGAATCTTCTCGATTGGTTGAGCATGAACGCGTGCTTCTGCTTCAGCCAGGAGCGAAAAGATGCGCGCTGCCCGATCCTTGACGCTTTGTCCCAGGCGAGAGTCATAAATGATCTTGAGGATATCGCTGAGGTGCCGGTGGGCGTGCTCGTGCGCAGTATGCACGCGGGCGAACGTGGTGCTAATTCCAGACCGGTCTACCCGGTCGAAATCAATTCTCCATCCGTCGACGCCGAGCAACTCCAGTTGTTGAGTCAGCGCACGCGGGTCGACGCCGGCAGCGACGAGAGCGCCGAGAATCATGTCGCCACTGGCGCCGGAAAAACAGTCAAAGTAAAGTGTTTTCATAAGACCAGGAGTCTCCATTTCGCTGGGACCGCGGACGTCCCGTCCGCACTGAGCGCGAAGCGCGAAAACAATGCTCTAGTCGCAGGCTGCTAACCCCTGGAACAAACTTCGCGCCTGCGGCACGGTGCCGACGGGACGTCCGCGCTCCCAGCAATAAGTTGAGCTTCTCGCTCCGCGCTCTAATTCAGCGGTCTAATAAGGGCAGAATCGCTCCCGCTTTCCCCGTTAGCACTTCATCGCACAGACTCGACAATGGAGTAGATTCCGGATTCACTTCCACAACATAAGCCCCCGCCGTCCGCGCAATCTCGGGAATCGAAGCCGCCGGATAAACGACCGCCGATGTGCCTATCACAAAACAAAGTTCGCAGGTCTGCGCTTTCATTGCGGCTGCCTCGAACGCGCCTGCGGGCAGCATCTCTCCAAATAAAACTACGTCAGGCCTCAGGTTACTGCCGCAATCGAAACACACCGGCGCGCTATCACCAAACTTAAGCTCGCGCAGATCGTGACGCGCGCCGCAATCAAAACAACGCGCACGCCAGATGTTACCGTGCAGTTCGATGACATTCCGTGAACCTGCCTTCTGATGCAAGCCATCAATGTTCTGGGTAACCAGGGTGAGATCGCTGAACAATGTTTCCCATCGAGCAATCGCCTCGTGGGCCGGATTAGGTTTCAATGACGCAAGCAAACCGCGCCGGTAGTTGAACCACTCCCAGACAGCCGGCAGATCGCGCTCGAGCATTCCAGCCGATGAAATGATCTCGAATGGCAGTCCTTTCCAGACCGCGGTGTTGCCGCCGCCGCGAAACGTAGGCACCCCAGACTCGGCTGAGACGCCGGCGCCGGTCATTATCAGGACGTTGCTAGCGCGCACAAACCTTTGTCTTAGTTCGTCTGAGATTAAAGGCCGGACGTGTGATTGCATAAAGTGAATTTGGATCGTAGCAGAGCGATGGGCGAACGTGTCAAGCAACGAAATTCGGACTAAAACATTACTTGACGACAAGTAAGATCAAAGAGCAGTATTGCCGCATGAAATACCTCGGTGTTTCCCTTCTCATGTTGCTGCTTGCCTTAAGCGTTGAGACTAGTGCTCAAGACAATCCACTCAGCAGGGGCGGCCAGCGGTCGGGTAAAGTCGTAGAAGTAGTTTCCGGCCAGGGGTCGTGCCCGGACTATAAGATTGGAATTATCACACCACCTAAGAATGTCGATTTCAAAATGCGGCTGCTCACTCCCCCTAAGAATCTCGATCCGGGGATTGTCTTCAAGCCGTGCGAATTGTCGAGTCAGTTGTCATTGGCCCCGCAATTGTTCATACCGAATCCAGGAATACAGTTCCTCAACGGACCTAATCAGCAATTGCGTGAGTCGCTTAAGGGCCAGCTTATTATTTCAGGCAAGAACAAATAGTCGTCCAGCACTCTCGGCCGTCAGCATCCTCCCGGCTAATCCTTCCAGGAGCGAAAGCCTGCGCAGTTCAGATCTTCGAGGTGGTCGTATCGACGGTCGAGCATGCAGCAGCTTTCAGAAAAAGCGCCGAAACGGTTAATGTATATCCTCGTTCGCTTGCACCAATGCCAACGGCTACGCGCAGAAGAAAGAAACTGTGGACCTAATCGAACTACAAGACAAACTTAGGGCGGCGATTCGCGCCGCGGCGGCCGACCTGTTCGGGATAGAACTCGAACAACTGGTGATCGAAGTTCCGCCGCGAACGGAACTT
Source organism: Pyrinomonadaceae bacterium (assembly GCA_041497335.1). Taxonomy (GTDB): domain Bacteria; phylum Acidobacteriota; class Blastocatellia; order Pyrinomonadales; family Pyrinomonadaceae; genus UBA11740. Next base: position 15,735 of record JBGQGG010000014.1, on the reverse strand, counting down.
GGCGACATGGCCTTCCCGATAGCTTTTGAACTCGCAAAGCAAATCAAACAGAAGACTGGAGAGAAACGCGCGCCGCGGCCGATAGCCGAAGCCTTGAAGCCGGCTCTGGAAAAGGTCGAAGAGGTTGGCCGCGTCGAAGTCGCCGGGGCAGGCTATCTCAACATCTTCTTCGACCGCGCTAAGCTTATTTCTGAGCTTCAATCAAAATCGGAAGCGCAGGAAGGTGCAGCAACCGAACAACGCAAACTGATGGTCGAGCACACCAGCATTAATCCCAACAAGGCCGCGCACATCGGCCACGTACGCAATGCCGTGCTCGGCGACACGTTTGTGCGAATTCTTCAGGCCGCCGGAAATCGGGTAGAAGTCCAGAACTACATCGACAACACCGGCGTGCAGGTCGCCGATGTAGTGGTCGGCTTTATGCACATCGAGAAGTTGAATCTTGAGGCTATTAAGTCGCTTGACAGTTCCCTGCCGGGCGACCTGCCGTTTGATTATTACTGTTGGGAGCTCTACACACGCGTGGGGGCTTTCTATCGCGAAGGCGGCATCGGCGGCGAGGCAAACCCGGAGCGTCTGAAACTTCGGATCGAAGTCCTGCATGCCATCGAAGAAGGAAATAACCCGACCGCCGAGTTGGCCGATTACGTCGCGACGCGCAACGTGGAGCAGATTCTCGACACGATGGATCGTCTGGGGATTCGCTACGATTTGCTCGCGCGCGAGTCAGAGATCCTTCATTTGCATTTTTGGGAGCGGGCGTTTGAGTTGATGAAAGAGCGCGGCGTCATTCACTTCGAAGCCGAAGGTCGCAATCGTGGTTGCTGGGTGATGCCATTCGAGTCGCACACGGGTACCGACGAACATGAATCGGACAAGATCATCGTGCGCTCGAACGGGACCGTGACTTACACCGGCAAGGACATCGCGTATCAGCTTTGGAAACTGGGGCGGCTCGGACTCGATTTCAATTACAAAACTTTCCGCGTTTACTCGGACGGCCACGCGACGTGGGTGACAACTACCGAACCGAGTGCTGAGTCAGTGCCGGAAGTGCCGCGTCCGAATTTCGGCGGGGGCGCAATTGTCTACAACGTGATCGATTCGCGCCAATCTTATCCGCAGGAAATAGTGCGGAAAGGAGTCGCGGCCGTCGTGCCTGAGCTCGGTGAAGAAGCGAGCGTGCATCTTTCCTACGAGATGGTGGCGTTGTCGCCGGCGGCCTGCGAAGAGCTCGGCATCGAACTTTCCGACGAAGATCGAAAGCGTCCGTACATCGAGATGAGCGGCCGCAAGGGTCTGGGTGTGAAAGCCGACGATCTGATCAATCGTTTGCAAGCCGACGCCCTCGATGAAGTAAGAACTCGCCACGCGGATCTGTCTGATGAAGTTGCGCGTGGGACGGCCCACGCGATCGCCACAGGCGCGCTCAGATATTTTCTTTTGAAGTTCACCCGCAATTCAGTCATAGCTTTTGACTTCAAAGAAGCGCTTTCTTTCGAAGGCGAAACCGGTCCCTACTGTCAGTACGCGGCGGTCCGAGCGAATTCGATTTTTCGAAAGCTTGGAGTCAGTACCGGGAGCGGTAGCGACCGGGTCGATGCTATCAAGGCAATTACAGACGACAAGCAGAAGGTTACGGAGGTCCTCGACGGCGAGGCCGGCAATGAGATTTGGTCGATGCTGATGTTAGCGGGCCGTCTGGAAGAAGCGAATGCCCAGGCAGCGGCCAGCGCCGAGCCGGCTTTCCTGGCGAAGTACACTTTCAATCTGGCGCGCGCCTTCAACCTCTTCTATCACCGCCATCGAATCATTGCCGAAGAAGATGAAGTGAAACGCGCGGTGCTAATAGCCGTTGCGGATTACACGCGGCAACAATTGACTGCTGCCCTGGCACGGCTGGGAATAACGGTGCCCGAGCGGATGTAGCGTTTGGAGTTCCGACTTTAGTCGGGTCTCAGTTTGGGGAAGCCGCCTGAAGGCGGTACTCCAAACTTGGCCTCTTCCATTTACCATTCCCCATTTACCATTTACTATTAGGTCACCATGTTAATTGTCATGAAAGCCGACGCCACCGATGCGCAGATTGCGCATGTCTGTGACGTCATCACCGAACTGGGATTCAAGCCACACGCGATGCCGGGTGCTACCCGCACAGCCATCGGCATCACTGGTAATCAAGGTGCGGTTGATCCGACGCGCTTCGAGAACCTGCCGGGCGTCGCGGACGCCATTAGGGTTAGCAAACCGTACAAACTTATCAGTCTTGACCTGCGCCCTGAGAAAACTATCGTTCGGGTTGGTGACGCCACAATTGGCGGAGACGAACTGGCGATCATCGCCGGACCGTGCGCAATTGAAAGCCACGCACAGGCATTTGCCGTGGCCGAAGCCGTGCGACGCAGCGGCGCAAGGTTCTTCCGCGGCGGCGCGTTTAAGCCGCGAACTTCTCCCTACGCTTTCCAGGGGTTGGGTGAAGAAGGGCTCAGGATTCTGGCCGAAGTGCGCGAAGCTTACGGTTTGAAAATTGTGACCGAAGCATTGGATGAAAGCGGCGTGGATCTGGTCGAGCATTATGGGGACATGATTCAGATTGGCGCTCGTAACATGCAGAACTTTTCTCTGCTGCGGCGGGTTGGCAAATCGCACCTGCCGGTATTGCTCAAACGCGGCCTCTCAGCCACCCTCGACGAGTGGCTGCTCGCGGCCGAATACATCATGTCCGAGGGCAACTATCAGGTTGTGCTTTGCGAGCGCGGCGTGCGCACCTTTGCGCAGCACACCCGCAACACGCTCGACCTGGCGTCGATTCCCGCGGTTCGTCGTATCTCGCATCTGCCGGTCATAGTCGATCCCTCGCATGGCACGGGCAAGAACTACATGGTTATCCCACTCGCTTGCGCGGGCGTCGCCGTCGGCGCGGATGGATTGATGGTCGAAGTCCACGACCAACCCGAGAAAGCTCTGTCCGACGGTGCGCAGGCACTGACCCTCGAACAGTACGATCAGCTCATCCAGGAAGTGCGACCAATTCACGACGTCGTCGCTCCCCAACCCGTCGGCTGACCAGTCACTTTGTTCCTGAAAGAATCTCGTTGAGATATTTCGCGAAGATCGAACGCGGAATCACCTGATCGATGCCTGCCTCTTCAGCCTGGCGCTGGAGTTCGGTCTGCACATGAGAAAAGAATCCCAGCAATGGAATTGAGCGTAATTGTTCGTCTGCTTTCAACTGCCTGGCCATATCCGCCGGATCGCTCCGTTCTGAATTGAGATCGAAGATGATCAGGTCCGGCTGGTCACGGCGCGCTGCATTAAGCATTGCGTCGGCGTTACGCGCAAATCTTACATTGACGCCAATCTCTTCGGCGGTTCCACGAATCTTTGAGGCAAAGAACAAATCATCGACGATGGCTAGTACGGTTCTGCTCATTATGTCGGTCAATCTCTTCCCGGCGCGGCTGGTTGCGAATCGAGTTTTTGCAAATAGAGTCGGTTTCGCGTAATCATTCCCACGTGACCAAGGTTAGCAGCGCCGCCCGGTTCCCGGATGTCTCAACCCAGCCGAATAAGGGCATCGAGATCGGAAATAGAGAATCCGTATCACCGGACGACGGGAAAGATCGGTCGAGCCTGCTTCTGGCTTCATACAACATACGCTATGCAGTCGGGCGTTATCTGATCTCGTCAGGCTTGCTCCGCAAAGCTGGAATCAATTTGCCGCGTCCTCGCGCCGACGCCGTCAAACGAAATATCAAGACCGCGGCCCGGGCATTTTTGGATAACGCGCTGGTGCCGCGCCCGGACATTCTAGCACTGCAGGAGGCTGACAAAGAGACAGGGCGCGCCGGCGGTCAGCATGTGGCGGCGAAACTTGCCGAAGAGATGGGCGTGCAGTTTGTTCACGTTGGCGCGGGAATTCCGCGCGGCGTGGCACCCGAGCAACGCGAGTGGTGGTTGAACTTTGAAGAGCAGATCGCTTTACATGACGCTGGTGATACTGGTGTTGCTTTGCTTAGCCGCGTCCCACTTGATGAAATCACCAGGATCGACTTGCCCTGGCACAAATGCGCCTGGCGACCACGTCTGGCGATGGGCGCCACGGTTGAATTGGCCGGGCGGCGGGTCCGCCTATTTAACGTCCATGTCGATCCGCACGGCCCTCTCGATAATCAACATCAGCAGCTTGAGGTGGTCCTCGAAAGTGCCGGGCAATGCGAGGGTCCGAGCTTGATCCTGGGAGACTTTAATACGCTTTCAAAACAGAAGGCGGTAGAGATCAGAAGATTGATGGAGTCGCGGGGCTACTCGACGCCGTTTCCGACCGGTACGCCAACGTGGAGGGGCGCCGGCCTTCGCTTTCATGCCGACTGGATTTTTGTAAACGGCTTGAGCGTTAAGCGGTGGGGTGTGGTAAGGCCCCTGAATGTTTCCGACCATTGGCCGATTTGGGCGGAGGTCGAAATCAAAAGCTAGGTGACAGGTTTCGGGTTCCGGGTGCCAGACAAAGGCATCCGGTACCTGACACCCGGCACCCGATACCCATGATCAGCAGCCGTGACAATTTCCAGCTCCGTCACGCCCGCGCCGTGCGGGACGGCAAAGTTGACGATTCGATCTTCGTCGAGGGCCTGCGTCTTTGCGAAGAGGCCCTGACTTCAGGACTGAAGATAGAAGCAGTCATCTACTCTGAGGAGATCGCGCGTAAAGAAAGGGCGGCGCGGCTGATTGAACAACTAGCAAAGGCTTGCCTGAAAGCCGCATCCGTCAGCGAGAAATTGCTGGAGTCGATCTCTTACACGAAAACTCCGCAGGGGATTGTTGTACTCGCCTCGCGCCCCGCGAACGATGAAGCCAGCTTTGAGGAAAAACAACCAGCGTCGCCTTTGCTGGTTATCCTGCACGGGATTAACAATCCGGTGAACGTCGGGGCGATCCTGCGGACGGCGGAAGCTGCGGGTATGACGGGCGCGATTACGACCGCGAACACTTCCGATCCGTTCTCACCAAAAGCCCTGCGCGGAGCGATGGGATCGGCCTTCCGTCTGCCAATTTGGATGGGCGCGAGTTTCGCGGAAGTAATCGCGTGGTGTGTCGAACGAGGTGTGCGCACTGCCTGCGCAGATGCCGAGGGCTCGAAGACCTACACGGAAATCGATTGGTCTGGTCCGTGCGCTTTAATCGTCGGCACCGAATCGACCGGGCTCTTACCTGATGAGATCGCGGCGGCAGACGAAGCGGTGAGAATTCCGATGCAGGGCTCGGTTGAAAGCCTGAATGTAGCGGTAGCAACGGGAATAATCCTCTATGAGGCAACCCGTCAGAGGGCGGACGGCGCGTAGCAGATGGCTATTGAGGACGGGATTCGAGCGCGTCCATTCTCTTCTCTACACGACGCTGATCGGCGCGAACTTGTAATACATCCTGGTTTAGAAGGTCGATCTTTCGGTTGAGGTCTTCAACGCCTTGCTTTACCAGAAGAATTTCCGCCAGGGCCCGCTCCCAGATCGGTTTCGTTTCGAGGGCCCTGGATTCCAAAGCCTGTACACGGATATCAAGACCGTCCAACCGCGCATCTACCGCGTCGAAGCGAGCTTCAAAGCGCGATTCCATCGCATTGATGCGTCCCTCCATCGCGTCAAATCGCGCATCGATCGAGCTGAATCGCGCTGCCATCGCGTCAAACCGCGCGAACACGCGCTCTTCAAATGAGCGGTTATCTGAAAGATCTCGCGTGCGGTCTTCGCTCATCGACCCGGATTATGAACCTTCACACTTATCGGTTCAAGTAACAGATTTTATCAAGAGAATCCCGTCGTCAGCTTTCGCGGCGACCGTTTGGCGCGTCAGGAATCCTGCGAAAATGACGCTCGGGAATTCGACCTTCATGGTTCCGAACCCAGTGACCCCCAGACTTCTCTTACGATTATGACTTGCTTTCAGCTAGAATATCGTCATAGTTTGCGTATCAAAGTCTGAAGTTCGAAGAGCGGACTTGAACTCGATCGAAACCGAACTCGTACTCTGATTCATGGCTGACGAACAAGATCCCCCTAAACGAAGACGCGACACGATCCTGCCTGAGCGGATAATGCGCCGCGTGCTGGAAGGCGTGGGCGACGTCGTCGATCGCAAGTTGGGCCGCACGGTCGATCCCAGGACCGGCCTTACCACGGACCAGGTTATTCAGAGAATGAACCGAATGATTGATGAGCGCGCCCGGGATCAAAAGGGTCGAGGCCGAATTGCGCCACATCATTTGAAACTAAAAGTCGAATGGGGCACGCACTCTGAGACGCCTCCGGAAGTTATGCGCCGCCTGGAAACCGAAATCCTCGCCGCGGCCATCGATCATATCAATGACAGCCGTTATCGCACGCTGGCTCAGGTGAAGATCGAAACCGACGTGGATATCTTTACCACTGGCATTTCCGTTGATCCTACGTTTGGTGAATTCGAAGCAGAACTACAGCAGCAGGATCTGGAACGACAGTTAGGAAAGGCTCCGAAGGCCCAACGACAAGAGTCCGAGGTTCCCATTATGGCGCGAGTTACGCTCCCCGAAGGTTCGCGCGAGATCGAGTTGTCCTTTGCGGCCGGTGGTCGACGGTTTAATGTTGGCCGGGGGACCGATAACGATCTCTATCTGAATCATACGAGCGTCTCGAAAGTTCATGCAGCTCTGAAAATGGACAACCTCGGCACGCTGCTCGTCGCCGATACCGGATCGACCAACGGCACCCACATCAACGGCGTGCGTATTCCTTATGGCGAAGCGCGCCCCATCGCAGACGGCGACGTCGTGGCGTTCGGCGAAGTCGAGGTTCGGTTCCGCAAGACAAACTCGTAAAATGGCGCTCGCACTGTTTCTCTTTCAAACCGCCACACCTTCACCAGCGAGCGCGCCGGAGAAAGGGCCCGCGTGGCTCACCCTAATCTATGTTTCCGGTCTGGCGCTGATCGCTCTGTTGCTTCTTCTGTCGCTGCTTCGTAACTGGCTCGGCCGATCACCCACCGCTTTGACAGCGCCGGCAAATCTATCAAAAGAGATACGCAAGCGACTCGGTGCCACGACGACCAATCGCGGACTGCGTGCCTGGCGTTGGATTTTCATCCTGGCGGCTCTGAGCGTCTTTGGCTTTCACGTTTACTGGGCGCGCTTTGCCGCCGACCGCAACCAAAAGTTTCAGGAGTTGAGTTACAAGGACCTGCGCAATCGACGGCTTTCTGAGTCGACCCTGCGCGGATGGATCTACGACCGTAAGGGCCGGCCGCTCGCCTATTACAAAAAAGAGTCCGACGGCGACATCGTGCGCGAATATCCCATGGACTCGGCACTGGCGCACATCTTTGGATCGGACCGCGGCGATCCCGGATTGGAACGCGCGATGTTCGGAACCGAAAGCGGCGCCGTGCCCGAGGTCTGGCAAATCGTTAAGGGACAGACCGTCGAACAGAAGCTAAACAAAGACTACACGTTGACCATAGATCGTGATCTACAACAAACCGTCGTCGATCAACTCAAGGGGAACCATGGCGCCGTCGTGATCTTCAATCCGCAAACCGGCGACGTGCTGGCCATGTACAGCAATCCGTCCTACAGCCTGAAGCAGGTGCAGGACGAGGCCACCTGGATTCGGTTAGATAACGATCGGAAAGAAAAGCCGCTCTTGAATCGGGCAACGAACGAATACTACGTGCCCGGCTCGACCTTCAAGACAGTGATGATGTACACCGCCTTTCGCAACGGAATGGAGGGCACTCGGTTTACTACCAGCGGCGGTTTTTCGCCGGCAGGCTGTGGCCGAACGATTACTGATGACAACGGCGGTTGCGAGGCCTGCGGGAACATCGGGATTGATGCCGCTTATCAGCACTCCAGCAACATTTATTTTTCCTATCTGGGAACGCAATTGGGCGGAGTAAGGATTCGCGATACCGCCAGGCTCTTGGGCCTGGGCGCCTATGACAGCCTCAGTGGCGAAGGCCAGGGCAGGCGCGAACCGGAAATCTGGAATGCCAGTAGCAACGCCATCAAGAGTGGAATTGCGCCCACCGAGTCCTGGCTGAAGGCCGGTCCGCATTCGACGCGTTGCGAACTAATGTACGAAGGATATGGCCAGGGTTACGCTTCGCAAATGACGCCTTTCCAGATGGCGATGATCATCTCCGCGGCGGCAAACCTCGAAGGCAAGTTGATGAAGCCAAAAATTGAATTAGATCGCTCGCCCGAGGTGTTCAGCCAGGTGCTGACGCGTGAGCAAGCGAGCGAAGTACGCCGCATCATGAACATGGTAACGGAAGGCGGCACGGCAACCGGCGCCATGTCGGCGGTGAAAGCCGCAGGTATCCGCAGCGGCGGCAAGACCGGAACCGCGCAGAAAGCCGTGCCGGTCATAGACCCCAAAACCGGCGAGCCAAAAAAACGTCTGGTTATCGAGCGCGACCCGAAAGGCAAGATCATCGGACAGCACGAAGAGATCGTCATGGAAGATAAGCTCCGGAGCGACGCCTGGTACCTGAGTTTTGCGCCTTTGGAAAAGCCCGTCATGGCCATGGCGGTGCTGCTTGAAGGCCCGGGACCCGGCATAAGCTTTTACGGCGGCAAGAATGCCGGGCCAGTTGCGGCGCAGCTCATCCTGAAAGCTAAAGCGCTCGGATATTTTGGTCCTGCTGGAGATCAACAGGGCCAGCAACTAACTAAGCGAAAACGATGATTAGTTTAGAGCGCGCACTTGTGCGCGCCGGACACAAGTGCCCGGTCTAAACTAAAAACAAACAATGAGAAGTCGTCTATCATCACATTTGTTCCTGCTGCTCGCGCTGGTCGCGATCGAAGTCGTCGGCTACATGGCCATTCATCGAGCCGCTCTAATTCGCGGCTATGAAACTTCATGGATAGGCGGGGGCCGTGACCTCTTGATTTATTTACCAATCGTCGTGATGGCGTTTTGGCTAACGCGGGCAAAGAAATTCAAAGGCAACTGGACACTCTATACTACTGCAATTCTGCTTTTTTCTATTGGCATGCTGGCGCAGTACCGCCTCTACAGTGATCCTGAATACAACGCGAGAAACAAAGCCGCCGCCCGCCAGGAAAAGACCGACTTCTTGCGGATGCGCTATATCAACCAGAATTACGACGCCACAAAACGGCAGATGATGGGCCTGCCGGCGACGCCGCCTCCGAAAGAAGTCGAAGCTCCGGCAAAGGAATCCAGCTATACAATTTCCAATGCGCTTACCTCGAGCTATACATGGATTCCGGTTTTTTCGCTCTTCGCTTTTGCCCTCGCGTTCTCTTTCTGCGCGAGCGATCGGTTCTTGTTATGGATCCAACGCAATAGCTTCATCATCGTGCTGCTAACGCTGATACCGCTGGCCGTCGCGATCGTCAGTTCCAGTGCCGGCAAGGCCGCAGGCAACACGACGCCCTGGGAACCGGCGAAGGTCCCTTTCCTGCTGGGCTTCGCGGGAATTCTGACTGCGCGTTACAAAGATCTGGCGCGTACCTACTGGGGTATTCCGCGAGCGCGCGACATCGTGCCCTTGATCGTGATGGCGATCATTCCGTTCATTCCCTTCTTTGCCCTCAAGGATTTCGGCCAGATGCTGATTTTTAGCGGCGCCTATGCCACGCTCTATCTCGTGGCCGTGCGGCGCTGGCCCCAGTTGCTGGTGTTCGTGGGCTCAGTAATGCTCGTGATTTCGATTCTGGTTGTGGGAGCGCTGCCGCGCGATATCCAGGAGAAGTTCCCGCTGCTTCCTACCTTAGCCCGGCCTATTCAGCGCGCTCTGCCCGCTCGTATTCAACAGAGATTTCATTTGTGGCTGGACGGGTTCGACCCGCCGTCACCAGAAGAGTCCTGGTGGAAGAAGGACTATGAAGAAGCGCTGTCCAAAGATCCACGCATGAAGGAGCTCGCTGAGCAGAGCGAGACGATGAAGAGGAGTGTCAACACGGACATCTGGTTCGACAAGCTGGCCTTTCAACCGGCGCAGGCGATCTTCGGAATCGCCTCTGGCAAGACCACCGGCCGCGGATTGGGCCTGGGTTTCCCGGAGGTCATTCCGATCGCCGACTCGGACTATGTATATGCGGCAATCGCGGAGGAAATGGGACTCGCGGGCGGCGCGCTGGTCGTGCTGGCCATCCTGATTTTTGTGATCGCCGGAATTCGCACTTCAATCGAAGCGCGTGATATGTTTACCAAGCTTTGCGCCGCAGGTCTGACGGCGTTTATTGGTATCCAGGCGCTGGTAAATATTGGTGGAATCACACGCGCGCTGCCTATGACCGGGATCACTTTGCCGTTCGTCAGCCACGGCGGGTTTAGCTTGATCACAAGCTTTGCCATGCTGGGAATGTTGATGGCCTTTTCGCACCGCAACGCGCAGGACGCGAAGGCCGTCGCTCGGGCAAAGCGAGAGCCTGAGAGCTCTATCGCTCTGGAGGCGGTTCAATGAGCACACCGACACCCGCAAACAAGATTCAAGTCGCTTCGATCACCGATCGCGGCCTGAGCGAAAAGCGGCCCATGAACGAGGATTCGTTTCTCGCCGCTCCCGAACGCGGCATTTTTGTGGTCTGCGATGGCGTCGGCGGCGCCGATGCAGGCGAAGTCGCGTCGCAGACGGCAGTCGAGATTTTGAACGAGGCTTTCCGGCATGAGCTTAGCGACGGAGAAGACGTTGAAGACTTGATGGAGTTGGCCATCCAGCGCGCCAACAACTCGATCCATCAAATGGCTGCTGATCATGCGCGCTTTTCGATGATGGCGACTACCGTGGTCGCGCTGCACCTCGACGGCCCGAGAGCAACCATCGGTCACGTCGGTGACTCGCGCCTTTACCGCCTCAGCCCCGAAGGCCAACTGTTTCGCGAAACTGCAGATCATTCAATTGTCGAAGAAGAAGTCCGCGCCGGCCGCATGACACCTGAGCAGGCGGCAAATCATCCCAGCAAGAACGTGATCAGCCGCGCGCTCGGCGCCGAAGAGTTCGTCGAAGTAGATATGAAGACGATCGAAATCGGCGAAGGCAATGCTTTTCTTCTTTGCACTGATGGCATTACTCGTCATATTCCGGATAACGAACTGCGCGAGCTGTTGCAAAGCGAGCGAAGCGTTGAAGCGATTTGCACAGAGATGAAAGAGCGCTGTTATCAGCGCGGGGCGGAAGACAACCTGACAGCGGTCATCGTGCAGGTGGGTACACCGCCGCAGAATGACACCCTGGCGATTGATGACGAGCGCACCGTTTCGAACGAACGATACGAGTCAGCAGCGGCATCCAGCCCGGCAACCGTCGAAATCCCGTTGCCGCCTCCGTCACGCGTTGAGTTTTCCGACCCCTCTACGGCGCAAGCGGTTCAGCCGGCCGCCAGGGCGCACGCGCAGAGTGAATCCGGAGGTGCCCGCGGTGGAGGCGCCGTGCTACGTTTCTTTGTCTTCTTGCTGTTCGTGGGTATTGCCGGTGGCGCTTTTTATGCGGGCATGAGATATCAACAGGGACGGCTCTTCCCTTCGCTTTTGCCTGCGCCGACTGCCTCGCCTCAACCAAGCCCGGCCTCTCAACCTTCAGATGGCGCGGCCGCCTTCGAACAAAAGCGTGCAGCCGTGGACAGCAATCCACAGAAGTGGCTGGCCGATAGTGCGAAGGAGGGCAAAAAAGCGACGGATTCAAAGGACCCGGAGTTCCTTTACCTCTACGGCCGATCATTGATGCTTACCGGCAACCACCGCGAGGCGATGCAGGCTTTCGAACTGGCCCTCAACAATCTTCGTACTGAATCAAAAGCGAACCTGCCGCTGGGCGCGGAAGTAAGACTGGCGGAGGCAGCGGCCGCTCTGAAGGTAAAGAAACAGTCTCAGGCAGGAAAATCGCAGGAAGCATTGATGGCCGAACAGCGGGCAGCGCGCATTCTCGATGAACTGCTGAATGTGAAGACTGAAGGAACGACCCGATGACTGCGGTCAAGGTCCGAGAGCCTCTAGTTTGTCGCTGACCATTGCGCATTTGTTTAGAGTCGGGCTAACGCCCGACCAAGCGGGCGGTAGCCCGCTTCTAAACGACCGGACGACAAGACTGAAGTTTGTCGGACATTGATGACTGAACTAAAGCTCTTACAGTGCAGACTCGACGGCCGCTACGATATAGAAGACTGCCTCGGACGCGGCAGCTATGCTGAGATTTACATGGCGCGCGATCGCGCCGCCACCGATGAGCGCTTCCGTAAAGTGGTAATCAAAGCCCTGAACGTCTTACTTCAGGGTTACCAGGATCCCGAACTCGAACGCACCCTCATTCAGAATTTCCAGAACGAAGCGATTGCCCTCGATCGCGTGCGCCATCCAAACATCATCAGCCGGCTGGGGCATGGGACCGCGATTGACCTGACGGGCACGGCCTTCCATTACATCGTGCTCGAATATCTGGGCGGTGGCGATCTCGCCATATTGTGCCGCAAAGAACCACTGAAACTTGATCGTGCTCTTTTCTATTTGCAGCAGATTTGTGCCGGGCTGGCCCATGCCCACGAGTGCGGCGTAATTCATCGTGATATCAAACCGCAGAATCTGCTACTCACCTCGGATCACGAAACCCTGAAGATTGCCGATTTTGGCGTGGCCAAGCTGGAAGCCGCCGAAGGCGCGATTACACGTGTCGGCACAAATATCTATGCTGCTCCGGAACACAACCCGCTGGTGCAAACGGCAGCGCTTGATACCAGCTCACTTCAAAGTGCGGAAACTCAACTGACGCCGGCGGCGGACGTCTATTCGCTGGCTAAGACGGCATACACGATGATCTGCGGTGCTCCGCCCCGCGCCTTCGCCCATCACCCCATAACAGAATTGCCGCCTTCAATATCGGGAGAGCCGTGGGCCGCATCGCTGCTGAGAGTGCTGGAACGCGCGACGCAGACGCGGCCCTCCGATCGCTACCAAAGGGTCCAGGATTTTTGGGATGAGATCAACGACACTTCACTTCCAGTCACGCAGCCGCTAGGCCTGGCTCAAGCCCGCCGCAGCATCAGCGCCGATCTTAATGTTGAAGCGGAGGTGATCACGGCGGCGCCGCCAAAGCCCCGTTTCGAAACCTCGGGCGAACTGAAATATCAGGAAGTTGGTGGTAACGGATTTGCGCGACCGAAGATCGTCGTCCCCATCTCAGGCTATTCACCAATCATGCCGACACAGGGTTTCGCGGCCCCGCAACAAACGGGCCGGGTAACAGTTCCGGTTGCCCGCAATGGCCAGGCTGCGGTCCGCGCGGGCCAGGGCAAGATCGCTTTGAAGCCACGAAAACGCAGCCGCGACTTCGTCGTGGGACTGGTTCTCGTGTTATGTTTCGCGGGGTTGCTCGTGGCCACCGGGGCTTATGTTCGATCATGGATCAACCGGCACGCGACAGACCAGACTACGACGAGCACCGACGTCGGGCGTTATGCCTTTACGACAACCAATGTAAACTTGCGTGCCGGGCCCAACTCGAAGAGCGATAAGGTGGGACTGGCGGAATCAGGCTCGCGAGTGCAGGTGCTGAGTGTTAGCAGCAATAATAACTGGTGCGAAGTTCAGATCGTCCAACACTCGCGGCCCAAGGACGATCCCGGCTCAGCAGACCGCGGTTGGCTTAATCGGGATTTTTTGAAATTTGATTGAGAATTGGTCAGTTGTCAGTAGTTAGTTGTATTTTGTTCGTACTTCAACCAGGAAGACAACTTCAAACAACCGACCACTAACAACTGACTACTGACGATTCCATATGGGACTAATTGAATCCATTCGACGCTGGATCGACGGTGAGACGACCGACGATGTTCTGGAAGAGGCAGATGAGCATGCGCGGCCGCGGCGCGTCTGGGAAGAGTTTCTGGTAAAGATCGCGCGCGAAGTTGAAGCCTGCATGCAACGAGAGATGTTCACGCCGCCGGGCGGTCTCACCTACATTCCTCGCGAATTCATCGTCTATCTCAGCAACGATGACGACAAGGAATGGCAGGGCGACAAGCGGCGCGGATTGGAACAGGGTCTCTTTCATGTGTTGTCCGAACGCGCGCGCGAAATTGCAGGCTCTGTACAGTTGCAAACGAAGTCGTTCGCCATCGAGCTGCGCGTCGACGGGACGCTGAACAAGGGCGAGTTTCGTGTCCAACCGGTCTGGGACGAAACCGAAGCGGGCCACACCATGGTCACTGTTCGCCCTGCTACCCCAACGCCACCGTCGCCCGGCGCGACGCCCGCCGGGACCGGGCCAACGGAAGGCGAAGCCGATACTGCCACGCCCGCGGACACAGAGGGCGGCGATATCACGGTCGTCCGTCCGCGCGTAGTCGAGCTTTATGCCATCGAACTGTGGCGCGAGGGAGTGCGACAGTCAGTCGTCCCGATTACCAAAGCTGAGATCACAATCGGCCGTGGCTCGAGATCAGTCGCAGTGGATCTGCCGCTGAAAGGTGATCCGGAAATCAGCCGCGTGCACGCGACCCTGACCTTTGACGATCAGGGTCGTTACTGGCTGACGTCCAAAGGCAGGAACCCCACATTGGTTTCCGGCCGAGAGATCCAGCGCGACCAACGCACCATCGTCCAGCCGGACGAAAAGATCGTGGTCTGTAGCTACACGCTGCGGATTCAGCCAAAGTAAGAGATCTGGGATTTACACATAGAGTACAATCGCCTTCTTCGTTTTTAGGTTCGCTGAATACGCATCTAGCCCCAAGAGGACTTCCCATATGAATGATCCCCAGCTTCGCTCGGCATTGAAGCGGAAAGTTCTTAGTCGTTACACGAACGACCCCAACACGCGCATCTTGGATGAGCTTGGTCTTCGGCATGGAGCAGCCAGGATCGACATTGCGGTGGTAAATGGAATCGTCCACGGATTCGAGTTGAAGAGTGACAAGGACACGCTCAAGCGACTGCCTCATCAGGTTCAAATCTACAGTTCCGTTCTCGACAAGGTTACGTTAGTAGTCGGCTCCAGGCACGCTAACGAGGCAGAAAGAATGGTGCCGCAGTGGTGGGGGATAAAGGTTGCGGTGGTGGGCGCTCGAGGAGGCTTCGACTTTGTCGATGTCAGAAGGGCAACGAAAAACCCAGCCCAAGACGCCGTAGCTGTTTGTAGACTTCTATGGCGCGACGAAGCACTCAGTTTGCTCTACGAACTTGGTCAAGCGAAGAGTCTGCAGCATAAGCCGCGGGCCTTAATTTACTCGCACCTCGCTCGGGTCGCAGATTTGGATGTGATCCGCGAGAGAGCCCGCCGCCAGTTGAAGTTCCGAATAGATTGGCGATCTGATTCACAACCAGAGTGATGTGGTGATTGATTCCCGCGCGCAGCAGTGTTTCTGCGCTCCCCTTCCCATCAAGTCGATTCCTTAATCGGTCAATGTACAAGTCCCCATAGCTAAATTCCTTCCCTGAAAACTCGCTTCGCTGGTACAGCAATTTAGCGTGAGCAGCATATTGGGCGTACCCAGGACCATCCGGATTCTGTAGGCCCTCGCCACGCATGATCACCCAGTACTCCGGGGCGGTGTACCGAATGCTAGTGTAGTGTCTCATAAATATCTTTACAATAGGATTCGCTGGCTGTATGCTGCGAATCACTATGTGGGATAGCTGTGAGGCGCTGGCGATTACTGAAGAGCAACGAGAAACTTTGCAAACTTGGATTGCCGCTCGTAACAGTCCGCAGAAAGTTGTTTTCCGTTCGCGGATAGTG
>JBGQGG010000013.1:0-136740 GCA_041497335.1 Pyrinomonadaceae bacterium | reverse complement strand
CTGCACTTTCCCCTGTCAACGCTTCGACTGCGCCCTTACGAGCGCCGCCGCATGACTCGGGGTCGTTACGGTTGGCTAGACCTTTAACGTTTGAAACTTTCATTCAACACAACCTGCCGGTTTATCCCGGCGCACGGAGAAGCAAACGATGAAAAAGACAGTTCTGACTTTCGGGCTCATTTCCGGCGGCATGATGACGGTGATGATGTTCGCCACCCTCCCTTTCACGGATTCGGCCTGGCTTCAAGCGCACAGCATGGTCATCGGCTATACGACGATCGTGCTGTCATTCATGCTCGTTTTTTTCGGCATTCGTTCCTATCGCGAGAACGTTGGCGGCGGGACAATCACGTTCGGGCGCGCCTTTGCCGTCGGCATTCTAATCACCCTCATCTCATCCGTTTTGTACGTAGTCACGTGGGAGATCATGTATTTCGGCGTGCCCAGCTTTGGTGAGAGGTTCATGACCATGTGCGTCGCGCACATAAAGAACTCAGGCGCCAGCCCGGAAGCGATCCAAACCCAGCTCAATCAGTTGAAGTATTTAGACAACCCCCTCATCAATGCGGCCCTCACCTTCACCGAGCCGTTTCCGATCGGCTTGATCATCACGCTGATCTCGGCGTTGATTTTGAGGAAGAAACCCAGGAACCCACCAGCGCAGAGTCAGGCGATGGCTGAAGCGTGAGCGAGGCTAGACGGGGCAGGCCCAACTGGGACTGCCCCGAACTGCTCACTGCCCACTGTTCAGCACGCGTCGCCGATCGTGTCGTAAACCTGGCGCCAGCGGCCGCCAACCTTTTTGAAGATTACATAAGCGTAGGCGTCGAATCCACCCTGCACCGCAAAGACCTCTCCCCTGCCGTCGCCATCAAGATCGAGCTGGTCGACAAAGTCGATGCTGGAAAGGAATTCTTCCGGTGGCGGTTGATAAGCCTGGAACTTGGCGAAGTCTGGGTGCATCCCGGCGCCATTCGGCTTGGCGATTAAGAACAGATCACGCTCGAACTTGTTTTTGGCGGCGGACGTGAAGCTTCCGATAAACTCGTACGTGCCGTCGCCGTCGAGATCGGTAGCGGTTAGATTCGTAACCTTGATCGAAGAAATCAGGCCGGCGGGTGTGCGTTGTTGTGAATAGATGCTCTTCACCAGAGTCATTACCGCGGCGCGTTCCGCATCCGTCGGCGCCCGGCGCGCGCTCGCGCGTTTGCCCAGCAAAGCCGAGCTGGTCGCCAGAGCTTTCACCTGTCCACCCAGATGCGCTGGAGTGGAGGGCGTTACTTCCGCGTGTACGGTGTTGCATCCTTCGCTCCACTTTTTCACCGCGACTGATCCGGATTCGCCGCCGCCAAAGATCAAACGATAAGTCCGGCCGGCGGCGAAGTATTCTTGCGCAAACTTTTTCTGCCCAGCTTTGGCTTCGTCACTGAACGGCGCCCGCAGTTGCTTGCCGTCAACAATCACCACCGCGTCCATGGTCCCTTCGCCCGACTCCGCCGAAACGGCAAAGACGACAACGCCCTTTCGTCTTTGTGCCGCGGCCAGCCCGGCAGACTTCCCTGCCCCCGCCGCCGCCGAGACAATCACCACAGATGAAACCAAAAGCAAAGACAAACAAACTCTAGAATGATTCGTCCGCAAACGAGATTGGGTTCTCACTCTCAATGACTCCTTGTCGATCTGTTCAAGTCGAGCTGGCGTATATCATACACTGCCGGGAGTCGTACGGGTTTCAGTTTTTCTTTGTGAATCTTAGTTCGACCGCGTGTTCACTCCGTTAGGAGTGAGATGTGTATAGACCGGAGCCTAAACCCAGGACCAACTCCGTTCGGAGGAGCGGAATGGTTGCGGGAGTGGTTAAGCTCTGTTTGAATTCCGCTCCCCCGAACGGAGCCGGAAGGGTCTAACTGCTCGATCTATAAACATGTCACCCCTCACGGGGTGAAACCCGTTAACCTCGCTGAAGCGAGGTGCTCATGCGATCTCGACCTCATAGGTGGCCTTGTCACCGTTTCGACCCGCCACTATACTCAAATTGCTTTAGCGGTCACTCTCAAACTTGCAATTGGTAGTCTTGCAGCCGGAAACACATCAGGGAACACTTAACGCCAAAGACTTTCGCTTTGCGATTGTAGCCAGCCGCTGGAACGATTCCCTCGTGTCCCGGCTGATCGAAGGTGCTCTCGACGCGCTCGCAGAACTATCGGCGGATGCAAAATCGATCGAAGTGTTTCGCGTGCCGGGTGCGTTTGAGATTCCGCTGTGTGCTTTGAAAGCCGCAGAGACGGGAAAGTTCGATGCCGTGATTTGTCTCGGGGTAATCATTCGCGGTCAGACTCCGCACTTTGAATACATTGCCACCGAGGTCGCGCGCGGCATCAGCGAGGCGGGGATGAAAACCGGCGTGCCATTGCTGTTTGGCGTCATTACAGCGGAAAATGTGGACCAGGCGATCGATCGCGCCGGAGTCAAACTGGGCAATAAAGGTTTCGAAGCCGCAACGGCGGCGGTTGAGTTAGTCAATCTTTATCAGGAAGCTTTCAAGAAGTAATGAGTGTTGAGTTATGAGTGACGAGTTGACAGAGAATCTTTCATCGTCACTTATGGCTCATAAGGGTGAAGGGCAAAGTGCTTGCGCTCGTCACTCATCACTCATCACTCATCACTGAATTATGGGTTCGCGTCGTAAGGCGCGCGAATGCGCCTTGCAAATGCTCTTTGCGGCTGATGTTGCCGGAACGCGCGGGGATGAACTCGCGCGCACCTTCTGGTCTGAATTGGCTGATGGCGAGTTGGAGACCGGGGCCCGCGAGTTCGCTACCCGGTTAGCCCTGGGCACGCTTCGGACCCTGGAAGAAGTCGACGAGCGCATCCGCTCGCGCGCTGAGCACTGGCGAATCACCCGGATGGCCCTGGTCGATCGCAACGTCCTGCGCCTCGCAGTTTACGAATTTCTGCACGAAGCCACACCGCGCACGGTTACCATAAACGAAGCCCTCGAAATTGCCCGCCGGTTCTCGACCTACGAAGCGACGCAATTCATTAATGGAATCCTCGACGCCATCAAACGCGATCTTGATCAGGAATCGCCTGAGCCTGAAAGAGAGACGGACGAGGAAGAGGACCAATAAGGACTGTAGGGCCGTTCCAATACTGACGCCCTCTCCCCGCCTCTCTATACAAAGAGAGAGGGAGTTCCCAAAACCTCACGACGCAAACGACAGATTTGAGCTAAACTGCTTCTGGAATGGACTCCACTATGGACGATGAGCAGAGCCAGTTCATTGCCGACGCGCGCGAAATCGTCGAAAGACTCTATCGCGATCTCGATCAACTGCGGGCGGCGCGTTCACAGGGACCGAAGCGTCGCGAGCTGGCCGCGCGCATCTTTCGGCGGGTGCACACATTGAAGGGCTCGGCTGGTTCGCTCGGATTGAAATCGGTGAGCCAAATCGCGCACGACTTCGAAAGCGTGCTCGATGGCGTGCGCCTCGGCCGGATAGAGATTAGCGACCCGGTGCTCGACGCGTTTGAAGATGCTGCTGATGCAATAGCGCGCGCCTTGCAGTCGGCGCCGGACGAAGCAAACGACCCCGGGGCCGCAAAAGTCATCAAACGGCTCAATGCGCTGGCTGCGACCAGCAAACAGCAAGGTACTATCCTCGGCAGTCTGCGCTCTGCCTTGCCTCCGGAAATCGCCCGCTCCCTGAGCGAGTATGACCTTCAACACACTCATGAAGCCGTCCGCGAAGGAGCAAAGCTATTCATAGTGTCCGCGGGTTTCGCAATTGAGACCTTCGATCAAAAGTTTCGCGAACTCACTAAACTTCTGGGACAGAGTGGCGAAATAATTTCCACAGTTCCCGGTGAACCGGCAACGGCCGACGAAATCAACTTCCGTTTGCTCTATGCTGCCGAACTGGTTTCCGCGGACGTCTTGCGGCAGGCGGAAACGCTTGGTCGCATCGAACTCAGCGAAATAGGGTCTGAATCATCCCCGGCCAGCGCGAAGATATCTCCCGGCGCTTCGCCCTTGCGCGGCAGGTCGGCCGACGCCGAGAACCCTTCCGTCCAGGTTGAAATGCAGCAGATCGACCAATTGATCTCCAGTGCCGGCGAACTGTTTCGTCATACAACCAACGCGCTGCTGTCGCTCAGCGCGACTGGAAATAAACAGGCAGTCGATGCTGTGACGCTGCACTTGCGCCGGTGGTTTATCGAACTGGAAGAACGGCTGATCAAGCTGCGGCTGGTGCCCGCCGGCGAAATACTCGAACGGGCGGCGGCGCGTGCCGGGCGCATAGCAGCGCGCCAGATGGGAAAACAAGTTGAGTTTGAAATCGCCGGCGGCGAGGTAGGCATCGACAAATCGCTCGCCGACACCATCGCCGATCCGCTGTTCCATCTGGTGCGTAACGCCGTCACTCACGGTATTGAGGGCCCGGAAGAACGAATGGCTTCCGGGAAAAGCGCGACGGGCAAGGTGATGTTGGCGGCTTTCAATGAAGGAAGCCGCATTCACATCACTGTTACTGATGATGGCCGCGGCATCGATTGGGATCGAATCGCGGCAGCGGCGGCCGAACAAGGCATCGCCAACCATGGTTCGGATCTTTCGACGGACCAGTGCCTGCGTTTGATCTTCCGCCCCGGCTTTTCGACCGCGCAGGCTGTCTCGGATCTATCGGGCCGCGGCATCGGGCTCGACGTGGTTGATCGCGCGATGGAGGCCGCAGGGGGCGAAGTGCGGGTAGCGACCGAACCCGGAGCGGGAACCACATTTGCGATGATCATGCCGGCTACGCTGGCTCTGGAGCGGTGTCTGCTCGTGCAGTCGGGTGATCAGCTTTACGCGATTGAATCGGCGGGCGTCAGTGGTAGCGACGCGGCTGCGAATCAACCAGTGATAGACAAAACCGGCAACCGCGTGGATTGGCAAGGTGAGTCTTTGCCTTTGCTTCACCTGCGCAGTTTGCTGGGCCAGACCGTCGGTCTCGATACGGCGGGGCCCGTCATTATCTGGCAGGCTCCAAATAACAGCGCCGTCCCGAACGTCAAGGGCGATAAAAACCGATATGCGGTGGCCGTCGACGGCATCAGCGGTCAACAGGAAACCCTTGTGCGCAGTCTCGGCCGGCACGCTGCGCGTTGGGCCGGCGTTTGTGGCGCGGCTGAGTTGTTTGACGGCAACGTGGCGCTGGTGCTCGATCTTCGAGAGTTGATCAAAGCGCAGGTTGCAGGTTGAGCCTTCGAGCATTGATGAGAGAGGTATCAATGGCCTTCAGCGAAGGAAATCGCCATCACTTTTTTTTGACCAGGCTGTTACCCTG
The DNA here is from genome assembly GCA_041497335.1 of Pyrinomonadaceae bacterium. Taxonomy (GTDB): domain Bacteria; phylum Acidobacteriota; class Blastocatellia; order Pyrinomonadales; family Pyrinomonadaceae; genus UBA11740. The sequence goes on along the minus strand of JBGQGG010000013.1, from coordinate 131,410 downwards.
GCGCAAATTATTCTCCGCCTTCGGCTTGTTCTGTCTGGTAATCATTATTCCAAACAGCGGCGCCGCCCAAACCCGCACCTATCCGAAAGAGATTCGCGGCTACAAAGTCGAGCGCACAGTCGTCGAGGTCAAGAAGCCGGAAACCAAAAATGGAAAGTCCGGGTCAGACAAGAACCAGACAGGAAATAGCAACAACCCTGATGGCCAAACGAGCGGCGAATCAAACTCTGAATCGGACGTTGACGCGCTGATCCGGTTGGGCAAACCGCAACTCGCGCGTGTCACGCCGCTGGGAATAACCTTTGAAGTTCCCATCGTGGTTTCGCCCGTGAAGCAAAGCGGGCACGTCGACTTTCTCGTCTTCGAAGACATGGTCGTCAACGGCACGTCAGTCGATATCGACGAATACAATCACACTTTCGATCTGCCAAACAAGCAACCGCTGACTTTGCGCGAGCCGTTGCGCTTTTACATTTACCTGCCCAGCGCGATGCTGGCGGCGCTTGGAGAATGGAGCGACTCGAAAGACACCTGGCCGGTGACCGGCCGAGTCTACGTTTTCGGAAAGTTCAAGAAGTTCGGGATCAGTTTCAAGCGGTGCATTCCGGTGGAGTTGAATGTCACCATGCGGAATCCGCTGAAACAGTAGCGCTGAGATATCAGTGAAGATTTGAATCGACGCCCTCGTGATATACTTTCCCGAAATCCTACGATGACCGCAAGTGGGTAGAGAATGGTAGCTAATGTTCAAGAGTGGCCACGCCACGCCTATACTTTGCAAGAGTACTTTGCGCTCGAATTAACGGGCGATGCCCGGTATGAATTTTGGGACGGCGAGATCGTCTGCATGAGCGGCGGGAGTCAGCGGCACGCCAGAATCAGCGGCAATGTCTATTTCTCACTGAGACAACAACTGAGCGGACGCCCGTGCGAGGCATTCACCAGCGACCTTCCGATCAAGACGCCGCTACTACCGCCCTATTGTTATCCCGATGCCAGCGTCGTCTGCGAAAAGGCGGAGATTGAGAATATCGAGGGCATCGAGGTGCTGACGAACCCGACCTTGATCGTGGGGGTGCTCTCACCAGCGACCGAGGCTCGCGACCGCCATGAGAAGCGCACCGCTTATCAAGCCCTTCCCTCGGCGATGGAGTATTTACTGTTAGCTCAGGACGCGCCCCATGTCACCCACTTCCAGCGCCAAGCGAACCAGTGGGTACGTTCCGACTACGGCGACCTCGGCACGACGGTCGAGTTACCGTCCATCGGCTGCGTCCTTGCCCTGAGTGACGCTTACCAAGGCGTTGAGTTCGAATAGACTCTCTGTCATTTCCGCGTCGCGCCGAATCAACCGTCAGAGACACGCGCCAACCAAAATGAGCGAACTATGCGGGCTAAAGCAAAAAGAAGACCGACGCATCCTGGAGAGTTGCTGCGTGAAGAGACACTTCCCGCCGCGGGATTAAAGCCGTCCGAATTAGCTGCGCTACTCGGTGTGTCTCAGCGCGGAATTAACGCCCTGCTTCAGGAGCGTCGCTCCGTAAGCCCCGACTTGGCACATCGGCTCGCCCGCGTGTTCAAGACTACTCCTGAGTTCTGGTTGCGGCTGCAAGAAGCCGTGGACATCTGGGACACGTGGCAAGCCAATCGTCAGGAATATGATCGGCTGAAGCGCCTTCGGGAACGGGCGGCGTGAGCATTATCCGGCGGAGAATAAAAGAAAGAGCAAACAAACCAAGAGCGTTTCGTCTCGTACTATCCGAAAATCAAGCGACCCCGATCCGACGCATTTCTATCTTACTATCCGCGAGGGACGGAACAGACGAAATCCGATCTGCTCCGCTCTCCCAGCGCAGCGCTGCTACCCGGCGGCGCAGGGAATCCCAAGCAATGGCGGCATCCCGCAACGCGCTTCGTTCCTCTTTACCCGGATAGCGCCTTTCGAACTCCCGTTTTTGGCTTGTGGCTTCGTCAACGGACTCACCTAACAAGGCAAGAAGCCATGTCTCGATACTCCATGTCGGTACAGGAATAGCGATTCGCTCATCCGCTTGCCGCGGACCCATACCTTGATCTTGCAAACAAACATCCAACTCGGCTTTTCTTCGGACAGGGTCAGCATTGTCACCGTCCATTACCGTTATCAGGAAGACCTGTTGGAATCTTCTCTGTCTTAACTTCCTGACTTCCGACGGATATTGTGACTGCGCTCGAATCCACGCCTTGGCGTCGCCTTTCCCCTTTGGTGCTGGAATAAAGTAGAGCTTGTGTCTTTCGAAGCCGAGATGAAGTAGCAGTTCTCTGAAGAACCTCTCCGTCCTGGAGTCCTCGACTAGGACCGTTCCGGGTAGTTACCTGCGTTCAATCGGCATCGAAGAGCCCCCGCCCCACAAGTTCCGACGCCTTGAGGCCGAGATCCCGATCAAAGGGATTCGACCGCACTCGCGCAGGCCCTCCATCTACTCGCTCAAATAGCAAGGACTCATCGGCCGCTAAGTAGTCGATCACCTCGGGATGATGAGAAACCAAGAATAACTGCCCGTCATCCCTCATGACGTCTGCCAGACTGACCAACCAGGGTTGTATTAGCCGAAGCCCAACGTAGTTCTCCGGCTCATCTAAGAGAAGCGTCTTGGCCGTTCCTTCCGAATCCATGAGGATGCAATAGAGGACGATTGTGGCGCGCTCGCCATCAGATAGCTCGTCGAAGAAAATTTCATACTTGGACTTTGCAGTGCCTTGGCTGAAAGCCGCAACAAGTTCACGCTTCCGGCCAGCCTTCCCCGTACTCACATTTCTTAGGGTGCGAAACCCAGGCAAGGTCTCTCCCAGTCTTTCGGAGAGCTTTAGGAGATCCTCCGGGCGCTCTTGTGAGAGATGTCGATACCACGCTGGGAAGTTCGAGCCATCTGAGTCAAGCGATTCTGATTCAAGCTCGCTCTCGGGGTCGATGTCGGTCGGGTTCAGCTTGACAAGCCAGATGCGCCGCAGGTAATCAAGAAACCACGTGAGGAGAGTATTCTCCGGTCGCGCCTCGAGCTGTGGAAGAAAAGAACGAGTCCCACGAAATGGAAATTTTGTGCCGAACGTGCCCTCGTTCTTGTGAAGCTGCAACATGCCATCCTCGTAAAGAAACAGGACGCGTGAGTCATACTTCACGCTTTCGCGCCGCAGCATAACAGTGTGGCGGGTAACGTCGTGGGATAGCTCAATCAAATATTGATAGGTGCCGCCGTTGCCAACGACGTCGAGTTCAATTCGTTGCACAGGTCTGGAGTCCCAACGCGTAAGCGTGTTTGTTGGGAATCCCTCCTCAACCGCTTCGCCTAATACGGCTAATTCGACGACGTTATGCAGCGCCTCAATAAATGTTGACTTGCCCGCTCCATTGTTTCCAATAAGCAAGTTTACACGGTTAGGCCGCACCTCAAAGTTGGTGAAGCATCGGAAGTTATCAATGTAAACACGCGAAATCATCTAAGTAATCTCAAGCACTACAACTTGATAACATATCACGGTAACGCTACTTCGTGAATCCTCATTCGATCCCTTAAGCCCAATCAACTTTCGGATGCATCGTGTGCCATTTCGTCGCCTGTTCAAAAGCCAAAGCCACGCGCAGCGGCGATGCTTCGTCGTAGAGACCGCCGGTGAACATGATCGACTGTGGCAGGTTGGGCAAGGCGTTTATGAATCCGCAAGGGACACAAATCGCCGGATGACCAGTTAGGTTCGTGATCAGCAGACTGACGCTGCCTGGCGCCGGCGAGACGAAGACGTCCCACTGCGACATCAGCTTGTCCATCTCTCGCATTAACAGCACGCGCGCCCGCTGCGCTCGCAGGTATTCAACCGCGGGAATGAAACGTGAAGTGCGGAACGTGTTCGGCCAATCCCCGTTGTCTTGCCCGGAAAGCTGATTGACGCGGCCGTCGCGCGTTATGTCGTCGAATGCGGTTGCCGCTTCAGCGCTAAGAATGTAGCGAATGTTCTGCGTGGGAAACTTAGGCAGCTCGATGGGCGTCATTTTCACGCCGGCTTTTTCCAGAGCATCCAAAGCTTCTTTGTACATCGGCCGCCGTTGCTCCATCTGCTGTCGCTGCTGATCGTTCATGCCTGGAAAAGGTGTGCCCTCGAATTCAGTCTTCAAATAACCTACCCGCAGCTTGCTGAGCGGAACTTCAGGCGACCAATTGAAGGGCGCATCGCCGACAGTCATGTCGCGATCGTCAGGCCCGTAAATCGCATCCAGCGCCGCCGCGCAATCTTCCACGCCGCGACAGATGGCGCCAATCTTGTCCATCGTCCAGCTCAAACCCATCGCGCCATAGCGACTGACGCGACCATACGTTGGGCGCAAGCCGGTCACGCCACAGCGAGACGACGGCGAGACAATCGAACCAAGCGTTTCCGTTCCAATTGAAAACCCCACCAGTCCGGCAGAGGTGGCCGAAGCAGGGCCCGCGGATGAGCCGCTTGAGCCCTGTCGATCTTCGTCAGGGACCCAGGGATTACGTGTGACCCCGCCGAACCACTTCGGGCCCTGGGCCAGGGCGCCCATCGAAAGTTTTGCCACCAGCACGGCGCCGGCCTCGCGCAACCGCTCGACGACCGTAGCGTCATAGTCGATCATTTGATCGCGATAAGGCTCGGCGCCCCAGGTGGTCTTGATTCCCTTTGTGGCGAGCAAATCTTTCGCACCCCAGGGAATGCCGTGCAACGGGCCGCGATACTTGCCCCGCTTTAGATCGTTGTCGGCGTCCTGCGCTTGTTTGAGCGCCAACTCTTCGGTGAGCGTAACGATGCAGAGAAGTTTTGGCCCGTAACGCTTCAACCGGCCGAGATACATCTTGGTAAGTTCGACGGAGGAAACTTTTTTCGTTCTGATCAGCTCAGCCAGTTGCGGCACGGTAGCAAACGCGAGTTCGTCGACTGATTTGAACTGTGCGGGTTCGTTCTTGCCAAATTTGAATTTGGTTTTCGCGCTCGCTCTCTTGACGTGGAATCCGGGCAACGCCGGATGAAAGACGACTGCCGGCTCAGTATCGAGCGGCACATCGATCTTGCGCACCACTTCGTAACTATCCAGGGCCCGATTGACCCCGCCCAGCGCCATGTCTTCCTGCTTGTCCGTCAGCTCGATCCCGATCAGTTTCTCCGCGTTGTGCATCATGTCTTTGGTGATGCGCAGCGGTGTCGGCGACGGACGAGGAGAAGGCAAAGGGGTTGGCGTCGGCGTCTGAGCGATTGCTCTTAGAGGCAAGCCTGAGACTGCCAGGCCGGCGGCACCGGCCGCCGGTAGAAGCTTGACGAAGCTGCGGCGATCTAAATTCGCGGCCCCCTGACCATCTGCTTTTCGAGCATCTGCTTTTCGATTCCCTGTTGTATTTGAGCCGAGCTGTCTTTTCTTCATCACATCTCCTCGTGATTCGATTTCTGATTCATCTCTTGATTATCTAAGGCACCATGGTGCCGCTGCCGCCGCCGGCCGGGCTCGCCGTTCCATACTTGAGCTTTACCACCTTTGCCTTCCCGGTTCGATAGACCGAAACGATGTATAGATTATCGAACTCCGTTTCAGGAATGACTGGATAGGTTGGGCCGCCGAGGGCTGCGACAATCTCAGGCACAGTATTGTTGTGGCCGGAAATGAATATTACCTGTCCGGAATGTTGCGCGCGAATCTGGGCTAATAAATCCGCCGTGTTCTTCGAATTGACCTGGTTTACCGGCAAGCCCAACTTGTCGGCCAACGGCTTGACGGTTTGCTGCGTGCGTTTGAACTGCGTCGCGTAGATGGCATTGATGCCCGCGTCGCCGAAGATGCGAACCAGCTCCTGCGCGCGGGCCTGGCCCGCCGGACTCAGATCAGGATCCGGATTGTTGGGCTCGATGTTCTTTTCTGCGTGGCGAATCAGGATTACCGTGGTCAGCGGCCGTCGAAAGGTCGCAAAGTAAGCGAAGACCACGACCGCGCCCAACAGCGCAAACAACATCGAGAAGACCAGAACGGTTCTGAGGCCCGATTTGGGCTCTTCGGTTTCATCGGCCATGAAGGAACTCGATTCTCCGTGAACTGAGCAATGCGAATGGCCGGATACAATACCATTGGCTGAGCCTTTATTCGAGTCAAATTTTCTTCCTGGGAGCGCGGACGTCCCGTCCGCACTGAGCGCATTCTGTTTGGAGTACCGCCTTCAGGCGGCGTTCCTTCTTAACTACGGCCTTCCGCCTGAAGGCGGTACTCCAAACTTAGCGCTCCCAGCAAAGGCCGGATGCAAACAGAAACGGAAGGTGCTAACCTATCGGCATAACGAAAGACAAACGCGAATACGCGATTCGCAAGTGGAAATAAGCCCGCCTGTTGTGGGTGCAGGGTGAATTCCTTTGGCTCAAGAGCAAACGAGAACGGATCTATCTGAATTGATCGCCGAAAACTTCGGCGCGAACGCGACCTACGTAGAGAGTTTACTGTCGCGCTGGCGAAGCGATCCTTCCCTGGTTGACGAATCGTGGCGCGCGTACTTCGAAGAACTGCTGTGTGAGAACGGCGCGTCTGCCCCGGCAGACGCGGGCTGCGTGACGACCCAACCGCAGACCGACGGGGGTGCTGCGCCAAAGCGCGAAGACGGTACGAGCGTCGCGCCGGCAACTATCCCAAAGGCCGCGAAAGCCGAACCAAAGCCGGCGCCGGCATCACCGGCCCAGGGAGAGATAGTTCCTATCCGCGGCGCCGCGCTCAGGACCGTCGAGAACATGGAAGCCAGCCTGGCGGTCCCCACGGCGACTTCGCAACGTCGTATTCCCGTCAAGCTGCTCGACGAAAACCGTCGCATCATCAACCGGCACTTGCAGGAAAACGATCGCCGCAAAGCTTCCTACACGCACTTGATCGCCTACGCAATCCTGCGGGCGATCGACGAGTTTCCCCAGCTCAACGATGGCTTTGAAGTGATCGAGAAACAGCCCGTGCGCGTGCGACGTGAATCGGTGAACCTCGGTATCGCGATCGATCTGGAAAAGAAAGATGGGACGCGCACTCTGCTGGTTCCCAACATCAGGAACGCAAACAACCTTGGGTTTCCTGAATTCCTGGCAGCCTATGACGATGTGGTTACCCGAGCGCGTGAAGGCCAGCTACAGGTTTCCGACTTTCAGGGCACGACCCTCTCTTTGACTAATCCCGGAACGCTTGGCACCGTTGCGTCCACACCGCGTTTGATGCCCGGCCAATCATTGATTGTCGCCACCGGTGCGATCGAGTACCCGGCCGAATATCAATCGATGGCCCAGGCCATCCTGCCCCAACTGGGAATCAGCAAGGCCATCACCATCAGCAGCACCTACGATCATCGCATCATTCAGGGGGCTGAGTCCGGCGCCTTTCTCGCCCGCGTCCACGAACTTCTGTTGGGTAAAGACAAGTTCTATGACGAGATATTTTCCGATCTCGGAATTCCACACGCGCCGCTGCGCTGGAATGTCGATCGGAATCCTCTCTTTCTGGGCGCGGACCAGATGCACGAGCAATCGATCCGCCAGGCACGCGTCATGGAATTGATAAATGCTTATCGCGTGCGCGGCCACTTGATCGCCGACATTGATCCGCTGCATGCGATGCCTCTGCTTTATCACCCCGAGCTGGATATCGAAACCTACAGCCTGACTATCTGGGACCTGGATCGCCTGTTCATTACCGGCGGGCTGGGAGGTACCGAGAGCGCTACGCTGCGCGAGATCCTGGACATCCTGCAACGCGCATACTGCGGCAAGGTCGGCACCGAGTACCGTCACATTCAAAGTAAGGAAGAAAAGCTCTGGCTGCGCGAGCAGATTCGGGTCGAATTCGTTCATCCTGAGCCGATCGACGTCGAAATCAAAAAGCGAATCCTGTGGAAATTGATTTCTGCCGAGCAGTTCGAGCGCTTTCTGAACACAAAATTCCTCGGCCAAAAGCGTTTCTCGATTGAGGGCTGCGAGACCATCATTCCCCTGCTCGATCAATTGATTGAACGCAGTGGCGACCTCGGTGTCGAAGACATCAAGTTGGGGATGGCGCATCGTGGCCGTCTGAATGTGCTGGCCAACGTGATCGGAAACTTCTGCGAGCGCATCTTCACTGCCTTCGAAGGTTCTGTGCATCCATCCTTCCCGGCCGATGAAGGCGACGTTAAATATCATCAGGGCGCCGAAGGAGAGCGCGAAACTGCCGGCAGCAGGAAAGTTCGTCTCACGCTCTCGCCGAACCCAAGCCATCTTGAAGCCGTAGATCCGGTGGTAGAAGGCATGACGCGGGCGACGCAGGATGCGATGACTGAGCGCGATCTCTCGCGCGAAGAAGCTATGGATCATGCGCTGCCGGTGCTGCTGCATGGCGACGCGGCCTTTGCCGGACAAGGCATCGTGATGGAGACGCTGCAACTCGCGCAACTGCGCGGTTATCGCACCGGCGGCACAATTCACATCATCATTAACAATCAGATCGGCTTTACCACCTCGCCGGAAGCCGGACGCTCATCGATTTATTCAACCGACGTAGCCCGCATGACCCAGTCGCCGATCTTTCACATCAACGGCGACGATCCCGAAGCTGCATATCGCACTCTGCGCATCGCGCTTAACTACCGGCAGAAATACAAAAAGGACGTCGTGCTGGACGTCGTCGGGTTTCGTCGCCTCGGACACAACGAAACTGACGAGCCGAGCTACACGCAGCCGCTGATGTACAACCGCGTGAAAGCACATCCCGGCGTCAGGACGTTATATGCAAAGCGGCTCGTGCGTGAAGGCGTGATTGATGAAGCCGGAGTGAATCAACTGATTGAAGAGCGCATACGTCGCTACGAAGATGCTTTGGCGCGCGCCAAAGAGATCGCCGCGACACAGAAAGGTGGCACGGGCGTCCCGCCCGTCACTCACGCGCAAGATGCGCGTGCCACAATCAAACCGACAGTCGTGCCGCAAATAGTAGAGCTCGATGGTTCGGACATAGTCGACACTGGCGTTGCAGCAGACGTAGTTAAGAGTATTGCGCGCCAGATATCCGTCGTGCCCGAAGGTTTCAATCTGAATCCGAAGATGGTCAGTCAACTGGCGCGGCGCGCGAAGATGGGCGAAGGCACCCTGCCCATTGACTGGGCGTTCGCAGAAGCAATCGCGTTTGGCTCACTCGCGCTGGAAGGCACGCGCGTGCGCTTAAGCGGACAGGATTCGGGCCGCGGCACCTTCAGCCAGCGCCATGCGGTTCTCTACGACACGCAAACTGGTAAGACATGGGCGCCGCTTTCTGAGCTGCGTTCGGAAGACTCTCCGCGTGGACGCTTTGAAGTTTTCGACAGCTCGCTTTCAGAAGCCGGAGTCCTTGGCTTTGAATACGGCTACTCGGTTGTGGCCGCGGACGCGCTGGTGATGTGGGAGGCCCAGTTCGGAGATTTTAATAACGTCGCCCAGTCGATCATCGATCAGTACGTGGCGGCCAGCGAGGACAAGTGGCAGCAAACGTCACGTCTGACCATGCTGCTCCCGCACGGTTATGAAGGCCAGGGGCCGGAGCATTCCAGCGCGCGTCTGGAGCGATTTCTTCAGCTCTGCGCCGCCAATAATCTTTCGGTCTGCTATCCAACCACGCCGGCCCAGTATTTTCATTTGCTTCGCCGCCAGGTCCGAGCAGGTTTCGAGCGGCCTCTGGTTGTAATGACGCCAAAAAGCCTGTTGAGATTGCCTGCAGCCGGATCGTCGCTGGATCAGTTAACCCGCGACGGATTTCGCCCGCTGATCAATGATGCGGAATTAACCGATCCAGGCCTCGTGGAGCGAGTCGTGCTCTGCAGTGGTAAGGTCTTTTACGATTTAAGCAACGCGCGAAAGAAGGCGCGGGGCAGTAGCCCGACCGTAAGGGAGGGCGCAGATGATTCAATAGACAGTCGTGTGGCGATCGTTCGGTGCGAACAATTCTATCCGTTTCCCCTGGCCGCTTTAACCAAAGTGCTCGCCGGTTATCCGAATGCAAAGGAACTGGTGTGGTGTCAGGAAGAGCCAAAGAACATGGGCGCCTGGACGTTCATGGAATCGCGACTCGAGAACTTGCTGTCCCGCTGCGAACGACCGCGCTATGTGGGACGAGAAGCGTCAGCGAGTCCGGCAACGGGTAGTTATGCGGTGCACCAGCAGGAACAGGAGCGTCTGGTCAAAGAAGCGTTGACGATCGCGTAGCCTCAAAAAAACGATCAGCATCCGCCAATATTCATCGCTAGCTTTTTCTTAAGGATCAGCGCGATAATCGCGGAAAGGATTGCCCCAAAGACTGCAAAACCAAGCGAGACTCCCGCGAAAGCCTTCACATAACTGGTTTCGCCTTCCTGTTGCATCAGCTTTGGGCCAACCACAGCCAGGAGGAAGACGAAGTAAAGACTGGTAAGCAACGCGTAAGTCACCGCGATTGACATCCCGGTTTTCCAACCCTCGCCAAAGGTCAAGATGCCGCCATTGGCCGCGCGCCTGGATCTAATTCCCAGCACCAAGCCAAGAATCGCCGCGAAGTTGAAGACAAAAAGATCGGCGAGCTGCGCGGAGTGTGATTCAAGGTGCAGCACAAAATGCTTCAGCGCCACCCACGCGGCGATAACGACCGTTACAGCGATTCCGTATTTGAGCGCGATTTTCATCGATCCAAGTCAGCGTCAGTGACCGCGCCGCTCAGGAAGTCTTCCATCGACGCGCCGTAGATCCTCCGGAATAATTCCTTCTTGAACTCCTCCTCAGACAAATCCTTTGGCAGCGAAGCGATGATCTCGGCTCGAAACTCATCGAACATCTTGCAGCCCAAGATCACTCCCTCCGCACCCGAACCGTCAGTCTCACGAAATTCGTTTTGGATTGTCTTGTCTATGTCGCTCATCTGAGTTAGCGTCCGGGACAATACCGTATTCCAAGTTTGACCGCAAACTTCGGATAGATTGGTGAGCCTCAAAACCCTATTATCCCCTCATCAAATCCGCTTGAGGTGAAGTAACATGCTACAGATACAGAGCAACATGCCGGCCATAATGAACAATCCCGAGCTTTGGAACGCGGTGCTTTCCCGCGACGCTTCGCGCGATGGCAGTTTTGTATTTGCCGTACGCTCGACCGGAATTTATTGCCGGCCTTCTTGCCCCGCACGCCGGCCGCGACGGGAGCATGTCAGTTTCTTTCAGCTTCCCGAGGCGGCCGAACAGGCAGGTTTTCGCGCCTGTCGTCGTTGTCACCCACGTCACGCGCCCACAGCCGATCCGCAAATCGAACTCGTGCGCCGCATCTGTCACGCGATTGATGCACACGACGAAGAACCCCTGACGCTAAAGACGTTGAGCACCGAAACCGGCGTCAGCGCACACCACTTGCAGCGCACATTCAGAGACGTCATGGGTATCACGCCGCGTCAATACGCGGAGTCACGACGTCTGGATCAGTTCAAATCAAGAGTTAAGGACGGAGCGTCGGTGACTGAGGCGATGTACGACGCGGGATACGGATCGAGCCGGGGTCTTTATGAAAAGTCCTCTGCGCGGCTGGGCATGACGCCGGCGACTTACGGTCGCGGCGGACGGGGTATGCGGATCATCTACACGATTGCCGGTTGTCCTTTGGGCCGGGTGCTGGTGGCGGCCACGGAACGCGGCGTGTGTTCCGTGGCGCTGGGTGATTCGGATTCAGAACTGACCGCAGCCCTGTTTGCTGAGTATCCAAACGCGTCCATCGACTCTCGAGACACGCTGATCAGCCCTTCGTTGAATCTGTGGCTGAGCAAAGTGCTGGAGCACATCAACGGTAAGAGTCCGCGCATCGAGCTGCCGCTCGACATCCAGGCAACCGCCTTTCAATGGCGGGTCTGGGAAGAACTGCAGCGCATTCCCTTCGGCAGCACGCGTTCCTATCAGGAGATAGCCTGTGCTATCGGCAAACCGAACGCGGTGCGCGCAGTAGCAGGCGCATGTGCCGGCAATCACCTCGCGCTGGTTATTCCCTGCCATCGCGTCATTCGCGAAAACAAAGAGCTAGGCGGCTATCGCTGGGGGTTGGAGCGTAAGCGAGAGTTGCTGGAGGGTGAGCGACAACGCAGAAAAAACGACGCCGGATGATCTATTGCAATCGTTGCGTTGATTGGATTGTCCTTCAACTTGTCATCAGGGTGTTCAGAGTATCAACTTTTGTTGGGTTTTTTGTTAGCCGTGAAAGGCCCGACTGAAGTCGGTACTCCGAAACACCGCCGCTGGTTTGGTCAGGCGCGCTCAGACTTGATCCAAACTGTCTTGATGTTCACGAACTCGCGAATGCCAAACTCGCCAAGTTCTCTTCCGTAGCCGGAATGCTTCACCCCGCCAAATGGTAGCCGCGGATCGGAAGCAACCATGCCGTTGATGAAGACACTGCCGGAATCCAGTTCGTCAACGCAGCGCCTGATCTCACTCTCGTCATTGGTCCAGACGGCGGAACCAAGACCAAACGGTGTTGCGTTGGCGAGGGCGATGGCTTCGTTGATATTGTTGACCTGAAACAGCGATGCGACCGGTCCAAAGATTTCATCTTCGAAGGCTGGTGAACCTCTGGGAATATCGACGAGGACCGTTGGTTCATAGAAATTGCCTCTCGCCAAAGCACCGTCAGCCTTAAACTTTCGACCGCCGGTGAGAATTTTTGCTCCGGCTGCGACGCTTACCTGTACCTGCTCCTCAAGATCACTCAAAATCTGCTCAGTCGCAAGTGGACCAATGTCGGTTGCTTCATCAATCGGATCGCCGACTCGCAACTTTTTCATCGCTTCAACAAAGCGCTTTTCGAACTCGTCATAAATGTGCTCATGGACGATAAAGCGTTTCGCGGCGATGCACGACTGGCCGTTGTTAATCGTGCGCGCTTTGACAGCCGTCGCAGTTGCCGCTTCCAAATCAGCCGAGGGCATGACGATGAAAGGATCGCTGCCGCCGAGTTCAAGCACGGTTTTCTTGATTTGCCTTCCGGCAATGCCGGCAACGCTGCGGCCGGCCGGCTCGCTGCCGGTGAGTGTCGCCGCAGCCACCCGCGCATCTTCCAGCACCTTCTGAACCAAATCCGATCCAATTAAAAGCGTCTGAAACGCGCCTGCGGGAAAACCCGCGCGGCGGAAAATGTCCTCGATCGCCAGCGCGCACTGCGGCACGTTCGAAGAGTGCTTAAGAAGGCCGACATTGCCGGCCATTAAACCGGGAGCAGCGAAACGAAAGACTTGCCAGAACGGAAAATTCCAGGGCATGACCGCGAGCACCACACCGAGCGGCTGAAAGTGCACATAGCTCCTCGTAGCGTTGGTTTCGATAATTTCATCGGCAAGATGTCTCTCGGCATTCTCAGCGTAATACCGGCAAACCCACGCGCACTTCTCAGCTTCCTGCACAGCGGCGTTGATGGGCTTGCCCATCTCGACGGTCATCAGCCGCGCAAAGTCCTTCCTTTCACTTTCCAGAATCTCGGCGGCGCGCAGCATTAACGGAGCGCGATCGGCAAAGCTGGTCTGGCGATAGCTTTGGAATGTTCCGAACGCGCGTTGAAGTTTCTCGTCGAGCTGCTGATCGCTTATCGGCTCAAACGTCCTTAGAGTTTCGCCGGTGGCTGGATTAATGGATGCTATGGGCATAATTGAATTATAGCGACTGTCGTCAGGGTTTCGGTATCAGCTCGGGTTCCTCTTCAAGTATCGACACACGGCGCTTGCGCAATACAATCAGCCCGATACCTGAAATGATGCAAGCGCCCCCGGCCAACAGCCGCCAGTTTAGTTTTTCGTGCAGCACGATCATGCCGAGGATCACCGCCACCACGGGTGTGACCAGCGCGATCAGCATGGTGTTGGTCACGTCCATGTTCCGCACCAGCCAATAGTAAAGCGCGAACGCCACCACTGATCCGACCACGACCAGATACAGTAACGAAATCACAGCCATCGTCGTCCAGTGAAACTTAAGAGGATTACCTTCAGTTGCAAGCCCGATAGTGAGGAGAGGAACAAATCCGAAAACCATCTGCGCGGCGGCAAGAACCTGTGGATCGATTCTGGCGCCGTAGGCTTTCACCAGAACATTTCCGTAAGAGCCAAAGAAAGCGCTGAGCACAAGCGCCACGCTGCCAAGCAGGGCCATCGACCCGGCAATGCGCAACTGATTTGAGAAGATAATCGCTACGCCGAACACGCCCAGCAGCACACCCACTACTCTCCCCGGCGTCATGCGCTCTTGCGGCAAATAAAAGTGTGCGAATACGAGACCAAAGGCCGGGAAAGTCGATTGCAGCACGGCCGCCAGACCCGAAGAAATATGTTGTTCGCCCCAAAACACAAGTCCATAGTTTAGTGCAAACTGGAGCACGCCAACCACCGCGATCAGTGTCCACTCACTGCGCGTCCGCGGCCAACGCGCGCGTCGCGCGAGCACGAGCAGCGTTAAGATCAAAGACGCCAGAACGAACCGAATGCCGGCAAACATGATCGGCGGCAGATCAGCGAGGCCGATCTTGATGAATAGCCAGGTCGATCCCCAGATGCAGCAAAGGATCAGCCAGACGATGCGCGCTTTCATTTAGTAACTTGTACGTGAGGCCAATCGATTGGTCAAACAACCGGGCTTACTTCCGCGGATTGAAACTCGGGTAGAAGAAAAGATCAAAACGCAAAGATCGCAAACGTCTTCGCAAAGGAACGCAGAGATTTCTTTGCGTCCCTTTACGCCTTGCTTCGCACCCTTTGCGTTTGACTCTACCAGCAACTCGCAGACGGCTACTTCTTCTCTTCGTGCTGCGTCAACTTGATGATGGAAAACACCGCGCCCTGTGGATCACTAAGGACTGAGAAGCGGCCGACGTTTTCAATGTCCATCGGCGGCACACAAGCCTGGGCGCCCAGCGACGTGGCCTTCTGAAATGTCGCATCGCAATCGTCTACCGCGAAATAGATTCCCCAGTTGGGAGGAACCGGTCCCATGTGCGGAGCGATTTGCATCATCCCACCGACGTGCTCATTGCCATTCTTAAACTCTGTGTAAGCCATCGGAGCCCCGTGCGTGTTCGCTTCCCAACCGAACAACTTGGTGTAGAAATCAATCGCCCGGGCGGTGTCAGTCGTAAGCAGTTCGTTCCAGGACACCGAATTCGGCTCACCCTTGACCCCAAAGCCTGTGTGTTTGACTGGTTGCCAGATGCAGAAGGCCGCGCCAGTCGGGTCGATAATCACTGCCATACGGCCCGCGTCCATGACGTCAAACGGTTCTTTGACGACTGTTCCGCCCAGGGCTTTTGCCTTCGCGGCAGTCTCGTCAGCGCTGGCCACGCTGATGTACGAAGCCCAATGCGTGGGCACGTCTTTCATCATCTCGCCCTTCTGATAAAGCGCGCCGATGTCTTTTCCGTTGAGTTTCAGCATGGTGTAAACCATGTCGGGGCCGACAGGACTGTCATGCGCTTCCCAACCAAACAGTTCAAAATAAAACTTCTTGGCGCCCGGCCCGTCAGTCGTGGCCAGCTCGGCCCAGCAAAAACTGCCAGGCGCATGTGCCATTTGTGTTTGCGCTCCCGTTTCGCTCATCCCGCTTTTCTCCTTTATTCGATTGAAACGTTTAGCGGCGGGCTACCGCCTGCCGGCGGTTAGGTCATGGTGGGCAATAGCCCGCCTCCAAACAAAATTGATTGCTCCCTAAGGGGCTGAAACTTTATCAGCGAGCGGTGGGAAAAGCCAGTTGGGCGAGGGAGTGCTGAGTTTGGAGAACCGACTTCAGTCGGAAATAGGTAGCGAAGAAAAGAGCCGACCCGAAGTCGGCACTCCGAACATTGTCCTGCATAGTCCTGCAAAAAAAGAAATTGCGCTGCCCTCAACCGAAGCTGATAGCAGCGCAACCTCAAGTCTTATAAACCGCCGAAGCGATTTGTAAGATGGCGGCCTGGGCTTGGCCAAGCTCAAGCTGCCAATTTATATTCCGACAAGCAATCGGCGGTCGATGCTTCCCGGTCGGCACGCGATCTGTTTCCACTTATCTCACATCCCTTGCGGGACATTCGACTTGCTTTCACGAATCTCACATTCCTTGCGGAATGTGGTGCCTGTAGGTTGTTTTTTTGGTGGCTGTCCTCCACCGCCGGTTACGTTCCCGGCAACGAGGCTCAACTTTCGTCGAGCGACATGGCTCCCCTTCGGCGGGTCCTTCCCAAAGGGCGCTACCCGTTTTTATCCGGGCGCTCGAAAAAACCTTTCGGCCTTTCCTAGCTAGCCTTTCGGCTTCAGCTAAGGGCGTCAATAGCAACCTCAAACCGCTCTGCTGCTGCTCTCTCCCAGAGCCTCACGACTCCGTTCGCCGATCCCTTCGCTGGTCTCAAAGACCGTAACCTTCGTGACGGGGAGACTTATATCGAAAAGATTACTAACCGTCAATTTTTCATGTGTTTTATTTTTCGAAGAGTGATCTGTTTTTTCTTTGCTTGCGACAAACACTCAGCGTTTTCGCGCAATTGATTGAAAAAAACTGAAAACAAAAACATTAGGGAAAATGTTTTCTTAGCGGATCAGAGCTTCCACGACGTTCCGAACGGCAGACTGAACTGCTTCGGCTTCTTCCTCGCTTTTGTACGGAAAACGGGGCCAAAAGAAGCCTTTCAGCCCGTCTTTACGGCGTCGCGGTACCACATGAACGTGAAGATGCGGCACGCTTTGGCTGACGCGATTGTTCATAGCGACGAACGTGCCGTGGGCTTCCATTGCGGACTCGATTGCGCCGGCAAGAAGCTGCGCATTCTTGAACAAAGGCTCAACTAAATTCTCCGGCAAGTCAGTTAACGTTTCGTAGTGATCTTTCGGAATTAAGAGGCAATGGCCAGGAAAAACAGGACGGTGATCGAGGAACGCCAGCGATACTTCGTCTTCGAATACCAGGCGAGCGGCTACTTGCCCGCTGACGATCTTGCAAAACGCGCAGTTTGACGATTCGAGTCTCAATCTATTCCGGAAACTCCCAACTGATTGTGTCGAAAACAACTCGGTTCGTGATCGTTCACCATGCCGACAGCCTGCATGAAAGAATAGCAAATCGTCGAACCGACAAAGTTGAAACCGCGCTTTATGAGCGCGCGACTAAGGGCGTCGGATTCCGGGGTGTGAGCCTGCACCGGCACGCCGCGCTTGCGCCTGATAGTTCTCCCATTTACGAATCGCCAGACGTAAGAATGGAAACTGCCAAACTCTTCCTGGATATCAAGAAAGGCCCGGGCGTTCCGAACTGCCGAGTTGATCTTCAAACGATTGCGAATGATGCCGGCGTCGCCGAGCAACTGCCCAATCTTACGCCCGTCATACTTCGCGACCTTGCGCGGATCGAAGTTATCAAAGGCGGCGCGATAGTTCTCACGCTTTCTCAGTATGGTCTCCCAGCTCAAGCCCGCCTGCGCGCCTTCGAGAATTAGAAACTCAAACAGTGTGCGATCGTCGTGCGCCGGCACGCCCCACTCGCGATCGTGATAGGCAATGGACAACTCAGTTCGGGCCCAGTGACAGCGACGGGGCTCGGAAATCTTACTGGTCTTGGTCAAGTTAGTCGTATTCGAACGCTGGCGCGTTTAGTCCGTCAGCTCGCTGAAAACCAGGATGTAGCCATTCGGGTCCCTTACCTCAAACTCCCAATCACCATAACCTTGTTTTCGCAGAGGCATTCTGATCTCAGTTTTGACAGGAGTTGGGGGTTATCATGGTGGCGGCGCCAATAATACATTACAATGCCCCGACTGATTAAGAGTGGTGCGGAAAACTCTTTGCCTGCGCCCTTCTGCGCCGGGCCCGGAAGTCTTCAAACTAAGAAGGTCGTAAATCGCGATGCATAAGAGTAAGTTCCGAGAGCTTGCGGCTAACCGTGATTTCATCTCTGGCATTTACAACTATTGCGATCGCTGGTGCGAGCGCTGCCCTTTTACCACCCGCTGCCTGGTGTACGCGACTGAGAAAGAGGACGACGACGATCCCGAGAGTCGTGACATCAACAACGCAAAATTCTGGAGCCGGCTGGAAAAGATATTCGCGGAAGCGCATGAAATGATTCAGGAATGGGCGGAAGAAACCGGAGTCGACCTGGAAACGATCGAGACTGAGGCTGCCCTGGCCGATCGCGAGCAACACAGACTCAACGCCAAGCAGCATGAGCTTTCACTTTCGGCGCGCAGATATGCTGAGATGGTCCAGCGCTGGTTTGGAGAGGAATTCGCCGTCGAACAGAGTGTGCACGATGACACTACCGGCAAGTCGAAGAACACAGAAGAAGACATAGACGTTGGCGATGCGGTGGAAGTTATTCGCTGGTACCAGTTCTTTGTGGCCGCAAAAGTTTTCCGTGCCTTGATGGGCCGGGAACATGAGGGCGCTGACGACGAGTTGACCGGCGACGAGATATTCTCTGACGCCGAACTGGTTGATGACGAGGAACCAATCGAGGCCGGTGGAGATGATTCTGACGGCTCAGCCAAGATTGCGCTAATCGCAATCGATCGATCATCGAGTGCCTGGCGCATAATGCAGGGCTCACTCCCTGAGAAAGCGGAATCAATTGTCCCGATGCTCCTTGAACTTGAGCGTCTAAGACGCGCGACCGAACAAATCTTTCCGCACGCGCGGGACTTTATCCGGCCGGGTTTTGACGAAGTCAATTCTGAGTTTGTGAGCTAGCGAAGAAAGGATCATTTTCAATTTGTCATTTCCCATTGACCATCAAAGACGGATGTTGTGAGTACCAACTTTAGTTGAGTTTTTCGATCAAAACACCCGACTGAAGCCGGTACTCTAAACCTCAATCATCAATGGCGAATGAGAAATGACAATTGAAAAATGGAAAATGTTTTCGATTTCCTGATTAACTGATGAAAGGCAATATCCCCATCCCCGAACTCCCGTTCTCAGAAGAGGTGTGGCTGATGGTCGCGGTGACTTCAGTTCGCGAGCGCCGCACGCAGCAGGGCAAACCGTTTTGCGATGCCAGCGCTCGCAACGCTACCGGTAGTCTGGCGCTGAAAATCTGGGGCGAGGTTCTCGAGGGCCGCGCCGAAATCCGACCCGGTTTGTGGGGCGTGACGGGAAAGCTGGAATCGTTTCAGGACCGTTCGCAGTTTGTTGTCTCTGACTACAAGCCCATAGGGATCGAACAATACCGTGAGTACGTTGGCTCAGATCCGTCTTTGCCGCGCGCGTTCACGATGGATATTGAGACGCTGGCGCTGCCCGGCTTTCGCGACCGCGTCGGACCAAAACTCGAACGCGACCTGCGGCTTGGCAACATGCGGATGGAACAGCAGCAGCGTTATCTGGAAGACATTGCGGCGGAAGAAGAGCGCGTCTATCAACTAGGTTCTTTGAATGCGACGTCCGGGCGCGTGCTATCGATCGCAGTGCACGTGGGGCCGATTCCGGGCTTTGAGATTGAAGGCTTAACGTCCGATCAGAGCGAACACGCCTTTGGCATCGATGCGAAAGGTAATGAACAGCAAGAGGCGCTGGCGCTGAGCGAGTTTCTCTCGCTGATGTCAGATTTCGATCTGGAATGCGACGAGATCGTCGGTCACAACATTATCGGTTTTGATTTGCCGTTTATCTTTCAGCGCTGCCTGGTAAACAACATCGCTGTGCGGCCACCGGTCAACCTGGGCGAATACAACGTTCGTGGAGTTTTCGACACGATGCGCGGTTGGTGGCTGGGCGGTCGGAATCGTGTCAGTCTCGATGATATTGCCTGGGCGCTGGGACTCGAATCGAGTAAGACCGCCGACGTCGAAGGCAGCAAAGTGTTCGACCTTTATCAGGCCGGCAAGTTCGCTGAGATTCGCGAATACAACCTGAATGACGTGCGCGTGACGCGCAAAGTCTACGAGCGGCTGATCGCGTGTTTTGGCCGGTAGTTTGCAGTTCGGAGTTCCGCCTTCAGGCGGCCGCATGTGGGAATAACGTGTCCGCCTAAAGGCGGAACTCCGAACCTAAACCGCTTTTGTTTCCGTCTCTGCGACGCTGTTTCATTTCCGAAACAGACTCTGATAAACTTCAGAATCATGGACAGTAGCTTAACTCCGGTTGTCATGATTTTTGTCGGCGTCGTCATAGGTGCGGTTGTCGCCGGGTTAGTGCTGCGGGCCAAAGCGAAGCGCAGCTACGAAGACGGCAAAGCCGACAGCGCGACGCAGGTGGCGGCCCTTCACGAAAGGCTGGCGGCCAGGGATCACGAGTTGCAAAAACTCCAGCAGGCGTTCGATAAAGAAGTCGCCCAGCACGAACGAGCGAGAGAGGTCAACGGAAGTCTCAAGGCCCAGCTCGAAGGTGAGCGCCGCGCCGCGCAGGAACGCGAGGAATCATTCCGACAAATAGCGGAGGAACTATCTGGACGGTTCGCGGAACTCTCACAGAAAGCGCTCAACGCCAACAACCAATCGTTTCTGGAATTGGCCAAATCCACGTTGGAGAAGTATCAGGCAAACGCGAAAGGCGATCTCGAATCGCGGCAAGAAGCTATTAATCAACTAGTCGAACCGCTGAAGAAATCGTTGGACAAGGTTGACGTAAAGATCGGCGAGATAGAGAAAGAGCGCGTCGGAGCGTATGCCGGGCTAAGACTGCAGGTAGAGTCGTTGGCCACAGATCAACTAAAGCTACAAAAGGAAACCTCAAATCTGGTTAACGCCTTGCGGACTCCGATCGTGCGAGGGCGTTGGGGAGAAATTCAGCTCAAGCGAGTGGTCGAGATCGCCGGTATGGTTGAATACTGCGACTTCAACCAGCAGGAGACGGTCTCAACCGATACCGGCAAGCTGCGTCCGGATATGACGATTCGCCTGCCCAATGACCGAACTATCGTTGTAGATTCCAAAGCGCCGCTGCAGGCATACCTCGAAGCCCTGGAAGCGCGCGACGAAGAAACCCGCGTAGCAAAACTGAAGGATCACGCACGACAGATTAGGACCCACCTGAGTAAGCTAGGCGCAAAGTCATATTGGGAGCAGTTTGAGCAGTCACCGGAGTTTGTGTTTCTGTTTCTGCCGGGCGAGACGTTCTTTAGCGCGGCGCTGGAACAGGATCCGAGTCTGATCGAATTCGGCGTAGACCAACGAGTGATCCTTGCCACGCCAACGACTCTGATTGCGCTGCTCAAGGCAGTTTCTTACGGGTGGAAGCAGGAGCAAGTGGCCGCGAGCGCGCAGGAGGTGAGCAAGCTCGGCAAAGATTTGTACGATCGCCTTCGTGTATTCACGAAACATTTTGAGTCTATCGGCGCAGGCCTTAAGCGGGCGCTTGAGTCATACAATGACGGGGTGGGCTCACTTGAAGGACGTGTTCTTAGGACTGCGAGAAAGTTCAAGGAGCTTGGCGCGATTACGGGTGAAGAGATTGAAGTGGTGGAACCGGTCGACAAAACCGTGCGCGCGTTGAGTCTGGATGAAGGCGGTCTGTTTCCTGAGTTAGTTGCTCCCGCAGAGCCCTCTGAGGAAGAGGATCCGCTGCTGAGTTCAAAGAGCGCAACTGGGCAAGGATAATTCGACGAGCCCGCACTCGTTCGGGAGCAGTTAACGGGTTTCACCCCGTGACGGGTGACATGTTCATAGATCGAGGAGCAAGACCCCTTCCGGCGCCGTTCGGAGGAGCGTAATTCAAGTAGAGATTAACCACTCCAGAACCATTCCGCTCCTCCGAACGGCGTTGGTACTGGGTTTTCCGCTCGGGTCTATAGACATCTCACTCCTAACGGAGTGAAAACCGCAGTCGAAGCATGAACTTTTGGCTTCCTGACGTTTGAGTTCAGTTAGCTTGAAAGTTTTTTGATTGCGGCCTGGCTGCGCTGTGTAATCTGCGCAATCTGTGGATAGAATCCTTTGTCAAAACAAATCTGGTTAGGGCCGGTACTGGGAAACAAGCGCGAACGCCTCCTGGCGCGATGCGCTGAGTACGTCAAGAATGGCGAGGCAGATCGCTTGCTTTACATCGCTGCCTCACATCCGCTGCTCGACCTGGTCACGGAAAAGCTGCTTGATGGTAAGCAGGCCCGCGGTGTCTGGGGCGAGTTTCCGATCTACCTCTTCAGAGGTTTCGTCAGGCGCGTTCTCTCGAACGCAATCGTGTCAGAAGCCCGACCGTCAGGGAGGGCTAGAGTTGGAACGGAGCCCTTGCTGACGCGCGGGCTTCTGACTCGCGCAATCGACGAAGTGACCAGGCAACCGCTGGCTCCGCGCTTGGCGATCGATCGCGAAGAACTGCCGCTGCGTCGCAGCCTGATCTCTCAAATCATCAAACAACTTAGTGCCGCGGGAAACCTGAAAGCGATCAGGCCGCTCGCAAATCGCGACGGCTGTGTTAACACGATTTCATCCTTGATTGGCGAACTGCAGCGCGCTGGGAAAACGCCCGAGGAGTTCCAACTCGCCGTCGATGCGCGCGCCGGTGATCTGGAGTCCGACGTCCAAAGTCCAAAGTCCAAAGTCCTGGCTTCCAAACCTCAAGAGACACAATCCCAACCGCGTTCGCAACTCGATTTCGATCGCGAGGTGGCCCACATCTATGCGGCTTATGCCGACGCCCTCAATCGTTTCGGCTTAACAGACGAAGACGCGGACCAATTGCGGGCGTTGCAAGTTCTGCGAGGCGAAGTCGATGGTCGAAGAGTTTCCCTGCCCTGGCTCGACAACATCGACCTTTTGGTGCTGGACGGCTTCTTTGATTTTACGCCGGTGCAGGGCGAAATCCTCAAGTACCTGATTCCGGCCGTGCCCAACGCCGTCGTCAATCTCAACGGCGACAGCCGCAACGAGGACATCTTTCGGCCATTTCAATCGACGATCGAACACCTGGAGTCAATCGCCGAGTTCACAACTGAAACCAACCAAGAAGGCGCCCGGGTGAGCGAGGCACTGGCGCCGTTGCGTGCGGGACTGTTCAATGTCGCGCAAGTTGGCAACTTGCGTCCGACGACAGCACCAACGCAAGTTAGCCACCTGCGCCACATCAAGCTGCTCGAATGCTCCGATCGCGAAGTTGAAATTCGATCCGTGGCCAAAGAAATCAAGCGCCTGACGCTTACTCAGGACTACACACTTTCGGACATTGCCCTGGTTGTGCGTGAGCGCGCCGCTTATGCGGACACGATTCTGCGCGTATGCGGAGACGAATCGATCCCGGCCAATCTGGAACGCCGCGTCGAAGCCGTGGATGTCCCCGCCATTCGCGCCTGTGGCAAGCTGTTTGCTCTCCTCAAAGACACGACGCGCGAACACCTCAAAAACCCGAAAGCCAGCGAGCTCGCTCATCTGGTTAAGACCGAGTACTTTCGCGTCTCGGCAGACGACTTGCCGGAGTTGACCCAGGCTTTCGATGCGCAATACGCAACGCTTCTCTATGAACAAGGCTCGGCAAATTCGGGTTTGCCGGACTGGAAACGCGCGGAACTCGGCATCGGTCGCTGGCTCCCGGATGTGCTCGAAAACGTAATCGCGTATGTCGGCAGCGAGCTGCGGGTGACGGCCTGGATCGAGCGCGCACAGCGCTTGATCGACATGTTCCCTTCCCCCGAAGCGGCGAGATCGCTAATCGCCGGCAGTGATGGAGAAGGTGAGGATCCAGTCGCTGCGGCGGAGGACGAAGCGCCGCCGGATGACACGGCCACGAAGGACAGGCGCAAGAAGCCGTCGCCCATCCATCCAGCCGCGATTGCCTGGACGGTGATCCTCATGCAGCACCTGCAACAGCTCCTGGCGAGCTTGCCGGGCGAAGGCGAGCCCGAGGAGTTGCGCGGGGCTTTGATGTTACTGCTCGATCGATTGGAGTTTTCAAACCAGGTCAGACGATCGTTCCAGCAAGCCGAAGCAGGGGCCGATGTTCCTCAGGCGACTCTGGACGTGCGCGGACTGGAGAGCTTGCGACGCGCCCTCGCTGCGGCAGTGCGTAGTTTTAACTACGCAGCCCAGGTGGTGTCAGAAGCCCGACCGTCAGGGAGGGCAAGTAGCGAGCCCTTGCTGACGCGCGGGCTACTGCCCCGGATCCCCCTGTCCAGTTTCGTTGACGAAGTCGAGCGCTCTTTGCGTTCACAGGTGCTGGCCATCGGCGCCGCGAATCGTGATGGATTGCGAGTGCTGGAAGCGACCGATGTCCGCGGTCTGCGGTTTCGCGCGGTCTTCATTGCCGGCATGATCGAAGGCGGCTTTCCGCTCAGAATGTCGCGCGACTGGCTGTATCCGCATGAAGAGCGCGTCCGGCTGCAGAAGCATGGGATTTACCTCGAAGATATTTCCACTGACACTTTGCTGAAGGAAGAACATTATTTTTACCAGGCGGCATGCCGCGCGACTGATCGCTTGTATCTGACACGGCCTCTGGCGACCAGCGCCGTCAGCGAAACTGTCGCGTCTTACTACATAGAAGAACTGAAACGCGCTATTGATCCGGCCGAGTTCGAGACTGAACAGATTCGCAGCGATCTTGATACGCAAGAGTTGACACAGGCTTCGACAGCCTCCGAACTGTCTACTTTTCTCATTCGGCAAAGCGAACATCGCAATCAAGGTGACGCCGGCCAGCGCGCTTTTTCGCAGGGTCAGATCAAAGACTTACTCACGCGTGCGGCGGAGCATAGCTACATCTCACCATCCGCCTTGCGTCGAGTTGAGATCGAGCGCGCACGCAACGGCGCCTGGTTTGGGCCGTTCGATGGCGAGATCACAAATGCTGACCTGCGCGCCATGCTGGCCAGACACTTCGGCCCTGAGCATGTCCACAGCGCCAGCGGGTTGAGTGCTTACGGCAACTGTAGTTTCCGTTTCTTTGCCGCACGGGTGCTGAAACTTGAACCGCGCAACGAAGCCGCGCTCGATTTGCAGGCGATCGATGCCGGCAAACTACTGCACGACATCCTGCGGCGGTTCTTCGAAACGTATCGCCACCAGTACTTGCCGGCTCTGGATCGCGAAGCATTGCGTCTTCGGATGCGTGAAACCGCAGACGATGTCTTCAAAGAGCACGCACTAATGGTGCCGCCATTGAATCCGCGCATCTGGAAGATTGATTGTGAAATCCGCAAGCTGATTTTGGATCAGGTTCTGCTCTACGAACTGCGTTTGCAGGAGAAAACCAACGAGCGCGGCATTCGGCCTGCCTACTTTGAACTAGCATTCGGCCGTGCTTCACAAGCCAGCGACCCGGGTTCGACTCCTAACTATTTGAAGTTGCAGCGTGCCGGCGCGGACACGACTGAGACCGTTCTGCTTCAGGGGCAAATCGATCGCGTGGACGTAAACGACCGCGAACGGGTGGCCGTGGCCTACGACTACAAGCTCTCGCAGGGCGCGAAACTTGACGACATTGAAACCGGGCGGCAGGTGCAGATTCCGATTTATCTCGCGGCGCTCGAGCAATTGTTTTTGCCGGGATACGAGCTGGCCGGGGGCGGCTATTACAAATTGAAGGCCCGAGGGCCGCGGCTAAATCAGGGTGTGTACCGCCGCATGTTCGCAGATTGCACCGACACGACGAGAGCGACACAGGTTGACGATCTTGAGATGAACCGAATTCGCGACGAAGTGCGCACGCGGGTTTGGGAATTCATCGACGGCATGCGCGGAGGCCACTTCAAAGTAAAGCCTTCACTGGGGAAACTTACGTGCAAGTTTTGTGATTATTCCGCCGTATGCCGTTACGATACATATCGAATCAGTCGGAAGCGCACTTGACGCTGGCTTTCTCCCTTCTCCCTTTGGGAGAAAGGGCTGGGGAAGAGGGGCGTAGCTGGTGCGGGTGCGGTACTCAGGCCCTCTCCCCGACCCTCTCCCAAGGAGAGAGGGAGAAAGAAAATAATGGAGGCGAGACGGGACAAGCCGTGAACGAACCGATGAGCAACAACGACCAATCACTTCGCGATCATTTGCTTTCGCTTTTGCAGGGCCGCAATGCGCACATTTCCTTTGACGACTTCGTCAAGGATTTTCCCGCCGCCGCCTGTGGGCGAAAGATTGAAGGCTTGCCTTACACTGCCTGGCAGGTGCTCGAGCACCTGCGCATTGCCCAGTGGGACATTCTGGAGTTCTGCCGCGAAGCAAAGCACGTCTCGCCGAAATGGCCTGAGGGCTACTGGCCAAAGCCAGACGAACTGGGAAACGAAGAGCTGTGGAAAGAAAGCGTCAAGAGGTTCCGCCACGATCTAAAACAGATGGAAGACCTCGTCGCCGATCCCGCAATCGATCTCTTCGCAAAGATCCCGCACGGCAACGGCCAGACAGTCCTGCGCGAAGCACTGCTGGTCGCCGATCACAACTCCTATCATCTGGGAGCCCTGGTGGTGATAGACAGACTGGTTAAGAATGTCTGATGGCGCGTTAATCAGTCCAATTATTTGGATCAGGCGAGTGGATGAACACCAACCAAACCGGAAAAGCTGAAACCTTTTCTGATTACACCTCACTAACTTACCGAAGCAGCAGCGAGCCTCTCCGGGATTCCGAGCGTAGCTCGCGATAATTCTTCTCAACGTCTTTCTGACGCCGCGAGTATATGCAAGTGGGAGTAGACAACTGCAGAGGTGCCGCGACGCGGCCAATCAATCGCTTGTTGACGGATCCGCGAATCGAATTGTCTTAATTGTCGGCTGCTTCATCGTTCTTTCGCAAACTTTCCAGAGTTGTCCGTCGTACGGGAAATCGAGGAAGTCTGAAGCGAAGAAGTTAAGAGCCCCGTGGCTACTTGAGATAGCACCGAGGCTCAAATGACAACACAGGTTCGGCGCCTTGCAGCGCACAAAGATGCATCGTCGACATCCCGCATCTTAGCGCACACCGTGAGCGAGCCTCAAGTTCGCGATCTCTAGGAAGCCCCTACCCTGATGCGCTCATGTTCCAACGTACCGTTGGCACGAGGAATGGGCGCGAGATCTTCCGCAACCTAAAGGAGGTCATCAATGCGCTACCATCGAATCGGGTTAACTCTTTTCATTCTGGTCCTCTGCTGCGAGGTGATTGCTCAGGCGCAAACACCTGACTCCGCCACGAACTACTATAACCATGGTGTCAAACAGTTTGAGAAAGGAAACCTGGATGGCGCCATTGAGGACTACACCAGAGCAATCGAGATTAGTTCTCGTCTCACTCCGACCAAACGAGATCGAACTGGTTCCTGGAACAAAACAAACAAATTTGACTCTTCGGCAGAAGCCGATCGAATCACCGTAATCGACCCTTTCACGGCCTGGGCATACACCAATCGCGGTATCGCTCGCTTCCGTAAGGGTGATATTGATGGGGCTCTTGCCGATCTCGAACAGGCGATTCGGATCAGTCCCGGTCTCGCCGCGGCATATGTTGCTCGTGGTGTTGCGCGCAGGGCGAAGGGCGAATTGAAAGGCGCTCTCGCCGATTTTGATCGGGCCCTCTCAATCGATCACAACCGGGCCGAAGCTTTCAATAACCGGGCAGATATTCGACTGGATGCAGGAGACGTTGATGGGGCTCTCGGTGATCTCAACCGGTCGCTGGCGCTCAGACCGCGCGTGCCGGAAACCTACTACCAGCTTGGATATGCACAAATGGCAAAACAAGACTTCGATGGCGCGATCGCAAATTTCGATCGAGCGATTCAACTCAAACCGGAGATGGACGGGGCTTACCAGGGACGCGGGACAGCTCGGATGCAGAAGGGCGACACTGAAGGAGCCATTGTCGACTTCGGCCGCGCGCTTGAACTCAAACCAGAGCTTCCGTACGCCTATATGAATCGCGGTCTGGCGCTTTTGCTTGAGGGCAAGAACACAGAGGCCCAAAAGGATTTCGAGCGGTGTCTCACTCTCAAGCCGGATGCCAAACCTGATTTGGAGAGACGTATTGCGCTGGCGAAAGAGTTGCGAAGTGCAAAGCACGAACCTCAATAGAATGAGACTGCCCGTCGGATTCACCTTGAACTGCGCCTCGCCGCCTCAAAAGCGGGATCACGTCCCGCGAAGTAATCGCGGGCTGACACTCTCACGAGAATGTCGGGCGTTGCGTTAGTGATGCTCAAGTCGGTATCGGTGACGAGGTATGGTCTAAACTCGGGCCGTTCAACCGACGACATGCTGTGAAAGCGATCGGCGAAATGGAGTGACAGCCTGGAATTCGGGGTCAGGAGATTGCCGCCCTCTGACCAAAGATCCAAGTCGTCACCAATGGGCTCGCCGACCAAAACAGCATTTGCGAGCTGACGCAATTGCATCGCGTGATAAATTCCAGCTGAGAAAGTGGCGCGCCCGGTAATAACATAGACTTTGATCTTGCGTTCTCTGGCAAATGCCGCGAGCTGGTTGATGAAAGGTCTCCCAATGCTCAAATCGCCGCCGGTGTTGAATCTAACGTCAACGACAATCTTGTTTACTGCGGCCGATTGAAGTTCGGCGAGAGCGCGCTTTCCAAATTCGGGTAACGACTCCCCGGTTGATGCGTTGCCTGAACGGTTGAACTGGAAATAAAAGAGCCGCTCGCTCTGCAAGTATCGCGACCAGTATTGCCGCTCGGGATTTTGCAGGAATAACGGTAAGTGGGCGGCGTCGAGTGAAAGCGCACTCAGCCACGAACCATCGTCTCTCGGACGAGTCGGACACAAATCCCACCAACTTTCGGTCGGCTGGTCGGACCTTCGCAACGGCAGCGGATCGAGACGGCGCTTTCCCATTTTTCCATGACGATTCGTAAACTCTATTTCGGCTTTCCCGTCGGAAGCAATCAATCCCAGGCCGATGAGCACATCGGAGCTGGTCATCGTGTAAGCACTCATGTAAGTGCGCCAGGGAGCATTGCCCGCAAACAAGGGGGCGACGTCCTGTTTGACTTGGTTGACAGCGCGACCGGCGATTGTCAAAAGTTTGGCGCCGAGCAGTTCAGAGTATTCCGGCGTTGCTCTGACAACATAAAGCCCATCAGCAAACCACCAGACTCGAATTGGGTAGCGACGGAGTTCGGAGCGGTTGCGGAGGAGATAAAGACGCGTGTGCGCATTCTTTGCAAGGGCGACTGCCTTTGCAAATTCTACGATGATTTGATCGTCGCTCTTTCCGTCAACCGTTCTTTGAAGTTCAGCAATGGCGGTACGGAATTGCTGTCGTGCTTCGGGACTGAAGCTACGGTCACGGGCCAGGAAGGTGTCAACAGCAAATTGCAAATCTTCGCGCCATTGTGCGGGCGTCAATCGTTGTCGTCCGCTCTCGGCAGGTGAAGAAGTCTCTCTTGTTTGTGCTCCGGCGAGGCCATAAAGCACACAATAAAGCAAAAGAGACATCAGACAGGCAAGTCTCGGATTTCCACTCATACGGAGTTTCTAATTCTCACGAGCCCCCGCGGAAAGCAGGAAATCAACCACGGCATTGTGTCCACGCCTTCGAGCCATGCCCAAGGGAGTGCGCCACTCTCCTTTCGACTCACCGGCTCCTTCAACCCACACTCGGGCGTTGACATCCGCACCACGCTTGACCAGAAGGTTAACCACAGCCAATTGTCCGCTACCGCTTGCTTGAATCAACGCGTTCTCGTCGTCGGGAACCATCTGGTCGATACTTGCGCCACGATCCAGCAGCAAAGTGACGACATCGGCGTGGCCCTCACGCGCCGCCATGATGAGCGGATTGCCATCGCCCCGCACCGACAGGTTCGGATCGGCGCCGCGGTCGAGCAGCAGTCGAACGGCAGCAATGTAACCATTGCGCGCCGCGCCGATAAGCGGACTACCGTCGCCGTCGATCGCACAATTCACATTCGCTCCCGCGTTAAGAAGTTGCTCGATGCCTGAGACGTCGCCACTCGCCGCGGCTTCGAACAGCGCGCGGTCAGTTGCCGACACGCGGCGTGACGCAGGCGTCGCGTTGGATTGCGATTGCTGACTTGCATTGTCGACTCGGGATACCGCGCGCACCGGCGCAATCGCAAGCATCAGAATGGTTGCAACGCTCATCGCTACGGCAGCCGCTAGCAGGCCAACTCGTCCACGCCGTTGGCTGCCGTCGAGAATGGCGGATACCCTTGTCGAGAGATCGCTGCGATTTGCCATGCCCAGCGCCGGACGCGCGTGTGCGTTCGACATTTGTTGCGCCAGCAACACTAACTGTTCGGCATAATCCGCGCGTTCCGAGTTTTGCACCACGGCGTCGTCGCACGCGCGCTCGGCTTCGAGGCCGAGTCGCCGCCAGGCCACCCATACCAACGGGTGAAACCAATAACAAGCGCACGTGGCGCGAGCCACCAATTGAACAAGCCAGTCGCGCCGTCGCACGTGTTCCAGTTCGTGAATCAGCGCGCGACGCAAGTGAACTTCACTCCAGTTTCTGGCTCCAGTGGGCAGAATGATCGCCGGACGCCAAACGCCGCAGGTCAGCGGCGCCGGGATGTCTTCGTGCAGTAACACTTC
Organism: Pyrinomonadaceae bacterium; assembly: GCA_041497335.1. GTDB lineage: Bacteria > Acidobacteriota > Blastocatellia > Pyrinomonadales > Pyrinomonadaceae > UBA11740. The sequence goes on along the minus strand of JBGQGG010000013.1, from coordinate 100,995 downwards.
TATGGACCGTTGTATGCCGCACTCGGCGGCCAGCGGTTGCGTGAGTTCGCGCAACTCCGGCCACGGCAGTCCATCACGGCGGATTCGGCGAAGCCGCCAAAGTGCGGCGGCCAACGATAGAAAAAGGATGACTGTTCCGCCAACCCATCCAAGACGGACTATCTGTGGCCATGACGGAAGTGACCATTGGCTGTTCTCCGGTTGCGGACGGCTGGCGTTGGTGTGCGGCGCAAGAGGCCCTGACGTGGGAAGCGCACTCGCCGCCACTGTGGAGTCGCTGGCCCGAGCGACGGGAACGTCAATCGTCACTCCCGGAGTAGTCAGTATGATTACCGGTAGCACGAGCAACATCCCGAACGTCACGACCAGAAAAAGGTGACGAACTGATGCCCGGCCGCGCCCGGCCACCCACGCCGCTGTCAAACCCAGTGCCAACACGATGGTGGCTTTGCCGAGAATCGAAAGCTCGACCCAACGACTCACAAACAACGCCATTTCAGAGATCGTAGATGTCATGATCGCCTCCTGTCTTTGCGAACGTTTTCAATCTCAGCGCGTAGCGCATCAAGCTCGTCGTCGGTCCACGTCTCCTGCTTCAGTAATGCCGTGACGGTCTGGCCCGGTGACCCGCCAAAGAAAACCCGGACGATTTTTTGCAGCGCGTTGCGCTGCGCCGAGGCGCGGGATTTGGTGGGTGTATAGACATATCGCAGCCCTTCCTCTCGGTGCCGAACAAAACCTTTGGTCTCAAGCTTGACGAGCATTGCGCGAACTGCTGAATAACTGGGGGGGTCTGAGAGTTGTGCGCGGATGCCCTCAGCCGTTGCGCGATCTCCGAGGGCAAAAAGAGCATCCATGATCTCGCGCTCGCGGCGGGTTAGCTTATGGTGTGGAGGTGAAGTCATTCTCATTTACTCCAATCCCAAAGTTGTCCTTCCTTACGTGCTACGCGCGTAGCATACTGCTACGTACGTAGCATGTCAACCTCTTTTTATTTATTTTCGGTAAACGGGAATGGGCAGCCGTTTGGTACGCCCGCGGATCGAGAAGAATGGGTAGGGATTGTTGGAAAATCCGACGGCCTTAGGCCCGATCGGATCGGCTATGACTTCCGAATGTCCGTAAGACGACGCGCGCCTATCCGTCAGCTGATGCGCCTGACTTGTCGGCAAATCTAAGGCCGGCGGGAGCTGCCTATCTGCTTTAATAATTCAGTTACGGCCGCTTCGAGCTGACTGTCGCGTCCGAGATAGCTTTCACCGAGCGGTTTTGCTACCGGGACATCGACTGGCCGCGGATGCATTTCCATAACGGTTCCATCGTTGGCGGTAATCCGGTCGTAAGGCAGTCGCAAGGCTGAACCGTCAATCAACTGCACACCTGACGTGTAGATGATCCAGCCTGCTGTCGGCTCGCCGACTACCTTGCCCAGACGCAGCGAGCGATAACCTTCGGTGAAATCCTCACCATCGGAAAGCGTGTGCCGGTTGGTGACCAGAATGGTCGGCAACTCCAACGCGCGCTGGCCCAGCACCGTGCGTGACGGCGACGTCGATAACCCGCGCGGGGTCATCGTGAAATAACTTCGCCGCGCAAACACGTCGATCGCGTAAACGTTTACAAACCCGCCGTTGTTGTTCCGCACGTCCACGACCACGCCGTCGCGTTTCTGGTTCTCAGCGTCGAGATCAATGTAGAGCTGTGTCAGCGCGCCGGTAGACATGTCCGACATGTGAGCGTAACCGAGCCGGCCATTGCTGATGCGCGCGACGTAGGCGCGATTGTCTTCGACCCAGCGGCGATAGAGCAGCGCCCGCTCTGTTCCGCCATTCACCGGTCGCACGACAACTTCGCGTTTCTGCGCGCCATCGGCTGATGAAGCTACGTTGAGCACCACGCGACGCGTGATCTTGTAAGCGAGCAACTGATCCAGGTTCGTGCGTGCATCGATTTTTGTGCCGTCGACCGCGATCAGATACTCTCCGGGCTTGAGGTTGCCGAGTGCCGCGGGCGTCAAAGGAATGACCTCAGTTATCCGCAGCGCGCCTTTGGTTTCATATTCCTCACGATCAAAGCGCAATCCCAAACGGCCGGTCGCCGGCGGCTGCGCGCTGCCCTGCGGCGCACCGATACCCAGGTGCGAAGCGTTCAGTTCACCTAACATCAATAAGATGATGCGGCGCAGTTCATCGGGCGTCCGGGCGCCGGCCGCCAATGGGCCATACTCGCTTTGCACTTCGTTCCAGTTAGCGCCATTAAAGTTCGGATCGAAGAAGTTGTCGCGAAGGTAGGTCCAGGCTTCGCGAAACATCTCGAGCTTTTCGCGCCCAAAGTCCACGTCCATTTCCGCGGCCACCGCCAGCGGCCGCGACTGTCGATTCTCGACCTGAATGATGTTGATGCGGCCCTGCTCCAGGTAGTAGACCTCTTTGCTGTCAGGTGAAAATTGCGCCGCGCTCTTACCGCCGGCCGTCGATGTGAGCTGTCTCGCAATGAAGGGATCTTTCGACAACTCGTCGAGCGGGAACACGTAAAGATTGGATTGATTCGCGACCGACGCGATCATTAGCGCCCATCTGCCATCGGGACTAATGGTTTGATATCTCACGTCAATCCCAACCGGCAAAAGACTGAGCCGCTGGCGAATCTGATCGAATGTGATCTGAACTGGTTTGGGCGCCGGTTTCCCCTTCGGCTCGTTTGCGGGAGCGGGAGTCGCCGTTGGCGACGGTGCTGGTGTTGCCTGTGGCTCAGTCGGCGGCTGCTTAAGCGTCGTAGTTACTGTCTTGGGTGTCTCTTCCTTGAACAGATCGCGAAATTGATCCTCGCGCAGCCTGGGCGTGCGCGGAACCAGATCCACGCGGGCCAGTTGACCGCTCTCAGTGCGCTGACCGGTATCGAAGAGCAAAAAGGTGCCGTCCGGGCTCCACGAGAGGGTATTGCTTCCGCCGTTGGCGAGGGAGCTGACCGCCCGACTTTCGCCGCCCGCGGCCGGAACTACGTGAACGTTCTTGAACAACTTCTCTCCGACAGGCATATAAGCGACCCATCTGCTATCCGGTGACCATACGAACGCTCGATCAGAGTTGAGCGGCGGTCGCTCCATCTGCGCATTGGCAATACTGCGCTCGTTCTTTGTATCGAGATCGAGCACGCGGATCTCTTTGCCGCCCCGATCAAACGCCAGCATCTTTCCGTCAGGTGAGAACTGCGGGGTATCGTCACTCGCCGCTTCCCTGGTAAGTTGGGTTTCGGTGTTCGTGGGGAAATCATAAAGGAAGAGATGAGTTGGCCCATCACGATCTGAAACGTATGCCAGACGCCGGCTGTCGGATGACCAGGCCACCTGCGATTCTTCCGCCGGCGAGAAAGTCACGCGGGCCGCATCGCCTCCATCGGTGGCTGAGGCGGCGAATACCTCACCTCGCACCACGAAAGCGATCTTCTTGCCGTCGGGAGAAAGCGCGATCTCGGAAATCGCTTCCGTCAAGCGCAGGTGCTCGACCGCGGGCCCGGCTGGCGCCCCCCGTCGCGTAATACTGACGGCAGTTGCGCGCCCGTTGCTCGTATCCATCTTCCAGATTTGAAAGTTGCGCTCGAACACGATGGTGCGTCCGTCGTAACCGATGCTCGGCCACAACACCCGACCATCCCTGAACTGAGTCACCTGGCGCGCCCGGCCGCCTAATTCACGCGCCCATACGTTCTGTGCTCCGCTGCGATCTGAAACGTAGTAGATGGTGCGACCGTCTTTGCTCCACATCGGCCACACTTCCTTGGCACCGCCTTCGCTAACTTGTTCGTAACTCGGTTTCGAGCCAAAGCGCATTAGCCACACTTCGCTTTCGTCGATGTGACTGTGGCCCTTGCGCCACCATTGCGAAAATCCGAAACCGTGGCCGGTGAAAGCAATCGCCCCGCCGTCGGGTGATGGCGCACTGAAGTATTCGTTGGTGTAGGAATCAGCGGTGACCTGCATTGGCGTTCCGCCATCGACGCTGACGCGGAAGATGTCGTTCATCCCCGAGATGTCCCGGCTGCTCGAGGTGAAATAGAGCCAGCGCCCGTCAGCCGACCACGCGTCGAGCTGATCGTTGCTGTCGTCAAAGGTGAGACGTTTGAGATCTCCGGTGTCCAAAGTCAGCACATAAATGTCGCCATTGCCCGTTCGCGTCGAAATGAAAGCGAGACGACGACCGTCCGGGGAATAAAGCGGCCGCGATTCGTTGGCCGGATTCGACACGAGCAGGTGCGCTTCGCCCCCGGCTGCCGGCGCCGTCCAGACGTCCCCACCCGAGACAAATGCGATCTCCGAACCGTCTGGAGAAACCGCCGGCTCAGTAAAGTACGGCTGGGCGTTCTGGGCTGATTGGCCAAATATGCTCATTGAAAGCCCGGCCATCAGGATTAGCAGGACAGCACAGAAAGGAACTCGGTTCGATTCAGGTAACAAGTCGCTCATTGATCCTCTTCACCCTTTTGATCGGATTGACGAAACACAAACGGCGGCAAAATCAGGCCCGCATACTACAACATTTTTCAGGCTTGGCAAGATCGACAAATAAGCCACAGATGAACACGGATTGAATCGGATCAGAAAAGCAGAGCCAAGTCTGATTGCAGTGCTTACGATTTACTCTGCCTTCTCCGTGTTTATCTGTGTGAATCTGTGGCCAACTAAGACTGCCCGTCCCTCCCGACAAGAGTAATCCGCCAACAAGTGTTAGAATCAGAAGTTTGCCCGGAGCCGCAAAAATGTGACGTCGCGCTCTGTGGCTTGTTTATCATGACTGAACAAAGAAAAGACATTCGAAATATTGCGATTATTGCCCACGTCGATCACGGCAAGACCACTCTGGTTGACGCGATGCTGCGCCAATCGGGAACTTTCCGCGAGAACGAACAAGTTCGCGATCGCGTGATGGATTCGATGGACATCGAGCGCGAGCGCGGCATCACGATCATGGCAAAAAACACCGCGGTGCATTATCGCGATGTGAAAATCAACATCGTCGACACGCCCGGCCACGCGGACTTTGGCGGGGAGGTCGAACGCGTGCTGACGATGGTGGACGGCGTAATGCTGCTCGTCGACGCGGCTGAAGGCTGTCTGCCGCAGACGCGTTTCGTCCTGCGCAAAGCTCTGGAAGCTCGTCTACCCGCCATTGCCGTCGTCAACAAGATTGACCGTCATGACGCGCGGCCCGAAGAGGTTGTGAATGAAATCTACGAACTCTTTCTGGACCTTGATGCGAGGGACGATCAGATCGAGTTCCCCATTCTCTACGCTGTTTCCCGAGAGGGCACCGCGAAGAAGCAACTGGCGGAAGAATCTCGTGACTTGCAGCCATTGTTCGATCAGATCGTGGAAACGATACCTGCGCCGCGTCAGATCCGACGGGACAGCTTGCAGTTGTTGGTTGCGAATCTTGATTACAGCGACTACCTCGGACGTCTGGCGATCGGACGCATTTTCTCGGGCGAGATCGCGGTTGGCGATCAGGTAGCGGTTGCGAAGCGGGACGGAACAACCCAAAAGACGAAAATCTCGCAGCTCTACATCTTCGAAGGATTGAAGCGCGAGCCCGCGGAGCGCGCTCAGTTCGGCGAGATCGTAGCGCTGGCCGGAATGGACGAGATCGAGATTGGCGAGACAATCACGAGCGTCGACAATCCACAGCCGCTGCCGGTGATCGCGGTTGACGAACCCACAATCGCGATGATCTTCGGCGTCAACAACTCTCCTTTCTCGGGCAAGGAAGGGCGGTTCGTTACTTCCCGGCAGTTGAAAGAGCGTCTGGAAAAGGAAGTTCTGGGCAACGTGGCTATCCGCGTAGAGCCGACCGACTCGCCGGATCAATTTAAGGTGTCAGGCCGCGGCGAACTGCAACTGGCAATCCTGATCGAAATGATGCGCCGCGAAGGTTACGAGCTACAGGTTTCAAAGCCAGAGGTCATCATCCGCCACTTGGATGGAAAGACGCTCGAGCCGATCGAGTTAGTCGTAATCGATTGCCCGGAAGAGTTCATCGGGGTCGTTACTGAAGCCATGGGCCGGCGCAAGGGTCACATGCACAAAATGGTAAACCATGGAACCGGCCGCGTGCGAATGGAATTTGAGACTCCTTCGCGAGGCTTGATTGGCTTTCGCAACGAGTTCCTGACCGAAACAAAGGGCACGGGACTGCTGAATACAATGTTCCTGCGGTGGGGCGAATGGCTAGGCGCCATGCGCGGGAGATCAACGGGTTCGCTGATTGCGGATCGCATGGGCGAAACGACGACGTACGCGCTCTACAACATCCAGGAACGCGGAACGCTGTTTGTGCACCCGGTCACCAAAGTTTACCAAGGGATGGTGATCGGTGAAAACGCGCGCGCTGTCGACCTGGATGTGAATGCGATTAAAGAGAAGAAGCTAACGAATATGCGCGCGGCTTCGGCGGACGAAGCGTTGCGGCTGGTGCCGGTCAAAGACCTCTCTCTGGAACAGGCGCTCGAGTTCATCGCCGACGACGAGCTGGTAGAAGTGACGCCCAAGAGTATTCGCCTGCGCAAGCGTGTCTTGCGCGAGAACGAACGTCCGAAAAAGAAAGAGATGTAACGGTTTGGCTGGTCGCGCTTTTTTCCAGCGTCCTCGAGAAAAACACACGGCGCAATGCGACAGGGAACACCTGTAACACTGCGCCGTTGTCTTTCAACCCGATGTCTCACGTCGGTACCAACGCGCGACAGTCAAGCCTATGTGGGCGCATTCTACTTAGAGGAGAAATCCAACGTCAACGTGGAGCGCAAAATAAAACAAGGGCGCTGAGACTGCCACGATCCCGCCGCTGGTTGCCTTGCCCTCTCGTCTGCGGCGCTACAAGCTCAGTAATTGGACCTGAATTGTGCAGCCTAAATATGCAAAGAGTTACGATCTCGCTGAGAATTACTTACTCCAGAGTTTGTCGCTTGTGTTTTGAATTCATTTTATTCCGTGCGTGGTTTGCGCGCTGCTCGACGAGCTTGAGCCCTGGGTGCCACGTCGGCCTTCTCGGCGACGTCACCTGGCGCAGCCTTTGCACTGGGTGCAGGCTTGGCTTGCGCGCCGGGCGCGGCCGGAGCAGAGTCGGCTGCCGACCCGGCGCTCGGCGCTGGTTCCCCGGACTCCATAGCCGACGAGGCTCCTTTCGCACTCACGGCGGGCGGCCCTATGTTTGGCGGGCATGACCACAACTGCGTCCTTACTGCACGCGCACCGCCTTCAATCACGCTGATGCGCCCGGCATCGACACCGCGGGTATTTACCAGATAGTCCTTAGCGCGGTTTCCTCGGATCGTACCCTCTCCAGTTTTGGCGCCGAAGGCGATTACGAAGGCTTGCGCGAGGGGATCCTTTTGCAACTTATTAGAGAACTCGTCCAAATGAGATTTCTCGTCGTCAAAGGTTCTCAGATCCCCGTACTGATCAAGCATCGTGCACTCCGCCTTGGTCGTGTCTTCGCTCTTACATGTCCACCACAGATCCATAGTCGATACGACCAGCCGCCGGCACGAGCAGTTATCAATCGTCACTTTGCCGTCGCCGTCAACCGACAACTCGGCTAACACAACCCAAGGGTCGTCAGGACATTGCGGACAATCAGGAGTGGGACGAGGTTTAGTGAAGAGCTCCGCAATATTTGGCGGATTCTGATAGCATTCAGGTTTATACCTCAATATCCCAATCTCATAGCCGTCTCGCCAGCGGGAATTTTCGCATCGCGTATCGTCGCAACCGCAGCCCATCGGTTGCACCCGCACCGGCCGCATAGGAACTTGTTTGTACTTCACCGCGACATAAAGCTTGCCGCTTTCAGGCGGCTCAAGGACCTCGCTGCACCATGGATCGATCGCCTCGACACAAGAATCGCCGGTGACCCCGGTCATTCCTTCTGTGCGCACGTCAACGATGCGATCATGGTCGATATAGACCTCTTCGCCACCAGGGTCCAGTATATATCCGCGCCCAACGACTATCTTGTATGGCTCGAACTCATTGCTTCCAGCTTTGGTGGCAGCGATAACTTCGGCGCCGCACACTACGCCCCAGCCGTGAAACGTTCGATTGTGCATACGCATTTTGCTGCGGAAGTAGTCCTGCTCGAGCGTCAGGTCCTCCGAGGTGATCAATTGACTCGGAAAGTAGCGAGGCCGTTCGGCCACGCTTAGATCGCAGGGAACATCGGTGTATTTGGTGCCGGTTTTCATAACTCTCTCTCCCTTTTCAAACTTCAGCTTCTTCATCAGCTTCTTCTTCGCTCTGCTCCAAACGAACAAGCGAACCAATTAAGTGAAAGAGAAGCCGGTTGGTGTAGACGATCGGTCGAATGGAAATGTCGATTTCTGGTTCCCAGCCACTGCCGGTGTCCTCCAATTCCACATTGGCCAACGGAATACAGCAATCCTGTGGAAACGGACGGCAGTTATTGGTGATGTAATCGACTATGGCGTCGATATTGAGCTCGCCATTCCTGATGATGCTTCGCGGAAAGCTGCCGTCACGGCGGCTCGCGAACCCTTCCCTAACTTCAATTCTGTATTGCTCGCGAATTGAACCGGAGACGCACAGCGACATTGTCTCGCAGTCTCCGCCCATGGCGGGCGCCGGGTCCGTTTCGCATTCGTGGTAGCACAGAACCACATGTGCAAATGGAACCTCACAATAGTGGCGACCTTCATATTCGCCTTGATTGCCCGGATGCCGGGAATGCCGTCCGGAACTCTCCCGGGCCTTCCCTTTCGGCGCGGTGTATTCGGGGAACTTCCGAAGCGCAACCGGTTTTGACCGGCTGCTAACAACGATCTCGCGGCCGCACCTGTCGATTGCCAGACCCGGCAGCACCTGAACGCCCATACGACCATCGGAAAGACTCACCAGATCCACGCCCAGCCCGCAAACAACACCCGGGCCGATAACCAGCCGATTCAACAATCGGCGTTTGGCGTTGAAGTAGTCCTGCTCCATCTCGAAGTTATGGACGCCCATCAACTTGCCGTAGAAAAACTTGTTGCGTTCAGGCGGTGTCAGATCAGTGACCGCTCGGTGTTCGTCGCGATGATGACTTTGTTCATTCATGGTGTCCTCCGTGTATCAGTTCATCAAATGAGCTACTTGTGCGTCTGAATGGATCAACCGACTCGCGTCGTCATGCCAACCCGGTTGTTTTCACCTATCCGGCCGGCCGGTTCGCCGCCCATGACCAGCTCGTGATCGATCTCGGTCTCGTCGCCGAGCCTGGTATGCGTCGGCGGACCTGCGATGATCGTGTCGATTCCCACTCGTCCTTGAAAACCAACACGCATGCGCGGCTCGATGATGCAAAGATGGTAATCGGTATGCGCAGGCTTCTCGCGCTCAATAATCGCCCGCAGGTTAGTGAGCGTCTCGCTGCACTTCAATTGCGATCGATAGAGTTGGACGCTGAATTGGTGGGCCACACCTTCGAACAGCGGCGCTCCGAATTCCTCGTTCGTAATCAGGTGGGAATGATCCAGCGTCGCGCTGGTTCCGACCACAGCACCCTGGGGTTGGGCGGCGGCGAGCATTGTAGTGACTCCTAGAACTGAATTCTCGGTCTTCGTCCAGGATTCTTCTTTTGACGTTTTCGTCTGGCCGCAGTTACAAGCTGAGGCGCCCGTGGGCAAGGACCACCATGCGGCGCCGAGTATCGGCTCAGTGATGATCGCCCGCACTCCGGCGAACAGGCGCAAGGATTCCCGCAGGCCCTGGACCGTCCCGCGACGGCCGTACATCTCAAAGGCATGCGCGACGGCTGCGCGTTGCTTCTGTTCGTCCCAGTTCTCATCCAGATCGAAGGCCAGCCAGGTGGCGAGCCAGGGAAGAAAATCCCTGGGCACGGCGTTCGGATCAAATAGCCTGGATAAGCTCCCAATATTTCCCTCCAGCTCGTCGAAAAACGTTTCAACCAGAGAAAGAAAGCGAAGCAGAAACTCGCCGGAAGGTGATTCCGCGCGATATATGGCCGGCAACTCACTCGTGTAACTCTGATGGTCAAACTCGACGCGCATTTGAGGCATGACCGGAGTGACTCGGCCGTCGCCCAGAAAGAGAGCACCCACCCATAAGAACTGAGCCGGCGCGCCGCCGATGAATAAATCATGGATATCTGACGACTTAAGAGCAGGCACCCATTTGGGATCGGCAAACGGCTCGGCGCTTTCCGGTTCGATGAGCGGCTGATCGGCCGCGTCATTGGAGGTGTGCACAAACAGCCGCAGATGCGCTCCCACTGCAAGCCCGGCGGTTATCGCCTGCAAGCGATGCCAGGCTATCTTCGGCCCGGTCGTAATGGCTTCACTCCAGAGAACCCCTTGAGTGCGAAAACCTCTTTCGATCGCCATCTTGACGGGTACCAGATCGGCGACGCCGGGATGGACCAGGAGATTACCCGCATTGTCGAGCGCGAGCGCGGCGACCGGGCCTTTATAACCAACGGCTTCGCCAATGAATTGGTAGTCACCGCTTCGTTTGTACTTTAGAACTCGACGCAACTCGTTGTCGCCGACATACACTGCGTCCTTGCTGACGGCAATACCCATCGGCTTTCTAAGTTTCGTGAACCCAAACGAGATCTGGTGACCATCCGAGTCGCGCACGGGGCGGCCTTCTCCGGTGAGCACCACTATCGAATGCGTCGCCTCATCAATTACGTACAAGCGAACCTTGTCTTGATGCGAGTACGCAGCAATGCCCGCAGGTCGAATGAGCGCATTGCTGGCGTGAACATTACTGGCAAAATCCGCAACGACCTCGCCGGCGCGATCGAATTTCTGAACACTTCGTGACTCGTAATCGACCACATAAACGTTGCCATGATTGTCGCCCGCTAGGCCCCAGGGAGTGTGCAGCCGGTTTGTTCCTGGGCTAGTACCTGGTTCGTCCGAGGGCCCAAGCTGATTCAGGACTTCGACCAGTTGACGCGAAGCAATATCAAAAACCTGCACGCGGTGATTCAGACTGTCCGCCACAAAAAGCGAACGCCGATGCGCAGGGATCAGGAGCCCGCGACAGACGTTGAACTGAACCGGGGCCCTGCCCATGCCGCCTACGCATGCGACACGAACAATCGAGCCGTCACAACCATCGATCATCAGCAGACGCGTGCCGGAAGAATCGCTGAAATAGATCGTTCCATCGATGTCGATCGCCAAGCCGGCCGGACCGGCAGGGTCATTTGCGGTGCTGAGCTCCGGGGGCAACTCGCCCTCGAACAATGGCAACGAGCATAGCTGGAGCGCGCCTTCGGCGAGTTGTTCGAGTCCACGCCAGTGAAAATCCAACCAGCGATTGTCGCGGTTGAGATATAGAAAGCCGCAGTCCCGGTTTCCGTTCAAGGCGAGTGTCATTCAGTTACCTCTCAACTCCCATCCATACAACTTCCCACTTCTTACTAATCTGACTAACGACCTCGTTAACTTCGGCATCAGTCATGGGTTGTGAGAGCGATGTCGGCCGATTCGGAACGAGGAATATCAAATCAAGAATCTCGAACTTGTCTTTGGCGGAACTCGTGATACTGAACTGATCGAAGATCGCGAGTTCTCTGGAGCCGACGTCGAATCTACGCGGGCCCGTAATGTGGGCCATGTATTCGGGTGTGGCCAGAAAGCTCGCGGCTGAGGTGTCGATGGTGTCAATAATCACCCTGGTTCGGACCCTCGGGTCGGTAAATATAGGGAGTGGCAGGGGAAAATTCTGAACTGTCAGGACCTGCTGGAATCCGGCAGCAACGTACGGAGTAACCTCGGGACGCGCATTGTCCCTGAGCGCAACTGATACTCGCGCGTTCAACCGGCAATTCAGTATTTCGACTCGCGCCAACCTAATCTTCAAGCCGGTTTGCAAGTCGGTAACGAGTTTCGATTTCGTGGGAATGAAGTTTTCGCCACTGAGCTCCACCCAACAAAAGATCGGCGCTTCACGCAAGCGAATCGCGCCTCGCGGCAGGCAAATTCCATCTCGTGTCTCAGCCTCTTCCAAGGCGGAGTCCTGCGGATAAGAAACGGTCAGATCGTAGAAGCTGGAATTGCCTTTGTCGCCGGCGTCCGGAGGAATTGCGAGCACTTCCGTTTGCGTCAGGATGATCTCACGTCCCAGTGAGTCAATGGCATAACCCGGGCCGATGGTGACTTCGCGGTCGCCTTTCTCGCCTGATACGGCAAAGCCGGAGCCCACGCCGTGTTGATGCAGACACATATTGTGCATCCGGCGCATCTCCCGGTTGAACTCTTCCAAACCCTGCAAATCAGAAGCGACGAGTCGTTGCCCATCGAAGAAATGCAAACGCTCGATGAATCTGGTCTCATCAATGATGCTCATGGTGTAACCTCGTCTTCAAAGTCTCTCCAGCTCTTCCAACGAAGCAGCTTCCAATCTTGAACCAGGCTCTATTCCGATCCAGCTTACATAGGCACGATCCTCAAAAAACTTCCGCAGGTTCATGGAAGTGCCCGGATCTACCACGTCTAAAATGATGATGCTAAAGCGAAAGACGAACCCGTTCGGAGTGGCTTCGTCGATATGATCGAGATGCAGACTTAAGATATTTCGCTCTTGATCAACGATCGGTCCCTGCAACGAAGCGAAATAGGCGGGAACTGTGGAAAAACCTGCACTCGAGGTATCGATTCTGACTTGCAACCCCCCGAGGAAATCCAGGTAATGCTCGACAGGGTCCCAATCCTCCCAGGTAGTTGCTCCCGGGATCGTCGTCCCGCTGGCAATGCGCGGTCGCGCCAAAGCTCGCGATTGCCGCTTGGTGAAATCCGGCTTCAGGCCGACGCCGCCGCCGACGATTTCGGTCTGGGCCAGTGGCACTCCATCACTAACCGAAAATTCTTTAACGGGAATCCAGGATAGGGTTGCGTCTAAACCTAATCTACCACTGCTTGAACAGCAGTCTGCGGTTGATCCCTGGCCGTGCCCGCCGCGCGATTGTTTCCCATAACTCAATACCAGGAACGCCGGCTCTTGTTTGTCGGCAAATGCAATCGTTCTCTCCGAGCTCAACAATAACTCGCGTCCGAAACTGTCATAAGCGAGTCCGCTCCCGACCGAAACACCGCTATTGTCAGGAAGAGGCTCCACTGCCAGTTCCTTCAAAAAGCCTTTCGCGACGCCATAGGTGTTGTGCATCGCGCGCTGGTGCCAGGCGCGCAATTCCCCTTCGATCGTATGTTGATCGAGAAAGTCCCGACTGCGGATCATCTGTCCCTGCCGGTAGCGCAATCGCTGCAGCGCTCTGGGGTCTGAAAGCATCATTTTCTTAGACGACCTCAATCTCGTGCCGACCGGCCGCTACCAACTCGTTAGCGCCGAGGCAAAGATTTCCGCATTGCGGTCCCGCACAGTTCGCGGCAAGCTCCAGCGAAAGCACATGGTCAACTTGCTCGGTTTCATCGATGACCTGCAGGACTTCCGATCGAAAGACATCGCGCCCGAAGGGCCAGCCCGTACCGTCAGGGCCGCCGGTCAACGGATGGAAGAATTTGTTAAGCGAATTAACTATGCGTTGTTGGAGTTCCAACTTGTTCGTCCCAACCAGACTCTTTACGCGGGCATGCACGGTGACTTCGACGTAGACAGGCCCTATCACTTCCACCCGCGTGCCGATGACGCGGCGGTGAAAAAGATAATTGGCCACCTTCCGTCGCAGGCCGGGACTGGGTGTCGGGCGATCGGCCGGTAAATATGGCAGCACGATGACCGTGATAATTCCCGCCGCCCTAAGACAAGACAGACTCGAGTACAGATTTGCACGCGCCGAGACCCGGGCCAGCCGCACTCCCGGAGTTTGCCTGGCGAGATTTTCACAATCTGCCAGCGTTACCGCACGGCCAGTGGCATCGACCGCTTCGATCGCCCGGCCGATGGCGTGAGCGAGCGTCTCTGCGGACGCACCACCCGATGCGGGCAGTCCATTCGTGATAGACAATTTGTCCCTGATGTCGTTGAAGGAGTCAGCTAATATTGCGTGGTTATGCGCGCTATCCGCGAGATCGGTAATCCGACCGGCTTGCAAGTTCCCTTCGTTGGCGCGAGTCGTGTCATAAGAGACGATGATCTGTGCATCTCTTGGAGGGACGCGCCCTCGTTCACCATCGCCAACGCGCACTACGCCCTCCGTCTGCTCCAGCGTGAAATGGGCGTCAGCCCTTCGCGATGCAATGAGGTCCTGCTTCAGTAACCACTCGCGCCAATGATGGTGCTCGAGTGTGAAAAGCCGAAAGCCGGATTCGAGCGCGGGCGTCTGCGACAGTTTCAAACTCAGATTCGGCAATCCGTCGCTTTTCCCCGCCAACACCGCTTCAACGGACAATAAGCCGGCGGACCCTCCGGCATTAGCGGAGTATTCGAGAAGCCTGAACGCCGGAGCAGTTTCATCGTCGACGAAACTGAGCCGCGTGATCTCACCGGCTTGGTTGAACTTCAAATGAAAACGGGCGGGGCCGCCAACCTCAGGTGGCGTTCCATCCACGATAGCCGATGCCGCAATCCTCAATCGCATGTTGGTTGCCGGCACGACCTGCTCGACGAAAACGCCGTTGACCGCCACGTGCCGCAATATCGGAGGCGCATCGTAAGAACCGCCTGCAATACGACAGCGCAGATAGTGCAACGGTTCCTGGATCTCTCCAATTTGTTGCTGCGCCATGGGCACCGGCAGCTTGAACAGAATGCGGCCATTCAAGGTAAAGCTGCGCGTGTCGTCGATGACTTCCCACTTGTCTCCTGCTGCAGCGCTGAGCGGGTGCCAGGTGTTATCGTCAACCAGAAACTCCCAAACCAAACGGAGTGAATGGTGAACCAATCGGCGATCGCTCGACGGGGAAATTCTTTGATTTCCGTCTCCGGCGCTTTCGCAACACTTCATGGGATCAGTCGCTGCGTGGCATCTGTCATCACTTTCCTGCTGCTCCAACAAAATCTTTCTTCGTAAATCTTCTGCTTCACGTAGATCCTGAGTGATGAAGAGCAGGCTCGTGGCGACGCCGACCGGAAACGATCGATCGAAGCCCAGATAGAATTCCAGTCCCGGTACTGGATCGGGCCCGTAAATCTCAATGGCTTCGGCGCGCAGCCAGCGGCTGGTTAGATCATGGACTCGCTTTTGATCTTTCACCTGGATGGCCTGCATTTGCGCGGCGACAACGTTCGTTTCGCTCAAACTGCGAAAACGCGAGCTCACGCCAAACGAGTCTCGGCCTTCGAATTCGGTTGAAATCGGTACCGGCAAGGACGCGTCGCCGTTCAAACTTTCTTTCAGTGAAAGACTGAGGGGAGCGAGCGCAGGCACGGATGGCTGCGGATAGATTCCGACCAAAGCAAGGAATTTACGCAGATTTCTTTCCGTGATGCGGTCGAGATGAAAGATGTCCATCTCTGTGAGCCAGGCGAAGAGTTCGATCAGCGTAATTCCCGGATCATGAACGTTGTGGTCGGTCCATTCCGGAGAATAAAACGGAATCAGTGCCCGGCCCTCTTCAACCAGGTCAACCCAACGCCGGTCGTCAAGATTTGGCAGCGCAATCGGCATCTTCAATCCTCGTCCACTACCTCATGCCTCGCCTATGGCGATGCGAAACTGTCCGGCGGCAACCACACGTTCATTCGCTACCTTCACGGTTTCGCCCTGTCTCTCGCTGTTCAACAACAGTGTCAGTTCCTTTACGTAGTCAACACCCACAACGCGCTCGAGCACGGCAGCCACATCGGAGACAAAAACGTCGCGACCGAGATCCCAGCCTTTGCCGTCTGGTCCGCCGGTCAAGGGATGGAAAAATATCTGCAGTGCGTCGAGAGCGCTTTGCTCGACCGACCCTGCCTCGCTCGGATCGAGGGGCACGACAACGGCATCGACATCGATGGGCAGATAAGCAGGACCAGTCACATAAATCTTGTGCGCCGCTGCCAAATCGCATGACGTGCGCTCCTCGATGTGTTGCCGCACCTGCTCGCGAAGTTCAAATGAAGGTAACGGGCGCGGGTCGGCGCTCTGTTGGATAATCAAGAGCGTGACCCATCCGGGTGCCCGTCGTCCGCCGGGGTCCCGCGTCGGGATCGCGCGCGCGAAAGCTACCGCCGGCGAAGCTTCGTGAGCGAGTGTTTCGTAGTCTTCCGGTAACAGCGCGCGTCCGCGATGCCGCAGAGTTTGAGGAGCGCGAATTTCATACTGCGTGAGCGATTCACCGTCCGCGCCGCCTTCGGCCGGCAGTGGATTGAAGACTCCCTCGATTCCACCGACTGGACCAAGAACCTGTGAGATCTTGCCCGGCGCGATGTTGCCCACCCGGCCTCCACCGGTACGATATTGCCGGGCCAGAATGCCAGCGCCTGGCGGAGGGACTTTGCCGTTTGCGGCATCGCCAAACAGCAGCAATCCACGGGCGCGGTCAACAACGTAATCACGATCGTTCGGTCCGGAGAAAAGCAGATGCCTTCGCGATTGCCAGTGAACCCACACTTCGGTAACGCGCTTATTGCGGTCACGTATCAAACGAAGATCGCCCTTCGTGACTTCCGTCTGAGTGCCCTCGAGCGCAAGCAATGTATCTACCTCGTCGATCTCCGAATCGCTGGCCAGGACCTCGCGCGCGACGAGGCGCCACTCGACGTTCGCGCGCAGCCCTGCGACTTCGCGCACCTCGATGCGCTCACCGTCGAGTACCGGAATCTGACGAAAAGAAAAAATCTGATTCGCCTGACCGTTGCTGGCGCCGATTGGTTCGTCGACGATGGTCTGGTGTTGAACGGCGTGAACGGAATTCGGGAAGAGCCCCATTATCGTCGGTTCACCCGGCGGTCCATCTTCTTTAAGTCGCGCTCGCAGCCAGTGAAGGGCGACGCCAAATCGTGCGAGCGGCTGACTGTCGTCGGGGCCGATTAAAGAAACCAGCCCCGGCAATCGCAGGTTCCGCGTTTCATCGTCAACCAGGAGATCTTCCCACGAGGCTCCGTTCCAGTATTGCCAAAGCAACGCCGGACCATTCGTATCGTCGGGTTGCTCTTCGATATTGAATAGAATTCCCAGACGATCCACGGGCAAACTCTTATCGAAGCCCATATAGAGGGCCGGCGTCCGATCGCTGATTGGCGCGAACGGTCGGAAAGTCTCACCCGACAATCGGGCTTCATCGGTTCGATCCTCGTACGCGAAATCGTTGAACGTCAAAACGTGCTCAGCATTGAATGGTCCATACTGCCAGGTGTAACCAAGCAGGAATTTCGCTAGTGCCGGTGGTTGAGTGACGATAAAGTTAAATGGTCTTGTCGACCGCAGACCAAGAATCGAGTTTTTGAAACCGTATCCACCACTCAACAAACGGACCCGCATCCAGAGCGCTTCCTCGCCATTTACTTTGGTCTTCTCCATGTCCACCGGCACGCGCAGGCTCCCGGTGATCAACCCGGCGCCGCTAAAGTCCATCGGTGATGTATTGGTCGGATCTTTGTAGGTGTAATGGTCGAGTTCTCGCCAATCCCTGCCGTTCCAATATTCCCAGCGCACCGTATGTGACAGACGATTCGAGGTCACACTTTCGCCTCCCGTCGTCGGCGTCTTATCCTCGAGTTGGTCCTGTGGCGAAATCGTCGTTTGCACAAACACGTCCAGCCTGGCGCCGGGTTTGCTGAATACTTCCTCATTGGTGAAATAGAAAGCGGTGCCCGGCTGTGGCTGCAGACCCAGCGGGAAAAATGGCTTTGTCAGATCCACGGCGCCGGTATCCGAAAAAGCTTTATCAGGCTTGAGTCCATCCACTGACAGTTGTACCGTCCGACCGATCGTGCGTCCGTCGCTAAAGTTCACCGCTCCTGTGAACTGCCCCGCCTGAATCTCGACTTTGGCGTGGTCCTTTAGCTCGGCCTGTCCATCAAAATCCGTGAGCTTGCGATTGGCGCGGACTCCCGCCACCGGCGCGCCGGACTCGTCGATTACCTGGGCCATGTCCACTTCCAGGTCAAGCGCGTTAGCGGCGCCCGCCAGCGCGATTGTCAATGGCCGCGCAATCGAACTGTCCAGCTTCAGGTTCTCGACCTCCGGCAAAACCTGCGCCGGATCGAGTGGCAAGGGCTCATTCAAACGGCCGCGTATCCAGAAGGCCTCAATGCCATTGATATTTGTCTTAGTCGCTTCGCCACAGTCGGTCTCGAGCGCAAATCGTCCGCTGAATCGCAAGCCGTCGGTCGTGTCGAATTTGCTGATCGCTTCGTTATCGCACTGCGGTTGCATATCCTTGAACGGCAGCCACCTGTTGTCGCCGAAATATTCCCAAACGATGTCGAGATGTTCGCTGCTCGGCTTTACCAGCTCAAAAGAAACATCGATTGAACTGGCCCCGGCCAGCGCCAGCAGCGTGTCATGCGCGATGTAGAGATGATGCTGCGTATCTTGCAGCAATCTTTTCTTGAAGGGTTCAAAGGCTTCGCCCGCCCGAAAGGCGGCGCTGTGATCGATGTACTGGTCTCGGCCCGGCCATAGACTGACAACCTGTTTGAGTTTGGCTGCGGCCAGGCCAGTAGCCCGTTCCGTCTCAAAGATAATTTGATCGGTGCGTTCAGGCGGTGGCGGCGCAGCAATGCGAGTGTTTGCCGGGATGCGCGCGTCATTGACGTTGTCCGCCAGACGAAACACAACAATTGTGCGCGCCGCCTGCGCCGGGATCAGGGAAATGCCGAGGGTGTCGAAAAACGCCAGCTTGTTTTTTTGCGGCGCCTGATTCAATCGCTGAATAATCGCTTGCCAGTAGCGCGCAACGACCTCGACGAGAGCGGCGTCAGGACCATGCTCATCCGGAGACCACTGCGGCACGTACCCCAGACGTCGCGCCAGCAACTCCGCGACCAGTTGCCGGGGCTCTCTCGCGTCAAGTGTTGGCAGTGACTGAATCACTCCGGTGTTCCCTCCTGCAGGTAAAATGGATACACCAGATTGTGTTGGGTATTTGTCGCCCGCACTCTATAGCTCACCTCTATGACGAGCTTGTTGCGCTCGTTGTCGTCTGCCTTGACCGATACTTCCGGCGGATCGATACGCGCTTCCCAGGCAATCAGCGCTTCGCGTACCCGAGTTTCGATCAAAGCCATGGTGGTGGTGCTCACCGGTTCAAAAACGAATTCATTCAACCCTGCGCCAAAGTCGGGCCGCATCACGCGCTCGCCGCGATCGGTGAACAGAATGATGCGGATCGCCTGCCGAATATCTTCTTCATAAATCGCTTCGGAAATCGTCCCATCGGCTACCAATTGCGGCGGAAACGTCCAGCCCACGCCGAGAAAAGCTCTGGTTGGATCCATGGCTTTGTCGTTCATCTGCTTATCCGATCATCACCGTCGGCAGGCCGGCCGCAATTGGATTCGGTCCACCACCGCCCTCGGTAATCGTATCGCCCTGCCGCGCCGCTGGCTGGTTGTTGATAAAGACGGTGAGACTGCCCACGGGCAAGTTGCCGCCCACGTGCGGCTGCGGGCCGTTGGACAATGGGCAAGCGTGCACGTCGATCACCGCGCGCCACGCAGGCTGACCGCCAATGAAAACATTCACGCTTCCCGGCCCCGGCGACAGCGGCGTCCCGTGACCGGTCATATCTCCGACTCTGGCTGCTGGCGGCATTTACACCTCCTAATTGATCTTCACCGGCGTTCCGCTGACGATGCACGGGCCGGTAGCTTCGATAGAAATCAAACTGCCTTCAAGCTTGATAAAACCTTTCGACTTCAATTCAATGCCAGTCACCGCCTCGACGCTGATAGTTTGGGCGACGTTGCTCATGGTGATCTTGACCGTTCCAGTTTGGTTCTCGAGCGTGATGCCTGTTGGATCCATCTTAATCGTCTGTTCCGCGCCCGGCGGGCTGGAGGTAATCGTGATCGACTGTTTCAAATCGTCAAACTCGATTTGGTGACCTATGTTTGCATTTAGACCGGTCCTGATGATTCGCTTCGACGCGACGTCCGTAGGTATAGGATTGATCGGCGGTGAAACGGTGGTGCTCCACATTCCGCCGATTATGTAGGCATCTACCGGATCTCCGTGGACCAGCGCAACCAGAACTTCGTCATTGATATTCGGCGTATGAAAGTGGCCTGTGCCTTTGCCGGCCCCCGTCGCGGTCAGCCTTGCCCAGACCTCCAGGTCGAGCGTGGGTATTCGAACCAATACTTTTCCGTGCGCGATCAAATCGCAGTTGTTCTTCACTGTTCCGGGCGCAATGCTGGTGCGGGGCAGTTGCTTCCCGTTTTGACTATTCGCAGCGCTGTCGTATAGCGTGAACGGCATCTCTTCACTCTCAATCTATCTAATGGTCTGCCCCTGTACTCTGAGCAGACCCGAAGGTCCTTTCGGAATCGGAATCGAACCAAACCAAACTTCTTTGCGCGCCTCAAACTGGGTCTTATATCCGCTGCCATCGATCGTGTGGGTGGCCTGAGTTATGCGGTAGAGTCCGCCGAACTGTTGGCCCAGGCCGTCGAAATTGATCACTTTGCTCGCCTTAATCTTCGGATCTCCAATCGCGCTGCCGCTGGCTGTGAGGCGGTTATTGAGGCGCGGCAGCAGTTCGCTCAAGATCGCCTTGGGCGCCGTGACGGGGCTGATCGCTTCAATCTTCAAGACTCCCTGTGAGCTGTTGACGCCGGGTATCTCTTCCAACCCGGGCAGATTCGGGAAGATCATCAAATCGAACGCGGCCCGATCAAAATCCCAGGACAACACGATTACGACCTCGATCTGAATGCTGGGAATCCAAATGCGCGCTGAGACGCCGCCGACCTGCCCCACAGTCGAAACCTTGGGCGTGAAGTCGATCAGCGATTGGCCCCATTTGAGGTTAATGCTGGGCGAATAATCCTGAATCAGAAATTGAAACTTGAGTACGTGGCCATGGGGCGGAAGGGTGTGATCGATATACATCTCCCAGCCGTTGTCTTTTGCCAGTTTGGACAAGAAGTCAAAGTCGCTCTCCTTCTGCTGCACCCGAATTCCCTTCTTCGCCTCGATCGGATCGACCGCATAGGCGAGCAGCAAAGTGAGAAAAGACAACGCGGCGCCGGCGGGGTCAACCACCGGAATGAGCAGATTGGTGAAGGCGACCAGATCGGCTACCAGCGGATCCGGCAAGGGAAACTTGCCGATACATGGCAGACTGATCGCAAACTCTCGATCCTTTGTCCCGTGCGTCAACCGCTGGAGAAAATCGTGGGCAATGACCGTAACGGTCGGCACGCCGCTATTAGGAAATGAGACACTGACTCCGGTTATTTCGCCGACAAAAACCCCTTCCAGGGGCCCGGGCGCATAACCAATGCTCAAGGAAAAGCTCATATCAACCTGAAGCAATGGATGGTCCAGCCATTGCAATTGATCATTTGCCAGCGTGATCTCGACGCGGTCGGCTCCCTGGATCCCGTCCTGATAGTTGATGCGGATTACCGACGCGCGCATCAGCGCCGGAATTGGATCGCCGCCGATCTCAATCAGATAATCCGGAGCATATTGCGCGTGTGGCAGAATCATCAGTTAACAACCTCTCGGCTTTGCGGATCGACGAATGGCAGCGAAGGAATCAGCAATGACTGTCCGGGAAAAATTGAATCGGGATCGTCAATGCCGTTGGCGATAGCTATGGGACGCCACGTTAACGGATTGTGGTAAAACTTCATGGCTATCGTGCTGAGTTTCTCACCCTGCACGACGACGTGCGCTTTGCTGAAATCAGCAGTCTGCCGGCTGACTTCGCGTGATTCCTGGGCCGGATCAATCACTTCATTGAAGGTGCAAGTCAGGCGCGCGCGCACTGGACGTCCGTCGTTGTCGAACATTGTGAACTTCTGATTCACACGCGCCAGCACACATCGGAATTGCAACGACGACCAGCTAACCAGCAATAGCGGCGGAAAGTGAAGATCGGGATCAATATCCATCAATCCGACAATCTTATTGGTGAACTCTTTGCGGACGTCCTTCTTGGGAAATGACGATCTATCCCAGGTATCAAAGAACAATTCCATCTCCAGCGTGCGCAGGTTCCCATTCACGAATTGCACGATCGGACCTGACAACCCGGGAATCCCCTGCACTGCGAGATTGTTATCTTTGTTGATGGCGTATTCTTCCGGATTAAAAAGAACCTTGAGCTCTTCTGTCCCCGTGCCTCGAAAGACTTTGATTTTCGCTTTTTCTAAACCCATCCGCTTCCTTCTCTAATTTCTCGACGGCTAAAAAACTTTCCCCAAACGCTCCTGATGCGCGACCAGCCGATCATCAATTCTGCGCACTACCTGGTCAGTCAATTGCTCGATGTTAAATCGCGTTCCAGCAAGTAAAGCCGCTTGATCTGCGGCGCTCAGCTTCAATTCGCGCGGTGATTGAAAGACTGTTTCTTCCACGCGCCTCACGGCGTTGACCGGTTCGCGCTGCTGGACCGTAAGTAAGGGCCGGTGGGCTAGATCTTCGACTCGCGTCCGCTCTTCGCGTATTTGCTTGACGAACTCCAAACTGTGCCGGATCAGCGCAGTTTCAAAACGCGAACCTGTCAAAGGCTGACCGCCATCCGGGTACTGGAACCGGGCGAAGACCCTCGTCAACGGTGATTGCGAATCCAACGCGTAGCCACGAAAACTCGCGCCGGCCTTCTCGGCCCGCAGATTAGGTCCAGGACCCGTGTCAAAGATTCTCGCGGTGGTTAGATGCGATTCCGTGCTCGCGCTCCCGCGGATGAACAAAGGTTCTTTCGCCGGCGTTAACCACGTTTGCGAGACTCTTTCTGTGTTTACTGGCTGAACCTCCGCCGGCGCCCTGAACAGGAACGAAGTAGCGATGGTGTTACGGTTGAGCGGCAGTAACTGCCTGATTGTCAGATTAATCTTCGGACAAATCGTAAGCGCGCCCTGCTGCCAGTGCTCGATCCGCGACTGCATCGCGGCCCGCCGTTGCGCAAGCACCATCGATAGGCCGTGATGCCGAATCGCGATGCGCAGGTAACGCATGCCGAGAGTTCGCGCCCAGCTAATCCAGTGGTCTGACATCAACGCCGGCCGGCGTGGCTGCCGGGTCATCCATTCCCGCAACAGCAGAAAGCGTTTACCGTTATTCAACTCGCGCATTGCCTTCGTTCAACTGGCGATTAATTGCCGAAATCTGATCGACCCAACGCCGGCGGTCTGAGTGTTCAAGATTCATCACGGCGTCGGGAGGCCAATGAAAGTGATATGCGATGAAGGCCACCTCCTCGTAAATCTGCTCGAGGGGGTAGCCAATCACCCCCCCAGCCCGTTCGTCTCCTTCTGAAAAACGTGCTCGCACTTTGGACAAGTCACCGTCGAGTGACCGTTCAAACTGTTCAGCTCGTTGTACAGAGTCTGAAGATAGGCCATATCGGTCGCATATAAACTCTCGATGGTTTTCGGAGTGATTTGCGACAGGCCATCCAGTCGGGACACCACGCGCGAAAGCAGGATAATTACCAGGTAAGCTGGATTCTGCTGCACGCGCGGATCCTTCAGCGGCAAGATCTCGTCGGCCGCGGTGGCTAACCGCATCGTGCCTTCGCGATGAATACTGCCCTCGGCATCCACGTAGCCAAGAGGCAACGTAAAATCCACTTCAGTCTGGAACATGATTACTCTCCTCAGGCGCGCTCAATCCGCTCATAGGCCACTTCGAGTGTTTCAATGGAAAGATCATTGCCCTTGGCATTGAAACTGGGAGCGGTGTACTTGACCGGAAAAGCCTGAAACAGATTCCACCGCATGACTTCCTTTCCCGCCATGTCGATCTGAATCACTGAAATATTCTTGCGAATCTTTTCGGTGCGGCCGGTCATCACGTCTTCGTACCAGTTCCACAGTTGCTTGTCGCTGGTATAACCGCGCTTAAGCGAGACATTGCTGTGTTTGCTTTGACCGGGGAATTTGCGCGGCCCGAGAATGTCACCACCCTCGCGGTACTCGATGACATCAGTGGTGGAATCGACCCCACCGACCTCCTGAAAGCGGGCCGGCGTAATGCCGTCGATTTCTATCAGGAATTGAAATGCTCGAAAGTAAACTGGTTGCTGGCCAGGTTGTGGCATAACGGAACCTCCTTTTGTGCCCACGCGGGGCTAGGCGAAAAAACTCAAGTTTTGTGGTCAGCCCGTATCGAGCTCACGCCGTGGCGGCGCTTTGCAGGATCAGACCGATGCGAATAATGATGAACTCAGCCGGGAAGGTGGCGCGCAGGCCGACTTCGATCGTCAATTTGCCTTGCGCCCGATCTTCGTCGCTGTTGAAGAGTTCGGGAAAACGCACGTAGTAAGCTTCGTCCGGCGTTGCGCCAAACAGCGCGCCATCGCGCCAAACGCCGTCGAGGAAGCCGCGCACCGAGCGAGTAATCGTTTGCCGCAAGGCGAGGTTGTTCGGCTCGAAGACCGCAAAACGCAAACCCTCCTGCAGCGATTCCTCGACATAATTCACCAGACGGCGCACGTTGATGTACCTGAATGATTTGTCGGGAGCGTTACGGGCAAGCAAAGTGCGAGCTCCCCAAATGACGATGCCTTCCGTGAAGACTCGCAAGGCATTCACGCCATCCTGATTTAGCGATTCTTGATCGCCGTCCAATAAGACGTGCTCGACAGCCAGCGCGCCCGCGATGCGTTCGTTGGCCGGCGCTTTGTGAACGCCTTTGTTCGCATCGACCCGGGCGTAGACGCCTGCGATGTGACCGGTCGGAGTGACGGCTTCAGTATCCGGATCTCCCGTGCCGGTCGCGGGGACGATGTCAGGACCGACGATGATCCGCGGATAGTAGAATGCGGTGTATATGGAGTCGGTCGGCCGATCAGCCCCAGCCGGCAAAAGATCGTTCAGATCGGTTACTGCTGGCGGAGGATCCAGAATGGCGAAACGATCGCCGGTGCGCTCCGCCTGATCCTTTAGCGCAGTCCAGACCGTGTTGCCCGTGTGACCCGGAGCCGCAATGATCGCAATCTCGTCGATTGGCTCGAGAAGCGCCAGCCCGGCGGTAATTTGCGCATCGGTAGGCGCCGCCACGTCGACGTTGACGACATAGCAGGTGGTGCCTCCGTTGGCGAAGAACCCAAGTACCGCTCGAGAGAGAGAAGTGCTTCGGGTAGCATCGGTGTCAGCGGGAACAGTGGGATCAGCCAGCACGTAATTGGCCTTGAACTGATCGGCGCTCGTCACCAGGCGGGCAACATTTGGAAATCGGCCCAGCTTCGGTGATGAACCAACGAAGCCGGCCGTACTCGTGCCTACCCCGGTGATAGGCGGCGCGCCCAGGCGCACTTCCTTGATTTGAACCCCCGGGACGTTCGGAAAAGTCGTTGCCATTTTTGGTAGCCTCCTTAATTAACTAAGCCGCTAGCTCAGCTTGAAAATGTGGTCTTCGGGCGGCCCAGCCGGTAGGTCCAGGTCGCGTTCAATCGGCGTCATAGTTGCGGCCGATGCCCGCAGGCGGTGTATTCCTCGGCGCAGTCCTGCGAACGTATAGCGGCCCTGAGCGTCGGTAAGTACACGTTCTCCGGTAGCAATCCGCTCGACGGTCGCTCCCGCGATGGGAGAGTCGTCCGCATTGCGAAGTACCCAACCGCCAATCTGGATAAACTCGTCAGCCGTACTCGTCGCGGCGACGAGCACGTTCTGCGCGTTAAGCGTGGCGAGCACGTAACGTTGGATAAACGTTATCAAAAGCGGCTCTGCCGGCGAATCCTTTAAGAGATCCAGCGGCGCAGTCACTACGAGTTGAATAGCCGGCCGCCATGGTAGTTTCATCGTGCTCCAAAAATCGTTGAGCACTCGCGGCGCTTCGGGTGGAGTAACCGTCAGGTAAACGTGTGCTTGCTGAAACACAGGTCCGCCGCCGGCAATTCCGAGCACCGCGGGCGTCACGTCGGGATTTCGCATTAGCACCCGCAACGCTTCGGACAACAGTTGGTGCTCGTCGAGAACAGGGTTGAGAGCTTCGCTGTCCTCGGCGGGGCTCCAGGCCGATATCAGATAGTGGCAATCGAAATAGGCCGGCGGTTGAGAAAGCACTGACGTTCGATCCGCCAACTCTATATCGTCCCAATGCGCGCGATGAAACTCGCGGTTTTCGCGCACCTCATAAAGATAAATATCCAGACGCTGGTCAACACCCGCCTTTACCTTGTCGCGCCAGTCTGTGTCGGGCACGGTGAAGAAGAAACTCGGCTTTGCCGGCGGCGGCGTGGTGGCCCAACCGGTGTCGAGTACTCTTTCGATAAGTTGATCCACGAGATTCAGCATTGGCAATAATCGAGCGTGTCAATTACTCGAACGCTTGCTCAGCGTCTTGTTTTTCGGGCGATTCGGAACTGCTGTAGTGCGCCCCGAACTGGTTTTCCTGCATGAGAACTCGCAAAGCACGCGGACGAGTTTCAGAAAGGTTCTGCGCCAGCCATTCTTCGTTGAGTTCCATATTTTCAAAATCTTTCCAGATGCGCTTATCGTTGGCGCAACTATAGCCGCGACAGACGCCGGGGCGGTTCGCGTACACGTTGCAACCACCTGTCTCACGGTTAACGTGCGTGCAATGCCCATCCGCTTCATGTCGGATGAAATAGGGACGACCGAGATCCCAACGAACCGTGCCCGCTTCCACTTCGGGAACAGTCAGCGCAAAATCAAGCTTGCAACAGACGGCTTTGCAAATGTGCATGCGACCGGCGCAATCCACACTTACCGGCGGGCGTTCGGCTATGTCCGGCGGCTCAACTCTCAACGCCACTCCGACTCCCGACTCTTTATCCATCAATTGTTCGCGCACATTCTGAGTTGCCGCGCCAACCTCTTTTGGCGAGACAACGCCCTTGGCCACGAGCGCGTCGACAAGACCATAGATGAATGACTCGACTTCATTGAGACGAACGCGGTTCTCTCCCAGGACCGTGTGGGTAAAAAAGCTGCCACGTTCTACCTGTCGCTCGAGTTGCGTCACCGCCTGGTCCACCGGCGCTATTCCGCCAGCGACAGAAGCTTGTGACAGGCGAGCTTCTTCGCTGACTGCTGCGCTGTCCGATTGCATGTTCATTGCTCCTTTTTCCTCAGCCAGTCGCGCCACTTTTCCACTGCGGCGGCGCGAGTCGCCGCGTCAGCCGAATAGTGGTAATCTCCGTTGGACTTCCACTCAGCCCGCGCTTGCGCTTCCTTCTCAGGCGACGGGAAGCCTCGCCCAAATTCGAATCCATGACCGCGGTTCACGATCGTTTCCAACGCGCGTTGCGCGCGCAGCCGAGTAATCTCGTCATCTGCCATCAACAAATTCAGCAGCGGCGGAACCGCTTTCAATCCCATTTGACCAAGCGTAAGCACCGCCGGCGTCATGTCCGCATGCAAAAGGTCCGGTGCGTCGTTCAATGTTTGGAGAGAGGCGTTCAGGGCGTCCGAATGATTGATCTGCGCCAATCCAGCCGCCGCATAAGCTCTTACGCGTTCGTTTTCATCCTGCAGTCCTTGCTGAAACGCCGGCGCCGTGCTCGGCAGGGCGATTTGGGACAGTGTGTACATTACCAACTCTCGAATTCTCCCCGCTCTTTCGTCGAGTAACGGCAGGAGTTCAGGAACAGCTGGCGCGCCGATTCGAATCGACGCCGCGACGCCCTCGTTCCGAACCAATTCATCCTCAGAGCGAAGCTGCGCGAGCGCGTCAGTTAAAGTC
This sequence comes from Pyrinomonadaceae bacterium, assembly GCA_041497335.1. Classification (GTDB taxonomy): domain Bacteria; phylum Acidobacteriota; class Blastocatellia; order Pyrinomonadales; family Pyrinomonadaceae; genus UBA11740. The sequence continues at coordinate 73,273 of JBGQGG010000013.1, read as the reverse complement.
TGCGTTTGGGAATCGGACATAATTTCCCTGCTCAAATTACTTTGTCGGTGCGGTCGAAGCACCCGGGTTGCGATAGAACTCATTGAACTTCTCGATAGCCTTATCTGTGGTCAATAGAGTTACATTACGGCCGACGGCGCGCTCTTTTTCGATTGTGCCTTTTGAAGCGTCAGAGATTGTGAATCCCCACATAACTGTCCCGTAGACGTGGCCGCCTGTCGCGTCCTTTGCCACTGTTTCAAATGAAAATCGGACATTGTTCGACGATTGCGGCCAGTCCCAGAGTGAAGCTTCTGAGACTGTCTTTCCTTTCTTACTACCGTCCTGACTCTCAGTAGCATTCGGCCAATAGTCTCGATAATAAGGCGAGACTTCGGGATCGCTCTTCTTTGTGCGTGCTGTTGCCATAGCCGCGGAGTGATCCACGAAATAGCCGCCCTCGATACCCCTGGAAGGATCAGCCACGGTCATCACCTTGTGCCGATTGGCCTCGCCACCAGACCATACTTCCTCTTTACCGGTAGTCAGATTCTCGGTCCGGACAACCTGAAGGAGACGAATGCTGGTGGAATCAGGGGAGGTATCGCCGGCTTTGAATTTGATCGTCCCCTTTAAGCCTACCCGAGCGCCGGCTTTTTCCTTCTTTAGGTCGAGCGCGAACTTACCTTCGGTAACGGGATAGTCTCCGGTCAGGTCTCGTTGGATGAGTGGGCGTGTCATCCTCGAAACGCTTTGCCTGCCGACGGGCCTTACTCTGAATTGATCGCGCATGGCAAGCGCGGGGGACGGCGCGTGTCTAGCCGATCCCATGACCGCAGCGGCGACGCGCTCGGCTTCGACTTCAGCGCTGTCGTGAGGGTGGCTAACCTCCAGCCTGCCTTGCAACGCGACGGGCTGCCCGCCTTGTTGAACCGTATGCACGGCTTCGTGCGCTAACAGGCGGTTTCTTTCAATCTTATTCAGGCGACGCGCGGCCGGCCCAAGAAAAATGTTTGACCCAATCGTGTAGGCGCGGGCGCCTAACCCTTCCGCCGCGGCTTCCGACGACGGACCAGAATGCACCCGCACACCGCTAAGGTTGACGCCCAGACTTCGCTCAAGCGGTGTTCGTACACTCCCATCCAAAGGTCGACCGGCTTCCTCATTCGCCCGCAGCACCAGAGCTCCTCTTGAATCTGGTTTCTCACGTTGAGTATCACGCGCTGCGGCGCGCGCATCTGTGACCTGGCTTGGATTATTGGCAAAACCAGAACTCGTTGACTCTAACAACCGGCTCATCGCTCGATTGCCGGCCGTGCGTTGCCACGCCATCAGGCCGGAGTGGCTGGTCGAAAATGCAGTCGGCCGGGAATCTCGCCGCTCGTGCGCTTGACGATATTCGGTGCCTTTCTGTCTTGATGGTTTGGCGCGATTCATGTTCTTTAAGGCGCGGTCGAAGCACCAGGGTTCCGATAGAATTCGTTGAACTTTTCAATTGCTTTATCGGTGGTCGCCAGCGTAACATTTCTGCCGACTGCACGCTCCTTCTCGACTGTTCCTTTAGCCACATCGCTGATCGTGAATCCCCACATCACGGTGCCAAAAACATGACCTGTGTCGGCAGCCTTCGCCACCGTCTCAAACGAGAATCGAGCTTTGGGCCCGCTGCTGCCTGGATAGTCCCAAAGCGAAGCTTCGCTCACTGCGTTTCCCTTCTTGCTGCCATCCTGACTTTTCGCCGCGTTAGGCCAGTAGTCTCTGTAATATGGCGACACTGCGGGATCCGTCTTCTTGCTGCGAGGCGTGGCGGTCGCCGCCGCGTGGTCAACAAAGAACCCAGGCTCAATCCCTCTGGACCGATCCTCGGTCGTCATCATCTTGTTTCTATTCGCCTCACCACCTCCGTAAACGTTATCCTTACCGGTGGTTAGGTTCTCGGTTCTGACAACCTGTAACAGCCGTATGCTGGTCGAGTCGGGAGCGGTATTGTTTGCTTTGTACTTAATTGTCCCGCTCATTCCGCTCTTCGCTCCGGGGTGCGACTCAGTTGTGAGATCGACTCTGAAGTTTCCCTCATTGACAGGAAAATCATCTTTTATGTCGCGCTGGATCAGCGGCGCCGCAACCCTGGAGACGGACTGCAGCGGAATTGGCGTCGTACTTAGGTGATCGCGCCGGCCCAAAGCGGCCGAAGGCGTCTGCGCCATCGTGTTCGACATAACGGACTTTGCGATCTGATCGGCCTCGATTTCCGCACTGTCGCGCGGACGACTTACTTCCAGCTTGCCTTGCAGGGCGACGGGCCGGCCGCCTTGCTGAATTGCGTGTACCGCCTCGTGCGCCAATAGTTGCCTTCTTTCAGCAGTATTCAAATGGCGCGCGGCAGGTCCGAGATGGATGTCAGAGCCGATCGTGTAGGCTTTCGCGCCCAAACTTTCCGCGGCCGCTTCCGACGACACACCCGAATGGACCCGCACACCGCTGAGCTTGACTCCCAGATTTCGCTCCAGCGGCGCCCGCACGTTTTCATCCAGGGGAATTCCTGACTCGGTATTCGCTCGCTGCAAGAGAGCCGCGTGGTCGTCCGGTTCTGAAGGCTTCGAGTTAGACCTCGAATCCTGCTTTTCTCCCTCATTCCCGTATAACTGTGGCTGGCTGTTGCCGACTCGCAATTGCAGCAAGTCTTGGATCGCTCGGTTACCGATCGTTCGCTGCAAATTCAAGATCTGATCGTGGTTGCCGGAACCGGTAGTCCGCGGCGCCGCGTCGCGACGACGGCTAGCGACTTCGCACGTGCCTTTCTCTTTCACCAATTTTGTTGAAGCAGCTTTAGACATCCTGTACCAACGTTGCGCTATCTTCGCCTCGACTGGCGCTGCGATCCCTCACGTTGCTGGATCTTCAGACAAACGATCATGTGACTATCACGTCCGGGGCTCTTCCGAGATCATTCTCCGGGATGGGAAACCAAGCCGGGGTCGGTTTGCTTTGCTCTGGCGAACCCGCAACGAAAGGCTGCACTTCGGCCGCAGAGACTTCTCTTGCTGCAGTCTGCTTCGATTCTTCTTCTGGGTTAGCTTTAAACTCAGCATCACTCTCGTTGGAATCATCTTCCATCTCCGGGTGCTCAGCCGCGGCTGGTTCACCCGCCAGAGTACGAAGAACGGATTGGCCGAGCGCGCGATTGCCGATCAAGTCCGATTATTCACTCCGCGCCTGTCCACGCGAGACCCAGCGCGATCCGAAGTAAACGTCCACGTATCGGACATTCGACGCATGGTGCGGAAGCGCATTGCGAACTATCTGAATGATCCGGTTAACCTCCGCAATCATCGCGGCCCGATCGCGCACGCTGTGGTAGTTCTCGCCCAGGCGCAGCTCGATGCTCTCTACCCGTTGTTGCTGAGCGACGTCCAAACGCCGCGCCAAGTCTTCCGCCACTTCGCGCGCTCCCGCAAAAGAATCCGCAGCTTCAGTGCCGCGCGCTTGCGCGGGAGTCAACGCGTCGGGCGCGATGCTTTGAATCGCCTGGGCCAGTCCGGGAAAGTCACGCGCGGCCGGCGGAGCGGGCCGGGGTTCGCGCGTCCCATGCAGAATCTCTCTGCGCGCTCCGAAAACGCGGCGCATCCGCAGCAGGTCGACTGAAACAGGTCCTACAACCGTGGGCTCGTCAACGCCATGCTGCCTTCGGTCGATCTGTGCGATCTGTTCCATGCGTTCCTCTTGGGAAGGTTGCTCAGGAAGGACGGCGCGCGGGCGAACACTGCCTCCGGGCGGCTCAGGTTCACCATGCGCGCGGCGGCTAGCCGCCTCCTCCTCTTCTCTTTCCGCACTGCCGGGTTCGGTCCTTTCGTACACTTCCCTCGCTCTTCCCAGAACGCTCGAAGCCCCGGGTGCTCTGACCGGCATCCTCCTGAGCCGCTGCAAGGTTGCCGAGTCAAACGGATCCGGCAAGCGCTGAGCAACGGCCCCGGCAAAGGCCGCAGGACTTGCCGGCAACGTGCCGCCGTTCAGCCATAATTCGATTCGCATGACGCGCGTCAAACTCTGCGGGTCAGGACCAGGCCCACGATGCCTCGGGTCGGGAGCCCTGGCCAGCATCATTACCGCGTTGCGAACTTCGTTGGTCACATGTACGGTTCGGCCGCCCTGCGCTTGTACGGCACGTTGAAGGAATTCAGTTAACGCAGCTTCCACGTCCGCGCGAGAAACCGTATCCGGATCGCGTTGAATTCCGGGAGCTGTGCCGCCGCTTTGGACTGACGCGGCCTGACCTTGCACGGCCCGGCTCGCGGCCGTCTCCGCTCCCTGCTCAAATTTATCGCCGGGTTCGCTTACCGCATTCTTTTCAACCGCGCTCGCTTGATCCTGTTGAACCACGTGGGCCAACTCGTGGGCTAGAAGTTTTGAACTGCCATCCGATTCGAGGGATGGCGCGGTGAGTCCAAGATAGATGTCTCGCCCACGCGTGAAGGCCCGCGCCCCAATTGATTGAGCTTTGGCGCGTGCGTTTGGATCGTCATGAAGACGAACATCGCCGAAGTCAACGCCGAAGCTCTGCTCCATTTGTGTTCTCGTTTCAGGCGGCAGTGGTTTTCCTCCACCTTCCTCGCTTAACAAGTTACTCAGCGCGGCATTTCCTGCTTCCAAAATTTCGGGGCGATCGGACGTCTGTCGCGGCGCTTTCGTCTGCAAAGAACGCGATTCAGGTTGTGCGACCTTTGCCCTTCGCTGCTCGTCCTGTTCTTTCACGCGTTGGTTGGCCCGGGTCATGTCAAAGCCTCTTCGAGCGCATACGCGCTTAGTTCGTCCAGACTGAGCGGCTTGCCCATTTTTTGATACTCTCTGCCCACCGCGTGAATCACGTGCGCAATTGTGATTGGACTGGCATCCTGAGCCGCCAGGAATGCTGCTGCCAGCGCAACGTTCTTGATGTTTCCGCCACTCAACTTGAATCGACGGGTCAGGAGGTCCAAGTCAACGCTCTCGTCCAGGGGTGCTTCTTCAGGCCAGATGCCGGCCCAGATCCGGCGTCGATTAGCCTCGTCGGGAAAAGGAAAATGCACCGTAAACGCTAAGCGACGCGAAAAGGCCTCATCCAAATTGCCGCGCCGATTCGTTGCCAGGATCGTGACGCCGTCATACTGCTCCATCCTTTGCAGGAGATATGAGATCTCGATATTGGCATAACGATCGTGCGAGTCCCGCACTTCGGAACGTTTCCCGAACAGCGCATCAGCCTCGTCGAAAAACAGAATCGCGTTGGAGTCTTCGGCGGCCTCAAAGACTTGCTCAAGATTCTTCTCAGTCTCTCCGATGTACTTACTCACGATCCCGGAAAGGTCGATCTTGTAGAGTTCCAGGACCAGCTCATTGGCGACGATCTCCGCCGCCATAGTTTTGCCCGTGCCCGAAGGGCCAGCGAACAATGCGTTAACGCCCTTGCCAAGGGACAACTTCCGACCAAAACCCCAATCGCCAAGCACGCGGTGACGATGCACAACTCGCTGGCAAATCTCGCCTAACTGATCCAGAACGTCATCGGGCACGACAATGTCTGTCCAGGAATAGTGCGGTTGGATCTTGCGGGCCAGCGCGCCCAGCTTCTGGCTCGACCGCGCCCGGCAACCCTCGTGCAGATCCGTCAAACTAATGCGAGCGTTTCCCGGTGACCGCAAACGCGCCAGCGTTTGCGCCGCAGCCAGCGCTTCCTCGATTTGGCCGCGAGTGAATCGAAACTTGCTTGCAATAATTCCCAAGTCAACGTCTTCGCCAAGCTCATACCCCTGCCTGCAGAGGTCTTCCCACAGGCGCCTTCGCTCGCCATCGTTCGGAGTAGAAAAATCCAATTCGATAAAGACGGAGTGCCTTAATGCCTGACCCGGTTTCCACGGCTGGCTGCCCAGCAAAATGACCAGGCGACAGCAGCTTTTCGCTACCTTGGCTAAGGTCTCGATTCGCGAACTGATTCCAGCATCGTCGGCCGTTACACTATTGAAGTTTTCTAAGCACAATAGCGCCGGTTGCAGAAGGCATTCACGGCCCAGCAGCCACAGAGTTTCCTCAAACGCGATGGGCGCATTCAGCATTTTGGCGGCGTCGGCGACAATCAAAAAAAGTCCGAGCTCATGAGCAATTGATTCCGCAAAAGCTTGCTTCCCGGATCCATAGGGCCCGTGACAATAAATCATCACGCTTTGCTGGGGCGCCGGTGCATCACCGAAATGGGCTCGAAGAAAACATCGTGTTCGTTCCCGTTCCTCCCGGCCTGAATCAGTCTCTGTGTCTTTGAACGCAGGCGTGACAAGTCTGGCGATTTGCTCAAGCTGAGCGTCCAGGCTTCCTTTGTCTAAGAGGAAATTGACCATTCGGTCGTCCAGCTTCAGGGACTGCGTCAGCAACGGGCCGCTGCCGTTGGCGGACTCGTTTGCAACTTGCAAGAGACGAAACCGCAGCAGCGGCGAATGAGCATCGAAAACTGACCGGGCGAGAAAACGCTCTTCGGCGGACGCGAGCAGCAAATCCATGATCAGGCTGACCGTCGGTCTCTTGCGGGTCACGTCATCCTGCAGATACGCGTACAGCTTTTCATACTTGCGATCGACTTCCGGTGCGAGACAAATCACCAGGCATTGCTGCTCGAAATCAGTTAGTTGAAATAAATCGGACAGATGTGGAAGCGAAAGATAAACGCCCGTTTCATTATAGGCTGCGCGCCGGTCTTGGATTTCTTTCTCAAGCCGATTGCGCTTTTCCATTAATTTTTGATATTCGCGATTCGAGTCTGACTCGTCCTTGGCGGAAATCGCTTCGTCTATTCCGAGTAGCCCGGTGATTTCGCTCTCTGTCAGTATTAGTCCCTTGAACTGATCGAGCGGGCTTTGGATCCGGCGGCCACGCTGTTTAAGTAATTGAAGCCTGATGAGTAGATCTAGCCGGAGGAGTTCATCTTTCAGGTGTTCCCAGCTATTCTGATAACCGCGGCAAGGTTTGCTTGATCCCGCACTAACTGCTATCGACGACAGTTCTTCGCTGATTACTGTCTGAGTAAGTTCTGTCATCTGAGAATTAGGCTAAGCTCTTTGACTCCGGACTCCGGTAAACTTGCCAAAAGGAACGCGATAAGATCAGCTCGAATGCCGCTTAAACGTGACTTCTATTTCCTTCAATCTTCGCTCATTTAACCGGTAGCGCACCTGTGAGTCCCTGCCTGTTAACTCAATAATCAGCCCCTGGTCTACTAATTCACACAGTGCTTCTTTAACCAGAGTGGTTTGGGTCTGAATCTGTTCGTTAGGCAGCCACCATTCGGTAATTCCTTCCAGCGTGTCCTGAGCGTTTGGGTGATTCCGCAAATAGTTCAGGATCGCGGCATCGATGCGTCCCAACTCGTACATCGCGTTCGTTTCAAGCCTGGATAATTACTGCAATCGTCGCGCCTCTTGCTGGAGCTGCATTTTCGGCGCAGTAAGACGAATAGATAGGACATCTTGTCGCAGCCTCTTTATGGCAGGAAGCGCTAGGTCCCTTTCTTCCAATCAGTTCGGAGTAGGACAAATTTGTCCAGGCAGGGGCGAGGAATGTCCGGTTCTATGAGACGCCCGGTTTGAATCTGGCGACGTCGATTTCGTATTTGTGGATGAGCTGCCAAAAGGCCCGGCGGTTTTTCTCCGCCAACTGGGCGGCCTTGGTTATGTTGCCTTCACAAGCGGAAAGCACCCCTTTGATATAGTTCTTCTCAAAGCGGGCGATCTCTTTCGCCTTTGCCGCTTGCAGAGATTCGCGCTTCCCAAAAGACTTTGCTGAGAAAATACCCAGATCGACCAATTCGATCACCGGGCCTTGCGAGAGCACAACCGCGCGCTCAATAGCATGCTCGAGTTCGCGCACATTACCAGGCCAACTGTGAGACATTAAGGCTTGCATGGCCTCTGCAGAAAACTGTACGACTTGTTTATTGAATTTTCTTGAGAATTTATCGAGAAAATGGCCCGCCAACAGCGGTATGTCTTCTCGTCTGTCCCTAAGTGGTGGAAGGGTCAGAGAGATTATGTTGAGTCGATAGAAGAGATCCTGCCTTACTTTGCCATTCCCTACTGCTTCTTCCAGGTTGAGATTGCTGGCTGCGATGACGCGGACATTTGCTCGTTGCAGCTTGGCTGAACCGAGACGGCGATATTCTTTTTCCTGCAGAAAACGCAGTAGTTTGATTTGCGCAAAGAGAGGAAGGCAATCAATCTCGTCCATAAATAAGGTGCCACCTCTTGCTTCGTCCACTAATCCAACCTGATAGCTTGAGGCACTGGTAAAGGCGCCGCGCGCATGACCAAACAATTCGTTCTCAACCAAATCCACGGGTATCGCGCCACAGTTGACCGGTATGAAAGCTTTATCGGCCCGTGGGCTGCAATAATGAAGAGCGCGCGCATACAATTCTTTGCCGGTTCCAGTCTCGCCGACAATCAACACATTCGCTTCGCATTTCGCGATGATCGGTATCTTGTCGATTTGCTCGCGGAATTCTGGACTTTGTCCAATAAGGCGGCTTGAACTCAGTTGAAGCTCAAGGCTTTGAGATTGCGCTTTCGCCGAATCGTGGCCTTGAACATGTCTCCAGGCGCGCGCAAGAACGTCGAAGGCTTTGAGCGGTAATGAAATGAAATCCGTTGCCCCGGCTTTGAGCAGTTCCAGTACCTCATTAGGCTTCAACTCTTCAATAACGACAATGATCGGGGTGTCCTCAGCACCTTTCTTGGCGACTTTCACGAGCTTCTTTGTTTCGCTCAGCAAGTCAGGAGTAAGAACGAGGAAAACCAAGGACGGATTGAGTTGCTTGATGAGTTTGCCAAGACCCTGGCTGAAGCCTGCCGGATGGTAATCAGTTATCGGCTTTGGATGGACCTGAACAGCCAATCTGAAATAGGGCTCAAGAATGGCTTGTAGGGTATTGCACACTTCGCTCGCAGCAGCAAAACTGAGCAGTAGCGCCCGATCAGATCGCATAAGTCAACTCCACGTGAAGAGCCGGAGCATCTATCACTGCAACCAATTCCCTCAACCAAATTGATTACCCGTTGCGAGTCCGGTTTTCCAACCGCTTAACAGATTTGACTACCAGGGGAAGGTTAGCTAGCGAATCCATATCGAGTTCGTTGGGACATAGTGGTTCGCCCCTGTTTTAAGCGCGTTGGGAAGTCCAGAAACTGAGCAAAACCAGCCCAGTTCCGACGCTCGTTTAGCGGCTGGATCTATGGAAGGTCGCGAGGTTCAGCCCATGAGCATTCAGCCGATGATTTCAAGAGCGGCCAAACGATAATCCAAGGCTGAACAAGAAGTCAACCAGTTTGCTAGCACGATTAAGTCTCAGCGCCTGAATCTTAAGGATGGGTTCTATTCATCCGTGAGGGAAGGAAGATGCAATCGACGTGGTTGCATCTGGTCCATTTTCGACCACGACGGAAAAGATCCGCAGCAAGCGTCTCCACACGACTTGCCGCTCTTCGCTAACTTCGAAAGTGGCTCTAATAACGCCACAAAAAGAAAGGCCCGTGAGAGTCAAGTCGGCATCCGAACTCGATAAGCTAAGGCCCTTTCTTTACATCTGGACATTTCAAAATCTGGCTCTGCGGGTAGGATTAAGAGACCATTCAAGTTATCGCGGCTCTTAGCGGACTCTTTAGTTTTGCTAAGAAATTCGCACGTTCGCAGTTTTACAATGTTTCCAGTAACTCGACCCTCGGCACTCCGTTGTGCCCTCAGTTGTGACGGGCTACATACCGATTCAATGAGCTAAGACCCTTTTTTACACCTGGCTTTTTTGTCGAGTATTTCGGCGGATTACTCCAGATCTCACAGAAATGCTGCTGCCGTCAATATCCAGGATACATTTTACAAAGGCAGGTAGACCACGCGGTCACTCCATTCCGGTTGCTCACTGACCGCAATTATTAGCAGTATCTCCCGAGTCGCTTCCCCGATTGGGAACCGATCATTTAGGATGAAGACACCCGGCATCTTTTCACCAGCAGCCAGGCGCTCATACGCGTAATCGGGTAAGGTCGCGCGGTCGTGCGTGAGAATAATTCGATCGTTCGCGGCGGCCCAGGCCAGGATGTCGGGATCATCTACGCCAGCAAGGCCAACGTCTTGAACGCGAAACAATGTCGAGGTCCGGCTGACGCAAAAGCAACGCGCGCACGATGTCGCCGTTGAAGTTCTCATCGGCAAGCAGCCGCAGCATCTCTGGTCCTCACGCCCGTCGCTGGGTGAGCAGGCGGGCGCGGATTTCGCTTAAGTCGCCCTGCTGGCTCTCAATTCGTTGCCGAACTTCTTCGGCCTTCTGCTCACGTCGGGCTAAGTACTCCTCGACCTCTTTCGGGTGGCGTAAATAATAGGCAAGGACAGCGTAAACGTCGGGAAGTGCCAACGTAGAGTATCGCTGCACGATCGTCTCTGGCGTTGCGCCGTCCTGGAACGCTCGCACGACGATTTCCAGCAGAACACGCGAATTGCCGACGCGCAGAGCACCGGTCGCATCTTCAGTGAGTGGAGGCGCTTCAGTTTGAACGGTGAAAGCCACAGCGCGGTCCTCCTATTTGCTTCGGCGCTCCGTAGAGATAATGATCAAGATTAATCGAGCCGTCGGTCGGTACGTTCTCCCAAGTGTCTGCGGGTAACCCGGCGTTGACTTCTTCAACAATCTCCCAAATGGGTCTGCGATCCACACCTGTTCCGTTAGGTTCAGGAGTCGCCCCATTGGCAAGAGTATCAAGGAGTCGCAGCGCTTCCTGTTGCTTGTTGGGCGGCATCGCTCGCACCTTATCAATTAGTTGGTCTTCCAAGTTTGCGGCCATGATCCTTCTCCTTTTTCGGGAAAGGCAGCCCTAAAGGTTAGGCGAGTATAGCATTGTTAAAGGGACTTCATCACTCAGCGTTTGGCTCGTATGAGTCATCAACTGAGTCAATCCTTCTCCCGCGCTATGAGTCGGGGCCGAGAACTCTACTTCCGATTTCGGTACAATAGAAAACATGGATTCACCCCCCGAGTTCTTGCGCGCAAAGTACGAGAGCGTCGAGCTTATTGGCGAGGGCGGAGACGGGCGCGTCTACAAATGTAAGCGAGGCGAACGAGTGACCGCGGTAAAGACACTTGTTGCGCTCGATCTTGCATCCCAAACGAGATTCCTGAGCGAGGCTAATGTCCTTCTGCAAATAGACCACGAGAACATTGTGAAGGTCTTCGAGGCTGGCGAGACCAACGGATGCTTTTGGTATGAATCAGAACACGCTAATGAAGGACATTTCGGTACGATGCATGGTTACATTCTTCGCTCTGATTTGGATCGCGTCAATTACTTCGCCCAAATTTGCCTTCACATTAACATTGGGCGCGAGTTGGAAAACGCACTTGGGACTTTTTTTACATGCGATTCGAATAATGTTCTCGAAAGGCTCGCACTTAACTTGCGTGGGACTTTAGTGAACTCCGAGCAACGCGATGAGGCCATCCGCCAGCGTCCCACGCCAACTTAAACCGTCGTGGCCGCCAACGAACTGCTGATAGTGAACCTGATACCCTTTTGCCAGCAACACGTCACGCAAGTGACGCGTGCATTCCAGAATCTCGCCTCCACCACCGTTCCTGTCGTATTCAAATGTTCCCACGGCGAGATAGAAACGCAATGGCAGCTTCGGACTCGCGAGGAATTGCTTAACCATGATGTTGCCTTCGGTCGTAGCGTCTCGAGAACCGTCACCACCGCGTCCGCCAGAGTCAGGACAGCGCGAACCGCAGATGCCACCGTTGTGTTCAAACGACCACCAAAAGGCGCCGGATTGGCTGAGCACATTGCCAAAGACTTCAGGGTGACGCAGAGCAACATACGCTGAGGCAAGCCCTCCAGCGCTGTAGCCAGTGATAACGGTTTGCTTCGGATCCTTTGTGACGTTGTAATGAGATCGAATCCAAGGCACAAGTTCCTTTGCCATAAAATCGGCGAACTCATCACTGGCGACAAGGTCCACCAGACGACGACGAGGAATGTTGTCAACAAATACCGCGACGGTCGGCGGAATCCTGGAAGCTGCAATGAGATTGTTCAGCGTCGTCACCCGGTATTGACCGTCGTCTGACAAGTCTTCGCCGTCGAACAGAATTAACAACGCATTGGGTGGACCATCTGCTTTGTAGTTGGCCGGCGTGTAAACAGAAACCGGACGGTCAATTTTCTGAATGGCGCTCTTAATGGTTTGTTTCTCGACGCGTCCTTCGGCTACTCCAGGTTTGGCAACAAGCCATGGTTGCGGCGGGGCTCCGGGCAACTCCGCCACGCTGTCACAGTCAAACTTGCTGGTGTCTGGAGGACAGGCTGATAAAGGACTTTTATTGAGCGGATCAGCCTGCCTGGTAGCACCACGTTGTGCGGCGCGCGGACCTTCAAACGTCAAAGGATCGTTCGGCGACAGCTGGTAGACAAAACGAGCGCCGCTAGGCAGCTTCACTGTCAAATACCAGACGTCTGAGTTCGCAATCTGATGCATGGAATAGTCGGCCGGTGGGCCAACCCCCAGATAAGAACCTCTGACGAAGACATTTCTCGTGTCGTGCGTGCTTCGCCACAGGAATGTCACCAACTGATATTTGCCGTCTGAACCATACGGCTCTGCAAGCGGAGTACCCTCCGCTGCTACTTGTTTCCAGAAGCTCTCTGTGTTCGTCTGGCCTGCGCCAATCTGATTACGAAGAGTCTGAATCCGCTTGCTTGGATAAGGGTCGCTCCAGGGCTGAGGTTTAAGTCGCTCGTTAAGCGCAATCACTTCTCCGATGGCCAATTCATAGGTGGCCGATTGGTCGCCCGGGTTCTCAATCTTGAACGAATACGAGCCGGCGCCTTCGGCGGCGAATGGAAACGAAGGTTTTCCCTCGCCCGATGTTCCGACAAGGCGGAGAGCAATCGTTCCGTTAGGATTCAGAAGGAAGAAGTTGATCTTGCCCGTGTAGCCAATCGAAACGTTGAAATAGTCTCCGTCATTCAGGGAAATTGAGAAGACATCCGTTTTGCCGGGTTCGATCTTTCTGGCGACGGTCTGATTCGGCGAGACTCTTTCTTGCGCGATAACTTCTTGCGTTGGCAAGAAAAGGAAACAAAATACTAGCAAACCGGTTTTCATAGCACCTTCAACGAAGCGGCGCGATTGAGTGTTCCATTTGTCCGTTGGTCCAAAATCTGACATAGGTCTCTCAAGAGGACGTCCACACACATATTATCGATGGAGGATCCTTTTGTCTGTTATCAGATTACGATTTTGTATGGTCTTAAGAACTGCGAACGGTGTTTCGATATTTGTGAGGCGTCACACCAACATACAATTTGAAGACCTTTGAGAAATGGCTCTGATCAGCGAAACCTGCCTGCGTAGCGATCGCGGTTAAGGGAAGATCCCCCTTCATGAGTTCGGCACAAGCGTGTTCAATTCTTAACTTGCGGACAAATTCACCAATCGTTACTCCAAACTTTTGACGAAAAGCTGTGGCCAGGTAGACGGGATGAACGCCTACCTCGGCAGCGATCTGCGTCAGCCTCAACCTTTCAGGAAAGTGTTCGACAATCATTTCGCGAGCTTGCCGGAGCCATGGGGGTGCAGTCCGAATTCCGTTGTAGGGCTGGCGCGCCGCCTCAGCCAAAAGCTCAAGCGTTAACCCTTCAATCGCCAATTTCGCCGCAGTGTCGGTCTTGTTAAACTCGCGATACAGTCTCGCACATAGCTGAGGTAAAGCACCTCCACAGAACTCAGATGTAATCCTTAGAGTAAGGGAGTCGGCTCGTAGTTTTTCTATCCAGCGGGAAGAGATCTCAAGCACGAAGACTCGGGCGTCTGCGCCATGAACGAGATCTTCGTGTGTCTGGTCCGACGCGCGAAACGTCAAAGTAGAAGGCTGGCAAACAACCTCTCGGTTTCCGTATCGCTCGGTGTAGACTCCCTGCAACACAAAACAGAAATACGAGTTTTCGTGAGCGTGCCGCGGCAATCTGGAGTGCGCGTGAAACGCCGTTTCCGTCAGGATAAAATCCGCAACTCCTAAACTCTTTGTGACGCGACCATGCAAGCAGCCGGGCCGTAGTCTTTCGATCACCATTTCAACTCCATGTTAGTCGATTCATAACGTGCAGCAGAATACGACTATTCTACAACTAAAGGCCTCCTTGGTCAGATACACAATAGAAGCCAGTAACTGAGTCTGATTTCGGCGAAAGGTAAGTTCTGTGACCTGCAGCAACTTACAAGATAATGGCTCCCCACACTGGACACCCTTCGCAACCTGTTTCTTGTCCCAACGGGAGAAATGATCAACGTCCTCAAACAATCGCGAGAATGTGCGATAGACCGGATATTCTCTTAGTAGCCGCTGCCACGTCAGGGATTCATAGCAAGATTCACCAATGGCCGTTCCTTTAAGCTATTCACTTGTTTTCGTTTGCGAACTACCTGGCGCGGTCGGGCAGCAAAACCCTGCACGTTCCTCAGAGGGACGGATTTTAAGGCGCCTGAAGACCTGCTTACCTAATCTCACCAAACGGGATGAACCAATATTTACCGGACTCGCAGCCGTCAGAGTTATGCTTCGTCCGGTTAGGTCTCAAGACACAAAGTCGTCATCTTAGCGTCCCCTGTGCGCTCGACGAAGACGAAGGTTACAGTCGATTCTGATTGTACAAGAGTTAATGTCAGAGCTCTTTGCCGAGGGACTTACGAGCGTAGCCTTAGATCACAAATCATCCCAGGATGGAGAAGGGACGAGCAACTGCGATATTTCCTTTTTCAGTTTTCACTTTCCCGTGACTTCGAAAGCGCATCGCGGAGTGCCTGCACGGTCGCACCGCTCTCGGACCTTCACGCCCATGATCTCGGCCACCAGGGCTTCGGCGAGTTGACAAACTTCTGGATGCTCGGCCACGGCTGTGGCGAGCGGGCAACTCCCACTTCGGATGAAAAGTTTTCCTTCTTCCTTCTCTACTCGCGCAGCCCCGCCGATTGCCTCCAACGCTGTCACAACCTTATCGGCGCGAGTTTCTAAATCACCGCTCAGCGTGTCAGAAGTCTGATTGCCAGCTAAGGAGCGACCCACCTCTCGGAGAACTTCTTTGATCGCCTTAGGCGTGAGCCGCCCCTTGAGCACCGCTATGAGTTGATTGAGTAGTGCGTCGTAAGCTTTAGGAAAGAGATTCTCCGCCTCCCCCGTCAACGCATAAGCAAAATGTGGCTTGCGTGTACCCCGCTGAACGCCGCTTTGCCTGATAAGCCCGTCGCGTTCCAGGGAAAGGAGGTGCGCCCGCACGGCATTGTCAGTCAGATCCAGATCTTCCGCTAACTCGTTGACGGTCTTCGTAGTCGCTCTCAACAGGGTGACGATGCGACCCCGCGTGCTGCCGAAAAAGCGTTTGTCCAACTTGGTTCTCTTCATGTTTTCAGGCTGAGTATTACATTTTTCGCAAATAAACACAATAAGTCAAGCGAGTCCTTGACTTATTGTGGAAAGAGAGTATCCTTCGATCAAAAGAAATAACCAGCCAACTCGTCGATGAGTTGGTTTACAGCGAGCGGCCTAACGAAGTGCTGTTGGTGAAACACTTGTCTTGAATAGAAGGGGCGAGCAGATGTTACAGTTAATGTCAAACAATCCGGAAAAGATCCGGGCGCTCAAACAGATGGGACTAAAGGTAGTCGAGCGCGTACCGCTGATGACTTCGCCGACAGCTGCCGCACAGCGTTACCTTCGTACCAAAAAGGAAAAGATGGGTCATCTGTTGGAGCTTGTGTGAATTATCCAGGGACTGCTGCGGGGCCCGAGCAGTTTCGCAAAGTAACAATCGCATTATTGGCGAGTGAGATTTACTTATGAACTACAAAGACGTAACGGTTGCCAAGATTAACGAATTTGCAGACGGCGAGATGAAACAGATGTCGGCGGACGGGGCAGACATCCTGTTGGCCCGCGTTAGTGGAAACTTTTATGCGGTTAGCGCGACTTGCCCACACTACGGCGCGCCGCTCGTGGAAGGCGTGCTCAACGGCGAGCGCCTCGTTTGTCCCTGGCATCACGCCTGTTTCAACATCATGACGGGCGATCTGCAAGAGCCGCCCGCGTTCGACGCGCTCCCAAGCTACGAAGTGAGGATTGCCAACGATGAAGTCATCGTGCGCGTGCCGGAGGGCGCGCCGGATCGCAGAACGCCGCAGATGGCTAAGCGAGATACGAAGGATGAAAGGCTGTTTGTTATTGTTGGGGGCGGCGCGGCGGGTTACGCGGCGGCGCAGACTCTGCGGGAAGACGGATTCGCAGGCCGGCTCGTGTTGATTACCCGCGAAAACCGTCTGCCTTACGACCGCCCGAACCTGAGCAAGGAATACCTGCGAGGAAAGGCCGAACCCGCATGGCTGCCGCTGCGGTCCGAAGACTTTTTTGCTGAACATGACATCGAGGTGATCCGCGGCAGAGAGATTAAGCACATTGACGCGACGGAAAGGACAATAAAATTCGCGGACGGCGAGACACTTCTTTGTGATGCGTTGTTGGTGGCGACCGGCGGTGAACCGCGCAAGCTGCCCTTTCAATCTGAAGCACAGGAAAACGTCCTTCTGCTGCGCAGCTACGCCGATACGGACGCGCTCATTGCCGTCGCCGAAAAAGGAAAACGCGCAGTCGTCATCGGCGCAAGTTTCATCGGCATGGAAGTGGCGAGTAGCTTGAGGGCGCGCCGGTGCGAAGTGATGGTCGTCGCGCCGGATGATGTGCCGTTCCAGAAGATTCTCGGCGCGAAGATCGGGAAGCTGTTTCAGGACGTTCACGAGGAGAACGGCGTCAAGTTCAAACTTGGCGCGTCTGTCGCCGGTTTTACCGGCGCAAAGAAAGTTACCGCGGTCATCTTGGAAAACGGCGAGCGTTTGGACGCTGATCTGGCGGTGGTTGGTGTTGGCGTCAAGTCCGCGACGGATTTCCTCGAGGGAGTCACTCTGCACCGAGACGGCGGCGTGACAGTTGATGAACACATGCGCGCCGCCGACGGCATATATGCAGCCGGCGACATTGCCTACTTTCCGTCTCGGCTTAAGGGCGAACGCCAGCGCATAGAGCACTGGCGCACGGCAATGCAACAGGGTCGCATTGCGGCGCACAACATGGCGGGGAAAGAGGTTTCGTATGACGGCGTGCCGTTCTTTTGGACGCGGCAATTCGATGTCGGGCTACTGTACGTCGGACATGCCAAGCAGTGGGATGAGATCATCTATCAGGGCGACGTTTCAGCGCGTGATTTCCTTGCATTCTACGTGAAGGAGAACCGCGTGCTGGCGGTCGCCGGCATGAATCGCGACCGCGAGATGGCCGCCGTCGAAGAATTGATGCGAGAGGATCGCATGGCGACGCCTGACCAGATTAGGGGCGGTAATGTAGACATCCTGGAATTGTTCCACAGTCAGAGTTAGTGCCATCGCAAATTGGATTACGCCTCGCTCGGCGCGGAGCCGGCGTGGACAAAGAATAAACGCAAAAAAGGAGTTCGTTATGTCAGAAAGAAAGAATCACGGAGCTAACCTAGTGCAAGACGCGATGCGAAAACGGAGTGACGCTAATAATGGAGGCGGTGAACTCATGATGCTAATTAAGCTCATGCTGTTGGCAGCGGGCCTTACGATCGCGCTGGGATATCTTGCGGAGCGGAGCCGTGCTCAACTTTCCGATGATCAAAGTCGCAGTCAGAAAGAACAAGGCTTCGATCGTCAGATTAGCGAAAACGCTAAACAGATGATGGAGCAAGGGAAGCAAATCTTCCGGTACGACACCTTCGGTGATGAAATCTATTGGACAGGCAAGCTCAAACTTCATCACGCGATTCAGGGCAGCAAGTTCGGCGGTGTCGGCCCGGGCGTCAGTCCGAAGACTGCGCTCGCCGTCGGCTTGAAAGTCGATATGGATGCGCTCCCTGCGGAACTGGTGGAGAAGATCAAGAAAGGGGAAGTGAACCTGGACGATCCCGCGACCACCCTGGCTCTAATCAAACTCGACTCGGTCCTGGGCGTGAAAGGAACCTTCAATAACGATGGCAGTCTAAAGGCAGTGGGCCTCAGTTGCGCCGTCTGTCACTCGACGGTTGACGATGCTTTCGCGCCTGGCATAGGACACCGTCTCGACGGGTGGCCCAATCAGGATCTAAATGTCGGGGCCATCGTGTCGCTCGGTCCGGATCTCAGTGTGCTCACCAGCCTCTTGCGAGTCGATGAGCCGACGGTCAAGAAGGTACTCGCCAGTTGGGGACCAGGAAAGTTCGACGCAGAGTTGAACCTCGATGGCAAAGCGTTTCGCCCCGATGGGAAGCCCGCCGCCACGCTCATTCCTCCCGCATTCGGGATGGCCGGCGTCAACTTGCATACATGGGGTGGGGGCTGGGGCACCGTCACTTACTGGAATGCCTTCGTTGGCAACCTAGAGTTGCAAGGACAGGGAACGTTCTTCGACGCGCGCCTGAACGATCCAAAGAAATATCCGGTTGCTGCTCGTGCCGGTTTTGGGAACAAGCGCAGCGGCACTGATATGGTAACCGCGAAATTGGCCGCGCTCCAGTTTTATCAGCTTGCGATCCCTCCGCCCACGCCGCCTGAAGGCAGTTTCGATCGGGCAGCAGCGGCTCGTGGAGAAATGGTCTTCAAAGGCAAAGCCAATTGCACTCAATGTCACGTGCCGCCGCTCTTTACTGAACCGGGTTGGAACACTCACAAGCCATCCGAGATCGGCATAGATGATTTCCAGGCAAATCGTGCGCCCGATAATTCTTATCGCACTACGCCGCTGCGCGGACTCTTCGCGCACATGAAGCGCGGCTTTTATCACGACGGACGGTTTGCGACTCTGCTCGATGTGGTCAACCACTACAACAGCTTCAAGAAATTGAGTTTGACTGAGCAGGAGAAGAAGGACTTAGTCGAATATATGAAGTCGCTGTAGCGTCTCTTGAGGGTATACGACATAGCTATTCGATATGAATCTCGGCAAAATCTCGGCAAACCTCTGCCGACCGTTAGCGTCCAACGATGGCGCTCGGTCACTACCGCCGAAACTAAACGTGCCACCGAAATTCAGCGGTGAAATGTTGTCATCTGTTTGCCTGCGCAGCCGAACGCCAAACTTCCATGAATGCGCGCCGTGGATTGTGGAAGTTTAGTTCTGCAACTCGTAACTGTTGTGCGCGTCGAAGGAACGACCGACCCGCGCGCCGCCGCCGTTAAAAGATCCGAGCACCTGCAGCGCCGGGCTGAAGATCCGGTGCTTTATGGAGTAGATTTTCGGTGAACCAAACCGCGGATTATTGACGACCAGCCTTCCGCAAAGTATGCTCGCGGAGTCATAATGAGTAACAAATCGGCGGGGTTTAGCGCGCTTTGCAACAAAAGTTGCGACCTGTCAGAGCAATTCGCTCGACACCCCAACCAGAATTTAAATCTTGGAAGGTATTCGGCTGATGTTCCTGGATTCGCGCCTCAAATTACCGCGATCAGATGCGAGGTTTACGAAAACGCTAATTGCGTTGCTGGGGATTAGTTGGCTAATCGCGCTCTGCACGTCGCCGGCTTTCGCCCAAAGTCAGACCACCGGCCGCATCATCGGCACAGTCAAGGATGAAAAAGGCGCCCGGATTGTCGGCGCACAAGTGACGATCCGGAACAACACCACCGCGGAAGAACGACAAGTCAAAACCAACGAGCAGGGAGACTACAGCGTTCCCCTTCTCTCTCCCGGAACCTATCTGGTACGGATTACATCGTCCGGATTCGCTCCGGCTATGTTTGAACGGGTGCCGGTTGTAATCACCGAAAGTACTACGGTGAATGCCGGTATGTTTCCCGCGGGGCCTGACACAGTTTCTATGGAAATTGATTCGCTGATCCAACGAGACGGTCCGCAACTTGGCCGCGTTGTTGACACGCGCGCCGCGTCGGAACTTCCGCTGGCAACCCGTAACTTCACTCAAATTCTTGCGCTTTCGCCGGGTACGGTTGTGTCTCTGCCTGACCATACGGCTTTGGGACGCAGTTCACAAAATGTCTCGGTCAACGGAGCGCGAGTTACCCAAAATGATTTTGAAATTAACGGAGTTGACGCGAATAACTTAGCCACCAATGCCGCAGCAACGATTGCCGTTCCGGCGCCAGAGACCATTCACGAATTCAAGGTGCAGACCTCGCTGTACGACGCGACCTTCGGACGCGGAGGTGGCGGCAACGTTCAGTTAGTGACCAAGAGTGGCAGCAATGATTTTCACGGTACCGCCTACGAGTATTTGAGCAATGATGTGCTTGACGCCAACAATCCGTTTTTGAAAGCAGCGGGCGTTCGTCGTCCGATGTTGCGGCGTAATGTTTTTGGCGGATTGCTCGGCGGGCCAATCAAAACAAACCGATCCTTTTTCTTTATCTCGTATCAGGGCACGCGCGAGCGCAACGGAGCCTCGCCAAACAGCCTGAGCTCGAGCGTTTTGATTGCGCCAGGCTTGACTGACGATCGATCGCAACAAAAACTGCTCACAACGTTCACACCGCAACTGCCAAACGGATCGTTTGCCAACTCTATTAATCCGGCTGCGCTTGCTCTTTTGAATGCGAGGCTGCCGCATGGTTCATTCGTAGTTCCGACACCGCAGAGTGACGGCCACTACTCCGGATCAATGGATTCTTCTGCTAATGAGGACCAGTTCAATACTAACTTTGACTATCGCATCAACAGACGCGACGCGCTGGCCGTAAAGCTTTTCTTCTCGAATGCGCAAACGTTCCCTGCACTTCCCGGCGGTGGCGCGAATGTGCCTGGTTTCGGAGCCGATCAAACTCAGAACAATCAATTAGTATCGGTTCAGAGCGTTCACCTGTTTAGCGCGAGAACTGTAAATGAAGCACGCGTCGGCTATAGCTTCATTCGGAGCGATGCTATCGGACAGAATCCAGTGAAGGATGCCGACATGGGTATTAAGCGCGCGAACGCTAATTTGTATCCGGGCCTCGGATTAATTCGTATCGGACCGATGGGAACGAATGCCCTGGCGATCGGGAATGCCGGCACAAACATAGATATGCGAAACAGTGAGTCATCGACGACTCTGGTTGACATCATTTCGCTCAGCCAGGGCAAGCACAATATTCGCACTGGTGGAGAGATCATCTTTTATCGAAATGATCTTCAGGCGAACAACAACCGCCGTGGCACAATGAATTTCCAAAGCTTCAATCACTTTCTGATCGGTATGGTGAACGCGTCGGTGTATGCGGACGGCATCAACACACGCATTCTGCGCACGGCCGATTACAATTTGTTTCTTCAGGACGACTGGAGGTTTTCGCCACGGCTGACCCTGAACATGGGCTTACGCTACGAATTGGATCTACCTCCTTACGAGACTCGTGGGGGATTCTCGACCTTTGATCCGGCACTTTACAAACCGAGAATGGAAGTTGATAGCAGCGGCGTACCTGTCGGACCGCCAGTGGCCGGATTCGTACAGTCGGGAAATGTGATCCCGCAATACGATTTGCCGGACGTGCCCAACGTCGGCAAGCGAGTTCTCAAAAGCATCGATCCAAATAATTTTGCGCCGCGGGTCGGTTTTGCTTACTTGCCGCTCGACTCGGCACGACTCGTTCTGCGCGGCGGATATGGCATTTACTATTCGCGGCCTTCGAACAGTTACGTTGCAACCTCGATCAATGCGCCGCCGATGTACACAGTTCGACGCAGCCCGACGGGCGTGGCCATTCCGCTCACGGACCCGTACTTCCCTTTGCCTTCACAAGATCAGTTCCCCTTGCTTGTTAAGGGCGTCGCGCTTGCCGGTCAAATATTTGATCGCGATATGCGAACGGCTTACATCCAGCAATACAACGCCAGTGTTCAGTATGAAGTGCGCCGCAACCTGCTTTTTGAAGTAGCGTATGTTGGATCGCGCGGACTCAATTTGATCCGCGACGTAGCCATCAATCAGGCGCGTCTCGCCAGTCCGCAAAATCCAATTATCAATGCCGTCACCGGACAGGTAATCACGACTAATAGACCAGACGCCACCAACGTGGCGTTGCGCGCGCCGTATCAGGGTGTGGAAGTCGGCGGTTTTCTTCAGATTCAATCGACGGCCCAATCAACTTACAACTCGGCGCAGTTCAGTCTGACCCAGCGCCTTTTGCATGGTTTGCAATTTCTCGCTTCATACACTTATGCAAAGTCAATCGACAATGCTTCAGGCGGCAGCGCCAGCACCGGAGACGTTCGTGATACGGTTTTTATTGCCGGCAATCAGCTTGATAATCGCGCGAACCGTGGCGTGTCCGACTTCGACCGTACGCATCGTTTCGTGTTGAGCCATTTGTGGGACGTTGGGCGTCCGTCTTTTGCTAAGCGTTCAGCCCTCAGACGTGTGCTTTTCTCCGACTGGCAAGTCGGCGGAATTATTACCGCGATGTCCGGCGTGCCGATCGACGTTTTAGATGGCGGCGCTGGCTCTTTCTTCGGTTTGACCGGCGGGAATAACGCGCTGGTGCGCCCAAGCTGGGCACCCGGCGCTATCTTGAGCACCGCAACGAGTAACCTACCCGCGGGATATTATTTCAATCCACTCGCGTTTGCTCGACCGATTGTTTTGGCTGGCCAGGTTATTCCCAGTTCGAATGGTGCAGCGACTGCGGGCGCTACTGGGACCGATCTGGGTAACGTCGGTCGCAACGTTCTGCGCGGGCCCAAACAAACGAACGTAGACTTCTCGCTAATAAAGCGTTTCCGATTCGGCGAGTCGAAGGCGCTAGAACTGCGGGCCGAAGTCTTCAATCTTCTGAATCACGTCAATTTCGCAAATCCGGTTAGCAACATGAGCGCCATCCCAACAACATCAGTCAGTGCTACGACGGGACAAATTATCGCCAGTGCCGGGGATTTCGGCCGCATCATTGCGACCAGCAGTAATCCCCGCGTGATCCAATTTGCGATGAAGCTCAATTTTTGATTGTTGATGGTTGGCATTCATATCAACACTGAAGTTGTCAGGCATCCGCGCGGCCAATTACTCCAGGGAGAAATCCATGACGCCCAAGATTGATTTTCCTCCGACGATTCGCATCGGAATACTGGTCTATGAAGGATTCGAACCGATCGATGTTTGGGGCTTTACCGAGGCTTTCGCTATCTCACGTTTCATCGGCACTGATTATCAGAGTCCGCCACCATATCCTTTCGACGTCTTGTTCATCTCGAACGAAGTCCGGCCGTCAGGAAAATCATCCGCAGTTCCGGTGCCCGTCAAGAGTTCAAACGGTCCTCGCGTCGCGCCCGACATGTTTCGCGATGATGCTCTAAAGCAGTCTTTTGATCTGTTCATGATCCCTGGCGGGAACACGGGCCCGTTACTTGATCAGACGAAACCCAAAGCCGTAAAAGCTCTGGTTGACTGGGTAAAGGCGATGGACAAGCGGGTCAAGATCGCCACTTCAGTTTGTACGGGCGCAGCGGTACTCGCGTATGCCGGCGTGCTCGACGGCAAACTCGCGGCGACCAACCACGAGGCCTTCGCTTGGGTAACGCAGTTCGGGCCGCGCGTATTGTGGGACAACGTTTCGCGTTGGGTCGATGCCGGACGTTATGTGACGTCCGCGGGAGTTTCAGCCGGGACGGATATGGCCTTTCATTTGGTTGATCGGCTGGCCGGACGTGCAGTCGCCGAAACAGCAGCAAAACAGGCGGAATACGATTGGCATCGTGACCCACAACAGCCAATCTATTATCCGCAGCAGGCGATCGTGCCCACGTCACGCTAAGATCAAGTCGGAGTACATGCTCCAGTGCGCGTCGGCATTGTCGCGGATTCCAGGATAAGTCAGAGTTGCTGGTCATCGATTGTGCCTTGCCGCCGGCGCCAGAATTCGCTCGCGGGCCAGCGCTTCTCCTCGCAATAATACTTCCTGCGAATGTCGGTGTAGCTCCTGAACTCCTCGCGGACGAAACGGCTATATCTCTTCAAGCCATCCTGATCGCCTCGCTCCAGCAGATCACTAATCGCGTAGGATGCAAAAATTCCTGACCGCAGCGCTTTGACAATGCCCTGAGAAGAGAGTGGGTCGAAGCGCGAAGCTGAGTCGCCTGCGGCCAGCCAATCGTCGCCCCTCACCGGCTCGAGCCGGCGTGATGAGGCGGAACGAATGATAACAGCCTCAGCGACTTCGGATTTCCCAACCGTCGCCCCTACATTGGGCATAGTCGCAAGCATTCGGCGCCATTCTTTCGTCTCATGCATTCGCATGCGGCGAGCAACATCCGCGTCACTCATGCAGACGACAATGCGGCGGCTCTTTGGTAGACCTGCGGTATACCACCAACCGTGCTCGAAAGCTTCGACCAAAGTCTGAGGCTCGCCGTTACCACAATCGAAGAATCCAGCGATGCCGACAAGGCTATCAGCTTCGACAAAACGAGCGCCACAGCGACGAGCCAAAGTCGCACTTCCTGTTGCGTCTACAATAAAGCGAGCAGCGATTGCGTTCCCGTTTGAGAGCTTTAGGCGCCATCCTTTGTCTGTGCGCTGGGCGTCACGAACGCGGGTATCGAGAATCAGCGTTGCTCCCTGGCGCTGCGCTTCGTCCGCGAGCATCCTATCGAATGCCGCGCGGTCGAGGTGCCAACCGATGTTAGCGGGCATGTAAAAGAAATCGTTGTCGAGGGGTTCAGCGCCACCCCATGCCGCGCTTGTGCCGTGCGCTTCGTGGTGGCGTTGACTCTTGAAGCTATCCCACACAGCGAGGTGTTCGAGAATCGCGCGCGTCGGCGGTGGCAGAGTTTCGCCCACGCGATAGCTGTCGTATCGCGTTGCTTCGATCAAAACTACGGAGAGAGATGGCGCGTGACTAAGGAGTGAAATAGCTGTCGCGGAACCACCGGGTCCGCCGCCGGCTATCGCAACGTCAAAAGATAAAGTTTCCATCCAGCCGAAACCGTCGCGGCGCTTCGCTTAATCGACTCGCACCGCATAGAACGAGGCGACGACGCCGGCGGGATTAACCGTACCCGGTTCGCTACCGGAATGCGGGATCGTCCGCACCACTGAGCCAACAATCGCCGCACGCTGCAACGTGTCGGTGCTGTTGGGCCAGACCGGCACGAGCCAGCCGATGTAGTCATAGATCCATTCTTCTCCATTCACGACCCCGACGCCCTGGAATCGAACCTGCCCGGGAGAGCCGTAACCGATCGATCCGTGCAGGTTGAGCAACCAATTGCCGGCGCCTGGGCCCAGGCTGCCGCCGATTGTGCCTCCCAACTTTTCTGGAGACGGTGCGGTGATCTCGATCGTGCCATCGCCGAACAATAACTTGTTCACGTCAGCATCGGCTGCCAGATCAGGGTCGTTGAGAAAACTTCGATAAGTCCAACTACCAACAAACGGGTTGTCGCTCATGATTCTTCCTCTTTCTTTGTCTCGGTTCGTTTACTTCGCTCCACACTGACGAAGGGTGGGTTATTGGAATCGACTCCCAGGGTACTTGGTTTAATATCGCCTGACGGGTTGCTGCGGACGACGCTGAGCCGCCACCACTCAGTGACCATCTTGAGATCGCCGGCGGGTGTTTGCGGCACGCCCGGAGTCCAATCGAGCCACGGAAACGAGGAGCTTCCGTCGGGCGCTAAAACCAACTCATAAGTCTGCATGGGGCGATGCGCCGGCCACCAGAGTGTCTCCCAAACTCTCTGTTGGCGTTCCATCAACTTGTCATTGTCGCTATCCGGGTAAATCTGATTGAATCTTTCGTACGTAACGTCGACCGGTTGAGTGGAGCATTCGTTGAAGTCCGCTTGCCAGGGAACGGACATGTACTTGGTGAGGTCGCCGGGTTGCAGGCCGGTCACGAAATTGTTTGTCTGGCTGAGGTCGTCGCCGGCATAGAAAGCGTAATCGCTGTCTGGCACTGATGAGCCGGCATAGCTTGCCTGCGCCGCCGTCTCGCCAAAATTTGAGAAAGCGCGATCGGCTTTGATGCGATATGGTTCGAGCCAAATAGAAGGATTGCGCATCACCCATCCGATTTCGCCGCCCGGACAAAACGATCCGCCCAGGATGTTCGTGATGACGCCACGATCCAAATCGCGTCCTGTGCGGTTTACCCAACCTGCATATGGATGCAATGGATCAGGGTTGGCCCATCCTTCAAGCTTCTCGTTGTAGAAAAGGCCCATCGCCCACTGTCGCAACATGTAATATTGATAATCCGTAAGGCGGAAAAACTTCGACGGCAGCACGTTCGTGATCGGGTTGTCTCCGCACAGCAGAGGCATCCGCGGAAGGCCATGGACACGGCTATCCGGTCGACCCGTAATCATGAACTGGTTCTCTTCGCCGGGCGCGCGCAGCAAATCGAAGAGGTATTTGCGCATCGGCCCGTATGGGTCATACGTATTGGCCTTGAGGCATTTGCGACGGCACTCGCGAAGGAGTTGGCCGGATAAGTATTTCTGTAAGTGTTCATGTACGCGGCGAGAGAACAGGTCGGCGACATCGTCCGGATACGACGCATCGGCGCCAATGATCTGATTGATATCGCGCTTGAGTTTCTCTTTCGCCTCGCCCGCAGATTCCGAAGCGGACTGCCACTGTTGAAGATAATCGTCCGTCTCTTTGGCGGCGCTCTTCCCGACCGTATTTCGAGCGAACTTTGCCACGGCATCGCGCAACTTGGCGGCGCGTTTCTCAGTCAGCAGACGCGGCTGCGCGTTTGCTCCAGTTGCCGGGCCGGCGATGGCTGTCTCAAGCGGGAATAATTCGGCCGTGAGTTCTTCGACGAACAAATCGCCCGAGTGATGGGCCTCGATGCACTTTTTTTCGCATTCCGCTACGGCCTCTTTGTCGATCACCGGAGGCAAAGAAAGCTTCTCGTAATCGAAAGAACCGCGTGTTGACTGGTTGTGCGGATAGTTCGACTGGCCGAGCGTGTCGCAAAGATAGTTGTACTGATCGGGCCGATAAAGAATGTTCCAGATGTCGCGATAGAACCAGGGCCGGTAATCCGGATTCCAACGGAGACGACCCGCGCGCCAATGAATCAACGCCGGCTCGTCGGTAGGCGCGATGCGCTGCGGATCGTCGAACGTGCCTGAAGTGCCATAGAGATCGGTGCGTTCCGCAAATTGCCGAATCGCCATGTCTTCTATCACGTCGTCCATGGTGACTACGTCGAGAATCTCAGGAACATAAGCTGGGTAAGCACACGCCACCCAGGCTGGATACTCAACATCGACGTAGCGAACGCTCTGCACCAAAGGCGAGAACATAACCAAACGCGCCATCACGGGACCGTCCGAGGTGTCGTCAAACCATCCATCGTTGTTTGCGTAATCGTCGATCCGAGGCTGGCCGAATTGATCATCAAACAAGTACGAGCCTGAGTTGCCGTGTCCTCCGAGTACGAGAAGCCGGCCCGTATCATCGGTCAACAGATCGCCGAGCGTATCAATCGAGTTGGGTTTCAGCGGCGGCGGAAAAGTCGTGGCATAAGCGTCGCTGTCGCTGGTGAAGTGCGCAGTTCGGTTCGTCTGATGGTCAACCGTTCGTGGCCCGGGATCAATGATTAGTCGCTGCCGTGCGTTTTCATCGGCGATGGCGGCATTGCGCCGCGGGTGATCCGGATCGTATCCATGTTCGCCCTGAAGCTGAAGGAAGTCGTACCACGCTGACTTCTTGTTCGCCAGGTACACGCGCCATTGGATATCGATCAGCGTACCCGCATTGCCACCGCCTTCGATTTGATCGCCAAGTTTCAGCGGCCGGCCATTGGGACTCTCATCGTCGTAGGCCCAGATCTGAAAGCGTGCGGCTTGCCGTTTCATTCGTCCTTCTTCGTCCTTGAAAGCCGTGACGGTCAGCTCGGTCATGCCGTTGGGCGTGACCAATGGGTTACCTCGTGCGTCGCAATCCATGGGCAACGCGGCCGGCTGCTCCGGCGTAATGCAAAAGCCGTTGGAACTGTTGCCGAGCCGGGCGATGCCGACGCCGGGGTGAATGCGATAAGTCGTAGGCATGGTCTTGTTCCAGCTCCTTAATCCAGAAAATCGAGAGAAACACCGTCGAGCCGCAGCAGCTCGTTGTCTTCGCAGTAGTCGGCGCCGATCACGACCAGGGTAATTTGCAATGATGTCGCGCCGTCGTCGATGAGGCGCTTCGCCGTTTTCGTCACGTTGACGCGATGATTGCGCGGCGTGTTGTGATGGCGCGGCCGTTGGTCATAGTGACGGGGACGGCTGGGTGGTAGATCGCAATGGCCCGGTCCGCCAATGCAGTCCGCGTGACCGAAGATGGCCAGGTACCCGGCATAGTGCGGATCCTCGATCGAAGTAGAACCGTTTGCGTCCGGCAGATTCAGAAAAACTCGGATGAAGCAGGAACGCGGCAACTGTGGCACGCGATGCAAGCGCACTTCCGTTCGCTCAAAAGACTTACGGACCGTCTCAGGGATGCTGACCGGGCTCGAGATGAAGCGGCCCACCGGCGTGCCCAGCCCTACCGGAATGACGAACGCGCACTTGACGTATTCATAACCAAAGCGCGCCATGTTGAGCGTGTCGGCAATCGTATAACTCCAGGGTGTGAGGACGGCATCGAGGTCCTGCGGTAGAGAGTGCGGGTTCAGTTCCTGCCATTCATGCCATGTCCGATCGATGTTGGCATGAATCGGCCAGAAGATTGGATCGTAGGAAGCCGTCAGGTTGCTTAACATGTCGCCGAACTGCGGTTCAGAGACAAGGTCTTC
Organism: Pyrinomonadaceae bacterium; assembly: GCA_041497335.1. Lineage (GTDB taxonomy): Bacteria > Acidobacteriota > Blastocatellia > Pyrinomonadales > Pyrinomonadaceae > UBA11740. The sequence continues at coordinate 44,473 of JBGQGG010000013.1, read as the reverse complement.
AAGGGTGTGAAATCGCCGGCCCATTACTTGCACACCGCGGTTGCGGTTTGTGGCTGCGTCGGTTGAAAGGTTTGCTGTCGCACTGTTCGGCGCCGGCGGCTTGTAATCGGGGTTCTGGCCGCCGGTCCAGATGTGCATGGTGTTGTGTGGGTTCTGATCGAGAAAGCCGAACGAATCATCATAGAAGCTGCCGCCGCCAAAGTCCCGAAAGTTTCGCAGCGCCAGAACCTGCTTCATGTCTTCACCGGTTGGGTAGTGGTAGTGAAAAATCGAAGTATTGATTTTTTCCTTCTTGTTGGTTTGTGGGTCATGATACTCGGCCGGATAACGCAGCGGATACCACAGGGGATTTCCGGCAAGTAGAGCCTTAAGGAAATTCTTGTGATAGTCGCCTTCCGTGTATTTCTTGTTCGTCATCTTCGCGACTTCGGTGAAAAATTTTGACGGTGAGGTGTAGCGCTCGTCGGGCTTCACCATTCCCTCGCGCAGCGCTTTGCCGGCGTCAGCGGGCAACTTCGGATGATTCTTCTCGAGGTAATCGATCGATTCGTTGGTCAGGTACGCCTGGAAAGACGGCGGGATAATCGATCCTTTATCGGGATGATCCGGGCAATACTGCGGCATAGTCCAATCCCAATAAGGCATTGTCACTCCCGGACAGACGTCCTGAAGCACCTGCTCAAACTCATAAAGGTAGACGCGATGCCATGGAAGAAAGCGCTCCCATCCATGCTGGCAATGATTCTGGTGAATCAGCGCCATGTTGTTGTAGCTGCGTCGATCCTCGGGCCATTTGTTGAGGCGGTAGATTTCGCGGAAAGCCCAGCGTAGTTTCTCAATCTGTGATTCGGGCATGCAGTCGAGATTCTGGCGCTGTTTGAGCTCGCCGTATTTGTAGCTGTATTCATTCGGCGAGCCTTCGTAGACTTCGAATGTTCGCGCTGCCGTCTCGATGTTGCTCGGTTCGATCTTTTCGATTGTGGTCGGGGTCGTTGTCCCTTCGACGTTGAACGACGTCTGATGATCGCTCTCCGGACAACCATCATCGATCCACTCAGAGATGAAGTTGATCTCTTCTTCCGGGACAGTCTGTCCACCCCAGGGCAGCGGCGGATACTGTGTGCCGTCAAAGGGCGACTGCCCGCGCAAGCCGCGGATCAGTCCTGATCGGGCACTGCGACATTCGGCAGCCGCATCCGCAGTTCCGCCGTGACAACACGAAGGAGCCGGCGCTTCAGCCGGCGCGATCATTCGGACGCCGTGAATCTCAACCTGGAGGAATTGCGATAACGGCAATTGCCAGAAGGCACCCAGACCATCGTAGTCAACCGAACTGCCGGCAGCGCCTCGGTCGAGGATCTGTTTGACTCGTTCATAACGGGTCATCTGTGCAGTGTCGAGCATGAGCCTTGTTTCCTTCCTTCCAGTTAGTATCCGTCGCAGGTATTACTGAGCCGCGTTCGTTGGGCTACTTTTCATGAAGCAGTGGGAGTTCATCACACTGCGAACAGACCTCGGTGGAGATCGGTTGTTGAATTCGCGAGCGCCAAACGGCGGCTGCCAACAGCGCGACGATGCCGGCGAAAGTCATGACTTGACTATCAGCGACGAACTTACCGGTCATCAGCAGCAGGGCTGCGACGAAACCGAGCGCGGCCGGTCCGTATCGGCGCTTTCCTCGTCGCTGAAATGCCAGCATTGCGATAGTTAGTGTCAGCCAGAATCCGGTAATCGGTGGTAACCACACACGGTAGGCAGACGCGGACGCTGTGGCGACGCCAAAAATTCCGAAGTAGGCAAGAAAGCAGATCGGACACTTGGGCGCTATGGCGAAGAGCGCAGAGCTGATTGTCAGAAACGTCGTGCGCCGATGTTTCACCCAAAGCCCAGCGCCGCGTTTCCCGTTCGTTGGATCAAGCAAATAATCGGACATGGTCAATCCCGCTTGGTCGCTCACTCTCGCGAATCTCAATGATGCGAGTAGGGCGTGCGCACCGGCGCTACTTCGACAATCGTCATCATGCCGCGATCTTCATGCGCCAGGATGTGGCAGTGGATCACGTATTGCCCCGGATAATCGACAAAGCGGCTGCGCATCTTGAAGTAGCCGGGGACCTGAATCGGCTGACCAGCCGCATTCAGCAATGGACTAGTGTTTTGGCCATTAGGCGTGGTCGCAACCGTCGCTCCGTACCCTGATGGAATCGGAAAGACATCCCACCAAATGAGATTTGATTTCTGCGCGGGCGGAATGTCGCAAGGCACCGTCGGAGAGCCGCGGGGGTTCCATGTCGCGGGATTGTTCGGATCGAGATAACACTGTCCCGGCGCCAGATTGTCCGAATGAAAGGCATACTTGACGGCAGTCTGGTTGGTCTGCGGATCGATGTAGGGTTGGCCGGTTTTCGGATCGATCGGCTGTTTGCCGGTGGCGCGATCAATGAGCGGAGTATTCGGATCGAATACTTCGACGATCTGAAACGGATTGATGTGAATGTGGAACGGGTGCGCAATCTGCGGACCGAATGTGTTGTTCACAATCTTCCATTCCTCGACCTTGTTCAAGAGGACGACGGCGCCAACTTCGCCATCGAATTTCTTCCCATCGATCATGTGCATTGCCTGAAAAGGCGGAGTCGATGTGAACTGAATCGTCTTGGTGCCGGTTACTTCCGAATCGGCAATGTCCGTGAGAAATGGCGGGAAGGTGGGCGCTTTCGCCACGGGAACGAACTGCCCCGCATTCGATGTCGGATCGACCTGAGCGCCGGATACGTTTACCGTGAGCAGGGTTAAAGGACTTGCTGGCGGATTTGATGGCGGATTCGTGAGATCCGACGGATCAACCTCGTTCTTGACGATGACCGGAAAGTCTCCCACCGTGCAAGTCTGTTGGTTGTTCGGACACGGCGGCGCTTTAACCAGCAGATCGACTCGATTGCCGGGCGCCATCAGAAAAGTATTGTTATGGCTGTTCCCATAATTGACACCGTTGAACTGAACACCGTCTTGCGCCAACTGTTTCCACTCAAGACCCGGCGGGCCGGTCGGGGCTGCGAAAAGCGCACTCGCGCGTCCCGACGTATTTACCATGCGCCACATCTGAACTTCGCCAGGCTGCATTGAGATTACCGGCTTGTATTGTCCGTTGATCGAAAAGTCCGGGCCCTTGTCGATTTTTCCGCCACCGGGATTTCCGCCACGCATCAGATTCGGCGTAACACCGAGCTGGTTAATCACCAGCACCTTCTGTGTCTGTGTCCAGTTGGCGCCGTACCACGTGTTCAAGTCGTCATCGTATTGTCCTTCGATAATGAAGGCGCCGGTCATTCCATTCGCGACGTTGATCGCGGTCGAGCCGTGCTTGTGTGCGTGATACCAGTGGGTTCCGGGCGACTGGCCCATGATCAAGGCGCGGCCGTCGATGTCCCCCATTTCAGCGGTGCCGGCACCACCCATTTGCGTTCCTGTTGGCGGGGGCGGCGGCCAAACGGTGCCCGTGAATGCGGGAAGCCGGAAGCAATACGGGAACGCGCCGACGTAATACTGCGGCCATGCGCCCTGCTTCAATTGAGCTTCATCGACCGGCCAGAGCTTTCGAACTCCGGGCCCGTACTTCTTTTCCATGTCCGCGTCGTATTGTTGCAACAACTTCTTTTGCTCGGCAGTCCATGCGGCGGGAAGATCGTTCCAGGTTGTGGGCCATTCCCTGAGAACGTTGTGGCTCAATTCGACTTCGCATCGCCTGAAGAAGTCCTGGAAGGACGCGGCCACAGTCTGCGGCGTGACGACTGGATTTCCGTTTAGTCTCAAAGAGGGGCGCACTTCGATGAAGACATTGTCGGCAGTCGCATTAGGATTAGTGTGCGTTCCATGAAAGTGAATGTTGCCCGTGCTCGAACCGTGGAAACAATCCGGGAATTTGTCGGCCCCGGGATAGCCGGCGCTGCTCTCGTCACATCCGCCACCCTGTCCCGTCTCTCCGCGGTCAATCGAGTAAGGAAAGTTTGCGGCATTGATTTGGTTGATGAAAGTAAGTTGAACCAGATCGCCGACGCGCGCACGCAGAGTTGGACCCGGCCGCGGCAGGGCAACCGGGGCTTTCGAGTACGGACCGTAAGGCACAGAAGCCATCGTTGGCTGCGCGCCAAACTCTCGAAACATTCGCACATGCTGCGGCGTGCACTGCGATCTGCTGCTATCGCTGGGAGCCGATGTCGGTACGCGAAAGGCCATCCACTCCTGTTCGTCGCTCAGCAAGATCGTTCCCTGCAGTTTGCCGCCCGCGGATCCGATCACCGGAACCGGAATAAAATTCTGGCCGGGCATCAAAGCAGTCGGACAAGGGTTAACCGGCGAAGCGCTGGGCGTCGGAGTGGGCGTTGGTGTTTGAGCCCGCGCCGGGCGCGCGGGCAATACGATCAAAACGGTGGCCGCCAGGAAGATCGGAAGCGCCGCCAGCGTCGATCTTAGGAAGACCGGCATGAGAATCTTTTTCGAGCTTGAAAAACTTATCGAACAGAAATGGTGTGAGTCGTGCACAATCATCGCAGTATCATCCTTTCTTGCTGGTAGCCGGTTAAACTTTTGGGTCGCCAACGATCACCAAGGCGGAAGCTAACCGCCCTGAGTCGCGATCGGTTCAATTCGCAGGCAACACGGTAGCTTCGATTGTGCCGCGCTCACTCGTGATTGTCGGGTGAAGCTTGCAGTAGTAGTAGACGGTCCACGCAGGAGGCGCACTACTCGGCGCGGATACGTTGTAGGCCGGGGTTGACGGCTCGCCCGCGGGAATTGGATCCGACAAATAATTTACTGAACCTCTCGGTAAGACTTCTGCTTCAGAGAGCGGGTTATAGCTGGAATTTGTCGGCCAGGGCTGATGAGTGTCGTGGGTGGTGTTGTTCCAACTCACCAGATCGTCTTCCTGAGCGGGCAGAGCGTCCCCGGGGCTATAGCCCGGAAGATCCGGTTGAAACGCGGCCCCCGACCCCGAAGATGCGGGAACGATTTTTATTGACCAGTCCGGCATGATTTGCTTTCCTCCAAATCTGTGTTTGCTCGCCTGCTTTACGAGTGGCGTACGTTTTACCGCCAATTGCACTGAGATAAGACCTAAAGGGACTCTGCTAATTCTTATGCGTAGAGAGCTGGTGAAACACCGCCAAGAGTGATCGCTAACTTTCGTTGAATCACTGGTAATCCAATTTATTAAGCTTGCCGTCGGGGGTTTCGCTTAGTTAACTCAAGAATCTAAAAGCTGCTGTTTGGAATTCGCGAGGGTTCAAACGTAACTGTCCCGTCGATATTACGTAAGTAGCAAAGCAGCTTGCGATGACGCACAGCATAAGCCCAACAAACGCTTTCGTCAAGCACTTTTCCCGGGAACAACTGTCAGAAGAGTTTGGGAATTGATTGGCGCGCTCCGATCTCGCCATTCCGGAACGCATCGGGCGCTGCCATCTGTCTCGACCAACCTCGCGTCAAAGGACGCGTTGACCGTATTAACGACACGCCAAAGATGGGCCCAAATGGTGACGGTACGTGTTGATAAGGAACCCAGCCGAAGCGACACCTTGACTACCGCTACGCCGATAAATACTGGCTGGTAAGACTCGGTGATGCCGTCTTCAACGTTTTACAATCCGTTGGTGATGCCCAACTGACAACAATACGCCCTACGTCACCGAAGTGGGGCTCCCCTCACGTTAATCTAAATTCTGAGCATAGAGCCGAACGTCAGGCATGATATCCACCTTTTAGATTCTTTAACGGTCAGCGTAACAATTTTGGACCTTGGGATAAGCTCGCCCAAGGCTACTCATCTCTGTAGCCGGGTTCGGCGCCGAGCGAAGCGCGAGTTTTATTCAAAGCGCTTTTCAGGTAATCAAAGGTCTCGGCTCGCTCTTGAGATCTGACAAATCGAAAGCGGCAAAGTAGCCCGGCTGCTTTTCGCGATTATCTCGGTGGCAGTTGAATCGGGCGGTAAACCATCTCGAAATCGACTGTGGCGCTAGGTTCGTTCTTTGTCAGCCTCACATTTCTCTTCCCATTGAGAATCAGGCGCTCCGAGCCGGGTGGTGGCTGGGGCTGGCTACCGTCGCGCCAGCGACCTGTTAAGTTATTAATCATTGAGCCACTAACAATGATTGGCTCGTTCAGCGGCACTGTTGTGATCGTAAAATCGCAGACGTAATAACCGCCATTAACTCTCATTGAGATAGGACTGGTGATGGTCATAAGCACATCAAGCTCATTGCCGGTCTTGGGACGCCCGAATGTTCCCGGCTCGCCGGCCACCCATACGTCAACATTAACCGCGAAAGCATGGCATGAGTAGGGACCGTCGTCGTTGAACCACTTGGTAGTTATGTAGCCGTACTCTTTTTGGTAGCGTATGCGCACCCTGATAGAGTTGGGTTCGAGTGGCGGCTCCGCGTTTACTTTACTCTTGTCAGTGACTTGAACCTCGCGTTGCTCCCGAGGCTGATTGGTCTGCGCGCCGGCTTCAGTCCTGGGATTGGGAGGTTGGGGCTTGGGTGTTTGGTCGATTATTCTCCCTTCAACTGGCCTCTTTCTTGGGCTGACCTGACAGACGGCTACGTTAGCGCAAGCAAATAAAAAAAAGATGGACGCACAGACTAATGAATTGGTAATGTTCATCCTCATAATGGTTACCTCGTTACTCTCGCCTTAAAAACCCCGCCTTCCCACGCCAAAGAAATTGAACCACGGTCCGTCAGTGCTTCAGTGGACTACAGTTGACAATGTTCATGGCCGCATTCTCGTTGCGCGGTAAACAATCTCGAAATCCACATTCACATGCGGTTGGTCATCTGTTATCACTATCTGACGACTTCCATCGACCACACGACGCGAGCCGGAAGGAGGTTGTGGATTGCCTGGGCCAAACCAGGGCTGGAGAGCCAGTGTTTCATTCAAAGCTTCGTCAGCGAACGATCCAAATCTCGCGGAAACCAGTATCGGCCGATTGCGCGGCAGATTGAGCTGATCGTTTGGATTACCTCGATCGGTGAACGAGTAGCCGCACACGTAATAGCCATTTTCTTCTTTGGGTGCGTCCTGTATTCCATAGTGACCGACATCGCTTTCTTGCGCCGAGTCACGTGTTACCAGGATGGCGCGAACTCTAATCGCACCACAATTGATTGGATCGGGCGTTCTTCCAGAGTCTGTGGATGGCAGACCTAAATCTTTCTTCCAGCGGATGTGCCCGTAGATCCCTGGAAACTGATTCATCTTTTGAGGCAGCATCCCGCCAATCTTATTAGGATTCAGCGGCCTCAGCGGTTTTGCTGCAGGAACCGGTGTAGGCGTCGGCGTTGGACGCGGTGAATTCGGATCTCCTCGCTGGGCACTAACATGGAGTGCCATCGAAGCCAACAAGAGAAAGCTGGCCATGGAAACGAGTAGAGTTCTTTTTACTTTACGCATTGCTTTTGATCTCCATCATGGTCGATTTAGACAAGAGTTGACGCGCTAGCCTTCGACGGAGAATTTATCTCCCCACATCCGCTGCTACTCTCTACTTGCTAATCTCATTCGGACTAATCCGGCTTTACCACGCGATCTCTATCCTTGTTGCGATTTGAATTCGGAATCAAGACCTCATTCTCTTTCCCGGGTTTCCAGGCCCGGCCATTGGAAGCTTCAAACTGACCTGACGGCAGCGATCCTGTTTGGCGCACAAAGAAAATCCAATAGTGTTTCGCATCGCTCAAATACTTCGGCACGTTCTGCGCGTCGGGATATTTCTCGGCAGCGGTCGGCGAAGTGTCCAACGGGTCACCGTGAAGCTGTTTCTTCAGCTGAGCGAAGTCGACGAGCTCCTGCACAATCTGGTTCGGCTCATTCGTTCGTACGACGCGTTCCGGGAACGAGCACTGCCCCGGTTGCAAATTGCGTCCAGATCGATCCGCAGGCTGAGCGGCTGGTTGAAAATCAATCCTCATGTACATCACCTGCTCGCCGGTTGAATTCTTTCGCCCCTCGTCCACAACCAGGAAGCGAAGACCGGCGCCACCGCGGCAACGGAGCTCCTGAAATTGTTGCGCTTCCCCACCCTTACGAGAGAAGGCTTCGTCCGGGACCTCAGTCTTGGCCATCGCCAGCACGGCTCCGACAAGGTGTAAAACGATAAAGCCACCAATTAGCATCGCTCTCATCTTTTTCATGTTATTTGCCCTTCCTATGATTCCTGGCGATGGCGATCCTGGGATTCGTCAAGGCCTACATGTTCGGTCTGCTCAGCCTCCATTTTGATTGTGTTTGTGCTTCTGCGCTTTCCCACATGTTTCATTAGGGTTTACCCGGAATGACAACGCGTCTGCGGACCTTGGAGCCCGTGTCATCGGGGGGGCGGTGAATCTCATCCTCCACGTTGAGGATTGGTTTCCAGTACGTGTTGCCTGTCGCCTGGTAGTAGCCTTTCCCGGTGTTGTAGACTCCGAAAAATCTCCAAAAGTGACTCTCAACTTTTAGGTATTGCGGAATCGTCGTCACATCCGGAAACCGCTCGGCTGCCGTTGGCGAAGTGTCAAGCGGGGTGCCGTGGAGCTGTTGCTTAAGTTGAGCGTTGGCGGAAGTCTCAAACCTGATTCGATATAGCTCAGTCTGGCTCATGGGCCGGTCAACCCATGAGCACTCTCCGGGCCGCAGCCCTTCACCTTTCATTCCTGCCGCCTTAAGGCCCGGCGTGTAGGCTATTTCATAAGTCACAATAGTTTCACCGGTAGAACTGGGTCTGGAATTGATAGTGAAGAATACGTACGCGGCGCCGCGTACCTTGGCGTAGCCACGACATCTGATCTCATCAGATTGCTGTGATACGCCAGGCACTTTGTTTAAGTCACGTCTCTGCTGGTTTGCGCTGTTCGACTTCAATGCACTAGCTTTGAGAACCGGCTGCTGCGTTGGACGAGGAGCGTCTGCGTCTCTGTATTGAGCCTGCACGCTCGGCATTAGCCACGCCATAAAGAGAAGACTGGCGACCGAAGTGATACGTGATGGGTTTACGTTATTCATCGATTTTCAGATACCTCTTTCCGTTTTTCGGACCTAGTTCTACCGCGCGAGACGCGAGACTCAATCGTCTCGTTCACCTCACCAAATCAGGCATTCGCGGCAGCAGCGCAAACACTTGTCTGAAGCCGCTCCAACCTGTACCCACGTTTCGGGGGCCTTCCAACCGGCCGGGCCGCGGACTGAATCCGGGCTGGGAACTCACGGCTCCGCTCGGCAAGTTGCCGCTACGGCGCTGTGTTAGCACGCTCCCTGGTAAAGTAAGTCGAGGATTGGGTGTTTTTTGCGCACTCGGCGCGGGTGAACTCTCTCCGTCACCGGCGAAATTGTCATGCCGGTACCACCGCAGCGTTCCATCGTTTGTAATCGCGTAGATGACACCTTCGCCACCAGGAAAAACTACCGAGTAGTTGGCCCAACCGTTTCCGAGGTCGATTGGACCCGTCCAGGCCCCGGGACTATTCAAACCACGACCATCCAGATATGCGTTGTGCTTGTACCACTTCAACGTGCCGTCGTTCGTGATCGCGTAGATCACTCCTCGTCCCATCGCGAACACTTGTTTAAATTGCGCCCAGTCGCTGCCAACATCCTTCGGCCCGTCCCAGGAAACACTTCCATCTGCGAAGCCGAGATGCCGGTACCACTTTAGTACTCCATCGTCAGTGATCGCATAGATCACACCATCACTCCCGGAAAAGATCGCGCGAAAGTTCTGCCAACCGTGGCCCACTTCTTTGGGACCTGCCCATGTCGTCAGATCGCCTCCTTCGTTGAAGCCGTTGTGCCGGTACCAGAGCAGCCTGCCGTCCTGCGTGATCGCGTAGATCACATTGCCGCCACCTCCGAACACTAGTTTGAAATTACCCCAGCCAAATCCAACCGGCCGTGGTCCCTGCCACGCGCCCGGATTCTCCAACCCCAAACCCGAGGCGGCGCCGTTGTGACGGTACCAACGAAGGTGGCCGTCATTGAGGATGCCGTAGATGAACGACGCGACTTCTGGTCGCAGTGGTCCGGGTGGAACGATTGGCGGCGACCCTTCGAGACCGTTCGGATAAATGCTCGTTACTGTTTTTAACCAATCGCTGGAATTCCGGCCGTTTTCCCACGTCTCCATTCCCGCGAGGCCTTCGCAGTATCCATTCCAGGCGTTGTAGACAATTCCGTTTTGTCCGTAGTCTTTGACCAGTTGAGAAAGCTTCGCACGCCACGCGGCGTTATAGCCCCACTTGGTGAGGCCCCAATGTTCTGGCGGACGAGACTGGAAGAGGATACTGCCGTCGTAGCCCGCGCTTATGTCCTGCAGGAAAGGAATGCCCGAGTCAAACCAACTCTTTGAAAAGTCTTCCTTCCACTGCATCCTGAAACACTCATCAACTTTGGCGTACGGTTGGGGAGCTACATCCACCCACCCTTCCGGCATATAAGCGTGAATTCCAAGAATTGACTCCTGCTTCCTCAACTCCCGACCAGTCGTCGCGCCGTCGGGCTTGAAACTATCGTGGTAAATGCTTGCCAATCTGGACGCATCGACGGCCGTACAGCCAAAGTTTGACGTGGGTGACGGAGGTATCGGATCGAGAAAGAAGCCCACGCGTACACCACCGGTGTCCTGGAACACCTTATTAGCGACAGCGTCAAAGCCGGCGGCGAATTTTTTGTCGGAGTCAGGGTGTAGATTCGGATCGAGTTTCTGCGAGGCAACGTGCGCAATTACCACGGCGTATCGCTCGTTACCTTTTTGGTCATAGACTCGCGCCCACTTGTTCGCCCATTCCGAATGCTTCGGGTTCTTCAAATAGTGATTGATCAAATCCTCAATCTGGCTAACAAGCAGGGGAGCGAGTTGCTGGGAAGATGAACAGGGAAATTCGTTTTTGTTTGCACAGGGAAACTCGTCGTCGAAATCCCAATCGACATCAAAACGACTTTCGATGAAAGGCAAGATGAGAAGTGGACTCTTCACCGCAGCGTCAAACAACTGATCCTTGGCAACGTTTGAGATTTGCATCGGCGCTGCGCCATACCAGCCGATTCGACAAGTCCTTCGGCCGCGACTTCCACTGGAGCAACGACCAATACACTTGGAACCATCCGGGTCCCTACAGCAATTGTTGGGATCGGCTTTGGGATTGCCGCAAGGTGGTCCGCAATCCTCCTGCGACACGGTGTTTGAACAGTCCGTTGTGCCTGGCAGCCAACTCTCGCCCCATGTGGACATGCTCACGACGTTCAGGCCTGCATTATCCATTTCCCGCAAGACGTACAGTCGGTTCGCGTCACTCCTGGGATTGGCTGGATCTACCCAGTTCAGGTTTCGGGGATCCTTTGGGCTTACTGAGTAACAATCCTGGACTATTGCGGAAGGCCCAATACCGTTGAAGAACGGATCGTTTGGATCCGCAGATCCGGTTCCATCAAGCGGTCGGCCCGCGAAGAACAAAGTGGTCTTGATCGTCTTGTCCCGGTACCCCGGATTGGCTAGCCTTCCCCAAGTCCGATCTCCCGTTTGAACAGAGGCGTCGGGACGAACAAGTGTAGTGTTACGCACTTGAGCACGGCCGGAATGTAATGAGCCGATTAGCCCGCCAAGCGCAGCCAGCAACAACCCACCTATCAGGACAACACTCTTGAATAAAAGACGATTCATGGAAATCATTTTCAATAGCGAAACACTCAACAAATTGGTTTTGAGTTAGTTGCCCACCTCAGGCGTTCGCGGAAGCAACACAAACACCTGTTTTTGAAGTTGTTCCATCCTGTCGCGACTTCGCGCGGCCGCAGTTGCAAATTAGCGCGGTCCGGTCGGTGCCGACGGGATAAGGGCAATCACCTGCCGAAACCCCTGCCAGCCACTACCGATTTCGATCGGTCCTTCCCAGTGGGCCGTGCCCGAGACTCTCGCCCCAGCGGCAGCACGAGCAGCGGCGGCACTCGTCGATAGGCCACCGGCGCTCCGCACGTTGCCGCTCCCTGACGTGCCGGTCGCATAGTCGTCATGCTTATACCAAAGCAGCTTCCCATCGTCCTTAATCGCAAGAATGATCCCGTCGCCGACCGGAATGATCGCTCGAAAATTCTGCCATCCCGATCCGACCGTGACCGGGCCAGTCCATTTCGCTTCGCCTGTCGCGTATCCGTCATGGCGGTACCAAAGCATCTGCCCGTCAGGTTTCACGGCATAAATAATCCCCTGCCCGCCTGAGAACACGTGTTTGAACTGCAACCAGCTTGAGCCCACTACCTTTGGTCCACTCCAGGTGTTGACGCCGCCGCCATCCGCGTAGCTTCCATCGCGGTACCACAGGAGTGTTCCATCGTTCTTGATAGCGTAGACAATGCCGTCGCTCCCTGAGAAGATTTTGGCAAAATTCCAGCCACTACCGACGTCGACCGGTCCTTTCCAGGCAAACGAGCCGTCGTTGAAGCCGTCGTGCCGATACCATTTGAGAATGCCATCTTCGGTGAGCGCATAAAAGCTGTTGCCGCCCGCCGGAATTACATCTTTGAAGTTCCAGCCGTTGCCCACCTGCCGCGGGCCCGCCCACTTTGACGCATTGGTTTCCTGGCGATACCAGAGAAGATTGCCGTTTTTCGCGATCGCGTACACGAAGGCTGGATGATAGTTGGCAGGCGTCGTGCCGAAGGTGCCAATGAACTGCTCACGAGTTGTGCCGAACTTCGCAAGGCGTTCCAGCCTGTCGGCCAGAAGCGTCATCGCTTCGATGCCATAGCTCTGTTCCAATTCATCTTCCTTAGCGACGGCAACCGGGGCACGCCAACTCTGCCAAAGCGCCATCGCATTTGATCCGTAGAGAGGGCGACTTTCGTCATACGCAGGCACGGCCTTCGGCCTTGGCATGCTGAGGGTGCATAACGTGTTGTTTGAAGGCATGGAGAACTGCATCGTATCAACCGTCGTTCTCGTCCGGCGAAAGCCGTCCTCGCAAACTCGCGCAGCATTGCACACGCCGTTAGTTGGATACTTGCTGACCGGCTCAACATAACAGTTGACGCGACGTATGATCTCTTCCGGCAGATTTTGGGGAGGGTCGGGAGTGCTAAGAGAATCCGCCTCGTGCCATGTTGGTCTGATGCTCAAAAACGCGGCGTGCCTCAACAGGTCGTTGACGAGCGTCTTGTTGTTTGTGACGTATTTGGGGTCGCCGCCGGAGGCATATTCAAGCGCGCTGATCCAGAGAGCGAGTGCGCCGGCGTAGTATTCGAAGGTGGGAATCGGCTCGAAGTCGGGCGCCAGCAGTCCATCGGTAGTCAGCTCGTTGTGTTTCTTGCCATCCTTATCGGTTACGAGAACGGTTTTGACATGCAAGTCGCTCCACTTCCAGAGATCAGGATCGTCGAGGAATAACCCTGCGGTCGTTCCGGCTTGGTTCGCAACTGTCTGCTTCTCGAAGTCGCTAAGGGGCAAGGTCTGCGAGAGCCCTAGTTGATCTTTGCCGTCCTTTACTCCTTTTCCGAGGAGTCTCAAATGTCGAATTCGCGCGAGATTTTCATCCTGGTATTGTTGATTGCGAATCGCCTTTACTTCTTTTTCAAGGTTATCCAGGCGCTGATCGACTTCGGCGAGATGGGCGTTGATTGCTTTTAGGGCTGCACCTAGTGGGTCGTCGCTACTTCCCGAAAGCACAAATTGCTTGGCAAATCCGAGCACAAGACCAGCCGGTGGAAAACCGACCGAGATTATCGAGATTCCTGTATCAACCACTAAGTCGGTGTTAGGTTGTACCCCGAACTTTGCGTATTTGATCACCTGCGCTAATGCATCTTCTGTCGACAGATACGAGGTCTCCTGCGGAGCAAGCTCGCCCGTCACGGCCACAGGCCTTGCTTTCATCGCAACACAGGGTTGCAAGATCAGCCACAGGCAGATGACGAAGATCAGTTGACGTAAGTGTCTCGAGGCCATTGAACGGAAAAGATTCGACATGTTCGACTCCTACTTCCTTATTACCGTTTTTCGATCAGCAGCCGCCTTAATCAGCCGCGAGACCGCGGGTGAACACATCTTGCCGGCCGCGCCGAGTTCAGAAACGACCGCGCAGACACGATACGAATTTCCTTGCTGAGCCCCGACTTCCACGCGCTCAGGCGTAACAACTGCGCTAATATCGGTGGGACTAACCTTAGCGCTAATCCGCTGCAATTCGGTCCATGACGCGCCGACACGAAGCCGGTCCAACTGAGCGCGGTCCTCACGTTCCAGCGTAATGAACTCGCCCGGAGTCTCCGTATTGCGCCAACGCGCCGAGATGATTGTCCTTGTCTGGGGCAGAGTCGAAGTACCGGGTTGGCTCACTTGCCTTTGCGCGATAGAAAGGGTCACATCAGCCGGCGCGGTGGGCGCGATCGGCTTGCCTTTCGCCAGGATTTCCTTGCTGCACTTCTTGATCAAAGTTATTTCCTCGACGAAGCAAACCTGATAAGCGTACTCAGTGTTCGGCAGCGGCACGTTGTCAACGTAATCGCACCCTCCACAGCCGAGTTGAAGCCACCCCCTATTGTCATCGCCCGAGACATCATGAACTTGCTGACCATCTCGATAGACCGGGATGTGTATCACCGCGTACCTGTGATCGGAAAATCCCCAGCCAAGCGCAATCTGTTTGGGACCGTAGTCCGGGTAGAGATGTGTAACTTCCGGCGCAGTCATGGCAGTCATGACTGCCGATCTGTCCTGCCCGCTCACGGCGTCCGTAATCGATCCCAACGCCAGCACGGTCAAGCCAAGAAGAAAGACCAACGAAGTTTTCAACGCCCACATATCTCACACCCTCCTGATCGGCAATTTTGAGAAGCTGCCTTCGACTGAGAATTTATCGCTCTGCCGTTTGACCCGGTTGCAACAAACCAGTCCGAACCGACAAAGACCGCTATCCATTCCATCTCAGATCGGCGGCTCGATCTTGATATCTGCGTTGTAATCGTAATACGTAGTGGTGACCTTCATCTTCCTATCAGGGTTCGTCTTTGAAGTTGCTTCGTGCACGATCTTGCGAGGTAGATTGTCGGCGGTGCTGATCCAAATCCTTCCGGGGATTGGTCCCTTTGTACCTTTCAGGTTGAACTGGTAGACCACGACTGGCTGGCCATCCAAGACTTCTGAGCCACTAAACTCTACGTCGTCATACTTCGTCATTTTCTGAGATACATCTTCGAGGTGGAACTGATCGGCCACGTCGCCAAGGGTGGTGGCCATGGCGCCTGCAGCAACATTCATATCGGTCTTCTGCCAGGGTCTACCGCTGATCCTCGCAAACTTCTTATCCTTGCCGATAATGATCATCTCCTGCCCCATACTCGCTGGTCCTACTACCGTGACGTGGTATCGATCGGGCGCAACAAACTCAAGATCGTTGTGAGTGCCCACACCGCCAACCGAATATTCCATGCGGGCGCGGAAGCTCTTGGCAGCGAGCTGCGCGGTGAACGCTTTCTTCAGGGCCTCGCGCGGATCAGCGCTGGCCTGCACCGGACCCGAGGATGTCGTGCTGTTTGCGCCGGGAACTTTCAATTGACCGCAGGATGTTGCCGCCAGCAATGCCGCGCCAACCAATAGACCGCTCAGTCTCAATTTTGTTTTCATGATTTCTCCCATGATAGGTTGTTTCCTATGACGCTGATGACGGTGTAAAACGAAAGCGGGAATCGTCGAGATCAGGGTTTGCCTCCGGCTCGAAGGTAGTCGTCGTCGTGCTCACGCTTCCCGAGGTGGATGAGTCCTCAAAAACCTTACGCACGAGCAATGTTTCGGTGTCGATCCAAACCGTGGTCGGGTGCGCCTCCGTCACTGCCCCTGTCTTGTAGGCCAAAGCCAATTCGCCCACTAACTTGTAACAAGATCGTCCGTTTACATCCTCCGTTCCGGCAAGGCGGTACTCTCTAAGTCCGGAGATCGGCCCCTGCATCTCCGCCTTCGGAAAGAGGAGCGGCGGAATCTGAAGCGCCGACCCTTTGGTAGGATAGGAAGCCAGGGCGAACACGTTGGGATTGCGGCCGTGGTGTGATGTGTTGCCGGTCGCAGACCACCAGTCCTGGAAGTCTTCACCATCGGCGCACCAGATGACATAGCGCTCTTTAGACTCTTTCGGGTTTTTCCTGAACTCAAAGAAGAAATGGCGCGGCGCGCGGTAATAGGTCGTGAAGGCGTGCTGCTCAACGATGGATTGATATTGGGTGATGACGGTGCCCGTGTCGGAATACGATTTCAGCGAGGTGTACTTCGCGCGGCTGCGCTCCAAGATGTCTTCGGCTGACGAAATAGTCGCCGCACGAAAGCCCGGACGAGGCGCAAGTAGCGCGCAAAGTGCCAACGCGATTGATGTGACTCTAATTACTTTGTAAAGCGAGTTCACGATTGTTCACCTCTTAGAGGTGTCGCCGCTTCGAGATACTAACGGATTTTGCTCTCGGCTCAGTTTCATTCTTGACCTTCTCATTGCTTCTTCATTCCTCTGAGGAAAGTTGGAATAGGAATAGGTGTGGCGCCAAACGGGTATACGCGGACTACGCCGGTGTTGCTGTCTAGCGCGCCAGCCTCAACCAACGACGCCCCCGCAGGGTTGCCCAACTGCAGCTCGCCATTACCACCAGGAGAAATTCCGAGGTACGCTACAGCTTGATTTGTTTTGTACAATCTCAATCCGTCACGGCCCAGTTTCGCTGTAAAGTTCGGGCCTTCCTTGAGCAGGATCAGTCCGCTCGTCCCTCCACCTTCAAACCCCAAATGCACAGAGGCTCCGGGACTAGAGGGTCCGTTGGGACTATTGGTACTAGAGGGTACGTTGGGGCTATACACATGCAGGCCGTATGTTCCTTTGTCATCATCAATTTTCACTATGGTCTGTCCCGACTTTCCCCGGATCTCGACCGGCGCTTCTAGTATTGTTGTTGGTCTTGGGACTTCCTGCTGCGCGATGCTTCTGGGCGCCAACGTGCCGCCGATCATCAACGCAAGCACAACGAAGCCGGCGAGGTAAGTCATTCTCTTCGCGAGGTTCACTTGTCGGTGCTGCCTTTGCAGTGCGCGCAACTCGGATCGCGTCCGCTCCAACTCACTAGCCAGCAATTTGATTTGCTCTTCGAGAATCATGCTTGCTTCGAACCTCATGTCCGTTCTCCCTTGCGATTGCGATCCCTTCATTTGAGCCTTCGATAAGCCTTCAAGGTATGGGTTTCTTCACTTCAGGCACCTTTGAGCGCGGAGTGCGAATTTCTTGATTTATATTGAGAGGTTTCCAGTAGTGGCTGCTCGTTGCTTCGAAATAACCGCTAATTAATCCTTTGGAGGGGTCCACGGCTCGTACAAAGAAACTCCAATAGTGATTGGGATCTTTCAGATACTCAGGCACATTCTTTGAATCGGGATATCGCTCCGCCGCGGTTGGCGAGCCGTCGATGGGCGTTCTGGCTTGCAGCTGTTTTAACTGTCCGAAGTAAACGATCTCCTGAACAATTTGCGTCGGTTCATCGGGACGGAAGCCGCGGTCGAGCCACGAGCACTGGCCTTCCTGGAGACTGACGGCTGTTGTACCTACGCGCTCCGCTCCAGGCACAAAGGACACCAACATTCTCATCATCCGTTCGTTGGTTGCTGGGTTGGTTCGACCTTCCGTGATAAAGAATTCCAGCTTTGTTGCAACCGGAAAGTGATAAGTGTTGTCGGACTGATACGTCACGCCACCGCGACAGCGCAACTCGTAATACTGCGGCTCGGCCTTCTTTTCCACGCTGCTCGAAATCTTCGTCTTGCTTACGGACGTTGATTGGTTTACGACCTGCGCGTTGGTGTAAGGCGCCGCCGCGATCCCCAACATTGCCACCGTGAGCGCAAGCTTCAAGAATTTCATTTCGCTCTCCTAAGTTCTACCTCTAACCCGACCGATCATGCTTTTCGTGGCGCATGGCACGATTCTCCTCTCGTGATCGTCTCGCCAAAAATCTTGAATTGTGACGTTTTAGCAATAAAGGCAGGCTCGATGTAACTACCTCTGTGAGTGGGTGCAATTAGCGGGAGCGCGAACTATTAATCCGCAGATTTCACTGATACGCAGCTTGATCAGCCGGTGCGCACGCTCATCGAGGCAGGATGACTCCACTCTCTGGGCGGGCTCGCGGTTATACCAGATGCTCGCGCAGGGCTTTGGCGACGGCTTCCGTCTTGGAATGGACTTGCAATTTGGCGTAGATGTTCTTCAGGTGGAACGAGACAGTGTTCGTGGTAATGCCCATCTCTCGCGCGGCGGTCTTCTTGTAATGCCCTTCAATCAACAGCTTCAGCAGCTCAGTCTCTTGCGGAGTCAAACGGTAGGCTGCGCTTTCCGGCGGGTGGAACTCACGGAATAGCTTCACCACGCGTAGCGCAACCTCCGGCGACATCGGCGCCCCGCCGTCAACAGCTTCTCTTAGTGAGTCAAGCAGCCGGGCCGGGGCAGTATTCTTCAACAAATAACCGGAAGCCCCGGCGCAGAGCGCGTTGAAGACATTGTCGTCATTGTCGTAAACAGTCAGAGCCAGAATGGGCGTCTCCGGAAAGCGCCGGCGCAGGAACTCGATGCCATCAATCCCGGACATGCCCGGTAAACCGATGTCCGTCAAAATCACATCAGGCGACTGATCGCTCCTTCTAGCCAGCGCGGCTTCCATGCTGTAGTAACTTTCGCTGCACCTAAAGCCGCGTGTGCCGTTAATCAGGGCGGCTAACCCTTCGCGCACTTCGCGCATGTCTTCGATGATCAGGACCTTGATAACATCGGAAGCGGGCGTGGCTGCCTCCTTTTGCTTCACGCTTGACTCAAGACTCATTGGCTTCTCACAGTGGATTTGCTGACAGGCGACTAAACTTACTCGCAAATATTCTTCCTGTCACCTACTCGTTAAGGTAGGAAGCACTGTCCAACACATTCTCTAGTTTGTCGCGGCCGGGAGTAAAGCTTGCTGGTGGAAATGAAGCACAGCCCGACAACTAAAGGCCGAACTGACAAGCCAAAGTCCGCCAGACACTAACCCCGCCGCGCGCGGGCCAAAGGAATGATCACCTTCACGATTGTCTCTTTGCCCGGCCGCGACGTAATCTCAAGCGTGCCACCCAAAGCGGCGGCACGCCGTTTCATGCTCCGCAGGCCCTGACCTTCGCTTTCGATTGACCGATCAAAGCCGACGCCATTGTCGGCGATCTCAAGGCACAGTTTCGAGCCTTCGACTTGAAAATCAATCTTGACTCGCGAACAATTCGAATGGCGCGCGGCATTATTCACCGCCTCTTTGAAAATCAAGAGAAGATCGCGGCGCACGTCGGCGCTTAATCTCAGACTCTCTTTCGCGCCGGGCGTGTTAAAGCGCAGGTCGATCTCGCGCAATGTGAAGATCTCGTCCGCATGCTGTCGCATCTTGCGCGTCAGATCGAGCAGGCTGTCGCGCTCAGGATTGATGGCCCAGACAATATCGCTCATCGAACTAACCGACTCGCGGGCGATGCGGGCAATGGAAACGAGCGGACTGTCTTCTCTCCCATTGGCTTCGTGGTGTTGTTGTTTGGCCACCTCGCTGAGCAGCGCGATACGAGTCAGGTTGGCTCCGATGTCGTCGTGCAGATCGGTGGCAATTCGTGTTCGCATGTTCGTCATTTCCAGCAGGCGCGCCAAGCGATAGCGATAGAGCGCGTAAATAGTCAGCGCGGCAGCCAACGCGGTTAGCGAAACAAACCACCACCGTCGCCAGACTGGCGGCAAGATCGTAAAACTCACGGCAGCGGGCGTGGAACTAGTCACGCCCTCGGAATTCAACGCACGCACCAGGAACCTGTAATTGCGCGGCGCGAGATTGGCGAAGTTGACGGTGCGTTGTTCGGTAGGCGCGCTCCAATCCGCGTCAGCACCTTCCAGTTTGTACTGGTAACGCAGAACCTCGCCAGGTGCAAAGCTAAGGCCCACGAAATCGATCTGGACTTGGTTTTGGTTTGGGGCAAACTTTGGCAGCGACATTTCTGTTTCCCCGAATGCAGAGACGCGTTGTAATGAACCGGAGACGGTCAATTTCGTGACCAGAATCGCCGGAGCGGTTTTTGATTCAGCGGCTAGAGGCACGAAGCGCGACAAGCCCTTCGGCGTGCCAAACCACAGAGTGCCGAAGTGGTCACAAAACGCAGCGAGCAACGAGCCAGACACCAAACCCTCGGCGGTTGTGTAGTGCTTGACGCGACCGCTGCCGGGGTCGAGTTCGTCGAGCCCCCGCCCCGTCCCCACGTAGATGTGCCCCTTCAAGTCTTCGGTGATTGCGCTGGTAAGATCGCTGGAAAGACCTTGCGCGGTTGTGTAACTGGCAAAGACTGGTCGCTCCGCTTGCGGTTCATCAACGCGAATCAAGCCACTACGCGCCGAGGCGAGCCAGAGCCGGCCCGCATGATCCAGATAGATCTGCGCGATTCCGCCGCTTGGTAAACCTTCGTTCGTAGTAAAGAGAGCGAAGCTGCCCTGACGATAGCGCGCCAATCCACTGGCGAAACCGATCCAGACATTTCCCGCGCGATCTTCCGCGAACGCGTGCGCTACATCCTCACTCGATGGGGGCAAACCGGGCAGATTAGCCAGGTCATGCAGCGTCCCCGATGCCGGGTCCCAACGGGCCAGCCCGTTGATTGGGCCAATAGAACTAACCCAGACACCGCCTTGCGAGTCCTCAAACAGGCGAAACACTTGCGGACTAGCCAACCCGTTCTTGACGTCATAAATTGCTAGCGGACGCGCCGTCCTAATGTCTGGCAGACCATCGGCAGCGGGAAACCGATAGAGCCCTGCCCCGGTACCAACCCACCATTCGCCGTTACGACTTTGCAGCGTAATCTCTTCGCCAACCCAGCCGGGATCAATGTGCTTTAATGTCTCGGGCATGAACCAGGTAAAGCTTTGTCCGTCAAAGCATCCATACCGCGGCACGTGCTTGCCAGCGTACGGGTGGAGCAAGTCTAACTTCGCTCCCTCGAAAACGCTTCTGATTCCATCGCCGATCACCTGGCCTCTGAAACACACTCCGCCCCGGCGATCTCCAAAGATCGAGAAAACTTGATCCAGACCGTCCTCCTGATCATAAGTGGTGAAGCCATTGTGGGCGAGTTTCATCGCGCCAGCGTAACTGCCCAACCAGAGATTGCCACCAATGTCTTCGTTCAGGGCGGTGATGTCGTGATAACTCAAGCCATTTCTCTCATTCCATGAGTGAAAATGGCGGCCATTCCCATCGCCGTCCGGAAAAAACTCGGCGAGACCGGCCGCTGTCGCAATCCAGAACTTGCCATCGGAAGACTCAAAGAGTTGGAAAACCCAATTTACCGGTAGTCCATCTTTGACTGAGAATGCGCTGGTGACCACGGGCGGATTGTGCGTACCATCCGCCGTGAAGCTGAAGAAGCCGCTGGAGCGCGTTGCAGCCCACAACCGTCCCGCATAGTCGATGAGCAAGTCATGAAGATAGTCGGCTGGTAACCCGTCGCGACTGGTGTATCGTGCGATGCTGCCATCGCCCCAGCGACGATACAGCCCAGTCGGCGCGGCGATCCAAAGCGAGCCCTGCTGATCCTCTAACACATCTGAAACCAAACTTTGCTCTGGGAATTCCTTCGGCATACCGAGATCAACGGGGCGCAGCGCGAGGCCGTTAGTTGCTCGCTCCAATCGATACAGGCCCTTCATTGTCCCGCACCAGATTGTCCCGTCATGATCCTGGAGCAGCACCGTGACCGCCCTCGCCAGACGGTCAGAATCATCCGGTAAGACTAACGAAAACATCGGCTCACCATCCAGTTCGGCGTTATTAGCATTGGCTATGCCTCGGCGGGGAATGCCTCTGGGAGTGAATCGCACTAGCCCTCCGTTCGTCGCCAGCCAGTACTCGCCCGCGCGAGTCTCGAGAAGGTCATTTACATAAGGATGAGGTAATCCTTCACTGGTGCCGTAGTTGGTAAACCCGTAACCATCAAAGCGCGAGATTCCATCAGCCGTGCAAAACCAGAGAAAGCCGCCCGAGTCGCGAACAATTTTGTTAACTTCGTTATTGGGCAGACCGTCGGCCGTCGCGTAGATCTTGATCGGGAGTCGCTCACTCTGAGCAACCGGAGCGAGAACCAGGAGCAACAGTATTACGGTCATTCCCAGGCGCGCTGATTTGCTGAACAGACCCGCGAGCATTGCAACTACCTCTCAAGTGTGACGATACGAGAACCCAACTCGATGAGCCAGTACTCTAATTCAGCCAAGTATCGGCGTGCAACAAACCTCTTTCGGGTGGGCTTATCCTTGAGACCATGTTGAAAATATTAGTTCAAGGTCCCATTGAGATGCCAAATTGGCATCTCAAAGCCCCAAAGAGCGCAGACTCAATCGATAAAAGGTCTTTGCCACTTTGCTGATCGCTCACGGGAACGGAAACGATCTATTCCCCTGATTGTCGTTTGCTCGTCTTGTTTGGATTGTAAGACACACTGCTGCAAGTCCTCATGCTGCACGCAAAATCTCAATTAGCGACCACAGGTTGCCAACGAATCTGCTTGACCAAACGCTCAACTGGGATTAGTATCCGCGTCATCGCGAGTTACAGTTATGAAGAAAACTCCTCCCCTCAACGTAGATCCATACCTGCCCAGATGTTTCTTGCGTCGGCCCTCTAAGCTTACCCTGAAACCGCGCCATCTACTGCTTGAGGACACAATTACACGAACGCGCTCGACCTCTGCTTCTGCGCCGCTGTCTCAACAAGCTGGTTCCAGAACATTGGGAGTTCATGTTCAAGAACTGGTTCGGCGAAAGAATTTCGTTTCGTCCTGGTGATCTTCATCGCAGGTGATCTTGGGCTATGGACATTACTCAACTGACAGCCGGATTAACTCAACTCGGAGTCACGCCGCCGGATCAACTCAGGGCTTGTTTCTACCTCGACAAGCTAAGGAACACCCAAACCTTTTTTTCCCAGACAATGGCGCAGCCGGCCGCCCCCGGTTTGGGTAACGACTATCCCTTTGTCCAACAAGCGGTGAGCGCCACCAATTTGCTCAATGAACTGGCAGCAACGCTCGACCTGTACGTCGGGTCCCTCGTCAATCAGAACATGCAAGCTTTTTTTGTGGGAAATCCGAATACCTATCAGTACTACTTTGCGCAGCAGGTCCTGAACTCCAATGTCAACGACAATAGCATTCAGCAATTGCTTCAGGCGTGCCCGATAACAGATTTTGCGTTGCAGCAGATCACGACCAATTTTCAACAGAACATCTTGTTGGCATGTCAGCGCGTGATTCAGGATCGCGCTCTGATTCAACAACTCTTCAACGATCAGTATCCTTCGCTGACAATCACTGGATTGAAAAAGATCCAGTCAACTGGGTCGGACTTTCATAAAGGAGGGAAGCAGGTTCTAATCCTCACCTTTTCAATCAACTATTACGTCCAAAATGTAATTCCGACCTGGAGTGAGCTCAAGGTTGTTTACAAACCGAGCGACCTGGAAGCAGATTGCCTGTTAGCGGGAAACAGCGTTGCGGTCAACAATGTCATTAATAATTTCATGCCGACCCCCAGCCTGGTCGAGATCTTCAATAACCGCGTGAGGGCGATGTTGGCTATTAATCCAAACCTGAATCTCGAAGAGCTGCCAACTTATTGCTTTCTTCCGCGTAACTCTCTGTCTGGTCAGCCCGCTGGCCCTGTGCCAGGCCTTCTTAGAAATGCTTATGGTTACATCGAGTATCTCGGCTACGAACTGTATGGCGAGCTTTTCAGTGCCTGGAATCTCTTTCCTCTTGGTTCCAGCGACTTTCTGATTTTCTACCTGCAAAATGAACAGCCGATCATTTCAAAGTTCTACCGACAAATCGGGCAGCTGCTGGCGCTGGCCGGCACGTTCTCAATTACCGACATGCATATCGAGAATGTTCGCGTAAAAAGCTTCCAGCCGTCGTTTATTGACCTTGAAGTTTCATTGACCGACGCCATCGCCGATATCACCGCCACGGCATTGTTCACGGGCTCGGGTGGAATAACGGGATACCACGTCAATAATCAGGATTATAAATTGGTGGTGCCGACGCCCAATACTCCGGGTTCAGTGTTTATCCAGAGAAGCTACGAGGACAAGTATTATCACAATCGTTTGTGGATCGTCCGGTCCGGCAGGAACCTCGTGGACGTCAGCGCCTACTGGTTAGTTGCCGGATTCAACAATGGCATGGCGGTAATGCAACAGTGCCAGCAGAACAATGATTTTCAAAACTGGTTTCCGCGCCTGAACGGTGTGCTGGTACGTTATTTACCCTTTGCAACTCCTGATTTCAAAGCAGTCCGGACGAATGTTTATATCAACACTCCGGGAAGCAACAACTTTAACGCTGCTTTACTGGCTACAATTCAGGAGGAGATCCTATATGCGATCAGTGATGCTTACGATGCGTATGCGTTAGCCGCAACACCCCAACCGGATTTGATTGTCTGGCAACATCCGCAGCTCCAGACCGACTACCAGAACCTCGACATTCCCGTCTTCTATCATCGCATTGGTTCCCAGGACATTTTGGACTCGACAGGAGCACAGGTTCAGGTCTTGAATCCGCAACCGATAACGGTTCTTAACCATGCCACCCCGCGGGCGCAAGTGCCACAGAATATTGCCACGGGCCGCACGACATTCTTCGCAAATGTCCCAACTACAATTAATGTACAGCAGGGTCAGGTTCAAGCACTCACCGGAGCGAATTTCAACAATCGCGTGCAAACGCTGGTGGGCCAGATTCTGAACAACCTGGGTCTTGCTGCGCCGCCAAATCCGAGTGTCTTAATAGCGAGATGGTGAAATCGTGGCAACCATTGACGACATCATAGCGAAACTGCAGGCCATTCCGATCCAGGGCGACGGATCTTTGTCTCTCACCCCGGGTGATTTCGATATTGACTTTATTGATACGTTCTTCACTCAAGTGGTCGGTGTGAACACTCTGCAATTTCAGAACGCCAGTAAGGTCCCGGGAACTGGCTCTTTTACGGTCACTGGTGAAGGCGATTATCTCGGCTATACCGGAATTACTCTGACTCTCTCTTTCACAACTCAAGACGATCAGGTTGTCGCAACGCTCGACGGTACGTTCGACAAAGGCAAGGTCTTCCCTCTTCCCGTCGTTACGTGGATCTCAATATCTAATGCCGGACTAACCACGACAATCTCGCAGCCTTACAACATCGTCAATTTCATTTTTCATGCCAACATTCAAGTCTCAGGCAGTTCGGGTGATGGAATTCCAATTGAGATTGGCACTGTCGATCAGGACAACTGGCGAATAGACATTGCCGACGGGAGCACGCAACCGGTCACCGCCGAGCAGTTAGTGGCCCTGTTGAGCGCAAACACTCTCGACAGCTTTGTACCCGACAGTCTGGTGCAGTTACTCGACGGACTCACCATCAATGACCTTCATGTTGTTTTTGATACCACCGAAGAAACCGTTAGTCAGTTTTATCTGGGCTTAACCGTCACAAACGCGTGGCCCATAACTTCTAAAGTGGCTCTCGAGGCTGGACTGAACCTGGCCCTCACTATGAACAATCCGACTGACGCCACCACGCGCGAGACAGTCGGCCAGGTTACCGGCACATTCATGATTGACGGTGTACCCGTACCCGTTTTTGTTCAGGCCGACGTCAGCAGCAATTCAACCAACTGGATCGTGGGGCTTGATCCGCGCAGCAGCGGAGTTACCTTGCCAAGTTTTTCCAGCCTCATTGAGCTGGCCGGCGGCGACAGCTTTGTCGCTACGCTTCCTTCCGGGTTGAAAGATATTCCCCAGATTAATATCTCGAAATTGCAGGTTGACTTTTCTCTTTCGCCGGCCAGCTTACAACTGCTGACATTTGCCGCCGCAACGACATCACCGTGGCCCATCATTGACGGATTTCTCACGATACAAGAATTGTCCTTCGAGCTCGATCTACTGAATCTCACTAGTCAGACCAGCCCGCAAATTGGTGGACAACTCGGCAGCACGTTTGCCATCTCTGATGCGGTTTCGCTTTATTTTGTGATTCAGAAAGATCCGGCCTCGAGTGACTGGACACTCACGGGAGGGCTCCCGCCTGGTCAGTCTGTAAACCTTACGGACCTTGTCGGCAAACTACTCAGCAGTTTTGTTACTTTGCCGGCCAACGCTCCGGCAATCAATTTGAACACTTTGAATACGACCGTGGTCCCTGGTTCGAGCATGTCATTTACGGCTGGCTCGACTTCTCCATGGTCTCTTGTTCCGAACGAGTTGGCCGTTGACAGTTTTACTCTGCAGTTCACTTACAACGAACAAGCCACGCAGAATAAGTTCGCCGGCTCACTAGCCGCGACGCTTACGATCGCTGCGGTTTCTCTCAACCTCGTCACTGCATTAGATACTTCGGGAAACTGGAAATTTGCCGGCGGTACCGCGGCGGGACAGACCGTACAGATCGGCGACTTGATAGCTGACTTGTCTACCAAATTCGGCATTCCGTCAGTGCCGGCGCCGATCGCGAGTCTTGTATTGACAAGCCTCAACGTCTCCTACGATTCAGGAACGGGAAACTTTACATTTGACTGCGTTGGGGACTTTGAAGTTTCGGATACAAACGTCACGCTCAACGTCAACATCAGCGTCACCGCTACTCAGCCTGGCGATCAGAACAAGCCCGGAACAATCGCGGGAACGAAGGGTTACAGCGCAACCTTCACCGGACAAGTTACCTTTGCCGATCTCACTTTTGTTCTTGTCTTCAATACGCAGAGCACTGGCACAAATGTTTTCGTCGCTTCTTATTCTGCTGCAAGTGCAGCGTCAGGAGGCGGAGGGTCCACTCCACCAGGCACGATTAACCTTCACGACCTGGTAGCCGATGTCTCGACTAGTCTTGCAGCTTCGATCCCCACCGATATTGAAATTGATCTCAAAGACGTCAAATTCATTTTCCTGGAGCAGCAGACCAAACAATTCAGTTTCGGATTAGACCTCAGCGCGGCGATCAGCTTGGCTGACATACCGCTTGTTGGCGACAAGTTGCCGCAAGACGTAACTCTCGCGATCAATAACCTGCAGTTCACCTACAACTCGCTGCAGTTCACAACAGACCAGGCGAATCTCATTAACCCGTTGTTACCCTCAACTGTTTCACAACTGCCTGCCACGGGATTGCCGCAGGGAATGATCCTCGCCGCCGATTTACAGTTGGGCCAGGAACCCACTCAGCACCTGGCGATTGGCGGGCAGTCAACGTCATCACAAACTGCGTCACCCTCCGCGCCGTCGACTGCGCTTACCCAGTCATTACCTGGCCCGGTTGCAGATCAAAGCGCGGGTGCAACGCCGACTACGAAATGGTTCGATATCCAAAAGCAGTTCGGGATCTTTCAGTTCAACCGCATTGGCATCTCGTATCAATCGGGAGTGCTCCTTTTCTCGCTGGATGCAGGAATGAGCCTGGGCCCGCTTACGTTCAGTATGGATGGGCTATCAATTGGCTCCGAGTTGTCGGCATTCGATCCCGTCTTTGATCTCCGTGGTCTGGGCTTGTCGTATGCGAGTCCTCCATTGCTGATTGCCGGAGCTCTGCTGAAGCTGGCAGGTGATCAACTTGCGCCCGGAGTTCAGTTTCAATTTGACGGTGCAGCGGTAGTTGAAGCTGAGAACTTCGGGCTTGCCGCAATTGGATCTTATGCGCAGTTAACCTCAGGCGATCCTTCGCTATTTGTCTATGCGCAACTCTTAGCGCCGCTCGGTGGACCAGCAGCATTCTTTGTCACAGGTTTGATGCTGGGATTTGGCTTCAATCGCGGCCTGGCTATTCCAGCTCAAGACGAAGTGGCGAGTTTCCCATTGTTGTTGCTGGCACAACCGCCCGGTCCAGGGCAACCTGCGCTAACGCCCGGGTATGTGCTTCAGGTACTTGAAGGACAGGCAGCGGCTGGCGGCGTGCAACAGGCATGGATTCAACCACAACCAGGATCCTACTGGATCGCAGTTGGTTTGCAGTTCACCTCATTCGAGTTAGTGACGTCTAATGCGCTGCTGATTGTCGAGTTTGGCCACGATTTTCAGATCGTGATGCTTGGGCTCTCCACCATGCGGCTACCGCAGGGAGCACCGAATGCTGAAACGTATGCCTATGTCGAGTTGCAACTGATGGCGGTGTTCCGTCCTCAGGATGGATTCTTCGGACTGACTGCTGTACTGACCAGCAACTCCTACGTCATTGCACCTGCCTGTCATTTGACTGGCGGGTTCGCCTTTTATCTTTGGTTTGGCTCGAATCCAAATGCCGGTCAATTCGTCATCACGCTTGGTGGCTATCACCCGGCATTCAACCCGCCAGCCTACTTTCCGCAGGAGTCTCGTCTTGGTTTCAACTGGGCTGTTAGCAGTCAGGTCTCGGTCCAGGGCGATGCTTATTTTGCTCTGACGACATCGTGTGTGATGGCCGGTGGTGGTCTACAAGTTCTTTTCCAAGATGGGGACTTGCGGGCATGGTTTACAGCCCAGGCCGATTTCATCCTGTCATGGAATCCATTTTTCTTTACGGCACAGATTGAAGTCGACATCGGTGTGTCGTATCGATTGAATCTTCTCTTCTGCCACAAAACGATCTCGGTCTCAATCGGCGCCAGCGTCAATTTGTGGGGGCCACCTACTGGTGGTTACGTTCACGTTCATCTGGTGGTCGTCTCGTTTACTGTTAATTTCGGTTCCGGCAGCGCCAGCCAGAACAACAATCCTCTGCAGTGGCCGGACTTCAAGAGTTTGATACCGGCGACTGGCGACGTCTGCAAGATCACGCTCAGCTCGGGGATGTACAAGTCGCAGGATGATCCTGGCGGGATAAGTAACAGCCAGAAACTCTGGATTGTCCGCGCCAAAGACTTCGCGTTCTTTACTCAATCCTCCATCCCCGCAAGCAACCTGCAAACTTCTGCGCCGACGGCATCAAGTTCCGCCGCCGACGTCGCCACATCTGCGAGCGCTAATTACACGAACGACAATGGGCCAATAAATATTCGTCCAATGAATCTGACGGGCGTTACTTCGACGCATACCTTGAGCATTTATTACATGACCGGTGGAACAGTCGACAACCCTGTGTGGAGTCTCTCTGATGTCACAGCGTGGGATCTGCAACCGAGTTATCAGAACGTGCCGGATTCTTTATGGGGTGCGCCGCCGAGTCCGTTCACACAGATCCCCGGCTCGCCGACAGCCAACGTTATTCCAAACCAGATGGTTGGCTATGCAGCCGGCGCTCCTTCGCCTGAAATCGGTACTTCACGAGGCCTTGTTCCACTTACAGCTTTAGCAGAAGAGTTGATCACGCCGGCAGGTGCAACGCCGTTGACGTCAGCTATTACTTCTTCTCCAGATTACGTAGCAACCTTTAACGATCTGACAGTCGCACAGATCGAACAGGTAATGCAGGCCAACGTGCAACAGAGCCGCGATGCGATCTACAGCGCCTTGAACAGTGCCGGGATCTACAGCGGTACAAACGGACCGCTGACCGTCATGGCCGCGACGGCCGGCGATGTTTTCAGCGACTCGCCGTTACAGCAGTTATAACCTAGTGGTGAAATTCCGAATGACAAACGGTCTTACAGACGACATCCCCATCGGCGATATTCAGTTTTACGATAATTACACTCCGGCGTTGACTGCGGGTGTCTGGAAGATCGAGGTCGACCAGACCCTTGTGCAGAACGAGCAAACGATCAATACCGATTCGCTCACTTCAACCCAAGAGTTTGCGGTTAGCGCACCACAGTTCGCGATCGATACCAACCAGATCGTTACCGCGTATCCGCCGCAAGGTAGCACCGGGCAATACGGGCAGGTTTTGCCACACATCGTTTTGAATGATCCGCTTCTGCCGTGGGAGCGCAAGATGCAGGATCCGGCAAATGTAGAACCGTGGCTGGCTCTGCTCGTATTTGCCGATGGCGAATTACTCGGAGGCGACCCGACTTCGATAACTCAAACGACGATTACGACGGTCGGTGATTTCATTCAGTCTGATAACAACGTGCTCAAACCGAATATCGTCCCCGAAGCGGATGTTTCCAACGATGATCCTTGTACTTATATCCAGGTGCCGGTCGCACTGTTCCAAGCCATCACGCCACGTCTGCAAGAACTCCGATATTTAACTCACTGTCGTCAAGTCAACACAGGCGACAAAGCGATGCTTGGTTTGAACGAAGACGGCTTGTTCTCAGTGGTCGTGGCTAATCGCTTTCCGGCGCTCCCCGCGAATGCTACGGATCCACCAGCCAAGAACATTGTGCATCTCGTTTCAGTTGAAGGCCTGGACAACTATCTGACAGCGACTGCCAATTTTGGCGCCTACACCTCGGTCGCCATGCTCTCGTTTTCAAGTTGGACGTTCTTCTCGCAAAGCGACAATCAGGAAGACTTTCGCGGCTTGATGAATAACCTGATCAGTTCCGAAACGAATGCAGGCTCGTTAGACCCGAACCTGCTCTGGCTCAGTTTGCCAACTCAGAAAAATTTGAATGCGAACGACCCCAATCAAGCCGAAGTCTTGAAGCGGATCGGCGATGGATTCGTCCCAATCGAATATCACACGAGAACAGGCGAAGACACATTTGCCTGGTATCGGGGACCGTTGACACCGTTGCTGTCGAGTGCACTCGACAAGCCTGCTGATCAGCAGGGACCCTTCATGACCGCAGACTCGGCACTCATCTATCAAAGCTCATTCGGCATGTTTGACTCGTCTCTCGCTGCGGCCTGGGAGATCGGACGAGCGCTCGCAATCTCCGACAAAGCTTTTGGCAAGACACTGCTCGCTTTTCGCAGCCGGGCGAATGCCTTGATCGATCAGTTGCTCAATCGTCTGCAAAGTGATTCTTTCAGCCAGTCACAAATCTCGGAACTCGATACTGACACGTCAGTGCAGGATGAGTTTCTCCAGATTCTCAACGAGCAACTACTCTTCGACATAGGCCAGGGTCCCAATCCCAACTCCAGTTCGAATTCGACGCCCACGACCCAGCCGCCCGACACAGATCCACAAGTCGCGCTACAGAACTTTCTTGCCGATCCGGCTGTCCAGCAATTGATTATTAGCGCGGTGCAGAACGACCTCGACCCCATTTCGCAGTGGTTGGCAAAGCTGGTGCTGCTTTATCCAGTGCCATTCAACTACCTGGTATCTGACGAGCGGATGTTGCCTCTCGAATCGCTTCGTTTCTTTTATCTCGATAACAACTGGCTGGGTGCTTTGCTTGATGGCGCGCAGAGCATCGGAATGGAATCGAGCCGGCAAACCTTCTTGTTCGAGCTGACTTACGATTTGATCACCGACTCAGCATTCGCCGCGGCGAGCGTCTATCGCAGTCAACTGCTGGGTACCGAGCCCCCGGCAAGTGAGACTCAGCTAAGTATCATGAGTGGTTTTCTGCTGCGGTCAGCATTGGTCTCAGGTTGGCCCAACATTGCTATCCGGCCGTTTCTCAACAGTGGTGAGATGCTCAAGATCCTGCGCCTGGACCTTTTGTCGCCGACGGTGATGCTGTGCATTTTCTGGGGCGTCCCGGATTACATCGAGTTCAGCGAGCCGCAGGAGAGCTTACGATTTGGAGTTGATGACGGAAACATAGCCTTGCGCAATCTGATTCCATCCACAGGTGCTAACGATCCAGTCTTGGGTGCACAGTTGACGAGTGCCCAGCCATTCCCGGTCTTCGACTTGTCCGGGCAAGCGGCTCTCTACATGCGCGCCGCAGGCAGTCGCGTTCTCAATCTTGATCCAACTTCTTCCACAGCGCTGATTCCACAACTTCAAATTGCCCTGGCAAAAGCGCTCAACCAGTCGCTGCCAATCCTGGGTCCCGCTGACTTTGCGATCCAGATGGTGAAAGCCCCCGAAGCGATCGACTTCAACTGCCTGTCAAGAACTGGATGATTGGAGGGATGAATGGCTGACACACTGATTGTTCCGATTCAACTCGACGCGATGCTCGTCAACACTGGTGTGAAGAATCGCGATACTTTTCGTTGGTGGCAGATGGCTTATCAGGCCCTTGATAGTTTCAAAAGTCCCGAACCGGCTGCAAACGATGGCGGTCTGCCAATTTTGGGCCAAGGCGTCTATCTGAGCTGGTCGCTGCCACTCGCGTTACGGACTGGCACGCAGCAGAGTCCTCAATCGACTGCCGTTGGTTACAACCTGGTACCGAATCGCTGGTTGATAGTTCGTATGAACGGGACCGGCACGCAAAGGGAAGCAGTTGGTTGGGTACTCGAAAGCGACTGCCCCTCCACTTCTCTCACCGGTGCCTATCTAGGCCAAACAAGTCCTTATCTGGTTGATCCGCCAACTGTTCAAATGTGGAAGAACAGCAGCGACACCTACCGAAACTCTGTTCTACTTGACCCGGCTTCGAATGATGCACAGTACGCCAACATCGGCATTCCGTTTCCCCTCGCGAAGGGTTGGAGCGAGCGTGCACTACAAACGATGTTCTTAACTGCGATCGCTCCCGCGAATCCAGTCTTCAGCACCTACTGTCCCCACAACCTTAGTGTCTTCTCGTTCTACGACGATCTGAACGACATAGTCTCAGATACGTTAAGTTATCTCGTCGTCGGTTGGTTCTCGGATCCGAGTCAGGACATTCTTGCTCCCCTTGCTTCACAGGTCACATCGACGGATACGTTTGCGGATCTACTTTCCAGCAATTTTCAATGGACGCTCGAAGGTGGCCAGGGCCAGACTGCAACGAGCATGTATCAGGGAATGACCTTTGCCATACCATGGGATTCCGCCGGCGTACCACCATCGCCCGATCCGCTCCAGGCAATCAGAGAGACTAAGGCAGTCAACATAGCCGTTGGCAATACGACTACCGATGCTTTCACGGCACTGATCGCCAGTCAGCTTTCCGATGCCAATCAGGATCCGTCTCAGGCGAATTTGCTTCGCGCTTTCCAGTACGACATGTTGCCAATTCTGAACCAGGTAAATGGAGACGCGCTGCTCGAGGAGCGGATTCGGCAGGAGTGGTTTGGCTCGACATCTGGAGGTTATGTTTGGACCATTGTCTCGAGCGATCCAAACGGAACCGCGCCATCACTAACAAGCGATGAGCTTGCCATGCTTGCTCAGCTCAACACCGATCAGGTCAATCTCGACAATGCGCTCAAGGAATTATTCGACTCGCAGTGGCAGCTAAACGCGCTCTGGTATCGTCAGGGTTTCCTAAGCATTCCTCAGAATCAGATTCAGGTCTCTGGCCAGATTTCAGATATTGAAAGTTTTCAGTCGAATCTGGCGCAGCAGCTCGACCCGGGCTTTGCAAAAGGCACAGCCGCCTCGGTTCTATCCCAACTCGCCAATGTGCAGAGTTTATTGAGCAAGGTGCCGCAGCCCGATTGGACCAATGCGCAGACGGCACAGGATGCTTATCAGAACGGATTAACTGCATTCGCGAGCGCCAATGGATTGGACAGTTCCAAGGCGCTGAAGTCCGTGCCCGCACCACGTTACTGGCAGGCGAATAATCCTGTCGTACTCATTTCCGGCCTGGAGCCACCTGATTCTTCAGACCCGGATGAGACGTTGACGGTGCGCATGGCGTCAAACCTGGTAACCAGCTTCAATATCAACGCTGCTCCTGTAACCACCCCTGGGATTTTGACTTCAATCGTTAGTTCGCTTACGGCTTTGTCGACGCTGCCGGGACCCGTGACGGCGCTCATCGGAGAGTTCTTCTTTCTCGATCCCGGCAATGCTGCGGCCATTGCACAGGCTAACAACCTGACCCTCGCTCAGGTCAGCGCGGTTATGAACAACCATAACCCGTCCGACTACAACGGCTACTTGCCAGACCTCGACCTCGGAAATTGGCAGCAACCATGGCAGCCCATGTATCTCGAGTGGGAACTGACGTACGACTACATTCCCTGGGAAGATAATTCCCAAACTCACTGGGCTTTCGACGGCACAGACTATTCGTATAGCACTGCAGGCGGAGCGCCAACTCTCGATCAACGAGAAGTTGGAGGTATTTCTTTGCTCAGTCCGCACACGCAATTTGTCTTTCAGTCGCGACTTGAAAACTTTATTCAGACGTACGGGACAAACGCTGACCTGGCGAATCTCGATAAGTTTATTTCCGAAATCGATCAGTGGAAGTTTCTCGCGCAGGAATTGACCGGGCTGAACGAGAGTCTGGCGTTACGCGATTCGCGAGCCTACCGTCGTCCCAGTGTGAACGACACGATTGGAGCTCAAAATCAGTATCTCCTGGCTGCCCTGATCGGCTATGGCGACGACTATACTGCGAACAACTCCTACTCACTACCAAACAACTACAACGGTCAGGTCAACAGCATTCCTTATATTCCTGACGGGCCCGTGTACAATTTCCATGGAACGCGCCAGGGGCAGTTTTACGTTTCCAGCCTGTTTCTCTACGACAAGTTTGGCCGTGTGCTCTCCCTGATCGAGAGTGGGCAGAATACGGGAGTCTTCAACGCTCAGAACTTCCCACTAATTATTGACACTCCGCTTCAGCCAAACAGTAGTGTCGAGCCTACGATCAACTCGGTGGTCGAGGTGGCGCCGCGATTGTTGCAAGGCGGCAGGCTCGACATTACGTTGCTCGATCAGATGGATGATCAGACAAGCTACAGTGACTTCGGTACTGCCAATCCAATTTGCGGTTGGGTGCTGCCTAATCATTTGGACAACAGCATCCTGCTCTATGCTCCAGATGGAACCAGCCTCGGCGAGTTTCGTTTGGTTGAGACCGATCAAGGCACTAAGGTGGGCGAGTGGCAGCCGCCGCCACACAGTAATATCGCCACGCTCGACGACATAGGAGCTATCACGCCTCATTTGCAGCAAATGCTGGCGGCGCCGCAATTCCAGGTCGCGGCGAATTTCCAGGCCTTTCTTGATGCGATTGACGCGACGCTCTGGACTATTGACCCGCTTGGCAATCGGGGCGACCAGAGCCTGTCTGTGTTAATTGGCCGACCGCTGGCCCTGGTGCGTGCGAGCCTTGCCTTAACACTCGATGGTCCGGGTCTTACCGATCAGAACTGGATAGCCACTCAGAACTGGATAGCCACTTTAGCACCACCGACATCGGACTTCCTCGGTTATGACTTTGCGGTTCGCTTTGGAGACCAGGCAGCGCGTGACGATGGTGTCATCGGCTACTTTCTTCAGGACAACTATGCAATCTTCAACTCGGTAGTGCAGGCCGATCTATCGCAGTCCTACGTTCAGCAGATTGGTCCACTCGGTGGCTCGGGAAACAACTACATCAGTCTTCAGTTCGGTGCGTCCACTGCGACTTTAGTAACCCTGCTGGTAGATCCGCGGGCCAGCATTCATGCCACGACGGGAATTTTTCCGGTTATGGAGATTGACGTCCCGGCGCAACTGGTAGCCGCAGCGTTGGCGAACATCGAAGTCACGTTTCATATCAACCCGATCTTGACGGCGACACAACAGACACCGGCGCAGGGTGGACTGACACCGGCCTTCCCACAAGCTATCAGTTATCCCTTTCCCGCGGAACAGAATGGAACGTGGAGCTGGTGGGAGAGCGACGCGGCCAGTAGCATCTGGGCCGGTTACGACTTGATTCAAACAACGCCGAATGCACAACTGAAGGATCTTTCAATCAGTCTGCGTGAGGGCTTCCTGCAATTCGTCCTCAATTTGGATAACGATAGTTGATTCTGCAACAAGGCACCGGAGCAGCATCGATTTCTTCAAAGTACGAAAGCGCCTTGCAACAGAAAGACTCCACTTAAACTGGCTCAAACGTTTACACAATTGCTCAGAAAGGATTCTCCATCATGACTAACCCCGCTTTGTTGACATACGCCTTCGCAACCTATCCGAGTCCCATTCAGACCAGCACGGCACAGTCGCCGCTCAACGCAGCCATCAACATCGGAGTGATCAGCCCCACCGGTCAAAACATCTACTGTAGCGAGATCAGTGTGGCTGTGCCGGTGGGCACCGATGCAGCTTCGTTGACAGATGGAAGCGTCATCAGTTCATTGAACAACACAACGTGGAGCATCATCAGCGATGACGCCGGTCGTCGCAACGAACTAAATCTTGCTACCAGTCTTTATCTGGTCACGTTTGTATGCAAAGACCAAACAGCCTGGTTGATAAATTACAACCTCGTGCTCGGCCTTGCCGCTCAAGTCAACACGGTTGTCGGGGATTTCACAGTCCAGGTTTTTGAGAAATCCGGCACGTCGGCTGGTAATCTGACCTACAAAGATCCAGCATTGTTCACACTTTCGAAAGAGACACCGCAATTCTATCTACAGAATCTGGTGGCTACGGCAGTCGGCGCACCCACTATTCCAGCAACTGAATTCACGAGTGGCCAGCCTTTTACACTGGCGTGGGATAGCAATGGTACGTTCTTCCAAATCTACGAAAAGGGAAATCCGACTCCAATCTACGCTGGTATGCAAGCGACCTGTACGATCCAGTCAGGAGTGCAGACCGACACGACCTTCTTTCTCGTGGCAATGATGACCAGCAACCCCACGGGCGACAATCCACCACCTTCGTTTGCTCCTATCTATCTCTACGACGCTTTGACCGTAACCATCTCCAATCCGAATCTGACTCCGGCCTCAGTTGTGGCTTCCGGCAACGTGACCGGCACGTCGCTTAACGTTAATGGGGCATCAACTTTGAATGGCCCTACCACGATAGGAAGTCCTGGGGCTGCGGATCCTCTGGTGGTAAATCTTGGAACCGAGTTGAAAACCACGCTCCAGGTTGATGGCAATACAACCCTCAGTAATCTGACAGTGCCGGGCACGGCTAATCTGGAGGGCCAAACAAACCTTACAAACGTAGCGATATCTGGGATCGTGAATGTGAACGGCCCGTCAAATCCCGGTGGTGGTGTCACGATCTGGGGCGCACCGCCAACGCCATCGACAAGCCCTTCTCATTTCGACGCGCGGAATGGTTCTTTGTACATGGGATGGTTGCCGCTAATAGACGAAGGCCCGATCACTTTCAAGTTGAGCGACGGCAGCGGCCAACTGGGATATAACGGCTCCTCGCGTAGGTTTAAAGAAGACATCCAGAACTTTTCGGACGACTTTCACAAGATCCTGAACGCGCAACCGGTCTCATTCGTGTTCAAGGGAAGCGAAGACTCGAAACGCTCCGTCGGTTACATCGCCGAAGATTTTCACGCTCTTGGTTTGCACGACCTGCTGGTCTACAACAAAGAGGGTGAGCCTGTGGTCATCAAGTACGACCGCGTGGCTCTGTATCAATTGGAAATCATCAAAGAACTAATACGCGAGGTAGAAAGTCTGAAAGAGAAGTTGAACGCAGGACTGAAATAAGAAACCAAAAAAAACCTCCCGAGCTTGATTATTCGGCACTGTGAGAACTACTTTTGCTCTTTAGAAGTATTCAGCGGCCTCGCGCTGTGCTTTGCATCTCCGCTCGCTGGTACCTGCCGGCCACGTTGGTAACAGCCGTGACCGCTCCGCGAACGGTCCACGACTTGGAGACTTCCCCCGAGAGCTATATCAAGTGGAATATCCCGCACCGGTGCACCGGCACTCGCTCGGCGGATGCAAGAGATGTTGGCGCCCTTACCAGTTAACCTCGACAACTCATGGGGGCTCGATCATGGAACATGGTCAGCACTAAGACACGTGTATCCAGAAGCTGACGTAGTGAATTCAAGCCTTATTTTAGAAAATCGGGCAAAACTAAAATAAGCGGGTGGCGATGCAACGCTTATTAAAGGGCGCTTTAATAAACTTCCTTACCGCAGCCGTCGAATTACCATGGCCAAGATAATTAACATGGCCATGTTAACACCGACGTTGGTTCCCCTTGGACCTCCTCGTGTTCGTCATTCATCGTTAGGAGTGCGGCCCTGTTGTCTCATTTCGCGGCCGTTTCATTTTTGTATCACTGCGTCGAACAGCCTCCTCTTGCGCCCAGCGATTCACATCATCGCGTCTGAATCGAAGGAGGTCGCCCATGTAGGCATGAGGAAGCGGGGATTGATCGGCCGGCCGATTTGCCCACTTCATAATGCCGGCAGTTCTCGGTTGGTTGTCATTCGTGAGAAGCTGCCAATACTCGGC
Organism: Pyrinomonadaceae bacterium; assembly: GCA_041497335.1. GTDB lineage: Bacteria > Acidobacteriota > Blastocatellia > Pyrinomonadales > Pyrinomonadaceae > UBA11740. The sequence continues at coordinate 6,240 of JBGQGG010000013.1, read as the reverse complement.
CAATTGCTTGGCAGTCATCCATTCCTGGATTGGCGCCGCCGGCGGGTCAGCCGTCACCGGAAGAGAGAGAAGCAATGCAATAAGCTCATGCTTGGCTCGTTCGCAAATTCGTGTCACTTGTTGTTCGACGTCGCTGCTCATTTCACCTCTCTAATCAACCATCAACCGATATTCAGTATTTACGAGCATGCTTCAGCTCGTCATGCTCGAACGCGGTCGCCATTCGATTGATCTCTTCGCTCGAAATCCCCAGTCGCTTGGCCTCGGCACGCCAGGTCGAAACGGATCCGGCAACTTCGCCTGCGATCATCTTCATTTCATCATTTTCAAGGCCAAAGTAATCGCCCACCTTGAGAACCAGATCGAACGAAGCCGAATTATCCTGATCATCAATCATCATCGAAAGGATGCGTGGCTTCACGTCGACTGGCACCGGGTTGATATCGTAAGCAGGAGAGAGTCGCCAACCGCCTTTTGGAGTGTCGTACAAGAACCCATGATTTCTGGGGTGGTCGTCGACATTGGATACCAACACGCTGAACAGAATCCTACGCCACAACTCCCGCAGGTCCCCTCGAACGTCGGCACCATGTTGACGAATAGCCTCAACCAGTTCGAGATAACTATGGGGTTCGTTTTCTCCCGCGCTGATCATGCTCATCGCCGATAGAAATGGAATCCGCGTTCCAGTGTGCCGATCAAAACGAGTGACGATCAGGACTTGTTGATCCAAAACGGTTGTCATTCGATGTGGCGGCACGTTGATGCCTGCCTTACGAGCTAATGCAAGAGCGACGCAACTCCACAATTCGATGTTGTATTCATCGCCGTGGTGCGGAAATTTGGCAATCGCGAGCGACCCATCTGAGTCAATCACCGCCGCCTTGGGCCTTGCTCCGCCAAGTGATGAGCCGGGAGCCAGCAGAAGACGCAAATCGTCATCGGAATCAGTATCCTTCAACACTCGTTGTGATGCCGATAACAATTTCGGCAGCTCGACTAATGGCGGGATCACAGGTTGTGCATTTGATAGGAACTCTGAGGTGTTTGCATCCCTAAAGCGGAGTGCGCCCTGTCGTATGCTGTCCGCAACGAGGAGAAGGTAGTCTATCTCCAACAAAGTTCGCGGCGTTCTGTTTTCTCTCTCCGGGCTCTTCCGCTCTGCCCGTCTCATGAGAGCGCGCCCCCATCTATCTGGAGCAGAATCGCCGATCGCACCGAATAGCGGTTTGCCCGGCTGAGAGTGATGGACGCCGGTATCCATAGTCAGCAGTGGTTCGAGCGGGAAACGGAGCTTAGAGTTAAGCCAGGCCTCGTCGTACTCAAAAGAAGCACTCTCGCGTCCCTTGATGGACCGTGACCAGAGACGACCAACTAAGCGAGCGTTGCCATCAAGATCGATGAATACTTCTGTTTGCCGTTCCATCGCGCTTCTTCCTTGATGAAGAAATTCTCTTAGGGAGATTCTCGCTCTCCAGATCAAGTCCCGTTCGATCGTGCGAGGCATCTGCGAGATCCGCAATTCTTTCCGTCATGCCGAGAACAAACAAAACGGTGGCGTATATTCCAATCGACACGCCTTGATCACCGCTCTCAACCTTGACGAGCGTTGTCCGACTAATCATCGCCCGTTGTGCCATCGTAGTCGTCGAGATTCGCCGCCGCTTCCGCGCGTCGGCCAAGTCAGACCCAAGCTTCTTTAGGGCGCCGCTTACTGGAAGGGGCAACGATTTGGATGACCGTGATCGCATAATGTTCAATATCTCCTACAGTAGCGTTCCTACTGTACAGAGCATTGGACATTATAGCAATCGGGCCTGGACGGTGTTTGAAGTGGAAGGTGGAAGCAGATGTCACCCATAGTAGAACGTTGTTCACATTGCGGGATTGTTCACGATTCGTGAACACCCGCCGGGGTGTCGGGTGGTGACTTCAGTCACTCATTCGCTATTCGCGAATAGCGAATGCATAATGGCAGCCATGACGCTGAAACCGCAAGACATCGTTGTTGTTCTCAAGCTCTGTGGATACGGTTCGAATCGACCTCCGTTCGCACAGATTGCCGCTGATTACAAACTGCGACGAACGCCGCAAGACTAAAACTCCGGCTGCGCATGCTGCCGACCTGGTATGACATAGACACGCCACCGGACCTCTCCCGCCTGGCCGACGAAACGCGATCCAGCGAAGAAGCGCGCTCGCGTGCACCAAACACCTATCGCTGGCTCGTCGATCGCGCCTCAGAATTGTGACGCCTGTCTTTAATCCGCCCTCCCAACCTTTAAATCATTCAACGGCTTTAACTCCCTGCTTGCTGCGAACCGGTGCGTAAATGCGGCCGAGCGTACGCGGATGCATGCCCAACCAAAAGAGCGCTTGCATGGCTACCCACCGCCCGAACATCAGCGCAAAGCTGCGACCTTCGAAGCGGCGCGATGAAGTGACGACCGTACCACGCACATGAACGATGCTGCCCAGCTTTCTCAACACTCGCACTAAGTCCAGGTCTTCAAAGATTGGAAAAGACTTAAAGCCACCCGCCTGTTCGTATGCTTCACGCCGCACGAAGATCGCCGAGTCGCCGTAGCAAAGCCCGAGTCGACGCAGTTGTGGATACAACCAGGTCATGAATCGGGCGGCCCATCCCCGGCCATCGAAGTGAACTTCGAAGTTGCCGGCTACTATCTGCGGGTCACGCAACGCCTTAATGATGAGATCGACGCCATCGGCAGGGACGATCGTGTCCGCGTGCAAAAACCACATCACATCACCATGAGCAGCACGCGCGCCTTCATGCATCTGCAATCCACGTCCGCGTTCCGATGCTATGACTATCGCTCCGCGCGCCCTCGCAATTTTGCGCGTGTCGTCATCGCTCCCTCCATCCACGACTATGACCTCGGCGCGAACAGACAAGCGCGAGACCGCATCAAGCGTCGCACCAATCGAGTGCGCTTCATTAAGCGCCGGGAGAATGATCGAGATCGTTGGTGTTTGAAGCGAACTCATTTCCGCAACCTTGATCTCCTAAGCCAAGAGAGAATCGTTTGCTAACGGCGAAGGCTTTCGTACAGGCTCGCCATTGGCAGGTAACCGCCACGTCGGACGCTGCGCGCCAAACGGCATGGGTAGAATCTTTGGTAATTCAACGCTGAAACCGAGCGCGGTAAAGAGAATCGGAAACCTCTGAAGAAATCATCAATCAGAAGAGGTCTTAACACTATCAAAGCAGCGTTGAACCATGCAGTTGGAACATACCCAGACCTAAAGTCCTTTCAAGTACCTCGCAGCCCCCTTACCAAGAAAGTAGAAGAAGAACGCGACCGCGTTCTTTCCGATGAAGAAATTGCACAGATATCCGAAGCCCTCTCTCCCAAAGCTGAATGGGCCGAGGCTCTATTCTTTTTCCAACTTGACTTAATAACCGGCGGGCGCATGGCAGAACTCCTACGCATGCGTTGGGAAGAGTCTGACGTTCGCTTCGGAACCGTGAGGCTCTATTCTTCCAAGACAAAAAAATGGCGCACCATTAAAGCGCCTTCCGCAGCGACTCTGATAGCCCAACGCAAGGCGGAGGGCCACGGTGGGGCAACCCACGTACTCACGCACCCCGACCATTGGTTTCGCGGCGTTCTAAAAGAAGCTTCCGAAAGTCTTGGGATTCGCTATGGCCAGACGGTACCAGGCGGATGGTGCCCTCACGATCTGCGCCACACTTGCTTAACAAACCTTGCTTTGGCTGGGGTGCCAATAAATGGCATTAAGGAATACGCCGGCCACGCCTCCATCGTAGAAACACAAAAATATCTGAAATTCATGCCTCAGTCAGTAGACCTGGCAGCAAGCGTCTCAACCCGACTTGCCGACCTCGCAAACGTCGGTAATAGCTCCAATAACGGCCACAAAAAGAAAGGTGTAAAAGCCAAGTCGGCATCCAAAGCCAAAACTTTGTGACTTAGTTGTGACAGGCTATGCCGACTCAATGAGCTAAAGCCTTTCTTTACATCAGCTACATTACCAAGATTGGCTCCGCAGGTAGGACTCGAACCTACAACCCTTCGGTTAACAGCCGAATGCTCTGCCATTGAGCTACTGCGGAATAATAGCGGCTGCACAGCACTCGATCCGGCGCTGAGCAGGAACGGTTTTTATAACAAAAGGCCACAAGCATGGTCAAGGCGACTTGTAGCGCAAGCTGTTAGCTTGCGTGCTTCAGTTAGAGCGCGCTTCCCCATTCTGACTTGAACTGCCCGCCGCTGCCGACCGGTAACCTTCTAATAAGGCCTACTATCTCAGCGCTCAATCACTTCTGTGCTTTACTTTTGCCTTTTTCCTTTTTACTTTTGCCTTGATGCCTGCCTTGATGCCAATCCGACAATGGAGCCTCGCGCGTCGTTCGTTGCCTTATGGTGAACGGACACTGGTGATGGGCGTACTCAATGTCACACCCGACAGCTTTAGTGATGGTGGACAGTTCTATTCGCTCGACCGCGCGGTGGCTCACGCCGTGCAGATGATTGCCGAGGGCGCGGACATCATCGACATCGGTGGAGAATCGACCCGGCCCGGCTCTAGGTCCGTATCTGAAGAAGAGGAACTGCAACGGGTGGTTCCCGTCATTCAGAAGCTGGCAGCACAAACACCCGTTCCAATCTCGATCGACACTACGAAGCCTTCAGTCGCACGCGCGGCACTCGCCGCCGGCGCTGAAATTGTTAACGACATCTCAGCCCTGCAATTCGATCCCTTGATTGCCGATGAAGCAGCGCGGGCCGGCGCCGGACTGGTGCTGATGCATTCGCGAGGAACTCCGAAGACGATGCAACAGTTGCCGCCGGTCGAAGACATCAGTAGTGAAGTCATCGACGGCTTGCGCAAGAGCATCGCCGTCGCTCAACAACATGGCGTCGCGCTGGAAAGTATCGCCGTCGATCCAGGAATCGGCTTTGGCAAGACTGCAGAACAGAATGTTGAGCTGATCGCCAAGCTCGATCAACTCGCAAACGCATTCGCTGAGTTTCCACTTCTGATTGGAACGTCGCGAAAATCGTTCATCGGTAAACTGCTCGACAACGCTCCTGCGGACCAACGCCTTTACGGCACCGTTGCGAGTCTTGCCGCGTCAGTGCTGAAGGGCGCACATATCGTGCGGGTTCATGATGTAAAGGCGGCGGTGGAGGCGGTGAGAGTGTTAGACGCGATCAAAGTAGCAGAAAACGCTGAAGGATTGCTCCATAGGCAAAATTAACCTTTCGATTTGCTCACAAAGAATGCGCCAAGAGAAGCGGCGACTAGTCCTTGAAATGGGCCTAAGTATAGGCTGGATTGCTTCATCAATTCTAAGGGTGTCCAGGGCGAGAATGGGCTCAAGAAAAACGTTAGGCCAAGGGCCAAGAGATATAGGATGGAGAAGATAGCCGATAGTCTGTACATAAAACCGTCCGCCCCTGGAACCTCAATAGTCTTATCTAGGAAATCCCACACTAGAACGCCAATAATCAAAGAAAGTGTCGGCATGATCATAGGCAGAAACCAAGACCAGGCTTCCCCGGCTTTTTCCCCATAGTGCTTGAAGATCGTTTGCGGGATTAGTATGAAGAACAGAATTCCAGACCCTATCAACCAGATGACTGCCAATCGCTTTCTGCATTGCCTCAGGGTTAACATTATGGCCTCTCGAGAGCTGCCCAAATCCCACTCTTTTGTAAGTGCATCTTGCCTGTTAAAGAACTAGGCTGTGTCAGAATCGCCGCACTATCAGCTGAAGCCTGCTCAAATTCATATATCAAAGCCGTAGTAAGGTAGGCACTCGTAAACTGCATATCACCAATGCCATTTGGAAGACCATTGGTCCCGCTGCTCAACCAATCGATGGCCTCATCTCGGCTCACTGTAACCTTCGACTGGCCAAAGGGTTGGTTAGTCACGATAAAGACGATCACGCGGAAGTGGCCAGGCTGGGCGAAAATGAGTTTCTTTAAATAATCCAGTGGACCACTAGGTGGTGGGTTAAAGATCTTTAAGATGAAGCGCGCTGCACCGTTAAGCGGTGTTCCATCAGCATCACATTGCTCGAATCGTGAAACCAAGGCAAAACCACTAGCCCGCATTATTCATGAAGAGGCAAGAGGTGAGCAAGAGATGGGCGTTTGGGTTGGCTGGTGGGGAGGCGGTTGCAGTGGGGCACGGTTTGCCAAGGCTGAGCGGTCTGATTTGGTTTTGGGATGGGGTTGAGCAGTT
>JBGQGG010000012.1:0-155369 GCA_041497335.1 Pyrinomonadaceae bacterium | reverse complement strand
GAAACCGTGGACGAAGTGGTTTTCGCCGAACCGGGCGACATGGCGCTGCTTGGAGTGAGGACCCTGGAGGGTTTTGGGGTCATGGTGGACAACATCGCGCATCGGTTTGTGGCCACTACAACAATCGTAGCCGTCGCCAGCTAGTAAAGTCCTGCCCGGCTGCGCATTCTCAGCCACGGCTGCGGCTATCACCGCCGCGATGAAGAACTCGCCGACGCCAAGCGCGCCATCCTCGTCGGGTAGCAGTCGAGACCAAGACAATAAGGAATGGATCGGAGCACCACGTAGCCTTTACCTTGTGGTGTCCGAACCCTTCAGCCGCAACATCTGCTCTCGATTTCTGACCAGGTCGGAGAGTTCCCGGAACATGTCGGCGTTTACGCTCTCGGCGTGAGGCAGAATGTGATCTTTGGTTTCGCGCAGGTACCTCTTCACGAACGCTACGTCGTGGACGAAGCCCAGGGCAAAGATGTTGCTGATTCGATCGGCCAGTTTCAAGACCTTCGCGCGATCGCTGCCGCTCTGCATCACCCGATCGAGGTATTCAGACTTCGGTTCTTTGATTCCGTCTACGACCCTGATGGTCACCTCCATCACCAGGTCATAGACGGCCGGACCGTCGGAGTCAATTCGCGTTATCTCGTCTTCACTCACCCCCGGCATGGTGGCCGCGTCCTCGAACAAGTCGTGAATCACCGAAGCCTTGAGCAGCACCGGATCGGTAACCTTGTAATCGAGCAGAATTGCCATCGTGCTGATCTGGTGCCGGAACATGTTGCTGCCCGACCGGCGCTTCACACCGATCAGGGCCATGGCCTTCACGATGTAAGGCGCCAGAGTTATGCTCGCCAGGTCTTTCTCGAGATCTTCCATCGGCCCAACCATTCAACGAACTTTATATGCCGGACTCTTCAGGAGCACAAGCAGAATTGTCACAACAGTGCGTCAGTTTGAGTTCAGAGTTAAACCTTTAGGTTGCTGATTACGGGCGAAAGCCAAAGCTTGAACTCTAGACTGACCCACGGCCGGAAATCTTGACCCCCAACGTTGTGCAGACGACAATGCACCGCGCGTAAGACTTCAGGAAGCAAAGTACGAGGCGGGGTTCTTGAAAGATTCGTCATGGCGAATAAGCGCATTTATCTGTTGCCGGGACGTGGAGAGAGCCTCGGTGCCGGTCTTGGTCGACTCATCACGAAGATGGGGTATTCGATCCAGGGCCGCGAGATTGTTTCATACTTTGCGCGTCTTCGTTTCGCTGAACAGTTGGCCTTAATAAGATCCGATCTGGATCCAGACTCTTGGAATACCGACGCAAGATTGATAGGTCGCTCGTACGGCGCATATCTCTTGCTCCACACGCTGGCTGATATGGAGCATTTTCCGGGGAAGATACTGTTATGTTCACCTGTCCTCGGAGCGGCTATCGCGCAAAATGGATTCTATGGCTCGCGCCCGCCACGCGCAGAAAAACTGCTCAAGATAACCGAAAGCAGCGAGTTTCCCGCGCCTAGCTATATGGAGATACACACCGGTGCGGAGGATAACGGCTGTGACCCGCTGCTCGCGAAACACCTAGCCTCGCTAATCCCGAATACAACGCTCGAGACTGTGCCAGGAGCGGGCCACGACCTGGGCGAAGATTACACTCGAGGCACGTTGCGAGAGTTTCTTTGCGATGAGTTGGATTCAGCATCGATCAAGTGAACACTAACAGAACAATCCGCGTTTTTATCTCCTCAACCTTCCGCGACATGCAGGCGGAGCGGGATTACCTCGTAAAGTTCACCTTCCCGCAGTTGCGCAGACTCTGTGAAGCGCGCGGCGTGACGTGGGGTGAAGTAGATCTGCGCTGGGGCATCACCGATGAAGAAAAGGCCGAAGGCAAAGTACTGCCGCTTTGTCTGGAAGAGATTCATCGCTGCCGTCCTTACTTTATCGGTTTGCTTGGCGAGCGTTACGGCTGGATTCCCGACTCCATCTCTCCCGAAGTGATCGAGCGCGAAGCCTGGTTGTGCGAGCACGTGGACGAGCGCAAATCGGTTACCGAGCTTGAGATTCTCCACGGCGTCCTTAACAACCCGCAGATGGCCAAACATGCGTTCTTCTACTTTCGCGATCCGAAATACGTAGAGCAAGTCTCAAGTGAACAGCGAGAGGATTTCACCAGTGAGGACCCGGAAAGTGCACAGAGGCTAAAGGAACTGAAGGAGCGCATCCGGCACAACCACTTTCCGGTACGAGAGAACTATGCAGATCCGAAGACGTTGGGCGAGCTTGTGCTCAAAGACTTTACTGAACTGATCGACCTGCTGTTTCCCGAAGGCGAGAAGCTTGATCCGCTTGATCGCGATGCTTTGGATCACCAGGCTTTCGCGCAGAGCCGCGCGCGAGTCTACATCGGTCGTGAGGAATACTTTGATCGATTGGACGAGCACGTCAACGGTGACGGCCCGCCGCTGGTCATACTGGGTGAATCGGGCTCAGGCAAGTCTGCGCTGCTTGCGAATTGGTCCGCGAAATATCGAGAGAATCATCCCGATGCCTTTGTAATCCAGCACTACATCGGCGCCACCCCCTACAGCGCCGATTGGGCCGCAATGCTTCGCCGCATCATGGGCGAGCTAAAACGCCACTTTGATATTCAGCAAGAGATTCCGGAAAAACCCGATGAACTGCGCTCGGCCTTTGCGAATTGGCTGCACATGGCTGCCGCCAAAGGAAAGGTAGTGCTGATCCTTGATGCGCTGAACCAGCTCGAGGACCGCGACGGCGCGCCTGATCTTGTCTGGCTGCCGCCGGTGATTCCATCAAACATCAGGTTGGTCCTTTCCACCTTGCCGGGTCGCGCGCTTGATGACCTCAACAAGCGGGCCTGGCCAACGCTCCAGGTAAAACGTCTGGAGCGTCACGAACGAGAGCAGCTCATCAGGGACTATCTGGCCCAATACACAAAAGCGCTCAGCCCGGCACGCGTCGAGCGAATAGCCACCGCAGACCAGACAGCCAACCCTCTTTACCTCAGAGCGCTGCTAGACGAATTGAGAGTTTATGGCGACCACTTCACGTTAGACCAGCGCATCGAGCATTACCTGGCCGCGACTGCTGCTGTCGTGTTGTACGAGAAGATACTGGAGCGCTACGAGGAAGATTACGAGCACGAGCGCGCGGGACTAGTGCGAGACACGATGTCGCTGCTGTGTGCTGCGCGACGAGGATTGTCAGAAGCGGAGTTAATGGATTTGCTGGGCACTGAGCAAGGGCCATTGCCGCGAGCTCACTGGTCGCCGCTGTTCCTGGCTGCCGAGCAGTCGCTGGTAAGCAGGTCGGGATTGATTGGCTTCGGCCACGATTACCTTCGCCAGGCGGTGCGAGACAAGTACCTGCCCGTTGAGCAAGACCAACACGCCGCTCACTTACGATTGGCTGATTATTTCGAGACTCAAAATCTTGGCGCGCGAAAGCTGGACGAGTTGCCCTGGCAATTGGCGGAGGCGAAATCCTGGAAGAGTTTATCCGACTTGCTGACCGACGGGCAATTCTTCGCTGCGGCGTGGGATGCAAATGAGTTTGAGGTCAAGGCATACTGGTCCAAGATTGAAACAAACTCACCGCTGCGCGTCGTGGATGCTTACAGGCTGGTACCTGATGGCCCAGCACAGGACACCGATCACGTCTGGCGTGTTGTTAAGCTTTTACGCGACACAGGCCATCACGGGGAAGCATTATCGCGCCAAGAATTCCTCGTTGATCACTTTCGCCAAACAGGAGACGGTGCAAACCTGGAAGCTTGCCTCGGCAACCAGGCGCATATCTTCTATGCGTGCGGCGAGCTGGATGAGGCTATGCGGCTGTACAAAGAACAGGAGCGAATGTGCCGAGAGCTGGGGAACAAGGATGGACTATCGAGGTCTCTCGCTGGTCAAGCGCTGATCTTGCAAGACCGAGGCGAGTTGGATGAGGCAATGCGGCTGCACAAGGAAGAGGAGCGAATCTGCCGAAAGCTTGGCAACAAGTATGGACTGTCAATCAGCCTTGGCAACCAGGCGAATATCTTCCATGCGCGAGGCGAGTTGGATGAGGCGATGCGGCTGCACAAGGAAGAGGAGCGAATCTGCCGGGAGCTTGGCAACAAGAATGGCCTGCAACGAAGCCTCGGCAACCAGGCGAATATCTTTTATACGCGAGGCGAATTGGATGAAGCTATGCGGCTGTGCAAAGAACAGGAGCGAATCTGCCGCGAGCTTGGCAATAGGTATGGGTTGCGATTTTGCCTCGGCACCAAGGCGAACATCTTCTATGCGCGATGCGAGTTGGATGAGGCGATGCTGCTATACAGAGAGCAGGAGCGAATCTGCCGAGAGCTTGGCAACAGGGATGGGCTGGCGGCATCCCTTATCAATCAAGCCTTGCTAATGGCCAGGGAGATGCGGCGGCCTCGGGAGGCACTACCTCTGGCCGAGGAAGCGTATCGGATAGCCACTGCTCACGGGCTGATTGCGCTTGCGCAACAGATCGGACCGATTCTGAACACAGTACGGGCAGGCGCCAACGAGGTTGAGCCTTGAACGATCGCGGGTTTGTCCTTTGCCGCAGGCGATCAGGGCCACGTTGTATTACAGCGAATTCCTGAAATATGGTGAAGGTGTGGTCAGTGATTACCGGAGACCGAGCATCTCAACTCGCGCCAGCGCCCCGCGCCCGGTCGGCCTTAGCCCGTGGAGAGTCGCTGGAGGTTTTCTCAAGATGATTTCGACCTTTTCGCCGTTCAGGCGCTGTTTGCTTATTTAGTGATTTCTCCTCCGTTCGCGGCGACTCCAGCGCCACGATCGTAAATCCCGCCCGCGCCAGAATCCGCGGAATGCCTCTAATCAGATCGCGATCCTTCTCTTTCTCTTTTTCCGGAAGTATCTTGCGGCCAAGTGCGGCTGCTTCGAGTGGTGTGTAGCGCGCGGCGTTCTCTGCTGCAGTCAACTTGCGCCATGGCAGCAGATCCTTGTGCAGTTTCTTCTTTGGATCGGTCTTAGCGCCCCAACGATAGCCGGCGCCAATCTTGGCCTTCATCCAACGATCATGTTCAGCCTCGGCAAGCGCTTCCAGATCGCCGCCGGGAAAATTGAAAGGTGGTTCGTTGCTACGCGCGGGAACCATCACATAGCCAGCCGACGCGAGCTTTGCCGGTATGTCTCGCACGTTCCCGCGATTCTGTGCTCTTTCTTCCTCAGGCAATTTCGAATAAGGGATCAGGAAGCGGTGGGTCTTCTTCCGGTCATTCGTTTCCTTACCATGACGATATCCTCTCGCCCTAAGTCCATCGCAGAAAGTCTCATGCGCTGCTTCAGCTAGTCGCTCCAGCAATTCACCCTCAAGTTCGATCCGTTGCACCAGCGATTGAAACTCGAGCGCATCCACGTGCAGGTCAAGTTGCGGCGCCGCGGGCAGGCAAGAACGTTCGAAGCGTTGTTTACCGCTCAACTCACTCATGGCAATTACCGATTCTATCGACCGCACACCGTGTTTGTAATTTCTGGTAAAGAGGAGAGCCCGCAACACACCCGAGTCAGTATTGAGTCGCTCGCCGGAGTCGCTCCCGCGAAACAGATGGCCCGCATCTCGATGCAGGATCGATCGGAGCAGAATGGCCCGGCGAACTATGTAATAAGGATCTCTTTCCTGCTCGCCACCGCGAGGGTTCGGGCCCAGAATATTCACGTACCCTTTCAGCCGGCTGACGAAGTCTGGTCCTTTGGCATTCCGGAACGCCGGATCGTCCGAGCCACGATCAAATCCTTCAATCGTTTCCTTCGTGCCGCCCGCAAAAACGAAGATGGCCCGGCCAATAGCATGAGTGATCTGTCCCTGCTGGAAGGCTCCATCCTGCATCGGAGCCAGGAAGTGAGCCAACCATCCGAGTTCCTGCTGATTTAATGAAGTATCAAACTCATCCCAGAAAACCAGGGGCATCATTCCAGACAGGCCCACGTCTCGCACTTGATGCAACGCATCGTGTAACTGGTCAGGATTATTGAACTGAGAAAGATTGAATGTGAGCTTTTTGATCTCATCTTTCCCTAACAACGATTTCGCCACCTCAGCAATACCGAACGACTTGCCCGAACCCGGGGCACCGAAGACTGCGATGTTCAGGGGGCGGCTGGCGCGAGGTGCGCGAGCATACTCGCCCACCAAACTACGAATGCTGCGGAAGCTTTCGATCTCATGACGGTCCACCGTCAGCAATCCCCCAAACTGTCCCAGCGGCACTCCCTCAAGCGCCACTTCCGGGCCGTCGAGCGCGATCTGTTCCGCCACACTTGCGAGCGAACTTGTGTAGCGATCACCGAGAATCGTCCAAAAGCCCGAGCCACCTGAATCGCTGTCGGACGAAGTTTGGCCCCCGATAAAGCGCATCGGATCGCGAACTTCCACATCGACAGAGTCTCCGTGCTCGACGGAAGCCGTCGTAGCCAAGTCCGTGGCGATCGTCTTAAGAGGAAAGGCAGGCCCGGAATTCAGGGCCGACTCTCCCGGCTTCCCATAACCTTCGCAGTGCAGTTTGCGCATTGCCGCGAGACCTCGGCGCACGCCTTCCCCGATGTCCGGTGATTCGGAATTGAACATCACCTGCGTGGCGATTGCCGCAGCAAGGCAAGATGTGTAGCCGATTAGCGCCCCAGGATAACGCGCCTGCCACATGCCTTCGACGACTTTCGGATCAAAGTACAAACGAGATTGCGGCACGCCGGCTTGACTCTGCTTCGCATTGGTTTTTTGGGGACGCGAGAGAGAAATCGCGCCGGCGGTATCGAACGAAATCACGACGTAAGCGCAACGAGCGAGTCCGTTGACACGCGGGTTGTGCACCAACTCCCACACAATGTCCTGAGCTGTTCGTTCCCATGAAAGGCCACGGCTAATCTGCACCTCGCTGAGCCGCAAGTCGTCGATCGCCATGACCACGATGAGCCTTTCGGCGTGGTTCTTTTGCAAATGCTTCCAAAGATCGCCCTCGGCGATTGGTCGGGCCATCTTGAGAATGATCCATGGCTTACCCGATAAGATCGCTTTGGGCCAGAGAGCCTGGCTATCCCTAAATCCGAGGTCAGCGTCATCAAGAATCACGATTGCCGCATCGGCAACATCGTCTTTCACCCTTTTCCATTCGGCAACAGCGAGATCCTCCTTGCCGCGATCCAGGCCCATGAATTCAGCCACCCGCCAAACTTTCTTAGCGGTGGGTTTGGTCTCGTAATCAAATGCCGACCAAAGCGAGTAGGAGTGATGATACCGATCGTCTCCCGGCAATACGGGTTTGGCGGGCGCTGATGTTTGCAGGATGCGGTACTTTGTTGCCCCGCCGCGCTCGAGTTGTTGAGCGATCGTCTGGACAAGATCAGCAAGCAAAGCCGCTCCTCCTCTTTGCCAATGGGCGCGAGTAGTGTCGTCGGCGTTCCAGGAGGACTTAGGATGGTCTCCCCGGCGAATGCGCGCGATGTTCCAGTCCATCGTTACATCACCGGTGACAACGACAACTTTGGATGAGTCGTGCTTTCTGCGTTGCATGACAGGGCGGTGTCTCCTTTGAGCTAGTGGTTGGCATTGTCTGCTCTCGGTTATTGATGGTCAAGCAGAATCTCCAGCTCGCTCAGCTCGATTGTCAGCAGTGCAGCCCTTGCCTAACAAGGCTCGCGCACATGCCGCTGGAGCAGGCCGCAGTTGCTGAGGTCGCCGCGCGTTTTTACTGCTAGTCCAGGCTAAAAGAGATATCATCCAGGCCATCTGTAATTAGTTGGTCAAGACTAATCCAAATAGCACCGCGCTGGATGAGAAGGCGAGCATGATTGCTACGGACAGCTCCAGAGGAGAAATGCGTAAAGAGCTGCAAGACTGGCAGCGGTTCATTCGCGGCGAGGGTCACATTCTGCTCAATCACCCCGAGTTGTTGTTTCAGCAGGCCGCAAATCAAGCCGACTCGACTTCGCCCGCTCGAATGGCGGAACGACAGTTTGAATCCGGACTTGAAAAACGGCCCTGGCTACGTTGCTTGAACAAGCCTCGCGGCCGCGATGCCTGCCTGCTGTTATTGGATAGTAAGCAACTGATCACCGAAAACTACATTATAGGGACGATGAGATGCCGGTTTTCACCTGATGGAACAGTGATCCTCTCGCGATCCTATGATGGGACGACTAGGCTGTGGGACGCCCATCGCGGAATTGAGATCGCCATTCTAAGCGGACACGGCGGTCAGATCGCCACCTGTACGTTTTCACCGGACGGGACGAGAGTTCTCTCTGCGCACTTTGACGGTGGACTCAATCTGTGGGACGCCCGAACCGGAGCGTGGTTCAAAACCCTAGTGACATGTAGCAGTTGCGGCAAGTTGCTCGTGCTGGCTCGCGCAGCGGTCAACAGCGACTGGTTGCCGATTGCGAAAGCGTGGAACAGTAGAGCGCAGCTATAACTCGCCGCCAATAAGGAGGCCGTGATGGCTCAAACAACAAGAACATTTCGAATCTTTGTCAGCTCTACCTTCAGCGACTTGAAGGAAGAACGCAACGCGCTTCAGAAATTCGTCTTCCCGCGGCTGCGCGATCTATGCACTCAACACGGCTGCCGCTTCCAGGCGATCGATCTGCGATGGGGCGTGCGCGAAGAAGCCGGGCTCGACCAACAGACCATGAAGATATGTCTCGATGAAGTGAGCCGGTCGCAGAGAGCTTCACCAAAGCCGAACTTCATCGTGCTCCTCGGTGATCGCTACGGCTGGAGACCCTTACCGGCTGAGATTCCCACGCGCGAGTTCAAGCACATCGAAACCAAAACTACCAATGCGAATGATCGGCAACTGCTCGACACCTGGTACAAACGCGATGACAACGCCCGCTTCAAGCGCAATGAGCGGGCGGAACCTGAACCGGCCTATTGCCTGCAGCCGCGCAAGCAGCAAGATCGCCTCGCCAACTTTGAGGTCTGGGAGAACGAAGTCGAGCGGCCGCTTCGCGCGATGCTGCTTCGTGGAATCGAAGGGTTAGACCTGACAGAAGACGAGCGCCGCAAGTACGAGGCTTCGGCTACTGAGCAGGAAATCGCCGCCGGAGCCTTGAAAGTCCCCGACGCAAGCGAGCACGTGTTTTGTTTCTTTCGGACGATTAAGGGTCTGCCCGCGGACGAGAGCGCGAAGGACTTCGTTGATCTCGACGAGAATCGAAACCTGGACAGCAAAGCAAGCGCGAAGCTCAAGCGTTTGAAAGGCGAAGAAAGGGAAGAAGCGCACGAGGCCGGACTTCTCGAAACTCGTCTGCCTGGGAACATCCATCACTACAACGCGAATTGGACAGACAGCGGGATTACGACCGACCATATCGGCACGCTGCCAGAGGGCCTTGAAGATTGTTTGAGTCTGCTCGAAGCCGGGAACGAAGGCGTCCCGCCTGCCGGCTCTGGTCTATGCGTTGACGTGTGGAGGCGGCTGGCGCGAGTCATCCTCGACGAGATCGCACAACTCGAAAGCACCGAGCTGCTGGAAAAAGAAATCGCCGATCATGCCGCTTTCGCCGAGGACCGCGCGCGATTGTTCGTAGGGCGCAGTTCGATGCTCGACACAATCGCGGATTATCTCGCGGGCTCGGGCCCGCATCCGCTTGCGGTGTGGGGCGAGTCGGGTTCGGGCAAGTCTGCGTTGATGGCTAAAGCTATTGCGAATTGCGGATTGCGAAATGCGAATTGTGCGGTCGTGTCGAGGTTCATCGGCGCGACGCCTGCCTCCTCGGACGGACGCTCGCTGCTTGAGAGCGTGTGCCGCCAAGTCACGCGCATCTACGGAGGCGATGAGGCGACGATCCCGAGTGACTACCGGGAACTGGTGAAGGAATTCGGTGAGCGACTGAAGCTGGCGACCGCCGAGAAACCGCTCATCGTGTTTCTCGACGCGCTCGATCAACTCTCGGATGCCGATCACGCGCGCAATCTAATCTGGTTGCCGGCTGAGCTTCCCGAGCACGTGCGTCTTGTCGTGTCGACGCTTACGGGTGAGTGCAAGACTGCGCTTGAGAGAAAAGTTCCCTCGGGTTTGGTGAAGCTCGAGCCGATGCCGAAGGAAGAAGCAGACGAGCTATTGGAGGCCTGGCTGACAGAGGCGGGCCGGACTTTGCAGCCGCCGCAGCGAAATGAAGTGCTCACCAGGTTCGCGCTCTCCGCAATGATCACGGACGAGGGTGGCGGCGATGAGAAGAAGCAACACGGGATGCCGCTCTATTTGAAGCTGGCCTTCGAAGAAGCGCGGCGTTGGAAATCTTACACGCCGGCGGTTGAGCTTACGCCAAACATTCCCGGCATCATCCGCCAATTGTTTGAACGTTTGTCGTCGGACGCTAATCACGGCGGAATGGTCGTCTCTCGGAGTCTGGGTTATCTCGCGGCGTCTAAGAACGGGTTGAGCGAGGACGAAATGCTCGACGTGTTGTCGTTGGATGAAGACGTGCGTGCTGATTTCAAGGCTCGCGCGAAGCACACTCCGCCCGAAGAGCGCTTGCCGGTGATCGTCTGGTCGCGTTTGTATTTCGACCTCGAGCCTTACTTGACCGAGCGCAGTGCGGACGGAACGTCGCTGTTGAGCTTCTATCACCGCCAGCTTCGCGAGGTTGCAGAAGCTGAGTTCTTATCCGGGGACAACGAGCCAGCGAGGCACGCTCACATCGCGGACTACTTTGCGCATCAAGACTTATTCGAGCCGCGGAAGAAGACACCCAACGTTCGCAAGCTTTCGGAGTTGCCTTATCAACAGATCTACGGCGAGAAGTGGGATGAGCTTCACGCGACGCTGACTGATTTTGATTTCCTTGAAGCGAAGCTGACTCATGTTGCGGTGATCACGTCGGGGAAGGGTGAGAGCGCGAAGACGATCTATGGTGGGGTGTACGAGCTACAAGAGGACTACCGCCGCGCGCTTGAGAAGTTTCCGGCGTAATGTCGAGCAGGATAGATCGAGCATGATGTCCGATTCAAATCAAATAAACCGGCAAGAACTGCAAGAGTGGCTGCGGTTCATCCGGGCGGAGAGTCACGTTCTCCGAGTGTATCCTCACTTACTTTTTCAGCAGGCGGCAAACCAGCCCGACAGCACACCGCCAGCGGTTGCTGCGAAGCGGCGTTGGGAAAGCGGCGTTGAGAAGCGCCCGTGGGCCAAGTGGGTGAACAAGCCGCAGGCTCGGGATGCGTGCATCATGACGCTCGCAGGGCATTCGATTTACGTTACGTCATGTAGTTACTCTCCGAGTGGGCGGCGGATCGTCTCAGCCTCCGGGGACGGTAAAATCATAGTGTGGGACGACGAGACGGGCGAAGCGTTGATGACGTTCGCCGCCGACTCACCCGGCAGGGTCGCCGCTTGCGCGTATTCTCCCGAGGGGCGGCGGATTGTCTCCGCTTCCGGAAGATCTCTCAAGGTTTGGGATGCCGAGACGGGCGTGGAGTTGACCACTCTGGCTGGGCATTCAGGCCTAGTCCTCGACTGCGCCTTTTCCCCAGATGGAGGACGAATCGTCTCAGCCTCCGAAGACAAGAGAGTAAAGGTATGGGATCTAAACACCGGCGCAGAGGTGGCCACTCTCACCGGACATTTATGGAACGTCATTGGCGCAGTCGCCGCCTGCGCTTACTCACCGGACGGACGGCAGATCGTCTCGGCGTCACGGGACGAGACTCTCAAGGTATGGCGAGCAGCAACGGGCGAGCTGGTCGCCACGCTCGTCGGGCATTCCCATGTGCTCAGCGCCTGTGCATACTCGCCAGATGGACGACGAATAGTCTCCGCATCAATGGACAAAACGCTCAGGGTCTGGGATGTGGAGACCGCAAGGACCTTGTTCACCCTCGTTGGGCATACAGCCGGAGTTCATGATTGCGCTTATTCGCCAGACGGTCAGCGTATCGTCTCGGCGTCCGAGGATCGGACTCTCAAGGTCTGGGATGCGAAGACGGGCACTGAGGTCACCACGCTTAGCGGACACTCGGATGTTGTCACCGCCTGCGCATATTCTCCAGACGGGCGGCGGATCGTCTCCGCGTCCAACGATGACACCCTTCGAGTGTGGAGCCTTGAGAGCGAGGTGTATGCTAATCCCGCCGCACACTCAGGAGGAGTTCGCGTCTGCGCATATTCGCCGAACGGGCGGCGGATCGTTTCGGCGTCAGCCGACGGGACACTCAAGGTGTGGGATGCAGAGAATGGCGCCGAACTTCTGACCCTGGCTGGGCATTCCGACGAGGTTCGCGACTGCGCGTACTCTCCAGACGGTGATCGGATTGCTTCTGCATCTGCTGACAATACACTCAGAGTGTGGGATGCGGAGACGGGCCAGTCGCTCGTGACGCTTGCCGGGCATTCGGACTGGGTAACCGCCTGTGCTTACTCGCCAGATGGGCGAAGAATCGTTTCAAGATCGGCGGACGTCAAGTTGTGGGATGCCGAGACCGGAAAGCTGCTCGCGACGCTGACAGGGCATTCCGCCGACGTGAACGCATGCCAGTACTCGCCGGACGGGCGGCTGATAGTCTCCGGCTCCTCAGACAAAACGATTAAGGTGTGGGATGCGGAGACCAGCGAAGCAATCGCTACGCTCACCGGGCGTTCAGGCGAGATTCGCGGCTGTGCCTACTCGCCGGATGGGCAGCGAATCGTTTCAGTAGGAGACGTCGCGCTCGAAGTGTGGAAGGCGTTGAACGGCGAAGCCGTTGCGACGCTTAATCACTCGGACCGGATCACAAGTTGCGACTTCTCGCCAGACGGGCGGCATATCGTGTCTGCATCCTCCCAGACAATCAAGGTGTGGGATGCGGAAACGGGCGAGATTGTCGCTGCGCTCGCTCGGCATTCCGATTGGGCCAACGTCTGTGCTTACTCGCAAGATGGCCGCCGAATCCTCTCCGTGTCTGGGGATCTGAGGCTGTGGGACGTGGACAAGGCCGAGGAGGTTCTCCTCTTTGGTGGCAGCTTTGCCTGCGTGGCGGTTGGGCCACAGCAGTGCGTGACGGCTGGTGACTCAAACGGCCGAGTTTACATTCTGCAGTTCTTCGGTCTCGATGCTGGGCCAGCTTGCGTAACTGCCACGCACATTTATCGATTCGACCGCAAACAATACGACGAAGAACCGTCCGCAAAATGTGCTGGGTGCGGCGAACGCGTGGCGCCGTCTACGGACGTTCTGGACGCTATCGTGAGGGTAACCGGCAATTCCGTGTATCCACTTCCGCAAGAGGCCTGGAACGAACCCCAACTTTTCTCGGAGTGCCCGCATTGTCATCAGCCACTTAGGTTCAATCCATCCATCGTGGACAACCGAGACCGGTACTGAGTGATTCGAGATGATCGAGTCGACAATTCATAGCGCGCGTCGAAGGACTCTTGAAGGCTGGCTGCGGTTCATCCGGGCCGAAAGCCACATCCTGCAAGAGTATCCAGACCTGCTGTTCCAACTGGCAACGAACCAGCCAGACTCGACAGAACCCGCGCGCCTGGCGCGACAGCGCTGGTTATCAGGTCGCCAGCATCGCTCCTGGCTACGTTGGATCAACAAACCGAGGGCGCTCTCGCCGTGTGTCATGACTCTTGTGGGCCATGCCGCCGGGGTGATCGAGGCGGTTGCGGTGTCTTCCGACGGGAAGAGGATCGTCGCTGGAGGAGACGACGGAATCGTGCGGGTGTGGGACGCCCGCAGCGGTCAGGAGGTTTTCCAGCTTGCTGGACACCGCAGCACGGTCAGAGCGTTGGCCGTGGATGCCCGCAGCCGGTCAATCGCTTCCGGTAGTGACGACGGGACCATCAAGGTCTGGGACTCTGAAAGCGGGACTGCGCGGTTTACGCTCGCCGCTCACGAGGACCTCATCGAGGCGTTTGCTATCTCGCCCAGCGATTCGACGCTCATATCAGCGGACAACAAGACTGTCCGGCTGTGGGATTTGCGCACGGGTAGAGCAATTGATTCGTTCGAAGGACGCGGCCCCGTGGCCGTGAGCCCGGACGGTCGTCGTTTCGCTCACGCTGCCGGATACGAGTTTTCTGTCCGGGATCTGCCGAGTGGGCGACATCTGTACAACGTGGGTGGCACAACTGCCATCGTCTTCTCGCCGCGGGGAGGCCGTCTGGTTTCCTCCCATGATGAGTTGGTTCTTGTCTATGATGCGGAAACCGGGGGAGAGTTAACGCGTTTCACCGCCTACACGCACTCGACGCCAGCCCTGCTCATCACCCCCGACGAACGTTACCTGATCACTGGACACAAGCATGGCGAGATCAAAATCTGGGATTTAAAAATGTTCGAGGAACTGCACTTCGCAGACCGATCCGGTGGAGCTGTACGTACCCTCGTTCCGTTGGGCGGACGACGTTTCGTATCGCTTGGCAGAGATGATCGTAGCGTTTCAGTCTGGGATACCGAGTCCGGCAGCGTGCTTCAAACACTGACCGGGCACGCAGACGGCGTGACTGCTCTTGCCCCCGTTCCGGGAACCTCGCATCTGGTCACAGCCAGCAGGGACGGGGCGCTGAAAGTCTGGGACACCGAATGCGGCTCTGAACCGGAGCAACTCGGCGCTCGGGGGTGCGTTGGCCCGATAATTACGCCAGATCGCAAGAGGGTTGTTTGTGGTTCCCATCCCGGGTTCAGTCTCTGGGATGCCGTCGACGGGCGTCTGTTGTGGTGGGAGAAAGGGCATCTGATAGCAGTCAGTCCGGACCGAAAGCGCGCCTTTGTCACAGGAGGAAGCGGGGAGTCTCGATGGATCAAGGTGTGGGAGTTGGAGAGCCGTCGGGAACTATTGACGATCGAACATCCACATGCCTGGCACACGATTGTCACGAAGGATGGTTGCCGGATCGTGTCAGCGAGCAATCGAGATGTTCCGCAAGATCTCAGAATCTGGGATGCGTCTACCGGCAGGGAACTCCATCACCTCTCGGCCCATTCGCCGCTACGCTTCAGCGTTGACGAGCGGGCTGTCATCGCACGGCGGTCCTGGTTCGTACTCAAGGCCTGGGATCAGCAGACGGGAGAGACGCACAGACGTGTGCGGGTGCCAGGATGGTACAAAAGGATATGGCTTACTTCGGACGGCAGTCGCATCCTTGGCCAGATCGAGCGTGGCAGGTTTGAAGTCTTTGACTCCCAGACTGGGGAAGCCCTGTTTACGCTCGACGCAAGGTGGCCCCCCGAACAGCTGTTTTGGCGGGAGGACGACTTCTACGTCAACGGCAACGCATCGCGTCTCGTCGTCTGCCGCGAGACGAGCATCGACATTTTGGATTCGCGTACCGGACAGTTGAGGCAGCGTGCCTCCATAGCGGAAGGCTCCAGGCCGTTCCTTACGAGCGATGCTCAATATGTTGCGCTGCGCATCGATTATGGGAAAGGTTGCTGCATTCTTGAATACGATAACGGGCACACAGTGCTGGCTCTGAGAGGATTTCATCCGGCCATTGTCGCCCTGTCCTCCGATGGGGCTCACTTTGCGGCTGGAGCAGACGGTTCTCTGAGGCTCTGGGACGTGCGCAGCGGTGCCTTGGTGGCTCACCGGGCTGGCGCCTACGATGCTCATGCGGATGGTTCATTCCTTTTTGTCCTGACGGCACTGACCGTCACGCCAGGTGGCAGGTTCGTTGCTGCGACGCTGGAGGAGGGTACTCTCGCGATCTGGGATACGGCGACGAACCGCGTGGAACGGGTCCCAGGCACAGGTCCGGTCGTGGCGAGCGCTGACGGCACCTGGCTGGCGTTTCGAAGGACGGAAAACAAGACCAGCTCTATCGAAGTCTGGGACCTCAAAGCCGGACACAGTACCCGCTCACTCGAATGCAGCAGCGAGATGGCGTCTCTCGCATTCAGCTCGGACAGTCGCGAACTGATGGTGTTAGACGCGAAGGTGCACGACGTCTGGTTTGAACTGGAAAGCGGGGAAGAGATGAGCCTGCCTCTGGATGAACCGTCGGGCCGCGCGGAAATGCACAGCACGGTGTCGGATCGCGAGGAGGGCGAATTCCAGATTGTGGCAATCGGAGAGCAGACTGTCGGGGTAAGGGATAGGCTGAGTGGCGAACTCTTGGCACGATTTCTCTGTCCGGAGAAAATTGCGAGCTGGACATACGGAGAGCGCGGAGAGCAGAGGGAGATGTTCCTTCCTCACGCTGTCGCGGGCAACCTGCTTGTCGTTGGGGGTCAGGAGATCGGCGGCGTGTACATCCTGTGCCTCGAAAGGAGCGCATCAGCGGCAGTGTGAACCGTCGCGTTGGGGTTCGTCAGGTGGTGTCCCGATCGCTGTCCTCGAGAATGTCCGCCAGGTACATCCGCGCCTGAGCGTGGTCGGGGTCGTGCTCGAGGGCCGCGCGGTACCAGCGGATTGCTTCGTCGTTCCGGCCCTGGTTGTGCCGGACGACGCCGAAGGCCGCTGGTAATGTGCGCCGTTGCAGCGCACCATGAGGCCGGTTTTGGTGCTCAGGATGCAACGCGCTCTAATCCCCAAGGCGGTGCTTGATGGCGACGCTAAGACTGCTATGTGTTTTTCATCTGCACGATTGGAACAAATGTAAGTGTCGGCGCTGTGGTTGCCTGAGAAATGACCGCCACGATCTCGACAGATGCACGTGCAAGGTATGTGGGAGCACAGTTCACGAATTCGTTGAGCTTGATAGCGATTGGCATTCTTGCAAACGCTGCCACCATGCGGCGCAGCATGAGATCGAGTACTTTACAGAGGTCAGGGAAGTACCCGGAATGTGGAGTTCGGACTTCCCATATTTTATTCAAGATGTCAGCGGTTATAGGTGCAAGACGTGTCGTTACGAGAGAATTGATTACGCTGGCGAACCCAGATAGTAATATGAAATGGAAATACTACATCCCTCACGTTTGGAAGTCTCCCAAAGACAGAACGGTTTGGGAGGATGTGTGGCTGTTGCCCGAAGACGGCAGCAACGAAGGCAAGTCTTACTGGTTCACTCTGAACGCGCTCACGTTTGGGGCGGCCGGTGTTGATGGCCAGTATCCACGCGACCCGGATGATCCGTTCGGCTTCTTCGGTGATTCTCAGGGCGTGCGAGAGATGAATCTTCGATTGCTCGGAGACAAAGACTACTTCATCACGCCAGTCCTTGATATGGTTGCCAGAGTCGACGACTTCAATATGCACGAGCTGCTTGAGTGGACCAAGCTTTTCATCAGAGATCATTTCGGTGATCCTGAACCCGAGCTGGTGCAGGGCGACTACGAAGACTTCGGCGGCACCAACAAACAGGCTTCGGAGATCGGCAGGATTGACGAGGCGTTCGCCGCTGGAGTCCCCGAAGAGGACATTATCAATTATCGCCCGGGAGATGCCGACGATCCTGGCGCTTGACGGCGAAGCCAAATTCACAACGCCTTCTCAACCTTCCAAACTCAACTCTTCAACTCAGGCAGACCTTTCGGGATCTACACCTGTGAATCATTCATCATTCGCCATCACTTTCCAGGCTGCGGCGATGGGGTGCCAGTCGGCATTGATGGTAAAAGGATTGAGCTTGACGCTCTCGCCGCAGTGAGGGCATGGAATCACGGCGCCGAGCGCCGATGCGGCAACCTCAGACCACACCCGGCATTGCGGACAGCCAAAATGAAGGCCAAGATCAATGCGCCTCCAAGGAATCCAACGATGCGCATTGTGTTGCCATGGGGTAACGAGGACAGCACCGAAGGTGACGTTCTGGAGCCGCAGAATCAAGAGGTGACCTAAGCTGTCGCCTGCCGCTAGCTCACGGCCCCTGGGGCTCCAAGTCGTAGCGTCGCCATTGCCTCCGAGTTCATATTCCCAAATCTGCGCTCCTGTCCTAACATCCCAAAGCTTCAGGGTCCTATCAGCGGAAGCCGAAACGATGCGGCTGCCATCGGGGGAAAAGGCACACGCGTCCACCGAACTCGTGTGGCCCGCAAGGGTGGCAAGTTCGGCTCCTGTCTGAGCATCCCAAAGCTTCAGGGTCTCATCACTGGAAGCCGATACGAGGCGGCTGCCATCGGGGGAAAAGGCACACGCGTACACCGAACCCGTGTGGCCCGCAAGGGTGGCCAGTTCGGCTCCTGTCTGAGCATCCCAAAGCTTGAGGGTTTTATCCCAGGAAGCCGAAACGATGCGGCTGCCATCGGGGGAAAAGGCACACGCGTCCACCGAACTCCTGTGGCCCGCAAGGGTGGCCAGTTCGGCTCCTGTCTTGGCATCCCAAAGCTTAAGGGTCTCATCACTGGAAGCCGAAGCGATGCGGCTGCCATCGGGGGAAAAGGCACACGCGTCCACCGAACCCGTGTGGCCCGCAAGGGTGGTCAGTTCGGCCCCTGTCTGAGCATCCCAAAGCTTAAGGGTCTTATCCCCGGCCGAAACGATGCGGCTGCCATCGGGCGAAAAGGCGCACGCATGCACCTCCTCTGTCTTTGTGTGGCCCGCAAGGGTCATGAGGCAAGCCGAGCGTGTTTGAGGTTTATTGACATACTGAACCCAGGGGCGCGCTTCAAGTCCCGCTTCCACGCGGGCGTGCGCAGCACGTGCAGGCGCCGTAGAGTCCGGCTCATTTGCCGCTTGTTGAAAGAGCAACGCCGGGCGCTTGCGAAGGATGTGGCCCTCACTTTGAATGAACCGCAGCCAGTCTTGCAGCTCATCTCGCCTGGATGATTCACCAGTTAAAGTTCGCGACATACTTCAGCTCACTCGCTATTTGAAACGCCCCGCCGGCAAGTTGCAAGCGGTCTCAAACATCATTCATAGATTTCCTGGGCGGTGATGGAGTCGCGGTGACCTTCGGGAACAAAACCATAACGATGCCCCAGGATTCAGAGAAAGTAGGGGCGGCAACTATCGATCTCATCCAGACAAATGTCGAGCGCCTTTCCGTGTTCGGCGTCGGCCTCGGTAACACCCCAGCGAAGATCCACGTCGACCAGTTGCACATGTTTGGTTCGGCATCTTTCTTTCATTTCGGGAAACACCACGCGCACCAGATGATCGCGCTCGGTGTGCATATCCCGAAAAGTAGAAGAGATGAAAACCCGTACCGTCTTCCAACCTGCTGCCACTGATCAACCTCTCTGATTCGACTCTGTGCGGTTCAATCCCTTCATGGTGGACAATCGAAAGCGATACGGAGCTGTCGAGACCTTAACTGCCGTCGCTCAGGTCCGAGGTCCGTCGCCGCGGCGACCTGCTTCGATAGAGGAGCCGAAGATCCTTCGTCCATCGAATGCAGTTGTCCGAGAGTCTCTTGCCAAGGAACAGCCGCGGCTCGTCGGCCATCAGGCCCCCGGGCCCGGGATCGTCACGCGACCACCCGGGCGCGTCCCACCACTCGGCAATGGCTCGGATGTACTCCGGCGGCCACTCGCGAAGTGGCCGGAATTCCGACGGCCAGACCACCTGCTTGATGAAGTCGCTGTTGCCGTAGGAGAAGCAGATGCGAACGGGGTGGTCCGCTGGAATCCGCACCAGCGTAATGTAGCGGTCGCGTTTATTCCATTTCAGCCAGGTCCGGATTTGGACCCGGCCCGACTTCCAGTCGACGATGGGTACCAGGCACGACTCTTTGACCAGCCGTGGTCTCGGTGTCCGGTGGAGCTTTACTGCTAACATGGCGCCTTTATAGAACTTTCGATATAGAGGCGCAAGGGCCACCACTGGCTGAATCCGAACAAGACTTCGTTACGGTATCGATGACGGCAAGTTCATCGTGCGCGGTTTCGGACCGGCTCCATTTCAAATGAATGGGCGCGGAATCTAGTTGCCTAATGGGGCGCCTGGCACTAGAATCGCCCCCACCAATTAGTCTTACATTTCGGCAACTCAATGAGGAGGAGATATGAAAGGAATAGTGATCCTACTTACGTTGGCGGCATTACTTGTTGGCGTGACTGTGTGCTTAGCCGATATCCCGCAAATGGGCACCTGGAAGCTGAACGAGGCAAAGTCGAAGTTCAGCCCGGGCGCGGCAAAGAACCACACCGTGGTCTACGAGGCCTCAGGCGACAGCATTAAGGTTACCGTCGATGGCGTCGACGGCAACGGCGCCGCGACGCATAACGAGTGGACGGGAAAGTTCAACGGCAGATTCTACGCCGTGACCGGGGATGCGACTTCAGACATGCGCTCATACCGAAAAATAAACAACCACACGTTGGCGTTAACTGGCAAGAAAGGCGGCAAGATAACTCTAACCGGTCGCATCGTCGTTTCGACCGACGGCAAAACCCGCACCGTAACCACGACCGCAACTGATTCGAAGGGCAAGAGGGTCACCAACAAGGCAGTGTACGACAAACAGTAGCGGGATCTCACCAAGCACCAGGTCGCGAACCGGTAACCCAGGCGATTTTCAGTGAGGGGTGAAAAGGTCGAGTGCGCCATCAACAACAAAGTCGTGGCGAGCTACGACAAGTCTGCGCTGGTAACTTCAGGTAAACTCAAGTCAACTGCTGCCGTGGTTACGGCATACGGCATCTGCTTCGCACATAACACCGAAGCGTTCGTGACGGGGCTCAAGATGACGAAACCTTAGCTTGACCCGCCCCGCTTTGAAAATCGTCGGTGAGGACTTAAACTTAAACCCAGTTTCGTCGACTTACTCGTAGTAATCCCACCAACGGAAGTTGGTGGATCGTTCAGATTTAGCCTACACGCGACGGGGCACGAACTTACAAATCCCACCAACGGAAGTTGGTGGATAGTTCAAGTCCAACCTTTCCAGACTGGAACTACTCAGCTCGCAACCAGTTCTTGAGTAGTGCTGTCGTTAATCTTCCACAGGTTCCCGCATAGGCAGACGCTTCCCACAAGTGATTGAGACCGCCCTCGACCAGTACATGCGGATAGTTTTTGCCCATGAAGTGTTGGCCATTGTTCATTAGTATCAGCGCGCACTCTTCAATACTCATCTTCGGGACAATTCCCACTAACATGTGTACGTGATCTGGAACAATGCTGAACTGATCGATCGCGAATCCGCGTGCCGCAGCGACTCTCAACCAGTATTCGCCCAAAGCCTTACCCAACGCAGCCGTAAAGACTCCTTTTCGTTGGCGCGTGGCAAAGACCAAATGATGCGATAAGTCAAAACTAGCATGCGCTGACCGGAGTTGAACCGGTGGGGTTGCGCGGTATTGATAGACCGGGGGCAAGACACGCGAATCGTAACCATGATGCCTTGCCTGTTGATCCAGGTATTGCCGAACAGCGTCGATCCGCATGGGGCCGACGCTTCTGGCGAGATACCCACGCGCCCACACTGGCTTTGTTAGCTCTGATTCGCGCGTGGCGTTGGCCTTAATGGTTTGTATCACCTTTGCTATCGCTTGCGCTGGTCGGAGGCTCACCAGACAACG
The DNA here is from genome assembly GCA_041497335.1 of Pyrinomonadaceae bacterium. GTDB lineage: Bacteria > Acidobacteriota > Blastocatellia > Pyrinomonadales > Pyrinomonadaceae > UBA11740. The sequence continues at coordinate 133,983 of JBGQGG010000012.1, read as the reverse complement.
AAGGTGATCCGCATGCGGCTGGCACTCAAGCAAATGATAATCATGGCTGGCACAGATCTCTTTCACAACTTCGGTGAGTCTATTTTCTCTCAAAGCAAAGAGCGGGCGGCGGCGATGAGTTCGAAAACAGAGATAGTAGTGAAGCTGGTAAGCCCATGTCAGACTCTCGAATGGTGTGAGGAACATGAAGGGAGATTACGACCTGGTCTACAGCAGCGCAAGTTCTGGACAATGCTGACATGTAGGTGGGATCTGAACAATCCACCAACTGCCGTTGGTGGGATTGAAGAGACGCAGAAGGAACGTCCTCGTTAGGTGGGATCTGAACAATCCACCAACTGCCGTTGGTGGGATTGAAGAGACGCGGCTGACGTGGGAGAACCAATAACCCAGGAGATTGCGATTTCAGTGAGGGGTGAAAAGGTCGAGTGCGCGATCAACAACAAAGTCGTCGCGAGCTATGACAAGTCCGCGCTGGTGACTTCAGGTAAGCTCAAGTCAAGGCGAATCCCCTGACCGAATGATGGCAGTTCAACCCAAGTTAGCAATCTGCACCAGCGATTGAAAAGCAAATTCTCCGGGCATGAACAGTCCAGGTTCGTCCCATCGTTGCGGCTGGCATCCTTCATCTTCAAGCCAAAGAGCGACCTTCCCCATTAGATCGCGTTTCTCTGTTGAACTTCCGATGAAGACCTTCATCTTACCCTATACCTTTTGATCATTCTCGCCTTGATTTAGGCCATCGAAGATGCCTGGGATCGGCCCAACGCCAAACCCGAGTGTTCTCGTATGTGAAACCTGGTACCCATGAAGCAGACGATCCTTTGTTCGACGTTCGTTATTATTTAGGAGCAACCCAACTATGTATTAGACCACACCGTTTGGTCCAGATACGCATGACGCGCGCGCATTATACCTCGCGAGCTTCGTTTGGATAGCAAACGGTCGGACCAGTTCGCTTACGCGGATGGTACTGACTTCATTACATCGGGTTGATGATCTGAGTCCTCCCCCACGGTTGGGCTAGTGCCCCGGCGCTCAGTGCGGGCGGCAAAGCCGCGGAAGATGCAGTCAGTACCACCTGCGCAAGCAGGTCGGATCAGCGCTCAACAATAAGATTGAGTCCTTAACCCATCCGCTTACGCGGCCGGTACTGACCTCATTACATCAGGGTTGATGAACCGAGCCCTCCCTCACGGTCGGGCTAGTGCTCCGGCACGCGGGAGTCCTTTACGTTCACGCCGGCGAGGAACGCTTTCGCCTCCTCGATCTCTGGCCTGATGCTATCGGCATGGCGGCACAGCTCCATGAGCTTCCCATAGTAAGTCTTCGCCCTCTTCTGATCGGCTGTGAGCCTGGCTGCACGTGCCGCGCCGTAAAGCCCATTGAACCGATTGGGCGCTTGCCCCAGCGAGGTCTCGAACTCCTGCAAGGCCGCCAATGGTTGCTTAAGCTCCAGCAGCAGCTCGCCGAGTTGTTCGCGCGCTGGAAGAATCGCCCCTGGCGTTACGGGATGTTTATCGGTCGCGTCATCCAACTCCGCTGCCGCGCGCATCAGCCGCAGCGATTCTTCGTGCTTGCCTTCGGCGTACTCCAACCACGCCGACGCGACCTGACGCTCGATCTCAACTTGTTTGGCCCAATCATAATCGCCTTTGACTTCCCCTTGGACTTCAACGAGCGCCTGCTGGATAGCGGCTAACTTCTCGACATCCTGCCGCGCCGAAGCCGTATCGCCCGTGCGCGCAGCCCCAATCGCGCGCGCAAAGTTAATGTGGGCTTCGGCCCAGCGGAAGCCGTGCCAGGGGAACGCTCCCAAAGCACCCGGAGGCAATGTCAATTTGGCCGCCTCATCCCATCGTCGCCGTTCGAGCGCATAGCGTGCGGGGATCGCCGTTGCGGCGTAGGCCACCTTGAAAGTCTCCGGCTCAGCCTTCTTAATCTTGTTCAGTTCATCGAGCACGCCTCGGGCCTGTTTGTCCTGCGCGCCTTGCAGGTAGGCATAAGCAAGATAGTCCATCGCGTGAAACTGCTCATCCCACACGCCGGACAGATGGTTTCTGACGGCAAATGCCTTCGCCGACGCTTCAGCATCGAGATTTGACTGTATATCTTCCTGCCACAAACCCAGCCGCGTGAAAATGTGCGAAGGCATGTGCTGCGCGTGGGCCGACGCGGGCGCGATCTTCGCATAGCTGCGCGCGGCGCGCAGCGCCAGATGCGCCAACGCCGGGTAGTCGTAGCTGTGAATGAGGTAGTGAGTGACCCCTGGATGATTTGGCTCGCGCGCCAGAACGCGATTCAAAATCTGAGCCGCTTCCTTTTGCCTGGCATAGCTCTTGTCATTTGTCATCATCCCCGTCGTGATGAGCGTCAACGCATAGAAGACGCCGGCTTCACGGTCTGACGGATAGCGCTGGTAAAGCTGTTTCATCGCGTCGCTGTAAGCGAACGTGCGTGTCCGATGGTCAAGTTTGTCAGAGTCTTTGTAAAAAACCTCTACGCCTCGGATGTAGTCTCGCTCGCGTTGGGTCCGTACACCGACGGTCTTTGCTTTTTCGATCGCGTTCGATCCCTTCTGCAGTTCCGCCGCGGTCGGCGGCGCCCAGATCTGATGGTAGTTGCTCATGGCAATGCCCCAGTAACCCATGCCGCATCGCGGGTCGGTGACCGTAACTTCGGTGAACGCCTTTTCAGCTTCTTCATACTCGAAAGAATGGAGCCAGGCGACTGCGCGATTGAATTGCCGCTGGGCTTGGGGGTTACAGGAGATTGTGAAGTTGACCCGCCCGAGCTTTTCTGAAGTGTCGTGGAGATGCTGGTGTCCCTCCTGCGCACTGGCAGGGATGTGACAAAAAGGGGCTGCGGTTAATAATGCGATGACCCGAAGAGTGCGTTTCAAAGGTTCTCTCCTTTCGGGGGAAGAAGAATTACGAGAGGCGGTCGGGTGTCTCTTTCCACAACGGCGCGAAGGCAGTGTGTGTTTTTATGCTAAAGCGAGCGGCATGTCAATGACGGTTTAGCTCGTGCTGAAGCGCGCTTCTTGATACTGACTTCCCTTACATCATGGGTTAATTGTGAGCCCTCCCTCACGGTCGGGCTACTGCCCCGTCCATCGCATCTGCTCACGTGGATGGTCCTACCAAAGCTCGGATTTGGGCAACCTTTTTGACGGCTTTCTCGTAGCCTATTAAAACGGTCAGGTTAATCGAGGCAAGGTCCGACTAGCCCCTGAAGCGAGGCGCGAATGAAAAATTTTCGATAAAAGGGTAAACAAAATCCAGACTCAGGCGTCTTTATCTTTAGGCAAGGAAAGAAAAGTGAAACGAAACCGAGGGTATTCGCACTAACTGAGCTAAGGGAGATAATCATGTTGAAAGTACACGCCAAAAACTTGGGGACTGTCGCTGTCCTGTGCCTGCAAGGACGAATTGTGAAAGGTGAAACGGAGATTCTGCGCAATGCCTTGCATTCCCTGTCAGAGGTCAGCACAGTCATACTCGATTTGGCGCGAGTAACTACAGTCGATGCCCGCGGTTTGGGAGTGATGTTGGAGTTGCGCGAGCAGGCTGAATCAAGAGGAATCCGCTTCGAACTCATGAACGTGACCAAACTGGTAGGCAGGGTGCTGGAAGTCACGCGCCTGGATTCTGTTTTCCAAATTACAGCCGGAGTTGAGTTCTTTCCGGCAGTTTCGCATAGCCGGCGAGCCTCGTTGGCGGCGCTGGCGTCGTGCGCCTAGCTCAACCCGCGAAGCGGGCGACAGCATAAAGCCTGGGGCGTGAGCCCCAGGAACAAAGAAACCGAATCAACCGAGCCCGTGGTAACGGGCGACAGCAGTATCGAATCCACTGTCGCCCGTCATCACGGGCTCCAACTTAATAAACGACTTTTTCCTGGGGCTCACGCCCCAGGCTTTATGCTTTCACCTGCTCCGCAGGCTGGGAACAGCGAGTTATTGTTACAACCATTTACTTAACGTACCCCACGATAGATTATGACGCTGCTAACATTGCGAAGCTCGAACAACATTTGGTCATGCTGATCACTCTCGACGACCTGCGGCGGTTCACAGTCGCGCGTAACTTCTTCAAGCCGACCACGCTCAAGCGTGCCCTTCACAGAATGGGTTTTGTGCAGGCTGATCCGATCCGCGCGCCGGCGCGCGCTCAGGATCTAATCCTGCGTCATCGCGTCAAGAATTATCACGCCGGTGATCTTGAACGTCGCTACGCAGCACTCGACATCGAAGAGGACTTCTTCATCATCTACGGCTTCGTGACAAAGTCCTTACACGCGCTGATGCATCCGCGGTCGAACTCTCGCGTTCCTGCCGACGATGCGGGGTCACCCTGGCCCGCCGCGCGAAGTAAGCAGGGAAAACGGGCGCAACTCCTGCTCGAGTTTGTACGCGAACGCGGCGCAGTGCACCCGCGCGAAGTAGATGAACATTTCTCGCACGGCACGGTGAAGAACTATTGGGGCGGCTCGTCGAACGCCACGACCCATCTACTGGACGCCATGCACTACCGCGGCCTGCTGCGTGTGGCGCGGCGAGAGAAGGGAATTCGCGTCTACACAGCGCAGCAGCACGAGTTCTCACCTCAGGCAGGCAGGGATGCCTGCGCTCCCGGCCGGCGATCAAACGATGCAGCCGAACATCATGCACAGATTGGTGCGCGGATCGATGCCCTCGTCGATGTGGCTGTGCGCATTTACGCGCCATTGCCCGGTCCCAGCCTGTCGTCGCTGGTGAGTCGGCTGCGCTTTGCCGTGCCACAATGGCAAGCCGAGTTGAAGATCGCTTTGGTGCGTGCTAAAGAGCGGCTCTCGCATGCGCGCGTTGACGGCGTCGATTGGTATTGGGCGAAAGAGGATGCGGTGCGTGCTGCTCCGCAGGATAGGGTGTGGTTACTGGCGCCCTTTGATCCGTTGGTGCGGGACCGCGCGCGCTTCGAGTTGTTGTGGGGTTGGGTATATCGATTCGAAGCCTACACACCAACGCGGAAACGCAGGCTCGGTTATTACGCTTTGCCGCTGCTCTGGCGCGAACGTGTGATTGGCTGGGCCAACCTCTCAGTGAAGAACGGTGAGCTTAAGTCTGAGTTCGGCTATGTCGGATCTCAACCGCGCGATCGCGCCTTCAAGCGCGAACTTGAGGCAGAGTTGGATCGCATGCGGGTCTTTCTGGGTCTTGAATCCTAAGCGTTCAGAAGGAACGATCCACTAAATCACACGAAACTGCACGAATAAAACTAATACTGTTTCGGATAGTGTCCTAATTTGGAATTCTCTGCGCCCCCCTCTGCGTTCTCTGCGTCTCCGCGGTGAGCTTTTCGCAGCCATGATTCACCGCGGAGACGCAGAGGCCGCTGAGGCTACGCAGAGAAAAACTGAATTAGGACACTACTCTGTCTCGTGTGTTTTGGTGGGTCGTTCTGTTTGGCCGATCTCTCAAATAGGGACACCGCTCGAAATTCCCGCGGCGCGGCGACTGGACTCGGGACGACTTTGCTTATAGTAATTGTTCCCGAAAGGAGCTACAGATAATGACAAACCGTGCAGAGAACCTGCTCGTCACTCTTGCAGACGGCATCAAGCGCATCACCATCAATCGCCCCGAGAGGCGCAACTCAGTTGATTTAGAGACGGTCGCGATGATTCACGATGCGATCGGGGAATCCGCGGACGATGGCACGCGCGTGGTTATTCTGACGGGAGCGGGTGAGTCCTTCTGTGCCGGCGCGGATCTGGCAGCTACCAGTAAAACCGAGATTGCAGATTTCGATGTGACAAAGTCCCTGCGCGAGAACGTCAACCCAACTATCCTCGCGATGCGTGCGCTGCCAGTCCCGATCATCGCACGCGTTCATGGTCACGCGGTGGGAGTAGGCTGCAACTACGCGTTGGCTTGTGACATCATCGTGGCCTCGGAACAGGCGCTCTTTGGTCAGGTCTTCGTTAAGATTGGTTTGATGCCGGATGGGGGCGGCACCTTTTTCCTGCCCCGGCTGGTGGGTTATCAAAAGGCGTTTGAGTTGATGGCCACCGGAGATATCATCAGCGCTCAAGATGCGTTCCAACTGAGCATGGTCAACAGAATCGTCCCGTTCGCCGAGCTTGATGCTACGGTTGATGCTCTCGCGGCCCGGCTCGCTGCGTCGCCGCGCGTGGCCCTCGCGAAAATCAAGGCCGGACTCAACCTGGGTGCCGAATCAGATCTGGCCGCCGCGCTCGACTTTGAGGCGATCAACCAGGATGCGTGCTTCCATTCAACGGACTTCATCGAAGGGGTGACTGCGTTCCTGCAGAAACGCAAGCCAGGCCGCGCGTTGCTAAAGACGTGTTCGTTACAGAACCGCGAGCGGTAGCGACCGGATGCTACATTCAACGTGATTCATGACGTTTCGCCTTTTCGTGCCAGGTTGAGCTTAGCATCCGGTCGCTACCGCTCTCGGTTCTGTAACAACTTGCCCCACACAGCAGGTGCGGGATAGTCGCGACTAGGGATGGAACTGACCCATTACCTATAATTTCAAACTGAACCACCACCTATAAAGGGAAAAACGATGCACTTTGAATTCTCAGATAAAGCGAAAGACTTCCAGCAGCGCCTGGCGGCTTTCATGTCGGCGCATATCTATCCCAATGAGCAGCGATACAATGACGAGATTGAAGGGGACGAGATTGAACAGCAACGACGGTCGTCGCCGCGGATAGTTGCAGAGCTGAAACCGAAAGCACGCGCCGAAGGTTTGTGGAATCTGTTCCTGCCTGATGACGAGCGCGGCGCGGGACTAACCAATCTCGAGTATGCGCCCCTGTGCGAAATCATGGGCCGCAGCCCGATGGCGGCCGAAGTATTCAACTGCTCCGCGCCGGATACCGGAAACATGGAAGTGCTCGCTCGTTACGGCACACCCGAACAGAAAGAGCGTTGGTTAAAGCCGCTGCTCGCTGGTGAAATCCGCTCGTGCTTTGCCATGACCGAACCTGCGGTCGCCTCGTCGGACGCAACGAACATCGAGGCGAGCATCGTTCGAGATGGCCACGAGTATGTCATCAACGGCCTGAAGTGGTGGGCATCGGGGGCGGGCGATCGACGCTGTCAGATCATCATTTTCATGGGCAAGACAAATCCCGAAGCCCGGCGTCATGAACAGCAATCGATGATCCTGGTGCCGATGGACGCGCCGGGAGTTAAGTTGGAACGCATGCTGACCGTGTTCGGCTATGATCACGCGCCACACGGCCATGCCGAGATCACATTTGAAAATGTGCGGGTCCCGATCTCGAATATCCTGCTCGGCGAAGGAAGGGGATTCGAGATCGCCCAGGGGCGGCTGGGACCGGGACGCATTCATCACTGCATGCGTTGCATCGGCGTGGCTGAGCGAGCCCTGGAAACAATGTGCAAACGCGTGCTATCGCGCGTGGCTTTCGGCAAGCCGCTCGCCGCGCAGGGCACCATTCGCGCTGATATTGCAATGTCGCGGATGGAGATTGAACAAGCTCGCCTCCTAACGCTGAAAGCTGCTTACATGATGGACACGGTGGGAAACAAGGCGGCGCAAGCAGAAATCGCGATGATCAAAGTTGTCGCTCCAAACGTTACGTTGCGAGTACTTGATCGAGCTATTCAAGCCCATGGCGCCGCCGGCGTTTCGCAAGACACGTTTCTTGCCGACGCCTGGGCCAATGTGCGCACGCTGCGACTAGCCGATGGCCCGGATGAAGTGCACACCGCGGCTATCGCCAAACTGGAACTAGCGAAATGGAGCCAGCCCCGCACATAGTCAGCTTGACGTAGGAATAGACCCGCGAGCTGGACGAGCGTGGAGGCTGCTTCGCCGAGTCCGGCCTCAGACTGCCCAGAGACACTCCTCAGCCGCGCTCGCGCACGCGAATTGGAAGCCGGCCTCGACGGCGCGGAGGTTGAACTCAAGTTGCGTGGCGGTCTTCGTCATGGCCCGCACGACTTCGATCACCGCGTCCATGTCGAGTATCTTGGTCTTCCCGATGAGCGCGCCCAGAGCTACCATGTTCGCCGACCTGGCGCTACCCATCTGGTCGGCCATTTCGGTCGCCGGCAGCGCGATGACTTCTACGTCACCCCAAACCGGGGGCCGGTCAATCAGCGAGGAATCGTAGATGATCAATCCGCCATTTGTGACCTCCGCCTCGAACTTTTCGAGCGAAGGCTGGTTCATGGCGATGAGCACGGTCGGGACCGAGACGAGCGGCGAGCCGATGGTCTCGGTCGAAATGTTGACGTGACAGTTGGCCGTGCCGCCGCGCATCTCGGGCCCATACGAGGGGAGCCACGAGACGTGATAGCCTTGTCGCATGCCCGCCTCGGCGAGGAGGCGGCCCAGGAAGAGCAATCCCTGGCCGCCAAAGCCCGCGATCTTAAGACGCTGGTCGCGGTAGGGTTTAGACGAGCCCACAGGCTCTCGATGTTTCGACTCTTTCGCCCCGGCCTGCCGGCCTAACCCGAGAATTGCCGGCAACTCGCCCACCGGCACTGCGTGCCGACGGTGCGTACGGTGCTCGCGCTCCGCCGATTTGTCCTTGAGAACACCGAGCGGGAAATAGGGGACGAGGTTCTCCTCGATCCACTTGCATGAGTCGACGGGTGTAACGCCCCAGCCCGTTGGACACGGCGAGAGCACTTCAACGAGCGAGAAGCCTCGACCTTCGATTTGATTCTTGAGAGCCTTTCGAATCGCCTTGCGTGCCTTCGCACGAGTCCGGTTGTCGTAGAGCGCGACGCGCTCGATGTAGGTTGGGCCTTCGAGACCGGAGAGCAGTTCGCTGACGCGCATGGGGAAGCCGTCGTTGCCCGGCTCGCGGCCCGTGGGCGAGGTCGAAGTCTTCTGGCCGATGAGCGACGTCGGCGCCATCTGCCCGCCGGTCATGCCATAGATGGCGTTGTTGACAAAGATGACCGTGAAGTCCTCTCCGCGGTTGGCGGCCTGCAGAATCTCGTTGCCGCCGATGGCCGCGAGGTCGCCGTCGCCCTGGTAGCTGATGACGAGGCTGTCGGGTAGCGCGCGCTTGACGGCGGTTGCCACCGCGGGCGCGCGTCCGTGTGCGACCTGGAGGTTGCCGACGTCAAAGTAGTAGTAGGCGAAGACGGAACAGCCGACAGGGCTGACGAAGATGGTTCGGTCCTGGGCGCCTAAGTCGTCAATCGCCTCGGCGATGAACTTATGGATGTTGCCGTGGCCGCAGCCGGGGCAGTAATGCGTGGTCAGGTGGTCGCCCGGCTTGCGCTCAAACTGCCCATAGAAACTCCTGGGTCTTTGAAAGGCTTTCGCGTACATCTTTCTCCTCGCTCGCTTTTATGATTTGCGCCAGAAGCTCCTCGGCCGTCGGCACCATGCCACCGACGCGTGAATAGAAACGGACGGGCCGTTCCCCATTCACGGCGAGTCGCACGTCTTCAACCATTTGGCCGTTGCTCAACTCAACTGTTAGGAACGTCTCGACCCACTGGGCCAGGACCGAAAGCTCACGCGCCGGGAATGGCCAGAGCGTGACGGGGCGGAACAGTCCTACTTTGAGGCCACGCTCGCGTGCCTGATCGACCGCTGCCTTGAGCAGGCGCGACACGATGCCATAGCCGACGACGACGACTTCCGCGTCCTCTGTCAGATACTTCTCGTACATCTCCCTACCGGGGTTGGCGGTCGCATACTTCGCTTCGAGGTGAAGCACATGCTGCTCCAGCTCCTCCGGCGACATGTAGATGGAGGTGATGAGGTTCTGCCGCGTCTCGGCATCGCCCCGTACGGCCCAGGGCTTCGCCTCCGCCGGCGCGGTCGCCAACGGGAATTCGACCGGCTCCATCATCTGGCCGATGAAACCGTCGGCGAGGACAATGGCCGGGTTGCGGAAGCGGTCCGCGAGTTGGAACGCCAGGATAGTGAGATCGCACATCTCCTGGCAGGAGTTGGGCGCGAGCACGATCGTGTGGTAGTTACCGTGCCCTCCACCCTTTACGATCTGGTGGTAGTCGCTCTGCTCCGGCGCGATGTTGCCGAGGCCCGGGCCGCCGCGCATGATGTCCACAATGACGCAGGGCAACTCTGAACCGGCGAGATACGAGATGCCCTCTTGCATGAGACTCAGACCCGGCCCCGAAGAGGCGGTCATCGTGCGCTCGCCCACCGCCGCCGCCCCGTAGACCATATTAATGGACGCGACCTCGCTTTCGGCCTGGAGGAACGTGCCGCCGGCGAGCGGGAAGTACTTGGCCGCGGCTTCCGCGATCTCGCTGGCGGGCGTGATGGGGTAGCCGTAGAACGAGCGGCAGCCCGCGAGCAGTGCCGCCTTAACGACGGCCTCGTTGCCTTTTATTAACTCTTTCGCCATCTGATAAACCTCATTGGTTGGCAGCCCGGCTACCGGGCCGCTCAGCCCGACGCCGCGCCATCGAGCACGAGGACGCGCAGGCCGAGGGCAAACTATTTCTCCAGTTTGAAAACGGTGATCGCGCCCGGCTCGGGGCAGGCGTAGAAGCACACGCCGCACCCTGTGCAGCCGTGCCCTTCATATTCACCGAAGTGGTAACCGCGCCCGTTCAGACGTTCACTCAGCCTCATGCCGCAGACGGGACAGGCCTCGACACACAGCCCGCAGCCCTTGCATTCCTCGTCGTGCACCTCCACCCAGCCGCGGTCTATCTTTTCTTTGCCTTCGTTTGGCATATCGTTTTAGACGCCTCCATTTAGGCCAGCACGCATTCGCGGCAGTGCTGGCCGCGAGCTCATGACCACCGGGACGGCGATCTACGCGGGCAACTCCCGTGCCCCCGGGCGCCGCCCGCAGGCGGCGGAGCCCGAGGGCGCGCGTTTAAGCCCAAGCATCACCATTTCCGCCGGAGCCGCGCCGGCGGCCACCGCACCAGGCGCCTTCGGCGGTCGCAAAAAGTCGCACTGGCTGCGAAAAATAACTCATGCCGGTCTTTCCGAAACCGCGTCGGGCCGCGTCTTGGATCAGCCGAAAGTATCCCATCTCCTGCGCGGCCGGCTTTCCGGCTGTTCAGGGTACCGTTGAGAGCCGCTCAGCAGATGCGCGTGAGTATATTAACCTCCAGTTTAGTCATACAACACGTGGAATCGCGCGAAAGCTTCTCGCTCAAGAGTTTCGCGGTGAGCCGGGTGGGCAATGCTGATCAAGGCCTTAGCCCGTTGGCGCAGATTCTTGCCATAGAGATTTGCGACGCCATATTCCGTCACCACGTAGTGGACGTGAGCGCGCGTCGTAACCACACCCGCTCCGGGCTTGAGGATGGGCACGATCCGCGACTCGCCATGGCTTGTTACCGAAGGCAGGGCGATGATCGGTTTACCGCCTTCGGAGAGCGACGCGCCGCGAATAAAATCCATCTGGCCGCCGACGCCTGAATATAGTTTCGTGCCGATCGAATCGGCGCAAACCTGGCCCGTCAGATCAACCTCGATCGCACTGTTGATGGCCGTCACTCTTGGATTGCGGCGAATGACCGCGGTGTCATTGACGTAAGCGACGTCGAGCATCGCGATAAGTGGATTGTCGTCGATGAAGTCGTACAGCCGGCGCGATCCCATGACAAAACTGCTGACCATCTTGCCCGGATGAATCCGTTTCTTCTCGCCGTTGAGCACTCCCTTTTCAACCAGGTCAATAACGCCGTCAGAAAACATCTCGGTATGCAGTCCCAGGTCTTTGTGTTGGCCCAGCGCCGCCAGAGTCGCCGTAGGAATTGCGCCGATGCCCGTTTGCAAAGATGCGCCGTCCTCGACCAGGTCCGCGCAGTTTTGACCGATGGCTATTTCAACTTCGGTCAATTGGTGTGCGCCCGATTCAGGCAGCGGATCGGACACTTCAACGCCATAATCGATTTGGCTGATATGAATCAGGCCGTCGCCGTGCGTGCGTGGCATGTGAGGATTGATTTGCGCCACGACCTGATCGGCCACGTGGACCGCCGCCCGCGACACGTCAACGGAAACGCCCAGCGAGCAAAAGCCATGGCGGTCGGGCGGCGAGACCTGAATCAGCGCCACGTTCAGCGGCAGAATCTGCTTGTAAAACAGCGCCGGAACTTCGCTCAGAAAAACAGGTATATAGTCCGCCTCGCCCTCGGCTACAGCCTTTCTCGCGTTCGGGGCGATGAACAGACAATTGGCGCGAAAGCTCTGCGCATACTCGGGCTTGAGATATGGCGCATCACCTTCGGTATGCAGGTTGACGAGTTCCACCGAACGCAAATCGGGCGCGCGCGCAGTCATTGCTTTGATTAGTTGCTGCGGCGCCGCGGCGACGCTGTGAATGAAAACGCGATCACCTGACTTGATGATCGCGACGGCTTCTGCGGCTGTTACGTATTTCATCTGTCTCCACAAGAAAGGACTAACTGGACCGCAAAGTTATCCTTGCCGCCCGTTTGAAATCACAACGTTCAAGAGCAAGTGATATTCCAGCCACCACAACTGCAACAAAACTCGCCCGCCGCCTCAACTGATGGATCTACCAGGTGTGTATAAGCACTCAATTACTCAATTCACACTGCGGAACTTCACCCATGATCCGGGCGCCGCTGCTCGTGGCCGCTTTTTTGCGTCGCCATTTGTGCCCACCCCATTACTTTCTTAGCTGCTCTCTTATCTCTGCGGCTCTGGACCAGAATATCCAACCGCCTCAGGCCTATGAGCTCTATTTGACCCATTGCGGCCGTTTCGATTCCTCAAACGGCCCCTGAGCCTCTCTTGGTGGGCAGTCTTCGGAATGCTTGACTCATCGAGCTCCGTTTGCACGCTTGCGTTGACGGCCTCGGGATCGAGAGTTAGCGAATGTGCCGTTGATGCGAGCGGCACGCTTTTGCCGCTGGCGAAAATCTCGTGGCGGCCGTGCTCTTCGTACCACCTAACGAGCGTTGCAGTCATGTGCATCTTCTCGACAATCTGGCGCCAGCCGACGCCGGTGTTGTAAGCGCAGAAAGAGATCTCTCCCTGTTGCGTCGCGTACGGGATGATGCACATTTCGGTGCGGCGGAAGTCGTAGTTGAATAGGATCACGTCCTCGAAGTGACCATGGATCGGGCAATCCTTCACCATCATTATTTTGCGGTCACGTTCAAGGATGGTCGCTTTAATCTCACCGACCTTTTCATTGATGAGGATGCTGAGGTTCTTCTTGCCGTCGAGAATCTGCTGGCGTGTTTCTCGTACGCAGATCGGACACAGCGAGTCGGTCTGCCGCGGCCAGCCGAGCAACGGCTTTGTCTTCTCCCAGGATTTCAACAGGGGCCGATCGGACCATCGCGGCGTAGAGGACGCACTCGGCCAAAACTTATTTACCCGGCTGAACACGGCCCAGGCGCCATTGGCCGCAACGGACAACCCCTTTTCAAAACATTTTATGGCTGGGTGCATGTTGCCTCTCAAAGGGCCAGTGCTTTCCTTTGAAACGCGCGAGGTGAGAGCTATTCTACGCCCGAACCTTCGGATTTCAATACGGCGGTTACTCGACTACCACGAGAACGACAGGGAAGGGCCATGAACCGGATCGTCGCAGTGATCCCAGCGCGGATGCGTTCGTCTCGTTTTCCCGGCAAGCCACTTGCTTCGTTGCTGGCGAGACCGATGATCGAGCACGTTGTTCGCCGCGCTGCGATGTGCGATCTCCTTGACGCAGTTTACGTCGCAACCTGCGATGGGGAGGTCCGATCGGCCGTCGAAGGGTTTGGGGGCGCGGTGATCATGACGTCGCCTGCGCACGAACGGGCCAGCGATCGCGTTGCGGAAGCCGCTGAGCGTATCCAGGCTGATATATTCGTGATGATCCAAGGGGACGAGCCGATGATCACTCCAGGCATGATCCAAGCCGCCGTAACTCCCATGCTGAGGGACGAAACGGTATCCTGCGTAAATCTCACCCACCGGATTGTCAGTCAGCAGGAGTATTTTGATCCAAACACCATCAAGGTCGTGATGGATGTCCACTGTGACGCCCTTTACTTTTCGCGCGCCCCTATTCCTGCGATCGACTTCACGCGGGACAGTCCGCCGGTGTTCAAGCAGGTGTGCGTAATTCCATTTAGGCGTGATTTCTTGCGCGAGTACGCGCGCCTGGCGCCGACCCCTCTCGAGCAGGCAGAGTCGATCGACATGCTTCGTGTGATCGAGCACGGCGGTCGCGTGCGTCTGGTGGAGACAGAGATGAACACTCATGCAGTGGACACGCCGGAAGACCTGCGGCTTGTCGAGACGCTTATGAAGGATGATCCGCTCATGCTCCGATACGGTGAGCCAGTCGCTCGTACGGAGGCGCGCGTATGACCTGGCGAGTGCTGATCAGCGCGCCTTACCTTCTTCCAGTCCTCGAGGAATATCGTTCGACCCTGGAGGCCGAAGGCGTGGAGCTCGTGGTGATGCCCGTGCGCGAGCGATTGAGTGAAGGGGAGTTGCTCCCTGTCGTTGGGACAATCGACGGCGCTATCTGTGGCGACGATCAATTCACTGAGCGGGTCCTCCACGCGGCGCCGCGGCTGAAGGTGATTTCGAAATGGGGTACGGGGATCGACTCGATCGATACTTGCGCGGCGGCAAAACTGGGCATTCGTGTGTACAGCACCTCCAATGCCTTCACGGACCCGGTGGCAGACACCACGCTCGGATATATCCTTTGTTTCGCTCGGCAGTTGCCCTGGATGGATGGCGACATTCGCCGCGACCTATGGAACAAGCCTAACCTGATTTCGCTAAGAGAGTGCACTCTCGGAGTGATCGGAGTGGGAAACATCGGCAAGGCAGTCGTGCGCCGCGCGCGGACGTTTGGAATGACGGTGCTCGGCACTGATCCAGTACCAGTAACTGATTCATTCGTCGACGAGACCGGCCTCAGCATGATGCCACTGCGGGCGTTGCTGAAGGAGGCTGACTTCGTCACGCTGCACTGCGATCTAAATCCAACCTCCTTTCACCTGATAGATCGAGACGAGCTAGCCGCGATGCGATCCTCGGCCTACCTCATCAACACGTCGCGCGGTCCGGTAGTTAATGAGCCTGCGCTCGTCGATGCGTTGCGCGAGGGCCGGATTGCCGGTGCCGCGCTCGACGTCTTTGAAGTCGAGCCGCTCCCAGCCGGCAGTCCGCTGCGCGCCATGAATAACTGCATGCTTGCGCCGCACAACGCGAACAGTAGTCACGCTGCTCGGAGGCGAGTCCACGAGCGCACAATCGCCAACCTGCTCTCGGGACTTCGAGAGGCGCGATGACAAATGGAAAATGATCACTTCCTTCTCATTCGGGGCGTCAAGAGCATTCTCCGTTGCGACGAAGCCGAGGTAGTTCGTGGAATCGCCCATTACGTCGTCTTACAACACCGCAGTTTGCGGCTCCTGTCGGCGTTGATCGAACGGACTCGTGACACGCCAATCCCGGGAGCGATCGCTCTCGTCGGTTGGTTGAGGAGCTATCTCGCAGTTCGTCCAGGCGATCGTTGTGACGGCGCCGCATGGATCGCCCGCCTCGGCAACGAGCGCCGGGCCATCGAGAAACTATTAGGGCTTGTTCCGGAGCCAGGTTGGACCGAGCTGAAATTCAACTCGCTTCCCAGCGTCGCGGGCCTTTCTGCGCTGGTGAGAAATCGTCGTGGGTACGCCCTCCGTAACGGTCGACCTACTGCCCCGGTCCGGCGCATTTTCAGGATCGCGCGACTACTGCATCGGCGGCACGAGTTCTACAAGGTGCTCCGAGCGATCGAACTCATTGGTTACTACACGCACTATCTCGAAGTCTTCCAGAACGGGCGGTTCGGCCTCGCGGTGATGTCCAGCCACAGCAGCCCGCATGGCATCGCCTTCAACCTGGCCGCGCGAAAGTGTGGCGTGCCCGCTGTGCTCATCACGCACGGAATGCCCGTTCGTCCCGTCGCCAGGCTCTCATACGATCTGGCGGTAGTTCATTGCGACGCCGCGCGGCAGACGTATCTCAAAGAGGGCTGCAAGATAGATCGCATTTTGGTCCACGGCCGGCGGCAACATCATGCGCCAATGCCCGCCGGTCCGCTCCCTGAGCGGCTGAGCGTTGGAGTATTTCTTTGCAAGGACGTGAATGAGAAGCGCCTATGTGAAGTGATCGAAGGTTTGCTTTGCGACCGGCGGGTTTCGCGCATCATTGTTCGCCCGCATCCAAAGAACCTCTGGCTGGGACTCGACGCGTGGATCGTGTCGCGAAACGATGCTCGGATATGTCGGACTCTCAGCAGCCCCGTGGTCAGCGACGTCGAAGCTTCGGACATCGTTCTGGCAGGCAACTCGAGCGTGCTCGTCGACGCGGTGACCGCGGGCCGGCCGGGCGGTTACGTGCTGGGTCTGGACCATGGCTCCCCGGATCTCCACGCGTTCGTCGCGCGTGGCTTGATCTATTCAATTGATGAGCTTGGTTTCGACCCTGACGCGATGCTTCGTTTCTACCAGCGACCCGACTGGTCGACTGTGCTCCGGCTCTTCGCCAACGTTGACGAGGACGAGGTGTCAGTCACGAGGCGGGCCATCGCCATCATGCGTGAGCTGGCTGTCTCGCAGAGGTCGACTGGTTGATGCTGTCGATCTCTGTGATTACCTCGTTGGCTGGGTTAGATAAACCAACGGGAGAGGTTGGTATTGACCTACCAAAAGCTTTCTGCTCAAACGTAGTGCTGGAAGAGTCCGCACGCTACGCGCGGATCATGATGAGCAGCATTTTGAACCTGGTAGCCGCCTTCACTGCATGAGGCCGATTCGCGGGCAGCGTGATGGTCTCTCCCTGCCGCACCTTGAAACTCTCGCCTGCGATCTCGATGTCCGCATCCCCGTCGATGACAACTACCAGAGCGTCGAATGGCGCCGTGTGCTCACTTAGGCCCTCGCCCTGGTCAAACGCGAACAACGTGACCGTGCCGCCTTTATTCTTCAGTAACACTCGACTGACAATAGAGCCATCCTGGTATTGCAGCAGGTCAACGAGTTGTTTGACCTCGTCAGTCTTTACTGAGACTTGATCTTGCTTACTCATAACATCCTTCTTTCAATCGCACGTAACCTGTCTTTGAGAGGCTCTTTTGATACTCAGCTCTTGGTTGCCACAAACGCGACCGCAGCTAAATCTTTGCGATAACGTCTGAAAACGGACCGCATCTCGAAGACTCGTCGTCGCGCCTCAGAATCACGGAGGACATTCCAGGCAAAACGTAGCGCGCCCGCAAGACCTTCATCGCTGATCAATCGTCGTGGCTCCAGCAAGCTCATCGAGGCCATGTCCACCGATTGAACTTCAAACCCTTCTGACTCCAAAAGCGAGCGCCATTCCGAAACAGCCAGCGGCCTAACGCCGTGGTGAACGACGCCCATCAGCGCCCGCTCAGTTTCTTTTCTTGTATCCTCGTCGAGGTTATCTGACAGGAGGCACATCTCATGAATCCCGTAGCGGCCGCCCGTTTTAAGCAAGCGGTGAGCTTCCCGCACTATGTCGCGCTTCGTCTCCTCGGTCTGCATGGTGAGCATGGCCTCACCGTAAACCACCGTGGCGCTTGTTTCAGCAAGCCCCGTATCCGAAGCGCTGCCCACGACGCAACGTTGCCGATCTCCCTTCAAGTAACCGCTGACGATTCTCGCCGCGGCTTCGTCTCGCTCAACGGCCGTATAAGATGCCGGGTCGAACTCGATCGTGAGTCGGGCTGTAACGCCCATGCCGGGTGCGAACTCTACAACATCATCCTCGCGTTTGATTCGCAGAGCCTCCAACATGCGTCGGGTCAGTTCCATACCGCCCGGTCGAAGCACACGTTTGCCGAGCCGGGCGAGCACCCAGTGCCCCGGCATCTTCTCTGTTCTCAGTCCTTCGCCCGGACGAGCCGAATCTGCCGCTTTGTCTGTCACTGAGATTGTCACCTCTCTTCTCGATTAACTTGCCGAGAAAGGCCTCACATTTATCCCCAGGGAATTGCCTTCGCGTTAGAAGATTAACCGCATGAAGCCGGTAACGACAATGACTTAAGTCACTCCGCATTTAGAGTCAGTCCAGGAGTTTCGTGTCTCTTCAACCCTGGCCTGCGAACGTCTCCAGCGCTGCTTCATCAGGGATGATGAGCCGGCGCCCTTCGACGATGATTAGTCCGTCGTGTTGAAGACGCGTGAAGGCGCGAGACACGACCTCTCGCACCGAGCCAATCCGCGCGGCGATCTGCTGGTTGGTCTGACTGAGATTGATGCTGATGCCATTCTCGGCCGGCGCGCCGCTCCTACGTGCTTCCGCCAGTAGAAAGCGCGCCAGCCGCTGGCCAACTTCGCGTAGCGAGAGAGCTTCGACAAGCTCTGCGCAGCGCCTCAGCCGTCCGGCCAGGACTTTTAGCGCGGCGAGAGTGATCTTCGGGTGTTCCAGACAGAGATGCTGCACGTCGCGCTTATCAATGAAGAGCACAGTCGTGTCTTCTTCGGCCGCCGCAGTCGACGGATAAGTGCCGTCATCGAAGACCGGCACCTCGGCAATAGTCGCGCCGGCGCGCTCGACATGAATGACCTGTTCTCGGCCATCCAGACTTACACGAAAAGCGCGCACGGCCCCTTCGACGATGACGTAGAGCCCATGCGCTTCTTCACCGGCAACGAATAGCACTTCATCTTTTTGAAACCGTCGCTCAAAGGCGCGCTCAGCCAGCACGCACAGCGTGTTCTCATCCAGTTCTTCGAAAAGCCTGGTGCGCTTGAGAGTGGCAATCTTATCGAGGGTCATGGGAAGACATCATCACGCCCTTCTGCGCCTTTATTCAAGCTCCCGAGTCCCAGCGCACAAGTTTATGCGCGTCCCAAGTGTGACATAAGTCATTTCGCGTCCGCGCGGTAAGAGAGATGATGACTCAAGCGAAGAGCCAAAATCAGACATCAAGAGCCTACGACTCTATGGAATCGCAATTTGAAAGGACTCAATGAAATGGTGACTATCAGCAGCATGTTAACTATGAATCAACCGCATATCCCGGACTTTACGAATCCGCTCGGACTGTTGGTGCATTGCCACGAGCGGATCGAAGCGCAGTTGAGTGCGCTCGAACGGGCTGGAGAAATCCTGCGCGCAGGCGATACCCGATCGCTGCCTCGTGTGTTCGCGGCGATAGACGGCGCGTGCGCGCACTTTGCTATTCCGGGTGTCAAGCACACTGAGGATGAGGAAGTTTCGCTCTTTCCGCGTCTGCGCGAGCGAGGGGGAACTGCCGGGCAAGATGCGCTCGCGGCGATGACCGAGCTTGAGTCGCAGCACCGTACGGCGGAACAGTTGCACACAGAATTTGACGAGTTGGTCGGATACCTTCCTCGCGATGGCTCGGCTGATGCGAAGGACTTAGATCGCTTCAGCGAAGTGGTGACAGAACTCACGACACTTTATCGCCCGCACATAATGCTCGAAAACAACTTCGTCTTTCCAATTGCGGCGGAGGTCTTGCCCGCCAGCGAGATTCAGGCGTTGGGCGAAGAAATGCGCGCTCGTCGGAAGGACATTTTGCAAAAGCTTGAGGCGTCGCGGTGAGTAGTGTCCTAATCTCACGGGTGTTTAGAGTACCAACTTTAGTTGGGTTTTTTCCCGCCCAGCAAAAGCCCGACTGAAGTCGGTACTCTGAACGCCTGTTAAGTAAATTAGGACATCACTACCGTCGCGGTGAGCAATATCGTGGCGGATGGTTTAGTGTATTAGCGACGTGCCATCACCGGAAAAACCACCAAGCGCGGAAGGACTGCTCGCCGAGGATCATGAGGCGCTGGACAAACTGCTGAGCGCGCTTCTGGCAGCGCTTGACGAAGGCGACGCCGCGACGGCGTTCGCGCGTCTCGATCTCTTCTGGGCGCGCCTGGCCATGCACATTCGCGGCGAACACCTGCATCTGTTTCCCGCCATACTCAAGGCTTTGCACGCTGACACTGGTGAGCGCGCAGACGAGACTCCTGCTACGGCAGAAGCGCGTGAGGCAATCGCGCAACTCCACCGTGACCATGACTTTTTCATGCACGAGTTGGCGGACGCAATTAAGGTTATGCGCGATCGTCCAACTACCGCTGGAGGTGATAGTACGAGTGAGATCGAATGCGTGCAGCAAATGATAGCGACACTCCGCAATCGGCTCGAAGCTCATAACAAGTTGGAAGAAGATCTCGTTTATCGCTTGCCGGCGAAATTTCTCGAACCAGAAGAGCAGACCACGCTCGGAGTGCAAATACGTGACGAGTTGAAGAATTTGCCACCGCGATTCCGTGATGGAGCGGGCGACTAATGCGTTTTTGGAGGTGAATTGATAGCTGCCAGCCATCTCAAAGCTTCGAGCCGTGGTATTCGGATCAGGCCCGTTGCCTTGCCCGTGGAACATGGTGGGTGGGGCCTTTTGTTCGAGCCTATCGTACTCGGGCTGCTGCTGGCGCCATCGCCCGCGGGGGTGTGCCTTTCTGTTGCCGCGATGGGAGCCTTTCTGGCGCGGCGTCCTTTCAAGTTGGCGATCGGGGACTTGCGTCGCCGCCGGCGATCTTCACGTACGAAACTGGCGGAACGATTTGCCATATTCTATGTCTGCATCGCAACGCTCGGTCTCGCCGTCGCCATCAAGACCGCCGGTGTAGGTTTTCTGCTGCCGCTGCTATTTGCGACACCGATCGCGTCGGTGCAGTTGCTCTACGACTCGGTTGGCCGCAGTCGCGCGTTGATGGCTGAACTGGCCGGATCGATTTCAATCGGCGCGGTGGTTACCGCTATTGTAATAGCCGGTGGTTGGCCGCGTCCGATGGCATTCGGACTGTGGGTCATATTAGCGGCGCGCACAGTCCCGACGATTCTATATCTGCGCGCTCGGCTCAGGCTCCTCCATCGCAAGCCGGCATCACCGCGCGTAGTGATCATCGCGCACCTGCTGGCGATACTAATAGTGTTTGGGCTTGCGCGTGCGGGAGTAGTGCCGCTTCTCGCAGTTGCCGCGTTGGTGATCCTGCTCCTGCGCGCCGTGATTAGTTTCTTAAAATCCGGCGAGCGAGTGACGGCGAAAGGGCTCGGGCTGCGCGAACTTGGCTTCGGTGCCATGACTGTATTCGCGGTGGTCCTGGGTCACGCAGTCGGATGGTAATTTTTCCTGCGCGCTGAACCTTAATCTCCCTACCTGTTTAGCTCCTCGAGGGAGATTCTTCCTTCCGGTATGTTTGCTTAACACTTCAGACTGCAAAACAGCTCAACGCTCCCCAAAGGCGACGATTAACGCGTTCACAACCTGGATAAAGAATTATTTCATCATTGTGTTAGTGACGAGCCATGCAGCGATATCGTCGATCACTTCTTTTGGGACATGGTTTGGTTTCTGGTATTCGGCGCCGGAAGATGGGCCAGTGCCCGGCATGAAGAGATGATTAAGCGCGGGGTAGAGTTTGAAGGTTGCATTCGCATGACCGGAGAGTGCCTTTTTCCAACCTTCAAAATCCGCCGTTCGCACCTGAATGTCCCGCTCGCCTTGCAACACGAGAATTGGAATCTTCAACATCGCGGCAGTCTCGCCCGGCTTGTAGCCGCGCAAGTCGAGGACGTAGGAAGCCGGAACCGGAGAGCCCAGCAGATGGACGGTCATGCCCGGTTTCAGATCCGGATTGCGCCATTCACCCATCTCTTTTTCGGCCGCTTCGATCTGCTTTTCTCCTTCCGGCGTTACTTTGCCGCTGAGTGAAACACCATAGCGAATCTGCTCGACCACCAGATCTTCCACCGGCCGAGTGTTGCCTGCCATCAAAACCAGCCCGGCTATCTTTGTGTTACCCGTAGCGATCCGCGGTGCTATGTAGCCGCCAAGACTATGACCGAGAACGCAGATACGCTTTGGATCTATCCCCTGAGTTGCGGCCAACAGAGCCACGGCTGAACGAGCGTCGTCGATGGTTTCATCCGCGACGGTGATGGTCGCCGGATCGGCGCTGCTCTTCGCGCCGTACTTGTGGGTGCGCTTTTCGTAACGGAGGACGGCAACACCCCGGCTGGCAAGACCCCAAGCCAGATCCTTAAATGTTTTGTTTGGACCGATGCTCTCGTCCTGATCGTTGGGGCCCGAGCCGTGCACTAGCACAACACCTGGAAATGGACCGGCGCCCGAAGGAATCGTGAGCGTGCCGGGAAGTTGCCACAAGCCGGTCGTTATGGTAACCGCACGCTCGGTGAACGAATCGGGCTTTGCGTATTCCGGAGGCTTCCAACTCTCGCGGGCTTCCGGTGGCGTCGCAGTAAACGAAACCACGCGCCCGTTTGAGTCAAATACCATCGTCAGCATGAGCTTTCCGCGCGCAAAAGCAGTCGTCAGGTGGACCACCTGCAGACCGCCTTTCTCTTCTTGCTCCACGCGCTCGATTGATCCGAAAGCGCCGTACTGCCCGATGACGCCGTCCCAGGCTGCGGCCAGGGCCGGTGCATCGAGCACCTTCGCTATGTCCGGGCTGAAATGCGCCACGACTTGTTCAAAACGGCGCGCGGCCAGGTCGTTAACGATTGAGCGTGCCTGTGCTTCGTAATTCGTCGCCGTCTTTTGGCCAAAGGTTGGCGCGCTGCACAAGATGAAAATGAGCAGGAAAGTTAATCGCCTCATCGGTTCACTCCTTATAACTGAGACTCGAAACTCGGACACACGTTTCGGATCGGCGCAGCGTGTAGCCGAGTACGATAACCCGATTCACAATTCACCTAATCGTTCCAGGCGTTTGTAGTACACCAGCGAATAGATGACGGACGCCAGCGCCGCGGCAATTAGAATTGAGAATTCGATTACCGGGGGCGCGCTGAAAATCACGGAAAGCAGACCAAGAAATCCGGCGGCCACGAAGGCCTTCGCGGCAAACCGGTGTGTTGCGTACCACACCTTTTCACTGGCCAGAGTCCACGGAGTGCGCATGCCGATATAGAAATTTCGCTTCACCTTGCCAAGAACATTTCCCATCAGAATCAGGAATAAAAATAACGCCCCCATAAGAGAACGAGGCATATTGAGAGGCCTGGAGAAAGCGGCCCAGAGAATCAACGCATGTAAGTACGCAATCAGCGCAAGCACCAGGATCATGAGGTAAAGATAGGTTGAGCGAAATGTGTCCACCTCGAATCGCTTCGGTGAAAGCCATGGCAGCACCGCGAACAACAACAGCGCCGCGGCCATGATGCCCGGTAGCATGAAGATGCTTTGTCTGCTGCCGTAATGATCAATTTCTCCCTTGAAATTCCAGTGCTCCGGAATCTGATCCGGCAAATGAGGGTAAAGCACCACGGTCACGACTAACGTTGCCACGATCACCGCCGCCGCGATCAGAAAGTGATAATTTCGTTTCATTTACGTTTGCTCCGTTTCCTGGGCGAGCGCTCCACCAGATCCATCACCCACGCGATTGCGTCCTGGGCCACCGTGGTGTTGAGGCTATACCAGATTTGCTGCCCGTCCCGGCGGCTGCTGACCAACTCGGCATCCTTAAGTACGGCAAAATGATGAGACATCGAAGGCTTCGTCATGTCGAACTTGCTCGCGAGCTCGCCCGCGGTTTTCTCGCCCTGGCTTAGAAGCCGCATTATTTCCCGCCGAGTCGGATCAGAGAGCGCTTTGAATACGATATCCATGTGATCGTTGTTCAGTAGATGTCTAATTAGACGCTTGGCTAATTCTTATCCAGACCGGAACATGTTGTCAAGGCTTTTTTGATTGGTTTACTGCAAGAAGATCAGAGAAGGCTCTGTAGTCCTGTTTCAGAGCCAGGTAAGACTCAAGGACAGTTCCTGCGATTTCGCAGAAACAAACCAAGACAAAGGCGCGCAAACTCGCGAGCGCGCGCAATGCAGGGGCAATCTTTCAATTTATCAAGGCGGGCAGGGTCCTAGTCGGAAACCGCCGCGGGCTGCGAGTCTTTGTGCGGTTGGCGGTTGGCTGCGGAGTCGAGCGCGGCTTCGGTTTCCAATATCAAGTGAGTGGTTTGGATGACAGTATCGGGGTTGAGCGAGATTGAGGTGATGCCTTTTTCCACAAGGAAGCGCGCGAATTCCGGATAATCCGAAGGCGCCTGCCCGCAGATGCCAATCTTCTTGCCATTACGGTGGGCCGCGTCAATGACCATTTCGACCATCTTTTCAACCGCGCCGTTGCGCTCGTCGAAGAGATGGGCCACCATTTCAGAATCGCGATCGAGGCCGAGCGTTAGCTGCGTCAGATCATTCGACCCGATTGAATACCCATCAAAGACCTGCAGGAACTCATCCGCCAAAACAACGTTGGAAGGCAGTTCACACATCGCGTAGATCTCCAATTCGTGCTCGCCCTGTTTCAAGCCTAACTCGGCCATCAGCGCGATGACTCGCTCCGCTTCCTCGACGGTGCGGCAGAACGGAATCATCGCCTTGACGTTGACCAGACCCATCTCGTCGCGTACCCGCTCGAGCGCGAGGCATTCCAGATGAAAGCCTTCGCGATAACGCTCGTCGTAATAGCGCGACGCGCCGCGAAAGCCGAGCATCGGATTCTCCTCGGTGGGCTCAAACTCCTGTCCGCCTATGAGCATGGCATATTCGTTCGACTTGAAATCCGACATGCGCACAATTACGGGCTTCGGATAGAACGCCGCAGCGATGCGAGCGATGCCCTCAGCCAGGCGACGCACGAAGAACTCGCGTGGATCTTCTTCGCCGATGCGGCGCTCGATCTCGCGCACCACCTCGGGGTTCTGCAAGTGCGGATATTTAACCAGTGCCATCGGGTGAATGCCGATGTGATTGTTGATGATGAACTCCAGGCGGGCCAGCCCGACGCCGTCGTTCGGCAGAGCTGCAACTGCAAAAGCATGATCCGGATCGCCGACATTCATCATCACCTGCGTTCGCGGTCGTTGCTCTTCAACCACGGCACGCCGTTCGACGATAAAATCGATCGGACCTTCGTAGATATTTCCGTGCGCGCCTTCCGCACAGGAAACTGTCACCGTAGTTCCGGTTTGCAGTACCTGGGTTGCGTTACCCGTGCCAACAATGCAAGGCAGGCCAAGCTCACGGCTGATGATGGCGCTGTGACACGTGCGCCCGCCGTGCTCAGTGACTATCGCCGCAGCCTTTTTCATGATCGGCTCCCAGGCGGGATCGGTCATCGAGGTAACCAGCACGTCGCCGCCCTTGAACTCCGCGAGGTGGTCCGGATCAGCGAGCACATGTACCTGGCCCTGTCCGATCCTTTCCCCGACAGCAATTCCCGAGACCAGGGGCGCGCCGTGGTCGCCCGTTAGCTTGTAAGTCTCGATGTAGTTTTCGCGGTTCGTTGCGTGAACCGTTTCGGGCCTCGCCTGTAAGACATGAAGTTCACCAGTGTAACCATCCTTGGCCCATTCGATGTCCATTGGTGTCTGGCGCCCGGCGCGCTCAGAATAGTGCGCTTCGATGATGCAGGCCCAGTTCGCCAGTTGCAAAACTTCGTAGTCACTGAGGCAAAAGCGGCCTCGTTGTGCTTCCACTACAGCGCGTGTGCGCGTACCGCGACCGTCAAGACCGTAAACCATCTTTACTTCTTTGCTGCCGAGACGGCGACTGACGATCGGACGCGCGCCTGTCAGCAAAGTCGGCTTGAAAACCACCCACTCGTCAGGTGTTGCCATCCCTTGCACAATCGCTTCGCCCAGACCCCAGGCCGCGTTAATGACCACAGCATCACGAAACCCTGATTCGGTGTCGAGCGTGAACATCACACCAGAGCAGGCCTGGTCCGAACGCACCATCGGCTGCACGCCGATCGCCAGCGAGACGTCAAAGTGATCAAAGCCGCGCGCCGCGCGATACGAAATGGCGCGATCTGTCCAGAGAGAGGCAAAGCAGCGGTGACAGGCGTCAATCAGTCGATCGTCGCCGCGGACGTTCAGGATTGTGTCTTGTTGTCCGGCAAAGGAAGCATCAGGCAGGTCTTCGGCAGTCGCGGACGATCGCACCGCGACCTCAGGCGTGCGACCAAGACGAATGCACAAGCGCCGGAACCCGTCGAGGATGGCCTCGTTCACTGGTTCAGGCAGCGGCGTGTCAAGCATCAGCGCTCGCGCTTGACGGCCCACCGCGTTCAGCGCCTTCATGTCATTGTAGTCGAGTCCGCTCAGTAATTCGCGCAGACGTCCCCGGAGGCCGTTCGTTTCCAGCAGCCGGCGATAGGCTTCACTGGTGGCCGCAAAACCATCAACCGCACGAACGCCACGCGCCGCCAGCGCGCGAAGTAGTTCACCAAGACTCGCACACTTGCCGCCGACAAGCTGCACGTCGTCCGCGCCGACATCGCTTAGGTCCAGCACGAGAGGTTTGGAAGTCTTTGCCATCTAGTTCTCTCCGAGTCGCTTTGATTCAGTTGAAATCATATTCAGCCGCGCTGAACCGAGGAACAAAGCCTGTAAGTTAGAGTCTTTCTGCTACCAACTTGCCCAGCAGACATTATCACGGATACGGGCAAGAAGTTATGGGGTCTTATTGGTGTTGCTCAAAACTTCGCAGGTCGTGCGTAAGTTTCCGCAGTACCTGCACTTGCCAGTCTTCCCCCACAATGTGTCCCAACAAACAGAATATCAACTCGGCTATTGATCGTGCGGCCCCTTAACGGGTTCTACGCCGTGACCTAAGTCACTGCTTTCATCCTCCAAGGGTTCTAAAGTCTTAATTCCCTGTAAACCTCCGGTTTTGTTTGGAGCAGCTCTTGCTTAACGTTTAGCAATTTAACTTCACTCAGGTCTATAAACATCACGCTCCTACGGAGCTGCACAA
Source organism: Pyrinomonadaceae bacterium (assembly GCA_041497335.1). Taxonomy (GTDB): domain Bacteria; phylum Acidobacteriota; class Blastocatellia; order Pyrinomonadales; family Pyrinomonadaceae; genus UBA11740. The sequence goes on along the minus strand of JBGQGG010000012.1, from coordinate 107,194 downwards.
CCTCTCGTTAGAATTTTCGGGGCATCGTGGGCCAGCTCTGCCAGGGCCAGTAGAAATTCCAGTAGGGCCCGCGCAGGTAAGTGCCGATGATCGTCAGGATCAGGATTGCCGCCACGACAATCAGAAACACGAGATTCTGTTTGCGCCTCTCCGTCGCCATCCAGACGCCGACCGCGGACAGCGGAGACTTAGGCATTCTTCGTGAAGAAGGGCTGTTTCGCCTGCCACTCGATCAGCGCGTTCGACATCAAGTCAGCGTCAGACATCGGTCCTGATCTGTCGTTCGCGGTTTCGGATGTTCAGAGCCGTTTCGGAAAGACGCTGGAAGATTTCCTGGCTAAACCTACGGGCACGATGGCGGTCGTTTTATCAACGCAGATCCAGTTGACCGATGACGAGAAGCGGGAGGTGGTTGAGAAGTTAAAGAGCGCTTACCAAAAGAAGATGGATCAACAAGCGCAGGCCGCGAATCAAGCGTTGAACAAGGCAACGCCTCAGCCTCCGAAGAAATGATTATTTGGTCATGTGCAACCGCGGACGAATCAATTTGAAGTGGCACGGGCGTCCCGCCCGTGAGATCACGCGCAAGATGCGCGTGCCACAATCGCGTTATGGGAGGAATCGTTATGAACATTAAGGAAGCACGTCGTGCACTTCTATGGTGTTCGATCATCAACTACGGACTGCTGTTGGCGTGGTTTCTGCTTTTCGTGCTGATGCACGAGTGGCTACAACGGTCATGGGGCAGATGGTTTCGTCTGTCAGCCGCGCAGTTTGACTTCCTCAACTTCGCCGGAATGATGCTGCTCAAGATATTCATCCTGGTGTTCAACTTAGTACCGTTCATAGCTCTGCTAATCGTTGGAAGAGCGACTAACGATGGCGCTCTTGCAAGCAGTTTTTCTCGAAAGGAGAAGCAAACATGAAAGGCAATCATACGAAACTGACATGGTTCGGTCTGGGGGTGCTTTGCGCTCTGGTAGTAGCGGGCATTCTCGTCAGTTGCTCGAAAACATCCAAAACGGAGCGTGGCGACGTGGCCGAAGCAGCCATTGCGACTTACGTCGCGCCCGGCGATACGGATGAATACTACATGTTCTACTCAGGTAAACATTCCGGCAATGTCTATGTTGCCGGAGTCCCTTCAATGAGGCACATTTCAACCATCCCCGTGTTCGCGCCGTACCCCGCGACGGGCTACGGTTTCGATAAAGATACGAAGGAGATGCTGGGGGCGTACACTTGGGGCGACGTGCATCACCCAGCGCTCAGCCAGACCAAAGGCGATTATGACGGGCGCTGGCTCTTCGTCAACGACAATGCTAACAACCGCATGGCGCGAATCGATCTGCGCGACTTTAAGACCAGGCAGATTCTTGGTCCGGTGCCGAATATCTCAGGCTTTCACGGCGGCGCCTTCGTAACTCCAAACAGCGAGTACGTGCTGGCCGCTTCGCGCTTCTCAGTGCCGCTGCCGAAAGGCACGTATGAGCCGATTGAGAATTACGCCACGAAATACAACGGCGTCGTGGCTGGAATCGCCATCAATCCTCAGTCAGGCGAGATGACCACCGGCTGGCAAATTTTGATGCCGCCTTTCGACTTCGATCTTGGCTCTACGGGGAAGGGCGCCAGCGAAGGCTGGGCCTTCTGGACTTGCTATAACTCGGAACGCGCCACTGGGAAACTCGAAGTCACCTCGACCCAGAAAGACCGCGACTATGTAGTCGCGGTGAACTGGAAAGCCGCGGAGCAGGCAATCAAGGGCGGCAAGTTCAAGATGATCGGCGGCGTCCAGGTCATCGATCCAAAGGAGGCGCCGGGGGTCGTCTATCTGATTCCTGCCAGCAAGAGCCCGCACGGCGTTGATGTCAGTCCCGATGGTAAGTACGTCATCGCCAGCGGGAAACTGCAATCCATCACGACGGTCTTTAACATGGAGAAGGTTTTGACGGCGATTCAAAACAAGGACTTTACCGGCGACGAGGACGGCATTCCGGTCATCAACTACGACCATGTGAAAGATGCCGAAGTTAACGTTGGACTCGGACCGCTGCATACGCAATTTGACGATCAGGGCTACGCTTATACCAGCCTCTTCGTCGAAAGCGCCGTGGCCAAATGGAAACTCGAGACCTGGGAAGTTGTGGATAAGATTCCGATCAGCTACAACATCGGACACCTGTCCGTTGCCGGAGGCGACACCATGCACCCGGACGGAAAATATCTGGTGGCTCTCAACAAGCTTTCACATGGCCGCCATATGACCGTCGGGCCCTCGCAGCCGGAAAGCTCGCAGCTCATCAGCATCAGCGGCGACAAAATGAAGATCCTCTACGACGCCTTCACTGAGCCGGAGCCGCATTACGCGCAGATGATTAAGGTCGATAAGCTCAAACCGATCGAGGTCTATCCCAAGGAGGAAATGAAGAATGTCAATGCCGTTTGGGATGTGAAGGATACCGGAGTCACCCGCAACGGTAACAATGTCGTGGTGAAGATGACCGCCGCTCGCAGCAGCTTCGAACCCAACAAGATCGAAGTAACGCAAGGCGACCATGTGACCATCTACCTGACCAATATCGAGCAGACGACTGATGAGCTGCACGGTTTCGGACTCGGCGAGTACAACCTGAACGTCGTGGTTGATCCAGGCGAGATGAAGATTATCGACTTTGTGGCCGATAAGACGGGCGTCTTCCCTTATTACTGCACCAACTTCTGCTCGGCGCTCCATCAGGAGATGCAAGGGTATTTGTTGGTCAAGCCAAAGTAGTTTTTAGACCGAGGGAGTTGTCAGAACCGCCTGCGGTAGCGGGCGGGTACCAGCGCTGACACCCGCCCGCTACCGCAGGCGGTTCTGACATTCCGGAGGAGGAGCAGTCCTAACATGAGTAACTTTCTTGATAGAGAAACAACTTTCTTCGAGCTGCCGCTCACGTTGAAGAGCCGCATTCTCATCGTCGTCGCGGTCGTGGTACTGATCCCGTCCTACTTCTTCCCGCTCTGGAACATGAGTTTCTATTCGAACCAGTACACGGACGGGCTGTTCCTGCACATTTATTCATATCAGTTGGAAGGCGGGAAAACATGGTGCTCTACATCGTTCCGCTGGTGGCTTTGACGATGGGGACGCTCAGTTTTACCAGCGAAAAAAGTGCCAGCGAGTTGTTATTCTCTCAGCCCGTAACCCGCGGCGAGATCCTGCTCGGCAAATTCCTGGGTCTGTTCGCTTCGATTTTCACCGCCACGCTAGTCGGCTTTGGCCTTGCCGGTGTCATCATTGCCGCGAAGGCTGGACCTGAAGGCGGATGGCGTTATCCCGCATTCGTCGGCTTCTCTCTGCTGCTGGCGCTTGTCTTTCTGAGTTTGTCAGCCTTCATCTCAGCACTCTGCCGGCGCCAGAGTAAAGCGTTTGGAGTTGCGCTCTTTGTCTGGTTTTTCTTTGTGCTTTTCTATGACCTGCTGGTGATTGGCTTGACGTTTCTGTTCAAGGAGCGGACGGCCAACGCGTTCATCTTCGGCTCGCTGTTTGGAAATCCTGTTGACATGGTGCGCATCGCCAGCCTGATGACGCTCAATGGCAAAGATATCTTTGGGGCCGGCGGCGCGGCGCTTTTGAGATTCCTGGGCGGTGAAGGTCTTAGCATTGTGATGTTGCTCGTCGCGCTTTCCCTCTGGGTTGTTGCGCCATTATACGTCGCGCAAAGATTACTGAGACGGCAGGATATCTGATGGATCAGCAAGCAGAGTTCTTCACTCCGTAGGAGTGAGATATTTATAGACCGGAACGCGTGGTTTCGGATCAACTTCGTTCGGAGCCGGAGGGTGGATGGGGCCTACAGTGCTATAGACATCTCACCCGTAACGGGGTGAAAAGCTGCTGAAGCGCCGCTATCTTCCAACCGTCGTCAACAGATTGAGGCGAGATGAGGAAACTACATGTGGCTGGAGCCGGAATGCTCATCATTATCGCCACTACGACCTCGCTGTTCTACTTTCGGTCCGACGAGCGGCATGAGCGTCTGCACTTCGACAGCGAAGAGACGGAACTCATAATCTCAAATGTCCCTGGCGCGCACGTCACTCTTTTCAAAGCAGGGAAGGACCTCCAAGACGCGGTCGCGATGCCGCCCATAAGGGGCGAAACCATCTGGCTGCCGAAAGGGAATTACTTCTTAGAAGTTGACCAGGCTGCCAGGACATTGTTCTATCCGCTTCCGATTGTTAGTTATCGCGGCGGGCCCGATAAAGAAGGCACGTTTACCGTCACGATCCGTTCGCCTCTGACAGGCTCTCCGCACGGGCTGCTTCCAGACTTGCCGAACTTTGCTTTCATTCCCAGCGGTCATTTTCTTTTTGGCGATCACATGCGCGTGCAAGAGCCGCATTACGTTTGGCTCGGCGGCTTCTTCATCAACCCATTCGAAGTCACCAACGCGGAATTCAGAGAATTTCTGATCGACCCCCACGGATACTCTGACGATGCAAACTGGACTGAAGCAGGACGAAAGTGGAAAGCTGCTAATACTTCACACACGACTGCCCTGCTGAAACCAACTGACGCCGACTTCAAACGCTTCGGTGAGCCTGATCAGCCCGTCGTGCAGGTAAACTGGTTAGAAGCAAATGCGTTTTGCCATTGGCTGACCAGGAGCGTTGGGGCAGGGAAATGGATATTCGCGCTGCCCACCGAAGCCGAATGGGAAAAGGCTGCGCGCGGACCGGATAATTTCGATTACGGACTTGGCATGAACATTAGCGATAACGAAGTAAGGTTGTATAACTGGAAGAAGAATCCGGGAGCAGAGGTTACAGTTGTCGGTCTCCAGGAGACGAAATCAAAGTACCAGGCCAATCGTTACGGTGTCTATCACATGACCGGCAACGTAGCCGAGTGGACCCAGTCCATCTACCGCGCTTACAACCGCCAGCACCCGTATGTTGATGACGACGACCGCAACCATGATGAAACGCCAGGCGAACGCGTTCTCCGCGGCGGCTCCTGGTACACCGCGAGCATCGCGGTTCTCTACATACCCTATCGAGAAAATTTCCAACCTGAAGTCCAGACGCCATATCTCGGATTCAGAGTTGTCGCCCGCCCCGTGCCTTAAAGTTCGATGTAGATAAGTGCGATGTAGATACTTGACCAGGACAAAAAACGAGCTTATCGTTGTCGGAATCCGATAATGTAGTTTGAGAGTGCGAGCGTGATGAGTGATAAAGAACTCTATTCCGGAATGATCCGGCTGCACATTCTGTATCACGCTTCGAAGGGTCCGATCTTCGGACTGTGGATTATTGAGGAGTTGGGGCGGCACGGCTACAAGCTCAGTCCCGGAACTCTTTATCCGATCCTTCATGGACTCGAGCGCAAGGGATATTTGCGTTCTACGGAGAAGAGGGACAGGCGGCAAGCGCGTCGCTTGTATCGGGCGACGCCGGCCGGGCGGAAGGCTCTCAAGGCCGCGAAAGAAAAAGTTAGAGAACTTGTAGGCGAGCTATTCGAAGAAAAGTGAAAGTCGGCCCGAACCGAAAACGGGTGCAAGACGCCGGAGCCTTTAATTGAGACCCAAAGCGATCCCCCAAATCCTTGTTTTCTCATTCATCTGCCTGGCACGGACCGGCCTCGCCTCCGCGCAAGCAGCAAATCCGCCGCAGCCTTTGAAGCTTGATGCGGCGGTCGAGTTAGCGCTCACCAACTATCCAGCTATTAAGACAGCCCAGGCGCAAGCCGCCGTCGCGAAGGCGAACATTGATCTGGCGCGCACCGCGTATTTGCCGCGCCTTGATTTTCTGTACCAGGAAAATCGAGCGACCAGAAACAACGTGTTCGGCGCAGTGCTGCCCCAGTCGATCATTCCGAGTATTTCCGGGCCCGTGTTGGGCGCCACATCATTGGAGAGCACTTTTGGGAGCGCGGGTGGAACGCTCTTCTCGTGGGAGCCATTCGATTTCGGCGTGCGCAAAGCACAGGTCGATGTGGCGCGCGCAATCACGAACCAGGCAAATGCGAACATCGGCGTAACCGAACTCGATGTCGCCACGTCGGCGGCGGACGCGTTCATGGCGCTGGCGGCTAACGAGCAGGCGGTGCGCGCCGCCGAGGCAAATGTTTTTCGGGCGCAAGCGTTTGCCGACGCGGTCCACGCGCTCGTGAATAATCAACTTCGGGCGGGCGCGGAAGCTGCGCGGGCGGATGCCGAGTTGTCAGTCGCCAGGACTCAGCTTCTGCGAGCGAAACAACTCGCGGAGATTAGTCGCGCGGCGCTCGCCGAAGCGCTGGGCATACCGGGCGCTCCAGTTTCCATCGTTTCGGATCCACTGCTCGAGTTTCCGACAGACATAACGACGCCGGTTCCGAAATTTGACTCTCATCCACTGGCTATCGCGCAGAAATCCGCCATTGACACTGTGCGCGCGCGCGAGCATGTTCTCGCTCGCTCTTACGTTCCGCGATTTAATCTTCAAGCGTCTCTGAGTGGGCGTGGAACCGGCGCTCTGACCAACGGATTGTTTGAGGGAGGATGGCATGGCCTTTTGCCGAACACCCCGAACTACGGAATCGGCATGACAGTGACCTTTCCGGCGTTTGATATTTTTTCTATTCGCGCACGTCGCCGCATCGAAGCAGGCAATGAAGCGGTCGAGAAGGCACGATACGATCAGACGATTCAAGCATTGAAGGGCCAATATGCTCGTGCGCAGGCGCTGATTGATGGAGCGGTGCGCATCGCACAGGAGACTCCCTCGGAATTGAAAGCAGCACAACAAGCAGAAATGCTTACAGTCGAACGATACAGGTATGGCCTGGCAACGGTGACCGAAGTCGCCGATGCACAAAGACTGCTGGCGCAAGCTGAGATTGACGATCGTGTGGCGCGCTTGAATGTCTGGCGCGCGCTGCTTGTGGCGGCAAAGCTTCAGGGTGATCTCAAACCTTTTCTTGAGCGCGTGAAACGCTGATGGCCTGAAGGAGCAGTAAGTAGTATGTGGCTTATTAACGCAGCGATGCGACGGCCGATCAGCGTGCTCATCGCAGTGATCGCCATCTCACTCGGCTCCATTCTCGCCTACGTTCGGATGTCTGTGGATATTTTTCCAGACCTCAACCTCCCGGTCATTTATGTTGCGCAACCCTATGGCGGGATGGATCCTGCGCAGATGGAGGGGTATCTCGTATCTTATTACGAGTACCACTTTCTCTACATCACCGGCATTGAGCACGTTGAATCCAAGTCGATCCAAAACGTCGGCCTGGTCAAGCTCTACTTTCATCCAGGCACTGACATGAGCCAGGCGTTGGCCCAGACGGTCTCGTATGTCGAACGCGCGCGCGCGTTCATGCCACCGGGAACTGTCGCGCCGTTTGTCGTGCGCTACGACGCTGGCAGCGTTCCGGTGGGCCAACTTGTATTCTCCAGCGAGACGCGCAGCGTTGGTGAGATTCAGGACCTCGCACTGTTTCGCGTCAGGCCGATGTTCGCCACTCTGCCCGGCGTTTCCGCGCCGCCGCCGTTTGGGGGCAACCAGCGAACGGTAGTGATTCGCGTCGATCCCGATCGACTTCGCTCCTACCACATGTCACCCGAAGAGGTAATTAGAGCGGTCGCGTCAGGCAATGTCATTCTGCCGGCAGGTAACGTGCGGATTGGCGACTTTAACCGCATCGCTCCCATCAACTCAGTGGTGCCGCAGATTCAGGAGTTGGCTGATTTGCCGATCCGCACAGGTTCAGGGCCGACTGTCTTCGTCCGCGACGTGGGCAGAGTCGAAAACGGCACCGACATACTAACCGGGTACGCGTTAGTCAATGGACGAAGGACCGTTTATATCCCGGTCACCAAGCGCGCGGACGCATCCACGTTGGACGTCGTCAATCGTGTGAAATCGGAGTTGCCGCGGATGCAGGCGCTGGTCCCGGATGACATCAAGGTCACTTTCGAGTTTGATCAGTCAACCTATGTCAAGAACGCTATCCGCGGACTGGTCATTGAAGGAGCGTTGGGCGCGCTGCTGACCGGCTTGGTAGTTCTGCTGTTCCTTCGAGACTTGCGGAGCGCTTTGATTGTGGTCGTAACCATTCCCTTCGCGCTGTTGGGAGCGCTCGTGGGTCTGTGGTTGGCGGGACAAACGATTAACATCATGACTCTTGGTGGATTTGCGCTCGCGATCGGTATTCTGGTTGATGAAGCGACGGTGGCCATCGAGAATATTCATACGCATCTGGCCCGCGGCGAGCCACATGCGCGTGGAATTCTCGAGGCTGTACGCGAGACGCTGACGCCCCAACTGCTGGCCCTGCTCTCCATCCTCGCGGTGTTTGTCCCTTCGTTTTTCCTGACTGGTGTTGCTCGCTCTTTGTTCGTTCCGCTATCACTCGCAGTTGGGTTTGCGATGGCGGCTTCATATCTTCTGGCGAACACACTTGTGCCGGTGCTCTCGACGTGGTTCCTGCGAACGAACCAACACAGCGAAAACAATCAAGGACGTTTCAGCAAACTGCAGCAGGCTTACGGACACCGCGTTAAGCGCGCGATGGATTTCCGTTGGCAGATCCTGGTCTTTTACGTGGTTATCGTTAGCGCTTGCATCTTTGTGGTCGGTCGCCGGCTTGGTACAGACATCTTCCCGACCGTTGATGCCGGCCAGCTTCAGCTTCGCTTGCGGGCGCCCACGGGTACTCGCGTCGAGCGAACCGAAGATATTACGCTCAAAGCGCTCGATGCCATTCGCGCCGAAGCCGGCCCGGACAATATTGCGATTACGCTCGCTTTTGTCGGCGCCCAGCCGGCCAGCTATCCGATCAACTCAATTCATCTGTGGACCAGCGGGCCGCAGGAAGCGGTCCTGCTCGTTGCCCTGAAGCCCGATTCTCACATTCATCTTGCCGAGTTCAAGGAACGCCTCCGGAAAAAACTGCCGAACGTTTTGCCTGGTACGTCGATCTCTTTTGAGGCCGGCGATATCGTTAGCCGGGTAATGAACTTCGGCGCGCCCACGCCTATCGAGGTTGGCATGAATGGTCCCAACCTCGCCGCTAACCGCGCGTTTGCCGAGAAGGTAAAAGCTGAGATGGAGAAGATTTCCGCGCTGCGGGACGTTCAGTTTGGACAACCGTTGGACTATCCCACGGTTGACATCAAGGTGGATCGTCAACGTGCGGGACAGCTCGGAGTGACGGTTCAACAAGTGGGGCGCTCGCTGGTGGTGGCAACTTCGTCGAGCCGCTTCGTGCAACCGAACTATTGGCTCGATACAAGCACCGGAACCGCCTATCAGGTGCAGGTCGAAATCCCACAGTCAGAAATGAATTCCATCGAAGCTGTTGAGAGCATACCCGTGATGCCTGATGGCGCACCGCGCCCGATGCTTGGTGACGTTGCGCAAGTGAGCTACGGAAATATGCCGGGCGAATACGATCGATATAACCAGCAGCGTATGATTACCATCACGGCTAACACGGCGGGAAAAGATTTGGGCAGCGCCGCGCAGGAATTGGAAGCTGCCGTCAAGCGCGCAGGTGATCCACCGCGCGGCGTGTCGGTAAATATTCGCGGTCAGATTCCTCCGATGAGGCAGACACTCTTTGGTCTGGAGATCGGAATTGCCGTTGCGATCGTCGTCATCTTTCTGATGCTGGCTGCAAATTTTCAGTCAATGCGGGTCGCTTTTGTGTCCATTGCGACGCTGCCGGCGGTGATTGCGGGCGTGGCCCTGGCATTGTGGATTACCGGAACGACTCTGAACGTTCAATCATTCATGGGCGCGATCATGGCCATCGGCGTCTCGGTCGCGAACGCCATATTGCTTGTGACATTTGCGGAAGCTGCTCGACGTGACGGACTCTCCGCGGATGAGGCAGCGGTGGCGGGAGCCAGCAGCCGGCTGCGTCCGATTCTTATGACCAGCCTGGCAATGATCGCCGGCATGATCCCACTGGCCCTTGCGCTCGGCGAAGGCGGGGAGCAAACGGCGCCGCTGGGCCGCGCGGTAATTGGAGGGTTGAGTGCGTCAACGATTGCCGTGCTCACGATTCTTCCGTTGACCTTCGCCGTTGTGCAGCGCCGAGCGAGTCGAGCGTCAGCGTCTGTACATCCCGACGACCTCGACCCGGCGCCAAAGGAAGCCGGCGAGAAGTCTTGACGCGTTCAGCCAAGCCCGTTGTGGTTCGCCGCTGGGTTTCGGCTCCGTAGGAGCGACATGTTTATAGTTTGCCGAGCTCTCTGATTTCCGTAGCTCCGTAGGAGCGACATATGCATTTCACTCCTACGGAGCTTGGATTCAAAAGCGAGGATGAAGCTATAAATATTCCGTGCCTAACGGCACGACGACGACCCTGGCACACAAACGATCGAGGTTCTTGAACTCAATAGTCTGGAGCAACACGATGGCCCAAGAGGAAGTGATAGCTGAATCCAACAGGACAAATGAAGATGTCGATGCGCGCCGCAAACCACGGATGAGGCTCAGCGCGATCATCATCGTAGCAGGCATCTTGGTTGCTGCCATCCTGATCGCTTCATGGTTCCTCCTCAGAAGCGGTGGCGGCACAAGAGGCGCTGCCAGCACTGCGGACAAAGCAACTCAGACGCCGACCGTCCTGGTTTCTCATGTGGTATCGAAGGACGTCGATCGACAGCTCAAGCTTCCAGGCGAGCTTCGCGCCTATCAGGACGTCGCGATTTATGCCAAGGTGCAGGGTTTTGTCGAAACGATCAACGTCGATCGCGGCTCTGTCGTGAAGCGCGGCCAGGTGCTGATTCGCATGAGCGCGCCGGAGTTGTTATCACGCACCGCCGAAGCTCAGGCGCGAGTCGGCGGCGCGAAAGATCAACGGCTGGAGATGGAAGCGCGGGTGCGAAGCGTCCGCGAACAAAAAGCTGAAACCGCAGCCAGGCTCGCCGCCGATGAAGGAACCTATCGCAGACTGAAAGCAGCGTCAGCCACTCCGGGCGTAGTCGCGGAAAACGACGTCGATATCGCGCGGCAAAATGTCGAGGCCGATAAGGCGCACATTCGTTTGCTGGAAGAGAACGAAAAGGCCGCGCAGGCCGTGGTGCAATCGCAATCGCAAAACGAGAAAGCGGCTGTCAGTTCTGAGCGATCAGTGCGCGACATCGAATCGTACTTGCGTATACAGGCGCCCTTTGACGGGATCATCACTGAACGAAACGTCAATAAGGGCAGTCTCGTGGGTCCATCGTCAGGCGGAAGTACTGCACCGATGCTGCGACTTCAGCAGATCTCGAAATTAAGACTAGTCATCGCGGTGCCGGAAGCCAACGTTGCCGGAATTACGCAGAGCGATCGGATAAGCTTCACGGTCCCGGCTTATCCAGGCGAGACTTTCTCAGGTGTGGTTGCGCGCATCAGTCATACGTTAGATGAGAAGACGCGAACCATGCCGGTGGAAGTGGACGTTATTAACGACTCTGCGCGGCTTGCGCCCGGAATGTTTCCCGAGGTTGTCTGGCCAACCAGGCGGCTACAGCCTTCATTGTTTGTTCCACCCTCAGCCGTGGCGGTAACTACCGAAAGAATCTTCGTGCTCCGTATTCGCAACGGAGTGATTGAATGGGTTGATGTGAAGCGGGGTGTGTCGATGGGCGACTTGGTGGAAGTCTTTGGCGATCTTGCGGAAAATGATGTGGTGGCAACGCGTGGCACGGATGAACTCCGCGCGGGCACGAAAGTAATTGTAAAAGAATCTACATCGGCCCGTTGAGCAAAGGAGATGCTCGGTCGCCGTGTGGGCATTCGAAGCTGATTGTCAGGAGCGGAGACTGATTTCTTATTTACTCTCAATCCGGTCGACAACTTCGATGACGTTCTCGATCTGCGCCATGTACGCAGCGAACACGTCATTCGCTTCCGTCTCCGTAAGCGACGATGCCCCTTTTCCCCTTAGCTCGAAGATGCGCTCGAATGGTGACGCGTCCAGTTCCAGCAAATGCACAGTTGCGCGCACAGTGTCGGGTTTGGTAACAGGCGGCTCCTGTCCGCGCAATATCAGGACCGCTCGGAACAGAGCCGCGAAGCTGGCGAGGCTGTCGCACATCAGCGCCGATAATTTCTCAACCGAGACAGACGCCGGAAGATACCGACGGCGAAGCTGAATCAACCTGGTCCGTAGTTCGTATTCTGTCTGATGCCGGAGGTTCGCGGTTGAGACCTCTATGAACTCGAAAGGATCACGACCGTACAGCACCTTCCGCGCCTTCTCCATTTGCAGGAACTCGATTGGAAATACATCTGCCGCACGGCTTAATTCCCCGACCGTAAAATAGACAGGCATAGGCTGGCCGAGGCGCTGCCACTCTTGCATCGGGGCCCGGGAGAGACGCAGGTCCTCCAACGTGATCCTCTTCAGCGCGATCAAGAGGTTGTGATCCGAGCGCAGTTCGATGTGATCGCCGGCCGCAGCCGATCCGTAAAGGACTACCGACGCGAGATTCTCGCCGTGAGCAGTGCGCAGATCGTCGACAAGCTGCTTAAGGGCGTTTGAGTCAGTCTTACTCACCATTCATTCTCCGATTCTACTTTTAGCCGGCGGCCTATTTACTGAAGTCAACCTTTGGCGCTTGCCGCGCGCCCTCGTCCGCCCGGAAGTACGGTTGTTCTTTAAAGCCCATCAAACCGGCCATGAGCACGGCGGGGAAGCGACTGCGGGTGGTGTTATAGTCCTGCGCGGCCACGGTGTAGTCGTGGCGCGCAGTTGCCAGTCGGTTTTCCGTGCCAGCCAATTCATCCTGCAATTTCAAGAAGCTTTCGTTGGATTTCAACTGGGGATAATTTTCGGTGATCGACAGGAAGCGCCCACCCGTGCCCAGCAACCCGCCGTCGCGGAGGGCCTGGTTCAGCTTGTTGTCTGCGGCCATCTTGTCTTCCGTGGTGCTGTTCGGGTTCTGTATAGTCGAAAGCAGTTGTGACCGCGCTTCGGCGACCTTAGTGAAAACTCTCTCCTCCAGCCCCGCGATTCCCTTTACCGTGCCGACGATGTTAGGGATTAGGTCTGCGCGACGCTGCATCTGGTTCTCAACTTGCGACCATTGGGCAGCAACGTTCTGCCGCTTGGTGACGAGCGTGTTATAGGTGCTGAAAGCGCTGACACCGATGATCAGGACGACCAGGATGACGATGCCAAGAACGACCAGGCCTGTCTTTTTCATACCATTCTCCTTTTCCGTTGCTTTCGTTCCTTGAGTCTACTCTCAGTCTACTGGCAAGCGGCGCGGATGTGCGGCGTCAGGCCGGGAAAGTCTACGCCCATCCACCGGGTTGTTGACAGTTGCGGTTACCAACTGCCGCCCGCGCCGCCGCCGCCAAAACCTCCACCGCCGCCGAATCCGCCAAAGCCGCCTCCACCTGAACTGCCGCCGCCGAATCCGCCGCCGCCCCAGCCGCTCGACCCTGATCCCCTACCGCTGTTCATCAGCAAGCCGAGCAACAACAAATTGAACCAGCCGCCACCGCCACGACCTCCGCGACCATCTCCACGGCCCCGGCTCACCAGCCGGAGAATCCCGATGATCCCGATGACGACGAATACGATAAAGGGCAATACCCACCAGCTCGTGTTTCCACCTCTGGAACGGACCGGCGCGCCGGTCTCGCCGGGCGCAAAGATGCTGTCGGTGCTGAAGCCGTTTTTCTTTGCGACCGTCGTAATGTATGTCTCGATGGTATCAGATAAGCCCTCGCCATACTGTTCGCGTTTGAATGCGGGTACGAGCTGTTCGCGCTGTATCTGGCCCACAAGCCCGTCCGGCAGATCGCCTTCCAAATGCCGGCTCACCTGGGTGAAATACTTGCGGTCTTTAATCGCGACCAGCAGGAGCAGGCTCGGCTTGCTCGTGTCCTTTGACCCGATTCCCCATCCTCTTGCCACGGCCAGCGAGTAATCGAAGATATCCTGACCGCCCGTCGTGTCTATGGTCACGACCGCAAACTGTATGCTCTGCTGTTTGTCCAGGTTACCCAGCGTGGTCTCCAGACGGTCCTTCGTGGCACTGTCCACGACCGCGGCATAATCGTTTACGTACCCTGTTGGTTTCGGGAGTGGCGATTGTGCTATCTGTGCATGCGCCGAACCGCTCGCCAGTAAGAGCAAGGTAAATGCGACCGCAGAAGTAAGGGCAATTGTAAGTCTGATCATCGCTGATTCTGGTTCGGCCTGGCTTCCTTCCCGGCAGCTTGAGCACGCCGGCGCTATCCCTGTTTTCGGGTGCGATTGATAAGTGTTATCGCATACTCACAGCCCCGGCCATTACAGGACCTTTCCCATCTGCTCGACTATGGTCCTGAGGATTTTGATTCGCCCAAAGTACTTGTCTTCTGCCTCGATCACAAACCACGGCGCAATCTCGGTACTGGTGCGGTCGATCATGTCGCACACCGCCTGCTCGTAAGCGTTCCATTTCTCGCGGTTGCGCCAGTCTTCCTCCGTGATCTTGAAACGCTTGAAGCTGGTCTTTTCGCGCAGCTTGAATCGTTTGAGTTGCTCGGCCCTGCTGGTCTGGAGCCAGAACTTGCAGACGATCGCTCCGTTGTCCACCAACTGTTCCTCGAAATCGTTGATCTCGCTATAAGCGCGCATCCAGTCAGCGACATCGCAAAAGCCCTCGACCCGCTCCACCAGCACCCGTCCATACCACGAACGATCGAAGATAGTGATGCGACCGCGGCGCGGCGCATGCCGCCAGAAACGCCACAGGTAAGGTTGGGCGCGCTCCTCCTCGGTCGGAGCCGCAACCGGAATGATCTGATAGTGGCGCGCGTCGATGGCTGCGGTAATGCGGCGAATGGCCCCGCCCTTTCCGGCGGCATCCGAGCCCTCGAACACCAGGACCAAAGAGCGCTTTTTGAAGTACTTCTTCTCCCGCGAAAGCAAATTGAGGCGCCCTTGCCATTTCTCCAGTTCCTTCTTGTACTTTGGTCTGGCGAGTTCTTGCGTCAGGTCGAGGTTGCGCAGCAAGCCGAGATTGTCGGTCTTGGGCAGCGGCGGCGCCTTCACGCTCGCCTGCTTCGAATTATTCGCGGCAAGCCTCTCGCGCATTGCGTCAAGGAGCACCTTGCCAACTGTAAGGCTGCGATAGCGCGGGTCCAAACCTTCGACCACCGTCCACGGAGCATCGGCGGTGCTGGTTTCGCGCAACGCATGCGCGGATACTTCGCGAAACCGATCGTAGATCTTGAAGCGCTGCCAGTCGAGCTTGGTGACGCGCCAACGCGTGCGCGGATCTTTCTCCAGCTCCTGCAGGCGCTGCTTCTGTTGCTTCTTACCGAGATGGAACCAGAATTTGAGGAGCAAGACTCCCTCGTCGCGGAGCATTCTTTCGAAGCGCACGATTTCATCCAGACTATGTTGCAGGTCCTCGTCATCGGTCTGTCCCATGACTCGATTCACAATTGGGGCGGTATACCAGGAGCCGAACATGATGCCGATCTTTCCCCTGGGGGGAAGTTCGCGCCAGAAGCGCCACATCGGCGGGCGCTCCGACTCTTCGTCAGAGGCGTCGCCGAAGGCTCGGGTCTGAATGTGGCGCGGATCCATCCATTCGTTGAGCAGGTTAACCGTCTCACCCTTGCCGGCTCCGTCCACTCCACCGATCAGAATCAGCACCGGAAATCTGCCCGCCTGGGCCAGTTCGAATTGCGCGTCGAGCAGTGCCGCCCGGAGTTTGGGCTCCTCTCGAGCGTATGTTCGCTTGTCGATCTTGTGGCCGAGTTCAGCGGATTCGAACATGACGATGCTCCTTTAGAATTGAGGCTACCATTTAGCCCCACTACTTCCAATTACCGATCAAGATAAACGGCGTCCGGAAATATGGACGCGCGTAAAGTGCTTTTTGGAGTGGGAGCAAGAACCATACCGCGGTGTTGGGAAGATATTGCAAGGAATCAGGCGTCCAGCGAGGACTGGTCGGTCGAAGCGTAATCAGGGCAAAGTCCCAACATTGCGGGCTTTCACGCAAATTCCTGGTGAAGTTTTCGCAACTCGATCCATCTCGCGATCAGCTCTAAAGGCAATTGAGCGTAACCTGGCCTCGGCATATGTGTTGCTTCTTTTCTCAGCGTTCATCCAGAGCCAGGAGAGATTGCTCGTAAGCAGAAATGTAATCTGCTGCAACTTCGATGCCCTGGGTTTCGGGCGGGCACTGACTGTTGGACTAGCTATGCAAACGAGGGGGTATTTCATTCCTCTATACTCAGTCCATTTCACTGAAGGAGAATAACAATGGCAATCTTGACCACAATGCCCGGAGAGGGCAACAAAGTGAAGGTATACGATGTCCCCGACAGTGCGCTTTCGCAGTATGCGATGTCGGGCGATGCGGCGGCAAAGATGTTTCCCGAGAGCAAGAAAGCCTCGGGTGTCGAAATCCCTAAGAGCACTGCTGAAATGAACGCGGTCAAAGTGGATAATGCCGAAAGCCTGGGCGAGGTTCAGGCTTACAGCTCGATCTGCATTTGTCGCCAACTTCTCTGCAATGCGTACGGGTGTTGGTGGCATTACTACTACTGCTACTGCTAACGGCACTCGATATTTGCCAACCGCGAGCGGGCCACGGAAGTCTCCCGTTCGCTACCTGTGCCGCGACGGGCTTGAATTATTCAGAGGGCGGGTGAGGATCGAACTTAGCCGCCCATTACTTTGTCGCCAGAATTCGATCAACCAACTCACTCGTGCGCGTCCGGTTCCACTTCTACCATATCAATGATCAGGATTAACCGGCGAGCCTCGGTTCGTATCGTCTGATTATCGATTCAAGATGAAGGTATCAGCATCGAGCGCGGCGGCTGCCTGAGGGGCAAGCGACGGAACAGTCTTTGAGCGCTGGAATCAACTGACGTTGCAACTCAGCGGCAGAGTTGAAGCGCGCCGCACGATCTTTGGCGAGGCAGCGCTGCAGGACTTCGTAAATAAACAGCAGGGCAAACAAGAGTACCACGAGAATGAGCTTCAACTGCTTTCTCACTCTAACGTCCGAGGTCAAGGTTAGGCGGTCACTTAGTCTTCTCAAATCAACGCGAAGTTGCTATGTGATCGGAGAACCACGACTTCCAAGTTCGTTGGCTCTTCAGAGTTTTCTCTCCCTTCAAAAGCAACTGCTACCGTAAATTCGTTCGCTTACACATATGTTCACCGGGATGGTCGAGGCAGACAAGTTTCTTAAGAAGATCGATCTTAGTCTGCTGCGATTTAACCTTGCTTTGCTCCTGTTCGAGCCGGTCGAGCCGAGTCTTGAGCGCGGCGTTCTGCTGCTGTAAACGTTTATTATCCTGATTCATCCGCGTCAGAGTTGCACTGATGTCAGCTTGTCCCGCCTTGATGAAGCAGAGCACAGTTCCGGTTTGCGGTTTGGCGCGCGCTTCTCTTGTCTCTGGGTTAAAGGCTTCGAGGGCAATGCCAATCGTTGGTCCAGGTTCGCTGGCGCGCATCGCCACGCCGGGAGTGGATGAAGGCGCGAGGAAGTCGCCGATCTGGATTGGGCCATTCTCGAGCGAGACTCTTACCGGCACACGGCCCGCGAGTACCAGAGGCATGCCCGTCAGCGGCGCATCCGTCGACTTGGCGTTCGAGTTGATTAGAAAACCGCCGGTGCCGTCTGAGATCACGCCGAGAATGGCGCGGTCATTCTTCGAGCAGCGAACGGCGCGCTCACGATGAAGCGGATCGGCGCAGACCACATCGGCGGCTGTGACGGACGTATCGGCGGCAATGGTTTCGGCGATGTCAGGGGTAGTGCTGGATTGTACGGTTCCCAACACCCGCAGGACGCCGGAAGGATCTACCGAGAGTTTGTCTGTACCGCTCCAGAGCCTGGCTCTGCCACCGTTACCGTACCAACCCCATCTTTCGCCACTTGTCGGGGCCTCGACAAACGAGGTTGCGCCCCGATCCACGAATGTGAACTCCCCTCCGCTGCCGCTGGCGATTATCCTGCCCTCAAAGTCATTACAATAAGGCCCGACGCAGATGCCCCCGCCATCTACATGAAGCCTGGCCCCCGGGGGGTCTATCCCGATGCCGACGTTGCCGGCACTATCAATAAGTACCCTGCGATTATTATTGGTCCAAAAGTCGAGAAAATGAGTACCGTTACCTCCGCTAATTAAATCTGCTCCGCCGCCAAACTCCAATCCCCATTTGTCATCTAGTCGGATGCTGCCGCGCGACACCTGGAGTTTTGCGCTTGGCACCGAAATCCCGATGCCGACGTTGCCGCTCGTATCCACCCGCAGGCGCTCGATGTCGTTGGTACCTAATGCCAGGTATCCAGAGTTATACGTAAAAAGGCCCAGGTTCCCAGACGTCGAGGCAACCTCGGAAGCGTTGTTCCCCAGGCCCATATTCCCCGCCCGAGTCGTTCCACGCTTTTGGAAGCCGACAAATCCAGAACCTTCGTCGTAAGCGACCGCGGAGGTGGTACTCCCTGAAGACTGAGCTTTACCGATGGTGGAATCTCCGTTGACGGTCAGGGTATCACCTGGATTGGTCGTGCCGATGCCGACGTTTCCATTTTGAGCAATTGCAACCTTATCCACTCCAGAGGCATTCGCAAACAGCAAGGTGTCTGCTATCGTTGGATGGTTGTATACGCTCCATTTTTTGGTTCCGTTTTCATACCAACCATATCCAGTGTAGGTGTCTACCGCGTTACTATCTGCGCGAATAATACCCTCGTAGTTTCCTGGACCCTTGACGTGCAACGTTGTTCCTGGACTCGCCGTCCCGATGCCGACGTTGCCGTTCGTATTTATTCTGACCTTTTCACTTCCATTTGTATTGAACGCCATGTAGTTGGTTGGATGGTAGTAAAATATTTCCCCTTTGTTTACTCCAGCATTGTTGAAATCAATGAATGATGAAGTATTTGGGGCGTCCAACTGCAAGACGGCTACACCGCCAGAAGTAGATTTTATTCGAAGTATGCTACTCGAACTTGGGTTTACAACATCAAGCTGAGCCCCTGGACTCGCCGTTCCGATGCCGACGTTGCCGCCCGCCGTTTCCGTGATGCCTGAATTACCGAGCAGGCCTGAATTGTCGGCCCACTTGGCGATTTGGTTCTGCGTGCCTGAGCCCGTGGCCAGGGGCTGAGCCGAATCGCCGGAGTCTGCCGCCAGCGAGGCGGTCTTGTCGCCGCCGGCGAGCTTTGGTTTGGCGATCAGGAAGCGCTCGGCGCGAATCGTGCCGGCCACATCCAGCTTCGCTTTCGGTTCTGAAGTCCCAATACCCAGATTGCCTTCTTCGGTCAGGCGCATCTGCTCTGTGTCTATGCCGGAGAAGAAGTCGCCGATGCGAAAGGTCAAAGCGCCGCGTCCTCTAATCATCTGTCCGTCGGTGCCATCGTTGGCGATCACGGTAGTGGTCTGCGGCTCGTCCTTTCCGGGAATTGTCCAGGAAGAGTCTTCTTCCACGGGGCCAATCGCCTGCGTCTGCTGGACTGATAGCTGCGGTGAGTCTGCTTGGACGCTCACTGAGTTCTGTTCAACTGTCACGGTGCCTATCTTCTGGGTGAGTTTGCCGGAGACGCTCTTGGCCGTGACGACGCAGACGTAGGCGCCTGGGGCCAGCCGCTGGGCCTGCCCGTCCTGCAAGTGCCAGTCAAAGACGTTGCCGCCCCGGATCTCCTGGTCGAAGAGTTTCTCTCCACTGGCGGCATAGACTTCCACATGCATCTGCACGACCGAAGAAGGCGCGGTAATGCGCACTCGCTCACCGGTAGCGCTCGCCGTGATCGTCGGGCCGCTCTGGCCGGCAGTGCTTTGAGCCGGCCCTTGAGCGAAAGCGAAACTGAAAACGAAAAGAACTGAAAGAATGGCGATGGTAAAACGTGGCATTGCCGGCATGGAATCTCCTCCCTTGAGAGAGCGAAGCACCGCTTTGAACTTACCTGAGTGTTAATGGTGGATGATCGTTGTGACAGAGGTGCAAAGACCTCTCCTTGTGGTTCAAAAGGCGGGAGGCGAGCTACCGCAATTCCTGCTCGTCTCTCGCCGAGAAACTCGGCTACCCGAGAGCTGGCGCAGAAAACCTAAGACTGACGGTCCCCCGTTTTCGGGGTTTTGTGGGTGGTTAGCAATCAATGTGCCGAGGATGAATTGTGACTCCGGCGGCTGCGGATACGCGAAGTTTGACAAAGATAGTTCTAAGGCCTTCCGGGCGCCGCCATTGCGTAGCAGGCGGAGAAATACAGAAATAGATTGACATTATCAGCGGAACGACGAGGAAGCGATTCTCCTCTGGTGGCAAGCACTGACGCGGCGCTGACCCGTTGGAAGAGGCGACCGTCAGCGTGCGGGAACATGAGGATTTTTTCGCACCAGTCAAGGGATAACGAAATTTTGCCCAACGACTGCGCAGCTTTTCGCAGAGGTGAGAAATGCGACGTCAAGCCCGAAGAGCATGCGGTTGTCACAGTCATTACGCACGGCGCGGTCTCCCTGAGTTCCTGCCACGTGTTCTCCTCCAGAGCGAATCCTTTCATTTCTCGTCTCCTTTGCCTGGCGCGGATCAGCTGCGCGCGGCACCCCAACTGACCGGTCGCGTGCTTGTCAGATTTCAAAGGCGAGAATGCCTCACAAGGTTTTCAACCCAACTGTCCAGTTCACTACAACATTGATCGGCCAAACGGTCGGCTCGGCTGCGGTTTCGATCACAAAGAACCGCTGCCCTTCAGTTGATACATCAAAGCCCGTCAGCTCAGTTCCGGAAGAGAAAAGCGCTGCAGGATTGCCGGCCTCAAAACCGCCCGCAGTCGTCACAGGCACTGCCATCAGCTTCTTATCCGAAGAGAGATAGAACAGTTCCTTGCCGTCACGGCGCCACTGCGGGAGCTCGCCGCCCCCGTTCGAGACTTTCGTCTTTCCTGCCATGCCCTGAAAAGATTGAACGTACACTTCGGGTCGTCCCGACTCGTCAGAGACATAGGCCACCCACCGGCCATCGGGCGAGAAGCGCGCGCCTCCTTCGTTGAATCGCGTGCGAAGATACGCCGTGGGCTTACGTTCGCCAACCATGGGAAGGAGCCACAAATCATCGCCGGTGTTCGTCTGTCCGTCGCGGTAGATGATGAACTTGCCATCCGGCGACCAATCGCAGGGCTCCTGGACCCAGCCATGCGTTTCGGTCAGCTGCTCGCCCGGTCCGGAATCACTCAGTGCCTTTAACACCAAAGCGGGCGGCGTGCCGCGGTCGGCGGCGAAAACGATCTTCTGACCATCAGGGGACCAAATGGGGTTGTTTTCCACTCCCGGCTCGAAGGTGAACCGTGTTGGAGTTTCGCGCGACAGTTCGTAAATCCAAACGTCATTGGTCCCAGTCCGTGGATCTGTCAAATTCACGGCAAGCCGCTGGCCGTCCGGTGAGGACCGCGGCAATTCATAGTCTCCGGTCGCGCCGAACGCTCTAATCTCCACGCCAGTGCGACTGACCATCGCCAGCCGCCGTCGTGTAGATAGAGCCTGGTAAACCAGCACGCCATTCTCAGAGACGGAATAGTCCGCCATACCGGTAGGCTGGAAATAGCGAAGCTGTTCGGCGACCGGAATAGCATTGGATGTGAAGCGCAGCGCTTGAGCATCAAACGGATGAGCCAGCAGAGTTCCGTCGCGTACGTAGAGCAAGTATCCTGGCGGCGCGTAGGCCATGCGTGAACCGCCGCGCATCAAGAGCGTCGCCCCGGCCGAATCGAGTGACCCGAGGTAAATATCGTTCGTCGTCCCGCCTTCTTTCGACCCGATTCCGCTCAAGAAGAGGTAGTGGCGTCCATCGGGTAGGAAAAACGGCCAGAGTTGGTGAGCCTCACTACGGGACCGGTCAGGTTTGGTAACTTGTATCGGATCGCCTCCATCGGCAGAGACCCGAAAGATGCCGTCAGTCCCGGACGCGAACAGGATGACGCCATCACGACTCCAGGTGGCGGATTTACCCCACTGCGAGGCATTGCACAAAACCTACGGCGGACCGCCGGTCGCTTCTATCTTCTTCAGCTTTCCTTCGGCGGAAAAACCGAGGTAGCGGCTATCCGGCGACCAGAAAGGATTCGTCGCACCTTCAGTGCCTGCGAGCGGCTTCGCGGTATTTTCGCTGAGCGTGCGCACCCACAACTGCGTCTTACCTTCTGTGGCAACGGCTACCGCGAGGAGGCGGCCGTCGGGCGAAACGGCAATCGTATTTCGGAGATCATGGACTGGGAGGTAGTCCACCTTCTGAGGCAGCGGAACCGAGAAGCGAATCAAGCGCGCCTCGTCCGCCGGATGGCGAACGAAAAACACTGATACCGTCAGTGCTGTCATCGCGAGCAAAGCGACGGCGGCAACCCATATCAGCCGCTCGTATCTTCCGGCTATAGCCCATCGCGATGGCGTCCCGCCTGTCTCGCTCACGTCCGCCATCGCGGTATCGGTGCGCGAGCCGGGTGATGCAGAGATCGCTTCAATTGCAAACCCTATATCGCTCGCTGATTGAAACCGCCGCTCCGGTCGCTTATCAAGACAGCGCCGCACCAGGCGTTCAAGCTGCGGCGACACTTTGGCGTTTGCCTCGATAAGGTCGGGCGGCTCCTCTTTGACAATCGCCGCCATCGTCTCGGCCATCGACTCGCCTTGAAAGGCTCGCCTGCCCGACAGCATTTCGTAGAAGATCAACCCAAAGCTGAAGATGTCCGCCCGATGATCCGCATCTTGCCCGCGCACTTGCTCGGGCGACATGTAGCCAACTGTGCCCAGCACCGTGCCGGGATGGGTGATCTGTCTCTGCATGGCGATCTCGGAACTGACAGGCTGGTTTCGCTCTGGTTTCAACTTCGCCAAACCAAAATCAAGAATCTTGACGCGCCCGTCTTTGGTGACGAACAGGTTTTCCGGTTTCAGATCGCGATGGACGATCCCTTTCTCATGCGCGGCGGCCAGTCCACGCGCCATCTGCAAGGCGTAATCAGTCGCTCTGCGTACCAGCAGCGGCCCGGCAATCAGTTGTTCGCGCAGTTCTTCGCCGTCAAGCAGTTCCGCGACGATATACGGCGCACCGTCGTGCGCACCGATGTCGTAGACCGTTAGGATATTCGGGTGATTCAACGCGCTCGTCGCCCGCGCTTCCTGCTCGAAACGGCGTAACCGGTCAGCGTCCTGCGCCAACGAAGCAGTTTGGCAAGGCCAAAATCCAACACTTTCACGATGCCGTCGCGACGGATCATGATGTTTTCAGGCTTGATGTCACGGTGAATGATCCCTACTTTGTGTGCCGCTGAGAGTGCGGATGCCACTTGAATCCCTACATCCAAAGCTTCCCGTACGGACATCAGCGCACCTGTCATGTATTGGCGCAGCGTCTCGCCGTCGATGAACTCTGTGGCAATGAAGTGAATTGAATCCGTCAGATCAATCTCGTGAATCGTGATGATGTTGGGGTGGTTCAATGCGGAAGCAGTCTTCGCTTCCTGAATGAAGCGTCGCATGCGGTCCTGATCTGCCGCAACACCAGCCGGCAGAACCTTCAGCGCGACTTTGCGATCGAGTTTTGTGTCCTGTGCAAGATACACTTCACCCATTCCGCCCGCACCAAGCTTCGAAAGAATGCGGTAGTGCGAGATGTTCGTGTTGCTCAGACCCATCTGCATCCTTTTCCCTGGGAACCGTGCAAACCGTAACGGTCGAGCACGGCGCGCGTTGTCGGATAACGCTGGACCATCTCAGGTAAAAACATGGTAACTGTGATCTTTTCAACCTTGTCCATCTGGTCTTCGCAACGAGATCTTTAAGATCTGCGGGTCGATTCGCAGGGGACTAACCAGCTGCTCCCATCCTCGTGGCAAGCGGCAACTTGAGACGCAAACAGGATCTCTCTTTCCTGTTCGGTAATGACCTGATCAAGGAGCGGATATAATTCATCGAGCACCTGATGCAGCATGAGCAGATCGCTGAAGCTCTTCATCACTGTGATGTGCTCCTACTAAATCACGAGGCCGCGCCGGGCCGCCATCTCCTGGGCGATAACTTTCAACTCGGCCCGATCGAGAATTCTTACCGCGATCGGAAACAGCTCATTGTCTTCAACCGCGATGTGCTTTTCGTAGGTTGTTCGCAGATCTTTAAGCAGGCTGATAAGAATCCCGGTGTTGTCGGGCGAGAGACGTTCATCTGCGAGCCACGCGCGTCCCAGTTCATCTACTCTTCGGTGTCTTATCTCCGCCTCCGTGTGATCGGCGTGCAAACTGTCGAGCAATGGAAGGGCAGCCTGGCTCTCGGAATCCTGGCGTCCCCTAAGGCGAGGAAAGAGTGATTCTTCCTCGTCAAGTGCGTGCTTGGAAGCGGCGTCGTGGAAATAACGCAGAGCAACCTCGAATTCCTGGCGCTGCACATCACTGAGTTTGTTTCCGCGCGCTTCTTCCGAAATAGCGATCAGCCCCTCAAGGAAGCGTTCGATGCGACGATGACAGTCGCTGTGCAAACCCAACGGACGGCGAAAACCACTTTCCAGTTTTTGTCCAACCGCGAAGGGCATCAACGGCTCCCTTCCAACACGATCGCGCGCGGAAACAGAATGTTGTTCTCAAGGTGAATGTGCTGATGCAGGTCCTTCTCGAATGCTTCGAGCAAGTAATAGAGGGTCTGGTAGCTGATACAGCCGTCCGGAGGCACGGTGTAGTTCGAGCTTAACGCACGCAACTCCCGCAAGAGGCCTCCGACTGTTTCGTGCTCCATCATCATCATCCGAATGGATTGGTTCTGCGTTCGCACGCAGTTTAGAACCGGGAAACCTCGACCCTGGGAAACCTCAACCCTCAATTAATTGGACGGTAGGCATCCAGCGTCTTCATGTAGTTCGCGCGCTCAAAGGCGGCGGGTTCGGCGCAGTGCTGCTGGCTCATGCTGCCGATCATCTGAGCCACCGACGCGTACTCGTGCTCGTCCATCCAACTCTCGATCTCTCCCAGTATCTCTTTGATCCGGCGCACCCCGCTCTGCAGCAGTTCTGAAGCCATCATCGTGACCTTGGCGCCGGCCATCAGACCCTTTAGCACGTCCTCTGACGTGTGCACGCCGGTGGTGATTGCCAGGTCGGCGAGCAGACGGCCGTACAAAATAGCCACCCAACGTAGCGGCAGGCGCAACTCGTTCGAGTTGCTGAACACCAGACGTGGCGCTACCTGGAGCGTTTCGAGATCCAGATCGGGTTGATAGAAACGATTGAAGAGGACCAATCCGTCGGCGCCTTCACCGACCATACGCCTGGCGATGTTTCCCAGAGAGCTGAAATATGGACTGAGCTTCATCGCGAGTGGGATCGTCACCGATCGCCTTACGCTGCGGAGCATTTCTAAATAGATGTCTTCCACTTCCTGGCCCGTCAAGTCGACGTTGGCAGGAACGTAATAAACATTCAACTCCAGCGCGTCGGCGCCGGCATCTTCGATCAGACCGGCATAGTTGATCCAGCCGCCGGCAGACACGCCGTTCAGGCTGCCGATCACGGGGATGTCGACCGACTCCTTCGCGCGCCGGATCAAATTCAAATACTCATCGGGCCAGACATTGTATTTATCCATCTCCGGAAAGTAACTGAGCGACTCGGCAAAGCTGTTAGTGCCGCTGCGAAGATAATGATCTACGTAGAGGCTGTCGAAGGTGATCTGCTCTTCAAACAGCGAGTACATCACGACCGCGCTCGCGCCCGCGTCTTCCAAACGCCGAATGCTGTCCACACTATGCGAGAGCGGCGAAGACGAAGCCACAATCGGATTTCGCAAAACCAGGCCCAGATAGTTTGTGGTGAGACTCATGGTTAGATCCTCGAGTTTCAAGTTTCAGGTTTCAAGTTTCAGGTTCGCGTCCGATCCGTATCTGGTTTCCGGACAGCTCTGAAGACAGCAACTTGAAACCTCAAACCCGAAACCTGAAACTTCATACTTTCATTTCGGCAAGTTGCTTGTATTGCCGCCAGCGATGGTCAACTGACTCCTGCGCTCGTGCCAAGAGAAACTTCGCCGCGTCCGGATCGCTTTGTAGCAACATCCGGTAACGACCTTCGGTGTAGATATAGTCCTCGAGTCGAATCTTCGGATCGTGCGAATCAAGCTGAAATGGATTCTTGCCTTCGCTGGCGAGCTTCGGATTGAAGCGATAGAGCGGCCAGTGACCTGACTCGACCGCCAGCTTCTGTTGATGCATGCCCTTCGCCATGTCGATGCCGTGCGCGATGCACTGACTGTAGGCGATGATCAGCGAAGGCCCTGGGTGCGCTTCAGCTTCGAGAAAAGCTTTTACCGTATGCGTGTCGTTGGCGCCCATCGCTATCTGCGCGACGTAAACATCGCCGTAACGCATTCCAGTCATCCCCAAGTCCTTCTTTGCCGTCGGCTTGCCGCCGGAGGCGAATTTTGCCACCGCGCCCATCGGGGTTGCTTTCGAAGCCTGGCCGCCGGTGTTTGAATAGACCTCAGTATCGAGTACGAGGATGTTTATGTCCTGGCCGCTGGCCAGGACATGATCCAAGCCGCCGTAGCCGATGTCGTAAGCCCAACCATCGCCACCGACGATCCAGACGCTCTTTTTCACGAGCGCGTCGGCGACGCTCAACAGGTCGCGCGCCTCAGGCTCAGTACGGCCGCTGAGTTTGGCTTTCAACTCAGCTACCAATTCGCGGTTCGCTGCGATCGCCTCTTGATCTCCATTAAGAAGGCTGTCGGCCAGCGAGTCGCCCACGAATTCGCGCATTCGTTCGACCAGATTCCTGGCGTAAGCGCCCTGATGGTCGAGCGCCATCCGCATGCCGAGTCCAAATTCAGCGTTGTCTTCGAACAACGAATTGCTCCAGGCCGGGCCGCGCCCTTCGCGATTGATCGTGTAAGGAGTTGTCGGCAGGTTGCCGCCGTAGATGCTTGAACAACCGGTCGCGTTCGCGATGATTGTGCGATCGCCAAAAAGCTGAGTCATCAGCTTGATGTAAGGAGTCTCTCCACAACCAGAGCAAGCGCCGGAGAACTCAAAGAGCGGTTGCAGTAATTGAACGTTCTTAACTGAGCTGAAAGTAAGATCGCCGTTGCGAGCAATCTCAGGGAGCGTGAGGAAGTATTCCCAATTCACGCGCTCGCTGTCGCGCAGAGGTAGCTGCGGCTGCATGTTTAGCGCTTTCCGGGAAACGTTGCTCTTGTCTTTCGCCGGGCAAACCTCAACACAAAGCTGACACCCGGTGCAGTCTTCGACCGCCACCTGAATCGTGTAGAGCTGATCGGGCAGCTCACGCCACTTGGCGGGCATTGTCTTGAATCCGTCGGGCGCGTTTTCGAATTCGCTTTGATGACAAACTTTCGCGCGAATCGTCGAGTGCGGACAAACCAGCATGCACTTGCCGCATTCGATGCAGAGGTCAGTTTCCCACACGGGAACTTCCTGGGCGATGTTGCGCTTCTCCCACTGCGCCGTGCCGACCGGATAGGTCCCATCCAGAGGGAAGGCGCTAACCGGCAACAGGTCGCCGCGGCCGGCAATCATCTCAGCAGTGACGTGCTGAACAAACTCGGGTGCCGCCGCTGAGACCGCGAGTGGGAAGTCAGCCGTGCTGGACGCCTCAGCCGGTATCGTCACTTCATGCAAATGCGCGAGGGCGGCATCGACGGCTGCGAAGTTTTGTCGCACGACGGGTTCGCCACGCCTACCGTAAGTCTTGCGGATCGATTCCTTGATCTTTGTGATTGCTTCTTCGCGTGGCAGCACGCCGCTGATGGCGAAGAAGCACGTCTGCATAATCGTATTAGTGCGATTGCCAAGTTGATTCTCTTTAGCTACGGCGTACGCATTGATGGTGTGGACCTTAATCCGTTTGGCGATGATCGCCTCCTGGACCGAGCGTGGCAGGTTGGCCCAGACTTCACCGGCGTCGTAAGGGCTATTCAGTAGCAGCGTGGCGCCATCTTCGGCAGCGTCCAGAACCTGGTAGCGGTTAAGGAAGTCGAACTGATGGACCGCGATGAAGCTGGCGCGCTGGATGAGATAGGTGCTCTTGATTGGCTCCGATCCAAAGCGCAGGTGCGACACGGTCATCGCGCCCGCTTTCTTGGAATCGTAAACGAAGTAGCCCTGCGCGTAATTCGGCGTCTCTTCGCCGATGATCTTGATTGAATTCTTGTTCGCGCTCACCGTGCCGTCGGCCCCCAGGCCCCAGAACAAGGCGCGAACTTGCCCTTCGGGCTCAGTAGTGAATTCGGGATCGAAAGGCAGGCTGGTAAATGTCACGTCATCGACGATGCCGACACTGAAGTGATTCTTTGGCGCCGGCTTTGTCATTTCATCAAATACCGACTTGACCATCGCTGGCGTGAATTCTTTCGAACCGAGTCCATAGCGCCCGCCAATGATGCGCGGCATGCGCGGAAAAGGAGAGCCGTCCTTCACTATGGCTTCGCTGAACGCCGTCACCACGTCCTGATAGAGCGGCTCGCCCGCGCCACCGGGTTCTTTTGTTCGATCCAACACCGCGATAGTTCGAACGGACACGGGCAGGGCCGAGACAAAACTGTCGACTGAGAATGGCCGGTACAGGCGGACTTTCAAGAGGCCGACTTTCTCCCCGCGGGCGCAGAGGGTCGCGACGGTTTCTTCGGCGGTTTCGCACGCAGAGCCCATCACTACAATGACGCGCTCAGCGTCCGGGGCGCCCACATAATCAAACAAGTGATATTGCCGGCCGGTGAGAGCAGCAAATTTGTTCATGACGCGCTCCACGATCGCGGGGGTTTCCGAGTAGAGCGAATTGGCCCGCTCGCGCGATTGAAAGAACACGTCGGGATTCTGGGCCGTGCCGCGCATCACCGGACGATCGGGTGTGAGCGCGCGTCGGCGATGAGCTTGCACCAGTTGATCGTCGATCATCGCGCGAATCTCTTCGTCAGAGAGTTCCCGGATTTTCATCACCTCATGTGAAGTGCGAAAGCCGTCAAGTACGTGCAGGAAGGGAACACGGGCTTCCAGGGTGGCGGCCTGAGAGATCAAAGCAAAGTCCATCACCTCCTGTATCGAGTTGGCGAAAAGCATCCCCCAACCCGTCGAGCGCGCGGCCATCACGTCACTGTGATCGCCGAAAATTGAAAGAGCATGCGTGGCGACCGATCTCGCGGCGATGTGAAAGACGGTGCTGGTCTGCTCGCCGGCGATCTTGAACATGTTGGGGATCATCAAGAGCAGCCCCTGGCTCGCAGTGAAGGTAGTAGTCAGCGCACCGGTTTGCAGTGAGCCATGGACTGTCCCCGCGGCGCCGCCTTCGGATTGCATTTCGCGCACCAGCGGCGTCATACCCCAGATGTTCTTTTCATGGCGGGCGGCCCAGGCGTCGGCCGATTCACCCATTGGCGAAGACGGAGTGATCGGATAGATCGCTATCACTTCGTTGGTTTTGTAAGCAACGTACGCGGCGGCGTCGTTGCCATCGATTGTGACTGTGCGCGCGGTCATGTGTGGATAACTCCTGGTCTCCTATTGAACCGGCGGGCAATGCCCGCCTCTAAACCGTTTGGCCCTGCTAATAAATTTCGCCGCAGGCGGCCCCTCCCATTGAACCGCCTGCGGCGCACACAAGGAAGCTTGAATCCCTGATATCTGGTGGATTTATCAGGTGACCTTCACGTCAATCTGTTTAGGTCTCGCTTCCTCGCTTTTCGGCAACGTTACGGTAAGCACGCCGTCCTTAAATTCGGCGTTGATCTTCGC
This sequence comes from Pyrinomonadaceae bacterium, assembly GCA_041497335.1. Taxonomy (GTDB): domain Bacteria; phylum Acidobacteriota; class Blastocatellia; order Pyrinomonadales; family Pyrinomonadaceae; genus UBA11740. The sequence goes on along the minus strand of JBGQGG010000012.1, from coordinate 77,476 downwards.
AGCATCGACGTACAGGGGAACGTTGAAGCCGCGCATGAACTCGCCATAACGCCGCTCGACGCGGTGATAATTCTCGCGGTCGGTTTTTTCTTCAAATTTCCGTTCGCCGCGCAAGGTGAGCACGTTCTGCTCGATCTTAACTTCGACGTCTTCCTTCTTGACCTCGGGCAGCTCGAATTTGATCACGAGTTCCTTGTCGGTTTCGAAGATGTCGCAAGCGGGCGTCCATGCCTTTAGCGGCCAGTAGTTCTCTTCGATCGGCAGCATCGGCCGAAGCATGGCCAGTGGCTCCTCAAGCAAGCGCTCCATGCGATTTGGGAAAAGACGGAACGGATCCAGGGACATAAAGTCCTTGACGGGAGTCAAAAAGTTTCCGGTATTCATAAATCACATCTCCTTTCACATACTCCGCTCCGAATCAAAACCCCTTAGCTCTTAAGGCGCGCCCGACCATGCACCTTCAGTCAACGTTCTGCCCAAACGTGTTCGAACGTTCGGCTTCGATTTGGCTGATTTTCCCTTGCAGCCATGTCTTGACTGTGTTTACCGTCCGCGACTCGTTGCCGTCCAGCTCAAGTTCCTCGAGTGTGCTCCCCGCGTCATCCAGGGGGATGAAATGACAGGGAACAGGTTGCGAGCGATCTTGCGGACCAACGAAATCAAGCAGACGACACTCGGCGCATGGATGGGCGCGGTACGGATACCCATAGTTGAGGCAGGTCAGGGAGTCCTGGAAGACCGACTTTGGTACCCAGGGTGTACGAACAGAACGTCCATATCCGCCCTGTTCAATGAAAACCAATTCATCCTTGAGTATTTCGAGGATGTCTCGATCATCTTTAGCCATGGTTTGATCCTCCGCTTCTCCTGAGTCTGCCCTCTTGAGCAGCCAAGCCGCTGCTCCAATCGCTCGAGCTAGGGTTTACCCGCTGCGTGAAGTAGCAACAAACATGCCGGATCGAAAATGGAAAGCTTTCGCAGAAGAGTTCGTCCTGGCCTGGGAATCCCTGAGTAAAGTTCCGCAGTGCTTGGGCGAAAGCGCGCAGTTTCACCCTTTTCGCGCACGAAAACACGTCAAAGTGGCTTTGTGAGCGTCGGCACAATCTTTGCTGAGAGCTTGCCGACAAAGTCAGCAGGAAAGACCTGTTTGGCAGGATCGGTTTTATGTTAGGTCGACAGTTTGGATTCAACAGGGATGCGGCGAGAGAATCGACACTCACGAAGTTCAAGGATTTCCCAAATCAAAGTTCTGCGAAGTGGTGCGCTATTTCGCCGAAGATCTATTGTCCGGCGATGCTGCCAACCTCATTGGTCCGGCTCCCAACGGCGTCGCAAGTATTTTTCTGAAACGCTCCCAGCGCGTTGACGAAGATTGCGAGCGCCAGCTCGCCGCCTTCGACCCCAGACATTCAGTACGACGAGGCTTTTCCGGGAGTTTGCATGGAATGGATTCTAATCTCAGTGAGGTGAGCAAAGGTGAAAAAAGTTGCCGTGTTTATGTCTCTCGCCCTTGGATTCTCGGCGGTCATGTTCTTTGCGGCTTCGTACCAAAGAGCTGCGGCGGCGTCTGATGCCAAGACCGGTCGCCAGGTTCACGTTAGCAATTGCCAGAGATGCCACGGACCACAGGGCAAGGGCGACGGACCCGCCGGCAAGCTCCTGAAAACAAAGCCGGCCGACTGGACCAATAAGCAGAAGATGTCGGGTTTGTCGGACGACTACCTGTTCAAGATCATCTCGGGTGGCGGCGGCTCAGTCGGCAAATCTACCCTGATGCCGGCTTTTAAGGGCAAGCTGTCTGACGCACAGGTTCGCGATGTCATAGCCTTCATCCGTTCACTTTAGGGTAGTCAGTCGGGCCCGTTTTACTTCATAGGGCTTCTCTTCGGGGTGGCTTACCTCTCTAAGGGAAACCGCTACGTCGGGCTTGTGGCGATTGATTCGTCCTCGGGGCTGAGTGTGCCCACAAGAATGAAGGTCGGACCCATTGCCGGCGAGGGAAAAACATCGGAGAAAGATCATGAAACGCACCATCGTCATCCCCGTTGTCATTGCCGTCGTAGCTCTGGGGACGCTTACGCTGGGCGTACTAGTCATAGCCCGATCCTACGGACCTGCGGTCGTTCAACCGCTCGCCTTCAATCACAAGAAACACCTTGAGAAAGAAGTCGTGTGCACCGGTTGCCACGATACCGTCGAGAAATCGGCCGCTGCTGGAAAGCCGAGACTCGAGACGTGCATGCTTTGTCATGAGACACCACTCGGCCAAACCGCTGAGGAGGAACAAGTAAGGCAATATGCCGCGCGCGGCGAAGAGATTCGTTGGGGCCGGCTGTATAAGTTGCCTGAACACGTGTTCTTTCCTCATCAGTCTCATGTCGTCGCCGGGAAGATTGAGTGTAAGACCTGTCACGGCGCCATCGGTGAAAGCGTCAGTCCGCCAAAGAGACCCGAGATCAACCTGACTATGAACGATTGCATCGCCTGCCATCGAAGCAGGGGAGTAACGATTGATTGCGTTGCCTGTCACAAGTGAGGCGGAGGACACAAGAAGTGAAGGAAACGATCTCCCGTAGAGATTTCACGAAGCTTATGTCGATTGCCGCCTCGGGCTTTGCCTTGTCAGGGTGTGCGGTAAAGAAGCTTATTACAGGCGCCGAAGTGGAGTGGCGCCCCCGAGTCGAGCAGTGGATCGCCTCTGCTTGCCTGCAGTGCGAAGGTGGTTGCGGTGTTTCAGCGCGAGTTGTTGATGGTTGTGCGGTGAAGCTCGAAGGCAATCCACTTCATCCCATAAACCGAGGACGACTCTGTCCGCTCGGTCAAGCCAGTCTCCAACAGATCTACAGCCCCGACAGAATCAAAGCCCCGATGCGACAGGTTGGCGGCAAAGGCTCGAACAAATGGAACAAGATTAGTTGGGACGAGGCGACGAGAATCATCACCGAGCGGCTGAAGGAGTTGAGACAGCAGGGCGAGCCGCATTCAGTCGTTGTTTTCGATGGCGGGCACGGCGGGCTCATGCGCGCGTTGCTCGAAAGGTTCTGTCAGGCTTACGGAACCCCAAATCACATCGTCTCGAGTCCACCCGACGGCACGCGCGCGGCCCATAACCTGAACCACGGTATCGACGACGTCTTTGCCTACGACCTTGAAAACACAAACTACATTCTGTCTTTTGGTTGTGGATTGCTTGACGGGTGGCGCAACCCGGTGGGAGCGGCGCGCGCCTATGGTTACCTGCGGCAGGAAAGAGTGGGCGCGAAAGCCAAGCTCGTTCAGATCGAACGGAGGTATTCGACCACGGGGGCAAAAGCCGACGAATGGATTCCAATCAACCCCGGAACCGAAGGGGCGCTGGCCCTGGCAATCGCCTACGTAATCATCCGGGAAGGACTGTACGACCGCAATTTCGTTGACAACTACACCTTTGGGTTTGACGACTGGAGCAACGCGCAGGGTGAGTCGCGCGCGGGTTTCAAAAGCCTCGTGCTGAGGGACTATCGGCCTGATGATGTTGCCGAGATCAGCGGCGTGCCCGTCGACACGATCATCAGACTGGCGAAGGAATTTGCAGCGAGCAAGCCGGCAATCGCAATCGCTGACGACAATGCTACGCACTATTCGAACGGCACGTACAACGCTCTGGCTATCCACGCCCTGAATGCGCTCGTCGGGAGCATCGAAGTCAAAGGCGGAGTCGTTTTGGCGGAACCGGTTCCGCTCACCGACTTTCCAGCACTCCAAATTGACGCGGTGGCCGAAAAGGGCCTGAGCATGCCCAGGATCGACTCTGGCCAGACAGCGCGCGTTCTGGGCGTCGGCCAATTACTTGATTCGATCCCCGGCAACATCTCAAACAACAATCCGTACCAGGTGAAGGCCGCCTTCTTCTGCAACAGCAATCCGGTGTTTTCAGGAAGGGCCCAGGAAAGTTTTGTCCAGGCGCTGAAGCAGGTTCCCCTGGTCGTCAGCTTTTCTTCTTTCATCGACGAAACCGCGGAACATGCCGATCTAATTCTGCCCGATCATCTCATGCTGGAGAAATGGATAGACGCGCCCGCCCCACCACTCTTAGGCGTGCCGGTTCTCACCATCGCTCAACCGGCAATCAAGCCCCTCTACGACACGATGCACACGGGTGATGTGATTCTGAAAATCGCCAATGGTATGGAAGATCAGATTGCCGGTGCTTTCCCCTGGAAAGATTTCAAGGAGGTGCTCACCTTCGCGGTTGAGGGACTACGTCAATCGGAACGCGGGGCGATCTTCAGTGAACCATCTGAAGAAGCCTACACGCGCGAGTTACAAGAGCGAGGCTGGGCCACCAGCGAGATTTCAGAAAACGAAGCCTTTTGGCAGGCCCTGATCGAGAAAGGCGGGTGGTCGGGGATCGTGCGCGAATATGGCCGGTGGGGAAAGATACTTAAGACGCCGTCGAACAAGTTCGAATTCTATTCGCAACGGCTAAGGGAGAAGCTCGAAGCAATAAGCCGAGAGAAAGCCATCACTCTCGACGGGCTGCTCGGCGAGCTGAAAATTGAGGCGCGCGGAGACACTGTGTTCCTGCCACATTATGAGCCGATTAGATTGAGTGTTAAGGAAAGTGATTACCCGTTCTTCTTAAATCCGTTCAGCACGCTGGTGCTGAAGTCGGACTCCAGCGCCAACCTGCCGTGGGTGCAGGAGATCGCCGGCCCACATGTCGGCGTCATGTGGAATTCATGGGCCGAGATCAATCCGGAGACCGGACTCAAGCTCGGGATAATGGATGGTGACGAGATCTGGATCGAGTCCTCGCGCGGTCGCGTGAGGACGCAGGCCAGGCTATATCCGGGCACGATGCCAAATGTGGTCAATGTGCCATGCGGTTTCGGGCATCGCGCCTTTGGTCGTTGGGCCAAAGACATCGGTATCAATCCTAATTCAATTCTGGAGATTGCCGACGATAGTCTGAGCGGTCTGCCGGCACGTTTTTCGACGAGAGTGAAAGTTCAAAAGGCGTGATTTTGGAATGCGGTGGCAAGCGTAGCGCGATGCCGCTTTAGGGAGCTCGGCAATACCAATCGTAACCGACCAGCGAGGATACGGCGATGCATAAATGGGCAATGGTCATCGACCTGGATAAGTGCACCGGATGCATGGCCTGCACCGTTGCTTGCAAGGCCGAGAATAACATTCCCTTTTCCGATCCCGAGCAAGCCGCGCTCGGGCGAACCATCTCGTGGATGGAGGTGATGACGACCACCGAAGGCGAATATCCGCATGTCAAGACGCGGTTCATCCCGCGTCCCTGCATGCAATGCGAAAAGCCGCCGTGCACCAAGGTTTGTCCGGTGTACGCGACTTACTTGAACGAGGAAGGCTTGGTCGGGCAGGTCTATGCGCGCTGCATCGGGTGTCGTTACTGCACCAACGCCTGCCCTTACACAGTTAAGTATTTCAACTGGTTTCAGCCAAGATGGCCCGCTGAGATGCAGCAGTGTTTGAATCCAGACGTGACGATAAGGCCGACTGGAGTGGTTGAGAAGTGCACGTTCTGTCATCACCGGCTCCAGAAAGCAAAAGGGATTGCGAAGGGTGAAAAGAGGGAGTTGCAGGACGGAGATTACGTCGCTGCTTGCGTCCAAAGCTGCCCCGCCGAGGCAATGTATTTCGGCGACATAAACGACCCGAAAAGCAAAGTATCTCAGATGGCAAAGAGTTCGCGCGCTTTCAGGATGCTGGAAGACCTCGGAACCGAACCGAAGGTTATCTACCTGACGGAAGGGGAATGGTATGGAGTCCGCAAAGACTGAACGCAGAGGCTTCGGGCTACGCGCAGTCCTTAACCTGTTTGCGCCCAGCAAGGCAAGGGCGGACCAGCCAGGGCAACCCGGCGGAGACAGGGATGATCAGCTTTTTTCAGCGGTCCTGGAAACCGGGCGGACATTTCGCATCACGGCTGCCTTTCTGCTGCTGATCGTCGCGTGGGCTTTCGTCGCGTGGCTGGATCAAGTCTGGAATGGCCTCGGCGTCACGGGATTGAACCGGCCGGTCTATTGGGGGTTTTACATAACGAATTTCGTATTCTTTATTGGCATCAGCCACGCCGGCACGCTGATTTCCGCAATCCTCCGCCTGGCTAATGCCGAATGGAGGAGATCCATCACGCGATCGGCCGAAGTCATAACCGTTCTGGTTCTTTTTTTCGGCGTCGGAAATGTGCTGATGGATATGGGAAGACCTGACCGTGCGCTCAACGTGATCTTTCACGCGCAGTTTCGCTCGCCGCTGCTGTGGGATGTGACCAGCATTTCGACTTATCTCACGGCGAGCTCAATCTATCTCTTCCTCCCGCTGATACCGGACATTGCGCTGCTGCGAGACAGGCTCAATGGATACTCGGCGGCGGGCCGGTCCTTTCCTCGTTGGCGGCTCAAGCTGTATACGTTTCTGGCGCTTGGTTGGACTGGCAGTGAAAAGCAGCAACGGCGACTGGATCGGGCAATCGGCGTAATGGCCGTGCTCGTGATCCCGATCGCGATCTCAGTGCATACGGTCGTCTCCTGGGTCTTTGCGATGACGATTCAACCGATGTGGCACTCGACAATCTTCGGCCCCTACTTCGTTGCCGGCGCAATCTTTTCGGGCATCGCCGCGCTCCTGATCGCGATGGCGATCATTCGTCGCGTGTATCACCTCGAGGACTATTTGAAGCCGATCCACTTCAATAATCTTGGACTCCTCCTGCTGGTGATGACGCTCCTCTGGCTCTACTTCACCATCGCTGAGTATCTGACCTCTTACTACGGCGGCGAGCCGGCGCACATGAAAGTGTTTTGGGCAAAGATCAGTGGCCCGTATGCGCCGGAATTTTGGTCCATGGTCGTTTTTTGCTTCGTCATCCCCTTCGCGATATTGAGCCGGCGCAAGACGAGAACAATTGCGGGCACGGTCGTCGCCTCGGCATCGGTCACCATGGGGATGTGGCTCGAGCGATTCACGATCGTAGTACCGACGCTGATGAACCCCCGCTTGCCTTACTCACGGGGCGCTTATCACCCTTCATGGGTAGAGTTCTCAATTATGGCCGGATGTTTCGCCGCGTTCATTTTGTTGTATATGCTCTTCACCAAGCTCTTCCCGATTGTCTCGATTTGGGAAATCCGTGAAGGACAGGAAAAGTCGGTTGAAGAAACGGTCGAACGAATCAAGAGCTATCTTCCCGGAGTTCCGGCTTCGGAGGTTTCATGAGCGAGCTAAGCGCGACCAGAAGAGACGTCTATACTTGCCTTGGCGTCTGCTTTGACTATCCAACCTCAATAGTCGAAGTTGACTGGGCGCTGGATTCGCTATCGCGGCCATGTGCCGAAGAAGCGGTTGCAGGCGAGGGCCGCCAGTTCGGTCGGCTTCTCAGTCGGGCAAATCAAACATCCGGCAATGACCTTCTGGATCTGCAGGTCGAATACAGCCGTTTATTCCTGGGGCCTTTCAAACCGGTACTGTACCCTTCGGAATCGATCTTTCTTGGTCGCAATCATGAAGAAGGTACTGATGTACCGCGTGTGGATCAGCTTTTTCGACGGGAAGGTTTGGTGCTTTCTCCTCAGTTCAAAGACCTGCCGGATCACATCTCGGTGAATTTTGAATTTATGAGCTATCTCTGCAGCAAGGAGATCGAGGCGGACGAATCACAGGACGCTACGGCGTCGCTTGCGTACCGGCTGCGGCAGCAGTCGCTTCTTGAGCATCACATCATCAACTGGGTGCCCGCATTCGCTGAGCAACTCGAGCGGGTTGCCCAAATCAAATTCTATCGAGAGCTCGCAAGCTTCACGCGCGGCTTCGTGCGTTGGGACCACGATCGGCTTGAGGCATTTCAAAGCGAGGGGGCGGAGTGGCAATTATGTCAGCAGTAAAGCGAATCAGCCCGCGCTTGGCCATCTGGTTTTTCCTCCTGGCCACGCTCGTGGTCACCTTTGCGGTCAGTTCTTGTCGTAAAAGCAAGACGCCAGCCGCCGAAAATAGACCACAAGAGGGCGCCGTTTCTGAGAATCCTTCTCCAGAGGAAAGCCAGGCATCCGAGAACGCAGACTCGGAGCTGGGCAACGTCTCTGACAATCCGCTCAAGGGAAGAACCGTCTTCGTAAGCAAGGGATGCGTTAAGTGTCATTCCGTATGGGGTGTTGGTGGAAAGCTCGGTCCGGATCTGAGTCGCGCGGGAATGGGCAGGAGTTTTCTGCAGATTTCCGGGCTACTCTGGAGCCACTCCCCGCGAATGATCGAGCTGATGGAACAGCGGGGCGTGGCCCGCCCGACGTTCACACCGCAGGAAATGGGTGAACTGGTCTCTTACCTGTATTACCTTAACTACTTCAACGAACCCGGCGATGCTATCGCTGGTCGGACCTTGTTTTCCGAAAAGGGATGCGGTAATTGCCACTCAGTCGGCGGCATCGGCGGTAACATCGCGCTTCCACTTGATGGTTACCGGGAAAGTGCTTCTCCGCTTTTTCTGGCTCAAGGGATGTGGAATAAAGGGCCCAAGATGGCAGGAAGCTTGCAATCGCATGGAATTATGAGACCAGGGCTCCAGGGAAAAGAGATTGCAGACATCGCGGCTTACGTGCGGGGACAGGCCCTCGGTAGCGGTAGTGGACAGAAGCTGATGCGACCGGGAAACCCGATCACGGGGCAGCAGCTCTTCAACGACAAAGGCTGCGTTCGTTGTCATTCGATCTACGCGAGAGGCGGAAAGGTAGGACCGGATTTGGCTCGCAAGGATCTATTCGAGAGTGCCGCCGAGATTGCCGCAGCGATGTGGACCCATGGTCCGGTAATGTGGTCAAAGATGCAGCAAACCGGGATTCCCATGCCGGCGTTCTCGGGCAACGAACTGGCCGATGTCATATCGTATCTCTACTTCGTCCGCTACACGGACGAGGCCGGGAATGCTGAGAACGGCAAGCACCTTTTCGATCAGAGGGGTTGCGCTGAGTGTCACACGATCGGCCAGGGAGAAAAGATCGGCCCTGATCTCGGTACCTCGAAGGCGACCACTTCTTCGGTAAGTCTAACAGCGGCGATGTGGAATCACGCTTTGATAATGGAAAAGCTAACCCAGGCTAAAGGACTCCCGTGGCCAAAGTTTGAAGGTGACGAGATGCGAGATCTCGTCGAATACATAAAGTCGTCGGTAGGACATCCGACGCAAGGACCAAAGCAATGAGCCCTGCAAATTGCGGAAACTTTCCCACGGGCTTGGGGGATAGCGCGCAATTTTGCCCCTTTCTGGCAAGAAAAAGGGATCAAAGTCGCTTTGTGAGCATCGGCACAATCTTTGCCAAAGGCTTGCCGACAAAGTGTGGCGGTGCCACCTTTTTGGCAGGATCGATTGTTTCTTAGCCCGATAGTCTGGATTCAAACAGGCATGCCGCGAGCGAAGCGACACTATCGACTTTCAAGGATTCCCGAATCAAAGTTCTGCAAACTTGTGCGCTATTTCGCCGAAGATCTATTGGCCACCGAAGTTGCCGATCTGATTGGTCTAACTCGCAAGAGCGTCACAAGTATTCTTCTGAAACGGATTGCTCGACAAGGACATAATATGAGAATCCCGCATCATTTCTTTGCGCTGTGCGCGCTCGTCGTCGGTCTTCTCGGGTTGGTTCCCGCAATGGCACAGGTGGACCGGTCCCTTGAAGGAGATAAGAATTGTACCGTCTGCCACGACGCAGACTGGAGACCGCCGGTACTTACGATCTATCAGACCAAACACGGCGTGAAGGCCGATGGGCGCACGCCCGGCTGCCAGTCCTGCCACGGCGCGAGCGCCGAACACCAGCAAGATCCGAGTAACAAGTCGCCGGATGTCGTTTTCGGAGCCAAGTCGAAGAAATTGTCGTCTGTGAAGGCGAGAAACGCAGCCTGTCTTAGCTGCCACGAGTTCCGCATTCTTCCCCGGACGAACTGGTCTGGCAGCCAGCATGAAACCCGCGGCGTCGCATGCAGCGATTGCCATGATGCACACGCCCCGACGCAAAGGGTATTCAACAAGCTGACGCAGCCCGAAGTCTGCTTTGCCTGCCACAAAACCCAGCAGGCACAGATTCGTCGCTTCTCGAGGCACCCGATCGTGGAGGGCAAAGTGACGTGTTCCGACTGCCACAATCCACACGGCTCAGACGGTCCGAAGCTGCTCGTGAAGAACTCGGTAAACGAGACCTGCTACACGTGTCATGCGGAAAAGCGCGGCCCCTTCCTCTGGGAGCACGCCCCCGTCGTTGACGACTGCACCAACTGCCACATGCCTCATGGCTCAAACATGTGGGCGCTCTTGAAGGCCCGGCCACCGATGCTCTGTCAAAACTGTCATAGCGGTGACCACGGCAAGAACCTCTACAGCGGCGCGAACCTGCCGAACGGGAACGTGACCACCGGCGGTGGCCGTATACCGCGGGCCAACCAAAGCCCACCTGCTCAAGAGAACTCGCGAGGGTGCGTGAATTGCCACTCGTTGATCCACGGCTCGAATCATCCGGCTGGCGCCAAATTCCAGCGATGACCATATTGAATCGGGGAAGGATGCAATGATGAACGATAACAATAGAAAAAGTTTTGTCACCCGTTTGCTGCCAGCCGCGCGCGGCGCGTTTATCGGTATCGTTCTAATGCTGGCTATGCTGGCTTGCGTTGAAGTCAATACAGTTGCGCAAACTACTCCTGCGAGTCAGACCACGCCTGAAAAAAAGGTCGAAGTCGGTGTTGGCGGCGTCAGCGACAGCTCATTCAAATTCGGCGAATACAACGGCCTACAGAACAATGGCCCCTTTGGCATCGTTAATTTCGACCTGCGCGGTGGTGCCGCCTACGACAGTGCCAGTACGTGGCGCTGGCGCCTGAAAGGCACGAATCTCGGCCTCGAAACTCGCAATCTCCTCGCCGAGTTTGGGAAGCAGGGCAAGTTCCGGTTCACTTTCGGCTATGACGAGCTGCTGAAGAATCGTTCTGACAGCTACCAGACGCCGTACCTGGGCGCCGGTACCAATAACCTTACTTTGCCGTCAAACTGGATTGCGCCCAAGGTGCCGCAGGTAAACGCTAACAATGTGAATTTCCGATCGTTCGATCCCATCGCGGGAACCGGAAGCACCATCGTTGCCGGCGTGCTGACGCCGCCGACGGCGGCTCAATTAGCCACGCTTGCGAGCATTCGTGCGGCCGATGTTCCGGCTTTTCACAACTTCGATCTCGCTACCAAGCGCACCAGGGTCGACGCCGGGGTCAGCTACAGCCCCGATCAACGATGGGACATTCCAGTAAGCTTCACTCATGAGCACAAGTCAGGCAGCAAGGCGCTCGGTGCTGTCACATCGCAGGTCAGTGAATTTTCCGCCACCATTCCCGATTTGGTCGACCAGGACCACGATCAGGTCAATGCGAGCGTGAATTACAAGCGCAAGAAGCTTTTCTTGACGTTCGCATATTACGGTTCGTTCTTCAACAACAACGTCAAGTCCATCACCTGGCAAGATGTGAACGATCCGACAAAGTCTGCGACCATGGCGAGTGCGCCCAGCAACCAGTTCAACCAGTTTAGTTTGACCGTTGGCTATAAGATTTCAGCTAATGCCAAGCTCGTCGTGACCGGATCTTACGGGCAAAACACTCAAAACGACGCTTTCCTGGGCCCTTCGACGGCGGCAAATGGACAGTTGGCATTCGGCCTGCCAGTCACCTCGCTAAACGGCCTTGTCGTGTCAAGCAAGGTTAACGCGAAGCTAACAGCCAAACGAGGCAAGAATTGGAACTTTAGCGCAGCTTACAAGTTTGACAAGCGCGATAATCAAACTCCGGTCAACATCTATCTATTCCAGGATGCGAACGAAGCAAGGAGTGGCGTGTCCCCCTTCGCCGGCCTCAATGGACTGCCTGCGACCCTGGGAAGCAACACCAACATTTATGCCAATCGTGCTTATAGCAACAAGATCAACCAGCTCAACTTGCAAAGTGAACGTTCCGTGGGGAAGAGGCAATATCTGCAGGCCGGATACGACTGGCAGAGAGTCGACCGCAGTTGCTCGGGCTCGTGGATCAACTGTGCCGACGCACCTACAACCAACGAAAACACCCTGCGTGCCGAGTGGCGCACAAGCAGGGTGGGCAATCTGAACGCCAGACTGGGATATGCCTATTCCTGGCGCAGGGGGAAGTATGACGAGAATGCCTTCCTGGCATTGGTGCCCATGGCAAACTTCGTGCCCGCGGGCGGTGCGACGACGAGCGTTTTAGGCTACCTGAATGTGACGGGGTTGACGGGGTTCGGTCCCGTGGCAGGCCTACCAACCGCGCCCCTCACCGGCAACGCAGCCATCTTTTCTCCCAACAACAACATTGTGCCTCAAGCCCTCTACGGCAGCCGCAACAACATCAATGAATTGGTCGGCATGAGAAGGTACATCGTGGCAGATCGCAATCGCCACAAGGCTCGCTCATCCCTAGACTGGGGAGTGACGGAAAAGTTCTCGTTGCAGGGCACGGGCGAATATAACCACGACGATTACCTCAACTCGATCTATGGTTTGCAGAAGGGAACGTTCTGGGAGGCAAGCCTTGATGCCAGCTATGCGGCTACTGCCAACCTCGTTGCCGATTTATTCTATACCTACGACAACCAGCGTCTCGTTAATGCAGGCGATGCGTATGGCGCCAACAGCACCACGGCATTTCAAGGTCAAGCTGCCAATACGATCGTTTCCGGCGGTTGCTTCGCTACCGTCGCGGCTAAAAACGCCAACGCCAAGATCGATCCGTGCCTGAACTGGTCCAAGAACAATCGCGACAAGATCGATACGTTCGGTTTCTCAATCAGGAGAAACAACCTGATCTCCGGTAAGGTAAATCTGACGGGGGAAGTTATATACACCCGGGCACGGACAGATACTGCGGTCACCGGCGGGAGTTATGTCAACAATCCCCTCGCCCTTGCCGCGCCTGCCCCACCTCTCCCCGCGGGAACGCCCGCAGTCTTTTTCATCTCCGCATCCGATTTTCCTACAGTAAGAAACGATGGGATCATGATCCGCACGAGTGGCACGTACGCGCTCAGCAAAAAGGCCTCGTTGCAAGGGTTTTATATGTTCCAGCGCCTGATGGCCAACGACTACGCCTACGATGGAATGCAGTACGGGACGGGCACAAATTATCTGCCCACTAACGAAAAGCTGCCAAGCTACGGAGTGCATGCAGCTGGCATCTCCGTGATTTACAAGTTCTAGCATGTCGGCTACCGGTACACGAACCGGTACATTGAAGGGGTTAGCCTGGATCAAAATCGAACGTGGGCTACCATACTGCGACTACAAGGAGAAGTTTCCGCTGCCCGCGGCTGGAGTTTCCTTTGTGCCAAAAAGCGAAAAGAACCATTTAGTTAGGGACGAAAGTCGGCTAACTGAGTATTATGTTGCCGTGCAAATCGCGTGGGGGAAGGACGAATGAGGCCCTTTCCGGGCAAGAAAACGGCTTATGAGTGGCTTTGTGAGCATCGGCACAATCTTTGCCAAAGGCTTGCCGACAAAGTGTGTCGGTAGCACCTTTTTGGCAGGATCGATTGCTCATTAGCCCCCGATAGTTTGGATTCAAGCAGCGGTGGATGCCGATCATCCGAGACGGACGGTCGCGAGCCGGAACCCATACAGGCAGTTGTTGAAGTTGACTGAAGAGAATTCGCTTTAGCAATTCGGGTTTCCGGCCGAAGATTAATATGGAACCCCTCGGGCGCTTTTGTTATAAGTAAGCGCGGTAGTTATCAAGAGGATTGAACTTCTGGAGACAAAGCCATGGTCCGGTCAAAAGCCATCAAAATCGCAATGATTGCCGGGAGCATCCTGGCAGTTTCTCTTTGGGTCGGAACAAGTTCGTTATCTCAATCGAATCCCTCCTCAAATTCGAAAACGCAGCCGGCCGTCCGAGCTTTGAGTGACGACTACGTCGGCACCGAGACTTGCAAGCTCTGTCACGAAGACCAGTTCGCGGCTTTTTCTCACACGTCTCATGCTGACCTGGCCAAGCTGAGCAGTTGGAACGGAAAAGTGACGGGTTGCGAATCGTGTCACGGCCCGGGCAAGGCTCACGTAGATGGTGGCGGCGACACGGCGAAGATCATTTCGTTCAAAAACAAATCGTCGAAAGAGACCGCCGAGACGTGTCTTTCCTGCCACGCTGGCAAAGAAGAGCGGAACAACTTCCGACGCGGCGAGCACTGGCGCAACGACATCGGCTGCACCGATTGTCACTCGCCACACTCCAGTGTCGAGGGTCGGAATCTGGCGAGTTCCAACGTCTATGTTGCCAAGGCAAACGCCGAGAAGCCCGGCATCTCTACCAAAAGAATGCAGCGAGTTGGCGAACCACAGCTTTGCTTGAGATGCCACAGCGAGGTCAAGCCGCAGTTCTCAGCGCCCTTTCATCACAAAGTGCTCGAAGGCGCGATGAAATGCAGCGATTGCCATAATCCGCACGGCGGTTTCGAACTCAAGCAAACCAGACGGGCCACTGGCGGAGATGCGCCTTGTATCAAATGTCATGCGGACAAGCTGGGCCCGTTTACTTACGAACACGCTCCGGTTAAAACCGAAGGGTGTCCGGCCTGCCATATCCCGCACGGGTCGGCAAATCCGCGGTTATTGAGGTACGCCGCCGTCGCCCAGCTCTGTCTGACCTGCCACAGCGTGGCGCATGATACCGGCGCACAGGAGCCGCCAAGCTTTCATAACCAAGCCGGGCAATACGCCAACTGCACAGCCTGTCACGTGAAGATTCACGGGTCGCGTTCAAGTCCCGTCTTCTTCAGATGAGTGTGCCAAGAAGCGGTATGGAATTCTAACGAAGTTTGAATCGGAGGATGGACTCCATGAAAAGCAATGCAACGAAGATGCTGCGCGTTCTTTCGGGGCTGGCCCTGGGTTTAGTGTTAACAGCGGGCGTTACGAATGCACAGTCGGCGCCGGCGCCGAAACCGTCGCCTGAACCAACGAAGTCGACTGATTCAAGGAAGCCTCCAAAGGAGTCAACCGAAACCACCCCGACATCCACGACTGTCGGAGATGACGCGGGTGACTACACGATCACCTCCAGTATTGAGTTTGGCTTTCGTGGACAAAGAATCGTTGGCGACGTCAACAAGTTCCGCAGCGATCTCAATTACAAGGCCGGTCCGCGCCTTTTCGATTCCAGCTTCCTGGTCCGATCCAAGGACGGTAAGGGTGGCCTCTTTGACACTCTGCTGTTGACTTCGTCGGGCTGGGGAGCGGATCCCACCGGTCAGATGCGGCTAAGCGTCGAGAAACCGAAGTGGTATCAATTCGAAGGCAGCTATCGCCGTTTCAAGTATTTCAGGTATCTGAACAACTTTGCGAATCCCAACTGGTTGTTTACCGGCTTTCCGGTTCCACCTAATCCGGCCGTGGGGCTTCATAGCTACAACACGCGCACGGAATTTGGAGATTTCGATCTCACCATTCTGCCGAAGAACGAGACGATAAGGTTTATTGTGGGTTACTCGCCCGAGAGATACAGCGGCCCATTTTTTTCTACCTACCACTTTGGCGGGAATGAATTTCAGTTACTCACAAATGCAAAGTCTCGAGCCAACGATTTTCGGGTCGGCGCGGAGGGTAAGGTGGGTCCAATCGATCTTTCATTCGTGCAGGGCTTCCGCCGTTTCCGCGACGACAGCTTTGTCGACGCGACACCTGCGTTCATAAACCCCAACCCAGCCGTCGCTCGCTTTACGTCCTTCAGCCGGAATGAGCCAACCCGTGGCAGTGTTGATTTCACGAGGTTCAGCGTTCACAGTTTGGTGGCCAAGAAGCTGGACATCACTGGTCGAATCGTTTACAGCCGCACCACTTCGAACTCGGTCTTTCTCCAGAGCTCCACTGGCCTGAACTTCACCGGAATCACCGGGCAGCCTGCGCGTCCCAACATCCTTAACCTTGCACAGTACAACATCCCAGCGAACGTCAAGCGGCCGAATACGCTCGGAGATATTGGGGTGACTTTCCTGGCCACCGACAAGTTCAGAATCTCGAACACGTTTCGGGTGGAAGACTTCACCATCGATGGCATTGCTACCCTCAACGACGTCTTCTCTATTTCGAATGTTTCGCGGACGATCACTGATACGCGAAGCTTCAGCAATTTGAGCGCCAACAGAATCATCAAGTACCGCAAGTACCAGGACACCGTTGAAGGCGACTACCAGTTCAACTCGCAGTACTCGATCCACTTTGGATATCGCTACGGAGCCCGGCGCGACACACACATCCTGACCGGACAAGCGCTCAATTCCAATTCGCCGGCGGAGGATAGTGAGGACGAGGTACACACCAATCAGACCAACGCTTTCTTTGGCGGCTTCAAGGCTAGCCCGGTGAAGAATTGGACTCTCTACTTTGACGCCGAGCGCGGGACGGCCGACAACGTCTTCACGCGCTTAGGAAATTACAACTACACGAACATTCGCCTCAAGAGCAGGTATGCACCGAACCCAAAGATAACTTTCAACCTCGCCGTGATCACTAAGTACAATTCCAATCCTTCAGAGATAGCCGGCGTTTCGTTGTCGGACTTTGGCGTGAACGTTGAGTCGCGGACGTTCACTTCTTCGGTCGATTGGGCCCCGACATCAAGGCTCTCTTTCAGCACCGGCTACAACTACAACTGGGTGAACAGCGACGCCGTGGTTGACTATTATTACCAAGTTCCCCCGGCCGCTAGTGTAGAGCACCCGATAGGGCACACCCTGTACTTCATGAGAAACAACTTCTTCTACATAGACATGGTCGCCGAACTCTTTCCGCGCGTAACGCTCTATGCGTCGTATCGCTTGAACCAGGACGGCGGCCAGGGAACCCGTCGGGCGGATCCGGCCGGGACCCCGGGGACTCTGATCAACTCGTACCCGATGAGTTTCCAATCGCCCGAGGGCCGGCTGGCGATTAAGCTCAACCGGCATCTGGATTGGAATCTTGGGTATCAGTACTACAACTATGACGAGAACCCGGTGGTCGGTCCGAGGCCGCAGAATTATCACGCGCATTTGCCATACATGTCCCTGCGGATTTATTTTGGACGAAAGGAATAAGGACCGAACTCGTCTGGCATAATTTGGCTCAGGGGAACTCCGACCACACGGTGAGGTTCAACGATGTGGTCGAAGTTTTTCCACACATCTCCTGCTGGCGGTCACAATCCTCCTGCTCTCTCTGCTCCACCCCCCGACGGGCGATCTGAATCTCACCCCATACCAGAGAGAGTTCGACTTGCTCGGGAATCGCTTGTGTAAAGTTTCCCAAAGTCCTGAGAGAAAACTCACACAGGCCCGACTGAATTCCACAAAAAGCTCCACAAAAGGCGGCAAAGGTTAATCGGCACATGACTTGCTGAAACAGAAACCGACCATACGGTGTGCTTGAAGGTAGCCGAAAGCAGCAGTTCGTGAAGCGGTTGCTAACAACACCGGGGGGACAAGCTAAAATGGGCGGCGCGAGGAAACCGGTAGTTGCAAAAGGGCAAGGCGGAAACGCTTTTGAGGGCACGTTGCCACCCAATTCGCCACTACGCGCGATCTCGGGAATTGAGCGGGTCAGCTACAGCAAGTCATATCCTCGCAACGCAGTCCTTTTTAATGAAGGCCACGCGGCCCGCGGCGTGTATGTGCTGTGCACGGGCAGCGCAAAAATCTCGATCTGCTCAGCTGATGGCAAGAAGCTAATTATGCGCATCGCCAAACCAGGCGATGTGCTGGGATTGTATGCTGGGCTGACGGGCCGCCCGTACGAGGCCACCGCCGAATTGCTGGAGCCCGGACGAGTAAGTTTTGTGTCCCGGCAGAACCTGGTCGAGCTGATCGCGAGTCAGGAAGCATTCGGCCTGGGCCTGATCCAGGTCTTCAGCGAGCAGTTCAGCGAGTTTGTCGATCATGCGCGCTTGCTGCTGTTGTCCGAGTCCGCGACGGAAAAGCTGGCGCGTTTGATTTTGAAGTGGAGCCGTGATTTTGGCGAGCTGACAAGCGGCGGAATTCGGCTGCAGATTTTGTTGACTCAGGAGGAGATCGCACAGATTATCGGCTCGTCGCGGGAAACCGTCACGCGTCTTTTCAGTGCGCTCAAGCGGCAACAGATCATTCGCGTCAAAGGAGGCGCGATGGTTATTCGCAACCGCGCGGCGCTCGCCTCTCTGGCGCAACTGTCCTCCTAGATTTATTGGGGGACTGTGACCAGCGTCACAGAAATTTGGGGTCGGTTCTAGTATTATCGTAAAGCTCGCCCGAGCTCTTTTAATCAAAGCATTTTGTCTGCAAAGAATAGGCAGGCTCTTTCAACCTGGAAGGAGGCTCCAAGTGAGACTGACCAAAGCAATCAAGACGCTGCTCGTCTGTGGGTCAGTATTGGGCATGGTCGTGTGGTTCGCGTCGGCTAGAAGCTCGCAGGCGGTTAGTCCTGCGGCTCCGCAGTCGAAACCGGCCGTGGTGACGAAGGTCGCCAATGCTGGGGATGCGGGCTATGTCGGCAGTGACGCCTGCAAAGACTGTCACGAAGATACGTTCAAAGCTTACGCGCACACTTCGCACGCCCAACTTTCCAAGAATGGCAGTTGGAAGGGCAAGGCCACCGGCTGCGAATCTTGTCATGGGCCCGGCAAGGACCACATCGCCGAAGCCGATCCGGCCAAGATTATTTCTTTCAAGAACAAATCATCGAAAGAAATTGCTGAGACCTGTCTTACCTGTCATGCGGGCAAGGAAGAGCGGAACAACTTCCGTCGTGGCGAGCACTGGCGCAATGATATCGGCTGCACCGATTGTCACTCGGCGCACTCCAATACGACCGGAAGAAATCTTGCCAACTCGAATGTACTAGTGACAGCAGCGAATGCCGAAAAGCCGGGCTTCTCAACCATGAGAATGCTGAAGGCGAACGACCCTCAGCTCTGTGTGAGTTGCCACGATGAGGTCAAGCCGGCATTTTCCGCGCCCTTCCACCACAAGGTTCTGGAAGGAGCCATGCGTTGCAGTGATTGCCACAATCCGCATGGTGGATTCGAACTCAAGCAAGCCAGGCTCGCAACGGGCGGGGATGCGGCTTGTGTTAAGTGTCACGCGGACAAGCAGGGACCGTTCACCTATGAACACGCCCCGGTAAAGACTGAAGGGTGCTCGTCGTGCCATACACCGCACGGCTCGTCTAATCCGCGGTTGTTGAGATACAGCGCGGTCAACCAGCTCTGTCTGACATGCCACAGCGTTGCGCACGATGTCGGAGCGATTGAGCCGTCTGGGCCTCAGCATAACCAGAACGCGCAGTATAGGGACTGCACAGCCTGTCACACGAAGATACACGGATCGCGTACCAGTCCAGTCTTCTTCCGATGACGACGCATGCAGGACATGGCCCGTAGCGCTTAAAGAGATTTCAGCCAGAGGATGGACCGTATGAAAAGCAACGTCAGAAACATGTTGCGGATTCTGTCGGGATTGATGCTCGTGCTGGTGATGGCGGCAGGCGCCGCCAGCGCCCAGCAGCCAACTCCGACCCCGAAGAAATCAGACGCCAAGAAGGCAGAGCCGAAAGCCGAAACTACTTCTGCTCAAACTGGAGAGGGCACAGGCAACTACACCATCACTTCCAGTATTGAGTTAGGCTATCGCGGCATCAGGGTCGACGGCGATGTCAACAAGTACAAGAGCGACCTGAACTATAAAGCCGGCCCACGTCTGTTCGATACCAGCTTTCTAATGCAGTCCAAGGACGGGAAAGGAGGATTGTTTAATTCTCTGCTGATCACTTCAACGGGCTGGGGAGCTGACCCTTATGGCAGCATGCGTCTCAGCGCTGAGAAGCCGAAATGGTATCGTTTGGATGCCACCTATCGAAGCAACAAGTATTACAGGTTTCTTAACACCATCGCCAACCCCAACTTTTTGTTTTCGCCGGCCAACTTCGCCGTTCCGCCAAATCCCGCCACGGGTGAGCACGGCTTCAACACGAAGACCGAGATGGGAGATTTTGACCTCACGATTCTGCCGAAGAACAGGACGATCAGGTTTAACGTGGGCTATTCGCCGGAGAGATACAGCGGCCCGGCTTACACGAACTATCATTATTCCGGCAACGAGTTCTTACTGCTCTCGCAGTTGAAGTCGCGAGCCGACGACTATCGTTTCGGCGCCGATGGCACACTCGGGCTGGTTGACTTTTCATTCCTTCAGGGCTTTCGTCGTTTCAGCGACGACAGCTTCATCGACCAGGGCAGGGGCATCAACGTGAACCCGGCGGTCGCGCAGTTCACCAGTTTCAATCGTCAGGAGCCTGCGCGGGGAAAGGTCAATTACACGCAGTTCAGCGTTCACAGCTTTTTGGCTAGGAAACTTGATATCACGGCCCGCGTCACCCATACCAGCGCCACGTCAAACTCTACCTTTATCGAAACCGCCAGGGGCGTGAATTTTAATCCCCGAGTAACGGGTTGGCCTCCAACGCCTCCGGCAGCCACACCAAACATCACCAACCTCGCAACGTACAACATCACGGCAAACACTAGGCGGCCAAGCTGGCTGGGAGACATCGGGGTGACCTTTCTGGCCACTGATAAATTCAGAATCTCAAATACGTTTCGGGTGGAAGACTTCGAAATTGTCGGCGTAGACGTGTTCAGCGACTTTTTCTCTCTCTCGAGGCCCAACCCGAACCCGACTAGAACCGACATAATAGCCTTCAGCAATTTGCCCGCCAACAAGACTACGAAGTACCGCAAGTACCAGAACACACTTGAAGGCGACTACCAGTTCAATCCGCGTGGCTCAATACACTTTGGCTATCGCTACGGCAGCCGCCGGATCGAGGAGTTACTGAGTGGATTTGCTCTCAATTCGAATTCACCCGGGGCGGTGGTTCCCGAAGATGTGACTGAGCAAAATCACACGCATGCGTTTTTTGCCGGCTTCAAGGCGCGCCCGGTTAACAACTGGACCATCTACTTCGACGGCGAACACGGCACCGCGGACAACGTGTTTACGCGCATAGGAAACTACAACTACACGAACATTCGCCTCAAGAGCAGATATGCACCGAACCGAAAGATAAATTTCAACCTCGCCGTGATCACTAAGTACAATGCAAATCCCTCAGAGATAGCCGGCGTTTCGTTGTTGGACTTTGGCGTGACGGTTGAGTCACGGACGTTCACTTCTTCGGTTGTTTGGAACCCGACTGCCAAACTCTCGTTGAGCACAGGCTACAACTACAATTGGGTGAACAGCGACGCGATCGTTGACTATTTCTATCAGGTTCCGCCTGCCACCAGCGTTCGCCATCCCATTGGCCACAGCCTGTACTACATGAGAAACAACTTCTTCTACATCGACCTGGTCGCCCGACTTAGTCCGCGCGTGACGTTCTATGGCTCGTATCGCGTGAACCAGGATGGTGGACAGGGAACCCGTCTGGCGGATCCGACCGGGACCCCGGGGACTCTGATCAGCTCGTACCCCATGAGTTTCCAATCGCCCGAGGCCCGGCTGGCGATTAAGCTGAACCGGCATCTGGATTGGAATCTTGGGTATCAGTACTACAACTATGACGAGAACCCGGTGGTCGGTCCGAGGCCGCAGAATTATCACGCGCATTTGCCATACATGTCCCTGCGGATTTATTTTGGACGAAGGGAATAAGGACCGAAGTCGACGAGAGAGTCTTTGAGCAACGCAAACTCCGGCTCGGTTATTGACCGCTGCTGGAGTTTGGTTTATGACTGGTAGAGCAAACTGGTAGCGGCGGACGTACGTCGGCTGAAAGCGAAATACCCTTTACTGAAGTCCACGTCGGAGGATGGAATGGGGAACAACGCCTGGGACAAGACTACCCGGAATCCTGAATATCCTGATCCACAACCAAACACGCGGCGTCGGTTCCTCGACTATTTGCTGGGGAGCAGCGCGGTGGCGACGTTGGGTGCAATCGTCTATCCGATCCTCCGATTTATGTCGCCGCCCCAGGTGATCGAGTCGGCTGAGAACTCAGTCGTAGCGGCAAAGCTGACCGAAATCCCCATCAACTCAGGCAAGATCTTCAAGTTTGGCAATAAGCCGGGGATACTCGTCCGTACAGCTACCGGAGAGTTCAAGGCTTTTTCGGCGGTGTGCACCCACCTCGAGTGCATCGTGCAATATCGCGCAGATACGAAACAGATCTGGTGCGCCTGTCACAATGGCCAGTACAACCTGGGTGGAAAAAATATTGGCGGGCCGCCGCCGCGACCGCTGGAAGAGTATCAGGTCAACACCCGCGGTGATGATGTTGTCGTCACGAGATCGTAGCCCGTAAGACGAAGTTCAGAGTTCAACCTTCAGGTTGTCATTCTGAACTAAACGTAAGCTGAAGATTGAACTCTGAACAGTGAGAATCGAAGCCCTAAGAGCCTGGCTGGATGAGCGTCTTTCGATTAGTACGCTCGCCGCCATGGCTCAAAAAAAGGAAGTCCCGGTCCACCGCCATTCCATCTGGTACTACTTCGGCGGCATGACGCTGTTTCTTTTCGCCGTGCAGGTCGTGACCGGGATCCTCCTGCTGCTTTACTATCGTCCCAGCTCCGAGACCGCCTTCGAGAGCGTTCAGTTCATCATAACTGAGGTCAAGTTCGGCTGGCTGATCCGCTCGATTCATAGCTGGTCGGCCAACCTGATGATTCTGACGCTGTTCGTACACATGTTCAGCGTTTTCTTTCTGCGGGCGTATTACCGGCCCCGCGAAATGACCTGGTTAAGCGGCGCCTTCCTGCTGTTCGTCGCCATCTGTTTTGGTTTCAGCGGCTATCTGCTGCCCTGGAACAAGCTCGCTTTCTTTGCCACCAAGGTCGGCACCGAGATCGCCGGGGTTATCCCCATCGTGGGCCGTCCCGCGCTGAGGTTTCTGCGCGGCGGCGACGATGTCACCGGTGCAACCCTGACACGCTTCTTTGGATTTCACGTCGCCGTGTTGCCGGCGACGGCGACCGCTCTAATCACCATTCATGTGTTGCTGGTCCAACTGCACGGGATGAGCGTGCCACCCGGGGTCGCTGACAAGAACGTGAAGAAGATGAAGTTCGTCCCCAATTTTCTTCTTCGCGATCTAATCGGATGGATTTTGGCGATTGGCGTGCTGGCCGCTTTAGCTGCGCTTT
The DNA here is from genome assembly GCA_041497335.1 of Pyrinomonadaceae bacterium. Taxonomy (GTDB): domain Bacteria; phylum Acidobacteriota; class Blastocatellia; order Pyrinomonadales; family Pyrinomonadaceae; genus UBA11740. The sequence goes on along the minus strand of JBGQGG010000012.1, from coordinate 54,274 downwards.
TCCCCTGGGAACTGGGAGAAAAGGCAGACGCGTTTGCGCCGGCGCCGGCGGGGATTAAACCTGAATGGTACTTCCTCTTCATGTTCCAAACGCTCAAGCTGATTCCGGCGAAGATTCTGGGCTTTGACGGCGAAGTGCTCGGGATTATGGCCTTCAACGTGGTCGCCGTGCTTTTATTTATCGTCCCTTTCGTCGACCGGGATCCAGAGAATCTACGACGCAGATTGATCTTTAATGTGATTGGCGTGTTCGCTCTTCTTTATATCGTGGTGATGACAGTCTACGGGTATGTCACGTGACGAGGCTATAAGAATGGATCGTCAACAGAAACAGTCTAATCCAGACGTGCTGGTTGTGGCAGCGGCGAAGGAAGATGTGCGGCATGTGATCGGCGCAAAGCGATCGCTGCGCATCGCTCTACGCGTCGCCATAGTCCTGATGCTGTTTACTCTGGCGCCGGCGCAGAAGAAAAGTTCATGCATTGAGTGCCATTCGAAGCTGGAGGACACCAGACTGAGCGCGCCGGCAAAGCTCTTTGATAACGATATACATCATGCGCGCGGCCTGTCCTGTAATGACTGCCATGGCGGCGATCCGAACGCCGACACGAAAGAAGGGGCGAAGGATCCAAGAAAAGGCTATCTGGGAAAACCGAAGACACTCGACATCCCCGCGTACTGTGGCAAGTGCCACAGCGATGCGAACCTGATGAAGAGATTTAATCCTTCGCTGCGGGTGGATCAGGAACGTGAATACTACAGCAGCGTGCATGGCAAGCTGCTCAAGTCCGGTGAGCCGAGAGTGGCTACCTGCATTAGTTGTCACAGCGTGCACGGCATCCGGGCCATAAGCGATCCGCTGTCATCAGTCTATCCGCCAAACGTCGCCGAGACGTGCGCCAAGTGTCACGCCAGCGCTGACTACATGCGCGGGTTCCCGATTCCGAATGATCAGTTTGCTAAGTATAAGACGAGCGTTCACGCGAAGATGCTCTACGAAAAGCAGGATCTCTCTGCGCCTACCTGTAACGACTGTCATGGCAATCACGGTGCGACGCCGCCTGGCCTCGTTTCAGTCGCGAACATCTGCGGCCAGTGCCACGCGCGACAGGCAGAACTGTTTCAAACCAGTCCGCACAAAGCGGCGTTTGACCAGCGGCAGTTCGGCGAATGCATTAAGTGCCACAGCAATCACGCGATTGCCAAGCCGGGCGATCAGTTGATCGGCACATTTCAGGGAGCGCTCTGCGTCAACTGTCACACGACTGGCGATAAAGGTTTCGTCGCGGCCGGTCGCATGCGCTCACGGATCGATGAGCTGATCGCAAGCATCGACAAGTCAACTGAGATTCTCAATAGAGCCGAGCGCGACGGAATGGAAGTGAGCCGGCCTAAGTTTGAAATGAAGGAAGCAACGGATGCGTTGACCCACGCGAGAGTGCTGATACATTCTTCGTCTCCAGACGAGATCGATAAGATAGTCGCGCCGGGCCTGGCAGCGTCGGCTAAGGGTTACCAGGCGGGACTGGGCGCTCTGGCAGAACGGAGCTTCAGGCGCAAGGGACTCGCAGTTTCGCTGGTCTTCATTCTTTTCCTCGCTGCGTTGGTCTACCTTAAGGTAAGACAGATTGAGCGCCGGCAGAATGAAAGCGCGAACAGCGCGTGATGTGTGAACGTTCGACATTGATAATGAGGGTCAGACATCCGGTAATTGTGATATTGATGTTGGCGTCGTCGGTGCTTTTTGTGACGTCGCGCTTTGGTCCGAACGCAGGTGAAGCCAGCGCCGGGCCGCAGGGACGTTCACAAAGCCGTCCCACGCAAAAGAAAGTCGCGCCAAAAAAACCGCGCATCGACTACACGAAGTTTTCTCATCAGACGCATGTCGTCACAGCGAAGCTGGCATGCAATTCCTGCCACAAAGTTCCCTCGAAGAATTGGAAAGAAGTACGTAAGGGCGACGCGGCGTTTCCGGATGTCACCGATTTTCCCGAGCACGCTTCCTGTTTGAATTGTCATCGTGAACAGTTCTTTGCCCGCGAAAGACCCGCCCCGGCTATTTGCTCGAACTGCCACGTCAAGAACAGCCCCAAAGACACCAGCCGCTATCTCTTCCCCAGTCTCGGTGACGTTAACGATCCGTTGATAAAGAGAAGGGAATTCGTGTCTGAATTCGGCGTAGGGTTCCCGCACGACAAGCACATTGACGTCGTCGGCTTCAACGCGCCACGGCCCGGAAGAGATCCCCGCGGTTGGTTCGTGACGGTGTCTCTCCAGGAGAAGAAAAAAGACGAACCGCCAAAGAGCTGTCCCGTTTGTCACGAGACTTATCAGCCGCAGGGTAATTCGAGCGAGGAATATGTGACCAAGCCGCCGCAGAATATCGGTGATGCTTTCTGGCTCAAGAAGGGCACGTTCAAGACCACGCCCAACAGTCATACGGTGTGTTTCACCTGCCACAGCGCCGATTCCGGAATTGCGCCCGCGCCGACCGATTGCAACCTTTGCCATAAGCTGGCATCGCCACAGACGTTGAAAGTCGATTTCGATGCGAAACTGGCGAATACCATGGGGATAAAGGACGCGACGATCCTCAGCAAATGGAGCCACCGGATGTCCGCCGGTGCTTTCCGGCATGAAGGAGGAGAGCATCCTGACCTGAACTGCATGGGTTGTCATAGCGTGCCGACGATGAACACTCTGGACGCGAAGACTCTGAAGGTCGCGGTGCGTTCGTGCGGCGGAGCGGACGGATGTCATATCACTGCCACAACCGATGACGGTGGGGCTTTGAATTTCGAGATGGATCAGAAGAAGAAAGATCCCACGTTTGTTTGTAGCAAATGCCACATCACCTTTGGCAAGGAAGGTATTCCCGAAGATCATCCGAAGGCGATTCCAACACCAAAGCCGAAAGCGAAGCCGAGTTGATGGTGGGATTATCCAAAAGATTTCCGCGGCTCTGCCGCCTGATGTGCGGAAGGTCTCTGACCTTCCGGCTCAGCATGTTCAGAACACATCGGGGCTGCGCCCCAACAAGGAGCGAAGCCCCGGAGCAAACAGGCTCGCGCGCACGGTGGGGCAAAGCCTCCACCGCGCATCAGGCGGCGAAGCCGCGCCGGGACATCGCCGACTTGCTGACTCATTCACGTGTAGTCGCATTCATTTTCGCCGGTGTCGTGGTCGGTTTGACTCTCGTTACCGTTTTGAATTCCCGTGCATCGGGATCCATGCCGAACTCACCGAAGGAATCGCTCCCGGCAGAGTTCAACCAGGAGCAGATGCAATTTCCGGAAGGGTTGGACTACGGAAAGTTTATGCACAGCAGCAGAAATCATTCGCGGCTGCCCTGTCTCCTCTGTCACCGTCGCGAAGGGAATTTGCCGCGCCCGAGGCTTCCCGGCGGCTCCGGTCACCTGCCTTGCGCCGGATGTCATGCGCAGCAGTTTTCAAATTCCGAGAGTCCGATCTGCGCCATCTGTCACACCGACGCAAAGTCAGGAGCCCTGAAGTCGTTTCCACGTTTGAAGAGCTTTCGCATGAAGTTCGACCACTCGCTGCATGTGAAGATGGGAAGCGTCAGTTGTGCCACGTGTCATCGACCAGCGAGTGGCGGCGTTGCCCTGTCGATACCGGCGGGATTCAACGCGCACACAACTTGTTATGGATGCCACACTCCGCGCGCGCAATCCGGCGGCCGCGATATCTCTTCGTGTGGTACGTGTCATCAGTTGGGTGGGTATTCGCGGACTACCGCATCCGCCCCGGCATTCCGCGTGGGATTCAATCATGCCAAGCATCAAAAAGTAACCTGCAACGAATGCCACCAGGTCAAGGCGGGAATGCCGCAGCGAAGACAGGTCACGGCGCCGGAGCCGCTCAACCATCACGCAACAGGTCGCGGGCAAAGTTGCATGACTTGCCATAACGGCAAGAGTGCGTTTGGCGGCGATGACTTCACAGTTTGTAAACGGTGCCACACGGGAGCAACGTGGCACTTTTGAAACAGAAGAGGCATACTCTAAACACCGAAGAAGAATTTCGGGTTCCAAAAGGGGAGTTAACTATGAAAGTTCTTACGATACTAGCAGCCTTCATTTTTGCGATTTTCCTGGTCTCGAGTACACCGACGATCACCGCCGACGTGTCAGCCCAGGACGGAAAGAAACCGCCGGAAGTAATCACGCTGGGAGCGGATGCAAAACTTGGATCGATTAAGTTCAACCACCTCGACCACATCACCAAGAACCGCTGCATTGATGGCACCATGCAGATAGCCTGTGTTGAATGCCACCACACGGCGCAACCGGCAGCGGAAGCTGTAAAGCATCCACCGCACAAAACCGCGTGGCCGGCGGATCGGACCACCACGTTGACCGCTGAGCTGCTTGAGAAGGATGGAAACGCACTGGGAGCTGCCTGTCGCGATTGCCATGCTAAGACCGATACTAAGCCAAAGCTGCTGCCGGCGATTCCGCAGGTCAAGTTTGAAGGCAGTGCGGAGCCGACGATCATGACTAACCAACAGGCGTTCCATCGCAGTTGTGGCGATTGTCACGACGCAGTTGTGAAGGCCAGACCTGATTTGGCTCCGCCGCCGCCGACTTCGAAGAAATGCACGGTGTGTCACAAGAAGGCCGCGGCTTGAAGTAATGGTGAGGTTGATTTTGGTTGTGCCCTCTTCGTCTTGGGATGTTTAGGCACGGAGGGCCCGGCCAAATCTTTCCGGCTTCGTTGTGATCCAAGGCCAGCGCGATGACTTAAGTGATCTACTCCATCTTTGGGTAAATTCTCGGCGGCTGTGGGCAAAAGAACGCAAACGGCGGGAAGCTGCGCCCAATTCCCATGATCCTGGCACGGCACAGTCATTGCCGTTACGGATCTTGTCCGGACATTTGATTCTGGATGGGAGTTGGTTCCTTGAGGAAGGTGGAAGCTTAATGAAGATAACGATTAATGGTCTGATCAAGTTGGGAGTCGCCTTTGCTAGCCTAATGTTGGCCGCGAGTTTCGTGGTGGTTTCAGTACGCGCGCGCGCCAGTGCGGATGACTTTGATGCGGCCGGCACGTACAAGGCCAAGTGCTTTGCGTGTCATGGCGCCAAGGCGGAAAAGAAATTCGACGCGACGCTGTCTGACGATGTACTTGTGCAGGCAGTGCTAAAAGGGAAGAAGCCGGAAAAGCCGCCCAACATGCCGGCCTTTGAAGAAAAAGGTATTACGGCTGATCAGGCCAAGGCGCTGATCGACTATATGAAGTCGATTAAGTAGCGTATCGGAAAAGTGGCCACGGGCATCGCGCCCCTGGCCCCGCGCAAGATGCGCGTGACATGCCACAGCGTGAGCCTCGCCGGAGATTATGCGGCTTAATTTGGGTACCCTCGATGTCAACAAAACCGCTTGCGGTGTTAAGGCATCGGGGGTATTTTTCTGAAAGTCGCTCCTGAGGAACCGAGTCTGTGAGACGCTACCTTGCCGTCGTTGTCGTGCTGGCCGCAGTATCTCTCTGCGCCGTGCTTAGTCTGCCGGGTCTGATCAGCCTGAAGCCTGTCCAGGCTCAGGGTGATCAAAACTCATCTGCGTCGCCCGTCAAACCTAATGAGGGAGGAATCATAGGCGGGCCCAATGTTAACTCTCCGGGCACGCCTCCGTCCCTTCAATGTCAGGGATGCCACGCGCCGGGCAAGCAGCTACCGTACTTAGCCGGTTCACTGTTCCACACGGCGCCGCACGCTGGTTACGATCACAGTTTTCACGCCCAGGCGATTCACAATGGCGCGAAAGCGGCGGCGTGTCTTGATTGCCACACGAAGAATGGCGACCTGACGACGATGCTGCCGGCCAGCGATCCAAAGTCGACAATCAACCGGGCGACCATTGCCGAGACGTGCGGCAAGTGCCACGGGGACAAATCGGTGATGCAGGGAAGCGGCATCAGCGACCGGCCATTCCTGTCTTATCGAGAGAGCGTTCACGCGAAAGCCATGGCCCGCGGCAATAACGGCGCGGCCGTGTGTACTGACTGTCACAACAGTCATGATGTTCAACCCGCATCGAATTCGCAGTCATCGATTGCCAAAGTCAACATTCCGGCTACCTGTGGGAAGTGCCACCGGACCGAAAGTAGTGAGTTTGTTCAGAGCGTTCACGGACAGGCCGTGACGCGCGGAGTGTCGCGCGCACCCGTATGCACAGACTGTCACGGTATTCACAACATCAAGATGCCGTTCGATCAGACCACGGCGACTCCTACGACTGCGATAGCGACCGACTCTTGTGCGAAATGTCATGAAGGCGTCGCATTGACTCAGGAATTCGGAGTCGCCAGCGGACGCGTCAGCAGTTACAAGGACAGTTATCACGGTTTGGCTTCGCAATTGGGATCAAAGGTAGTTGCCAATTGCGCCAGTTGCCACGGTGTCCACAACATTCTGCCTTCATCCGATCCACGGTCGATGATTAGCGCCAACAATCTTCCGCAAACCTGTGGGCAGTGTCACGTCGGTGCGGGCGCCAACTTCACCAGGGGCAAAATCCATCTGACCTCGGGCCTGGTATCTGAGGTCGCGGCCCATGACATGGGGTTTGTTGGAACCAGGGTCGTGCGTTGGATCTATCTGCCGCTAATTGTTCTGGTGATCGGCGGCATGGTGGTTCATAACGCCCTGGCTTGGCGTAAGAAGGCGCTCGCCAAACGGCGTCAGGTGCGGAGTATCGTTCGCTTGAACGCTAATCAAAGGGCCCAACACTGGTTGCTGCTTGCCAGCTTTATTGTTCTGGTGCTGAGCGGCTTTGCGCTGCAATATCCTGATTCGTGGCTGGCATGGTTACTGGGCAGCAGCGAGTTTCTGCGCCGGATAATTCATCGCGTGGCCGCCGTCGTGATGCTTCTGGTGGGAACCTATCACGTTCTCTACCTGGCCTTGTCTAAAGAAGGACGACTATGGGTAAAGGACATGTTGCCTGAGTTGAAGGACGTCAGAGACCTCATCGGGAATTTTGGTTACTATCTTGGAGTCAGAAGCGAAAAGCCGAAGATCGCGCGGTTTGGGTACGCTGAGAAGGCGGAGTACTGGGCCGTGGTGTGGGGCACAATCATCATGGGCCTGACTGGCCTGATGATCTGGTACAAGATTGCCGTCTTTGGTTTCCTGCCGCGCTGGTGGATTGATATCGCGCTCGCAGTGCACTTTTACGAAGCAGTACTGGCGACGCTGGCGATTATCGTTTGGCACTTTTATCAGGTGATTTTCGATCCGGACGTTTATCCGATTAACTTTGCTTTCATCGACGGGCGAGTGTCCGAAGAGTCATATAAAGAAGAGCACGAACTGGCCTACGAACAACTGAAGGAACAGGCGGAGCAAGAGGAAGTGAACACGGAAGAGCCAACATTGGATGAAAGTCCAGGGGATTGAATGCGTTCTAATTGGCCCTGCATGCGCGAGCGTAAATGAGGGCTGACCGATAATGACGATTGGATCTGATCTCATTCTTGCGGGAGCCGGTCTGATTGTCTATTTTAGAGAGCAAGATGGGTGAGACCGAACCAAAGGCTCCCAAGAGGCCGAGCCTCTTCCGCAACTACATCAGCTTCGTCGGGGCAGCGATCGTCATCGCCAGTCTGGCAAGTACTGCACTCCTGTTTTTCATAGAGATCACGTCAACTGCTGAGAATCCTTATGTTGGAATCCTCACTTACATAATCTTTCCCTCGGTCCTGATGTTTGGCCTGTTCGTTGTCGCCCTGGGCATGGTCCTGGAACGGCGACGACGACGGCGAATTGCGCCCGACGCGATCACTGCTTACCCAAAACTGGATCTGAACGACCCTCATGCGCGTCGTGCTTTTCTGACTTTTCTCGTGGTCACGTTTTTCTTTATCTCAGCCAGCGCCTTCGGAAGCTATCGCGCGTTCGAATACACCGAATCGGTGGCCTTCTGTGGCCAGACTTGCCATACGCCGATGACGCCGGAATTCAGGGCCTACCAGGCCGGCGCGCATGCGCGCGTGCGCTGTGTTGATTGTCATGTCGGATCCGGCGCCGGTTGGTATGCGCGTTCAAAACTTTCCGGCGCTTACCAGCTCTATTCGGTGACCTTCAACAAGTTTTCAAGGCCCATAACCACGCCGGTGCACAACCTCCGGCCCGCGCCGGAAACCTGCGAGCAGTGTCACTGGCCCGAAAAGTTTTTTGGCGCTCAGATGAAGGTCTTCAATCATTACGGCTATGACGAACACAATACTCCGCGCCAAAGACGCATGTTGATTAACGTCGGCGGGGGCAGTCCGACCACCGGGCTGGTCACTGGCATCCACTGGCACATGAACATTGGGAATGAAGTTACCTACATTTCCACGGACGATCATCGTCAGGTAATTCCCTGGGTGCAAATCAAAGATCGAGAGGGCAATGTCACTCAATACTACGATCGGACCCGGCCGCTGGCGCCGGAGCAGGTTGCCGCTGCCGTTAAGCGCCGGATGGACTGTGTCGATTGTCATAATCGTCCCGCGCACGTCTATCTGCCGCCGGATGTGGCCGTGGACCAGGCTTTCGTCGCCCGCAGGTTGGATCCTTCGCTACCGTATCTCAAACGCAAAGCTGTTGAAGTCCTGAGTGGCCGATACGACACAACCCCTCAAGCCCTCAGTTCAATTGATAAGGGCCTGAATGAGTTCTATCAAACGAACTACAAGGACGTGTACGCCCAAAAGCAGACCGCGATCAAAGGCGCCGTCACGGAGGTTCAGCGGATCTTTCAGACCTTCTTTTTTCCGGAGATGAAGACCGACTGGCAGACTCATCCTAACAACATCGGCCATCTTTATTTCGCGGGTTGCTTCCGTTGTCACGACGGCGAGCACGTCAGTAGCACCGGCAAAATCATCAGCAGGGACTGCGATGTCTGCCATACGGTGATCTACGACTCGGTGGCTCCGCCCGAGAAGAATGTGAAGACCGGATCATTCCAACACCCGGTTGATCTGGGCTCGCTCGCCGACCACAAGTGCGACTATTGCCATAAAGCTAACAAGCCATTCCAACATCCGATTAATCTTGGTGATATCTCGATGTTTCAGTGTGTTGAGTGTCATCAGAAGAAGGCTATGCAAACCGTTGCGAAGTGAAGAGACCTGCCCGGCAAAAAAAATCCCCTACGCTGAGCAAAAACCCGCACGTAAAGCACGACGCCAGAGCAAGCCCTCACCTTTTCTAAAGCCTTAAATCATCGATTCGGATCGGCATGTGAATTGCCGCAATTGGCGCCTAAGGATCAAATCAATAAGAAAGCTGGCTCAAGATTGTCATGGCTGGCCTCTGATCTCTATGGGCGAACACAACGTCGAGGAGGCATTCGATCAGAAGAAGGCACGAGCCTTTATGAGGGCTGTGCTCGACGATCTGCGGGCCCTGGCATTCATGATCGAGCAAAGTTGTGTCGAAAGCGGCGTAACGCGAATTGGCGCAGAGCAGGAAATGTTCTTGATTGATCGCGACCTGCGACCCGCGCCGCTTTCACTCGAAGTTCTTCAGCAGACCAAAGATCCCCGACTCACGACGGAGATCGCCAGATTCAATCTCGAGGCCAATCTCAATCCATCGATCCTGACCGGTTCGTGCCTCAGTGACATGGAGCAGGAACTTAACGAAGTTATTTCGGTGGCCCGAAAAGGAGCGAAAGCGCTCGGCGCCGATGTGCTGCTCTCCGGGATCTTGCCGACACTGGTGAAATCCGATCTGACGCTTGAAAATCTCACCCCAAACCCGCGCTACCGGGCGCTGGATCGGGCCGTGATTCGTTTGCGCGGCGGACCATTCGCGATTCATATCATGGGCGTGGACGAGTTAGACATTGCGCACGACAACATCATGATGGAATCGTGCAACACGAGTTTCCAGGTGCATTTTCAATCGAACCCAACTGACTTCGTTTCACAGTACAACACCGCCCAGGCGATCACTGCTCCGGTGCTGGCTGCTGCGGTTAACTCTCCGGTCTTGTTTGGCCATCGGCTATGGCAGGAGACACGTGTAGCGTTGTTTCAGCATTCCACCGACGCTCGATCTCCCTCTCAGCTTACTCGCAGCCAACCAACCCGCGTTAGTTTTGGCGACAGTTGGCTCGAGCATTCAATCATTGCGCTCTTCCATGATCAGATTCTGCGCTTCCGGCCAATCATGATTACACAGCCCGACGAGGATCCATTCCAGGTCCTGGCTAATGGCAAGACCCCGCTGCTTTCGGCGCTGCAGATGCACAACGGCACCGTCTGGCGCTGGAACCGCGCCTGTTATGGAGTTAGGGATGGCGTGGCCCATCTAAGGATCGAGAATCGCGCCTTGCCGGCCGGTCCAACGATTGTTGATGAGGTTGCCAATGCCGCGTTTTTTGCCGGCCTGATGTTGGCGCTGCCACAGGAGTACGGCGACATCGCCACGCGGATGAAGTTTGACGACGCGAAATCAAATTTCTTCCGCGCTGCGCGGCATGGGCTCGATGCCCAATTCAACTGGATCGACGGGCAAAGTCACACGGCCTCGTCGCTCGTGCTCGATCACCTCCTGCCGCTGGCGCGCCAGGGACTCGCCAACGCGGAAGTGAATAGGATCGACGTGGATAAGTATCTCGGTATCATCGAAGAACGTGTGCGCAGCCGGCAGACGGGCGCGCGTTGGATCGTGAAATCGCTCGAGAGGATGCAAGACGATGGGCCGAAGGACATCAGCCAGCGCCGGCTGACGGCCGCGATGCTGGCCTGCCAGAAGCAGGGAGAACCCGTACATCGCTGGCCGCTGATCAAAGCGGCTGGGCCGGACGACTGGGAGCAGAGCTATCGAACGGTCGGCCAGTTTATGTCGACGGACCTGTTCACGGTCCAGCCGGACGACTTAATCGATCTCGCGGCCAGTGTGATGGACTGGAGGCACATCAGACATGTGCCGGTCGAAAATGAAGCCGGGCGCCTCGTCGGATTGGTAACGCATCGCGGCTTGCTTCACCTCTTAACCAATAGGATTGGCGATAGGGGACTTGGCGTAGTTACCGTGAAAGAGATCATGGTGCCTAATCCCTTAACCGTTTCACCCTCAACTCCAACGCTGGAAGCGATGGAGTTGATGCGCGAGCATCGCGTCGGCTGTCTTCCGATCGTCGAAGGCGATCAGTTGGTAGGAATCGTCACCTCGTACGACTTTCTTGATGCTTCGGCCCGTCTGTTCCAACAGCATCTGGCCCCGAAGGAACCGGTGAACGTCAAGAAGATGGCGCAGAGCGGCTAATGGCCCCGCGTTCATAGTACGCCGTCCTCAGTGTTATATCTGCCGATTAAGAAAGAACGAAGCTGAAGGTGATAACAAGCCCGACACCCTACTTCCTGCGGAAAACCACGCGATGCTGCGGGAATTCACCCATGGAGCTCTCACCCATAAGCCCGGGCTGACCAGAAAAATGGTAGTTGAGCCCCGGCATAAGCATTGCACCTAGCGCCATGACCGAATTAGGACGCGGCAGTATCTCGGAGGCAGCAATGGCGAAAGACGAGCGCGACATACTCGAGTTGCTTAAGAGCGAGCTCGACTTCATAGAGAAAGGTGGCTATGGGCGCTCAGTCAGGACACCTTGGGCGCCTACCTTCCCATTCCGCGATTCGCTGACCTGCGTCAACTACGCCCTGCCTGAGAAGGCCCATCCGTGCTCTGAGTGCCATCTGATCGACTTCGTTCCGGCGGACAAGCGCAGCGAAGACCTTCCTTGCCACGCCATTCCCCTCAATGCTGCCGGCGACACGGTCGAAAGTCTTGAGCTTCAGAACAACCAGGCGAGATTGGAAGAGGCCCTCAAACAATGGATGCGCGCAAAGATCAAAGAGATCGAGACCGCGCGCCTTGCCGAGAAGCAGTAGATTGGCTGAAGGAGGTCACCAACATGACTGTCGCATATATCATCGTCGCGGCGTTGGTTGCCGTGGCGATCTATTTTGGAGTTCGATACTTCGTCAGAGCTGCCAAAAAGTTTGGGGGCTCGCGAGTTATTGTTTGCCCCGAGACCGGAAAGCAGGCGATGGTCGAGGTGGATACCCGCCGGGCCGCGCTGACTTCTCTGGTTGGGCAAACCGACATTCGTTTAGAGAGTTGCTGGCGCTGGCCCTTGAAGCAAGATTGTGGCCAGGAGTGCCTGCTGCAGCTTGATGTTGCTCCAGCCGACTGCCTGGTGCGCAGCGTGCTTACCAAGTGGTACCGCGGCCAGAAGTGCGCTTTTTGCCAACGGTCGTTTGGGGAAATAGATTTGATCGATCACAAGCCGGCTTTGTTTACTCCGGAAGGCATCACCGTCGAGTGGGCGGAAGTTCCGATGTCGGCCGTCAACGAAGCGATGGCCACTTATCAACCCGTGTGTTGGAATTGCCATATCGCACAGACGTTTTACCACGAGCATCCCGACTTGGTTGTCGAACGTCCGGTGATGTAGCTTTCTGGATGGTTCGTCGTAACCTATAATCATCCAGTCACTTCGCGGTCGAAGGGCTGGGTGGAAATGAAAAGCGAGAAGGACACCCTGAAAAATCAAAGGCAGAAGATCCTCGTCGTCGACGACGAGAAGATGATTCGTTGGTCGCTGGGTGAAGCGCTGCGCGGTTGGGGCTTTGAACCTGTCGAAGTTGAAACTGCCAATGCCGCCCTGGCCGCCTTTGATGCCGAGCCACCCTCTGCGGTGCTGCTCGACATTAACTTGCCCGACGGTTCCGGGCTTGACGTGCTGCGAAAGATCCGTCATCGGCAGCCGGACGCGGTGGTATTAATGATTACCGCCAACGTCCTGGTTGACGAGACGATTGCCGCGCTGCGCGGTGGCGCGTACGATTTCATCGGCAAGCCGATCAACCTGGAAGAACTCCACGTCGCAATCCGCAACGGCATCGAAGCCAGCCGCCTGCGCAAAGAAGTGACGCAGTTTCGCCGCGAGCGCGCGCAACAGTTCAGCTTTGATCAGATCATCGGGCAGTCACCGGCAATGCGCGAAATGCTGGCGATGGCCCGCAAGGTCGCAGAGAGTGAAGTCTCGTCAGTCCTGTTGCAGGGCGAATCCGGCACCGGCAAGGATCTGGTCGCCAAGGCCATCCACTACCAATCGAATCGCTCCGACGGACCCTTTATCGCGATCAACTGTGCGGCCATTCCGGGCACGCTGATCGAAAGCGAACTCTTCGGTTATGAGAAGGGAGCGTTCACCGACGCAAAGGTCCGCAAAGAAGGAATGTTCGAACAGGCCGAAGGCGGCACGCTCCTGCTTGATGAGATCGGTGAGCTGGAACTGAGCCTGCAGGCAAAACTTTTACGGGTGCTTGAGGAAGGCGCATTCCGCCGCGTCGGTGGGTTGAAGGACATTCCTTTCGACGCGCGGATCATCGCGGCCTCGAATCGTGACTTAAGGAACGAGAGCGAAGCGGGACGCTTCCGCCTTGACCTTTACTACCGGCTATCGGTAATTCAGATCGACATTCCCTCCCTGCGCGAGCGTGGTGACGATGTGATTCAACTGGCCGAACACTACATCGAGACGTTTGGCAAACGTCTTCGCAAGACCGTGCGGGGCATTGAGGACGACGTGGCTGAAGCATTCCGGCGTTATCACTGGCCGGGAAACGTGCGCGAGTTGCGCAACGTGATCGAGCGCGCGTTGATACTGGAAGATGACGACGTCATCACGATGAAGTATGTGCCGCGGGGCGTAGTCGCCGGAACGAACCCATCGATTTCCGAAGGTGACGGACTCGGTGCCCATGAAATATTTCGCTTGCCACCGGCGGGCGCATCGCTTGAAGAAGTCGAGATGTCACTCGTACGGCAGGCCATTGACCGCAGCGGCGGAAATCAAACCAGGGCCGCCGAGTTACTGGGCATCTCGCGCGACCAGCTTCGCTACCGCCTGAAGAAGTTGGAGGAAGCCAATGTAGCGGAAGGCCAAACAGCGTGAGGCCAAACGCGAATGTCCGCGGCAAGTTGACGGTGAAAAGGACATCCTCGAAAGGGAACGACCTGCTCGAGTCTGATCTCGCGTTCCAGGAAACTCTCAAAGAGCTGGCGGATATTAAGTCTGCGCTCGATCAATCCACGATCGTGGCGATTACCGACCAACGCGGCATAATCAACTATGTGAACGACGAGTTCTGCCGCATCTCGAAATACTCACGCGATGAATTGTTGGGCCAGGATCATCGCATCATCAACTCCGGATATCACCCCAAAGAATTCATGCGCGATCTCTGGGCGACGATCGCCGCCGGTAAAGTCTGGAAGGGCGATCTTAGGAACCGCGCCAAGGACGGCAGCTTCTATTGGGTCGATACCACCATCGTTCCGTTTCTCAACGGGGAGGGGAAGCCTTACCAGTACATAGCGATTCGCCACGAGATTACTAAACTTAAACAGGCCGAGGAAAAGATCCTACAGCAGGCAGCCGAACTGCAGCGCGCCGCGCAGCTTTCGTTCGTGGGCGAGTTGGCCGCCGGTCTGGCGCACGAGATCAAGAATCCACTCGCCGGCATTCAGGGCACTGTGGACATACTAATCCGACGGCGTGAGGTGAACGATCCAGAAACGGAAGCGCTGAACGCCATTCGCCACGAAGTAGAACGGATTGATGACACAGTGCGCGCACTGCTGGATCGCGCGCGGCCGAGGGCCCTGAGCGCTGCCCGCACATCGCTCACCGACCTGGTCTGGCGAGCGGTCAATATCGCTCGATCGCAGGCCGTTAGTGCGGTGGCGCGTGGTCATCGCGTGCACATTGAGTTCGAGCCGCCAGCCGAGGACATCGAACCGTTGGCAGACGCCGCGCAGATCGAAGACGCGATGCTGAATCTGATCATCAACGCGATCGAAGCTATTGAGGGTGAAGGCAAGGTTGCGGTTAGGATTCGGCGGGCCGAGAGCGAAAGCGAAGCGGAATTTGACGAGGAAGCCGTGATCGAAGTCTCTGACAATGGGAGCGGAATAAGCGAAGAAGATCTGACGCGCATCTTTCATCCGTTCTTCACCACGACAAAGGGAGGGACTGGCCTCGGTCTGCCCGCAGTGCGCCGCATCGTGCGTGCCCACGGCGGCCGCGTCGACGCCAAATCGACTTTGGGCGAAGGGTCGACCTTCACCATTTACCTGCCGCTGCAGGATGAATGAGGTCAGTCCCACCGGCGTCGCCGGGTGGGACATAGACTCGACCCGCGATAGGGAGTCAGTACCACCTGCGTCAGCGGGTGGAACCATCAGTCAAGATCCGGCAGATCCCCGCCTTGACCATTGATGACGTAGTCGACTGCCAGCGCCAGGCTACGCTCGTTCCATAGACGGCGCTTGCTGCCCTTGTCGGCCCAGGGGCTGTGTGACTCTTGCCAGTTTCCATCCTGTCGCATTCGGCGAGTCCCGTACGCCTTGAATGCATTGAGCGCGCGCTCGGGCTTCTCCTCTCCGATTGAAACCACGATGTGCACATGGTTAGTTCGGACGTTGAGCGCGTGCAGAAACCAGCTGCGATGTGCACAGACCTCACGGATCGCGCTATCGACGCTTTTGACGTTGCTCGACGTTGAGCGTATCCGGGCTCGACTTGAGTTTGCCGGTATTGAGTTCGCGCCGGCGATCACTGCGAGGGAGGTAAGGCGACCTGTATCGATTGTGGAACCGATCGATTGAGCCGCGCTCGTCTCCATGAAGCCAAGTGCCGTAGCAACGGAAGGTGATCAAGTACCCGAGCGGGAGATCGGTATCGTTCCACATGCGAGGAGCCATCTTAACCCACCCGCTCACGCAGGCGGTACTGACTCCGCACCGCCGCGTTGAGTGTCTGACCCACCTGCTCACGCAGGTGGTACTGACTTCATCACGCCGCTCGAAGCATCACAGGACACAAGCTTGTGCCCCTGATTCTGCGCAAAGTTGCTCACGATAGTGCGAGAAAGCCCGCAGGTTTTTATCGAGAGAAGCCATCGCTCCCGGTAGTTCCACGACAATTACAATTGGCACGTGCATTGCGCTGGAGGCAGCCACGGAGGACGATCTGCCCGTGACTAAAGCCTTGAACGAGAGCGAGGCATGGGCCGTCATCAATGCCGGCCGCATGGGCCACCTCGGCTGTATTGATCACGACGAGCCCTACGTCGTGCCGATTAACTACCTGGTTGAAGACGGCCGAATCTACAGCCACTCGCTGCCGGGGCGAAAGATCAGCGCCCTCCGTACCCACGCGCGCGCATGTCTGCAAGTAGATCAAATACAGAGTGATTTTCATTGGCAGAGCGCTATCGCTTTCGGGAGCTATGAAGAGGTAAATGACGATCAAAAGCGGACAGTAGTCCTCCAGCAACTCCTTGATCGCTTTCCGGCACTCACGCCGGTGGAATCCCATCTGGCCCGTGAGGGTAAGTGGGAAGTGGTCGTCTTTTGTCTGCGAATCGACCGCATCACTGGCGTGTCCGAGGATTGAAGCGCGGGTTTTTCCCCTCACCACTGGGGGAGGAGACAGGGTCCCCGGTGCCGAGTCAATCCCTCTCCGCGACCTCTCTCTCATGGGGAGGGGACAGAACAAGAAAGCAAGGACACTGAAGCGCGCAACGCAGAACTCGATCTGTGATCTGAAGCACAGACGACAGGCTGAAACTGTGCGAATCTGGCGAGGCTAATGAAAAAACGGGAATCTGTCAGACGCGTCGCTTGCTCATAAATGGAACACGAACATTCCGTCGAGGCGATCAAGGAAAGACTCTCAGCCGGCCCCCGACATAATTATCTGCGTGATTGGATATATGGCGGCCTAGATGGATCGGTGACCACCTTTGCGGTGGTCACCGGAGTCGTCGGCGCGCACCTGTCACCGGTCGTAATCGTGATTCTGGGCTTTGCCAATCTTGTGGGTGATGGTTTTTCAATGGCCGCCGGCAACTTCCTTGGCACAAAGTCTGAACACGACGACATCAGCCATCTGGCTGCCATCGAGCATCGCCACATCGAGCTGGTGCCTGAAGTCGAGCGCGAAGAAGTGCGGCAGATATTCGCGACCAAAGGATTTGAAGGAGAAGATCTGGAACGCGTGGTCGAGCTGATCACTTCCGATCGCGAACGCTGGGTCCGCACCCTGCTCACTGAAGAATACGGGCTGCCCAGGGAGGCCCGCTCGCCGTGGCTGGCCTCCATAACCACTTTCAGCGCATTTGTAATTTGCGGCCTGGCGCCCTTGATCCCGTTTCTCATAGACGTCAGCAGGCCGCTTGGCCTTTCCATCCTGATCACGGGCGGGGTTTTCTTCGCAATCGGATCAGTAAAGAGCCGTTGGTCGGCCGGACCATGGTGGCGGTCAGGCTTATCGACGCTGTTCATTGGTGGCGTCGCAGCGGGACTCTCTTATGCTGTTGGCGTGTTGCTGAAAAACCTCGCGAACTGAAAGTAGGCTCAACTCCTTGAGTGCGGTGGCAAGCGCGACACCGCTTTGGATAGTTCGGAGTCCCGCCTTCAGGCGGAATTATGAGACGCAAGGCCCGCCTGAAGGCGGAACTCCTAACCAAAGCGCTTGGCTCTGTGATCCTGAGGAAAGTTACCCAGCCTTGCGAGAACCTGCGCAATCTCTCTCATTCAACACCCCGGAACCTCAAGAAATAGCCGGATCGACAGCGGTACGCTCCTTGCCGTTTTATCAATTGGAACAATTGGCTCAGATGGGACCGCAAGCCCCGGGGAGGTGCGTATGAAAAAGACCATGAGAATCCTAATCGCTTATGACGGATCGGATTGCGCGGAAGCCGCGCTCGATGATCTGGCGCAGGCTGGATTACCAGAGACCGCCGAAGCAATCGTGATGTCGATCACGGAAGTGTGGTTACCACCTCCACCGGTGTCGAGCTATGAGATCGTCGAGCAGGCGATGAGTGTGCACGTCCCAGCGGATTTGAAGAAGGTTTATGTGAAGGGGTCACGTGCGGTCAAAGAGGCCCGGGTGCTCGCCGAACGTGGGGCGGCGCGCGTCAGCGCGACGTTTCCCAAATGGAAAGTGCATACGGAAGCGATCTATGGTTCGCCGGCGTGGGAACTGGTTTTTAAAGCGGACAAGTGGAAACCGGATCTGATCGTGGTGGGTTCGCATGGCAGATCAGCACTCGGCCGCTTCGTTTTAGGAAGCGTGTCGCAGCGGGTTGTCGCAGAGGCGCGTTGCTCGGTGCGGATCGCGCGCGGGCGCGTCGAAGAACCCGGCAGCCCGGTGCGCATCGTTATTGGGATAGATGGATCGCCCCCATCACAAGCGGCAGTGCGTGCAGTGGCTGAACGCAACTGGCCGGCACAGAGTCAGGCTCGCGTCGTGGTGGTGGATGATCCGCTTCAGCCTACCCTGGTCGGTGAGCTGATTCCACTGGTCGCTGAGTCGGTAGATTCGAGTAACCGAGAGGATCGAGCACGGATTCAGAGGTTCGCGGAAGATGCGGCGACCCTGATCAGGTCCGCGAACCTTCATGCCTCGGCTGTGATTGAGCAAGGCGATCCAAAACATGTGCTGCCAAAGGTCGCAGAGAAATGGGGGGCCAACAGCATCTTTGTCGGCGCGACGGGTTTCAGCAATCGCTTCGAAAGATTCGTGCTGGGTAGTGTTTCAGCCGCCGTGGCGGCGCGGGCGCATTGCTCGGTCGAGGTCGTACGCGCGCGCGAAAAGCGCCAAAAGCGAACGAGAAAAACAAATGGTAACGGAACCGCAGCAACCGCCGGCCATTGAGTTTCGGCACGTCTCGCTGTCGTTCGAGGAGAGGCGGGCTCTTGATGACATTAGTTTTGAGCTGGCTCAGGGCGAGATGATGTTTCTGACTGGTGCGTCAGCCTCGGGCAAGTCGGTGCTGACGCACCTGGCAATGGGATTACGGAAGCCTGATGAAGGTCAAATCTTCATTGAAGGTCGAGCGATCGAAGCCCTCGCTGAAACCGAGCTGGTCGACATCCGCGGCGGGCGAATGGGAATCTGCTTTCAGGAAGATTCGCTTTTCACCGGCCTGACGGCTTACGACAACGCCGCTTTTCGGCTGGACGAACATGGCGTCGCAGTGGACGAGACCGAGCGGGCAGTGCTTGAGGTCCTGCGGTTTGTCGGGCTTGAGCAGGACGCGGAGAAGTTTCCGGAAGAATTGTCAGGCGGGATGAGGCGGCGTTTGGAGATCGCGCGCGCCTTGATCGGTTGGCCCTCGATCATGCTCTTCGACGAACCGACTTCGAGCCTTGATCCGATTTCGGCAGAGAAGGTCCTGGATTTGATTATTCGCGCCCGCGACATACAACACATCTCTTCCATCTACGTTACGAAGAAACCTTACGAAATCCCTTACCTCGCCAGTCATCGCGCGATAACCGGGCCTGACGGAAACATAATTATCGAAAGCGTGTCTTCAATAATAGAAGCAGCGCCGCGGACGAAGGTCATGTTGCTTGATGCCGGACGCATCGTCTTCGAGGGTAGTGTTACCGAGTTCGCAGCGAGCACGCTGCCGGTAGTGACTCGGCTGACGCAGGCCGAGAACGGAACCAAGTTCTCAGATTTCTACACGCCCGATCCCTGGGACAAAGAACGCCGGCCTAAAGAAACTATTCTGGGAAAGTGAGAATTGGCGGTCGATACTGCGCGACGACTGGGCCAACCCTGCTAAAACAGTTGCATTGACTCGTGTGTTAGCCTGCGAAGCAGTGGTGCATAAGCACGACCAGCCTGCGGAGCAGGCGAAAGCATAAAGCCTGGGGCGTAAGCCCCAGGAACGAGGCAACACCAATCAGCCAGCCCGCGAAGCGGGCGTCAGCCCTAAGGACAACAAAATGTCCGACTCCTACACAAACCTCCTCTACCACATAGTCTTTTCCACAAAAGATCGTCGCGCACTCATTACGCCCGAATATGAGGTGCGGCTCTATGATTACATCGGCGGAACTATTCGCGGCGTCGGGGGCATTTCATTAGAACTCAACGGAACGGAAGATCATGTTCACCTGCTGGCAAAACTTCGACCCGATCGTGCTCTTTCTGAAGTGTTGCGAGACCTGAAGGCCAACGCAACTGGATGGATGCACGACGTGTTTCCTTCACTGACGAATTTCTCGTGGCAGCGTGGTTATGGGGCGTTCACCGTGAGTCAGTCAAACCTCGAAGAAGTACGACAGTACATAGCCCGGCAGAAAGAGCATCACCAGAAAGTTCCCTTTCGAGACGAGTTCATTCAATTCTTAAAAGCGAACGGAATTGAATACGACGAGCGATATGTGTGATTAGTTTCAGCCTGCGGAGCAGGCGGCAGCATAAAGCCTGGGGCGTGAGCCCCAGGAACGATGCAATAACCAATCACCCAGCCCGCGGAGCGGGCGGCAGACCTCCCGCTTCCAATGATGAATCGATGATGAAATTCGAATCGCGATCCAACGATTCAGCTGTCGCCCACTACGTGGGCTCGCGAATCCTTTCCATGACGTGTTCCTGGGGCTGACGCCCGAGCCTGCGGAGCAGGCGAAAGCATAAAGCCTGGGGCGTGAGCCCCAGGAACGAGAGAATAAAGAATCATCTAGCCCGCGAAGCGGGCGGCAGCGCGCGCGCTTCCGATGATGAACCGATGATGAAATCCGACTCGCTATCCAACAATTCATCTGTCGCCCGCTTCGCGGGCTCGCGAATCTCTCCGTGACATGTTCCTGGGGCTGACGCCCCAGGCTTTATGCTTCCGTCCGCTCCGCGGACTCTGCTACTGACCACAGAGACCGGAGAGATCGCACAGAGAACCCACCGAGATCTCCACCGCTCTCTCTCCTTAATTGATCAGGTTCATAGATATTGCGGAGGCGCTGGTGCGAGGGCATAAGATGCGCTATAGCCACTTAGGTTACAATCGTGTGGGTCTAATATGTAGTCGGTTGCTACTATCAAACTTTCATTATGACCAATGGAGGCTTTTGACAATGAACGAAGAAAACCAAATCCCCAAGAAACATTATGAAATTGAGATTGAAAATGATGATGGTACGTTTTCTAAGATTTTGGAAGTTGAGCAACTCTCCTCTTTTCAACTTGAACCCTCCGACCAGAAGGACAAGTTGACTATATCGTTACCTTGTCGAATACAGGTTTTTCGTCCAATAACGATAGAGAAAAGTTTATCTCTAACGTTAAATCGGGAGTTTGTTCGGAAGATGGCTGAGAGTCTTGGTTTGATTGATTCATGATTTCTTCCATTGGCTTCACCTCTTTACTTGTGCCAAGGTCTAACGAACGCGATATAAGAACCAATCCCGCTTGAGAGGACGGCGCAACCGAACAACTCGTTCAACCCAACGCCTCGATAGCATTCTTCTCATGCGAATAGCACAAACGACACACCGCTCGGCGCGGGTTAATTCGGGCGCTAGATTGTTTCCCTTGGGTAAGTACAATAAAGTTTGGGGCATGATATGAACAAAGAACTTAGAGAGCGTATGGAAGAGACTACACGAAGTTTGTTAGATGAATGGGAAGGAAGACATCGCAACCGTCCCGACTATCTTTGGCACTACACAAGTATATCGGGGGTAAGAGGAATATTGACTGAAGGAGATTTGTGGTTTAGTGATGCAGCGTTTCTTAATGATTCCTCTGAATTATCCTACGCAGTTGATGTGGCCGAGAGAGTCATAGAACCAAAATTGGAGAAGGAAGTTTCAAGTCCGTTAGTTAAAGAGTTTCTGCAAAGATTTCTGACTAGAATTAGAAATGACAGAGAAAGCCGACAGGCACACGGTCTCACAACCTCTGCTTTTGTAGCCTGTTTCTGTGAGGAAATGGATTCGTTACATCTATGGCGTGCATACACTGGTAATGGGCGCGGCTATTCGATTGGGTTCTTCCCCGGCGTGATTGATACTCGGTTAAAGCCTCTCCAACTTCAGAGAGCAATACGTGTTCAATCATCGGGTGAGGCTCTAAGAAAATTCCGTTACGATACGCCACTATATGAACCTAGTCTAAGGGCGGTTATCTACGAAGAAGCGGAACAAAATGATATTTTGAGTAGGGCCATAGATGCTTTCTGTCAAATACTTGTTGATTTCGAATCAGATTTACAGTCAGAAGATAAAAATAAATTGGCGGAGCTCAATATAATCGAGAGGCTATTTTCTCTCTTCTATCAGTATCTCTGCTGCTTCAAACATCCGACATTTAAAGAAGAACGAGAGTGGCGATTCATTTACACACCTGTTTTCCCGCCGGTATCAAAAGTTCAAGAAGGACTGGCTAAGAAAGGAATCGAATATCGAGAGTCCGGTGGCTACCTCGTACCTTATTTTAGGGTTAATATTGCCGAGACATCCGAAGTCACTGAAGAAAGTGACGAGGTTAATGGGAATGAGAAAATCAAGGTAATTCATATCCCATTTGACGAAATCATAAGCGGTCCCGGTTTAGACAAGAGATTAGCTAGGGCTTCTTTATCTTCATTTCTGGAGAGCACAGGACATTCGTACATAAATATAGATCATTCATCTGTACCTCTGAGGAATATTTGTTAAGTCGGTGTATTTCATCAGGCGGCGAAATCTAACAACCCATTCAACCCGACCGCCCTCAGCTTGCTTCTCATGAACGTTTAATGGTTCCTCTCTTAGTCACGCCCGCGCCGCGCAAACGCCTTCGTCACCTCAACAATCACAATCGGCACCACCGCAGCGATTGCTATAACGGCACAGTCGGCGCCGTTTGGCGGCACGACGTCCAGCACGCGCGCCAGCGGAGCGAAGTAAACTGCCAGTAGCTGTAACCCAATCATCGATCCGGCAGCCATCCAGATGTAAGGATTGCGCGTCACTCCCTCGAAGGCTGAGTTGATTCTTGAACGACAATTGAACAGGTGACCAAGCTGGCCGCTCACCAGCACCAGCAACGCCATGGTGCGCGCATGAGCGCCCGCGCCGTATCTATCGAGCGCCCATGCATACGCCGCCAGATTAATCGCCGCGAGCATCGCCCCTTGCCAGCCGATGAGCGCGAGAAATCGTCTCGAGAGAAAGCCGGAACTCTGCGAGTGAGGCCGGTGCTGCATCACGCCCGGCGCCGTCGGTTCAAGAGCGAGAGCCAAACCAGGAAACACGTCGGTAACCAGGTTGATCCACAGAATCTGCAGCGGCAGCAGAGGCAAAGGCCACCCCAGGGCGATGGCCGGAAAAATGGTCAGCACTTCACCGAGGTTCTTCGAAAACATCAAGTGCACGAATTTGGTGATGTTCGCGTAGATCGTCCGGCCGCCTTCGACTGCGAGGACGATCGTGGCGAAGTTGTCGTCGGCGAGCACGACATCGGCGGCTTCTTTGGCTACCTCAGTTCCACGCTGTCCCATCGCTATGCCGATGTTGGCTCGTTTCAACGCCGGTGCATCATTAACGCCATCACCGGTAACGGCTACTACTTCACCTGATGCCTGGAGGGCTTCGACTATCCGCAATTTATCTTCGGGTGAAACGCGAGCGAATACATCGGTCGTCCCGGCCAGCTCGGCAATTCGTTCCTGGTCCGCGCCTATCAGATCTCGTGCATGCAGCGCCCGCGGTTCACGCGAACCGCCGATGCCCAACTCACGAGCGATCGCCGAGGCGGTGTTTAGCTGATCGCCGGTTAGCATGACCGTGCGAATCCCCGCGAGCGCTGCCCGCCGAATAGCTTCAGCAACTCCGGGCCGCGGCGGATCGATCATGCCCACCAAGCCGAGAAAGGTATAACCGCTTTCCAGAGCTTCCTCTGAAGCTTCATCGGGTCCTTCATCAAAATGCTTAACGGCCAGTGCGAGTACGCGCAAAGCGCGCCCGGCCATCCGTTCGTTCGCGGCAATGAAGCGTGCCTTCGCGTCCTCATCCATCGCCCGCACTTCTTTCGCTTCAGTCGCGTAGGTGGCACAGGCTTCGAGCACGACCGCGGGCGCGCCCTTGAGTGCGGCCAGGTGTCCGCCGCCGATCTTTCGGTGCAAGGTAGTCATGCGGCGAGTGGAAGTCTGAAAAGGTTGCTCGGCCAACTTCGGATGCGCGCTGCGTTCATGGTCTATGTCCAGCACCAGCGCGTCGGCCACAACCAGCAGCGCCGTTTCCGTGGGGTCACCGATGGTCCGCATTTCATCATCGGCAGTCGCGTTGAAAGACGCCTCATTACAAAGAACGCCGATGCGCACTGCGCGCTCAAGCAACGCGTCGTCATCGATACCAGCTTCGCCTTTCTGGATTTCAATTGTTCGGCCATCGGAAAGGTAATACTCGCGCACGGTCATACGGTTTTCGGTGAGGGTCCCGGTTTTATCAGAACAGATGACCGTAGCGCTGCCGAGCGTCTCCACGGCGGTAAGCCGGCGAATGATCGCGCGCTGGCGCGCCATGCGCAGGACGCCCAACGCGAGAATGAGAGTGGTGACGGCCGGCAACGCTTCGGGCACGGCCGCGACTGCCAGGCTGATGCCCACTTCAACCATCATCCAAAGACCGTCGCCGCGCAGCCAGCCGGTAACCATTACCAGGGCCGCAATGACCAGGACGATGTAGACCAGCCGCCGGCCCAGATCAGTCAGACGTTCTTCGAGCGGCGAGCGCTCTTTCTGTGAGATCGCCACCAGGTGACCGATCCGGCCGAGCTCGGTTTGCAGTCCGGTAGCGACGACCAGAGCAACTGCGCGTCCGGAAGCGATCCCCGTGCCGAGGTACAGCATCGATCGACGCTCGGTCAATGACGTGTCTACCGCGACCGGCTCGACGGCTTTTTCAACGGTCGTGCTCTCTCCCGTCAACGCCGATTCTTCAACTTGCAGACGCGCGGCTTCAATCAGCCGAGCATCGGCGGGAACGCGATCGCCCGCGTTCAGAACGACGATGTCACCGGGCACCAGTTCCTCGGCGTCGATGGTTTTCTCAACGCCGTCGCGGCGCACCCGGGTAATAGTTCGCGCCTGCCGTCGCAGCGCATCCAGCGCGCGCCCGGCTTGCCATTCGGTCGCGAAGCCAACAATCGCGTTTATGATCAGGACTACGAGGATCGCCATTCCTTCGAGGTGGTCGCCCGTGGCCCACGCGACCGCGGCCGCTACCGCCAATAGTCCGATCACCAAACTAGTGAACTGATCAACTAGCATCCGCCAGGCGGGTCGGGGTCGGATCGTCTGAATCGCATTTGCGCCAAAAGCAAGACGACGTTCGTCAACGTCAGAGTTCGCGAGACCTCGCGCCGGATCCACAGTCAGCGCCGCGGCGACAGCAGCACCTTCCAGTGCATGCCAACTGCGCTGCTGTGCTTGCTTCAAAGTTTGCAAGTGGGTGTTCATAAAATGTCGAGTCGGAGCAATGAACGTGCCGCGCTTCGGTGTTTCACCCCGTGAGGGGTGACATGTTCATAGATCGAGGGCAAGACCCTTCCGGCTCCGTTCGAAGGAGCGGAATTCAAGTAAAGCTTAACCACTCCAGAACCACTCCGCTCCTCCGAACGGAGTTGGTACCTGGGTGTAACGCTCCGGTCTATAGACATCTCACTCCTAGCGGAGTGAAAACCACTGACTTTTACCGACTGCGCAAAGTTACCATGCATTGCGTGAAAGCTCGCAACCGGCGCCGCCGCCGCTCCTTATCCCGCAGTTTCCCATAACTAATTGGATGATTCCTTTCCGCTCAAGAGTAGGCATAATGCTTGCAGCAAAGCGCGAGGATACACGCTAGGATCGGTTCGCTACATTCACTAACAAGGCTATTCATCATCGGCTTGAAGAATCAACAATCAAACTCATCTTTCGCCTCACCGGAATCTGATTCACTGCGCGAGCATCAGTCAGCATCCTCTGCCGCAGGCGTCGGAACTTCCTCTCCAGACCCTGAACAGACTGTCCGACCTGCGTTCTTCAGTTCCGAAACTATTATTGCCGTCATCGCGGCGGTCTCAATCCTGCTCTATCTGATTCTTCGTTATCTTGTGGTGGTGTCGCCGTCCGCCGCGACGATTCCGCTCTACGTTACATTGGTTATCGGCGGCATACCCATTCTCTTTGATCTGGCGCGTCAACTGTTGAGGCGCGAACTAGGCACCGACGTCCTGGCAGGCCTGGCAATTATCACCTCCGTGATGTTAGGCGAGTACCTGGTCGGGGCGATCATCGTACTGATGTTCTCCGGAGGCATCGCGCTTGAGCAATATGCTACGCACCGTGCCTCTTCTGTGCTCGACGCTTTGGCCAAACGTATGCCACGCGTCGCGCACAAGAAACTGGATTCCGGAATTGCGGAAATCTCGCTTGACCAAATCTCAATAGGCGAAATTCTTATAGTCCTGCCGCACGAGTACTGTCCGGTCGATGCCGTCGTGGTCGAAGGGCACGGCACGATGGATGAATCGTATCTGACCGGAGAGCCGTTCGAGATGTCGAAGGCGCCGGGGTCGCAAGTACTGTCGGGCGCTATTAACGGTGAGAGCGTGATCACGATTCGCGCGACGAAGCTGCCCGTAGATTCGCGTTACGCGAAAATTATGCAGGTCATGCAGGAGGCCGAGCAGAATCGCCCGCAACTGCGCCGGCTCGGTGACCGCCTTGGCGCCTGGTATACGCCTGCCGCGCTGATCATCGCCGGGCTGGGCTGGGCGCTGAGTGGTGACTCAGATCGTTTCCTCGCCGTGATCGTGATCGCCACACCCTGCCCTCTCTTAATTGCCATTCCGGTTGCGGTGATTGGAGCGATCTCGCTCGCCGCCAGGCGCGGCATCATTATCAAGAACCCCGCGGTACTTGAGCAGATAGACAAGTGCCGCACGCTGGTCTTCGACAAAACCGGAACGCTCACCTATGGCCGGCCGGAGCTGACGGAAGTGATTTGCGCGTCTGGATTTCTTAAAGAGGAAGTGCTTGTGTTGGCGGCGAGCCTGGAACAATACTCGAAACATCCGCTGGCGCTGGCCCTGCTCAAGGCTTCGGAGCACGACCAACTCGAACTTCAGCCCGTTAGTGAAGTGAGCGAAAAACCCGGCCATGGCATGCGCGGCATGGTTAAGGGAAGAGCGATCCAGATCACCGGGCGTGGTGCGCTGAGAGATGAAGGCGCCGAATTGCCTGAAACCCTGCCGCCGCCCGCTACCGGACTGGAGTGTCTGATCTTCATCGATCAGGTTTACGCGGCAGCGTTCCGTTTTCGCGACGAGCCGCGGCACGACAGCAGTTCGTTTGTCAGCCACCTGTCGCCACGGCACGGCGTAAATAAAGTCATGCTGCTTTCCGGCGATCGAGAGTCAGAGGTTGACTACCTGGCCGACAAGGTGGGAATTACCGAAGTGCACTCGGGCAAGAGTCCGGAAGACAAAGTCGCGATTGTTACTGCGGAGGCCAAACGTGCTCCTACCTTATTTGTTGGTGATGGAATCAATGACGCGCCGGCGATGCAGGCGGCGACTGTTGGTGTAGCGTTCGGTCAAAATAGTGACATCACCTCGGAAGCTGCGGATGCGGTGATCATGGATGCATCTCTGCGCCGAGTCGATGAGCTGATTCATATCGGCCAAAGAATGAGAGTGATTGCGCTGCAAAGCGCTGTCGGCGGCATGGGCCTCAGCCTGGTGGGAATGTTCCTGGCCGCATTTGGTTATCTGCCGCCTGTCGCAGGCGCCGTTACCCAGGAAGTAATCGATGTGCTCGCAGTCCTGAATGCGCTGCGGATCACTTTACCATTCGGGGATCTGACGGATTTCTGAAGATGAAATCGCCGGATTGAGGCAGCCGCGGAGCGGCAAGAGGTCTGTAGCCCATGGCGTTAGAGGCCGTATCAAAACTCCGCTATTTGCTAATGGAAGAGTTTTTGAAACGCAGAGGACGCTGGGGATTTCGCAGAGGAACTCAAAGGAGGCTTTCCTCTGCGAACCTTTGCGAATACCTCCGCGTCCTCTGCGTTTAGGTCTTGCTGTTGATTGCCACTTAAGTCGGGTTTCGACACAGCCCCGTTCGCCATGAGATCTAAGGACGCCCAAAACGGCAGAGCCCCGGAGGGGCGAAACAGCGATCCCGAGAGCGGCAAACGATCTGTTTCTAACCACGCACTCCCAGCAACGGCCGCGGTTCGACGGCCGTCACGCGGACGCGGGCGTCGAGGATGACGGCGCCATGCTCCTGGACCACGAAAGGGTTGCAATCGAGCTCGGCGATCTGCGGAATGTCATCAACCAACGCGCTCACCCGCAGCAGCCCTTCCTCCAACGCTGCGACATCGCACACCGGACCGCCACGGAAACCGTCGAGCAGCGGGTAAGTCTTCAAGCTGCGAATCATTTCAGAAGCGTCCTCTCTGGAAAGCGGAGTTAAGCGCACTGAGACGTCGCGCAGCAGTTCGACCTGGACTCCGCCGGCGCCACAGGCCACGACGGGACCGAATTGCGGATCGTGTACGACGCCGACCAGCATCTCGACGCCGGTGCCCGCCATGCGTTGAATCAAAAAGCCGGTGGGAGAATGGCCAACTGCTGCGAGGGCCGCAGCCATCTCGTTAGCGGCTGCACTAACCTGTTCCGATCCGCGCAAACCAAGCCGAACTCCGCCGACTTCAGTCTTGTGAAGCACGCCGGGTGCGATTATTTTCAGAGCAACTTCGCAGCCCATTTGTCCCGCCGCCGCTCCTGCCTCTTCCGGAGACTCTGCGATTCTCTGTTCGATCAGCGGCAGACCATAACAGGAAAACAGTGCGGCGGTTTCTTCAGTTGTCAGCCAGACTTCACCGCGTGAAAGTGCCGTGGCTACAATGGCCGCGGCCTCGTCGCGCCGCACGTCCACGAAACGCGGCGCCGAAGTTTCCGGCCGCTCGCGCCACTGGCGATAACGGGCCGCGCGGGCCAGGGCGATCGCCGCCGTTTCCGGAAATGAATAAGAGGGAATGTGGATGTCACTTGAGCGCAGCTCTTCAGGCGCGGCTTGTGCAGACAGAAATACGCTCAGGACCGGTTTGCCTTCGCCGGTTTTTCTAACTGCCTCGATGATCTCTCGCGCTACATCCTCCGCGCGCGTAATCAGCGGCGGTGTGAAGATCACTATCAGCGCGTCGACATTCTCATCGCCGGCTACGATCTGAATCGCCTGGCGATACTGCTCAGCAGACCCCGAGGCGATCATGTCAACTGGATTTGTGGCGCTCGCGCCGGCCGGCAGGAACGCGCGCAGTTTCGTTTGACTGGCTTCGCTGAGGACGGGAACCTCCAGCCCTCTGGCCTCGCAGGCATCGGCGCAAAGGATGCCCGGCCCGCCCGCGTTCGTGATAATTCCCACGCGGTTGCCACGCGGCAGTGGTTGATTCACCAGCAACGAAGCCACGTCGAACAACTCTTCCAGAGTGTCCGTGCGGATGACGCCGGCCTGGCGAAACAACGCATCAACGGTGACATCCGAAGCGGCAATCAGCGCGCCGGTGTGTGACGACGTCGCGCGTGCGCCGGCGGCCGAACGCCCGCTCTTTACGACCACGATCGGTTTTTTGCGGCCGACGCGCCGAGCGATCTGGGAAAACTTCTTCGGGTTTCCGAATGACTCGAGATAAAGGAGGATCACATCCGTGCCTTCGTCTGACTCCCAGTAACGAAGCAGATCGTTTCCGGAGATGTCGGCCTTGTTTCCCACCGATACGAAGGTCGAGATGCCCAGGTCGAGCGAGTTTGCGTGTTCGATAATCGCTAACCCCAGCGCTCCACTCTGTGAAGAAAACCCAACGCGGCCCATGGGCGGCATGCCCGGCGCAAAGGTCGCATCCAGCCGCACCTCTGGATCGGTGTTGGCGATGCCCATGCAGTTGGGGCCAATCAGACGCATTCCGGCCGCGCGACAGACACGAACCAACTCACTCTGTTGACTCTGGCCCTCCGCGCCGGTTTCCGAGAAGCCCATTGAGATCACCACCAGCGCTTTGACTCCTTTGCGTCCGCAGGCGGCGGTGACTTCAACAACTCGATTGGCGGGAACGACGACGATAGCCAGATCGACCGGGCCCGGGATGGCTTCGATGGTGGGGTACGCGGGCACTGACTGGACCACTTCAGCCGTGGGATTAACTGGATACACCGGGCCGTTGAATCCAAAGGCCAGCAGGTTATGGAAGAGCTCGCCGCCGATGGTGCCCCGCTGTCTTGACGCGCCCACGACCGCGACCGCGCGTGGATTAAAGAAGAGCTTCAGCGCGTTCACGGCTGCGATCGTCTCACGCTTTTCGAAGCGCTCGATCGCTTCGCTGGTGAAAGAAGTGGGGAAGGTCACATGAAGCTGGCCGGCTATCGCGCTTACTTCAATCGGAAAGCCCGACTCACGGAACACATGAAGCATCGCATGATTGGCCGCCACGACTTCGGCTTCAAACATCTGGATGTTGTTTGACTCTGCCACCTCAGCCAGTTGGCCCAGCAGGATTGTGCCCAGCCCGCGTCCCTGGAAATCATCAGCGATGGTAAAGGCGACCTCCGCGCGATGTTCGTCAAGGGCAGCATAGAAGGCATGGCCCACGACGCGTTGGTCCGGGCCGCTTAACGCCAACAGCCCAAAAGTATGATCGAGATTGGCTTCGCGATGCGCCTCTGCGGCGAGAGCGGCACCCTTCGTCGGCGAAAAGAACCGCAACCAGCGCGACTCTTCCGATAACGACGTGAACAAGCCGAGCAGGGCCTCGTCATCATCGGGATGCATAGCGCGAACTCGGACGGTTGAGCCGTCGCGAAGCACGACATCACCATCGCGATGTGGCGCATTAGAAAGCATCCATTGAACTCCAGAAGGCTTCGACTCTGTTGGATTGATAATAGTATTTGTCATGATGCAATCGCTAATCTGAAGGAATTCACTGCCGCGCGTTTTGCCGACCTCGGGCCCGAGCAGAGCAGAATGTCATCAACTGCAAAGCACGTGCCGGGAGCTTACGATGTTATTCGCTATAACAGCGCGGCCCCGTCAGTTGAATCACTGCGAAAAGTTTCCCAGCCCGCGAGCGAAAGCCCACACTACAGGTGTTCTTTTTTGCCTGAGCGTGTGGCAGAGAACCTAATTCGGGCCAACACGGTAAGGAATGGCTCTTGCTCGTGCAACCACAGAGGTCATATATGATTGGAAACGATCAAATCAAACAGAAGAACACAGAGAATAGGGACGAGGCGGCCCAGCTTGGCCATCTCATTGAGCAGTTAAGCAAGATCCGAATGGAGATGCTGGAGTTGGAAGCGAACGCATTTGGCGGTTTGTCCGATGTGCACGTAAGCCACGGCGAGAGCGCGAGAAACTTGCTGCACTACCTCGCCCTCAGACGCCACGATCTGCGCCAAATCCAGGAAAGGCTGGCCGCTCAGGGGCTTTCTTCACTCGGCCGGGCAGAGTCGCACGTGCGGGCGAACGTCGACGCGATCGAAGGGATACTACGTCGTCTCTCCGCCAATCATGAACCCCTGCAATCGGATGTAGCGCTCAGCTATGCCGAAGGCGCGAACCTGCTCGAAGTTCACACGGAAGAACTTCTCGGTCCAAAGCCCAGGAACCGAGTTGTTCGCATAATGGTAACGATGCCTCGCGAAGCGGCCGAGGATTATGACTTCGTACGCAATCTGCTGCTTGGTGGTATGGACTGCATGCGCATCAACTGCGCCTATGACGATGCCGGGTCGTGGATGAAGATGATCAAACACGGGCGCCGGGCCATGTTAGAGACCGGAAAGAGCTGTCGCGTTCTCATGGATCTGGCTGGTCCAAAGCTGCGCACTGGCCCAATCAAGCCGGGACCTCCGGTGATCAAGTGGCGGCCTTGCCGCAATTTGTATGGTGGAATAAAAGCTCCAGCCAGAATCTGGTTGACTGCCGCGAATAACATTGTTCCGCCACCGGCGCCAGCCGATGCCTGTCTCCCGATAAAAGGCAGATGGTTGCCAGACCTTCACCCAGGAGACGTGCTTCAGTTTTTTGACGCGCGCGGGGCGTCACGAAGAATGAGGGCGATTGAAGGCCTTAATGGTGGCTGGTGGGCCGAATCCAATCAAACGACCTACGTTGCTTCGGGTACGCATTTGCATATAGCGCGGCCGGGAATGTCAGTGAGACCTCTGCCCGCCCGAATCGGAAAACTCCCTGAGAGGGAACAATACATACTCCTCAAGCAGGGACACACGCTCATTTTGACCAAGGCGCCTATCCAGGGTGACCCGGCCGCTTATGATGATGAGGGCGCCTTGTTAAGCCCGCCGCGGATCGCTGTGACGTTGCCCGAGATCTTTGATGACGTGCGCGCGGGCGAAGAAATATGGCTCGATGATGGCGCGATAGGAGGAGTCATCAAATCAGTTGGCAGGGACGAGATCGAAGTTAAGATCACTCATGCACGGCCTAACGGGAGCAAGCTGTGGGCGGACAAAGGCATCAATCTGCCGGACAGCCAGCTCAGTCTTCCCGCGCTGACTGAAAAGGACATTGAAGATCTGGAGTTCATCGCCAGGCACGCGGACCTGGTTGGCTATTCATTTGTAAAAAATGCTTCGGATGTGCAGGAACTACAAAGGCGGCTGGAGGAGTTGGGGGGAACGAACCTGGGAATTATCCTGAAGATTGAAACGCGAAGGGCCTTTGAAGAGTTGGCGAATCTGCTTCTGGCAGCGATGCGCAGTCCTTCTGTCGGCATAATGATTGCGCGCGGGGACTTGGCGATTGAATGCGGCTGGGAGCGTATGGCGGAAGTGCAGGAAGAGATCTTGTGGATTTGCGAAGCTGCCCACATGCCCGTCATCTGGGCCACACAGGTCCTGGAGAGCCTCGCCAAGCAAGGCATACCTTCCCGCGCGGAAATAACCGACGCTGCTATGGGCGAGCGCGCTGAATGCGTGATGCTCAACAAAGGGCCGTACATTCTGGATGCCGTGCGAGTGCTGGACAACATTCTCCAGCGCATGGAGCAACACCAGAGCAAAAAGCGTTCGATGCTCAGGCATCTGCGACTGGCGGATCATCTGTCATGTCCGACTCAAAGTACTCAACGACCGCGCAAAATCTCGGCAGTATCACCACCGGAGGCGAGTGGGTAATGGGTTCTTTTGGCTAAAGCGAAAGGAATACCTGGTCTCAATTGCGAAACTCCGGCGGCGGAAGAACGGTAATGAG
Source organism: Pyrinomonadaceae bacterium (assembly GCA_041497335.1). Taxonomy (GTDB): domain Bacteria; phylum Acidobacteriota; class Blastocatellia; order Pyrinomonadales; family Pyrinomonadaceae; genus UBA11740. The sequence goes on along the minus strand of JBGQGG010000012.1, from coordinate 21,137 downwards.
CTAGCGCCAGTATTTACCGGCCTTCGCGGAAGCCGACCAGTCTATTGGGCAAAGTTTCCCAATCAATGTGGGAAAAGCCCACATTCGTTCGCAGCCTCGCCATGATCAAGCCGGTTAAGCGCCCGAAATCTTCGAGTTATCACGCTGCCAGATAGGTATGAGTGTTGCAGATGAGTCAGAGCGGTTCTCTCGTACGCTGAGGCGACAAGGTGCCTGATACGATTAGAAGCGATTCGAGATTTTGCCACCCGGCGATTAAGTTCGCCTGGCTCAGGCGCACGGTGATCGGGGTGACTGGCATTACGGTCTTGCTCAGTGGTTTGGCGATGGTGATTTTGCCCGGGCCTGCGGTGGTGGTTATTCCACTTGGGCTGGCCATTCTGGCTACGGAGTTTGTTTGGGGCGGACGGTTGTTAGAGAGAGGCCGCGTGACCGTCTCGCTGAAAGAGCGCAAGCCAAAGCCATTGCGGGGACAATCGAGTCGAAACATAGAGGCTTCGCCACATCGATGAGTTGAAGATTCATTGAGAGGAGGTCGAAAGAAAATGCGTAGCCATAATGAAGAACCAAACATTCCCCGCCGCGTCTTCTGCAATACCCTGTTGCTGACCTCAGCCGGACTAGCGCTGGCGGCCCGTGACCTTAACGGCCAACCGAAAAGTACCTCGCTCCGCTACCCGCCAGTGAAGATTGAAGGCGCAGAGCGGGTACTGCCCGGTTCATTTTTGTATTTCAATTATCCGCGTGCGAATGATCCGGCGGTGCTCGTGCGAGCCGAGGATGGCGAATACCTCGCGTACAGTCGGAAATGCGCACACCTGGGATGCTCGGTCGACTTTGAAAACGAGCGCCGTTGTCTGGAGTGTCCTTGCCATCGGGGAATCTATGACGCCAGGACGGGTTACGTGGTTTATGGTCCACCGCCGCGACCCCTCGATCAAATTGTGTTGCAGATGCGCGCGGGGGGCGAGGTCTGGGCGGTCGGCCGGCGGGCGGGCGGCGATCTTAACGCTGAGCAGCCCAACACTCAGCGGACCGAGGGATAACAGCGAAGGTCCCTTCGCCGAAGCGAAAGCAGTTTTCTCTTTAGGAGGTAACGAACGATGCGAAAAGATAAAGGCAATCTCTTAGCGGTACTAATCATGTTTGTGATGAGTACTCTACTGGTGTTGGTCTGGGGCGCGAACGCTCAGGCACAAACGGCTCGGGCCGCGGTTAACGCTGCGCCGGCAGTGGTTCAACAACCGCTTTACACCGAATACAAGGGCTTGCATCTCGGGATGACGGCGCAGGACGTGCGAACCAAGCTTGGCGAACCGGCATTCAAAGATAACGAGATGGACTACTACAGCTTCTCAGATACGGAAACGGCGCAGATTGTCTATGATGCCGAACGGAAAGTGAAAATGATTTCCGTCGACTATCTGAACGGAGTTGGCGCACCGGATTACAAGGCCGTGGTTGGTGCTGAGCTGGAAATGATGCCAAGCGGATCGCTCTTAAGAGTTGTTCGTTATGAAAGCCAGCACTTCTGGGTGTCGTACAGCCGCACCTCTGGTCCGGTGATCATTGTGACGGTCACGATCCAGAAGATCTAATCCGGATCGAGATTTGACACTGGAGACTGTTTGCTGGCGGCCCCCTCGAAGTTGGTCGCGCTCCATCGCGGCTAACAGTTTGGTATTGTCGAGAAGTCAGGAGGTAGTTGTGAAAGTCAAAGATGTAATGACCTCGGACGCTAAGGCTTGCTGGATTACGGAGAGCCTGACGGACGCTGCGAAAGCGATGTGGGAAAACGACTGCGGGATATTGCCGGTCGTCAAGGACGGCCGCAGAGTTATCGGCCTGATTACCGATCGCGACATTTGCATGGCCACGGCGATGCGCGAACGCAATCCATCGGGCATCTCTGTTGAAGAGGTAATGACCGGCGAAGTCTACGCGGCCGGGCCTGATGATGACATTCACCAGGCGCTCGAAACGATGCAGGAACACAAGGTTCGGCGCTTACCGGTTGTCGATCCTGAAGGCGAGCTCAAAGGCATTCTCTCGATGAATGACATTGTGCTGAAGGCGAAGGAGTCCCGTGGCAAGAAGGCTCCGCCGCTCGCTTATGCCGACGTCGTAAAGGCCTATAAGGCAATCTGCGCGCATCCGCTGCTGATGGCCAAAGCCACGGGAGCAAACTGAGCGTTGGGTCAGGAAGAGCTCAAGACAAATGGATCATCAGAAGCTCCGTAGCGATCTGAGAAAGCTGCACAGCGAACTCCGGACGATCAATTCTGTCGATGAAGAAGAGCAACGGATGCTGCGGCTGCTGGAGTCCGATATTGAAGAGTTGCTTTCCAGAGGCGACGAAGACCTGAAGCGTGATCAGGACTCGCGTCAGCAACTCAGCGAGGCGCTGGCGCGGGTCGAGGCTTCTCATCCCGGGGTTACTATGCTCATGAGACAGATGGTTGATTCACTCGCTTATCTGGGCATCTAGCTCCGACCTTGAGCACTCGGCGATCTCAGCACCACTAGAGGTGGTTCCTTCCAAAAAAAAGGGCGGACAAGTGCTTATCTCTGCGGGAAACCTCACATCGTGACGCTTGCGGCAAACGCTTTTGCCAGGGTCAAGCGAGCCGAGATGGTAAAGGCCTTCATCGTCTCAGGGGAGTATCGCGGGCGGTTCGGCCGACCATGATTGACCGGCTTGAGGCCAGGACAACTCAAACGAAGGAAGATCATGGAATTGCCAGCGGTGAACAACTGAGCGCGCCTTGCGAGCCGGCTGTGCTCTTTATCGACCCGAGGGTCCGCGGCTCGCCTAAGGACTGGATTTTGTCATGTTCATACATGAGATGAGCGAGAATGAATGTCGCACAGCCCTGAAGCGTGCGGGCTTTGGCAGATTAGCATGCGCTCACCACAACCAGCCTTATGTCGTACCGACTTACTTCGCCAGCGATGGTTATCACCTCTACGGTTCCAGCACCCTCGGGCAAAAGATCGAATGGATGCGCGCCAATCCGCACGTCTGCGTGGAAATCGACGAGCTAACCAGTAAAGATGAATGGATGAGTATCATTGTCTTTGGGTGCTATGAGGAATTACCGGATGCTCCTGAGAACAAAGTTGCGCGGGCGCGAGCGCTGCAACTTCTACAAAGACGCGCGATGTGGTGGGAGCCGGCTTACGTCTCCGCGTCGCACCGAGATACGCCGCACTCTGCTACTCCTATCTCCTATCGCATTCACATAGATCAAATAACCGGCCACCGCGCAACGCCTGACATAGTAGGAGCCGGGACGGGAGATACCGACGCCGCAACTGCGAAGAAAAGCTGGCTCGGCAGCATTCGGAGGCGGATGAGGAAATAGCGTAGCGTCCGATTTGCGGCGAGCGACTGAGCCTTGCCGGGCATTTGCTATGGTTCATGGCCCGGCAGCTTTGTTTTTGTGAGATAGAGCTTTTTGGCAACAGGAACGTTGCAAATTTGAAACCTGGGCAACGCATCTTGAGTTGTATGCTTTCAAATGATTGACGCAATCATCAATAGAAGGAGAGAACAAAATGCAAACCGCAACAGTAGAGAACGGCAAGGGGACCGCAGCCAAGCTGGCCCATCTAACCGCCAAGGCGGCGGAAGGAAAAATGCTGGCGGAAGATCTGGTGGAGATTGGAAAAAGAAAAGCGCAGAGAGCGATCAGGCGAGGCTATGAAGCCGGGGAAGATTATTTGGAGGAATCAAAGCGTTACATCAAACATAATCCCTGGCAGTCTATGGGCGTGGCTTTAGGAATTGGGCTCATGCTTGGCTTCCTCGGCGGGTTTCTTAGTAGACGCCGTTGAGTGGCGGGCAGCGGCGAGATGGCCCGGGACCGATACGTCGATAGGTATGGGAGTAAGAACACCCGTTTAGATTGACGACTGCAAAGATTGAGATCCCTTTCGATTTCGAAGGAGAGCGTCTCGATTGTGTGGAGAAGCGCGAAGCTGAGAGATTGCTGTTCTCTGGAGGTGCCCCTGAAAGCGTGCTGCCGAATCTCCGCCATCTAAGCAGGCCAAGTGTCAGTAACATTCCGCACATGATCGGCGAAATTACCCATCAGTAAATGGCATAGCCGCCATCGAACCCGCAAAAGTCGTGGAAACCAATCCGGTCAGATATCCGGCATGATCGTTGCTGTGACTACGTTAGGCTCAGGCTCATTGTCGGAATAGCAAGGAAAAAACGGAGGAATGAAGGATGAAGTACCGCAAGTTGGGTTACTTGGGCTTCCTCGGCTACCTGGGTTTTCTCGGGTTCTTGCCGGGCCATGAAGGCTTGCTCGGCGCCTTCGGGTTCTTTGGGTTTCTGGGCTTTTTGTCGCTCTCGGGAAAACCTCACGACCGGACAGCGGACAAAGTTGCGCGCGTTGATGGTTGAATGCCGGTGCGAGGTTCCGCTGTTAGGCCCCAGCGGGTCTGCAACTCGTACCAAGTGTGAAGTGCCTGACAAATCAGAAAAGAAGTTCTGCTCTAAGTGTGGGGAGCGGGTGAGCCATTCGGCGCGCCGTTGTTCCTGGTGCGACCACCGCCTCCTCACTTACAGGTTGGTTCTTACCTACGTCATCATCGCCGTCATAATAGCAACGGCAATCTTTCTTGTGCTTGTTCTTAACAAATGAAGATATCCGCTTTTCTTAGCCTTATTCCAGCACGTGAATATTCTTCGCGCGACAGATTTCTTTCAATATCTTAGGCCAGACCGTTACGCTGACCTCACCCAGGTGCGCTTTGCGGAGTAACAACATGACGGTCCGCGATTGGCCGATGCCGCCGCCAATGCTGAGCGGCACTTCGTTATTCATCACCGCCTGGTGATAGGGCAGTTTGAGGAAATCGAGCTGGCCCGTGATCTCGAGTTGCTGTTTGAGTGTCTCAGCATTGACGCGGATACCCATCGAGCTCAATTCGTGGCGACGCCGCGTTACCGGATTCCAAACCAGAATGTCGCCGTTCAGTCCGTGCATTGAACTGCCATTATTCGAAACGGTTTCCGTTACCCAGTCATCATAGTCCGCGGCGCGCATTTCGTGGGGATAACCGTCCTTCAGTTTCCAGCCGATACCGTAAATGAACACCGCCGGATGCTCCTGAAGGATGGCCGTCTCACGGGCTTTGCGGGGCAGGTCCGGATATCTGTCGAGTATTTCTTCAGCATGCAGGAACCTGAGCTTCTCAGGCAGGTTCGGATACTTGTCGGTCTTCAATTGTGGAAACAAACCATGAACAAAGTCTTCGGCGCCCTTGATGACTGTCCAGATGGCCTCGACGGTCTCTCTCAGGTAATCCAGATTGCGCTGCTGAGCAGTAATCGCCTTTTCCCAGTCCCACTGGTCCACGTAGGCGCTGTGGTCGTGATCGAGGAAATAATCCTTGCGCACGGCGCGCATATCGGTAATCAGACCCTCGCCTGGCCGCATGCCAAACTGTTTCAGCGCCACGCGTTTCCATTTGGTTGCCGCCTGCACGACCTGGGCGTCAATCGGATGTTGGTCGTGGTCGTTTGAGATGTGAAATTGGATCGGGGTGCGTGAACCATCGCGATCCAGGTAATCGTTAACCCCGGATTCCACGTCAACGATCAAGGGAACCTCCACGCGCATCAGCTTCAGTTGGCGGCAGAGATTGTCTTCGATGTAGCGTTTGAGGATCGTGATCGCTTCCTGGGTGTGTTTGGGATCCAGCAGCGAGTCGTAATCGTCGGGGAGGATCTTCGCTAACTCTTCGTAATTTCCGATACCCGGGCCGGCGAGATCTGCCGCCTTGTCGACCATAATAGTAGTGCTCATCATTCCACCTCTCTTTGGTTTCGAATTAGGACCCTAGACCGGCACCGCTTCCGCGACTCGCGAAACCTCAACTCCGGTTTCTTTCAGCTTTCGCAGACGCTGGTGACCCAGAATCGCTGCGCCCAGAGCGGTCGTGTATTGGACCATTTCGCCCTCGGGCACGTTTACTTCCGAGTTCAACTTCTCGCGCACGACGCGCACCATCGTGCCGAAGCGCAGGATGCCGCCGATGAGCGTGTATTCGGGTTCCATCTGCACGCGCCTCATCAATTGGACAGAACGATCGACCAGCGACGAAATCGCGCCATGCATAATGTCTGCCGGCGGGGCGCCCATCGATAGTTGATTGATCACCTCGGACTCGGCAAACACCGCGCAGACGCCGGAGATCGGCACGGCCACTTTCGAGGTGGCGACAAGCGGCCCAATCTCTTCGGTCGAGTAGCCCATGTAGCGTGCGGTTTTCTCAATGAATGCGCCCGTGCCCGCGGCGCACTTGTCGTTGAGCCGGAACGACCTCACTTTCGCAGTCTCGTCCAGGCGACTCGCCTTCATCGTTTGTCCGCCAACATCGAGAACCGTGCGTGTCTTGGGAAACAGAAACGCCGTCCCCCGCGCGCTGGCCGTCAGATCCGTCACGGCGACGTTGCTGAACGGAACCATGTGGCGGCCAAAGCCGGTCGCAACCACGTAGGCAACATCGGTGTCTTCCAGGCCGGCTTGTTCCAGCGACAGGTCGAAAAGTTTGCGCGAGACTGCGGCGAGTTTGAAACCTGTGTTAGCCAGAGCCTTGCCGACGATACGAAAGTCATCGGAGAGAATCAGAGCCTTTGTGTAGGTCGAGCCGACGTCGATGCCGACGGTGTAAGTCATAAGGGGTATCCTGTTTCAGCTTTTCTCTGTGCGCATTCTCTGCATTGCAAGTTCGCAACTTCTCGCGTTTTCAGCAGGCTGGTTTGAGCAGATTCTTCCTTAAAGCAGTCCCGTAGGGACGAAATGTTTATAGATCTTTGCCGGCAAGATATTTCGGAAGCTCCGTAGGAGCGCAATGTTCGCTCGGTCGATCGATCCCTCTGATACATGTCGCTCCTCCGGAGCTGGTCATGGAACTGGCTCGCAGTACATAAACATCCCGCTCCTAGCGGAGCTAAAGAAGAAGAATAAGCAGTTCAACCCTAAATCAAAACTGGGCCGCTGCGCCGTGCAGCGACGCCAGTGTTCCCGATTACGCGACTTCCTGGACAGCCACCGGAACGCGGCTCGCGCGGATGTGGTCCAGCGCGAACAGCGCCGCGCCCAGTGCGCCTATGAAATGCGAATCAGGGCTTACGTTCACCTTCAGGTTCATTCCTTTATTAAGCGCCTCGATCATACCGATGTTCCTGGCGACGCCTCCGGTGAACGTAACTTCCGGATCGATGCCCACGCGCCGCAACAATCCGATCGACCGCGCCGCGATCGATTGATGCACCCCGAGGAGGATGTCTTCGATCTTCTTCCCCTTACCCAGCCAGGAGAGAACTTCAGACTCCGCGAAGACCGTGCACGTCGTGCTGATCTTCACCGCTCGCTCGGCGCGTAGCGCAACTTCGCCCAACTCGTCGAGCGGAATGTCGAGCGCGGCAGATGCCGCACCCAGGAACCTGCCCGTGCCGGCAGCACATTTGTCGTTCATGCAGAAGTCGACGATCTCGCCGATGGCGTTAACACGAATTGCTTTCGTGTCCTGACCGCCCATGTCGACCACCGTGCGGGTCTGCGGAAACATGTGCACAGCGCCGCGCCCATGGCAACTGATCTCGGTGACCTGGGTATTGCCGAACGTCACGCGATAGCGACCGTAACCTGTGCCGACCACATATTCGACCTCGCGTTCGTCGAGAGAATCGGAGGTGAGAGCCATGGCAAAGGCGTTTTCAGCGGCTGCGATAACGTTCGCGCCGGTGTCGATCAGCGCGCGCCCCACGATCTCACCGGCTTCGTCGATGATGACTGCTTTGGTTTGGGTTGATCCGACGTCAACGCCGGCTGCGTATGCCATACAGACTCCATCTAATGGTTATCGTTCAGAGTTCATCAACCCCTGTTTGGAGTCCCGCCTTCAGGCGGAATGCTTCTACTACTTCAACCGCCTGAAGGCGGAACTCCGAACAGACCTGCTTCTATTACTTCAGCCGCCTGAAGGCGGAACTCCGAACAGATCCACTCAACGGGCGGCGGCCAGTCGCCGCGACGCCAGGCCTTCAAAAAACGCATCGGCCCGGTTCTTCAACTGGGCCTCTGACACCACGCGGCGATCCATCATGTCCGACTCGATGAACAGGCTCGCAATGTCGCGCGACGCCATCAACGCGCGACGATTGTCAGCTAGTCCGGTCGAGACCGTGCGACAACTCTTAATCGGGTGATACACCACACCGTCGACGTGAAACGGATCGATCATCTGGGCCAGCGCCTGTTCCTGATAAAACATGCTATCCATCGCATTGCGCACGTAGATCAGAACCCCTTCGGCAAAACTCTCGAGCGGCCGGCTCAGATCGTATTCGTACCCCTGACTCACTCCACCCGCGGCAAACCAAAGATAAGTCGAGTTCACGAACGTGCCACCCCATTCGCTGAATAGCTCGTTAAAGCGGCGAAAGATCGGATAACAGGGAACACCGACGAACAAGAGGCGGTACTTCTCGTCGGTCATCGTGCCGATGCCTTGCGCGGCCTTGAACTCCATCTCTTCCACCAGATCTTCGAAATACTTCGCGCCCTCGTATGTGCCGCGAAAACCATTCGACACCCCGAGGTAAATCGTTCCGTCGGTGAGCGCGTTGAAGACCGACGGCGTACTCTGGTTCAGTTCGAGCACCCGGCGCCATCCGCGACTCATGACGTTCGCGTGCTGCAAAGTCTCGCGCAGGCGATCAATGTCGAACTTCTTTCCGGTGAGACGCTCGCAAACAGTGATTAGCTCTTTTATCTGGGCCAGGACGTACCTGCGATCGTTCTCGAAATCAGGCTCTCCGGGCCAGGTCTGTTTACCGCACGCGCGGGTTCCCGGGATATCGAGAGTGAAGATCGGAATGTGATACATGCGCTCCCAGATTTCCGCCCACTTGATGTACGTGTTGCACGCGTTGGTCAGAACTGCGAGCGAAGGCGGCGGGATGCGACCCATCGGATGTTCGCCGTGTCTGAGTTGGACGGCGACGTCGGCCTTAACATACCCGCAAATATCCGGCGAATAGCCGTAGTCTTCCGCCTGGTTCAGGTACTCATGCGCGACGCGACGCACCGCCGTTTGCAGCGAGTTAATCTCCGGCATCACGATCGGCAGATCAAAGACGCGCAGCAGTTCGGCCATGCTGCCCATGACGAAAACATACGCAACCTGACCGCCGATCTCGGAAGTGTGATTCAGTTCAGTAAACCACTTTTGAAATAGCGCCGCGCCATCACGATTGCCGCGGCCGACGATGTCATGTGTCTGGGTCATGTCTTTGGACAGTCAGCTAAACAAAATATTTTCGACGAACGTCTCCAGCTGAATTTCCATGGAGTCAAAGCTGGTCATGCTTTCTTCAAATTCGCCAACGAAATACGGGATGCCTGCTTCGTCGAGCGCGCGTGTGTACGCGACCTGCTCTTCGAGGCCTGGCTCGCACATCTTGGCGGCCGTGATGATGGCGGCGTCGGCGCGCGCGTTTCTAATGCGGGCGAGCAGCATCTTCTCTTTCGGTTTGCGCAGATCGTGTTGGACCGGGCTATATGAGGATTTTTCGAGATAGGCTTCGGCCAGATTTCGGAGCGGGTCGCCGTCGAGCGCAACGTCTTCGAGCAACCAGCGCAGCCCGATCAGCAGGTCGTCATCGACGACGTAGCACGAGCGCGCGATGGCGCGAATCAAGTCCAGCGGAGGCTGTTCGCAGAAACCACCTTCGAACACAACCCGGACTTTATCTTGCGTCCGGGTCCCACGCGCGCGAATCTGCGGGAGCATCGTGCGCAGCAGTTCGTTGTGTTCTTCGCGCGGAATCAGTCCGGCAAGCGCAACGAGCACGTACGCCTCATCGGCAGAAACGAGCCAGGGAGTATCCTTCTTTATCTCGTACAACTCGCGAATCAGCAGGCGATTCTGGTTGAAGACAGCGATCGAATTTCGCAGCGCATCGTTGGGGATCGTCTCGCCGGAGATCTCTTCGATGGATCTTTTCAACCTGTCGTACTCGCCGCGGAGATAGATGACAGAATGTGGCGAGTTCGGGTTCTGCGGCAGATACAGAATCTGACTTGGATAGGAAACATTGCGTCCCCACACGGCTGCGAGATTGCGCGCGGCGTCGCAAATGGGATGCGTAACGAACATCTCAAGAGGGACAGTGTTGCTCAGGGCGAGTTCGAGCGAAGTCTTGAGAATCGAGCAGAGGTACGATCCAAAGCGCGAGTCTGCCTGGACCGCTTCGATGGGAGCGCCACGAACTTTGAACGGCAAGAGACCAGCGGCATGAACGATCTCTTCGGGAAAGTTAACCTGGAAATGGCCCACTACTCTCCCGCCGCGTTCGCGCCAACGCTTTACGGTTGGAAAAGTCGTGTCTTCGAACAGCTCGCGGCATTCGTAGATTGCATCGTCGAGCGATCTATTTTGCCATTCGTGAAAGATTAGTTCGGTCATTACCAGCGTTTGTCCTGGTGCCCTACTCTTGATTCAGCCCACCATGTTCAGTCCTCCGTTGATACTGTAGACCTGGCCCGTGATGTAACTGGCCGCGTCAGAAGCAAGAAACACGACCAGCGGAGCGATCTCTTCCGGCCGGCCCAGCCGTTTCATAGGAATGAAGTTAACGATCGAACTAAGAATCTTCGCGGTGAATTCATCCTGACGCATCTCTTCAATCAAAGGCGTTTCGCACAAGCCCGGCGAAACCACATTGACGCGAATGTTATCGCGCGCATGCTCCCGGGCGATGGTTTTCGAGAAGGCCATGATGGCGGCTTTCGAACTGGCATAAATCGCTTCGCCAAAAGACCCGACGAGCCCGGTGTCTGAACTGATGTTAACAATCGCGCCCTGCTTGCGCTCGACCATGTGCGGCAGAATTACGTGGCACATGTTGACCACGCCCAGGAAGTTGATCGTCAGTACCTTCTGCCAAAGGTCCGGCGTGGTTTTGAGGAAGGGAAGCAGGCGATCCCAGCCGGCGCAATTAACCAGCATATCGATCTTGCCAAACAGTTTCACGGTCTCATCGCGGAGTTTCTCGACGTCTTCGCGTTTGGTTACGTCGGTTTGGATCGCGACTATTCGCCGGCGACTGGTCTCACTGATTCTCATGGCCGTGTCGTTGGCGTCTTCGAGACGCAGGTCGGCGATCACGACGTCAGCTCCGGCTTCGGCAAAAGCCTGCACGACCGCGCGGCCAATGCCCCGTGCGCCGCCGGTGACGATTACTGATTTACCGCTGGCATCGAGAAGATTCATGGCACCACCAGGGTTAAGCAGTTACAGTCTCGGTTTCGCAGCTAACGCTTGGCTCGCTGAGAGTCTCTAACTTGAAAAGTTCGATCGCGTTATCGCGCATTAGCTTTTCTTCCACTTCCTTCTTCAAACCCAGGTCGCAAAGCTGTCGCAGGCTTTCTTTCCAGGGCAAACCGTTGGTGCCCCAGATGCAGCGATCACGGCCCAAACGGCTGTTGATAAATTGAACGATCTGCGGTGAAAGGTACTTCGGCAGCCAGGCATCGACGCCAAACCAGATGTTCTCCCACTTGTAACAGACCGAGATCAGCTCATCGACCCAGGGCCAGCCTGTGTGCGCGCCGATCATTTTCAGATCGGGAAAGTCGCAGGCGATGCGATCGAGAAACATCGGTCGCGCGCCATCGCTTGGCATAGCTTCGAGCACGTGGCCTACCTGCATCGAGACCGGCACGTCCAGCTCGACGCACTTCGCGAAAAGGGGATACATCTTCGCGTCATTCAAGGGAATGTCGAATCCATAGATGTGCACGTACACGCCTTTGAATCCGTGCTTTGTGACCGCGAGTTCGATCTCTTTGAGGCTTTCTTTAATGCGAAACGGGTTATAGCCGGCGAGCCCAACAAATCGATCGGGATACCTTTCGGTGTACTGGAGCACGTCTTCGAGCTGTGTGTCCATGTACATCCACTTGCGCCAGTACGACCACATTTTGCACTGGGTAATGAAGACCTTTTCGACGCCGGCCTCATCCATCTGCCGCAACATCTCTTCGATGGAAGCAAATCGCGGCAGACCGCCGATCGCTTTCTCCATCCGACAAACCAACTCGCCTTCCTTGGCGCGGTCCCATTGCTCCATGAACTCGCGCGTGGCGACGTAGTACATGAAATCGATAGCTTTGATTTTCTCCACCAGGCTGCTCCTTTCGATTCCCCTGCGATCCAATTTCCGACTAATTGAGGCTGGCTGCGCTCTCGATCATTCCGCGCAAGCTGATCTGACCGGTGTAGTTACCGAACAGCAATCGGCCTGGGATGATGCACCAGCTATCGCGCGCTTTCTGCCAGACCTCCGGCAGGTCAACCGAGTACTGCGGCAAGGCTGCGGGCCAGCGATGGATCACCGTGCAATGCGGCTCGCGAATACCAAGCAGCGCCGACAGTTCAAACTTAATTGCCTGCCGAATCTCTGCGTCGGATGCATCCAACCACTCGGGATGCGCGGTGCCACCCATCATTACGGTGAATGAAGCGAGGCGGCTCTCGTCGTGCACTCGATTAACAAAAGAGCTTGAATTGAAAAGTATGCCGAGAGACTTTGTCTCTTCAAGCGCGGGCATCAGAACACCCACGCCGCTGACCGGATGAGTAAAGTCACGGCGATCGACGAACGTCGTCACCGAAACAATCGGCGTGTAGCGCACGCTGCGCAGTTTTTCGGCGAGTGGGTGCGACGCGGGTTCAACGAGATTGGCGGCAGCATACGCCGGCGTGGCAATGACCACATTTGGCGCGTTCGGCAGATACTCGATCTTCTCGCCCTTCCGAAATCGGGAACCGAGTCGCTGTTCGAGCCGTCGCTCTAAATGCTCCACCAGATCACCCATGCCAAAGCGCGGCGCAGCCCGACGTTCTGTTTGTTTCTTTGACGATTTGTTCCGGTGTCTGGCGAAAGCAGCGCCCAGCAGAGTTTTACCCGCCGGGAGCTTCAGAAAAGGAAACGCAGTGCTGACGCCCAACTCTGCCGGCTGCACGCCATAGATACCGCGCACGAAAGGCGTGAGCAGATAGTCGAGCGCTGGTTTACCGAGATGTTTCAGGGCCCACGACTCCAGATCCGGCGTGGCGTCAGCCGAGGTGTGGGTCGTGGCGTCGGAAGTGGATCGTGCGAAGGCGGCGTGTCCAAAAGCGCTGATCGCTTCACTAAGTGTGAGCGGAAAACGGCGCATTCGGCCGTCACGGACGATGTACTTGGCTCGAGCTTCTTTGTGCCGTTCGATCAGTTCGACGCCGAGATCGCAACACAACTTACGCACGGCCTCCGTCGCGATTAATGAATGCGCGGCGCTCTCAGCAATGCCGCAATCAGTCGTCGTCGTTTGGATCAAGCCGCCGGCGCGCTGATTCTCTTCGAGGAGCGTGACCCGGTAGCCGCGCTTGTCGAGCGCATACGCAGCGAGCATGCCGGCGATTCCGGCGCCAACTATTGTGACTTCGCGATAGCGTTGATCCAATGTGCCGATCACAGCGACGCCTCCGGCATTTGCCAGCAGATGAGTAGCGAGAACTGTCCGGCCCCCGCAAAGCGACGCGCGCCGGACAGAACGCTGAAACTGGGGGTATCCATTTATTTTCCCGGCGCCGCTGCGGCAGACATATGTGGCGCGTACAGGCAAGCGAGCAACGTTTGTGCCAGCAGCAAGAAGCCCCTTTCTCGAACCATCGACCAGGATTTGTTGCGGAATATGCCGGACTAATGCGCAGAATTCCGCAATCCGGCGCCGCGGAAGGCTAGTCCGTGCGACGTGCCCCAACCGAGAAGCCTTCCTCGATGTGCTCGATCACTCTCCTAAACCCTTCGAAAAGTCGCGCGCCGCTCGTACATTTGGGCATTGCCCGGCAAGCTTTAGAAGATAGTTGTTGGTCCGCCGGATGGTGTGGCGCGCCGGTTGCTGTTAAGATTGAGCCGAAATTGAAAGCCATTTTCAATTTCGGCTTAGGGGAGGAGACAAGTTGAGGAAAAACGAGAAGAAGTCGGGCCGTAACCAACACGAATCAGGATCGCTCGATACGCTTCCTTCGGGTCTGGCGGGCCGAGTTGTTAACGTGCAGGGATCGAGTGCGATTACGCGTCGCCTGATGGAAATGGGTATCGTGCCCGGTGCTCCCATAAAAGTGGTGAGGACCGCACCGCTCGGAGATCCGATTCAGGTTTGCCTGGGAGACTATCATCTCGCGTTGCGCCGCACGGAGGCGCGCGCCATTACCGTTCTCTTTGGCATTTGATGCCAATTGATTCCGGGTTAAGCCTATGTCAATTCAACTTTTGAACAATCCACAAACTGTTGGATGAGCGCGTCCCTTCCAATATCAAACGAACGCTTTCAACCTATGCGGCCTCTGGCAGTGCGGGCGTTAACGATCGCGCTCGCCGGAAATCCGAATGCCGGCAAGACTTCGCTCTTTAATGCCCTTACAGGTCTGCGACAGAAGGTGGCGAATTATCCAGGGGTCACAATTGAAAGCAAAGTCGGATTGTGGTCGCTGTCGGAAGAAATGCCGCCGGCACGATTGATCGACTTGCCCGGACTGTACAGTCTTGACGCTGCCTCGCTGGATGAACAAATCGCGCGCGATGTTCTACTCGGACGTACGCAGACAGCTCCACCGCCGGATGTGATCGTTGTGGTGGTTGACTCTACGAACCTGATAAGAAATTTCTATTTCCTTACCCAGTTGCTCGAGGCGGGCCGGCCAATAGTCGTCGCGCTCACGATGTTCGACCTAGCTGAGCGAAGCAAATTACAGATCGACATCGATGAGCTAGGCAAGGCGCTTGGCGTTCGCGTCATCCCGGTCGTCGCCAAACGACGACAGGGAATCGCTGCCCTGGCGAAAGCGGTGGTCGAAATTGCCGGCGGTCCACGCATGCCGGCGAAGCTTTGTCGACTCTCTCCGGAAGCGGAAACGGAAGTGAGCCTACTTTCTGCCGGCGATCCTAAAGATCGCTACCGGGCGTTCACCGAGCTTTATGACGAAGAACTACCGGAAGAGAGGGGCCGTAGCGAAGTAGTGAAACAGGCGCGCGAACGCCTGGCCAGAGTGAATCAGCAGTGGCAACAGGAGCCTTTGATCGCGCGATACGACTGGATTGAGCGGGTAGTTGCCGGGGCAGTTCGGCAGGAACACAACGGGCAGAGGAGCATGACCGATCGAATCGATGCGGTGATAACGCATAAGATACTTGGCCCCGTAATTCTTTTGTTGGTAATGCTGCTTGTCTTTCAGACGATCTTTTTGTGGGCCAACCTGCCGATGACTCTGATCGATCAAGTCTTCACGGCGTTGGCTGACACTTTACGCAATCATCTTCCGGCCGGTGTATTCACAGATCTGTTGACCGACGGCATTATCGCTGGTGTGGGTGGAGTGCTCGCGTTCCTGCCTCAGATTTTGTTGCTGTTTCTTTTCATCTCGATTCTCGAGGACAGTGGTTACATGGCGCGGGCGGCGTTCTTGATGGACCGGCTGATGCGCGCCGTAGGTTTGCACGGCAAGGCTTTTGTGCCATTGCTGAGCAGCTTTGCCTGTGCCGTTCCGGGAATAATGGCCACGCGCACGATCGAGAATCCGAAAGACCGCGTGGCCACGATCATGATCGCTCCGTTCATGAGTTGTTCTGCGCGTTTGCCGGTTTATACGCTGATGATTGCCGCGTTTTTTTCCGGGCGGAAAGTTCTCGGGGTCGTTTCCCTGGGTGCGCTAATCATTCTCGGAATGTATCTGTTGGGGATCACGGTGGCGATAATCGTAGCCTGGATTTTGAAACACACGATCCTTAACGGACCGCCGCCGCCCTTTGTGATGGAGCTGCCGCCATACCGCGTCCCTGATTTCGGCAACGTCGCGCACGCTTTGCTCACTCGCGCCACGGTTTTCCTCAAGCGCGCCGGCACTGTGATTCTGGCGATCTCGATTCTGCTGTGGGCCCTCGTTGCTTTTCCTCGCGCGAACATGACAAAGAGCGCGAACCCTCAGGTCTTAGTGGCGGAGCAGGGTTTGAACGGACCAGATGCATCGAGCAGACAAATACAGAATAGTTTTGCGGGCCGGGCCGGTCGTTTGATCGAACCTGTGATTAGGCCGCTCGGGTTCGACTGGCGAATAGGCATTGGTTTGATTTCATCGTTCGCGGCGCGCGAAACGATCATTTCGACGCTCAGCATTGTTTACAACGTAAGCGAGAGTCCTGATAAGAAGTCTGCCGTCTCATTGGTTGACGCCATGCGCAACGCCAGGCGTTCAGACGGCTCGCCCGTGTGGACGCCGTTGGTGGCGCTGTCGTTGATGGTGTTCTTCCTACTCGCATGTCAATGCATGTCGACCGTCGCGATTGTCAGGCGCGAAACCAACTCGTGGCGCTGGCCGCTGTTTATGGTGGCGTACATGCTGGTGCTGGCGTATGTTGCTTCCCTGATCACGTTTCAGGGCGGGCGTCTGCTGGGCTTTAGTTAGGGATTGTGTAACGCAAACTGTTGGTTTGCGAAAAGTTGATAAGCAAATGTTCGACTGGCAAGTAATCCTGGTTGTCTGCGCGCTGTTGTTAGCCTGCCTTTACGTGGGCTGGCGCGGCTGGCTGCGCCTTTCTTCACTGTCCAGCTCTAAGCAAATGAACGCACCATCTTGCAGTGACGGTTGCGGAGGCTGTGGGGCGAGGCAGCCGCTGAAACAAGAGGTTCGAACGAGCCCGGTTCAGATTCTGAGAAAATAGCGCCGAGGTTTCGGAGTACCGACTTTAGTCGGGTCTTTGTTGTTGGGGCTACCCTCAATTCCTCAGGCCACACACGCGTCCTGAGCGTCTAATACTTCGCGGCGTCTCTTGATTCAGGGATATCCAGCGATATTCATTGAGACGCCAGCAACCTAACACATAACCCTAAAGGAGTAATAGAGCCATGTTCTTACGCTTGAAACTTTCGGTCGCCGGTCTGGCAGTTAGTCTGTCGGGCGGCGTAGCTCTTGCCCAGCAGACTCAGCCTTCAGTGCAGAATCCGGCCGCGGGAGTGCAGCAGGCGCGCCGGGCCGGCATGGCCCGACGCATAATGCAGCGGCGGGCCGGACAGCCAATACTCCGCGTCCTGCGTCAGCTCAACCTTACCGACCAGCAAAAGCAGCAGGTGCGGTCGATCATTCAAACCAACCTGCAAAGTACCAAAGCGCAACGTCAGGAACTCCGGCAACTGACTCGTCAATGGCGCCAAAGCACGCTGTCATCAGATGGCCTGGCGCGGGCCAACGAGTTGCGCAAGCAGCTCAGGGAAGGAAGAGAAGCTATGCGCGGCCAATTGACCGGCATACTCACGCCCGAGCAGAAAGCGAAGCTCGAAGAGATGATCAAGACACGCCGGGCCAACCAGGGGTTGTTCGAACGGCAGGGTTCGCGTCCGAACTAAACTAAATTTGGGTTTGCATGCAGCAGACAATCGAAGGCGCCGCGGAGAGCGATCTCAGCGGCTCAAGGAGTGCTAAAGCAGTTGGGTGGGAGGCACGCTAAGCGCGCTGCGCGATCGATTCGCGTTTCAACCCAGCGCTGAAAGCGCTGGTCTAGAAACCGTGCGGGGGAGCAGCCTGAAGGCGGCTCGTAGCCGGACCGAAGTCTTCACTCTTCCCCATCAAAGCACGTAAAGCAGACTCGCTTGAAGGCCTCGTATCCCAGCAGTTCGATTTCTGGGCTCAGGTACGCGGGCTTCGTCGGTTCGTCGCGGAGTAGATCGGTGCTGAGGTACTTCTTGTTGTCATCGGGAAAGACCGTCGTGACCACGGCGTCGTTGCCCATGTCGGTCTGGGTCATCAACGCACCGAGGAAATTAGCACCCGATGAAATTCCCACGGCCAGACCGAGGCCGGCCGCCAGTTTCTGAGCCATCAGAATGGCGTCACCATCGTGCACGCTGACTACCGGGTCAAGCTTTTCCAGTTCCAGAATCGAGGGGATGAACTCGTCAGAGATGCCTTGGATGCGATGCTGGCCGTCCTTGTGCCCGATTGAAAGCGTCGGAGATTCGGCGGGCTGCAACGGATGCAGTTTGATCGCCGGGTTGCGCTGGCGAAGAAATTTTCCGGCGCCCATGATCGTGCCGCCCGTGCCCACGCCGGCGACGAAGGCGTCGGGTTTGAGCGAATGAAAGTAGAGCTGCCACCAGATCTCAGGTCCGGTGGTTTTTTCATGCGCGTCGGCGTTCGCCTCGTTGGCGAACTGCGCCGGCAGAAAAACATGGGGATCATGCAGTGCCAGGTCTTCTGTCATACGAATGCTGCCGAGAAATCCACCCTCGTCGCGGCGGACCCGTACGATCTTCGCCCCCAGGCACTTGATTAAAGCGACCCGTTCCTCGCTCATCCAATCGGGCATGAAGATGACCACCTGGTGGCCCAACGCTTTGCCAATCGCCGCGAATGAGATGCCGGTATTGCCGCTGGTCGCCTCAGCAATCGTGTCGCCGGGTTGAATGTGGCTCTCCTGATAGGCCTGCTTGAGAATGTGAAAGGCCATCCGATCTTTGATGCTGCCGGTCATGTTGAGGTGCTCGGCCTTGGCATAGATGACGCGTTCCTTACCGCGGAAGGCGAAGCGGATGGCGAGCAGTGGCGTATTGCCAATCATGTGCTTCAACTGTTTGAAGCGGCTGAGCGTCTTTGGAATCGAGTTCTCTTCGGGACGGTGGTCGATCTGTTTGATAAGTGTGGTGATCTTGGTTGGCATGGTGCAGTGGTCTTTCTCAGGGCAGTCTCTGCGTCCTTAGCGCCTCGGCGACGAATGAACTCGGAATTACACGCACGACGGAGACGCCAGGACGCAGGAACGGCAGGGAATTGGCCGGACCCGAACTAGTGACTCACAGCGCGCAAAATACGTTCAGTCTCGGCGCTTCTCTGGCAGGTGATGCACAGAGATGCGGCCGGGTCTGCCGCCAGGCGGTGGCTATCAATCTCAGCACCACAATCCGTGCAGCGACCATAAACGCCATCCATCAGACGGTCCTGCGCGTCATTAATCTCGCGGAGCCGGGCTTCCAATTGTCCGCGGTGGCGCCATTCAATCTCACGCCCGTTTTCTTCCGAAGCTTCGACTTCCTGCACTCCGCCCACCGCGGTCTGGCATAGCGGACCCTCAGCCAACAGCTCTTGAGCGACTTCTTCCTTTTCGCCCTGCAACCACTCCCAAATCTCGCCGCCGGTGCGGACCAGCGGCGGTTCGACCTCACCCAACCCTTCCACCGTCTGAAGTAGAATGCCGTCCATGATCAAATCCACCTCGATAAATAAATGTTGTACCCAGGCACTAACCTGGCGCAGGCACTCGGAGCAAGACCTATTCCCAACTCGACGCAAACGGAAATGGCGGCATTCGGCTGAGTGAGGGCCAGCCTGCCGGTGACTAGTGCGGTCTTTCGCACGGTGGTTGGGAAACTTTTCGCAGTAACGGTCTTCTACCTTGCGTTTCGCTAAGGAAATTGAGGAAGCTCTCTCGGCACGTGCGTTGCACATCCTTAGGCGTTATCTCGATGGCCCGCGCCAAAAGATATGGTTTGAAAGGGAGATCATCATGAAGAGCTTTTTGTTGTTCATCGCATTTCTTTGCGCCGTGAGTCTGAGCAGCAGTTCGGCCCCATCTGTTACCAACGCGGCCAATGCTGCCAATAAGGACAGGGCGGTAATGAAATTCAACGAGCCGGTCAAACTCATGGGCGTGATGCTGAAAGGTGAGTACCTATTCGTCCATGACGACGCGGCGATGGCGCGCGGAGAAGCGTGCACCTTCGTCTATAAAGGCGTCGCCGAATTACCCGACAAGCTGGTTGTCTCTTTTCACTGCACGCCGGCAGAGCGCGCCAAAGTTGCTAACTTTACGGTGCGAACCCTGCTGATTTCGCCAGGGCAGTACGAGCTCAGAGAATTCCAGTTCGCCGGCAGCACCGAAGCGCATCTGGTGCCGGTGGGTTAGCCACGCGGTGCACTTACTGGCGTGACCACCTGATGTCAGTGGACTGAGCAGGTGGTCGGGCGGTTTCCGAGCTCGCGAGGCATGTCCGACAGGCTTTAGCTTGTCGTGTCTGAGCGACAAACTGAAGTTTTGTCGAATACTTGTCCCGCTAGTTCCCGGTAAGGCGAATTACGAATGAGATCGGCGCGTGCGGTCTGGTAGAAATTCTGAATTCTTGATGGCAAGGGAGATGTGAAACGATGAGTACGGACAGTCTGACCATTACCGACAATCGCACAGGAAAGCAGTACGAGGTTCCTATAGAAAACGAAACAATCAAAGCCCTGGATCTAAGGAAGATCAAAGTCTCTGACGACGACTTTGGTTTGATGACTTACGATCCCGCGTTCATGAACACCGCCTCGTGCAAGAGCAGAATAACATTCATCGATGGCGATAAGGGCATTCTTGAGTATCGCGGATTTCCGATCGACCAGTTGGCCGAAAAGAGCAATTACCTGGAGGTTGCTTATCTGCTCTTGCATGGCGAACTGCCCACCGAATCAGAATTGAAAGACTGGACCTGGAACATCACCCATCACACTTTCATCAACGAGAACATCAAGCAGGTCATGGATGGCTTTCACTACAACGCTCATCCGATGGGAATGTTCATAGCTATGTTGGGTGCGCTTTCGACTTTCTATCCCGACGCGAAAGATATCTTCAATGAAGAGCAGCGTTGGAAGCAGATTTACAGGCTGATCGCCAAGGTGCCGACTATTGCGGCCTTCGCATATCGGCACCGGATCGGGATGCAGTATGCCTATCCGGACAACGACCTGAGCTATGAAGGCAATTTCCTCAACATGATGTTCAAGACGACGGAGCTGAAGTACAAGCCGGATCCGGTGCTCGAGCGCGCGCTGAACGTGCTGTTCATTCTGCACGCCGATCACGAACAGAATTGCGGCACCAACGCGATGCGCAGCATTGCCAGCGCCCAGACAGATCCTTTCTCGTCAATGGCCGGCGCCGCCGCCGCGTTGTATGGACCGCTCCATGGCGGCGCGAACGAAATGGTTTTGAGGATGCTGAGCGAGATCGGATCGGTCAGTAAAGTGCCGGATTACAT
>JBGQGG010000011.1:0-156484 GCA_041497335.1 Pyrinomonadaceae bacterium | reverse complement strand
CAGTTCTGGAAAAATCAAACGCTGTGTTATCTTTTTCATGCTCAACCTTAATTCCTTTCTGCGCAAAGTTTCTTCGTCAAAAGCTACTTTACAGCAGGCTGCGAATTACGGTTGGGCTTTTTCATGAATAATGCGGGCTAGCTAAACTAATCGGAGTGAAAAATGAAACTAAACATTCTCAGACTTCTCGTCGTCACACTCGCGACCGCTTGCGCGGTGATGCTTATCAGCAGCGCGCGCGCGCAGAAATCTTCGGTCAACCGCGAGTTCGCCGCCTCGCTATCGAGCTTGGGCATGGCTCAACCGGCACAAACACCGGCCGCGCCTGCAGCCCCGCAAGAAAAGACGGTTGACCAGACACGCAAGAATATCCAGGTGCTCAAGGGCCTGCCTGATTCGGAGTTGGGTACCGTGATGCAGTACGTCGCCACTTCGCTTGGCCGGCGCTGCGATTACTGTCACGTGAACAAGGGTGGCAACAACTGGGTCTGGGAATCGGACGAGAAGGAAGAGAAGCTGACGGCCCGCAAGATGATGACGATGGTCCTGGCTCTTAACAAAGACAACTTTCGCAACAGCCCCACGGTGGGCTGCTACACCTGTCACCGCGGCCGCAGCACGCCGCAGGGAATTCCGTCTCTGCCCGTGCCAACGCCTCAGCCACGACCGCAACCAGCGGCTTCTCCGGCCGCGGGTCAACCGAGCCCGACGCCGACTCCGGCGCCTCCGACAGCCGATCAAATTCTGGCAAAGTACGTCGAAGCCCTGGGCGGACAGGCAGCCATCGATAAGATGAAGACGCTCGTGATGAAAGGCACCTACGCCGGCTTCAACGGCACGGCCCTGCCTTACGAAGTTGATCTGGCCGCGCCCGACAAATTCTACATCAACGTCACCGCCCAACAGGGAACTATCGAGAGAGGTTTCGACGGCAAGGCCGCCTGGGAAAAAGGTCCCCGTGGGGTGAATGAACTCACGAACCCCGTGCTCGACGATCTGAAGTCGACGTTCCTGCTCTACCGCAACATTAAACTCAAGGAACAGTTCGCGCAGATGCGTTTTGGCGGCAGAGACAAGATCGGCGACCGCAATGTTCTGGTCATCAACGGCAGAACTGCCGACAACCATCGCGAGCGTCTGTACTTTGACACCGAGACAGGATTCCTTCTGCGCCGCATCTCTTACATGGAGACACCTATCGGCGTGATTCCCAACCAGATTGACTTTGAAGACTATCGCGACGTCGACGGCGTGAAGGTTCCGTTCACGGTGCGAGTCTTGTCCGTGGAGCCGGGCCTGGTTTCAACGCGTACGTACACCGAGATCAAACTCAACGCGCCCGTAGATGATTCGAAGTTCAAGATGCCGGCAGCGACGGCGAAACCGTAAAATCGGCGCCCTATTAGGTAGCTGGTTCCTATGTCATAGGCCAACCTACCGGTACTAGTCGGGCATTAACACCGCGATCTTTTTGGGGGTGATCGGCATCGTGGTGATGGTTGTTCGCTGCTTCATGTCAACGACCGGTGGGAATCACCTAACATTTCCAGCTGCTACTCGGACTCACGCAACTGCGCTTCCAGGTGTTTCAGAGCCAACTCAAGCTGCGCCCGGTACCGCGGGTTCGTCGCTACTTTCAAACGGCTGAGAATCTGTGATCGTGACAGCAGCAGCGACTGACGGCGCTCATTACGTTCGCGTTCCTGAGGAGAAACCTGGCGCTGTACCTGCGCCTCACGTTCAGCCTGGGCGTCGCCCATCTGATCTTCGACTGACTTACTTTCCCACCCGCGCGCCATCGGAGAAAGTATAGCCGATCCTCCCGATGGCGCACCTCTCGGCTGTAGGTCTTGCACTACAAATTACGAAACTGAAAAACTTGCCGTCTTTGTATTATTGTGCAACCTTACCACGCGCGTCGTCTCTTCCGGCCCCAGGCGACGCGCCCAAACGACCTTGAACGTTACAGTAACCCTCGCACCCAGCCACCATCCACTTGCAGCGTCACGCCGGTAATGTAAGACGCGCGTTCAGAAGCGAGGAACGCCACCGCGGCGGCGATCTCTTCCGGTTTGGCCATGCGACGCATTGGAGCCTGGAAGGCCCACGAGTCGATGATTTCCTGCTTCGATTTGCCCGACGCCTTGCTTCGCACTTCGGCCAGTTCGTTCTGTCTTTCAGTCAAGGTGTAACCCGGCGCGACGTTGTTTATGGTAACTCCTTCCGCCGCGACTTCAGTCGAGACTGTCTTTGCCCAGCCGGTCAAACCTGCGCGCACGGTGTTCGACAGCAGCAATCCCTCGATCGGTTGTTTGACGGAAACAGAGGTGATGTTGATGATGCGTCCCCATTTCTGCCGGAGCATTCCCGGCAGTACGAGCTTTGCGAACCTGATTGCCGACAGCGCGTTCTGCTCAAAGGCGCGACGGAACATATCCATGTCGGTGTCGGCGAAAACCGTCGCCAGCGGCCCGCCGGCATTCGTAACGCAAATATCCACGCGACCGGCCCGCTCCAGCGCGAGACTCACAAATGCTTCGGCCTGCGCGCTGTCTGTTACGTCGGCGGCAATGCCCGCGACATTGGCGCCGGTTTCTTTGTGAATTTTCTGCGCTGCTTCAGACGCGTGCCTTTCGTCACGCGAGCACAGAAATACACGCGCGCCTTCCCGCGCCAACTCGCGCGCGGATGCGTAGCCAATGCCGCGGCTGGCGGCAGCAACTAAAGCGATGCGATCTTTTAGTCCTAAATCCATTCCAGTGGTCTCCTTCCAAGTTTAAGCCACCGAGTGGCGAGATGTTTATAGAACCTGTGCAGGGAAGAAGTTCGCGAGCTCCTTTAGCAGCGCGATATTGATGGTTACAAGTCCCAAACGCGTTTCGCCCCTAAAGGGACTTCAGTCCGCTTGAGGAATCGCGTGACTATGAACATTTCGTCCCTACGGGACTTCATCGCTTTGTTGCCGCGAGACACTCTTCCAACAGCTCGATCGGATCATCATGGTAGAACACTCGCGCTTTCGTCTGTTTCGGAAAAGTCCGGACGATCTTTTCTATCTCATCCGCAACCCCACCGGTCCCGGTCAGACACCCGATGACCTTGCCTTCGTCGTAAGCAATCGTGAATTCGTTAAGTGAACCTATCGAACCGGCGATGAATAGGACCACGTCGCATGATCGAACCAACACGACGTTGCGGCCCTTCAATCCAAACCCGGTGTAAATGATCGCGTCGCAGGCATCAGCCGGCAGTTCATATCGCTCAAAGTGTTCGCGCTCATCGCCTGCCGGAGAAATACCGATGTGAAATGCGCCAGCATCGTGGGCCGCTTTGCCGGTTTCGTAAACCAGTCCGGTAGTCGCGCCGGTCAGCAGGATCACCTCGCGACCGGCAATGGCCCTGCCGAGCGCTATCGCCTGTTCGCGCAGCGTTGCCGACGACGATTCCTCAGCCGATCCCATGACACCGACTTTGATCTTCATCGACTCATCCTGAGATGTTTAGACTGCTCGCCAGTTTTGTATCCACGGAATCGGCGGGCGGTAGCTCGCCGCTAAACGACGCCGAGTAACCTAAGCCACGCTAAACCTCAAACCGATCTCTTTCCCGATTGGCGACCACATCTTCGAGATGCGGCGGAACTGTTTGCGCGCCGGCCACCGGGCCCTTCCGATCCCACCATTTCTCAGTCAAAAACCAAATCAGTCCCGGCAATAAGAAGAACGTACCCACGCCAACCGTAACGACGCGCACTGAAAAACCAAACCGATCCATTAACTCGCCGACGAGGTAGTTGGAACCAGCCATTGTCAGCGTCAGCAGCGCCAGCTCAGCCGCAAACACTCGTCCACGAAACTGATCCTCGACCTCGCGTTGCAACAACACGGTCGAGAAGACCCAGAGAATACTGCCGCCGGTGTGCGCGATGGCCAGGAACAGCAGTGCCAGAGCAAAACTCCGCGAGACGCCAAAGGCAAAATAGAAAACTCCGCCGATCAAGAACGCGATGGCGATCGCGTTCTGCATCTGCTTTTGTGTCTCACCCGCCCAGCGCCGCGCGACCATCGGACCGACAGCCGTGCCGATGCCGCGCGCCGTAAACAACACGCCAATACCCGTCGCGGTTTTCCCGGCCACCGGAAAGACTTTTTCGCCGAACACCGCCAGCAAAGTCAGTATACCGCCACCCAGTCCCCACGCAGGTTTCACCATCAGGTAGGCAAACACGCGCCGGCGATGCTTTACGTAGCGCGCGCCCTCAAGCGTGTCCGTGATGCCGAGGGCTTTGCCGACGGTGAGCTTCGCCTTTTCGCGCGCCGGTCGCTTGGGAAAACGAACGCTGGCGATCAAAATCGCGGACGCAACGAAGGTTAACGAGTCGAGCACGAAAGCGACATCCGTGCCAAACCAGCCGGCGACGAATCCGCCAATCGCCGCCCCAAGTGTCAGCATCGCCGACCAGGTAACAGACGCAATCGCGTTGGCCGGTAACAGCTCGCGATCAGAGACGATTGATGGAACCGCGGCGGTCTTGGCCGGCTCGAAGAAGGCCGAGAACGCAAGCTGGAACACCGTCAAGAGGTAAACCAGCCACATTTGATCCGGACGTCGCACCAGTAAGAACCCGAGCACTACGATCGCCCGCAGAATGTCCGCGGTGATCATGATCGAACGCCGGCTGAAACGATCAGCGACGACTCCGGACAACGGACCCATGATGACACTCGGCAGAAAGCGCGCGACCATGATCAATGCTACCGAACGACCGGAACCGGTCAGGTGCAGGGCGATCGTGTATACAGCGATCGTGTCGAACCAATCGCCCATCTGGCTGACTACCTGGCCCAACCACAGAAAACGAAAACTGCGGTTGCCACGCAGCAGCTCCATGTAGCCCACGGTGGGCGCTGGTTCGCGTCTGGCTTGAATGATTCTGCTCACGGCTTTTCTCGAACCTGACGAAGACATGAAAGGTGCACTCTGGAAATGCACGTTGTCAACTTTGCGCTCTCCGCCGCGGCGCTAGCTTAAGTACCGTGGCTTTTCGCGGCAAAGCCGCCGCTCTTTCTCTCAAACGATCGTCCAACTAAAGCCCCTGACCGAACTTTCACTCTGACCTGTCACTTTGAAGGCAGCGACCAGAGCTACGGAAGACCGTTACCTTTCGAGCCGCCCAAACCTCACTAATTGGGCCGCTTCTATCAATTTCGCCTGACCAGAGTCCTCGGCACGGACTTTGTAAGTCGGCAAACTGCGGCTAGGAAGCGTTAACCGCTGATTGGGCTCACCGCACTGAGCCCTCTAGCCGCGCAAGACACTTTGAAGGCGAGTGCATCTCGTGAGGATCTAATCAATGAACTCATACACCCCAGGTGGCGGACACGAGCCAACATCCGCCAACTTGCCCGGTCATGCGCCGGAAGCGAAAGGCCGAGTTGCTCCGGTCCTTTGCTTTCGGTGTGGACGTCTTCCTCGCCTTATCGATAACAAGAAAGGAAATAGAGATGAGTTGATTTTTCCTTGAGAGCTTCTACGAACTAGCCCGGCGTTAGCCGAAAAGAGCGATGAAACTGATCGACATGTCCGATTATGACCGCGCGGCAAAGACCTACTGGATTGTTATGGTCATTGCCGGCACGATTGTATTTGCGTGGGCGGCGCAACATTGCTTCAGTCTCGCGGGACTCCAGTGGGCCGGTTTTGCCGGATTGCTGTTACTGGTGATCCTGGCCGGCTCAAATCCACTCCGCATTCCGAATACGAAGTCCAGCTTCACTGCCGGCGATGCCTTTATCTTCGCCGGTGTCCTGTTTCTCGGCACCCCCGCCGCGATTTTGATCGGCGTCGTAGATTCATTCGTGAGCTCACGGCGCACCTCGAAACGATTGGCAAGTTGGATTGCCGCGCCGGCCATGATGGCCGTGACAGTCTTCATAACCGGTAATGCTTTCTATATGGCGCTGGCGCGCTACGCTCATGTCTCACAGCAGCCGCTGGGCGCGACCCATATGCGATTGGATCACTTGCTCGGCGCGCTGGCGCTATTGGCAATACTGCAGTACTTCATCAACGGTTTCACACTCTCTACGATCTACGCGCTGCGAACGCGGCGTCCGATTCTGAAGTTCTGGCGCGACGGTTATCTATGGACCTATTGGTCGTTTCTTGGGTCGGCAATAGCGACGGCGGTTATCTACTCGGCCGTGTCGAGGCTGGGATGGGCTTACGTGCTGCTGAGCGGGCTGGTGATCGCGTCTATCTTCTGGACCCACAAGATCTATTTCGAACGCATCAGTGCCAAGACCCGAGAAGCCGAGGAACTAAGCCGGCTGCACCTGTCAACGGTCGAAGCGTTAGCCACCGCGATTGATGCCAAAGATCAAACTACGCATTGCCATGTGCGGCGAGTGCAGATTTATGCCGAGGGGCTGGGCAGGCTGTTGCATCTGTCTGAGGCCGAGATTACCGCGCTCAACGCCGGCGCTCTGCTGCACGACATAGGGAAACTCGCGGTGCCCGATCACATCCTGAACAAGCCTGGGCCGCTGACGCCGCCTGAGTTCGAAAAGACCAAGGTGCATACCGTCGTCGGTGCTGAGATTCTAAGCCGTGTCGACTTTCCCTACCCGGTCGTGCCGATTGTCAGACATCATCATGAGCGCTGGGATGGCCATGGGTATCCCGACGGCCTGAAAGAAGCACAGATTCCCATTACGGCCCGAATTATGGCGGTAATCGATTGTTTCGACTCAGTGCGCGAAGACCGCCCCTTCCGTCCCGGGATGTCGCGCGAAGAAGCAATCGAATTGTTACGCAAAGACTCAGGCTCGCACTTCGATCCGAAAATTGTCGATCTATTTGTCGAACACTTGCCACGATTCGAAGCTGAGATTGTTGCTCGCGGCCTTATCGACCAAATTCAAGTCAGTGCTCCGGGAGGTCTGATCGCTCCCGCAGAAGATCAGGCCGCTCAGACTCGCGAAAACAGATCGTTTGCCGCCTACGACAAGATACGCAACGCACATCGCGAAGTTTACGCGCTCTACGAGATCGCTCGCACCTTCGGATCTTCACTCGAACTCGATAACACCTTGTCGGTGCTGGTCGACAAGGTGGGACACATCGTGCCGTTCGATACCTGCGTGGTTTATCTCTACGACGAGGTCAAGGGTTATGCCACCGCGGCGTTGGCCATGGGGTTGAATGCCGATCTGCTGAATGAGCGATCCGTGGCTCCCGGCGAAGGCGTGACGGGTTTTGCCCTGGCAAACCGGCTACCGGTCAACCGCATTCATCCCAGCCTGGATTTCGTGGACATGAAGTTCGCTGCCGGACAGGATTACAGTTCAATGGCTTCACTGCCATTGTTCAAGGACGATCTACTGTTGGGGGCGCTTTCGATATACTCGATGAACCCGCAGGAATACAGCGACGAGCAGATCCGGCTACTGGAAACGGTAACGCGACTTGCGTCGGACGCGCTGGCTAACGCCGTGAATCATGCGCGGGCCGAATCGAATGCGCTCACGGACTCACTGACTGGCCTTCCGAACGCGCGCAGACTGCATGTTCGCTTCGAAGAAGAAGTATCGCGGGCCCGACGCACCGGACAGCCATTTCAGGTGATCATGCTCGATCTCGACGACTTCAAGCTGGTCAATGACACCTTTGGGCACAAGGTCGGCGATCGAATGCTCCGCGAAGTCGCCACCCTGGTCCATGCTCAATTGCGCGAATACGATTTCCTCGCGCGTTATGCGGGTGACGAATTTGTGGCCATCGTTCCGGATACGGCGGTCGGGCAAGTAGAGGAACTTCGCGAACGCATCGAAAAGACCGTCTCAGGATTTTCCATTGACGTGCGCGCGCAAGGTCGCGCGCGCGTGGGCATCAGCGTAGGGTCAGCCGTCTACGGAGTGGACGGCGAGACCCTGGATCAACTCCTCGTGGCCGCCGACCAGGCAATGTATCGAGCCAAGTCAACGCACAAATCCAGTCTTTTCCGAGCCACTAACCTGGAAACCAGTTCGCCGAAGGCTGCGCCGGAACAGCCCGGCAACAGCCCGATGGTAACCAGAGCAGTTAACTAGATCTCTGTTGCAAGATCACCAGCATTCAGAATTCAATCAGGTCTGGTAGACTCCCCGTGTGCCTCCCCGGACTATAGAACGAATTAGAGACATGATTCGGTTGATAGCGTATGATGTGACCATTCACGCCATGGAAGAGATGGCGGAAGACGAGCTGGACATAGTCGATATCGAGCAAGCTGTCTTAACCGGACAAGTTGTGCGAAGAGAGAAAGACGATCCCCGCGGAACGAAGTACGTGGTAGAAGGCTTTGCCACTGACGGGGAAACTTTAGTTGGCGTCGTTGGACGTTTTCAAGGCAGTGAGCGTTACTTAATCCTAACAGTCTATGAAGTCAGCAAAGAACAATAACAAAATACCGTACGGCTACGGCTGCGAATACTGCGACGGAACCGTACGCCCGAAGAAGGTACAGCGTGAGGCCTTCAAGCATAAGAAAGGATTCATCATCCTTGAAGATGTTGTCATCGGTGTTTGTGACGCATGCGGAGCGAGGTATTACAGCGCCGACATTCTCCATGCCGTAAATGACATTGCCAACGGGAAAAAGCCGTTCGAGAGAATCGAGAAGATTCCTGTCGCACACCTCTCAACATGAGAGTTTCGCTCCTCTACTATTCGCCCTTTGGGGGACACGGCGCCCTCCCAATCCCAATTTTGCCCTGAAAACGCCAATAATCTTCTTGACAACCCACCCCCCGACCCGTCAAATTGGAAGAGTGGTACGCGGGTCCACGCTCTGCCTAACCCGCAAACGGCCGGCGTTCTGACCGGCCGGCTGAATCCAGCGCCCTGTCCCAGGCTCGTTGCCGCTCGCTAGAGCAGGCGGCTCTGCAATCGCGCCTTCCTCAACTCCAGGAATGCCGCCTCGCAAAGCGAAGGACCGTCTCAAGCCCGTGTTACGAAGAATGCCAGTTTCACCCACTCAACCAACAACCGGCGCCACTTTGCTGATCGTCGATACGGACACATCGGCGCGCGAAGGTCTGCGCGGCGTGTTTGAAAGCGCCGGACATCGCACGATTGCCGTCGGCGATGCGCCCTCAGCGCTGCGCCTGCTTCGTAAACAGACGTGTGACCTGGTCATGCTCGATGTCGAACTTCCCGAGATTGACGGGCTGGCCCTTTGCCGTTTGCTGCGCGCCCAGCCGTCGTTGAAGCAACTGCCCCTGGTTGTCTTTTCAGCCGACGACAGCGAAGGCCGGAAAGTCGAAGCCTTCACCGCCGGCGCCGACGATTATATCGTCAAGCCGTCTACACCGGGCGAGCTGCTTTCGCGTGTCAACACTCAACTGAACATCGCGCAGCGTGAATCTGAACTCATCGGGAGCAATCGCGAATTGAGCTTTCTCGCCGACCTTGGTCGCGGCCTGCTGCGAACGATCATACCCGAGCAAGTTGCGAGTCGCGTGGCCGGGGCGATCTATGAAGGGACGAACGCTGCCCAGAGCGCCTGTGCAGTAAAGAACAACGGCAAGGGACTCGCCGTGTGTGTTTTCGATCGAGAAGGAAGCGCCGGAAGCTCCGCGCTTGTTAAGCTCGATCGACTGGAAAGATGGCTGGCATCTTCTCGTTCAGCAGCTCCGGCCTGGCTGACGAATAGCCGAGAGTTCTTGCTACGAGACGCCCAACACGCTATCGAGTATCTCGTTCCAATTCGTTTTGGCGGAAAGAATTTTGGCGCCCTGGTTGTCGCTTTCGCCTCCGCGGAAGATTGCACTGAGGATGAATGCCGCTTAATAGACGCCGCCGCCCAACAAGCCGCTCTGGCGGCGCACATCTCGACGCTCTACCTGGGCGCGCGCGAATCAGCGGCCACGCTGGCAGAAGAAGTCGATCGCCGCACAGCCGAGTCCGAGATGCAGCAACGCTTCACCGAAGCGATCATCGACACTCTGCCACTGTCGTTGTACGCAATTGATCGGGACTATCGGATTGTCGCCTGGAACAGAAACCGCGAACTGGGCGAACTCGGGCTGCCGCGCGGAGAAGTCCTCGGCAAGAACATTTTTGACGTGCTGACTAAGCAGAGCCGCAAGCTTTTGGAACATGAGTTCAGCAAGGTCTTCGCCACCGGCGAGATTCATCGCGTCGAACAGGAAACTGTCTCCGAATCAGGCGATACGAACCACTGGCTGATTAGCAAGATCCCCATGCGTGCCGAAGAAAACGACGAGGTCTCGCACGTGATTACCGTTGGCGAAAACATTACGACGCGCGTAAATGCGCATCGGGCCGTAGCGCGCGCGGAAAAACTGGCCGCAGTCGGCCGTTTGGCTGCCGGTGTCGTCCACGAAATCAACAATCCGCTGGCGACAATTGCCGCGTGTGCGGAATCGCTGGAAAAGCGAATCGAAGAGGGCGCCTTCAGCGATTCGCCGGACGCGGAAGACCTGCGCGAATACCTCGGCTTGATTCGTGACGAAGCTTTTCGCTGCAAGACAATTACCAACGGACTGCTTGATTTCAGTCGCCTGCGCACCGGACAGAGGGTGCCCGTAAATATGACCGAAGTAATCAAGGCCACTGCGCGGCTGGTGACCCACCAACAGCGGGGTGACAAAATTCAGATCGTGGTCGAAGCCTCCGCCCGCCTCCCGAGTGTTTCCGGCGACGTCGGGCAGCTACAGCAGGCGGTCATCGCTTTGGCCACCAACGCCATCGATGCCATGCCTGAGGGTGGGACCCTGACGTTGAGAGCGATCCGCTCAGATTCCCGGGTGCTGGTCCAGGTAAGAGATACCGGCATAGGCATTCCGCCTGAGAACATGACCAAGATTTTCGATCCCTTCTTTACAACGAAGGATGTCGGCCGCGGTACCGGGCTGGGGCTGGCCGTCTGTTATGGTATTTTATCTGATCATGGTGGCCGCCTGGACGTACGATCCAGCCTGGGCACCGGGACAACGTTTACGATTACGTTGCCCGTCGCGAGTGATTGACCTGACTTAGTGCGGAGCAAAAAGCATTGAACGAACGGCGTGATGCAAGGTTATTGATAGCCGAAGACGAAGCCAACCTGCGATTGGTGTTGCAGAAGGAACTGCAACGCCTGGGGTATCGCGTGCAGGCTGCGCCCGATGGTGAAGCAGCGCTGCGGTTGCTGGAAGAAAGCAACGTAGACGTGCTGCTGTGCGACATCAACATGCCGCGTATGGACGGCATGGAACTCTTGCGCCGCGTTCACGAGCGCCCTAACCCACCTGAAGTAATCATGCTTACCGGTCAGGGCACGATCGAAACGGCCGTCGAGGCGATGAAGATCGGCGCCTATGATTATTTGACCAAGCCCTACAGCATTAACGAGCTTGATGTACGCGTGCGCCAGGCTGCGGAAAAACGAAATCTCCGCGTCGACAATCAAAGGTTGCGCGCGCAGCTCGAGCGGCAATCGGCGCTGCCGGAAATCGTGAGCCAGTCGCAAGCGATGAACGAAGCGATCCGTTTGGTCGAGCGCGTGGCGCCGTCGGAAGCGTCGGTCCTGATCACCGGCGAGTCCGGCACGGGCAAGGAATTGATCGCGCAGGCCATACATCGCCTGTCGAATCGCGCGAACGGATCGTTTATCGATTTGAACTGCGCGGCGTTCCAGGAGTCTCTGCTCGAGTCGGAATTGTTCGGTTACGAGGCCGGAGCCTTTTCGGGAGCCAAGGCACGCAAGCTGGGACTAATTGAATTGGCGGACGGCGGCACGTTGTTCCTGGACGAGGTGACCGAACTGCCGCCCAGCCTGCAGGCGAAACTGTTGCGGGCGATCGAGACGCGCACGTTCTTTCGCGTCGGCGGAGTCCGCAAAGTCGAAGTCAACGTTCGCATTGTGGCAGCGACAAACCGGAATCTTGATTCAGTCATAGGAGACGGATCGTTTCGCGCGGATCTGCTCTATCGCATCAATAGTTTCCAGATTCACCTGGCGCCGCTGCGCGAACGCCCCGAAGACGTCGAGCCGTTAATGCATTACATTTTGAAGCAGCTCGGCGGCGCGAACCCACCCGAGGTAACACCCGACGCACTTGGCAAGATGCAAGCCTACAA
This sequence comes from Pyrinomonadaceae bacterium, assembly GCA_041497335.1. Taxonomy (GTDB): domain Bacteria; phylum Acidobacteriota; class Blastocatellia; order Pyrinomonadales; family Pyrinomonadaceae; genus UBA11740. The sequence goes on along the minus strand of JBGQGG010000011.1, from coordinate 144,358 downwards.
CTGGCCCGGCAACGTGCGGCAACTTCGCAATTGTTTGGAGCGCGCAATACTCCTCTCGAATGAAGGACGTATTACCTCGAACGAGTTGCCGCCGGAAGTTGCCCGCAGCACTAACGGCGCCACGCCATTCACGGCTGGCCCATCGGCCAGGCCGGTTTCATCAGGCGATCTTTCTATGCCCATGAACACAGGTGACACTGGTGGATTACCCGGTTCGGGCTCGCTGCGAGATGTCGAGAAGCAACAGATCATCGCCGCTCTGGAACAGACCGGATGGCACCGGGGGAAGGCTGCGGAGATGCTGGGCATCTCGCCCTCTACGCTTTATCGCCGGCTGCGCGATTACAACCTCGAAGGACGACTGCGATAGGTACAGAACCCCGACTCGTCGGGGTAGCAAGCGGGTAAACATCGACCGATTCACCCACTCGCTACCGCGAGTGGTTCCGTAACAAGAAAGCCGCAGGCAGCGTCTGCTGTCTGCGGCTTTTCTATGGACAAATCGTGAAACGCTGCTTAGCTAATCTCTCGCGCCCTTTTCTGTTGGCGCTTACGGCGATAATACAGTCCGGCCAGGCCGGTGCCCAGCAATACCATCGTGGTTGGCTCTGGTACGGTGTTCGGAGTAGTTGTGAAGCTGAAAGCTATGCCGTCATTCCAGAAGTGACAATCAGGATCGAACCCAAACGCGATGTCGCTGCCATTCAGGAAGTAGGTACTCAACACCTTCAGTTGATCCGCGGTGAACGTGTAAACGAAGTCTCTGGGCGTAGTCGAAAAATCCTGCTGCGCAAGAAAAGTGTTGGCCGTGCCCGAATTGACCAGTGGATTACTCAAATAGCGTTGACCTGCAAAGTCGTCGTTGATGTCCGTCACGGGAACCTGACTGGCCGGAGCATCCTGAAACGAGTTAACGCCCGCATTCTTCGCCGAATCGAGCAAGTGGATGAACAGCATGTTCTTGTTGCTATCCCAGTTCTGGATATTGCGAAACGTCAGGGTCGCGCTGGTAATGGATTTGCCACTGAGGTCTACGCCACCAATCCTCCACGTATATGCATTGTGGTGATCAAGGTCAAACTGCCTGGCTCCGCCAGCTCCCTGATTCGCTCCGGTTGCCGGAGCCTGAAACGTCACGGTGTCGGCTGAGGCCACAGTGGGCAACCCGATCAAAATCACCGCGGCAAACATTAGGAATAACTTTCGCACGAGATATCTTCCTCCGTCGGTCTTCTTCGCTCTCGCTTTAAGGAAATGGTTAGTTGGTATCCATTTCCACAAAACTGCCGGTTTTGTGGGCTTTGCCCTAGAACCCCCTCGCCGGGTCTGGCTTATGAGTCAGGCACAGGGCTTTTGGGGCAAGAATCGGCTGCGAACGGTGATACCCTTGCCAGCCGAAGGGTGGGCTTGTGTAAATGGCAATCTCAATCGATAGGGCTGTGGGGGTGGGTGGCGTGTCGGTAAGTCTTATTGGCACTGGCATCGTTGTCTTGTGGCCTGACAAGCGATGGCTTGGATGGGTTTTCATCGGGTTAGGCATGTTCATCGCGGTGCTCGCTATGGTGTGGGCGTTGGCTCGCTGGCACACACGGCAAGAATTTGAGCGCAAGGATCAAAATCTCTTACAGCCGCTAGCTAAGCCAGCCGCTCACGTGGAAGCTACGCACGGTGGCGTTCATGTAAATGTTGGCACTATTTCTCAACACGCGGATCAGCATTCAAGCATCCCTGAGCCTCAGCCACAACAAAACATCCAGCGCGTTTTAATCGAGCCCGGTTTAGCTCAAATTGAGCACACAAAAACTGATCGCTACACCGGGGAAGTTGCCAACCTATACCGAAGCACTTCTGACGATCCAGACAACATCTTAGTAGATACTGACGTTGCTTTCGCAAAATTTCGCAGAGATGACGATTCGCCGGTGCCGTCGGTCAAGGCCAAGGCAACCATTGAGTTCCTTAATCCCAAAGGTGAATCGTGTTTCACGGTAGACAGGGCATATTGGTGGGCAAAAGACGATGAGCACGGAACCGGCGCTTGGTTCGGAGCGGGAGACACCCAAAAAATGATCATCGCTCTTGTAGGTAGCGAGGGAAGAGTGTTTCCGTACTCGGGACACTATGTTGCAGTTGATCGTGTAGGTTTAGGCTTCAGGCAAGAGTTTGTATTAGAGCCGCGTGATAGCCCGCTGACTGCCAAGGAATATCTTGTTCGTATTGAAATCACGGGAACCAAAGATGGCGTTCGCAGAGTCAAACAGAGTTTCGAATACGACTTGATTGTCAGGCCCAGGCCCGAGTTTAAGCTAAGGCTAGGCTAGGCCGCGACTTTCTTTGTTAGTTCTTTGTATTCGAGATTCGACGAAGCTAGAAGCCTCAGCAACGTATCGCGGAACAAGTAAGGGTTGTGACGGTTATTGATAGTTCAGGGAGCGGCGTAGAGACGGCCTAAGCCGCCTCTTCCCAGAACGTCGGTTCGATGCCGAGTTCATAAATTGATTGAATGACACAGCACAGGTTATGCGCCAACACTTTGCACATCGCTTCGTTGATTTGAGCGGTTTGAGTTTTGCTTCTCAGGCGGTCGCCAAACTTGGCTTTGATCATCGAGAAGGTTGTTTCGACGTTTGAACGCTTGTGATAGCACTCCATGAAGCGTTCTTGATTGTAGGAATAGAAGTGAAACATTCGATTCCAAATGGCAGAGTGGCGAGGCTCGCCAGTCTTACTGTTCGACTTGAACGGGATATAGGGCATCGCGTTATTGTCAATGACTGTTTGAAAGTTGTCGCTCGACAGATAGGCCCTGTCGGCGCTTACTTGGTTCATCGCAAAGTTGCGAGCCGTCGCGTTGACCAGTCCCTTAAACTGCGGGCAGTCAGCGCCGTGAGAGTCAGTAACTTCGATGCTGGTCACGATGTTGGTTTTCGTTCCGCACAAACGTGAACCTTGATCCATTCATTTCGATCCATCATCTCTTTGTTGCCGTACTTCGCCGATGCCCACCGAGCAAACCGACAAGTAGTGAAGCCAGACGAGTCAACCGCGAAGTCCGTTTCAACCGTCTGCAATGGCAAGCTGCTAACTTCGATCAATTCTTTCAAGAAGGGCGTGAGGGTTGGATTCTAAAGGTAGCGCGAGATCGAGTTGTAATGCGGTGCTCGCGTCAAGTAGCCCTTGCTGTGCGCGTCTCTCAAGTCAGACGTGAAGCGACGACCAGAGAACGTAGAGTAGTTAGCGCCGTTTTGGGCCTCTGTTATTTCGTTGTTCTTTTTCTCTTAGCCTTAACAAACATCGCGCCAGCAAACTTCGGCTGAATCTCTTTTTCCATAGCCATCTGGACAGATTGAATCACAAAATCCTTGAGACTTACGCCGCTAAGTGCTGCATACGCCTTAGCTTGTCTCACGAACTCTTCGGGAAGGTCTCTTAGGTTTATTGTCTTGGTTTCCATGATGCGCCTAATGTATCATATGATACAGATGTTGTCTATAGCTAATTTCACTTGTTAAACCCTTTTTCTTCTGGCAACATCCAACGTCCCAAACGTTAGGAGAAAAATCATGGCCGACTTATCCGCAATTCTAGAGAAAGCGCCCCGCGAATGCTGGCTGGCCTTAACTCAGGATGAGACGAGGGTTGTAGGCCGGGGCGAAGACATCGCAGAAGCCGTACAGGAAGCCAAAGAAAACGGCGAGGACGATCCCGTTGTTCTCTGGGCCCCGAAAGAATGGATTCCGGCAGTTTATTCCCCTACATGAGAAAACAATACACAGGTTTCCCTCTTAAGCCGAACCCCGACCCTCCATTCGCGGGGCAAACAACAATGTGGATTCCTATGCTTCGGGTGCGGTGTATGTTTCAGCACCAAATAATGCCTGCGACGATTCTAGCCGTCGTGGATTCTGGCTCGCCTTACTGTCCGTTTAGGGCTGACATTGCTGATTTTTTTCACATCAATCTAACTAACGTGCCAACGGGTTCGATGGGTGGCATCATAGGTGGCCCCCAAGATGTCACGTACTTTCACAAGATGAGGTTGCAAGTCGAGAATAACTGGACTTTTGAAGTGACCGGCGCGTTTATGAAAAAGTTAGCTGTCCCCATAATACTTGGTCGCAACGGGTTTTTCGATAGGTTTCAGGTCACTTTTGACCACTCAAAATCGCCGCATGAATTTGAAATCACGAAGATTAGAACGCCCAAACTAAGGCAATGCTAAACGTCTCGCCATTGGATCGGTTATATAAGGTGCGGCCATTGCGGAACTCTCACTTAACAACTTCGTCCAATATTCCGTTTTCTGGCTACCGCTGATTACCGTTGCAAGCTGGGAATTGTTTAGAGGATTGCACCCAATATTTAGAAACGCGGGGGCCGATTCTTATCCCAGCTTGGTAAAGCGATAAATCCAGCAACGACAAGCGCACAACAACGGCTTATGAGTCAACTTCGACTTATGGGGCAAAGCCGGTTTTGTCGCGGATTTTTGGGAGAAACTAAGGGGTATCGAAACCGGATTTCTCCGCGGAAGGGCTAGAATCCTGCTAGCTTCTGAGGAGTCTTCGGTCTATCTTGCCCCGGTCATTCTTGGGCAGAGAGGGGACAAACTCAATCCAGCGAGGATATTTGTAGAGCGCGATTCTTGATTTGACGAACTGCTTGATCTCATCTGCCAGAGCTTCGGTGGGGTTGTGACCGTCGCGGGCCACCACAAACGCTTTTGGTTTTACCAACCCGTCACCACCGTCATGGCCAACGACCGCGCATTCCATTACGGCTTCGTGTTGCAGCAGACAGTTCTCGATTTCCGCGGGCGCGACAAAAACACCGCTGACTTTTAGCATGTCGTCAGTGCGGCCGTGGTACCAGTAGTAACCCTCTCGATCCACATGAAACTGATCGCCGCTGGTGCACCAATCGCCGGCAAACGTCTCTTTCGATTTCTTATGCGCGTTCCAATAACAGAGCGCGGCTGAATCACCTTTGATCCTTAAGGTACCCATTTCGCCGGTGGGTACTTCGGTCCCTTCGGCGTCGACAATCTTTGCCTCGTAACCTTCGACGATGCGGCCCAGGGTCCCGGGTTTCACATCGCCGGGCCGGTTCGTAATGTAGATATGAAACATCTCCGCCGACCCAATGCCGTCGCAAATCTCTACCCCGAAAGTTTCCTTCCAGCGATGATAGAGCTCGATCGGTAGGGCCTCGCCCGCCGAATAACAAAAGCGAATGCTCGACAGGTCGTGCTGGCTCGCGTCCTCGGCATTGACCATGGAATTGATCATGGTCGGCACGGTCGTGAGGATCGTCGGACGATGGCGCTCGATCACTTCGAACATCTTTTCCGGTGTCGAACGTTCCGCAAAGAGCGCCGCGGCTCCGCCGACTGCGAATGGAAACAGCAGATTGGTCCCGGTGGCGTAACCAAAAAAGAGTTTGGGGACGGAAACAGTCAAATCGCTTTCGTTCACGCCCATCGTGCGCCGGGCAAAGGCTTCGGTGTTGTAAGGCAGATCGTGCTGGAGGTGCACCGCACCTTTGGGATGGCCGGTTGAGCCCGAGGTGAACAACCAGATGGCGATGTCGTCGCGATGCGTGTCCGCTGCCCGGCACACGCTGGGCTGGGACGAGACACTCTCAGAGAATGAAAGAAACTTGACGCGACTGTGTTTCGGATCGATCCGATCTTCATCGACTGCATCTTCATTTCGTACGATCAGCGTAGCTCGCAGGTAAGTCGCGTCCTGGGCAGCGTCAGCAAAAGGTTTAATGAACGACTCGTGCACGATCGCCGCCCGCGCCCGCGTGTATTCAAGATAGTACCGGTAATCGTCTGCCGGCAGCAGCGGATTTACCATGGTGATGACCGCGCCGATGCGGGCCGCGCCAAACCAGGTCCAGACAAACTCCGGACAGTCAGGCAGGACGATCAGCACACGGTCCTCCATCTCAACTCCGGCTTCCCGCAGCGCGTTGCCGACGCGATTCGACATCCGCGCCGTCTCGCCATAGGTGTAAGTTTGATCTTTGAAGTAGAGGCAGACCTTGTTCTCCCGCCCTTCCTCCAGATTGTGGTAGAGGAAGTAGTCGGCCATGTTGAATTGATCCGGGAATTCGATGGTCATTCCTGCTTTTTTGCCGCGCCGTTTTGGACAAGTGATTGTAATTGAGCGGTAATCTTGTCAAGCGCAACTTGAAAAACTGGTTTCGAGTCATCCCATGCGTAATGTTTGATTTCTAAGTCAAGAACATTCAGGAGTAGAACAATTCCGTGACGCAAGGCTAGATCTGCCATCCCCCTTTCCGAGGGGTTATTAGAGTCTACGGGCGTAAATCTACCGTTCGTATCTTTTTTGAGGCCAAATAGAATCTCCGCAGCTGAATTATGTATGAAGACGTTCGGTAAGTAGTATCCAGACTTAAGATGGGCCTCCAGTCCCAGATCCTTCACGGCTTGAACCAGATTCTCTTTGGCCCATCTCTGTTGAGTTCGCTTTCGTTTATTAACTTCTTTCTTAAACTCGCTTGCGCTAGCGTGCCAGTTTGGATCAATGCTTTCAGCGATGTCTTCCCATCCAAGCTTTTCCAATTGAATGAAATAGTAATTCCAAAACGCGTCCACTTTGTCAGGATGTTGGTGGAGGTAGGTAGCATCGACAAATTTCTCGAACATACTTCTTAACACACCAAGCGCGGCAAAACCGTAGCCGTTCGAAGCTAAGAGGAAAATTTCGGCAAGATCATTCGAACATCGTCTGCCCAACATGAAAACGGTGAGGCCTTCACGATTTGCCGTCACAGTGTGCTTAAAGACGCTGTCCATCGCATTATTGAGATCAGGTAGCAGATTTAATAGCTCGGCGTTTCTTTCACTAAACAAGTGCTCCTCGGTTGGTTGCGAGAAATGAAATACCTTAAATTTTTTACTTTCGCTAGTCATAGAACTCACGGCGATGCCCGACAGTAATGATTGTGAGTGTGCGCGCTGCGTCGTCAATCTCATAGCCGATTCGCCAGTCGCCTACGCGTATTCGCCACAACTTCTCTTTGTTCTTTACTTTAAGACATCCGGAAGGGCGAGGATTCGCTACCAAACTGTCGATTGCTTTCGCGATGCGGGCCAAAACCTGACGATCCAACCTTCGCGTTTCCCGCTTCGCTCGCAAGCTTAGCGATACGCTGTAGGGTTCAGGCGTCGGCATCGAGCTTACCTTCTGATACCAGCTCGGCTTTCACCTGTTCCCACGGTATCCGTGGCTCGTCTTTGGTCTCCTCCGCGACGCGAATCACGTGCAGATCCTCAAGCAGCTCTTCGTACTCGTCAAGCGGCAGAATCACCGCGGTCCGTTCACCGTTGGCGTCCGTTACGTATTGCACATTCCTGGACATGACCCGTTCCCCCCTGATTCAAGTGTTAGTGAGGATTCTATCATGAGCCTCTGTCGGCTTTGCCAATATGACCAGCCGCCGAAGTTGCAACCAAGCCCAAACCTAATCGAGGTAAAGGTTCGGCCTTGGGTTCAACTCTTCGCAAACGCGCACCCTTCGGCTTCGTGTTTGCTGCTGAGGTATGTCCGCGCTTCCCAAAGCTCGGGGAAAAATTTCTTCTCCAGCGTGGTGCGCAGATAGCCGACGCCTTCGGAGCCGCCCGTGCCGCGCTTGGACCCTACCATGCGCTCGACCATCTTGATGTGATGGGAGCGCCAGAGCGAGAAGTATTCGTCATGCTCGATTAAGCCTTCGGCCAACTGAAATTCTTTGTAGAACTGCTCCTGGTGCGTGAGAACTTCGACCAGCGCGCGTTGTCGCTTGCCATAGTTCGTGCGCCGTTCCTTCGCGTCCCGGGGCGCCTCAACCGCGGGAGTGTCGAATCCATGTCGCCGAAGCAGCGCAAAGAAAGCCTCAGACAGCGACGGAGCATCCATCCGAGCTTGCAGCCGTTGGTGGGCAAAATCATCGCCGGCAAACTCGCGCAGGATTGCCTCGTCTTTCAAGCCGGAAGAGAATTCAATCTCGCGAAACTGCATCGACTGAAAACCGCTGGCCGGATTCAGCTCGTCCCGAAAGCCGAGAAAGCGGACCGGCGTCATTGTTTCCAGAATATGAATTTGAGCGATCAGGAGCTTTTCGATCTCTACAATGCGGCGGAGCGTCTGGTCGGCTTCGGCGGCGCGGTCTTCCTTCATCAAAGCGATGGCCGCGTCGATCTCGTGCAGGATCTGCTTGAACCAGAGTTCGTACGCCTGATGCACGGTGATGAAAAGCAGTTCATCGTGCTGTGCCGGTGATGACAGGCACGTCTGCAACTCGATCAGCTCAGGAACGCGAAGGTACTTGTTGTAAGAGAGTGGTGCGTCTTTGCCGTAGTTTTTTGCCATGGTGATCGGTTGAATGGGTCAAGAGTTGCGCGGAAAGCCCGCCGTCTCGCGTACCCTGCGAGCCTGCGCCAAATGCCGCTGGCCATGAACCACTGTAACTACAAAAGCATCGGCCAAACTGTAACGCATTAGAGGCGTTACCGGCGACCTTAATTTTGTTTTATTGTAATTGACTCCGTCAGCCTCGCGGACGAATTTGAGAAATCTTTCCTGTTGTTTGAGGAAACTTTCAAGCGCTCCGTGGATGGTTGAGGAATCAGAAGGTCGAAACACCTTCGGGGCCGAGAAGTTCCTTCCGGTTTCCGGGTTGACTTGCTTGATAAGCCAACCGCCGATAAGACTAGGGCGATAAGGCGGGCCCGTGCTTACCGGCCATTTCTTTCGACCCCGTGCCACTGCGGCAGTGAAGTATGTGTCGAAGCTGCCGGACGTAACCGTGAGATGATCCAGACACTGCGCGATGCTCCATTTCTCCGGAGCCGGTTTCCAATTGAGCTGAGCTTCAGTGAGCCCGGAAACTAACTGCCGAGCCGCGTCGCTAAGCTCTTCGGCTTCCGTCACGATCGTCCGAAGCAAATCGGCTGACTCAAGAAACCTCTTCATGATGCTTCCTTTTGGAGCGCGGTGACTTGGCCGCTTTGTATGTCGTTATCAAGAGAGAAGCGTCGACAAGTCGGCGCACTCCAAATTTCAAAATGCCGCCCCGGATTTTTCACTTCCCTGATACGACTTCGAATCGCGAATCTTTTTCATCTCGGCGATTACCAGTTCCAGCTCTTCGTCCTTCGTGTAAAAGTGCGGCGAGATGCGCACGCCCGCGCCGGGACGATAGTCAACGATGAATTCACGGCGCACCAACTCTTTGGTAATTGCGGCCGCGTTATCGTCCCAAACCGTGATCGTGCCGCCACGCTGCGCCGGGTTCGGCGGACTGGTTACGCGAAAACCCGCCTCGACCGCCAACTCGACCAGCCGCTGTGTCTGACGCAGGCTCTTGGCGCGAATCTTCTCCACACCGATCTGGTTGATGACTTCATAGCCGGACCGCGCCGCATACAAAGCCGGAATCGCCGGCGAGCCGTGCAGGAAGCGCGTCACGTTCGGAGCGTAACGCAACTCACTATCAAACGCGAACGGTTCTTCGTGGGCCATCCAGCCGGTCGTCTTGGGCTCGAGCCGATCAATCAGATCCGGCCGCACGTAAAGATATCCGGCGCCCGGCCCGCCGCAAAGCCATTTCACCGAACCACCGGTCGCAAAATCTACTTTCAAGTCTGACACGCTGAAAGGCACCGTGCCGGCCGATTGGTAAGTGTCGAGCACCACCATCGCGCCGGCTTCGTGCGCGCGCTCGGTAATCGCTTTGGCGTCTTGCAGGAATGCGCTTTTGAAAAGCACATGCGAGATGGGGACCAGCAGCGTTTCCTCGTCGATTGCGGAGAGCATTCTTTCCAGCGGCACCGTGATGCCGTCGTCGGACTTTACGGTTTCGATGCGCAGGCGATGGGCCCGGGCATGCGCTTCGTAAACGTACATCACCGACGGAAAATTCAGCTCAGAGTAAACGACCTTGCGGCGTTTCGAATTTTCCGGCAGCGGCAGCAAGCAGGACAGAATCAGCGACTGACAAATCGAAACGTTCTGATGCATCACCACAGTTTCCGGATCCGCCCCGATGATGCGTCCGACTTCATTCCCGACCGTGACGGGCATATTCCACCAGCCTTCGGACCAGGCACGCACGCCACGCGTGGCCCACACATCGGCGTATTCGTGCAAGCGGTCGTACGTGGCGCGCGGCATCGCGCCGAGACTGTGCGAGATCAGATAGACAGTTTTGTCGAGAATGGGAAACTCAGAACGCCATTGCAACAAATCATCAGTCACGCGGGTTCTCCGTTTTGCTTCGCGTTAATTTACCACAGACACCTTACGATTGAGTGCTCTGTTCAGTAATCGCGCTGCGGCTTTGCCGCCTGATGTACTCATCATTTACATGATAAAGTGAATCGATAGATGTGGAAGTTCGCAAACCCCATCAAACATCCGATTCCTGTCACCCGCTGGCCTACGGCGGAAGAGGCCTCAACCTCATTATTGTTTCAACCCATTAGAATTGGTTCACTCGCGTTGGAGAACCGCACCTGGGTGCCGGCGATGGTTCCATGGCGCGCCACCGAGGATGGTTTTGTCACGCAGGACAACCTGGACTGGTATCGACGATTCGCCGAAGGCCGGCCCGCGGCTTTGGTCGTCGAAGCTACCGGCATACGCGATATTCCCAGCGGCCCACTGTTACGAATTAGCCACGATCGGTTCCTTCCCGGCTTGCGCAAGCTGGTCGAGGCGGTTCGCGAGGCAAGCGCAGGCCACACGAAACTTTTCATTCAGATTATCGACTTCCTCGCGGTCAAGCGCCGGCCCGAACCGCAAAAGTATTTCCAACGCTTTCTTGAGATCACCGAACATCATCGGCAGGCGATTGCCGAACTAACCCAGGACTTGAACTGGATCGACGCGGATGAGACAAAGGTGCGCACCTTTCTCAACGACGCGCCGGACACAATCATCGATCGGGTGCTGAACGAGCGCGAGCTTGAGTCCCTGCGTTTCGGTTATCGCGAGCGCGTCACTGATCTGCGCCTGCCACACGTTCGCGAATTGCCGCGGGTTCTGCCGGCGATCTTTGCTGCGGCCGCGCGTCGCGGACGCGAAGCTGGATTTGACGGTGTCGAATTGCATTACGCGCATGCGTACACGATGGCCGGATTCCTGAGCGCGCTCAACAAACGCGACGACGGCTATGGTGGGCCGCGCGAGAATCGTGTGCGCCTGCCGCTGGAGGTTTATCGCACAGTCCGCGAACGTGTCGGCGATGATTATGTTGTCGGCGTACGTTTCCTTGGCGATGAAGTGATCGCCGGCGGGAATCGCATCGATGACGCTGTTTACTTTGGCGTTGAGTTTGCGAGAGCCGGTATGGACTATCTTTCGATTTCGAAAGGCGGCAAGTTCGAAGACGCCGAGCAGCCAAGGTTAGGCCAGGCTGTCTATCCCTACACCGGCCAGAGTGGTTACGAATGCATGCCCACGACTTTGTCCGATGAACGTGGTCCGTTCGGCCGCTCAGTGCCACTGGTCGCAAAGATCAAACACGCGGTGAACGCTGCCGGGTTCACGACGCCGGTCGTCGCCACGGGTGGCATCGCGACGTTCGAACAAGCCGAAGGAATCTTGCAACGCGGTGAGGCTGACATCGCGGGTCTGGCGCGCCAGGCTTTGGCCGATCCCGATTGGTTCGTGAAAGTGAAACTCGGCCGTGGCGATGAAATTCGTCGCTGCACCTACACGAACTACTGTGAAGCGCTAGACCAGGCGCATCGTCAGGTCACCTGCAAGCTTTGGGATCGGAAGGAACTGGATGAAGCAGGGATCGCGATGGCTGAGGATGGGAGGCGCAGGCTGTTGCCGCCGAATTGGAGAAGATGAGTTAAGTCAGTACCACCTGCGTCAGCGGGTGGGCCCAAGCGGGCTCGAATCGACCCGCCCGCTCACGCAGGCGGTACTGACCTCATTTTCTCGTAAGCTCCGACAAACTCAGGATCGCGCCTTCTCAGACTCTCACGATCAACTCTCCCACTCCTGGTCATCAACACATAAGCCAATTCAATCGGCGCCAGATGCATGTAGTTTCTCGCCTGCTCAAACCACACCATGCTCTCAAAAGCCGCAGCCTGGTATTCCTCGATGACCGGCCGGCGCAGTTCTTCGAATCGCTGCAGCGATGACGCCACGTCCAGGTTTTCATCGAAACATTCTTTCAGGGCGATCGCATCTTCCAACGCCAGCTTGGTGCCGGAGCCGATTGAGAAATGCGCAGTGTGCAATGCGTCACCCAGCAACACTACGTTCTCGAAACTCCAGAGCCTGTTTTTCACCAGCAGGAAATTGAGCCACTTTGAGTTATTGGAAAGCAGCGAGTGACCATTTAGATCCGCGCCAAATAGTTTGGTGAGATACGCACGGATTTCATCCTCTGACATTCCGGCAAAGCCGGCACTGTTCCAGGCTTCGGGGTCACATTCAACGATGAACGTGCTGGTGGTTTGGTCGAACTTGTACGAGTGCGCCGCAAAGACTCCCGCTGGCGTTTCGCGAAACGTCAGCGTCAACCCATGAAACAACCGGTTCGTTCCGTACCAGATGTATTTGTTCGGGCGCACGCTCAGATCGGGCCGAAACTCATCTTCAAAAGTTTGCCTGACGAGGCTGTTAACACCGTCCGCGGCGACCAGCAGATCGCAATCCGCTCTTAATGAATCAAAGTCCGCCACCTCAGTCCGAAACTTAATTCCGACGCCGAGCTCTCCACAGCGGTTTTGCAGGATCTTAAGCAAGCGCAGGCGGGCAATTCCGGAGAAACTGTTGCCATGAACGGAAACCTTCTCGCCGCGATGAACTACGTCGACATTGTCCCAGGCTTCAAAGTTCCGAGTGATTTCGGCGTGCGACGGTTCATCCGCCGCGCGCAAATTGGCCAGGGTCTTGCCGGAAAAGACCACGCCCCAACCGAACGTATCGTCGGGGCCGTTGCGTTCATAGATCGTGATCTCGTGTGCGGCACGGGCGTGCTTCATGAGGATAGCGAAGTACATTCCGGCCGGGCCGCCACCGATGATATTGATTCTCATAGCGCTTGAGCGAGGGCCTGGCTTAATAGTTCTTTGATCTCTAATTGTTCGGCCCAGCCTTCGAGGTACGCTCGATCAAGCCGCTTGCCTTGAAGTCGTATTATTCCTAACACGTCAGCCCACTGACGATCCGAGGTCTGGTGACCTTTCCGATACCAAATGAGCTTAGCCAGCAGAGTATCTTCCGCGGTCGCGAAATATACGATTGCATCAGAATCAGGAGAGATCTTTTCGGGAAGGTGTCGGAGCAACTGTTGCTGGCTGAGACGATCTGAATCGCCAGGCACATAGACGTCCACCTTGAACATCGAGTCGAGATGGATTGCGTTGAAGTGGCTCCGGTTTATGACTGCGGATCGAACTGAAAGTCTGTCAATGTAGTAACGATCCGATAGTCTCTCGTAAACTGAGTCAACCTCGTCCAGCCCTATCTGTGCCAGGATGTCCACGTCTCGCGTGGCCCGCTGCAAACCTCGCGCTGAACTGGCAAACGAACCCACGACTACGTACTTGATTCCCAGTTCATCGAGGACGCGGGTGAAATCTAAGAGGACTTCGAGGGGATCTGTCATTGTGACGATTAGTAACCTTCAACTTCCGGATCCCATCCGTAAGCGGCAATTACATCTTCGCGATCCAGCAGGCGCGCAGCAAGTCGCCTTTTTAACTCCTTATCTGTAGCCTCCGGATAACATCGACGCAGGTCGGCTGTAGCGAGGGCATGAAGGGACTGGTTGAGATCTCCAACCATTTTGAGCCGCTTCCATACTGGCGCACTTCGCAGCAACGTCACCAGCATCTCTTCAGCCTCGGCTGATGTATCAGGTAACACTGTTTTCATTATCGTCTTCCGTCTAGAATAGCAAAGTCTAACAGGAATTCCATTTACCCTATATCATCCAACGCCGCGCCCAACCTCTTCACCCCTTCGTTGAAAAGCTCAGGTTCAGCGCACATGCCAATCCGAAAGTGCTGTGGCGATTCAAAAAAGCGTCCGGGCACAATTGCCGTGTCGTATTTCTCGTGCAGCAGAGTGTAGAGATCGTCGACTTTCCCTTTTAGCAGGAGCGGGAAGGACGTCGTGCCTGATTCGGTTCGCACCACTTGCAGTTCCTCGCGCGAGGCAAGAAAGTCGTTAAGCACCGCGCGATTGCTCTCCAAAATCCTCTTCGCTCGTTCCGTGATCCGCGGCAGATTGGCCAAGGCCACGACGCTGAGGCGTTCGGAAGGTTGTGGTCCCACGGCGCCAAAGACATCGTGCAGCAAACGCATTTGTTGCGCGACATCTGGCGTGGCCAGGATCCATCCGCAGCGCAGGCCGCTTAGTCCATAACCCTTTGTCAGGCTACTCGTGGTAATGAATTCCGGCCCCAGATGAACCGCTGATCGCGGCGCGGCTTCGAACATGGCTTCGAGGTAAACCTCGTCGACCAGCACGCGCGCTCCAACCTCGCGCGCTACGGCGCCGATTTTCCGAAGTGTTCCTTCGTGGATCTGGACACTACTCGGATTGTGCAGGTTGGTCAGCGCAATTAGCCGCGTGCGTGGCGTCAACTGTTTTTCAAGTTCATTTACGTCGACGCGAAAACCGTTCTCGAACGATCGCGGAAAACGCTTGATCTTCGCTCCGAAATATCTTGCGACGGCGAGGATTGGTTCGTAAGTCGGCTCTTCAATCAACACTTCATCGCCGTGTTCGAGCATCGCGGCCATCGCCAGATGGTTCGCCATCGACGTGCCGCCGGAAATCGTAACCACGGACTCAGGCGCGACCTGACAGCGCGCGGCCAGCGCCTCAATCAGAGGTCGATAGCCGTAGGCATTATCGCCGTTGAGATCCAGATCTTCGATCTTCGCATCCAGCTCCGCGAACGGGAGATTGAGGATGCCGCTGAGCGCCAGATCGTATTTCACCTTCGGCCGCGTCTTGGCCCAATTCATGTAGATGGATTGAGTGTTCATGTCTTGAATCTGCAATCTGTAATCTCAAATTCCCTCTGAGCCCTCCCTCACGGTCGGGCTAGTGCCCCCGCTCTCAAACTTGAATCCGCCTCTGTCGCAGCCATGCCCACCCGAAATACACCGGCAAACCGGAGAGCATTATCGCCAATCCGATCAGACTGTTGCTGGGATAGCGATGAATCGTGCAGAACGCTACTGCGCAGCAGGCCGCGATAAAGAACAGCGTCGTGAAGGGGTGACCGGGAATGCGAAATGACAGGTTCGCATTCTCGCGGCCTCGGCGACGAAACGCGAACACGCAAGCAGCCGTGAGCGCGAAGAAAACCACGTCGGACGAAACAACGTAATTCAGAATCTGCTCGTAACGACCAGAGAAGCAGATGATGATTGCCAGTGCGCCCTGCAAAGCGATCGCGAAGGCCGGCACGTGGGCGCGATTCAGTTGCGCCAAACTCTTGAAGAACAAGCCGTCCTCGGCCATCGCGAAATAAACTCTTGGCGCGGTCAGCATGCTCTGACTCAGGAAACCCAATGTCGAAACGGCGATGCCGGCAGCGATGAAGCGCGCGCCACGCTCGCCCAGCGCCAGACGCATCACCGCGGACGCCGGAGTCCTGGTGGCAGCGAGACCTTGCGGGCCTAGCGCGTGCACGCATACGAAATTCACCGAGAGATAAACCGCAATGACACCCAGCACGCCGAGCAGCAGCCCGCGTGGCAGATTCTTTCGCGGTTCACGCACTTCGCCGGCGACGAAACACGCCGTCTGCCACCCGCCGTACGCGAACTGAACCGGAATCAGCGCCGTGCCGAAAGCAATCAGCGCGTGCCAGATAGTCGGTGACGACTCGGCGGCGATGGGCGTTGCTTCGCTGTACGGAGCGCCGCTCACCGTCAGTCCAAAGACGACCAACGCGGCGATCGCGAGCAGTTTCAGAATCATGAAAACGTTCTGGGTCGTACTGCCGGCGCGCACCCCCAGACAGTTGATAATCGTCAACAGTGCCAGAGCGACTGCGGCGACCAGCGACGCGCGCATGTCGCTCGCTTGCCCGCCGCCGAGTTCCATCAAGTATTTCGCGAACGTCACCGCGACTGCGGCCATCCCGCCGGTCTGAATCACCAGAAGCAACGTCCAGCCATAAATGAACGCCAGTGACGGATGAAAAGCATCGCGCAGATAAACGTATTGACCGCCGCTGGTCGAGCTTTGCGAAGAGAGTTCGGCGTAAATGAACGCTCCGGCCAGGGCGATCAAGCCACCAAATACCCACGCGCCCAGGATCAGGAATGAAGAGTGAACCTGTTGCGCGACGACGTAAGGATTGATGAAGATGCCCGAGCCGATGATCCCGCCCATCACGATCATCGTCGCGTCGAAAAGGCCGAGACGGCGAGCGAGATGGGATTCTGAAGCCGAAGCTAAGGAAGTTGTTTTGATGCTCACTCTTTCAAGAGTTGATTCGCGATGACCAGCTTTTGAATTTCGGAAGTGCCTTCGTAAATACGCAGGGCGCGCACATCGCGATAAAGCCGCTCGACGACCGTGCCGCGCATCAGACCCGTGCCGCCGTGAATCTGCACGGCCTGATCGACGATGCGGCCGGCGGCTTCGGTCGCGAACAGCTTGGCCTCACTCGCCTCGCGTGTCGAGCGCTCCGCGCCCGCGTCTTTCAAGTACGCAGCGCGATAAACCAGCAGGCGCGCGGCGTCAAGTTCGGTTGCCATGTCCGCCAGCTTTTCCTGAATCAACTGATGCCCCGAAAGCAGGCGGCCAAATTGTTCGCGCGACTTCGCATGCAGCACGCTTTCGTCGAGCGCGCGCCGCGCCATGCCGCAGGCGGCGGCGCCGACGCTGGCGCGAAACATATCCAGGGTTTGCAGGCTCAGTCGCAATCCATCGCCCTGCGCGCCGATTATGTCTTCCGCGGGCACCCTGCAGCCTTTGAATTCGAGCTCGCCGATCGGATGTGGGGCCATCATCTCGGTTCGTTCCGCCACGCTGAAGCCCGGCATGCGCGCTGAGATCACAAAAGCGGAAATCTCTGAACGGCCATCTTCTCGCGTGCCGGTGCGCGCAAAGACGGTGTAGAAATCGGCCACGCCCGCGTTTGAGATGAAGCGCTTGCGACCATCGATGATGTACGTCTCGCCTTCGCGTCGCGCTGTAGTCTTAAGCGCCGCCACGTCGGAACCCGCGTCAGGTTCGGTCAAGGCAAAAGCGCCGATGGCCTTTCCATTTGCCGCCCGCGCCAGCCAAAAGTCGCGGACATGCTCAGTTGCGGCCAGGCTGATCGCGTAAGTACCGAGGCCCTGCATCACAAACGCGAGATCGGCCAACGACGACGAATACGAGAGCGTTTCGCGAATGATGCAAACCGAGCGCAGATCAAATGACTGACCGGGCGTCGCGACGGCATAGCGCAACAGGTCCGCCTCGAACAGCAGCATGACGTAGCTGCGCACGGCCTCGTCAACGTCAGTCTCGTCGTCGCCCGCGCGCACTTCGATTTCGCGCTCGCCAAACTCTGCTACGCGCTCCGCCAGCGCACGGTGCTCGGCAGAGAAGAATGGAGTTGTCGCGATAAAGGAATCCATTGCAATTACGCTCAACTACTTGCTGGGAGCGCGGACGTCTCGTCCGCCGAAGCGCCGGAGGCGCTTTTCCTGGTTTGGAGTTCCGCCTTTAGGCGGAGGTGCTCTTTCACGCGACTCGAGCCGCCTGAAGGCGGTACTCCAAACTACCTGAACCTCGCTTCCCGCTTTTCTAAAAACGCCGCGTGCGCTTCCTCAAAATCAGGATGCTGCATACACAGCGCCTGCGCCACAGCTTCGGCTTCCAGCGACGATTCAAAACCCATGTGCATTTCGCGATTGAGCATTTCTTTTGTCTTCGCCAGGCCCAGCGCCGGACCGCGAGCCAAATTCTCAGCAAACTCGCGCGCCGCAGTTTCCAGTTGATCGCGCGGCACGACGCGATTGTACAAGCCGATCGCTGCGGCCTCCTGGGCCGAGATGAAATCGCCGGTCATCAACAATTCAGTCGCTTTCGCCAGACCCACCACGCGCGGAAGCAGATAAGTCGCGCCCATGTCGGTGCCCGCGAGGCCGACTTTTACAAAGATGAAGGCGATCTTGGCTGATTCGGCCGCAATGCGAATGTCGGACGCGAGGGCGATACACGCCCCTGCGCCCGCGGTTGTACCATTCAGGCTGGCGATGATCGGTTTCGGCAGCAGACGCATGTTACGAATCAGTTCGCAAGTCAGACGAGTAAATTCCAGCAAGCCTTCGGCATCGCTCCCTTGCAACTCGCCGATGATGTCGCGTACGTCGCCACCCGAACAGAAGGCGCGGCCAGCGCCGGTGATCACTACGACCCGGACTTCCTTTTCATCACGCAGCGCAGCGAATGCGTCGGTCAACTCGCGATAGACTTCGAAGGTAATCGCATTTAGACGCTCCGGACGATTGAGCGTAATCGTCGCGATGCCGTCGCGTTCCTCGTAAAGAAAACTTTTGGGGTTCATCAACTGTTTGCGGCTTATTTGACCGCACCCTCCCCATCGATTCTTAGCTGCGCCGGCAGCTCGCCGGAATTCAATACGCGAGCCAGGTCTTCGGCTGCGCTCTTCGAGTATCTGCCGGTGATCTCGCCGGAATCGGAGATTTCACCTCTGAATTTCAAAGTTGTACACGCCGGCCGCATTGAGCCGCGTCTTGAGCACATTAACAGTAAGCTTAACCGCCGCATCGTGATCGTACTGGCCGTCATCGAGCTTCAGTATTACATGCCAGGGGAGTGATTTTTTGGGACGAAGCACGGAGCAGGCAAGCCCGGAAGCCACGACCAATAGAATTACAATGCCCGCTATCGATCTCTGGCGCAAGACATCCCTCCGGCTGTTCACAAAACAGCAACGCCTTCAATTTCGACCTTCGCGCGATCCTCCAACAACCCCTTAACCTCAACGAGTGCCATCGCCGGAAAATGCTTGCCCATGCGGGCGCGATAGCGTTCGCCGATTTCTTTCATGTGCAGGCGATACTCGTTCTTATCGGTTACATAGATCACCAGACGCGCGATTTGTTCCGGCTTACCGCCAGCTTCCGCAACGACAGTAATGACATTTGCCAGCGCCCGATCGAATTGTTCCACCAGATCGTCGGTGACGATTTGTTGCTGTTGGTCCCAGGCGACCTGGCCGGCGATAAAAAGTAACCGGCCGCCGGGTTCGGTCAAAACGCCGTTGGAATAGCCGTGCGGCGCGCTAAGTGATTCAGGATTAATCAGCTTGAAACTCATCTCTGTTGCACTATCTCGAGTTGGTTCCCGCCCGGGTCGCGCACATAGAAACGATGCGTGCCCGGCACCGGCCGCGCGTCAGGAATGATCTCTACGCCCGCGTCGCGAAAGTTTTTCTCGACAGCGCCCAGATCGGAAACTGCAAAGCAAACGTGTCGCGAGCTCAGCGAACTCAGCGGCTCGTATTCCACGGACAGGTGCAACTGGTTGTCGCCGATCTGGTACCACGCGCCGCTCTGACGGGCGGCAGCCGGCTTCGGCACCTGCCGCAGGCCAAGGACTGCGCCATAGAATTCTTTCGTGGCGGCCTCCAGCTCGGGCGGCACCGTAACGTTTACGTGATGAAGTTGAGTGACCATTATTGAATCTTGAAATTCGGATTCTCGATAATTCCGACGATGTTGCCGAAAGGATCTTCGACCGTTGCGACTTTGATTCCGCCGCCGACGTCCTGCAAGTCTTCATGAATCGTCGCGCCCATTCCCAGCATTCGCTTCAAACCGTCGGCCGCGTTTTCGACGCCCCAGTACGCGACCGCGCCGTCGGCCTTTTTTCCACCCCGTCCTTCACTCGGCTGCAAACCAAGCTCGTAACCACCGACATTGAAACCGACGTAGAACGGTTCGTCAAAGTAAGGCTTCACGCCGAGCACTTCACTGTACCAGTTCTTGCCTTTCTCGATGTCGTCAACGTGATAGATTGCGGTTCGCAGTCCAAGAAACACTTTTTCCTCCGGAGCGCCGACATCTTTGTCGGCGGTGCGCGGGCATCCTGCCCGCTGGCGCGTGTCAGAAGCCCGACCGTCAGGGAGGGCTACCAGCCCTTGCTCACGCGCGGGCTTCTGACACTCAACTCAACGTTCCCGGTTCCGTGCCGCGAAGTCCATTACTTCATCGAGGCGAGTCTCTCTCGGAGCGGCCGAAGATTCTTTCATCTTCTGCTCAAGATACGCATTGAATTCGGCTGACTTGTTCCGCGGCACGCTCAGACTCTGCCATTCATTCGATTTGAAGTGCTTCGCGAGAAAAACGATCTGACCCGTGTGATAAGCATAGTGGGCAAGCTGGCGATTGATCGCCTGCAACACGGTGTGCTCCTGTCCACGAATCATGATGGTGCGCATCAGATCTTCCGCCTGTAGAGGTCCGATTGCATCAAAGACGCACCGCCAACCTTTTTCCCAGTAAGCGATCATCTCGTCTTTCGTGGTGCCCGGCAACATTACAAATTCTATGTCACGGTCACGTTCAGGCTTTTCGCCGTCGGTCGTTAAGAAGTCTGTCCAGCGCGAGATCATGTTCCCGGCCATGTGCTTCATGTTGACGGCAATGCTGTTGGTCTCTTCGTCGATGGTTTTGAAAAAGTCCTCGTCACTGATCTGCCGAAGCGCACCTTGAGCGAGCTTCTTGTAATCGCGAAAAGTTTGCAGCGCGTCGTCGAGATAGTGTTGGGCGAGTTCGGTCATGACAATAGTCAGTTTGATCGGCGAAGCTGGCGAGAGCGTAAAGCCTGGAACGCCGGCTTCGCCGGCTGGTTGCGTCCTTTCACCAGACTGAAACGTTACAGAACCGCGAGCGGTAGCGACCGGATGCGACCATTCAACTCGCGAGCAATCGACTGTTTGTTTTGCGCATCTTCCCAGGTTGAGTGGTAGCATCGGGTCGCTACCGCTCGCGGTTCTTTAACGGGCTCGCGGCCTCGGACCGTTTTACAGATCGCTGCTCTCCGGATTTCATGTCTTTGATTGCAACTTCTCCGCGCGCGCGTTCCTCGTCGCCGACGATGGCAACGAACGGAATACCCCGTGCTGAAGCATACTTAAACTGCTTTCCCATCTTGTCTGGTTCAGGATAGAGATCCACGCGCAGACCGCCGTTTCTCAATTCACTCGCGAGGGCCAGCGATTCGCCAACCGAATCTTCGTTCCAAAGAGTGACCATCACATCAGCAGGCGATGCCGCCAACTCGGCCGGAAACATCTCGCGCTCACTCATCACGACGATGATTCTTTCCAACCCCAGGGAAAAGCCGCACGCGGGAACATCTCTGCCCAGAAACATCCCGACCAGATTGTCGTAACGTCCGCCGCCACCGAGACTGCCTGCGAGATCGGCAACACTGATTTCAATAATCGCGCCGGTATAGTAGGACAGTCCCCGCGCCAGCGCCGGATCGATCTTTATCCGGGATGCAACTCCGCTCGCGGCAGCAAACGCCATGAGCGACTGCAATTCATCAACTCCTCGCGCGCCGGCTTCATTGTCGCCCACGGCTTCGACGAGCCGGCCCAGAATCGCTTTATTCAGCGCCGCGCGCTTTACTAAAGGGTCTTCGCCAGCGGAAATCTCGGCGGCGTGCTCCAGCGAACCGAGCGCGGTGAAGAAGCCCAGCAGGCGCTTACCTGCGGCCTCCTCGATGCCACGTTCAGCGAACTCCTTTTCAACACCTTCCGGCCCAATCTTGTCCAGCTTGTCCAGAGCAATCAGCGCGTCATCGTGTTGCTTTGTCGACACACCGGCATTGTTCAGCACGGCCGCCAACGCCTGTCGATGATTCAAACGAACCCCGAAATCAGTGAAACCAAGCGCAACCAACGCATCACTAGCCGCCGCGATCAACTCAGCCTCAACCACCATCGACTTCGATCCCAGCACGTCCACGTCGCACTGATAGAATTCGCGAAAGCGGCCCCGCGCCGGGCGATCGGCGCGCCACACGGGTTGAATCTGATAGCGCTTGAAAAACCTTGGCAGCTCGTTTTGATATTGCGCGACGACGCGCGCCAGGGGCACGGTTAGATCGTAACGCAGCGCCAGATCTGCTTCCCCGGTCTTTTCATGTTCGCCGCGTTTGAGGATTTTGAAGATGAGTTGATTGCCTTCTTCGCCATACTTGCCCATCAGGGTTTCGATGTTTTCGACAGCAGGAGTTTCCAGCGGCTCGAAACCGTAGCGCTCGTATACTTCCTTGATGATGCCGATGACGTATTCGCGTTTGCGTACGTCGGCCGGCAGAAAGTCGCGCATGCCGCGCGCCGGTTGGGTCTTTGCTGAAGACATTGGGTTAGCTTCGGATCGGTAATTCGCCGGCAATCATAACCTGAAATCGCGCTGTGTCAGTAGCCCGACCGAAAAAAGCAGAGGTATCCGCAGATTACGCAGATAACACAGATTATCAAACCGACTTCCGAAGACAGTCCAGATCGCACGGAAGGCGATCGCTTCCGACCCGGTTTGCTGCGTTTTATGTAATCTGTGAAATCTGCATAATCTGCGGACCTCTCAAACTCCTTGAATCTTTGTAACTTTGCGGGTATAAGCAACGTCAATCAACTAAAGCTTGTTTGCCCGTTAGTCAGGAAGACGCCCGTTAGTCTCTAGACCAGCGAGCAGCTTTTCCAAAATCAAATACTTGAATAGGAGTCTCTCCAAATGATCCGACGCCAATTTGCCGCCACCCTTCTGCTTCTTGCTTTGCTCGTCCCTTACGCCGCTTTCGGCCAGCAACCGGGGGCCCAACAGCCCGCGCCCGATCCGAACGATCCCGTCGTCCGCATCCGAGACGAGGGCATGAATCGTTCACAGGTCATGCAGACGCTTTCATATCTCAGCGATGTTATCGGCCCGCGCCTGACGGCGTCGCCCAACGCGAAACGAGCAAACGAATGGACCAGAGACAAGCTGACGTCGTGGGGATTGCAAAATGGTCACCTGGAAGCCTGGGGTCCTTTCGGACGCGGCTGGACGCTCAAACGTTTTTCGGCGCAGATCGTAGAACCACAGGACATTCCGCTTATCGCTTATCCGAAAGCATGGTCTCCAGGCATTAAAGTGATGACCGCAGTAGCGCCTGCTGATCCGAAGAGCAAGAAGAAGGTGGCCGCACCGGCGCCTCCGCCAGGTAGCGTGGTGACGGGGGATGTCATTTATCTCGATGCCAAAACCGAGGCCGACCTCGACAAATACAAAGGACAGTTGAAAGGAAAGATCGTTTTGATCTCTCCGACGGTAGAGGTTAAGGCTTTGTTCGAGGCTCCGGGAACACGCCGAGACGAAAGAAACCTGCTGGCGTTGGCAAACGCGAATCCGCCCGGACCAGGCGGAGGATTCGGCGGCGGCGGCGGAGGGCGAGGAGCCGGCGGCGCCAACCTGACTCCGCAAGAGCGTCAACAGCAGCTTTTCCAACAATCTGTTTTCACCGCCAAGCGCATGAATATGCTGGTTGATGAAGGCGCGGTGGTGCTGGTTGACGTGAGTCCTCGAGGCACGGGCGGAACCATATTTGTCCAATCGGCGACGGCTGCTCAGCCGGTGCCCAAGAGCCTCGAAGAGATGCGTACATTGACTCGCCTTTCGGTTTACGACCCGAAAGCCGAAGCGAAAATGATTCCGCAGATGACGGTTTCGGCAGAGCAGTACAACCGCATGATGCGCATGATTCAACAAGGCGAAAAGGTGAAGATGACTGTTGACCTGCAGGTTGAATATCAGGACCAGGACAACATGGGCTACAACACTATCGCTGAAATTCCCGGTTCGGATTTGAAAGACGAAATCGTCATGCTCGGCGGGCACATGGACTCGTGGCATTCAGGCACGGGCGCTACGGACAACGGCGCAGGTGTGTCGGTAGCGATGGAAGCGGTTCGCATTATTCAGGCACTTGGACTGAAACCGCGTCGCACGATCCGCATCGCTTTGTGGACGGGTGAAGAACAGGGCCTTCTCGGGTCTCGCGCTTATGTCGCACAGCACTTCGGAAAGGTTGAAGGAGGACCAGGAGGAGGAGGCGGTGGTGGCGGTTTCGGCGGAGGCGGCAGTGGGAATAATACGCCAGTGAAGCTGACCACGCTTGCTGAATACGAAAAGTTTTCAGGCTACTTCAATCTCGACAACGGCACGGGAAAGATTCGCGGCGTCTATCTGCAAGGCAATAAGGGCGTGCGTGAGCTATTCAGTCAATGGTTGATGCCCTTCCGCGATCTGGGCGCCAGCACGATTACGATTTCAAACACTGGCGGCACCGATCATCAATCGTTTGACGGTATCGGCCTGCCGGGATTTCAATTCATCCAGGACGAGATCGAATACGATACGCGGACGCACCACTCGAATCAGGACGTTTTCGATCGCATTCAGGCCGACGACATGAAACAGGCCGCGACGATCATGGCCGCGTTCGTTTACCAAACCGCCATGCGCGACGAGAAGTTGCCGCGCAAACCGGCGCCGGGAAGATAAATCTGTAGCGCAAGTTGTTAACTTGCGATTGGTTTTGTTCTGGCTTCGTTTGGTGTGCAGATGAAGAGAACTCCCGCTCTCGATCGGCTTGGTTACAAGTCTTTCTATAGACGAAACCTCCCACATATTCAACCACTCAATACCGCCTTGTTCCTCACGTTTCGCCTCGCCGGCTCGTTGCCGGTAGAAGTGCTAGCGCGAATGGCGGAGGAACGTCGCTTATTTGAGCAAACTCTGAAGACTAACGACGCGGAATTTAAGTCGCGCTTTGGCGAACTTTCTCGGAGACACTTTGCAATCCTGGAAAGCTGGCTCGACAAGGCGACCACTGGCCCGACGTGGCTCGCGGACATGCGCATCGCCGAAGTCGTTGCGGAGGCTCTGCACCATCGCGACGGCAAGAAATACCGATTGGACGTTTTTTCAATCATGCCGAACCATGTTCATGCTGTCTTCGCGCCTTTGGCGCAAAACGACGTACCCGAGTCCCTCTCGTCGATCATGCATTCGCTAAAGCGCAATACCGCGCGACGTGCCAACCTGGTGCTGGACCGCTCTGGTGCCTTCTGGGAACACGAGAGCTTTGATCATTACATCCGAAATCGAGTCGAGTGGAAGCGGATCGTAAGGTACGTTCTTGAGAACCCCGTGAAGGCGGGCTTGGTCAAGAATTGGAAAGATTGGCCGTGGAATTATTTCAGAGATCAGCAAGCGAATCCGGACGCAAGTTAACAACTTGCGCTACCCGGCGGCAATCACGACTTCCAACCAGTAACGTCTTAGCTTATCGCGGTTCGCCGCGCGATACGGGGCATAGTCACGCACGATACCCTGATCGGGACGCGCGAACAGTATATAGGCCTCGAGCAATCCTGTTTCATTCAGCTTAACCAGCATATCGAGAGACAGCTCGAGGGCCTTAACCTTGCCGGACTTCAGATCCTTCGCGGCGGCTTCGGCGACCATTCGAAACGCCGCCGCTTCTTCCATCAAACTGTGCCGGTACACTTTCTCGTCCGGGTAATTCTTGAGGAACTCTCCTTTGGACCAGGCCATCCTCGTCACGTCGTACATTAACCAATTGCTCGAGCCATCATTGCTGTTGAGGGTCTTCGGGTCGATCGCCAGCGTCGTCTTCCCATTCTGCGTGCTGGTGGAGTTCGGTGGTTCGATTTTTGGATGGCCCAGAGGCACCTTGTGGTGCTCGCTCCATTGCGTAAGACCGACATAAGCTCGACGGCCATAAGGCTCGGCGACGATTGCGTCAACAAACTTGTCGCGTGCTTGATCAGTCTTGCCCTGCGCGTCCAAACCGTCGCCCCAGTATCGATAGGCAGTTTCCCGGTTCGCGTCAATTGCTATGGCTTTGGCAAACCAAACTCCGGCGGCGTCAAAGTGATCGCTGCGATACTGCGGGTCGGTCGAGTTGGATGCTTTCTTGAATTCGGCATCGCCCGCGTAAAGGGCCGCGTCGTATAAATGCGGATCCGAGTCGAGGGCGCGTTTATAGGCGGCGATCGCTTTGTCCATGTCGCCCTGGACAAACGCTGCTTCGCCTTCCCGGATCGCGGCTTCGGCCGCTTTGATATTCGAAAAAGGAAGCTGGCTCGCATCAGGAGCCGCCAGGCCGTCCAGGACCATCGCGGTCAAATTGCTGTTATCGCCCAGTGATCGCGAGCGCATTAGAACGGTTCTGGCACGCTCGCGCATGTTTTGCCGCAGCGCCGGATCTTTTTCGGCCGCGGAGTTGGCGTAAAGCGCAAAGCCCAACCGTGAGAGTATGACCGCGTCGTTGGGATTGGCAGCCGCTACCTTTTCCAGCAAGGGCAAAGCGGCGACAAAGTTGTTCGACTCATAGAGGTCCAGTGCACGCTGCCGTTCGGCCGGATCCTGTGTGCGGGCAAACGCGCCCGCCGCGAGTAAGAGCGCAGCGACAATTGCCAGACAAGCATTGAGGAAGATCCTTTTTGCGGTTAAGCTTTGGTTGTGCATTTGCGAGAACCTCTGAGCTGCGCGTTTCGGAACTCTTGCCGGAAGAGACGGCGCAAGTCTAGGGCCAGTTTCAGAGAACTGTCAACGCATTTGATTTGACGCTCCGCTGCGGATAAAGACGAGCACCGTGTCTCACTTACTGGAAGTCAAAAATCTTCACACGTACTTTCAAACGCGCGAGGGGTTAGTGTGCGCGGTTGAGGGCGTCAGTTTTCATCTGGATCAGGGAGAGCTGCTCGGACTGGTGGGCGAGAGCGGATGCGGAAAGTCGATGACCGCGCTTTCCGTAATGCGCCTGGTCGCACCGCCGGGAAAGATTGTGGCCGGCGAGATCCTGTTTGAGGGAAAAAGTCTGTTGCAGCTGTCCAACGCCGAGATGCGTGACGTGCGTGGCAACGACATCGCCATGATCTTTCAGGATCCGATGACCTCACTGAACCCCGTCTTTACCGTGGGCGAACAGATTGCCGAGGCGCTGCGCCTGCATCGCGGTCTTTCGCGTAAGGAGGCGCGCGCCGGAGCCATTGAAGCTATGCGCGAAGTTTCGATCCCCGATCCTGCCCTCCGGGCTGACGATTATCCGCACCAGCTTTCCGGGGGCATGCGACAACGAGTCATGATCGCCATGGCTCTTGCCTGCGATCCTAAAGTATTAATCGCAGATGAGCCGACCACCGCGCTCGATGTCACGATTCAGGCGCAGATTCTTGATCTCCTCAATAAGTTGCGCGGCACACGCGATCTCGCGGTGCTGCTCATAACCCATGACCTCGGCGTAGTCGCGGAAGTTGCCGAGCGCGTGGCCGTGATGTACACGGGCAGGATTGTCGAAGACTCGCCCGTGGATGAATTGTTCAGACGACCTAAACATCCATACACCGAAGGACTGTTGCGATCGGTGCCGAAGCTGACGGCGAGAGACGTCGCCAAGGCTGAACGATTGCAGACGATCGAAGGCACAGTGCCAAAGCCGACCGCTCTGCCGCCGGGTTGTCACTTCGAGCCCCGCTGTGAATATCGGATGCCCCGATGCAGGCAGGGCGAAATCCCGCTCTACGATGTTCCTCCGGGCGTGCAGGTAAGGTGCGTTCTGTTTGATCCGGCAACGATGACGACCACATAGGTCCTATGGGACGTATCGGTCCTATATGTCGATGACAACATACGGGGAAAACGACAACCACGAACTCGTCCGCGTCAGCGGACTGGTGAAGCATTTCCCCATCGAAGACAGCGACGACGTCTGGCGCGCGGTTGATGGCGTGTCATTCGAAATCCTGCGCGGAGAAACGATGGGACTGGTCGGCGAATCCGGCTGTGGCAAATCCACTGCCGGTCGTTGCCTCCTCCGTCTCATCGAGCCCACGAAGGGCGATATCCAATTTGCAGGTCGCGATGTTATCGCGATGGGCAAAACCGAATTGCGCCAGTTGCGCCGCGAGATGCAAATCATTTTTCAGGACCCAAACGCGTCGCTGAATCCGCGCATGAAAGTTGGTGACATCGTCGCCGAGCCACTGGTCATTCACAAGATCGGAAATCGGGCGCAGCAGCGCGAGCGCGTGGCCTGGCTGCTGGGCAAAGTCGGCCTCGACGCGGACTTTATGAAACGCTACAGCCACGAATTCTCCGGTGGTCAGTTACAACGCATCGGGGTCGCGCGTGCGCTGGCGCTGAATCCGAAATTGATCGTCGCTGACGAGCCCGTCTCGGCCCTCGATGTTTCAGTACAAGCCCAGGTGGTAAACCTGCTGCAGGATCTGCAGAAGGAGTTTGGACTTACATATCTCTTCATCTCGCACGGGCTGGCTGTGGTTGAGCACATCTCGACGCGGGTTGCCGTCATGTATCTGGGTCGGATCGTGGAGATCGCCAGCGCTGAAGAACTTTACATGCGCCCGTTGCATCCGTACACACAGGCCCTGCTGTCGGCAATCCCGTTACCGGATCCGCGGGTCCGGCGCGACCGCGTCATCTTGAAAGGCGATGTGCCCACCTCGAGAAACCCGCCGTCGGGGTGTCGTTTTCGCACCCGCTGTCCGATTGCTATTGACGAATGCGCCCGAATCGATCCAGAGTTGCGCGAAATCTCACCCGGGCACACCGTCGCCTGCATTCGAGTCGACGGTTACGAAAGCGCGCCTGGAGTGGGACCGCGAGCCGGACAATAGTCCGACCGCGCGACGGCGATGCGCGCGTGCAAGGTGACGGTGAAACATTGCCACCAGAACAACCGTATCATTATCTTATTGAACTGCCTTAACACGCCCTTGCTTACGCGCGGGGTACTTCATCGGACGGAAAGTAGTCTCCCCGTCCTTCGTCTTTCAACAGGAGGATAGTTACATGAGCGATCCGAATCAGGAATTTCAACCACCGACGACCGAAGTCGAACCCGAGCGCCAGCGACCTGCCAACTTGCTCTGGGCCGGCATCGCCCTGATCGTTCTGGGAATCATTGTTTGTGTTGGAGGTATTGCCAGTTTTATTCCCGGTGGCGTCGGAACCGGATTAGCCGTCGCGGCGCTGGGTGTTTTGCTGTCCGGCTTGAGTTTTGCCCGGCTGCCTAACGTGCCGGACGCGCCCCCGCCAATGTCGACATTTGAGCGACTGGGCGGGATCTTCTACGAACCTACGGACGTGTTTCGGAATTTGCGCGCACACCCTCGGTGGCTGGCCGCAATCCTGGTCATTGGGGTTCTGAACGCCGCTTACATTACCGCCTTCACTCGTCGGGTAACGCCCGAGCGAATTATTAACTTCACGGTAGATAAGCTTGAGGAGAGCCCTATCAAGCCACCGCCGGAGGTGCTGGCGAAGATGAGGACAGAGGGCGTCGAGCAGGCCAAGTCACCGGCCTATCAGGCAGGCACTGTGGTCAAGACGATAGTCACCGCGTTTTTCGGCATGGCTATTATAGGCGCGCTCTACCTTCTCGGGGTCCTGGCTTTCGGAGGGAGGATGCACTTCTGGCAAGCCTTTTCGGTGGCGACTTATGCCGCGTTCCCAATAGTGGTGATTCAAAGAGTGCTCAGTTTCATCATCCTCTTTATCAAGTCACCTGATGACATCCACCCGCTGATTGACCAGGAGACTCTGGTGCATGACAACCTGGGCCTTTTGTTCGCGGCGAAAGATCACCCGGTGCTGTATGTAGCAGCGAGTGCGATCGGCCTCCTTTCATTCTATAAGCTCTGGTTGACCGCGAAAGGTCTGAACGAAGGAGGCTATAAGGTCAGTTCTTCGGCGGGTTGGGGCGTAGCCATTACGCTGTGGGTTTTGGCACTCTTGTTCGGCCTGGCGATCGCCGCGATCTTTCCAAGCTTCCTCTCGTAGAAGCGTCAGTATGACGAAGTGGCACAGACTTAAGTCTGTGATTCCTGATGTAGATCAGATCACAGACTCAAGTCTGTGCCACTCTTTCTTACTCGTAACGAAGCGACTCAATTGGATCGAGTCGCGCTGCTTTCCAGGCCGGCCACAATCCAAAGATCATGCCGATCCCTACGCTGGCGATAAAGCCTGCCAACGGCGCCCAAAGCGGCACATACGACGGCATGATCAGTTTCACCAGTAACGTCAGCAGCCAGCCAATCGCCAAACCCATGAAACCGCCAAAGCCCGTCAGGGTCATCGCTTCGATTAGAAACTGCCAGAGGATGTCTCTGCGGCGCGCCCCGATGGCTTTGCGGACTCCGATTTCGCGAGTGCGTTCAGTCACCGACACCAGCATGATGTTCATCACGCCAATGCCGCCCACCATCAAGCCAACGGATGAGATAACCACCATGGCGATGGCAATACCCCCGGTGATTGAGTGAAAAGTGCTGATCAGAGATGCCGTCGTTTCTATGCCAAAGTTATCAGGGTTGCCGAAAGGGACTTGCCGGCGAACGCGCAATGCGTCGGTGACCTGATCCATAGCCTCCTGCATCATGCCCGGCCTGGCCACGGCCAGCAGGTAAACGTCTTCGGAGTTGGGTTTGAGCTTGCGCGCGACGTTGTACGGCAGGTAGATGACATTATTCTGATCATCGCTGCCGCCGCTGAACAGAAACTGCTCGCGCTTCTGAAGTACTCCCACCACTCGATACTCTTCCGAGCCGATTTTGATCGTACTTTCCACGGGCGAGCCAAACGGGAAGAAATCGTCAGCCACCTTTGAACCGATCACACAGACATTCTGATTCTGATCGTTTTCAAACTGGGAAAAGAAGCGGCCTTCAGCGACGATTTGCGTGCCCGCCTTTTCAAAATCCGGCAGCGTTCCCTGCAGCGCTACCTGGGCGGATGTTTTGCCGCCGCCGCTGACCAGAATCTTCTGGCCAAAAAAATTGTTCGTGATCTCAAGGAAAGGCACGGCGACTTCTATGGTCGGCAGTTTGG
The DNA here is from genome assembly GCA_041497335.1 of Pyrinomonadaceae bacterium. Classification (GTDB taxonomy): domain Bacteria; phylum Acidobacteriota; class Blastocatellia; order Pyrinomonadales; family Pyrinomonadaceae; genus UBA11740. The sequence goes on along the minus strand of JBGQGG010000011.1, from coordinate 113,400 downwards.
AAAGATAAATGGCATCGTCATAAGTCAGCGGCTTGCGCATGCGTTCTTCGCGTGACATCCGGCCGACGTGAATGCCCGGGTTGTATTTGCTGATATACATCGATCGCGTGCCGAATGACTCGACTTCTTTGGTGAACGCCGTGTCGATCCCGCTGATGATCGAGGCGATCAGCATTACCGTGACGACCCCGATGATCACGCCGATGACCGTGAGGAACGAACGCAGCTTATTGGAACGCAGCGTGGCCAAAGCCAACCACAGGTTTTCGAGAATGTCGCTTCTTAATAGCTTCATTAACTTTGATCTCCGACCTCTGATCTCCGATCTCTGAACCTTGGACTTCGGTTCTTAGCAAAGTCCAAAGATCATCCTTTACGTATCCGCGCGCAACGCTTCGATCGGATCCAAGCGCGCTGCCTTCCACGCAGGAACGATTCCGGAGAGAATTCCCACGCCTCCCGAGGCCCCCAGGGCTAACAGAATCGCCCCCAGCGAAAGGTAAGTGGGGAAGAAACTCGCGGTCACAATCTTGCCCACAATCCACGCCAGAAATATGCCAACAGCCCCACCGATCGTGGCCAACGTGATGGCTTCCACCAAAAACTGTTTCAATATATCGGCTTTGCGCGCTCCGAGGGATTTGCGTAGCCCGATCTCTTTGGTTCGCTCGGTCACTGAAACGAGCATGATATTCATGATCACGATAGCGCCTACCAGCATTGCAATTCCCGGAACAGCGATGGCCACCAGAAAGATGGTGCCGAAAAGCCGATCACGCAAACCCGTAATGGCGTCCGGCGTGACGATGCCGAAGTTGTCTTTCTCGTTCGGTCCCAGGCGGCGGCGCGTGCGCATCAGCGACCTTGCTTCTTCGACCGCGTCGGCAAATACGTCATCGGTCCTTGAGGTAGCGGTAAAGTAAAGCGAGCGCTGCCGCATCAACGGGCCATAATCAACCTGATAGGTTTTTAGCGGGATGACGATAAAGCTGTCCTGCGGAATACCAAAGACAGTTCCCTTTACCTCCTCCACACCGAGAACCCGGTAAGGCAGACCGCGGATATCAATCTCTCCGCCGATGGGATTCCCCGCCGGGAACAGTTTGGTGGCGATGTCCGCGCCCACATAGGCCACCCGGGCCGCGCTATCATTCTCAGAATCAGTGAAGAAACGCCCGTTGGCGATATTGCGATTGTCGATGTCGGCAGTATTTGCCGTGGCGCCAATCACGTAAACATCTTCCAGAACTTGATCGTTGCGCTTAACCAGGGACGGCGAACCACGCGCCTTGGCGCCAATCTTTCCGATGAGCTGCGCGCGATCCTTCAGGTACTGGAAATCGTCGAGGGTCAGTTCCTTGTTGCGACGCTGGGCGGCGGCGATCGTGTCGGTATCTTTGAAGTCTTCGAATGGGTTGAAGCGCTGGACCGAAAACGATTTGGCGCCGATGCCCGCGATCTTTTCGTCAATGTAAACGTTGAAGCCCTGGATCAAAGACACCACGGTGACAAAGGCCGTGACACCCACGATCATGCCCAGCAGCGTCAGTGCCGAGCGCAACTTGTGCGCCCAGATTGCGGCCACTGCAACTTTCAGGATTTCGAGAAGTCTCACTGCGATTATTACGTCTGACCGGGGGAATTAGTTACAAGGTTACAGTACTCTAATGCTCTGAGCTTTGTACTTAGTGCTTTGTATTTAGAGCTTAGAGCTCTAAGCTTTGTTCTTCAGTTCGAGGTTCATTCATACCGCAACGATTCAATAGGATCCAGCCGGGCCGCTTTCCAGGCCGGCCACAACCCGAAGACGATTCCTACGGCGCCCGAAATGCCTACGCCTACGCCGATGGCCCAGGCAGGGACAAATGCTGGCAACGGCGAGTACCTATTCATCAGAAAACTCGCAAATTCTCCTACCACAAGTCCGATTAAGCCACCGATTGCCGTCAGCACCACGGCTTCGATTAAGAACTGCGACAGAATGTTCATTCGGGTCGCGCCCACAGCCTTGCGCAAGCCGATCTCTTTAGTCCGCTCAGTAACTGACACCAGCATAATGTTCATGACGCCGATGCCGCCAATCATCAGCGCGACAAACGAGATCGCGGTCAGCACCAGATACGTCGCCCCGGTCAGTTGGTTGTAGACATCGAGCAGCGCGTCCTGGGACGATATGCCGAAGGTGTTGGGCGCGCCCTGCGGCACGCGGCGGCGGCGGCGCATGATGTCGGTCATTTCATCCATAGCGGATTTCACATAAGCGCGGGATATTGGTCGCACGATAATGACGTAGATGCTTTCGGGAAAGTGCAGCTCGGGATAATACTTTTCGAACGTCTTGATGGGTATAAAGATCGAATTGTCACGCGACTGACCGAGAAAGTTCCCCAGCGGCTCCATCACGCCGATCACTTTAAATGGACGACCGGCGATTTTCACCTGCTTATCCAGCGGATCGATGAATGGAAAGAGCGCTTTGACCAGGTCCTGTCCTATCACACAAACATTTGAGCGCTCTTGCACGTCAACATCCGTGATAAAGCGGCCTCGCCCAACATAACTGGATTGCGTGAACTCGTAGTACGGCGTGACGCCGAGCAGGATGGGCGTGTCGCTCTGCTTGTCTTCGTAACGGACCGTCTCAGCAATTATGCGATAGAGCGGCGAGACGCTCAGCGCCGAAGGCGATTCGCGGCGAATGGCATCGGCATCATCGAGCGTCAGTTCCTTGCGGTGAAGTTCTTCCGAATTCGGTTGATGGCCGAAGCTGGGCTCGAATTTCGTCATCCAAATCGAGTTCGAGCCCAGCGCTTCGATTTGTTCGGCGAACGACTTGTTGAGGCCCTGAATGATCGACACCATAAAGACCACCGTGACCACCCCCACACTGACCCCCAGAATAGTCAGCGACGAGCGCAGCTTGTTCGTGCGCACGGTGTCCAGCGCCATCCAAGCGGATTCCCGTACGTCAGCAAAGTTCATCAAGCGATCCTTGTCTTGCTGTCGGGGTGCTTAACTTTTCCTGCGATCATTAGAATTATGTCCTCAACCGGACAATTATTACTACCTTGAGAACTTTCGCTATCGAAAAATAGGAGTCTGGACTCATTCCGATCTCAACGCCTCAATCGGATCCAACTTCGCCGCCCGCCACGCGGGCCACAAACCGCTGATAATACCAACCAGCGAAGACATGCTGACCCCGAGCACGGCCGACCAGACACTGAAAAGCAGGGGAAAGCCGATTAGCAGGGCAATCAACCAGGCCAACCCAAAGCCGCTCAAGACTCCGAGCGCACCTCCGATCGCGGTAACCGTGACGGCTTCGATCAGAAACTGAGTCAGAATGTCTTTGCGGCGCGCGCCCACAGCCTTGCGTATGCCGATTTCTTTGGTGCGTTCGGTCACTGAGACCAGCATGATGTTCATCACCACGATGCCGCCCACGACCAGCGAGATTGCCGAAACTCCGATCGTCACGATGTAGATATTCGAAGTCGCGCTGCTGTAAAGATTCAGGAACACGTCCTGGGTCTCGAGCGCAAAGCCGTCGTCTTCATCCCGAAAAGTTTTGCCGCGACGGTTCCGCATGATCGCGCGGGCCTGGTCTTCGGCCTGCTCGAGCTGCGGCGCCGTTTCCGTCTGCACGAACACCACCAGTGAATTGTGGGCGCCAAAGTTCTTTTCGAAATTCGCGTACGGAATGTAGATTTCAGTGTCGCGCGAGGCGCCAAAAATCTTACCCAGCGGTTGCAGCACGCCAATGATTGTGTACCGATGACCGCCGGTCCAGATGTCCTGGCCGATAGCCCGATCCAGAGGCAAATCTGGGAAGAGATTGGTCACAATATCCGGACCCACCACGCAAATATCGCGTGCGGCAGCGCTTTCGCTTTCAGTCCAAAGGCGACCTACGTCAATCGTCACGCCGTCAATGTCAAACATCGCCGCGGGTGTTATCGCGCGCAGACGGGCGCCTTCAAACTTCTGGTCCCCGTGCTTGGCAATCTCAAAACTATTGGCGGCAATGCCCGTGCGCCAGCATGCGGTGCACGATCTGAAAATTGCTTCGGCGTCTTCGCGCACGACGTCCTTCCGCTTGTTGAATTTGATGAAGTCTTCCCGTGACGTGATCACCTGGGGTCGTTTGGAGATGGTGAAGACTGTCGAGCCCTGGGAAGAAAAGGTCGAGGCCACGGTCTGATCCAACCCCTTGATGATTGTGACCACCGCGATGACTGCGGTGACGCCGACGATGATACCGATTAGCGTTAACGAGGTGCGCAGTTTGTTTTGACGCAGACTGGCCGCGGCCACCAGAAAGGCTTCCCAGACCGCGGCGACTCTAAAAACCGGGAACGAACGGATTCTGGCAGGGAGCGAAATGCGCCGGCCGAAGGCATAACCAGGGGCCTTCGGTTTCGCGTCGCTGCGAGGGGACATCGCAGCGCCTCCTATCTGATGGTCTCGTCTTTTTCGATCTGCCCGTCGCGGATCGAGATGACTCGGCGCGCGCGCGCCGCGATATCGTGCTCGTGCGTAACGAGGATAATGGTGTTGCCGTCTTCGTACAGTTTTTCGAAGAGGTTCATGATGTCGAAACTTGTGGCCGTGTCGAGCGCGCCCGTAGGCTCGTCGGCGAGCAGAATTGACGGATGATTCACCAGGGCACGGGCGATTGCGACACGTTGACGCTGGCCGCCGGAAAGCTCGTTGGGCCGGTGCATCATGCGATCCGTGAGATCGACAGCCGCCAACGCTTGTTTAGCCATCTCGTGCCGCTTCGCCCCGGGAATGCCACCGTAGATGAGCGGCAACTCGACGTTATGTAGCGCGGTGGCGCGAGCAAGCAAATTGAAGGTTTGAAAGACGAAACCGACTTCCTGATTGCGAATGCGTGCCAGCTCGTCGTCATCCATCTCAGAAACGTTCTTTCCGTTCAACCAGTACTCGCCTTTCGACGGCGTGTCCAGACAACCAACCAGGTTCATCAGCGTCGATTTGCCTGAACCTGAAGGCCCGGTAATCGCAAGATACTCGCCGCGACGTACGCTGAACGATACGCCATGCAGCGCATGCACTTTCTCTGCGCCCATGTCGTACGTCTTCCAGATATCGGTCATCGCGATCAGCAAGTTCACCTTGCCGTCGTCCGATGGCAACTCAGGCCTGGCAATTACGCCGGAAGAAGTTTGTGGTGTTGCGACCGTAGCTTCGGTCATTAGCTTCCTCCACCGGCGTTAGCGTTGGCCCCGGAAGCGCGCGTTTGACGTTTCACACTCGTGCCGTCCTTCAGAGTCTTGAGCACACGACTGGGCCCGGTTATCACTTCGGTCCCGGCTTGCAGGCCGCTGGTAATCTCGATGTCCGATTCGCCGGTAATACCCGTCGTCACTTCGACGAATTTGACCTTGTTGTTCTTATCCAGGATGTAAACGCCTTTTTGCTCCTTCGGCTTTTCGCCGACAGGTGTCGGGGCGCTGCTGGCAATCGAAGGACCAGGCGATGGCGCGGGTGGCGCCTTTTCCACAATCGCCTGTAATGGAACCGCGATTACATTGGTCTTGGTCTTAGTGGTAATCGTCGCGGTGGAGCTCATGCCGGGACGCAGTTTGGCGCGCACGTCGTCGGTCAGATCTTTGAGCTCGAGCGTGACTTTGAACTCTTTCGCTTCCTGCACGTTGACGCGATTGGAAAGGCCGCCCTGCGTATCGGATTTGGCGATTGCCAGCGGGTTCTTTTGAGTTACCGTGGCAGTGATTTCCTTCTCTCCCAGGGCATCGACCTTCACTTTAGCCTGCTGCCCGACATCAACGTTCGCGATTTCGGTTTCGTCGACGTTGACCTCGATATTGATGGTTGACATGTCCGCGATTGTCATCAAAGGCGTCGAAGACAAAGCAGACACGGCATATTCCCCTACGCGCGTGGGAATATCAGCAATGACGCCGTTGAGCGGCGAGTACTGAGTCGCTTTTTCGCGCTGGCTTGACTGGCCGCGCAGAAATGCCTGCTGCTGATTGGCGCGCGCCTCGCTCGTCTTCACATTAGTCTGCGCTTCCTTCACCGCTACGCGCTGCTGGTTGGCGCGCTCCATTGCTTCCCTCACCGCAATGTTCTGCGCCTGGAGTTTAGCCTTCGCCTGATCGTAACGATCACGCGCCGCATCGTACTCAGATCGGGACATCACGTTGGATTCAACCAGGTTGGTGGCGCGCTTCAACTCACGTTCGGCGGTTTTCACATCAATCTCAGCGCTGACGGTCTGCTGTTTGGCCTGGGAGACTGCGGCTTCGGTAACCACCAGGCCCTGTTGAGCTGAGGCCACCCCGTTGCGGGCGCTCTGGACATCGTTGATCGAGGCCTGGGTGGCGGCAAATTGTGCTTCCTGGCTGGACTGCAATTGCGTCGGATCGATGCGCACCAGCGGCTGGTTCTTGATGACTTGATCGCCGGGGTTGACGTAGATCTCAAGGATCCGGCCGGCGATTTCACTGGTCAGCCTAATATAGCGAACGGGGCGCACCTCGCCCGATGCGGTGACGGTCGACCGCAATTCGGGCCGCACGTCCAACTTTACCGTGGTGACTTCGGGCTCGTCTTTACGGCTGGCAAAGACGCTGATGATAACGATCAGTGCCAGCACTACGACCGCCGAGACTGCGATGATGATTTTCTTCTTTCTACTGAGGGCCATTGAGTTCAGATCCTTAATTAACTTGATTTTAGCCGGGATTTCGCTTTTGTCAGATTAGCTGCCGCAAGCTACGAATAGTCCACGCTTGAGATGTTTTTACGATGAAATCCAGCGCCTGGTTTCAAAGAAATCTCGCCGCGACAATCAATTATAGACGACGGTCGCGATACTGCCGAGCCTTCCGGGTAAGTTTGGCGACTCCGGTCCCGGGGTCACACTTTTGGCCGCCCTGCGCCGTGATTCAACGGCGTTGGCGCGGTCAACAGTTTCGCGCTAAGATGTCTTGCCGCGCAGGTTGAGTTTGTTTCACAAACCCTGTGCCCGGAACGAAATGATCATCTGCGAAAAATGCGGGACCGGAAGCCCGGATGGATCGCGCTATTGCGACGATTGCGGAGCCGCCCTTTGGCTCGTGGGAAAATCAGGCGGACTTTCAGCCCCGGGAGCGCAAAGCAACGGCTCAGATGGCCGGCGCAAAGACTCGACGGCGACCGTCGCCCAATCGGCCGGGCAGAAAAACTCGCCCATGATATCAGAGCAGCAAACTTCTGCGCCTTTGGTTGGGCCCGGCGGTCGAGTGCATGCAACACTCGTAATCGAACGCGGCAGTTCCGCGGGCAAGCAGTTTCCTTTGAGCAACCAGGACGCGAACATTGGCCGCTGGGATGCCGACGGGGGGGTCTTCCCTGACGTCGATCTGGATTCCGATGATCCTGAGGCGAAGGTATCGCGGCGTCACGCTCGCATTTCGCTGCGCGATGGCCAGTACCAGATCGAAGATTTGGGATCCACGAACGGGACTTTCGTAAACCGCGGACATCGATTGGCCCCGGGCGACCGCCAGCCGCTGAAGGATGGCGATGAAATCATTGTCGGTAAAACTTTTTTGCGTTTCCGGGTAGCAAAATAGGAAACTCGCGACACCGGGCTGAAGTGTCGAATCGAACTTGGATTTTGTTTTTCGACTCCTCCGGCAATTAGCAAATGACTCTTTGTTGTGAATGTGGCGCCAATGTTGCGCCCGACGAAAACTTTTGCGGCACGTGCGGCGCGCGCCAACAGCACGACGACACGCCGTTCGTGGCCAGTAGTGGAAGTGTCGGCGCTAAAGCTGAAACCCAGGATCAGCAGGGCATGGTCTCGAACTATTCCCAGTTGGCCGCCGACGGCAATAGCACCTGGGGTGAGGCACAACCGAGCGAGACAACAGCTCCCGGCACTAGCGAGACACCGCCTCGCGGCACAGGCGAGATTGCCGAGAACGCAGAGTTTTCATCGAAGACTTCCCGCGCCGATAACGTCCCCGAAAAAAGACAGAAGCCCATGGCGCTTCCCGCGGGCAGGGTCCTCAACCACCGTTACGAGATCGTTCGCCGGATTGGCGGAGGTGGGATGGGCGCTGTCTACCTGGCCAAGGACCGCAACTTGGGCGAAGCGCCCCGCGCCGTGAAGGAAATGATCGAGTCGCACATCGACGACGCTCAGCACGAAAAGGCCATCGCCGACTTCAAACGCGAATCTCTGTTGCTCACCGAACTCGAGCACCCGTCGATTCCCACGGTCTACGACTATTTCTACGACGAAGCTTCGGAGCGTTTTTATCTGGTAATGAAATTTATTCCGGGAAGCGATTTGTCTTCGCGGCTGCGTAGCTCGCCGGGTGGACGCGTCGACGAGCCGACCGTGACAGAGTGGGGAATTCAGGTGGCCGACGTCCTGCAGTATTTGCACACGCGACCGCAGCCAATTATCTATCGCGACCTGAAGCCGGCAAATCTGATGATCGACAGCAACAGCAACCGGATAATGCTGATCGACTTCGGAATTGCACGCTGGGTAAACAAGAAGGAAAAGGGTGTCACGGCGGTGGGCACGATGGGCTATGCGCCGCCGGAATTATTTAGCGGTCAGGCTGATCCGCGCGTGGACATTTACAGCCTGGGCGCGACCATGTTTCATTTGTTAACCGGCTCAGATCCGCAGGACAATCCCCTGCTCATCTTTGACTTCACCAAGAATCCGCGCCCGCGCCAGATCAACCCGGCGCTTTCCAGCGAGATGGAACGGATGCTGATTCGCGCCGTGGAATACAGACCGGAACATCGCTTCCAGTCGGGAGCCGAGCTGCGCGAGGCGCTGGCCGCCCACCTTGAAAAGCTGCGCTCGGGCCAGGTCAGCTATGGCGCGCCGGCTTTCGAGTTGGGCAGCGAGACCATGCGCGTGGCTATTGTTTTTTGCGGATTCTGCGGCGGTCGGATCGCGGCGGACGACATTTTCTGCGCGCACTGCGGCTCGCGCCAGCCCCTGGCGGGCGATTCGGGCGCGGCGCTGGCCCAAGCCCGTGCCACGGCAAAATTGATCGTGGCCGGCACGACTGAACTGGATGCTTCGTTCCTTCTGCAAAAAGAGAGCAACCTTGTGGGGCGCACGGATCCACTCTCGAACATTTTTCCCGAGGTGGATCTATCGCGATTCGATCCGCAGACCAAAGTGTCGCGTCGTCACGCGCGCATCTGGCGCGAAGGCGATGCGTTCATGGTCGAAGACCTGGGCTCGGTAAACGGAACAGTAATCAATGATATGATTCGCCTCGAACCGCGCCAGCCGCGCGCATTGGACAGCGGAGATCGGATCCGCATGGGCGAGACTACTCTGCACTTCCTGGTTGGATAGTAACTCATTTTCGATATGCAACTTTTGATTTGTGATCTAGTCTAGACCTTGTGCCTGAAATCGACGCCGGGCCAGCCGGGCAGCAATCGCAAAATCAAAAACCTAAAGCCCCTATGACTGCAAACGTCCAAGCCGCAAAACTGCCACCCGGCGCCGTAAGTCATCGATCTGAGCAGCGTATTCGCGTACGCTTTCGCGCGCCGTTTGCTCTGCGCTGCGGAGCGCTGCTGATCGACTATATTCTGCTGGCGCTGATCCTGACTTTCAGTATTATGGTGGCCCGCCTGATGGGCGGTGGCGCCCGCCTGGCGGGCGGAACGGCGGAGAAGGTAGGAATATTTATCACCCTGGTGGTCGCCGTGCTCGATCTGGGCGTGCTGGCCGGGCTGACCGGAAAAACAATTGGAAAGTGGACGACGGGCTTGAGTATTGAGCGCACCGACGGCCGCTTGCCGGGAATTAGTCGGGCATTGCTTCGCCACTTTGTAGGGTATCCTTTGTCGCTGCTGCCGTTTGGTCTCGGCTTTCTGATCGTCACGGTGAGTCCGACCGGTCGCGCCCTGCACGATCTGATTGCCGGAACTATCGTAGTGCGGCCGCACGCCGGGCCGCTTGTGGCGCCGGTGCGCAAAACGCGTCCTCAGGGCGCTTGAATTCAGAGTTCAACCTTCAGGTTGTTGAATTAACGACGCGCAAGCTAAAGCTTGAACTCTAAACTAGTCAATTTATGGCTGAGCTAATCGTCAAATATCCGGATCGCGCTGCCGAGCATTTTCAGATCAGCCGCTTGCGCGTCACGATTGGCCGCTCGGCACGCAATGATCTCTGTATCCCCGATCCGTTCGCGTCTCGGGTGCACGCCGAAGTACGCAACGAAGGCGACGAATACTTTCTGCAGGATCTGGGCTCGGCAAACGGCACGCTCTATAACGGGTCCGTAGTCGAAACGCCGATCACGCTCTCACGAGGCGGACGCATTCAGATCGGCGAGACGGAAATCGTTTTCAACGACAGTCCGTTTCCGCTCAGCAGCGGCGCCACCATGATCACCGACAATTCGTCGTCGATTCCCGAAGCGACGATTGCCTTTTCTTCGGCCGATCGCACGACTTCGGGGCTGTTCGAGGCCATCGAAGGCGCCCGCACCCAGTCGGAAGAAACTGCCGCCCATCGCCCAGCAAACCAAAGCGATCTGCTCGCGCTGATCAGCAAAGTAGGCGTGGCGCTGCTCGCCTCAGTCACGCTGAACGAAACACTCGAGCAGATTGTTAGTCTCGTATTTGAAGCCGTTCCGGCACATCGATGCATGGTCATGATGCGCGACGAAAAGAGCCCCGAGCTTAAGGTAGCCGTGGCCCGTTTGCGCGATCGCGCCGGAGAAGTCGGTGAGATTCGCATCAGCCGCTCGGTAATCGACGAAGTCGTGGCCAACGGCAAATCCGTTTTGACTTCCGACGCGCAGTCCGATCCGCGCTTTGCCGGCGGCACCGTGATGCTGCAAGGCGTGCGCTCAGTCCTGGCAGTACCACTGGGCGTGGGCGCCAATGTTTTCGGGATCATCTATGCCGACTCTCCTCTGGCCGATGGGCGCTTCACCGAAGATCATCTGAAGGTGCTGACAACGCTCGCTTCAGTCGCGGCCATTCGGGTCGAGAACGCGCGTTTGACCGAAGAGCAAATGGAACGCGAGCGGCTGGAACGCGAGCAACAGGTGGCCAGCGAGATTCAGCAGAGGTTTCTGCCCGCCACCGCGCCCGTGGTTGCCGGTTATGAGTTACAGGGCATCAGCTTTCCCTGCTACGAAATCGGCGGCGACTATTACGATTTCATTCAGCGTGAAGATGGGAGGCTGGTGGTCGCCCTGGGCGACGTCTCGGGCAAAGGCACAGCGGCGGCATTGTTGATGTCCTCACTGCACGCCGCCGTGCACGCGCAAGCCGATATCCACAACTCTCTGGCAAAGACAATCGGCGCCGTCAACCGTTATCTGGTCGATAGCATTCCGGCCAATCGGTTCGTCACGCTTTTCTACGCCGAGCTCGATCCGAAGAGCGGCGCGCTGGCATTCCTCAATGCCGGCCATAATCCGCCGCTGATCGTTCATGCCGGAGGCACCATGGAGCAACTCGCTTCCGGCGGTCTCCCGTTGGGTATCATGCCGAATGCCGATTTTCGCGAAGGTCGGACCCAACTGCATCCGGGCGATGTGTTGGTCATTTATTCCGATGGAGTTTCGGAAGCCACCAACCCCAGCGGTGAAGAGTTTGGCCCGACGCGGCTCTACGAAGTGGTAGCGCGCAACCTCGACGCTTCCGCGGCCGGCATCCGCGACCGGATCGAATCCGCGCTAACAAAATTCTGCCAAGGCACGCCAGCCGCCGACGACATCACGCTGGTGATCTGTAAGCGACAGGCCGAAGCATCGGAAGTAGCGGCTGCGGCTGGCTAGGTACAAAACCGGGAGCGACCGGGTAGTTGAGATTCATCTAGCTAGCATGCTTCGCAGGCTCACAATTCTGACTTCTACTGCTCAAACTACCTCGTCAAACCCAGCACGTACTGCTGCCACTTCCTTTTGAATCTATTAATGTCAGGTTCGCCCAGGGTTTTTTGAAGACTCTTGTATCCGGTGGGGTCGAGCTTCTGATTACGGTGAAACTCGCGATAGAACTTTACCAGCAGACCTTTTTCTTGCAGGTAGTAACAAAGATAACGTGACTGGCCATAGTTTGTGCCTTTGTCATCATTGTAGAAGCCCCTGGCGTCCAGCGAGGTGAGACTCCGAAACGACGGCACTGTCCCAGCCTTGATCGCCTGCTGCAGTCCCGGCAGACGCCAATTCGTAAACCCGTGAATATGACCGTTGACCTCGCCGCATTGTTCGTACAGCGAACCTAAACCTTCGTTGAGCCACGGCGGGCAGGCGGGAAAGTTGGCCTCCATGAACGGATGGACAATCTCATGGACCAAGGTACCCCCGCCGGTTTCAATATTCATGATCAGCGCCTTGTGCGCGCTCGAATAATATCCGTATGGCGTGCCCGGCTTCTCTCCGAATAGCAACATTGTGTTTTTCCGATAAGACACCGCGTCCTTGAACAACCAGATGTCGAGGATATCGTTCGGGTCTTTTGTAAAGAAGTCCTGCTTCAGCTTATCGACGGCCCATTTGACGGTATGCTCTGCGTGTTCCTTTACCGTTTCAGCAGGTTCATCTCCGATAACGACGAACGGCTGCTGAATGACGATCGAAAATTCTTTTGACGGGAGCTTCTTCTTAAGCTGCTCAACGTGTCTGGCAAAATCCTCGTCGGTATAGGCGCCCGCAGCGATAGAAGAGCCCTCACCGATAGAAGGGTTAGCTGCGCTAGCCACCGCGATGGGTAAAGCCGCGGCAACGTTGGCGCCCGCGTTCGGCTTTGCAGGAGTGAAAACCCCTCGATAGGTTAGGGCAAGCAGCAAGACGCCGAGGACTACGAGCAGGCTAACGTTTCTGACGTGATGCTTCTTGATCATGGAAGCTTGGCTGGATTGCTGGTTAGACATCAGGCATTGCGAGAATGTTCCGCCTAAGGACTTGCCACAGCAGGTCCGACTTTCCAGCGCGCTTTCACAAGGAGATGTGCATCCGAAGTAGCTGATAGCGCGCAGGTCAAATGCCTTCAAGGTAGGCCGCTTCGCCGTGGATCGCCATGTCGAGTCCTTCCGTCTCTCCGGCTTCATCGACTTTCACTTTGGTGATTCGGTCTATGATCCAGAGCATCACGTAAGTAAAGACGAACGCCCAGATCGAAGAGAGGCACACCGCGCCGAGTTGCACCAGAAAGAAATGCTTGTTGCCGCGCAGCAAACCATCCACGCCGGCCGGATTGAATAACGTGGTCGCGAAGATGCCGCACAGGACGATGCCGATGAAGCCACCAACACCATGCACGCCCCAGACATCCAGCGCGTCGTCCCATTTCAGTTTGTTTTTCAGCGCCACCGCGTAGAAACAGACGACGCCGGCGATCACCCCGATGAGACAAGCCGTCGCCGGAGATACATAACCCGCGGCCGGCGTGATCGTGGCCAGGCCCGCTACGGCGCCGGTTAACAAACCAAGAAACTTCGGCTTCTTTGTTGTCATCCAGTCCATACATAGCCACGCGATGGCGGCGAAACTGGCGGCCAGATCGGTATTCAGAAAAGCGACCGCCGTCACTGAGTCGACGCGGAACTCGCTGCCCGCGTTGAAGCCGTACCACCCGAACCAGAGCATGCCGGTGCCCAGCGCCACGAGCGGAATCGAGTGCGGCCCATGGTCAGCAACCTTACGCCTGCCCACGTACAGCACTGAAGCCAGGGCGGCGATGCCGGCGATGTTGTGCACGACAATGCCGCCCGCGAAATCCAGCACGCCCCAACTCGCCATCACCCCGCCGCCCCAAACCATGTGCACAAACGGGAAGTAGACCAGCGTGAGCCAGCCGGTGAGAAAGAGCATGTACGCTTTGAACGTCACGCGATTCGCAAAGGCGCCGGTAATCAGCGCCGGCGTGATGATCGCAAACATCATCTGGTAAGCACAGAAGACAATCATCGGGATCGACGGATTGATGAGGGACGGCGTGTCCAAAGTGATCCCGCGGAGAAAGGCCCAGTTGAAGTTTCCAAGAATGCCGAAGAAGTCTGTACCGCTTTTGAGATCGCCGCTGAAGCAGAGCGAGAAACCAAACGCCCACCAGAGCACGGTGGTCCAACCCATGGACACGAAGCTCTGGATCATGATGGCCAGAACGTTCTTGCGTCCGACGAGTCCTCCGTAGAAGAAGGCCAGGCCCGGCGTCATCAGCATGACCAGGCTGGAGCACAGCAACATGAAAGCCGTGTTTCCGGTGTCGATGTTTAGCATTGAGATTTCTCCTTCATTGAAGATAACTTTCGTCAGTGCTCATGAATTGAAATCGAGTACCTCCGGATTGAATTGTTAACGCTAGCCTGTCAGGTTGGATTGTGCAAGAAAAGGAGGGCTGTCGGTCCGATCGGTTCCGCTACATGCGCTTACAGGCGCTCACAACAGTTCATTTCTTATGTAATTGAATTACGTTGGCCGCCCTACCGCGCTCGTTCTCAGCAGACTTTACTTTGCGCAGCAGACTCGGCGAGACGTTCCAACGTCCGCCGTCTTCCGTGATGACCGTTACGGTCTTCTTGTTGTAGCGAGTCAGCATGCCATTTAACGGAGGATGCCCATCAGGTTGAAACGTGACTCGATCGCCGATTTTGAAGTCCAGCATCTCAGCGTGTGCGCGCATTTCGCGCAAGAACCGCAAACGCGCCACGATTCTGTTGTTGAGATCGATGAGTTCCGCTTCAGTGAGCTTATCAATATCTATCTTCATGCTCTTCGAACTCCTTAAGTGAAAGGCTGGAGAGATCCAGATCGTGGATTGTGGCTACCATGGGCAGGTGTCTCCTAACTCGTTTGTGGGTCTACATCATCACCTGTCCTGTTCGCTTGGCAAATGACCCGACTGATTTCAGGAATCATAAGCTGCCATCGGGTGATTCTAGTTCTGCGTAAACTACTATATGTACGAGACTCCTCCGCATGATACGCCTTTCGAGTGCGTCATCAAGATTTAGGACGGGGCAGTAGCCCGACCGTGAGGGAGGGCGTGGATTGGTCGCTCTCCCGACGAAGGACCACGCCCTTGCTTACGCGCGGGCTACTGCCCCGGAGTGGTGATCAAGATTCAGTCGGCGTAATAACGGCGGCATCCGGCGACGCTCTCATTCTCACCCGGTTTCAACCGGGTGGACGCGGGCCCTTTGAGATTCCTCTAAACCGTTTCAACGGTTTTCCTCGTCGCGCCATTCCAAGTCGTAGCGCTTGACGAAGAGTTCATACTCTTCCGTAAAACTCTTCTTTCGGTGATGATCTTCCTGGCGAGCGATGTAGTTTGCAACTCTACTTACATCGGAGTGCGAGACCGAAAAAGCTCCGTAGCCGCGGCCCCAGGCAAACCTGCCTTTGACCAGACGGTTCTGATTGATCCAATGTGACGAGCTACCCTTAAGGAGTTGTATCACCTGTTCGATTGTTAGATTCGTAGGAAGATCAATCAGCGCGTGAGTGTGGTCCGCGTTAAAGTAGTTGATCTTCATGTAGATGCCTTTCTCATTCGAATATTCCGACAGATTTATGGACGCCCGCACCGCCGCGCGCTTGTCCAGCATCGGCTCTCGGCGAAGCGTTTCCCAGATCAGGTGAAGCCAGCAGCGCGAGTAGGAGTGCGTTGACATTGAGGGAGCGTCTCCTTTCAGTGTTATTTGGTGTATGGCAGACCACCGTCATCCTGATACTGAAATGGCGCTTGACGCAAGGAAAACCGTTGAAACGGTTAAGAGGAATTGCTTGGGTTGCCCTAATCACCCGGTTAAAACCGGGTGTGAATAAGAACTCGGCTGATGGCTGCGCCGCCGGCTCGACTTCCGCCACCGAATCTTATGAATATCAACCGTGATTAGCGGTCAAATATTTTGCCGCCTCTGGGGGTGCTTGCCTTGTAAGCGGTCATAGCAGCATAATTTTCGCCATGACAGAGAAGGAAATGGTGCTCAAAACCGTCCGCGAGTTGCCGGACGATTGTTCTATCGACGAGATCGCTGACCGTATTGAGTTCCTGGCGGCAGTGCAGAAGGGCCTCGATCAGCTGGACCGCGGCGAAGGCATTCCCCACGAAGAGATCAAGAAGCAGTTGGCCTCATGGCTTACAAACTGATTTGGTCTCCGGCCTCCCGTGATGACCTGCACGACATTGTAGCCTTCATTTCACGCGACAGCCGTCAGCGCGCAGAAACGTTCGGCTATCGCCTCATCGCAGAGACTGACAAGCTGCAAAACTTTTCCGAGATTGGCCGAGTTGTCCCTGAGTATCGCGACCCGACTATCCGTGAAATCATTGTCCGATCGTACCGGATTGTTTACCGCGTCGATCACGAGCGGAAGCTCGTCGAGATTGCCCGAGCATGGCATGCAGCCAGGGGCACACCCGAACTCTGAGTTAAAAGGGGCATAGCCCCGAGATTCATAGAAGCATATTCCGGAAGGTCATAGACCTTCCGCACATCTTCTGCCTGGGACCCGCGCTATTGATTCTTTGGAAGCGCTCTCGCGGCAGTGGTCTTCTCAACAAACAGCAGCGCGTCGTAAATCTTCGGGGTGACTTGTTTGGCGAGAAAGTTGGCGGCGAACTGCTCGCCATAACCGGCGCCGATGCTCTTCGTGGCTCTGGGCTCGCTGAACCAGTTTGCCACCGCCCCTGACTTTGGCAATGCGCGCAGATCGATAGCCGCTATTTGGAGTCCCGCGGATGCCAGCATCGCGTCCAGACTTCCTTCGGGGGCCGGATCGACATTGAAAGTTCGCAATCCTCTTTTAGATGGGATCGGCATTTCCACCGCCTGGAACCCACCCTGATTGAAGGCGAAACCGAAAACCACCATCTGGTTGCCGAACATCTTGCGCAGCGCGGCTCCCATGGGATCAAAGCCGCTCTGGCCCGCGGTTGCGACGTGGCCATTGTGAGCCCACACCACGATCTTCGCGCCCGGGTTTTGATCCAGAATCCACTTGATGTTTTCGGCCATGCTTCGATCGCGCGAGACTTCGTTTGCCCGCATCTGCATGCACTGCAACACGACGCGTGCGTTTTGAATGGCCCATTCGATATCGCGCGTCGCGGCGCCCTTTTTCGCGTACGCCTCGCGAGACACTTCCAGATGCCGCACGATCTCTTTCCACGTTGATGAGACCTTTGGATCAGTCGCTTTCGGTTCGGACGCTACGCGCTTCAGGCGAAGACTCTGCTTGCCGTTATGGAATACCTGCGAGTCCAACTCCGCCGCATATCCGTCGCCGCCGGCGTGAAAACCCAACGGCGTAGTTGATGGGTAACGTACTCCCGCCGCATTGTCGAGAAATGGCGATTCAAAGTCGAGATCCAAACTATCCTTGGCCGGATATGGGACGCCATCTACTTCGATTGCCAGCGAATCGAACCAAGCCGTGCCGTTCCCGGAGAGGATCGCTCCAAAGTTGATGTTCTGCGCGTCGACGGCCACCGGGAGCTCGATATCGTAGCGCTTCCAGTCCGTAGTTCCGGTAGCGCCCCGGTCCTGCATGTTGTCGAATGCCAGCACGCCCGCGGCGCCATCCACGCGCCACCAAAGTCCCGCATAGCCGGTGGTGATGCCTTCCGTTTTGATGTAGCCGCTGAAGTGCGCGCGCTTGCCACTGGCGTCTTTGATGGGGAATGACCCAGTCGCGACGCCGAAGCTCGGACCGCCGGCCGAGCTTTTGACCTGATTGATCGCCTGGCGCAACGGCGCGGCGTAGTCCGAATCGACTTTGGCGACGAAATCGCTGACGATCCCCGCCGCGACATCGGGAGTCTGCATATCAAACCCGGTGAACTGGACGCGCCCCTTGCCGGACTTGTTGAACTCGCGCATCCACAGGACCATGTCGAAGACTTCCTCCGTATTCCAGGTCCAAAAATACATGCCCTTGATAAGCGTCGCCGGATCGCCAGTGCCGTTCAGAACATAATCGTTCAGGCGATACGCTTCGGGCATGTTGGCCTCAATCGAGAAGATAGTAAAACCCTTCTCGGTAGCGAGAAACTCCAGCATGCGATGCTTGAGTTGAAAGAACTCGCGCGAGCCGTGGGTGGCTTCGCCCAGCGACACGATGCGGGCGTCGCCGACAATCTTCTTCAGTGGTTGCATGTCGCTAAAACCGTGCCCCGCTTCAACCGTGCTCAGTCGAATCGCGTTAGCCTTCAGCCAACTCCGGGCGGCATCGGCGTTGGCATTTTCCTGGGCGAGCCGAGCGCTGGACTCCTCTGTGGTGAGCACTCCTTCCTCGAAGTTCAAATTAAGGGGCTGTCCAGGATATTCAGGAACCTGTCGGGCTTCCTGCTCCTCCTTCATTTGCTCTGGAGTCAGCATGTTGGTCGACGGCACGTTCTGCCCAACCACTTCGAACATGAAGTCGTCCACCCAGGCTTGCCCTTTACCAACAACCATTGCACCGAAACCAACGTTGACTGTGGCCGCGGAAACATCCAGCGTGAGCTCATACTTCTTCCAGTCGCTCGTCCCTTTCACAGCCCGGTTGCCCATGTTGTCGAAACCCTGCATGCCCTTCGCACCGTCCAGGCGGAACCATAGTTGGGCCGAATCCGCGTTCTCTGATCTCATCCATGCGGACATACGCACGCGTTTGCCGCGATAATCATCAGCCTTGAACATTTGCATCAAGGTGCCGAAGCCCTCTGCGTTGGCAGCGATGAACTTAATGTGAGCGCTGGCTCTGCCACTGTGCTTCACGGTGGTGTCAACGCTCATGTCGTAATTTTGAGGGTGGCTACCGGCGACGAACCAACCCTTCGGTGGTTCGGCGGTGACGGCAGTGGGGCGGCTTCCGTAAGCCAGCGCTCCGAGAGCAAAGAGCAGCAACGCAATTGCGATTAGCTTATGGTTAACGAGGCTGTGCTTGATTGTTTGTAACGGGACGGGCTTGAGTCCGTTGGTTTTCTCTTTCGACATAGTGAGAGTTCCTTTCGGTTTATCATTCAAAGCTGGAGACCTGAAAGTCGTCGCCTGGGACACTAGCGAATATTTCACTAACCTATCAACCTGGAGCTTATCAGCCGCCTTCACCGGGTTCGGCAGCCCGCCTGGGATCCCGACGTAGATGTGGTTCGTATCTGTCGCAGTCTAGTCCCAGTACTCTGCATGATCAGCGTCCTGCGTGACCCAGATGGTAATCGCGTAGCGTTGGCCATGCTTGACAGGCGTCACTTCATGCAGATAGTTGCGGTCGCTCATGAATCCAACCAGCATTCCTGCCTGCGGGATGATCTCCTGTTCAAAAGAAGGGAAACGTAAGAGTCCACCCTCGTAGTCAGTGCCGCAATTGTTCAGGTAGAGCATAGCCGTACTGTGATGATATGAAGTGTGGTTGGGAGCCCAGATTCCATCGTCGTTGCATGACTCGTTGTCTGCGTGTGCTGGTTGGAAATCACCCATGCGCATTTCCGATGCAAGCGTGAAATCTATGTGAATCGGGCCGGCAATGCCATAGAAGCCGCACAAAGCATCTGCCGCGCGCTGGCGGATTTCGTTAATCTCGTCGCTGACACCGTCTATCCCTGCCCGCTTAATAGCAATGCCACAGATTGAGGTGCGATGCTCATACCTGCGCACGTAGTCGTCTACCTCTGTATACGTGTCTGAGATTTGTTGAAAGCCTGCGATCAAGTTCCTGCACAAAGTCGGGGAAAGGAATCCATGCCGAATCAACAGCATCTGAAGACCTCCGATCGAGTTCGACCAACTGCTTTAGTGTTTGGGCCTATGCCTGCCTCATGGCGTCCGCGACATCTGCGTCAACGGCATTAAGGTATTGCATGTGCAGATTCCAATTTCAAAGATATATTAGTCGGCGACTAAACATCATTAGCCGTCACTAGCTTTATGGATAAGCATCGCATCGTCGTCTCGGCAGAGAATACACCCTACGCGGCCTGGCAGGCCAAGTTGTTCTGCTACTCTTGTCTGCACCTGCTGCAGCATTCACCGCTGATAATTGTCCACGAGTCAGGCCGGGAATTGCACGCGGATTATCAAAGCATCATCAGGGCCGGCGGCGCGGTGCAAAGCGTTCCGAACTATAGAACCACGGGGCACGGCGACGATTACTTTCCCCGGAACACGGCCGGCACGTTACTACATGCGGCTGAAATGTGTAACGGGCAAAATGATTTTATTGTGCTCTGTGATCCGGACATGATTTTTGTGCGCCGGCCGGATTTCCTCTCGACCCTCGCCGGCGATTTCTACGCCTACATGAATTATGACCGAGAAGTGGTTGACATAGCGGCCCAGGCAATAGGAGTGACGAGAGAAATGATCGACACGCAGAAGCGGGAATTGCGTTGCGGCGTGCCGTATGTCATCCCTGTTTCAAAAGCTGGACGCCTGGCCGAATTGTGGCTCGAAGCGATTGATGCCTTCCCGCCCCGCCGCTGGGAAGATAACATGTACGCGTTTGGACTGGCCGTTGCCAAAATGGACCTGAAAGTTACTTTGACGCAGTTGGCAGACCATAATTACTGGCCCGACAATCCCGTCGAGAGAGATATGATCCATTACTGCTATGGCGACAAGGTCTGGACTAAGCGCGACTATCTGACGGAGGAAGAAGCGCAAACAGTCTGGGAGCCTCCGACTGCCGCCCGCGAGGGCACAATCTCATCGGAAGTCTTCCGCCAACTCAGAGAAGCCAGAAAGTTTTATGACAGCCTCGGATGATGGCGGCACGAATAGTGGCACGCGCATCTTGCGCGCGGTTCGCGGGCGAGCCGCCACGCCACTCTTTTAGACTTACGCATCATCGGAGGGCGACATTCCAGGTAAATCCGTCCGCACACCAGCATTCTCGTTCATGCAAGCTTAACCTGGTGGAGACTCCGGGATCTCAAGGCTTGGGTGGTCGCGGCGGAACGTCTGGTGGCCGCGGCGGCACAGCGGGCGGCTTCGCCGGAACGTAGGGCGGCCGCGGCGGCACAGCGGGCGGCTTCGCCGGAACGTCAGGTGGCCGCGGCGGTACATTGGGCGGGCGCGCTGGGACGTCGGGTGGTCGCGGCGGAACGTTGGGTGGCCGCGGCGGCACAGCGGGCGGCTTCGCCGGAACGTCGGGTGGCCGCGGCGGTACAACGGGTGGCTTCGCCGGAACGTCGGGTGGCCGCGGCGGCACAGCGGGTGGGCGCGCCGGAACATCGGGCGGGCGCGGCGGAACCGGCGGGGCCTCCGGGATCTTCATGCTCTGACCTAACGGTGAATGGGGAAAGAAGTGACGTTGAGCTTCCATTCGCTAATCCTCCTCTTGCATAACTGTGAAACTTCGAAGCCGCGAGGGACTACAAAGAAAAATGCTTGCTTGATGTCTGTTCGATTGTCGGGCGCAGCTTACAGCATGTATCCGGCCATTACAATCTATTGTTATCTCAGACCGTTGGCGAGAAAGAGCGTCGTGAGATTGCGGCGCATCGCGTAGACATACCACTTTCCATCAGGTGTCAGCAGAATTTTGGGAGCTGAGATGAGCCCCGCCGGATCAGCCGGGGCCAACTCCTTAACTATTTCCTTGTGCCCGCTGATAGGATCGAGGCGATAGACCCGGATCGGCAACTCTTCCACACCCCGCACATAAAGACTGTGGCCGTCGCTGCTCCAGCAAATCACTTTCTCTCCATCTGCGAGGCCGGCGAAAGGACGTGGATCTCCCCCGTCAATCGGGTAAAGAGAAGTCCGATTGCCGGCATTCGTGGCGATGATAAACTTACCGTCCGGCGAAACCTGCGTTCCCACCACTCCTTCGGGAGTCACAGGGCGTGGCTTCGCGCCTTCGCTGATTTCCTGTACATAGCATCGCATGGCCCGGCCCGGCTCTCTGCCCGTAAATAGAATGCGCTTGCCATCTGGAAACCAGGTCGCCCAGCTATACTCCTCGATTCCGCCACGTTCAATAGTTTTAGGCTGGCCCGTCCTGGTAGGCAGAATCACGATTTGGGGCGGGGTGTGAAGAACCGTCGCCGCCCACATGCCATCCGCGGAGAGCGACGTGGCCGCTCCTTCACCGAGCCGGACGGCGGGCGAGCCGTCGGTCTTACGCAGATAGGAGGTGTAGTTGGTCCCGCTTCCTTCGCCGAAGTACGAGAAGATGAACTGCCTCCCATCAGCGGAGAGATCAAAGATGGAAACACTGTCAAGCCAGGAGAGGTCGCGTTCCCTGGTTTCATTGGGGGCCAGACCAATGAGATCGGTCGAGATGCTGCCGCGCGTCAACAGCACCCGTCCGTCTGAAGAAATGTCATGGAGCATAAGCCCGACGGGCGCGCGGGTGACGACCCGTTCTTTACCTGACAGATTAACCGCATAGAGGGCCTGAGCCTCACCACTTTTGTTAGCTGTAAACCAGACCTCTCTTCCATCGGGCGACCAGGCAAGACCCTGTTCGGTGCCCCATTCACTCGACAGCACCCTCTTGTTGCCCGCCATGTCCACTACCGCCACCGAGCCGCGATCATCGTCCACGATCTGGTGGTCCAGAAAAGCTATCAAATCTCCTTTGGGCGAGATTCGAGGGTGGCCGATCCAGCCGGCGGTTTCGTAGAGGACTTTGCCGATGGGATATTCCAATCGACGTCGCTCGCCAACGTCATGGACGACGGCCAGCTCTTTTCCATCGGGAGACCAATCTGCCTGCACCACATTTTCCAGAATCTCGCGCGGCGCTCCGCCCATAATCGGCAGACGGGCCAACGTTCCCATACCCATATAAAACTCGAGGCGGCGGCGATTGAGCAAGACTGCCATCTCGCCGGCAGAAGAGATGGAAAGGACCTCCGCGTTGCTCAAATCGAGCGAGCGCGACTCAAGAGCTTCCAGACGTACTGAATAACACTCGTCGGCGCCTCCTCCCCACACCGTAGTGTAGATGACGGTATGACTATCCGGCGCAAACCTAGCCGACGAAATTGTGCCGCGCCTGAAAGTGAGCTGTTGATATGAGGGCAGCGGCCGGTCCGAAAGCACCTTGCCGGCAAGAATACCTCCAGCCGTGACCAGCGCGAGCAAAGCAAGGCCGGCGAATAGGGGCCACAATTTTCGTCTTCGCGCTCGCGTTGGCTCGATGACCCGGGTGTCGGCGCTGGTCATTCCTGATAGTGCTTCGATCGCATAACCGACATCGCTGGCCGATTGAAATCGGTCGTCAGGTCTTTTCTCAAGACAGCGCTTCACTATCCGATCCAGAATCCCGGAGAGACTGTTATTCGTAAGCCTCACCTCGGGCGGGTCGCTGTTGAGAATCGCACTGATAATGTCTGCCGAAGATTCTCCGTCAAGCGCTCGCTTGCCGGTCAGCATCTCGTAGAACACCAATCCGAAGGAGAAGATATCTGAGCGATGATCTATGAGGTCTTGCCTGCCGCGCACCTGCTCCGGCGACATGTACAAGATGGTTCCCATGACGATGCCGGGGGCAGTTCTGGGTCTTATCGTCGGGGCTTCGGACTCAATCGCGCCTGGTCCTCCGGAAGTGACCAGCTTGGCCAGGCCAAAGTCCAAAATCTTGACGTGCCCGTCTTTGGTGATGAAGAGGTTGTCCGGCTTGAGGTCGCGATGGACGATGCCTTTCTCATGCGCCGCGGCCAGACCGCGGAGAATTTGCACGGCATAGTCGAGCGCCTTGCGCACCGGGAGACTCTCTGACTCGCCACGCTGAAGCAGCGTCTCTCCTTCCAATAGTTCAGACACGACGTAGAACGAGCCTTCATGGGAACCTACGTCGAGGATGGAAAGAATATTCGGATGGTTGAGCCTGGCGAGGGCCTGCGCTTCCTGCTTGAAGCGGCTCAGTCTATCCGCGTCCTCAGAGACATCTGCCGGCATAACTTTGACGGCCACGTCGCGGTTGAGCTCGGTATCGTGGGCACAATAGACGACACCCATTCCGCCTCTGCCAATGAGAGAGCGAATTTCATAACGTCCGAGTCGGGTGCCTAAATCAAGATTCATTAGTTCCGGTGCTTCCGGTTTCTTCGCTTTGGACTGACCGCCCCTGCGGCGGGCCAGTTCGTATCGCCCACGCGCTTGAGATTCATCTCTAGAAGAAGCGGACCGGATCCTTGCCGGGCTCGATCCGGTCGCCGACCGGTGCCCTTTTCACAACGGGCCCCAACAGGAGAAGGGAGATCAAGCCCTACATTTGCCAAAACATCAATAGTAAAGCGTCAGATTCAACTAGAAAACCGATCGGTTGTGCTCGCTCGCTTTGGTTAGCAAACTAAACCGCGGTTCGATTCCTTCCTTGCTTCCTTCCACTCTGGCAGCAACATATTCACCTACGACCGGCCCGTGTTTGAAGCCGTGGCCCGAGCCGCCGCCAACCAGCCAGACGTTATCAAACTGTGGGTGACGATCGATGAGGAAGTCGCCGTTTGAAGTGTTCTCGTACTGACAGACACGCGTCTCGGTTACGGGCGCATCTTTCAACGCGGGTAACCGCCGCGCTAGACACTGACGCACCTCGGCCAGTCCTTCGTCGGTAACGACTCGATTCCCTTTATCGGGATCAAAGGGCGGCCCGTGACGGTCGATCGCGATTTTGATTCCCCGCCCTTCCGTGTCCGGTAAGGCGTAAGCTTCATCTTTGAAGTCGATCCAGGTGGGCAATGCAGGTGCAGCGAAACGGCAGTCGCCTGCGGGAGTTCCGAAGAAAAACACTTCCTGGCGCGTTGGGTGAATTCGATCAACCAACAGGTCGGGAAAGACCTTCGGCAGCCATGCGCCACAGGCGAAGACGTAGCTCCCGGCCGAGATGCGATCACCATTGGTGGTTGTGATATGGTCCAGCTCCCGTTTGCCGATTGGTGTTTTCACCGAAGCCTGCAAATACTCGACGCCGGTTCTGGTTGCCGCGAAAGTAACGGCCTGTACGGCACGACGTGCGAGCAATACTCCGCTTCCGGGCTCGAACATGGCCCAGGAAATTCGTTCCAGCCCGATCTGCGGGTAACGCTGACTGACCTCAACCGTGGTTAACTTCTCAAAAGGAATCCCGATTTTCTCAAGCGTCTCGGCAGACTTGACCGGATAGGGATCGTCTTCATGGGCCAGCCACAACACACCGGTTCGATGAAAGAGCCGTTGATCAACCCGCGCAAATAATTCCTGCCAGAGTTGCAGGGACCGCAGCGATGAGCGCGTGTAGATCTCATCAGCGCCATAGCCCATCCTGATGATGCGCGATTCGTCGCCGGAGCTTGAGCGGCTGTGCCCGGGGCCGTAGGCATCAATCAGAACCACACGCTTCCTCGTCCGTTGAAGCTGATAAGCCGTCCAGGCGCCAAACGCTCCCGCGCCAACAACGGCTACGTCATACGTGCTGTTTGTCATAGGTGCTCGGGACGGTGGGCCGGGAATCAGTTGAGCGGAGACTCCAAAGCGGCTCTACTCTCTAGCGCGGTTCGCTGACTTGGCACTCACCTGTCTCCAGTCGGACAAGGGTAATGGTTGCCGTTCCACCGCCGGATGTCTGAGCAGCTGGAATGCTGGCCGTGCTCTGATATCCAGCAAATTTGCTGATCGCTATATTGACGGTCGACTCGAGAGTTCCCCAGATGGATGTCATCTTGCCAAGCTCAAGCAGATCGTCATTAGGTGCGGGCCAGTCGTCTCTGAAGGTATGTTGTTTCATGAGCCTGGGTCTTGACTACTGTATCTGTGGACGCTTCCGCATGATACGCCTCTCGAGCGTGTGATCAAGATTTGTTGCGCAACCGGTCCTCACGTGAAGGGCCGGCGATCAGGCGCATCACGGCGTGCCCGATGGCCACAATACCGACATAGGTCGCGGCGTCTGCGAGGATGGGTGCAACGCCCGGCGCGAAAACCATCCACTCCGGATACTTCGCGGCGTACAAGTAATCCCGCGGTGGGCCGATGATCGCTACGACCACAAGGCACACCGCCAAGCCGCGCCACCCGAACCTGCGGGCCACCCGCCAGGTGATGAGATAAATCGGTGAGCACGAGATGGCTAGCCCGAGGTAGAACAGCGCCAGGAAGTACGGTGTCCAGGAGATCGGCACGCGCCACAACCCGAGCGTATTGCCGAGGACGATCGCGCCCATCCCCATACACCCGACGGCTGCTCCACCGGCAAGGGCCCCCACGACGCGGCGCGAAGTTGCCCGCGTGAAGTAGACGACGACAACCAACGCGACCATGTACGCGCAGGTCACAATGATAATTTGCCGCGTTGTCATACGCCCCTTGCCCGCTTACCTCCTCAAAATGCCGAACTGTTCCGCATGATACGCCTTTCGAGCGAGTGAGCAAGCCGCTTCCTTGACACTGCGAGCGCGGCTCACTTAGGCTTGCCATGACTTCATCGCAGATTAGGTTTTACCGCCTTCCTGCCTTTATGATTTGTACTCCATTGACCGAGAACCGCTTCATGATCAAAAACGAAATCATCAATCTAATCAAGGATAAGAGAGCGCGCGTCGGAGTTATCGGACTCGGCTATGTCGGGTTGCCGCTGGCGGCTGAGTTCGCCGGCAAGGGATTCAAGGCGATCGGATTCGAAGTTGACGACAACAAGGCCGAACAAATCAACGCCGGCAAGTCGTATATCGGAGATGTTTCCACCCAGCAGGTAAAAGACTGCGTGGACGCGGGCCGCCTGCGGGCCACCACCGACTTTGATCATCTCGAGGAGTGCGACGCGATCGTCATCTGCGTTCCGACGCCGCTCAGAAAGACGAAAGAGCCCGACGTTTCTTTTATTCTGGCGGCCGCCGAAGAAATCAAAAAGCGACTGCGTCGTGGACAGTTGGTAATCCTGGAATCAACTACCTATCCCGGCACGACCGACGAAGTCCTGCTGCCGATGTTGCAAGCAACGGGTCTGGAGCTGGATGAGGATTTCCTGCTGGCCTTCTCGCCTGAGCGCGTCGATCCGGGCAATCCTGAATATCAGACTCACAACATTCCCAGGGTTGTCGGCGGTGTCACCGATGATTCGACGGAGGCGGCCGCATACCTCTATTCACAGATCGTGAACCAGATCCACCCGGTCCGCTCGGCGCGCGTCGCTGAAACAGCAAAACTATTGGAGAACACATTCCGAGCAGTCAATATCGGCATGGCGAATGAAATGGCGCGGCTCTGTTATGCCCTGAACATCGACACCTGGGAAGTGATTCGGGCGGCCGCCACGAAACCATTTGGTTTCATGGCGTTTTATCCGGGCCCGGGTATCGGCGGCCACTGCATCCCGCTCGACCCGCATTACCTTTCGTGGAAAGCGCGGCAGCATGGTTTCGATTCGCGTTTTATCGGACTGGCCGAGGAAGTTAATTCGCGCATGCCCGACCACGTCGTGCAGCTTGTCTCAGACGGATTGAATGACGATCGCAAAGCGATGAACGGCGCGCGGATCCTGCTGCTCGGCGTGGCTTACAAACGCGACATCGACGATGTGCGGGAGAGTCCGGCACTTTCCATTATCGACCGGCTGCGCAGCAAGGGCTGTGAAGTGAGCTATCACGATCCGTTTGTGCGCGAGCTGCGCTTTGAGGAGACCCACACGGAAAGTAGCGGCGCGCCGCTTTGCTCAGTTGAGCTAAGTGACGAACAGATTCAAGCAGCAGACTGCGTGGTCATCGTTACTAACCACAGCCAGATCGATTATCGGCGGATTGTTGAGCTGGCGCGGCTGGTAGTCGACACGCGGAACGCGCTCAACGGAGATTTGCGGCGCGAAAGTTCGGCGCGGATTATTCGATTGTAGCTTTTTCGCCCTCTCCCTCTGGGAGAGGGTTGGGGTGAGGGCCTGAGCGGGAACTACTTTTGAATTAATGTGGTCTGGGCGTCTGGGCAAACACAACCGATGAACAAAAATACTTCGCGCTAAGCTTCGCACCCTCTCCCCTAACCCCTCTCCCATTGGGAGAGGGGAAATACGAACGTCGTTTAGATCGTACCCAGCTTCAACGATCAATAAACGCCCTTTGCCACAGCTCGAAAGTCAGCAGTTGAAAGACCTGAAGGTTGTAGTCTTCTCTGCCCGAAAGATTCGCGTTTATTATTCGCCTCACTTCGTCCGGTCGAAAAAGGCCGCGCCTTTTCACTGTTTCTTCCGATAACAACTCATCCACCATGGGACGCAAAGGCCCGCGCAACCACGAACGGATTGGCGCGCCGAATCCGGCTTTCTTGCGCCAGACGAGTTCGCGCGGAAGAAGCTTTTCTGCCGCGCGCTTCAGGATGTACTTGCGTTTCAATCCGCGCAGTTTCAAATCGGGCGGCATCCGTGCCGTCAGCTCAAGCATTTCCTGATTGAGAAAAGGCACGCGCACTTCCAGATTCGCAGCCATCGAAGTCTTGTCGGTCGTCATCAGGTTCAAGCACGGCAGAAAAGTTTTCAGATCGACATAGAGCAGTTGGTTGAGCGGAGCTGTGTTCTTCACCCGCGAGAAGTAGCGGCGATGCGCGCTGTACGCGTCCAGGCCACTCGTAGCCCCGCGCATCTCGTCCGTGTAGAGTCGCGCTTTCGCCTCATCGGTGAAGTATGTTTCGTATCCCAGGTAACGATCCTCGAAGTCCAGCGCGGCGCTGCGAGCGAACTTCTTAGCATTCCGCAGGGGCCCGGTGAGCCTGCCGGGCATTCCACCGGGCAGAGCCTGCGCCAGCGCTTTCATCACCGGCCGCCTCAGAAGTTGGGGGACTGGATCGAACATGCCCGCGATCTTCATTGCGAGTTGACGCGGGTAGCCGGCAAAAACCTCGTCGCCGCCCATGCCTGAAAGCATCACTGTCAGAGTCTCGCGCGCAGCGCGTGAAACCAGATAGCTGGGTATAGCCATGTCGATCGCCGGCTCGTCCATGTGATAGACCAGCTTTGGCAGCAACTCAGCCACCCGAGGCTGCAACATGATCTCGTGATAGTCGGTATCAAGTTGCTGATTTACGCGGCGGGCCCACTCGACGTCGTCGGGAATAATGTCATAGCGCAGGTCTTCCGCTTCGATTCCGATGGTGTAGGTGCCGATGCGTCGCCCGTGGCTGTGATTCTTCATCAATGCCACGATTGACGACGAATCAATTCCACCCGAAAGAAACGAGCCCAGCGGCACGTCTGCGACCATCTCGAGCTTAACCACGCGATCCAGAGTCTCCAGAACCTGTTCTTTCCACCACGTCTCGCTTCTTCCTTCTTCGATGGTGTCGAATGAAATGTCCCACCACTCGCGGGTAATTAGTTCGTTGTCGCGGAACTTCAAAAAATGGCCGGGCGGCACAGTCTTGACTCCGCGAAAGAGCGTGTTCGGATCGGGGGCCCACAAAAACGTTAGAAACTGGTGCAGCGACTCTCGATCAAGTTCGGCTTTGACCAAACCACTGGCCAGGATCGATTTGACTTCGGAAGCAAAGACAAGAGACTCGTCCTGATGAGCATAATAAAGCGGCTTGATACCCACGCGATCGCGCACGAGGAAAAGTGCGCGCTCCTGTTCATCCCAAAGCGCGAAGGCAAACATGCCGTTCAAACGAGTGAGGCAATCCTCGCTCCACTCTTCCCAGGCAGCCAGCAGGACTTCGGTGTCCGTTTGCGTGCGAAAGTTGTGCCCTTTGCTTGTGAGTTGCTCGCGTAACTCGCGATAGTTGTAGATCTCTCCGTTGAGAATCACGACCAGACGTCCATCGTGGGAAAGCATCGGCTGATGTCCCGCCGCGCTGGTATCGATGATGGACAAACGCCGGTGACCGAAGCAGACGCGCCGGCCCTCGTCGTCGATCGCCTGGGAAGTCCAGACACCTTCATCGTCGCGCCCGCGGTGCTCAGCTGCTTTCAGCATCGCGCCGATGCGCGTTTCAGGATTTTGGGTAATGAGTCCGCCGATACCGCACATCTTTTGTGTTGTTCTTCCAAGCCCAATCAGCGTCGACTCGGCTCGGGTGCTTTCGCTACCCCCATTTCTTTTTGACGCATCGCCAGGGTCTCGTTACTAGACCTCTCTTATGGCTTATAATGACGCGGCTTCTCGCAGCCAAGTTGAATGAGCAAAGACAAACCGAGCAATGATGCGCCTGAGTTTCATTCGTCTGGTCGCTCACGATCACGTCGCGCTCGCTTCGCAATTTGCTTGCTCATCTTTCTCGTTGCAGTCGGCGTTCGCCTCTTGTCCTGGCATGATACACGTCTTGAAGTTGGAAAAGTACAGACCGTTGTCTCCGGCGATTACCGGCGAGTAGCGCCGCTTCTCAGAGAAGGAGGCATCGCCGGGTTTCTGAGTTCATCATCGCCGTTGAGCGATCTCAACACTCTCGGTCATCCGCCAGGTTATTCAATTCTGATGGCGCTGACCTTTTCGGTGTTTGGCGAGTCGAATACCGCGATCCAATTCGTCCAGATACTTTGCGATGGGTTGGCGGCCGTGATCATCTTTCTGATTGTGGCTGAGTTGTTACCCGTGAGCGCGGCAGTCGTCGCCAGCATGATGGCCGCCTTCTCGCCACAATTTGCGTGGAACTCAGTTCTGCTTTTGCCTGATTCACTGGCCGTGCTGCCGATCCTGCTGGCGGTCTATTGCCTGGCTCGCGCGGCCAGAAATCCACGGCTCGTTACTTTCATCATCGCCGGGGCGCTGGTCGGCATTTCCTGCTGGCTGAGGGCCAACGCGATGCTGTTGACATTTTTTCTCGCGGCCGTCGTGCCGCTGCTATTTAAGGGTAAAAAGCAATGGCGTTATGCCCTCGCTATTATTTTCGGAACGTTAGCGATCGTAATGCCGCTCACGATCAGAAATGCGATCGTCTTTCACCGGTTCATACCGCTTTCGCTGGGCGCGGGACAGACTTTGCTCGAAGGCATCGCCGACTACGATCCGATGGGCAGGTTCAATATCCCCAGCACCGACCTCGGCATCATGAAGCAGGAAGCCGAAGACTTTCACCGGCCCGACTATTACGGCACGCTCTTCAATCCCGACGGTGTCGAGCGCGAACGGGCGCGTCTGGGGCGTGGCTTTGCGGTGATTCGTAGTCATCCTTTCTGGTTTGCCGGAGTAATGGCGCGACGAGCTTCGTCGATGATGCGGCTTGAGCGAGCGCGTGTGATCTCAACCCAGCCGGCCGTCAGTCATTCACTAGAACCGAGGTTATATCCCTATTTGGTTCTGTACCCTTACTCTATGGTCAAAGACGCGATCACACCTTCAGCTCAGATCAGGGTTGACGAAGAGGGTGGAAGAACTGGTGTGCTGACAATTGTGGGTGATAACTCACGATACGGCGTGCAAGCAGCGTGGCCGGTGACTGTGCAGCCGAATACTGATTACCTTTTGCAGACCGTCGTTAAGGTTGAGAGTGGTCGTATGCGGATTTCGATCGTCAGCGCCGACGATAAGATTCTGTCGTCTGCCGTTGTCGATGCAATTGAAACGACGAAGGCCGAAGAGCAGCCTTATGCTCTAGTTCAACTTGCCTTCGTCACCGACAACGCTCAGCCCCGAATCGTTTTCAGCAATGAACCGTCGAGTGCACCGAACCCGGTGATCAAAGTCGGCCCAGTCGCTTTCGACGACCTCGGACCCGCGCGTTTTCTCTGGACGCGCTATCCAAGATTTCTGGTTCACGGAATCCAGAAGCTCTTTCTGACCGCAGTTATCCTGCCGTTGGCGATCCTCGGGCTGGCGTTGCTGATAATTCGTAAGCACGGCCGGGCCCTGATCATTCTCTCGGTGGTTCCCGTCTACTTTTTCTCTGTGCAGTCAATCGTGCACACTGAGTATCGCTACGTGCTGGCAGTGGATTATTTTCTGTTCGCGCTGGCGGCGGTGACTCTTTCGTGGGTTACTAATCTGGTTATTGCGAGGACTTCTTCCCTTCTGGCGCACAAAAGCTAAATGCTCAACTTGTTGCTGGGAGCGCGGACGTCCCGTCCGCATTGAGCGGATTCTGTTTGGAGTACCGCCTTCAGGCGGCGTTCCTTCTTAACTACGGCATTCCGCCTGAAGGCGGTACTCCAAACTACGCGCTCCCAGCAAAGGAGGTTGAAGATCAACTCATGACTCCCTTTTTCTTTTCCAGGATTGTGCGCTCGATCAAGTCACTGATCCATTCAGCCCGCGCGTCCCAGGTTCCATCACGAACGGCATCCTGACGCGCCAGTGCCATCGCCGTCCCTTCTTCACGCAATGCTTCGTCAACCAACTGAAGAAACTGATCGCGGCTGCGACCGATGCGCAGCACCTCGCTCATCGATTCGTATTCGGGTAAAGGCGAGATGACTACCGGCTTGCCTGACGCGAGATACTCGCGAACTTTGATCGCTGAGCCGTAGCTCGTAAAAGTAACATCCGTGTTCCACGGCAGGACGCAGACATCGAAACCGGCAGCGTAATGTGGCAGGTCCTGATACGCGATCGGAGGCAAAAAGTGCACGTTCGGCAAGCTCTCTATTTCCAAGCCCCGCGATTTGTTGCCGATGAAAATCCAATTCCAATCAGGGCGTTCACGTGAAGCCTGTTTGATCAACTCCTGATCGACCAGCCATGGTTCAATCGCACCGAAATATCCCAGACGCGGACGCGGAATCTTCTCGATCTCTTCAGCAATGCGCACGTCGCCCCGGCTGATCTTTGACCAGTGACCGAAGTCGACCGCCTGTTCCAGTAAGTGCGATCGGTCCAATCTCCGCGTGGCTTCGGCCAGAAGCTTGCGACTGGAATAGAAGATCAGATCGGCGGCATCGATTGCTCGTTCATGCAGCGAGCGAATAAAAGCCGGGTCTGTCGTATGGTCCATCGTGTTGGCGTCGTATTTGTCTGAGACGTGATAGATGACAAGCTGCTCATTCAAGCGGCCGACAACTTCCACCGCCGTGGGAATCGCGATCCAGAGAATGGGGTGGGACAGGCCCCGGCGTCGCGCCAGTCCGGCGATCTGCGTAGTCAGCAAGCGACGATTCGCAATCGTAAAGGCGCGGTTGCCGAAGAACGGAACGATCGCGGGTGAGACGACCGTGATGCCTTCGTCGGTGGTGCGGGCGAGCTTGGCATAGCTCTTCAGCTTTCGTGTGATTCTTGGGACCAGCTCTTTACTTTTCATCGGGGCCAGGCCCATCGAGATCGAGTTAACAAAGATCACTTTGTTTCCGGCCCGCGCGAAACGGCGCATCAGATGGTTCTTCGAATGCGGATGGTGGTACCACCAATCCTCGCCGCCAAAACAAATTATGGATTCATCGTGCAGCATGGTCTACCTTCGTAAGCGCCGGGTGATAGTACAATACGCGACGACCTGTAGCGCAAACTGTTAGTTTGCGCTTGAGCGTGGCACAGACTTCAGCAAACTCTGAACAAGTTGGTGAGGGGTTGTCACGATGTTGGTTTGATATCTCCCTTCTCCCCTTGGGAGAAGGGCCGGGGAAGAGGGGCGTAGCTGGGCGGCCCGATACTCAAGCCCTCTCCCCAACCCTCTCCCAAAGGGAGAGGGAGTCAGAACAAACTAAATGGTCCGAGCAGACCGGGCACCAGATCACAGACTAAAGTCTGTGCCACTACCATGAAGCCAACCATCCATCTCGCTCTAACTCACGACTGGGAACTGCGCGGCGATGGCTCAGGCGATATCGAGCGGATTCAATTCGCGCCGCTGCGCCAGCTTCTCGAGATCTATGCGAAGGCCGGCGCACTCACCACCGTCCTTCCCGACGTAATGCAGCAGATGGCTTTCAGGCGTTGTGAAAGCAAACATCCCGATTTAAAGCCGTTGGCCGATTCATGGGACGAGCACGCGCGAGATGCTTTCCGTCAGGGCCATGACATTCAGTTGCACCTGCATCCGCAGTGGAGAAACGCTGTGCATGCGAACGGGGTTTGGCAATTAAGTGGAGACTGGTCGATTCTTAATTACGATCCGGACACTGCCTGTGCGATGCTCGCCGAAGGCAAGGAATATCTTGAGCGTCTGCTGCGACCGATCGACTCTGATTACCGTTGCATCGCGTTTCGGGCCGGCGCGTTGGCGGCTGCGCCTTCAGATCACTTGTTCAGATCTCTTGCGAATCTGGGAATGCAACTCGACGTTAGCATCGCCGCCGGCGTGTTCGTCAACGACCAAAACCTGCAACTCGACTACCGCCGCTGCGAAGAAACGTTCCTCCCGTTCTATCCCATGATGGAAGATGCGCGGAAAGTTTCCGGCCAGCGCGAGCCGATCGTCTGTGTTCCACTGAATCATTTCTACGGATCGCGCCGAGCTACGGGTCGGCAGAATCTGTCATTGGCCTGGCGCGAGCTGCGACGGCGATCTTCAAGATCAAACCGCATCGAATCACCCGGGACGCCCGCATCGCCACAAACCCACCGGTCTTCGCGCGTCGCATTGGTCTTTGAGAAGCTCATAGTTCCGGCCGTAAAGCGCAAACACTTTGTCTCTGACACCGGGCGCCTTAACTATCCGCTGATGCGCGAGATGCTTGCATCCATTCGGCAACGCGCGAATGAAAGCGGTTTGGCTCATGTGCCCGTGGTGTTGACGAATCATCCAAAAGATATTCGAGACCTGGCGGGGATCGAACGTTTTGTCAGAGAGGTTTCAGAAGCAGAAGACCTCAGGTTTATTACGTTGAGTGAACTGGCGAAGAAACTTCAAAGCGGCGAGTTTGAGACTCGAACTGCAATGAGCCACAGATGAACACGGATTAGCACTGATAAGAAAACCAGAACCGAATCTGCTGCATTGCTTTGCCCTCCCTCATCCGTGTCTATCGGTGTGAATCTGTGGCTGATCATACGCTACTTCCGATAGACCGAACGCGGATAAGCGATGACGCCTCGCTCGGCCAGTGACATCATCTCGTGGAAAAGTTTCGGCGCGCCGGCGCGGAAGAACCGCATTCCTCGGATGGTCACATCTCTGCACGCCCCTTCCGAAACATACGTCTGCATAAAACGCGGCATATCCGGATGCACTACCCGGCTCATGTCGTGCGCATAGGTGCTGACTACCACAGTCTCGCCCTCGTGGTTGACGCAGGGAACGTCAAAAATTCGATCGTGATAGACGCGGACCGGAAACTTTTCCTTGAACGTGTCATCCACGCAATACCCGAACGTAATGTAATTTGTCGAGACGCCCAGCCCGACAATCTTCCCGCGATGCGCGATTAGCTTGTAGTAAGGACTGCAGGTGTCATAGGGATAGGGAGACAAGTGATGCGTGGCGGCAAGTTCCGTGGCGGCCGGTCCGATCGCGCAGACCGACTTACTGGGATGAAGACTGCGGACCGCGTTTCGTTGCCGGCGGGCAAACTCAGTCAGGATACCCGTATATGAAGGCGTTCGGCGCACGTCAAAGACTTTTCCCCGGAGCAAATACTCGTAGGAAGAAATCAGATGGTTGGGGTAAGTCGGGAAAACCACCGTTCCGCCGGGGCCAATCACTTCCTGAATCAGAAACAGAATCCGATAAAACGGGAAAGCGAGATTGAGTCCGTCCATCCCGCTATGCACGTAAACGACGTCGCCGGCTTCCAGATTAAGATCGCGGATCAGAATCTCGCGAAAGTCCGGCTCGTTCAGCGGCGAGAGCGAAGCCACGCGGCGTCGCTCCCGCTCCCACTTAACGCGCCGCAGCGAGGCCATCGCGCCGGCGGGCAGGATTGTTTTGACAATTCTTTGCAGATCCATCTTCCCTAAGCGATCCGAATCATCGCCGCGCCCCACGAATAACCAACTCCAAAACCAACCAATGCGACCCGGTCTCCGGGTTTGACTCGCT
The DNA here is from genome assembly GCA_041497335.1 of Pyrinomonadaceae bacterium. GTDB lineage: Bacteria > Acidobacteriota > Blastocatellia > Pyrinomonadales > Pyrinomonadaceae > UBA11740. The sequence continues at coordinate 77,618 of JBGQGG010000011.1, read as the reverse complement.
TTCGATCGATCGCACTCTCAAGGGCGATGGGAATCGTTGAGGAGACGGTATTGCCGCAGTTCTCCATGTCGATCCAGAATTTTTCAACAGGTATCTTCATCTTACCGCGCAGCCGCTCGAGGATGAACTTGTTGGCCTGATGCAGCACAAAGAAGTCAATCTGATCAAGCGTTAGCCCAGACTTTTCCAACAGTTGATCTACAGCCGGCGGCACTGTCCTGAGTGCGAAGCTGAACACGTCCGCGCCGTTCATGTAGAGATTCTGCGCCGAACGCCAGTTACCGGCGTCGTCCTCTCTTTCAATGGCAGTCTCGGGCGTCGGAGGACAACGCAACCCACCGGCGGGGACGATGATTTGGTTCGCGCCCCGGCCATCGGTTCCCAGCACGAACGGACCAATCATTTCTGAGTCACTCTCGATTGTGCTAACGAGGGTGGCGGCCGCCCCATCGCCAAACAACGTGCGGATCGAGCGGTCCCGGCGATTGATAAATTTCGTATAGGTATCGGCAGTAATAAGCAAAACGTTAGACGCAGAGCCGCCCTCGATCAAACTCTTCGCCAGCGTCAGACCATACACGTAGCCTGAGCAGCCCTGATTGAAATCAATCGCGCCGCAACTTGTCTTCAACCCCAGCCGGTCCTGCATCAAGCAAGCGCTGGTCGGGGTGAAATAGTCAGGACTCTGGGTGCAAAAGAGGAGGAAGTCTATTTCCTCCGGCGCACAGGCGCCGCTCTCAAACAAACGCTTACCGGCGGCCACACCAAGATCCGACGCTGTTTCGCCCACGCCCGCCACGCCGCGCACGGCCACACCGGTTTTTGAAAGGATCTGCCCAGCGTGCCAGTCGCCGAACTCTTCAGCCAATTGTTCGTTGGTGAGTTTCCCCGCCGGTAAAAAAGAAGTAATCGCTTTGATCGTTGCTTTCTGGTTCATGACGATTTCTGGTGCGACGCAGGCGGCGTTCTTGAAATCCGACCGCTCGCGGTTCCCGTCGCGCTGTCATTATAGCCGGATCGTTCGCACTATTTCATAAACGTGGAGTCGACATATGCAGACCCTGCTTTGATCTCTCCGGGAGCTACGCTAGAATCACCCGGCCGAAAAGAAACAAATGTCAGATCAGGAAAGAATTGTGAAAGCGGTTTACGCCGCCGTTGACGAGCTTAACCAACAATTGCCCAAGGGCGTTTCAGTCGATAAATCCCTGGATGCAGCTCTGTATGGCGCGATGGGCAAGCTCGAGTCGCTCGACTTCGTTACCTTTATCATGGAGGTCGAGGAAAAAATCAAAGCAGAGTTCGGAGTGGACATTACCATTGCCGACGAGAATCTCTTGTCGAAAGATAAGAGTCCCTTTTCCAGTCTCCGGACTTTGATCGAGTACCTGGAAGAAGTGCTGAAGCAGGAAGGCGCAGCTTGATCAGCCCTTCAGCTTTCCCCCTTCAGTCTTCCTCTTTCAGTTTTCCCCCTTTAGTTTCCCATAGCCTCGCCAACTGTTTTTGTTGTGCCAGCCGATAATCACGTCCTGGGCGCCAACGTCCTCCCACCACGATTCAAACTCTGCGCGGGAAATGTAAAACGTCGTCGGCGCTACCAGATGATCAAAGACTATCGAATGCTGCTCGCGCCAGTTGAAGGCGGAAACGAAGCTCAAATAGTCGTTATAGAACAAATGCCGCGCCATGGCCGCGCCGTGCGGGCTGCGATTCAAAGGTCCATAGAAAAGTTTCGTCGCCGCATACATGATGGCCGCCGGAAACTTCGAAAGATGAAACAAGAGCCGCGGGTTCATACGTGAAGTAACGTACTCGCGCACCGGATTGATGAACCGGACAATCCAGCCATTGTTCTCGGCTCCATAGATCCACGCAGAAATGTGACCGCCCGGCTTTACTTTTGAGACCAGCGACTTAAAACCCGCCCGCGGATCCGGCAGGTGATGTAGCACGCCCAGTGAGAAGGCGTAATCGAAGACCGCGCGCACTGGCAAATGGTAAATGTCACCCTGGATGACATGCGCATTCTCGATCCCGCGCGTGGCAGCAAATGCCAGGTCCACCGCTTCGCTTAGGTCAACCGCCACGATGTCGCGCGCTCCCCAGCGGGCAATCCGGTGCGTATGCCGCCCTTTGCCGCAGCCTCCTTCGAGCACTACTTTTCCCTGGAAGAATTCGGGACGCACCGGCGCAATCCAGCCCAACAACTCATCGCCGTATTTTTCGTCCTCGTGAGAGAACTCCTGCCATGACCAGCCGAAATTCTCAGCCGTGGCCTGCTTTCCGTCCCCAATCAATGCCAGATCCGCGAAGCGAGGAACCCCACGACGAATGGCAAAGCTGCGCAGACAAGCCGTGCACTCCAGCTCGCCCGACATGATTTCGATCCCGTCTTCTTCCTGAACTGAGCGCAGACGAATCGAGGCCCCACACAACGGGCAGGCCAGATAATCCAAAAGCCTCTTCTTCATAAGACCGACTAGCTGCCGGTGCCCTCCCTATTGCTGAGAACTGAAAGCCGGCGGCTGACAGCGAGGTCTTTCAGTCGCCACAAGGCGAGACCGGCAAAGACGGTCAGCAAGGCATGCATCGGAAGTCCATAGCGGATGTGCGTGTGTATCATCGATCCGACAACCAGATAGTAGAGCACGGTCGCCATCAAAAGCCCGCTCGTGCGCCAATCAAGACGGAAGGCCAGTATCGCTCCGACCAGCATCAACGGCAGAAGAATATACCGCAAGACGCTCTGAAACATTCCGAGAGTATTGACGAACACCGCAACCACTCCGCCCTGCCACTCCGGCGGCAAAGATTTCCTGCTCGTGACGTTGATGCCTGCGCTCCCATATATGCCCGAAGGTTGTCCCGCATACTTTAGAACTCCGGCCATGCGCCGAGCGACCGAGCCGACGTACCAGAAGGGATGCCGCGCGATTATCGCCAGAGATTTGCGCGTGCGCTCCCGGTCACGCCGAATACCGTCCGGGTAATAAAGATTGAAGGGTGCATCGGGCGGAACATTCATTGCCGCGCGCTCCTGCTCAAGAACCTCGCTGTCATTCGACGCCGCGCCGAACTCTTTCGCGCCTCGCTCCGTCTCTCCGATGCCTTCCCACAGATTCGTTCCGGCGCCCAGGCCAGTCGGCACGAAAGCATGAAACGCGATGACGTTTCGCACCACGACCGGTGCGATCACCAGCATGGCCGCGAGCGTTACACCGGCGCTCAAGAGAGCCCGCCGCCGCCAATTGGCCTGAACAAACAATAGAAGTGCGAGCGCCCAGAAAAACACCAGGAACATTGCATTGGCTCGCAGCCAGCACGAAGCGCCGACCAGCGCGCCGGCGCCTAAGGCCCAGCCAATGCTTCGTCGCTTTGCGGCCAGAAGCAGCATCCACGCCGCTCCCACGACGACCCAGGCCGTAGGCGCATCAGCTAACGGGGCCGCGCCGCACAGCGCCAGCAAAGGCCAGAGCGCCGCAATCCCTCCGGCCCACAGACCCGTGCGCCAACCAAAAGCCGTTACGCCCGCTCCGACGACCAGGAGCACTGAGAAAGCATCAAGCACCCACTGAACATTCTGCACTGTGCCCGGGGACCTGGCGCCGGTCGCATAGATGAAGGCCAGCCACAGCGGATAACCCGGCGGGTAGATCGCCGCGTCCGTGCGTGAAGGATCGTCGATCCAGAAAATAGATGCGCGACCGTCAAGCCAATCCTGCGCCTGACGATCGAAGGCTGCGTAGATGCCGCTGGGAAACCAGCCCGGATCGTCAAGATGAGCCCGCAGAAAGTTTGCCGTCAACGCCCGCACCGAAAAGGCGAGCGCCAGGATGAAGAAGAGCGCAAGCAAGCGTCGTCGTATTTGTGATGGAAATCTGGTCAAGGGTATTGATCGTCTCACTGTTTCGAGCCCGCCCGCCAAACACAAATTTGGAGTGCGGTGGCAAGCGCAGCGCGACACCGCTTTAGATTGTTTGGAGTTCCGCCTTTAGGCGGCTCTTATGAGGCGCCAAGGCCCGCCTAAAGGCGGAACTCCAAACCAAAGCGCCGTCGCCGCTCCGCTCTGCCGGCGCACTCCATAAACTGCGCAACGTCACTTCCGCGCCGACACGATCACGTTCCAGCCGACGCTGCGGCGCAACCGTCGAAACATTCCTTCCGGAATAAAGCGGCCGAGGATGTAAAGCTCCGGCCGCGTAAGTTGCTCGACCTGGATCTTAACTTCGCTGAACATCGAAAACAGTTTGCGCGCTTGCCCGCGGCTGTAAACTTTCACCAGGGGACGCCCGCCGCTTTCATTGAATTCAACGTAACGGCCCATGATCTCTTGCGGCGAGTGTCCGCGCAGCAGCTCACCGTGTAGCAGCCCGTGACGCAGGATCATGTCGCCCCAATAAGCTGCAGAACCCCGATGATAGAGCATCACGCGCGCCTGGCCGCCGGGGCGCAAAACCCGGTGGATCTCGCGCACGGCGCCCGCGGTGTCAGGCGTGTGATGCAGGACGCCGTTGGAATAGACGACCTCGAAACCATCGTCGGCGAACGGCAAAGTTTCACAGTCGCTGATCGCAAAGTCGCCACGCTCACCATAGACCGTGAGGTGCTGCCGCGAGACTTCGATCGACCGGGGAGTCAGATCGATTCCGGTGACTTTCGCGCCGCCGCGCGCGAATTGCAAAAGGTCCGTCCCCATACCGCAGCCGACTTCGAGCAGGCGGGCGCCCGCGAATTCATTGAAGCCCATTACCTCCGGCATCCACGGCGCGTACTCGTGGTAACGATGCCGCTCGACAGCATCAAAGAACTCGCGCGTGCCAAACTCGTGCTCGCGGCCATAGACGGCCCCGCATGGATCTGCGCCCCATTGCTCCTGGGCCCGTTGCTTTTCTTCAACGATCGGCGTTACCTCCCGTTCCGAGCTTCAATCCAATCTCGATAACCGTCCAACACGCGCGCCGCGTTCCGTTTCCAGGTGTGCCGTTCAATGGCCGCCTGGCGCGCCGCCGCACCTAGACGATGGCGTAATTCCGGCGAACCACTCAACCGCAAAATCGCGTCGGCCAACTCGCGCGCGTTTCCGGGCTCGGTCAACAAGGCCGTCTCCTGATCTGACAGCACATCACCAATTTGGCCCAGACGACTCGCAACTATGCCCTTACCCATCGCCATATACTCAAACAATTTCGTAGGCGAGCCGAAAAACTCGCTGCCGTCTTCCAGCGGCACGTGCGGTGACAGAAGAATATCGCACGCATCCAGCAAAGCAGGAACACGTTCGTGGTGGACGTGACCGGTGAAAATAACCTGTCGCTCCTTTCCCGCAGCTCGAATCATACGTTCCACTTCCTCACGAAATTTCCCCGCGCCCACCAGCAGAAAGCGAACGCCGCAATCCGCAGGAAGCAGAGTAACCGCTTCGGCCAGTGTCAGCACGCCGTGCCATGGTCCAAACGTGCCGACGAAACCAGCGAGCACTTCATCATCCGCAACCCCGAGCTCGCGCCGAACCGCAAGGCCGCCAATGCCGGGACGAAACTTCTCCGGGTCAACGCCGTTGGGATTGACGACGATCTTTTCATCAGCGATTCCGGCGCGCAAAAGGTTGCGCCGTTCCACCTCCGCCACGACGAAGATCCGTGCCGCGGCCTCCAGGTTCAAACGCTCGAATCGTTCCAACAGCGGCAGCAGGCTCCCTCGGTCCCAGTGCTTTCCGATCCAGACTTCCGAGCCGTTGTATTCGAGAAACAACGGCACTCCGGTGCGCAGGCTCGCGGCAACTCCAGCCCAGCTAAAGCGAGCATAGCGCTGGTAGATCACATCAACCGGCGAGTGCTCGATCTCTCGCAGCGCGCCGGCGGAAAAAATTAGATTGTTGCGCAGGTCGAAGGCCGCGCGCGTCGAACCCAACCGCTCGGGATCGATCAGCGTCAGCTTTGTCCGGTCGATGCCGGCGATATAGTCGTTGCTGAGCACCCTGATCTCAGCACCCAGCGCAGTGGCCGCGTTGACGAACCCATTGATGTGCGTTGCTGCGCCACCGGCCTGCGTGCCCACGCCCGGCGTGCTACGCAGGTAAGCTATCCGCAATCGTTCAAGATCCCCCCTGGCCGGCTCAGAAGAAGAAGCGTTCGCTCGATTCTTAACGGCCCGTTCAAGTACTTTAAGACCAGCTTTCGATCGAGCAATCGCCAGAGCGCTGGCGGCAGATTCAGCGGCAAACCGAAACGGCTCCCGCGCAAGGATCGACGCCCGCGACTCTTCTCTGCTATCGCCGCTCGCATCGACCAGCACCACGCGACGCGCGCCGGCCAGCGCTCCAAATACCAGCAAGGCGTTCTGTCCGCTCTGCCACGCAAGTCTTTCGGTAGCAACGGCAAAGATGTGCGGGCGGCGCGAGCGCAGCGCGCGAATCCGTCGGAGTGGCGAGGAGCTTTCCAGTTGGTCGCGCGAAATGCTCTCTATCTCGGCGCCCGGATAACTCGTCTGCAACCATTCGCGGGATTGATCCGGCTCACCGCTAAGCACTAGCAAAACTATTTTCATGCTGGATCACCAGGGGCTTTGGTTGGGGACGCGAGACGTACTTGCACCAGCAAGGTCCGTAGCTCGCTGCTGCGCAAAAGAAATATCTCGACCGGTCGCCGGCCGGTTTTCATGCAAAAGTACGCCGCCACGAACAGAAAGATTAAGGTGTAACTTATCGTCGAAGTGACCGCGGCGCCGCGGGCGCCGAACACAGGGACGAGTGCCAGATTGAGTCCCAGGCTGACGACCAGAGTGATCAGCCAGAATACCGGAATCGCGATCGGCAAACCTGTTCCGCCGAAGTGCTGCACCAACACTGACTCAATACCAATCAGACAAACGCCAGGCAAGAGGATCAGTAACTGGATCGTCGCATCCGCGAAGCGCGCACCGTAAATCAACGGCAACAAGAAACCGCCGGCCGCGGCTGCGGCGCACATAATCAACATCACGAACGATACATGCCGGGTCACCTGGATCGCGAATTCACCGCGCGGATCCTGATAGGAAGCCACGCGTGGGAACAGCAGCATCGCGATCACCCCCGGCAACATAGTCAGCAAATTTGCGACCTGCGACGCCACTGCGTACACGCCGGCCTCGGCTGCTCCGCGAAAGTGATTCACAATCAGGAGATCGAAGCGAAAGATCAAGATCGCGGCCATCAACGGAATGCAAAACCTAAGGCCGTAACTAATAGCGTCTTTGAATAACCGGCCGTCCGGTCGAAACGCGGCCCCCTCCTTCTGCCGGGCGACCAGACGGGCAATCGCCCAAAGCATGCACGCGCTCAGCACGACTGTCGCCGCGGTATTGAAAGAGACGAGCACCTTGAGGTTGGAACGCAATATCACGAGCACCACAATCGCATTGAACAAAGCAAAAGCGGGCGCCAGCGCATCCAGAAAATTAAGCTGGCGAATTCGATCCATCGCCAGCAGCACGTTGAGACCAAGTGACAGCAGAAACTGAAAAGGAATCGAGAGTGCGGCGATCAAGATCAGGGCCATTGAAACGCCGGCAAAAAGCGCTGGGTTGATCTTTGCGAGCGCCACCACCGCCGCGGCGACCAGGGTCCCGCCGACCAGGGCAAAGACAATCGCGTTGGCCCATAACGGCGCCAGCGTCTTGCGATCCCTGGCGATGAAGTAAGTATTAGCCGACGTCAGGCCGAGGCTGCCGATCGACAGGGCCAGCACAATCGTGGTGTTAAGCACCGCCAATGACCCAAGACCTTCCGGTCCCAGCCAGCGCGCGACGATGACGCTGGAACCGACGACGCCTATGAGCATCAACAGCCTGGTCACGATCGTCAACGCGACGCCCGACGCAAAGCTGCCGAAGGCTCCCGCTTCAACCGGCGTAACGGCCGCGGCACTGGCTTCCGTTTGGGCCATGATTGGTTGATTGGTCACGGACTCAGGTTGTTCGACTTTGAATGTGGCACGCGCATCTTGCGCGTGATTCACGGGCGGGACGCCCGTGCCACCTTAATTTTCAGCGCGCGATCCAACGCTCGTACCACAGACTCAGATTGAGCAAACACCACAGATTCGCGCTCCAATCGCGCACTTCCCGGGCGTGCTCGTCCGCCAGATGCTGGATGAACGAATAGTCAAAAAAGTTTCGCTCACGGATCGAAGAGTTCATTAGTTGCTTAACCAAACTCTCGCCTTCAGGCCCGCGGAACCACTCGCGAGTCGGAGCGCCAAACCCGCGCTTGGGTTTGTACAGCACATCCGCGGGCAGAACTGATTCGAGGGCCCGCTTCAGGATGTGCTTTCCGGTTGCCCCCTTGACTTTCAAATCGCGCGGCAGGCCCATTGCATATTCGATCAAGTGATGATCGAGAAAAGGCACGCGCGCCTCTACCGACGTAGCCATCGTGATCTTGTCCACCCGCATGAGCAGCAGTTCAGGCAGACGCAGCTTCAATTCCAGATAGGTCATCCGAGCGGCGTAATCCGAATCGGGACGCGCCGCGGCGATCGTTTCCTGGTACTGGCGCACAACGTCATAAGTGGATAGCCCGTCGTATCGTCCCCGCATTTCCAGGCTTAGCACACTCGCCTTGATCGTCTCGTCAAAAACCACCGCGCCACCCCAGAATAACGATTCGTTTGCTCCCAACCGCCGGACCAGTTCGCTGGCCATTCTCTTCTTCAGGACTTTCTTAACCAACGGTTTGGCTAAGGCTGAGGCCGCGCGGCGAGCAGACAACGGCGTCCGTTCAGCATAGCGCCAGAACCTTTCCTGGATTTGCAAATAAGTTCTGAACCAATCATAGCCGGCAAAGATTTCATCCGAGCCTTCGCCAACCTGCACTACGATCGTCCCGGTATCGCGCGCGAGTTTCGAAACATAGTAGAGCGGCACACAAACCGGGTCGGCGATGGGCTCGTCCTGATGAAAGACCAGCTCGGGAAGGAATTTAAGCATCTCTTCGCGGCCGATCATTACTTCGTGATGGTTCGTTCCAAAGCGTTTTGAGATGTCCCGCGCTGACTCCAGTTCGTTCAACTCTTCCGTATCATGAAAGCCGACGGTGAAAGTTCGCACCGGCTGGCTCATTAGTTCAGACATCAACGCCACGTTCGCCGACGAATCTACGCCGCCGGAGAGAAACACGCCGAATGGCACGTCGGCCATCATGCGTTTCTTAATCGAAGAGCGCAGCAATTCCAGAATATTCTGCTGATGTTCTTCTTCTCGGCGTACGACGGGTGAGGCGGGAGGCAGCGCATCCCAGTATTGCGAGATTCGTGCTTCACCGGCGCGATTGATTACCAGCATGTGGCCGGCGGGTAGTTTTTGAATTCCGCGGAAAAGAGTTTGCGGCGCCGGTGTAGTAACAAAGGTGAGATAGTGGTAAAGCGCTTCTTCGTTCACTTCCGGCGTCACCGACGGATGTTCGAGAATTGACTTGATCTCGGAAGCGAAGATGAACCGGCCGTTGTGCTGCTGAAAGTAGAGCGGCTTCACTCCCGCGCGATCGCGCGCCAGCACGAGCTGTTCGCGGTCAGCATCCCACAACGCGATTCCAAAATCACCGTCGATTTCATTAACAAAATCGAGACCGCGCTCTTCATACAAATGCAGAATTGTTTCTGAATCGGTGCGCGAAGCATAGACGTGTCCACGCTGTTCCAGGCCTGCGCGCAACTCAGCGTGGTTGTAAATCTCGCCGTTGAAAACCAACCAGACGCGATCCGTGCAACCATGCATCGGCTGGTGGCCGGCTTCCGACAAATCGATGATCGACAAGCGTCGAAAGCCCAAACCGCCGCGACCTTCGTCAAAAATCAATTCGCCGGCATCGTCCGGCCCACGGTGCGTCATCACGTCGCGCATCCGCTCAACCAGCGCGCGCTCGATGCGACCTTCAGCCGCTCCATACTCCCAGACTCCGCAGATGCCGCACATTCCTAAATTTCAAATCTCAAATTTCAGATTCCAAATTCAATCTCAAATCCAGGTCTTAGATCCAGGTCTCAGCTCTCAAGCTTGCGATTGTTCATTCGCGATTGGTCCCGCGAACAGATTGTGGGTAATCGCGACTTGTTGGCCGGCGCGCAGTGGAATCAGCACGAAGCGTGCGGTTATCGGCGCGACACCCCGCACAGTCCAACAGACAGAGACGGACGGTTCCTTTGCGCCGTAATCGCGAGATGAAAATCGTTCCTCGAATGCAGCCTGGACGCTTATGCCACTCGCGACGATCAGCAAGCGCGCGCCGTTCATCTTATCGCACACCTCGACCATTCCGTCAGACCGTACGCTGGTCTCCCGGCCGGGAGCAAAATGAAAACGAAAAGAAAGATCGTGTTCCCCCTCACCCAGCAATTCATCTTCCACTACCCAAAAACGCTTTGGCTTTTCGAATCGAACGGTTCGACGATGCGTCAGCGGGTGGGGCAGACGAAGGTAGCCGGCATGTTCGGCGACCACCACATCTGCTTCTGGTCCACTCTGCCAACTGATCACGCGCGGTTCAGCTTCGTTACCGATGACAAACGGCGCTTGTTCGTCAGTAGTGTTTTGTTCGACTCCATCGACCTCGACCGTGGAATGATAAGCCGTAGATCGAAACAGATGTCGCTCATGCAGGTCAGCCGTGTAAACGTATGCGCCAGGGTCGACGATAAAAGGTGTCCCGCACGCAGAGACTTCGATGCTTAGCGCATCGTTGTGACCGTGAGAGCCGCGGCCGTTGACCCCGCTGCCGCCAGCGTTAAAGAGCAGATACAGATCATCATCCCGAAGAACATAGATCCCGGCGTCAGGGAACGCCTGCGACTGGGCCGGTTCACCCACAGGCAGAGCTTGATAATCACGCAGGCCCTGCTCTCCCAGAATCCACAGCAGCTCTTCCGGTGGCGGTGAACTTGCGATCTTGAAACGCGGCTCCTGGAAGACGGCCGCGCCCAGCGCTACCGAACAAGCGTGGTCGTCGCCCGCGCGGCGCACCACCGGGAGTGCTTGTCCGCTGTCTGAATCGCCGATCAAAGGCGCGCGGCCATCAGGCCGCAGGTACGCGCGCATGTATCCAATCATCCCGCGCAGCTTCTGCCAGTATTTTTCATCGATTGCGATGCCGTTGAGGTGGCAGAGGACAAACGAATAGAGAAACAGCTCGAGCTTCAAACGATGATAGCCGGTCGAAGCTTCATAATCCGCCCCGTCGGGCAGGAGCTGTTTATCCATTTCGCGCAGGAGCTCGCCCAGACCAAACTCGCGCCATTCGGCTGCCGCTTCCAACTCAGGCAGCATCAGACCCAGCCACAGCAGGCCGGTTACATCGGTGAGATAATGATTACTGGTCGCGATGTGTGAAAACTCCAGATTGCGCCGAATGTGAGCCCCATGCTGATCGAACATCTTGAGAAGTTCCGCCAGCTCCGCTTCAGTCATTTGCGGCGCACGGAGAAAAAGATCTAACGCGGCCAGTAGGTTCATCGCGCGCAACGCCACTTCCATCGCGCAATTCCAGTTCACGCCGCGCCCGACTGGATTCTGCTCCCGCCAGCTGGCGAGTTGCCGAAAAAACTCAGTGCTGAATTTCTGATCATCAGTAATCGCATAGGCGCGACCCAATGTGATGAGATGCGCCAGCCGGTTGAACTCCCAAACGGCGCGCACATCAGAACCATCGTTGCGAAGCAGATTGATGTCAGCATGGTACGAAAGCGGCCAATCAAAGCCTGACAACGGATCGAGATTCCAATCAATCTCTCCGGCGCCAAAGCATCTCTCGCCCAGGCCGAGCAGGGACCAACCGTGGTCAGTGGCAATGCGCTTAGCTTGGTTAATCAGATCAGTCGTTTCGTGAGGAAAAAGCTCTTGCTGAAGAACTACCGTCTGTTGCGCGGTGGCGGCGGCGAAACCGGGAAAGAATTCCGGACTTTGTCGGGAACGAAAGTGCGTCAGCAACTCCGCCGCTGACAGGCGAGAAAATTCATCGCGTAGCCGCGCGGGTTGGCGATCAAACAGGGCAAGGCCGGCGTGCTCTCTTCGTCGGGCCAGTAAGACATTAATTCGTCGCCGCATCTCCAGCGTGACGGTGCGCGCACTGACCTCGCCGCGGAGCATGCGCCTTATTTTGGTGAGTATGTTCATCGAGAAGAGGTCAGTACCGGGAGCGGTAGCGACCGGGTTTCAGCGCGCCAAACGACTCGAGATCGAGGAAGCGACCCGGCCGCTACCGCTCCCGGTACTGACCTCCCTCCCGTTCCAACAGTGCGTCAAGGATGCGATCCGCGGTGTGCCCATCCCAAAGTGGCGGGACGCGAAGTGCGGATGTGTTGGGGGGATTATCCAGAGCCCGAAGCGCGGCCTTTGTGATATTTGCCGGGTCTGTGCCGGCGATAATGTTCGTGCCCACTTCAACAGTGATCGGCCTTTCGGTATTTTCGCGCAGCGTCACGCAGGGAATACCCAGCACAGTAGTCTCTTCCTGAATCCCGCCGGAATCAGTCAGCACCAGGCGCGCGCCGCTGAGGAGTTGCAGAAAATCCAGGTAGCCCACCGGATCGATCATGATCAGACCTTTGATCTTCCCGACTCGTGTGCTCAGGTCCAGCTCTTCAATCATTTTGCGCGTACGCGGGTGCGCCGGGAAAACAATCGGCAGGCGTCGCGCGATCTCTTCCAGCGCATCGAGAACGCGAACGAAGGCAACCGTGTCATCGACATTCGACGGTCGATGCAAAGTCAACACCGCGTACTCCTTGTCCTCAAGGGCGAAGTTCGCGCGCACAGCGGTTACAGTGGATCGCCTGGCGTGATCGAGATGGCCCAACAACGAATCGATCATTACGTTACCAACAAACCTGATTCGTTCTTCGGGTATTCCTTCGGCGCGGAGGTTTGCGTCGGCATCCTGTGAAGGGGTCAACAGAAGATCCGCGATCTGATCGGTCAGCAGACGGTTGATCTCTTCAGGCATCGTCCGATCGCGACTGCGCAGGCCGGCTTCGACGTGCGCGACTTTGATGCCCAACTTCGCGCACACCAACGCACACGCTAGCGTCGAATTTACGTCGCCAACAACTATCACCCAATCGGGTTCTTCTTTGACGACAACCGGTTCGAATGCCTGCATGATCGCGGCGGTCTGCGCCGCGTGGCTGGCTGATCCAACCCCGAGGTAGACGTCCGGCTCCGGCATTTTTAGATCGCGGAAAAACGCTTCCGACATTGCTTCGTCGTAATGTTGTCCGGTGTGGACGAGGAGAGGCTGAAACTCCGCCTGACGACGCTTCATTGCCGCCACGATGGGCGCCACCTTCATGAAGTTGGGCCGCGCGCCCGCCACGTTGATGACCTTGAGCATTGAGCTAAGTAACTCCCTAGCCTGATGTACGTTATGAGGTCAGTACCGGGAGCGGTAGCGACCGGGTTGCTTCCTCGATCGTTTTGCAGCGTTGAGACCCGGTCGCTACCGCTCCCGGTACTGACCTCATAATTGCGACACCCCGCCCGTCAGACCGTAACCGGCAAGCCAGTCCGCAGCGATTCCAGGATACGAAATGTCGCGCGCGTCGTCGTAGCCAGATCGTCGAGAGCAATTGGCGCCGGCTTTCCTTCACGCACCACGTCACAGACAGCCCGCACTTCGTCTTTCTGACCTTTGTCCTGTGCCCGAAGTTTCGTTTTGGTTTCGCGCCCGTTTTGAAAAGCAGTGGTGCCGCGAAAGTCATCAATCACGAACGACTTGCCGTTGCCGAAGATCTCAATCCGCTCCTTCGCCATCGCGCGGTCACCTTCCGCCAGATAAGCAATCGACCCATTCGATCCATCGGCAAAACGCAAGGTGATAAAGACAGAGTCATCATTGACGACGTCCTGGCTGCTGCTGGAGATCGCTTCGGCATAAACCCGAGTCGTCAGCGAGCCGGTGATGAAGTGCATTAAGTCGATGAAGTGACACACCTCACCGATAATCCGTCCGCCGCCTTCCTTCGGATCGTGGGCCCAGTGACCGGGCGGAACTCGCCCGGCATTGACGCGATAATTGATCGAGAGCGGCGCGGTTCTGTTTGCGAAAAGTTCTTTCGCCGCTATGGCCGACGGCGAGAAGCGCCGGTTAAAGCCGACCATCAACTGCCCTCGCGACTGTGCGGCCGCGGCCACCACGCCTGACAGTTCTTCCTCGTTCAAAGCGAGCGGCTTTTCGACAAAAACGTGGCGTCCGCGCTCCAATCCCTTCCGGGCCAAACTTGCGTGCGTGTCGTGTCGCGTGGCGATAACAATCAGATTCGTCTCCTCGTCATCGATTACTTCTTCGGCCCGCGACACACAATAGCGAAATCCGTGTTGCTCTCCCACCGACCGCGCAGTCACACCTGACGCAGTCGCGATCGACTGAAACTCCGCACCCGCAGATTTGAAGTTCGGCAGCAGCATCGCCTTCGCATAACCGCCGGCGCCAATCAAACCGAGGCGGACACTGGCCACCGGCGCAGATGTTTTCGCCGCGAGGGGAATTCGACTTTCCAGCTCGCGTCCGGTGTCGTACTGCAAAACGACGCCCAGATAAGGTTCATTGCTGGTGATCAATTGATAGGCCAGTTCGCTTTCCGCGAGCTTGAACCGGTGTGTGATTAAGGGTTCGACGTTGACCCGGCCTTCGGCCAGTAGATCCAGAAACGCTTCGATGTTCCGCCCTTCGGTCCAGCGCACATAACCGAATGGATAATCGTGCCCACGCTCTTCATATTCCGGATCGTAGCGGCCCGGGCCATAGGACATCGAGATCCTGACCGTGAGCTCGCGATCGTAATAAGGCTTGCGCGGAATGTTCAGTCCGACTGCGCCTACCACCACGACCCGTCCTTTCGGCCGCGAGATCTCGCCCGCGAGTTCGACCGGCTGGTTCGATGACGGAGTTGCGGCGGCAATCAACACGGCGTCTGCCCCACGACCGCGCGACCATTCCGCTACGCGCCGGTTCGCGTCATGATCGGGAGCGCAGCCCGCATCCGCCCCGGACCGCTGCGCCAATTCGATCTTGCCGGCATCGAGATCGATGCCGAATACCCGACAACCATTCGCCTTGAGCAACTGCACCGCAAGTTGCCCGATTAAGCCGAGACCGATCACCACGATGGATTCGCCCAAAGTCGGCTCTGTCAGTCGCACACCTTGCAGCGCGATTGCTCCGAGAGTGCTAAACGACGCCGCCTCAAAACTGACCTGCTCCGGCAAACGAACGCACAGATTCCTGGGAACCGCCAGAACTTCCGCGTGCGACGCATAACCAACGCCGGCGCACGCCACCCGGTCGCCCTGGTGAAACTCCGTGACACCGTCGCCCACCTCGATCACTGTGCCGGCCGCGCTGTAACCCAACGCAACCAGTGATCCCAGCTTTGACCGAACCGCATCGATTGTATTCAGAACTCCTTCAGTTCTCGCTTTTTGAATAACCTGTTTGACGAGGGCAGGCTGTTCGACCGCGCGCCCCAGCAGACTTTTCTGTCCGGCTTCCACGGTCATGCGCTCAGTGCCGGCGCTAATCAGCGAAGCGGCTGTGCGCACCATCACAAATCCCGGGCGCGCGACTGGCGCCGGGACGTCCGTCACTGTTACCGCGCCTGTTTTGAGGTTCTGGAGAATCTGTTTCACTGCTTCAAATTGGGGCCGGAATAAGGCCCAGGTAACCAACACCCGGGTCGACAAAAGCCAGTTGTGACCGGCTCAGACTATCCTCGATCTCTGTTTGCGTAGTCAATCGCGTGCCGGCGAAGGTTCGATCATTCTGGCAGGCAGCGGGGCCGATGATCGGTGTTTATTTCATGAATTAGATTGACAATCGAGCATGTCTTTTGTTAGTTATGCATCGCTATTTGCGGTCGAAACGCAAAAAAAAGAGCCAAGAATTCAACATGATTACTCCGGGAAAGACACCGTCGCGTGCGCTCTCCGGGTTTTGCATAAGAGTACGCAGGGATTACTTCAGGCAGGCCTCGTTTTTGGAAAAGCTCGCAGTGGGAAATCAAAAAAAGTAGGAGACTAAACTAATGTCGCAAAACTGGACTCCGCCGCCGGCTGGCGGATCGGCAACTGTACCGAACTACATGGTACCTGCCATTATTTCGATATTCTGTTGCTGGCCGCTGGCGATCCCGGCAATCATCTTTGCCGCACAAGTTAATAGCAAAGTGGCCGCGGGCGATGTCGCCGGCGCGCAGGACTCGTCCAAGAAAGCCAAGATGTTCAGCTTCATCGCCATCGGACTTGGCGTGCTGTGCATTCTGATCTACGTGATCATGCTGATACTGGGTGTTGGCTTGAGCGCGATGGGCAATCGCTAGTAATCGCGCGACGATAGTCACCGAGTGGCGTTAGGTACTTGGACAAGCAGCGCGGGCACTCTGGCAGCACTCGGGAAGGCGCCGTTTGTCGGTGCAGTGTCCGCTTGTCCGCCAACATCAAGCCGCTTGGATACGATAGGGGAATCCTCCCAATCCGCCGGAGGATTCCCCGATTCAACTTGAGGTCTTAGATACGATGCCTGTTTTTTGCACCAAATGCGGCGCCCAGAACGACGACTACACGCAAACTTGTTTGCAGTGTCAGGCGCCCCTCCCTGCTATGGCCGGCTATCAGCCCATCCAGCCACCAACCCCGATGTACGGCCAGCAGGCGATGCAGGATTGGAAGCAGCTGGGGGCTGACAAGAAGATTGCCGCGGGCATCTGCGCGATTCTAATCGGCTCCCTTGGAATTCATAAGTTCGTCCTTGGCTACACGACAGAAGGCGTCATTATGTTGTTGGTGTCGCTGTTGACTTGCGGCCTTGGCGCTCCCATCATGAGTATCATCGGAATCGTAGAAGGAATTATGTATCTGACGAAGCCTGATGAAGACTTTGTGAGAACTTACATCCAGGGCAGGAAGGGTTGGTTCTGACGGCCAAAAGACCTGCTTTGAAGGCAAACGGTTAGTTTGCCGGATCAAGCTGCGAGCAAAGATTCCGCAGCGGCTCATGTTCTTCCCGAGTCGGCTGCGGATTTCAGATCATGACCGGATTTCATTTTGTTGAGACGACCACGGATCGCACCCGGCAGTTGGCCCTCGCGGCTTTTATTTGGCTGGGACTGGCCGCTGTGGGACTTTTTCTGTTTGCATTCAATCCCTCGAACTTTGATTTCTTCCCCAAGTGTCCTTTTCGCACGTTGACCGGCTTCCAGTGTCCGGGTTGCGGCTCGACGCGCGCATTCCATCAGTTATTGCATCTGCATCCGATCGCGGCCTTCAAGTTCAATCCCTTAATGGTCTTGACGCTGCCTTTCATTGTCTACGGCTTTCTGGGGTTCACAAAGAGCGCGCTCACCGGCCAGCCTCAACGGAGGGTCTTCATCCCGCCGATCTATCTTTGGGCCTGGCTCGTGCTCCTGATCTTCTTCTGGATCTTTCGTAACACGCCCTGGTATCCGTTCGCGTCTTGAGATAACCCTGAGTTATGGTCTTCGATCGTTCGACATGATCGAAACGAACTCTGTCGAAGCCGATGCCTTCTCTTTTATGCGGCGAACCAGGATAGAAATCACGACGCCCACCAGTATCGCCGCAATCACCCCTCCAAAAAGCAGCTTGCCGAGGTCGTTAAAACCGCAATCATCGCAATCTGTCGCAATAATTATGGCGTAGAGCGAGTCCTGAAAACCAGCGAAGATGTACGCGCCGATCGGGGAAGCAAGAATCATTTCGAAGAGTTCGAACATAATGAAAACCTCTCTTTGCGTGGGAATTCTGCAACCGCCGGCTTAGACACCGCCTCGTGTGGTTTGTTCCAGGTGCGACTACAGTGGGCGAGTGTCTCTCCTCCGTTTACGATTGACGGTTAACGATTTACTATTCCTGACATGAACTCTGATCCGGCAATCCGCATCGCGATGCTGCCCCGCGATACCAATTCGCAGGGCACGATCTTTGGCGGCGTCATTCTCAGCTATATCGACATGGCCGGCGCGATCGAAGCGCACCGGCACACGGGCATGGATCGTTTTGTGACGGTGGCCATGCGCGAAGTGATTTTTCACGCCCCGGTCTTCGTCGGCGACCTGGTTAGTTTTTATTCCGAGACGCTGAGGATTGGCACGACTTCAATAACCGTGCGCGTCGTGGTCGAGGCAGAGCGTTACGGAGGCCCCAGTGAACGCGTGCGCGTTACCGAAGCCGAAGTGATTTATGTGGCGGTGGATAAGGAACAGCGAAAAACAAAGATTGTGGTTAAGTGAAAGAGAAGTGACAAGGCTTTGGATTGTTCGGAGTTCCGCCTTTAGGCGGTCTTAGAGGAAGTAAGTTCCGCCTAAAGGCGGTACTCCAAACCAAAGCGGCGACTAGTCGGCGCACTCCAAATCACCAGCGATGATAAGCCGGATGCCCGGGCTTAACAGCCACGAACGTTCCACGACACTTAGCGCAAACCTTCTCGTGCGCAATTAGCTCGCCTTCGACAATCGCGCGGTCGTCGGTTGACTCAACCACGCGCGCGCGTAACTCCACGGGCTGGTCCGTTGGCGTAGGCCGCAGCAATTTGATCGCGTAATCGGAAGTGACCGTGCAGGGCGGATGATCCAATCCGCCCTTCTTCATCAAGTGATAGGCCCCCGCCCAGTTGCAGTGACAATCCAGCAGAGTGCCGATGATGCCGCCACTCAACATTCCCGGGAAAGCCTCTTGATAAGTCTCAGGCTGGAAAGTCGCAACAACCTCGTCGCCTTGTGGGAAGCTGCGAATGTGCAAGCCCTTTTCATTCGCGGGACCGCAGCCAAAGCACGCCATGTTCGGGGCGTACGTTTCCTGGATACTTTTTTCGTTCATATCGCTTCATTGTCCAAAGTCCAACGTCCGATGTCGAAAGTCACGAATGCCGGTTGATTCTCCCTTCTCCCATTGGGAGAGGGAGTCCAAATCCAAAATCACTCCGTGCCGGTCGACAGACTTTAGACATTAGACTTTGGGCTTTGGACTTTCCTAAGTTGTTCCCTTAGCTTGAACCGCTGCACCTTTCCGGTCGCAGTGTAAGGCAACTCGGAAACAAAAAAATAACGACGCGGCTGCTTGAATCGGGGCAGTGCGCTTTCGCAGAGCGCGCGCAGTTCCTGTTCGGCCGCGTTCGTTTCGTCGTCCGTCACTACGACAAAGGCGCACCCACACGACAATTCATGCTCGTCGAACCCCTCCACTACCGCGGCGGCGCGCACCGCCTCATGCCGCAACAGAACATTCTCGACTTCAACGGGCGAAACCCACTGCCCGGTAGGCTTGAAACAATCGTCGCTGCGCCCCATGTGCCACCAGAATTCATCCGCGTCGCGACGATAAAGATCGCCGGTGCGCACCCAGCCATCCACGAATGTTTCGGAAGTTGTCTCTGGCCGCTGCCAGTAACGTAGGGCCGCACTCGCCCCGCGAATCCAGAGATTTCCCGCTTCATCCGGGGGCGTCGGCGTGCCCTCATGATCAACCAGCCGCGCTTCATAACCGCGCAACAGTTTTCCGCTGGTGCCATAGCGCACATCGCTTTCATGGTTCGACATGAACATGTGCAGCATCTCTGTCGAGCCGATGCCGTCCAGAACTTCGACGCCGAAAGTCTTCTCCCAGTCTTCTCCCAATTGCGCCGGCAGGGCCTCGCCCGCCGATACGCACACGCGCAAACTCGAAGTGTCCAGATCGTTGCCCTTGCGATGATGCTCCAGCAGCATGCTATAAACCACGGGCACGCCGAAAAAGATCGTGGGCCGAGATTCCTGAAATACGCGACTGATGATTTCCGGCGCGGGCTTCTCGCGGCAAAGCACCGTGGTAAAGCCGTTGAGCAACGGAAAAGTAAAGCTGTTGCCCAGCCCGTAGGCGAACGGCAAGCGCGAAGAAGAAAACAACCGATCGCCTTCGCGCAGTCCCAGGACTTCCTGACAGAAAGTTTCGTTCGTGTAAAAGATGTCCGCCTGGCTGTGCACCGCGCCCTTCGGTTCGCCGGTGCTGCCTGACGTGTAGAGAATGAAGGCATCCGCATCTTCGTTCTCATGAACTGGAAACTCGCGATTGAGCCGGCGTTGCCGAACGCTATCAAAGTCCTGCACATTCATTCCCGCGATTGACTGCCCAGATTCGGCCTCGCGGTGAACAACGAGCAGGTTCTTCAAGTCAGTCTGGATATCGGAAGCCTCGAACAAAGTCTCTGCTGCCTTCGCCTCAATGATCGCCGCGCAAGCGCCGCAGTCTTTCAAAATGAACAATTGATCTTCGCGGCGCAGAGCCAGGTTGATTGGCACCGCGATAGCGCCAAGCGAGATGACGGCCACAAACGATGCGATGAATTCAGGCGAGTCTGCCAGTAAGATTCCAACTCGATCTCCGCCGTTTATGCCGAGCGCATTCAAAGATTCTGCCGTGCGGAGGGTCAGATTGTGCAATTGCTGATAAGTGATTTCACGATGATCATAGAGTACGGCCGCTCTCACCGCCCGCTCGGGCAGGAACAACCGATCGAAAAGGCTTTCTGCGTTCATGTGAATTACCGTAACCTGCCGGCCTACAAACTAAACACGCTCGGGCTCCGCCGCTACGATCTTAATCAGCACCTCGCGCGAGCCCAACGCTTGATGTTTTGCCACCAGACGCGCTGTGCCCTCCTTATGGCCGGCGCGCAACCAGATGGCACCACAGCCTCCCATCAAGCTGAAGGGGTTATCGCCGATAATCTCTGCCGGACCATCGATCGTGAAAGCGATCGCCGCGGTCGCATAACGAAGTAAGTTTCCAAATTCGTCTGCGACCTTCAGCACCACTCTGGTCGCATCTGCGCCATCGGCAATCAACGTCGTGTCGTCGGGCAGGACCAGGAACTGCTGTTCGATCCCGCGACTCGAATACTTTTTCTCGACGACTTTTTTCCCGGCAACGTAACCTTCGATACGCAGGTCCTGGGTGGGCGTGCGATTCAAATTAACCTGAAATGGCGGGTGCGGAAGATTGGGAAAGTTCGTCCGGCCGGGATCAGCTTCAGCAACCATCTTCTGCCCGACATAGAACTTAAGGTGATCGCAGTTCGACCACACCACGGCGTTGGGTGTGGTAAGGCTGCCATCTGCGGCGCGGACCCCAAATCCACTGGTCCAATCACCTTTCGCCGACCATTGAAAGCACGGCTCCAAAACTATCTCCTTGGCCGGATCGGATTGGGCCTGGTAGAAGTAGCCAGCGGGTTTCGGCAGACGAAAGATGTCGCTCACCCCGTGATAACAAATCCGATCGCCCGAGCCGAAGTCGTTGTGCGTGTCATAGTCGAATGCGCACCAGCCGATGCCGCCGGCGTATTGCGCGTTTGAGCCAAGCTGATTGTGAATGCGCGCGTGCCTGAGCGAATGTTCCGTGAGACGCTCGCCCGTGTCGCTCATCTTGGTCGGGTAGGTGT
This sequence comes from Pyrinomonadaceae bacterium, assembly GCA_041497335.1. GTDB lineage: Bacteria > Acidobacteriota > Blastocatellia > Pyrinomonadales > Pyrinomonadaceae > UBA11740. Next base: position 56,161 of record JBGQGG010000011.1, on the reverse strand, counting down.
GTCCGATGAATTCGGTGTTCAGATAGAGCGGATGGTTCGGCGGCCTCAGCGGAAAACCAAAGTCGTTCATCGTGAAGACGTCTTCCAGAAACTCCGAATTGTAGTCATAACGAATGCCACCGGTCGGACGGGTCGGATCGAGCTGATGCGCCAGCATATTAGTTCGCGTGTAGAACGCGTGATTGTCTTGTGATTCGTTGATGCGCACGCCCCAGAGAATGATCGAAGGATGGTTCCAATCGCGCCGGACCATGCGTCGCACGTTGTCCACCGCGAGATCCTGCCAGGCTCCATCGCCGATGTGTTGCCAGCCGGGGATCTCTTCCAGCACCAGCAGACCCAGTTCGTCGCAAGCGTCAAGAAAATGTGTTGATTGCGGATAGTGCGAGGTGCGAACGATGTTGAGCTTAAGCTCTTTCTTCAAGATGTAAGCATCGCGTCGCTGCCCGCGCGCGGGCATGGCTGCGCCCACCCAGGGAAAAGTCTGATGACGATTCAGTCCGCGAAGCTTGACCACTTTGCCGTTGAGCTCAAACCCGTGTTCGGTGAAGCGGGCTTCGCGAACACCTATGCGCCGGCGGTCTTCGTCGATGACCGCGCTGTGGTCCGCCATGAGACGAACCACAACAGTGTAAAGTCGAGGAGTATTCAGATCCCAATGCTCAACGCGCCCGAGGCCGGTGAGCGGCACCAGATATTCGTTTGCTTCGTCATGTCTCGCGTCAGGTTGGGCATCCAGCGAACGCCGGCCCGTTCCCGCCACCCGATCTCCATCCCGCAACTCCACTTCCAACGTCAGACCCGCGGGCGGAGTTGGCGGCATCGTCACGAAGCAGGCGACATCTACGCTCGGGTGATCCGTGAGCACATCTCTGGGCCGAACGGAAATGTTTTCGATATGCCATGACGAAACCAGCCGCAGCGACACGTCACGATAAATTCCGCCGAAGGTCAAGTAATCAATCTCACCGCCGAACGGGGGAATGTCGGCCCGCTCAGTCGAGTCCAGTTCAACGGCGAGTACGTTTTCGCGGTCCCAATCTACGTGAAGAGTCAGATCGAACGAGAAGGGCGTGTAGCCGCCTTTGTATTCACCCAGACGCTGACCATTGATCCAGACCGTCGTAGCGGTCATAGCTCCTTCGAAGTCAACGAAGACGCATTGGCCACGGGCTTCACGCGGCAGACGGAAACGGCGGCGATAGATTGAAACAAACTGGTAAGACTTTTCGTCAAAGCTATGCCAGGGAAGATTCTTGTTTGTGTGCGGAATCGTGACGACCTCGAAACGCGAGTCGTCGAAATTACGCGCCGTGTCATTTGGAATAACGCGCTGCGGACTGAAGCGCCAGTTGCGATTCATCGGGAGGACAAGGCGGCCTGCAGCAGGAGGTCCGACAAGCTTCAGTTTCTCGTCGGCCACCGGGCTCGGTGCTATACCGGAAGCACGCTTCGATTCCAGCGTAAGGGCAGCAAAGGCAGCGCTCGATTTGAGAAAGTCGCGACGGTCCATTTTGAGTTTGCAGAATCTATCACAACTAGAGAACTGTGAAGTACGAATTGTGGCACGCGCACCGGGTGAGTCGCGGGCGGGACGGCCGCTCTGAAGATGAGCCACTACCACAGCCGCGTTAGTTTTACCCCCAGGGATTGTTTATACTCGCTGGCACCCGAAGGCGTCGAATTGATTTTGTAAGCGCACTTCACCTGAGATCCGCGAACATAAACAAGTCATGAAGCGCTGCCCCACATGCCGGGAACTTTTCACAGACGATAGTCTGAACTTTTGTCGAAATGACGGGACGGCACTGATCGCTGAAGCGGCGATGGGCGAGCGCGAAACGGTCATCCTGCCGGGGCATGCTCATACCGGCTCAGTTCAAACCGAAACATCTGCCGGCAATACCGCGCGCACGCTCACCACGTCATCGCTGGCGACGCCCGCGCGGAAAAGAACTTCCCGTGGAGTAATCCACTCGCTGGCCGTCCTGCCTCTGGTGAATGTCAGTCCCGATGCAGAGATGGAGTATTTCAGCGATGGCATCACGGAGAGCATTATCAACGCGCTCACGCGACTGCCGAAACTCCGGGTGGTTCCGCGCAGCACAGTCTTTCGCTACAAAGGTCCGAATTTAGATCCGCAGCAGGTTGGACGCGAGCTCGGAGTGCGGGCCGTGCTTACCGGACGAGTCCTGCATTTCGGCGAACGTCTGGTCGTCAATGCTGAGTTGATTGATGTGGCCAACGAATCGCAGCTCTGGGGCGAACAATACAACCGGAAGCCGGCGGACATCTTTGAGGTGCAGGAGGAGATCTCAAAGGAGATTTCGCAAAAGTTGCTTTCGAAGCTGAGCGGCGAAGAGCGAAAGCGCTTGACCAAGCGCCACACTCACGACACCGAGGCGTACGGGCACTACTTGAAAGGGCGTTTCTACTGGAACAAGCGCACTGAAGAAAACTTTCTGAAGGGCATCGAACATTTCCGGCAAGCGATCGAAGTCGACCCGAATTACGCGCTGGCTTATGCGGGACTGGCGGACTCGTACATCCTGCTGGGGTTTTATACCGCCCAGTATCCGGATCATGTCATGCCGAAAGCCAAGGCGGCTGCGGTCAACGCATTGGAACTGGACGACTCACTCGCCGAAGCGCACAACTCGCTGGCCTACATTCTCTATGTCTATGAGTGGAAATGGGCGGCCGCGGAAAAGGAATTTAAGAAAGCGATCAAGCTGAATCCGAAATATGCCACGGCTCATCACTGGCATGCATTCAAGCTGGCGGCGATGGGTCGTCACGAAGACGCCATTGCCGAGATGAAGCTGGCGCGCGAACTCGATCCGCTGGCTTTGATCATCAACACCGAGGTCGGCTGGGCCTACTATTTTGCGCGACAGTACGAGAAAGCAATCAAGCACTATCAGAGATCTCTCGAGATGGAACCGGGCTTCGCCGTGGCGCACATGTTTCTGGGCACTGCGTATGTTCAGCTGGGCCGTTACCCCGAAGCGATAGCGGAACTTCGTAAGGCCATTGAATACTCAGGAGGCGGCGTTGGTATGAATGGGCTTCTCGGTCACGCCTATGCCCGGGCCGGAGACAAAGACGGCGCTATCAAAATGATCGAGGAGTTAACTCAACAGCCACCCGGCAGATACGTCTCACCTTATAACCTTGCTTTGATCTATGCCGGACTCGGCGACATAGAGACGACTATGAGCTTGCTGAATGAGGCGAGTGAACAGCACAGTTTGTTTCTCGCCTGGCTCAAGGTGGAGCCAATGTTCGATAGCGTTCGTTCAGATCCTCGATTCGGGGAGCTGGTGAAGAAGATCGGATTGAAGCCTTGAGCTGGGAGCGCGGGCGGCTCGCCCGCCCGCACACGTGAGCGCAGCTCACGTCAGTTATTGACAAGCATCGAGCCTGCGCAGCCAGCAACAGAGGCATGTTGAACTAAAGTCTGCACCACGTTTTCCTGAACACGTTCAAAAAAGTTCTCTGCGCAGGGATCAACCGTGAGATAGGAGAGCAGACCTATCAGAAGGTTCACGTTGAAGCCACCAGGAATGTCGTTAAGGCGGCGCAACAGGCGGGGGTCAAGAAGGTCTTGCTGATGAGCTTCCTTCGAGCGCGCCTAATTGCGGCTCGGCATACCATGAATCAAAGTGGGCGGCGGAAGAGATCGTCCGCGACTCCGGGCTTAGCTACGCCATAATCAAGGCCGGTATGGTTTACGGCCTTGGCGACCACATGCTAGATCACTTAAGCCATGCGGTTCACACCTTCCCTCTCTTCGCGATGGTCGGACTGAAAGAGAAGCGAATCCGACCACTGGCCATCGAAGACCTGATTGAGGTGCTACGAGCGGCATTGGTTGAAGACAGAATAAGCTGCAACACAGTCGCGATCACCGGCGCTGAGGAACTGTATCTAAGCGAGGCCGTGCGCCGCGTCGCGCGAATTGCCGGCAAGACAATTTGGATGGTGCGCATGCCGGTCTGGTTCCATTACGTGTTGGCGCGCTTCTGGGAGTTGACTATGAAAGTTCCTTTGGTTGCTCGTGCCCAGGTGCGCATTCTTTCGGAGGGTGTGGTGGAACCGGCGTTAGCGTGCGATCCGCTGCCGGTGGACCTTTTTCCAAAGCGTAGTTTCACTGACGAGCAGATACGCCGCGGACTCCCCGAGCCGGGCCCGTTCAAAATGAAAGACTTGAGATGCTGTGCGTGAACCTGTTTCCAATCCGATCGATGCTATGACCTTATCGCGCGACATCGATATAGCTTCTTCGGCAAGTATGAAAGCTGTTCGTTGCCGGCAGAACGGTACAGGCACAAGTTTCTAGATGGGCGAGTTGGAGAATAGAGGCGCTGATGAAGATCATCATCCCCGGAGGTTCAGGGCAGGTTGGTACCGTGCTCGCGCGCGCGTTTCACGCGAGCGGACACGAGGTCGTCGTTCTAAGTCGCAAGCCGGGCCAGGCATTGTGGCGCACTGCCGAATGGGATGGCGAGACGCTCGGCAAATGGGTGTCGGAATTTGAGGAAGCCGACGCGATTATCAACCTGGCCGGGCAAAGCGTCCAATGTCGTTACACCGAAGAGAATCGGAAGATCATCACCGACTCTCGATTGAAATCGACGAAGGTCGTCGGTGACGCAATTGCGCAAGCGTGGAAACCGCCGCGGGTTTGGCTCCAGGCCAGCACGGCCACCATCTATGCGCACCGATACGACGCCGCGAACGACGAAGCCGCGGGAATTATTGGCGGCTCAGAACCAAACGCGCCAGACATGTGGCGCTTCAGCATCGAGGTCGCAACGTCGTGGGAACGCGCGCTGAAGGATTCGCCCACGCCACAGACGCGCCGGGTCGCAATGCGTTCTGCGATCGTGATGAATCCGGATCCGGGCTCGCCTTTCGACACTATCTTGCGACTAGTGAAGTTTGGACTCGGCGGACAAGCCGGAGACGGCAGACAGTACATGTCCTGGATTCACGATCAGGATTTTGCCCGGGCCGTGCTCTGGCTAATCGAGCACGAAGAACTCGAAGGCCCCGTCAACCTCGCCGCGCCTAACCCTCTGGCTAATTCCGAGTTCATGCGCGTGCTGCGATCTGCATGGGGCATGCCTTTCGGGTTGCCGGCGACTGAATGGATGCTGGAACTCGGCGCCTTCATTCTGCAAAGCGAAACCGAACTCATTCTCAAGAGCCGGCGTGTCATTCCCACAAAACTGCTGGAATCCGGATTCACTTTTCAGTTTCCAGCCTGGCCTGAGGCGGCGAAGGAGTTATGTGCCAGGGCGCGTCGGAATGGAAATGGGTACTGAATCGAGGCGAGCCTGCGCAGCAGGCGTCAGAATGATAGCCCCTGGCGAGGCTCGGCGAGCCTGGGGAACCGAACCCGCACACGAGCGCAAAGCCTGCGAAGCTGGCGACAGAAGAATTAACTCCAGAGATGCGCTTCATTGAAGTCAAGCCGATGCGCTCGAAGCAGTAACTTGAACTCCTCTTCGAATGAAATCCTTTGATGGTGCTTTTCTTGATTGCGTATGTAATGTCTAACTCGATCAACCTGTGACTCGCTTACCGTGAAGCCGCTGTACCTGGCCTGCCACGCGAACCGGTCCTGTGTCTGTCTCTTGGCCCAATGGGAGGAACTGGATTTCAACTTGCTCATAAATTCTGAAACTGAAATGACCGGCTTGATTCTCACCAGCAAATGAACATGGTCGGACGTGCCATTGACTTCAAAAGCAACTCCATCTAAACCGCGCACTGTCCCTCCAAGATATTCGTGCAATCTGGGGCGTAGCGCTTTGGTAATTAGCGGAGCGCGCCCCTTCGTCGCATACACGATGTGATAAAGAAGATTTGTGTAGGACATTTGCTTAGCCTCTGCCGCCAGCTTCGCAGGCTGACCGTTTGCATGCTTCCGTTCCCCCAGGCTCGCAAAGCCTCGCCTGGGGCTTGACTCTAACGCCTGCCAGGCAGGCTGTTTGAGAAACAACGAAACATCGATTTTATCTCACCGATCAATCTGTACTTTGCTTCTGTCACAAATTGATCTGCTAACAACATTTGGGCTCCTTGGCAACATTCTTGCGCGCCAGACTTAGCCCACCGCGATTTACGAATGCTAAAATACCTGCCATGCGAACCAAAATATTCTTATTCGTTTTCAGTCTCGTCGTATTGATGGCGCTGGTTTCGAGTGCCGGCGCCCAGGTGTCCGGCCAACCATATCGGATCAGCGATCGCGAAGTTGCCCGGCTGCTGGATCGAATCAAGAGCAAGACCAGCACTTTTCGCGACAGCCTCAAGAAGGCGCTTAACAAGAGCCGAATTGATCGCACCCAACGTGAAGACGATATCAACGCCTATGTCAAAGCGTTCGAGGAAGAGACGAAGCGTCTGGACGACCGTTTCGATCATCACAAGTCGACCGCCGCTGACGTCGAATCGGTGCTCAACCGCGCAGCGCGAATCGATGCTTTCATGGTTCGTCACCCGCTTGATGCGCGCGTGCAGGGCGATTGGGCCACGTTGCGAGGCGACCTGGAACTGCTGGCTAATGCTTACAACATTTCCTGGCAATGGAGTGCGGAAGGGCGTACGCCTCCTTTCGCCGACCTGCCCTATCGCATCAGCGACAAACAGGTGGAAGAAATTATTCACCGCATCGAAAGCCAGTCAGACGAGTTTCGCAAGAGTCTGGATCGCGCGCTGGACAAGAGTCGCCTCGACGGGACCCGGAGCGAGGACGACATTAATTCTTTCGTGAAAGAGTTCTACAAAGAGACGAAACTCCTGCACGATCATTTCGACAGTCACAAATCAACGGCGAGTGACGTGCAGATGGTGCTCAATCGCGCCGCGCAAGTCGATCAGTTCATGCGGCGCAATCGCCTGAGGAATGATCAGGACGCCCGCAGAGACTGGGCCAGGCTGACGGGATATCTGGATGAGCTGGCGCGCGTCTATAGCGTGAACTGGCGATGGTAGTACAAGTAGTGAGCTGTGAGCAGTGAGCTGTAAGCAGTAAGCGAGGTGTCCTAATTTCACGGCGTTTAGAGTACCAACTTCAGTTGGGTTCTTTCTCGCTTGATAAGAGAGCCCGACTAAAGTCGGTACTCTGAACACCGCTTATCAAAGAAGGACGCTGCCGTCTCGCTTTGTGTCCAAACTAATTCTCCTCTATCATTGCTCGCACCATATCAGGCCAAATGCGTTGGCCGAAAGACAACGGGGCCGTAGCTCAGCTGGGAGAGCGCATGAATGGCATTCATGAGGTCAGGGGTTCGATCCCCCTCGGCTCCACCAAATTCTGATTCCGCCGGAACGACCTCACGATTTCGACAACGAAGATCCCATACAACTCTTTCCCGGCGTCGCAATTTTCTGTCCGAGAGGGGAACTTATGCCTCTTTAACCGCTTGCGCCACAAACTCGATCTGTTCGGGGCGGAGCTCTGGATACATCGGCAGCGATAGAATCTCGCCGGCGGCTTGTTCCGTGATCGGCAACGAGACGTCTCCATAACCAAGCTTCAGATAAACAGGCTGCCGGTGCACCGGGATTGGATAATGAATGCCGGCGTCGATTCCCTTCTCCTTCAGATGTTGCAGCAGTTGGTCGCGACGCGGTGTCCTGATTACGTAAAGATGATAGACGTGACGAACATTTTCAGATTCGAAAGGTGTCTGGACATCCGCGCCGGACAGCAGTTCGTTGTAAAGCCGAGCGTGTGAACGGCGGGCCTCGGTCCACGCCTCCAGATGTGGCAGTTTCGCCGCCAGAATGGCCGCCTGGAGCGCGTCGATCCGCTGGCCAAAGCCGAGTTCATCGTGCTCATACTTCGAAATCCTGCCGTGGTCGCGCAACTTTCGCACCTTAGCCAGCAATGATTCGTCGTTGCCGGTCACCGCTCCGGCATCGCCGTAGGCGCCGAGATTCTTGCTTGGATAAAAGCTAAAGCAGGCGAGATCACCGATGCCTCCACAGCGCTTTCCTTCGTATTCCGCGGCCACCGCTTGCGCGGCATCCTCGATCAGTCTCAGCCCGTGACGGGTGGCAATGTCTCGCAGCGGTTTCAATTCCGCCGGCTGACCATACAGATGGACGGGTAAGATGACCTTCGTGCGTTCCGTAATCGCACTCTCGACTCTATTTGGATCTATGTTGTAAGTGCGTGGGTCGATGTCTACAAAGACGGGGCAGGCCCCAATTCGAGAAACCGCTTCAGCAGTCGCGATAAAAGTATGGGCGCTGGTTATCACTTCGTCGCCCGGCTTAACCCCGACCGCCAGCAAAGCAAGCAGCAACGCCCCGGTTCCGGAAGAAACTCCCACCGCATCTTTGGCTCCGGCGGTCGCAGCGAGCGCTTTTTCAAATTGCGAAACTTCCTCACCCAGAATAAAGCCGGCGCCGTCAATGACGCGCTGGATGGCTGCATCGATCTCAGGCTTGATGCCGGCATATTGAGCTTTTAGATCAACGAAAGGGACTTGGATAGGCGCGACTCCTTTGTGCAAGCTACTTCATATCTATTAACTTCTAAGACTCAATGAGAGCGTCAATGATAAATGATCCAAGGTGCTAATCCGAAGTATCATGTGGTAGGGTTTGCGTCTTCGCAGCCCGGTCAATGAGCAATTCCACGAAATGAATCCAGTCGAAACGTCCGATCCGATCGCTGCGCCACAGTCACGCCGGTGGGCTGATTGGCTCGCAGCTCTATTTCTTTTCTTCGCCACAGCGCTGATCGTCGTTTGGCAAAACTCGAGACTCGCAGTGCTTTGGGATCTCAGTTACGTCCTTGAAAACTCGTATCGTATTTCACTGGGCGATGTTCCCTATCGAGACTTTCCTTTTGCCCACGCCCCTCTGACGTTTCTGATCCAGGCCGCGCTTATCAAGTTTGCGGGCCGCGTATTCTGGCACACAACGGCCTACTGCGCGGCAGTTGGCGGCCTTTCGACTGTCTTAACCTGGCGCATCCTGCGTAATGTCCTGCACAACGCGGTAAGCCATGCCCGATTGCTTGCGTTTCTTTTGAGCCTGCCGTTGATCCCTCTGGGAATCTACTGCGTCTTCCCGCATCCTTTCTACGATCCGGACTGCACGTTCGCGATCCTCATCGCTCTGTTGCTGCTGCAACAACTTGACCTCAAACCGTTATCTTCATCGCGCCTACTACTTATTGGCGTCGCGCTGGTCATTCCTTTATTCGTCAAGCAGAACACTGGATTGGTATTCCTCGCCGGCGCGGTTGTCTTGCTCATCGCAACGTTAGCGGTTGACCGGTTGCGGCATCGATCGGTACGCAGGTACGTCTTGACCCTGGCCGGTGCAATCGTGGGATTGGCAGTCGCACTGCTGCTGATTCAATTCACCGCGGGAATGAACAACTACTGGCACTGGACAATCGAGTTCGCGGCTGCGCGGCGCACGCCTGCGCGAGCCGAGATGCTTGGGGTCTATGCGGATAAGACGATCCTTTTGTGGTTTGCTTTGATTGCCGTCGGAGTCACAGTGTGGTGGCTTGATCGGAGAGCCAGTCGCGCATTAGCGCTCTTTTCAGCGTTACTGATCGCGGCGCCTTTCATCTGGCCCACGATTTATCTGCTACGCGAACATGACTCGTCAGAGAGAGCGGATCGATTGCTGACGGTTTGGCCGGTGCTGCTGATCGTCTCTTTCGTTGCGGCAATCGTAACCATCAAGCGCCGCGGCGGGATTTCGCTGGTTCTGCCATTCATCCTCATCGGCGCCATCCACGGAGCTTTCATGTCGCAACAGCTCTGGGGATCAACTTACGCCATCTGGCCGCTGTTCATAATTCTGCTGGCGTTCTCAATTGCGGAACTTGTGCGCCTTTCGAAACCCGCGTCGTGGATGACGATACCGCTGACGGTGGTAATTGTTGCTTCGCTCCTGGTCTCAGGCGGATTCTATGTCAGGTCGCATGAGCGTCTGGACTATGCGAACCTGGACGAAGGCGACGTCAAGCGATCGACGCTGCCGCAGTTGAAAGGGCTTTCTGTGCGCGGCGAATGGATTCCGAATTTCGAAGAGCTGGTTCGTTACACCGAGCGCGAGATTCCGCGCGACGAAGGTATTTTGATACTGCCTGGCGAAGACGCCTTCTATTACGCGACCGGCCGTCGGCCGCGGTTTCCGGTGCTGCTGTTCGACCACACCGTCAACCCGTACTCCGCGGAAGAAATTCTAAAGATCGCCCGCGAACGCAACATCCGCTGGCTGATTGTCAAACAGGACTTACAAAACGAAGACGAACAGGTCGAGCAGGAAAGGGACCGTCTGACTGCAGCTCTCGAGCAGGAGTTTGAGCAGGTTGAGAGTCTGAGCAACTACGATATCTACCGCCGGAGTGATTCTGAGCAAAGCAATGACGATCGCACGCCTAATTAAGCGGCCTGGATCGCTCGTCGAAGCGCCCTAATTGAATTCTTACGAAAGCGTTCCTGAAAGACACGGGTAATGGGATAGCCAATTCGCGCTAATGCTGCGCGTGGGTTCGAGACGGCCCGGATTCTGTAGACGACGTCTCCAGATTCGGGCTCCAGGAAAACCTCGAAGATCTCTTCTCCCATTTCCGCATGATTGGCTAGCGTTCCGTAAGCAAAACCAAAGTTCGCTCCGCTCTGCACATCGCCTACGCCATAGACGACGCGGCATCCGTTTAGCGACCAGAATCCCAGGTGATGGACGAGTACGGCGACGACGCTTCCCGGCTCGATGGAAGCGTCCGGCGGAAACAGTTCCACCCAACCAAGGTCGAATTGGCGCCATTCGGCCAAGGCGATCCTGGCGCGTTCGAATGCTTGCTTGCCTTTACCTATTACCGCACTCGCCTCATCCACACTGAACCCGGCTGGAGATTGTCTGGCGATTCCAATTGGATCGTACGAGAGCGGCAGGTGACGCGATTGATCTATGAACTCTTCAAGTTCGCGCTGCGAAGGGCGATGGGTCAGGAACATGAGAATGTCGAGAAGTTACTCAAGCAGGAACTTCAACAACCCGCTTGCCGCTGAAAGACCCCCAAGGCGCTCGTCTTCAGAAGAATAAACCCCCAGCGACGCGTCACGTTTGGCAGCAGCAAGTTGTTCCGCACGGAGTTGTTGCCTTTCAAACTCGAGCTCAGTCTTTTCTTTCTGCCGCGAAACTTCGAGGCCGCCGCCGCGAATGAACTGCACAATCCCGCTTAGTTCATCCCGATCGAACCAGGTGCCGTGGCCTTTGCAAACGTCTACGATCACCCCGGAGCAGCGCGCAAAGTTAATCCGGTTCATCAACTGACCGCACTGCGGACAAGGCACGTAACGAATCTTCTCCGCGTCACTGCTTGATGGTGATTGATGAGCCGGCGCCGGCAAGGCCGCGCCCAACACGGCGGATTGTTGTTCGCGGTCGGCGCAGATTTTCTCAAACGCAGCGACCTCGACCCAAAGCCCAACGCATAGTTCGCATTCACGCATGACCACCGCGCCCAGAGAGATGGAAGACATCTTCGTCTTGCAACGCGGGCACTTCAGCACCGACAGTTCCGCGGCGGTCGCTTGCGCCGCCGTGGCGCCGCAATGCGGACAGTGCTTGCTACCGATGAACATCATGGCGAAGCAGGACGGACAGGCAATCGTCGCGAGTTTGGACTCGCAGTACTTACACTGTGGCGAGTCGGACGAAATCGCCGCACCACAGTTGGGACAATTTAGATTTTGTGCTTCCATAGTAAGAAGTCGGTACAGCTTAGCATTCCAGGTTAGGCGTCGGCCACGGAAATTTCCAGGCTGTGGCCCAGTCTCGCCAGTACCTCGCTTTCCCGAGGTGGTGACAAGAAGCATAAGGAGAGTAAGCCGTTTCAACGGCTTCACGCCAAACTGTTGAAACAGTTGGTTCGACGAATTCCCCTTAATGATCACCTGGCCAAAGCAAGGTGCTGATGAGAATGCTGGACTACAAAACGGTGCTGTGCGATGCTGGCGCGGAAAATACTCTTGAGGAAATCTGGAGCAATGTCCGACAAACTTCACTTTGTCGCAGACTCTAAGAGCAAAATGAATCCAACGAATCTAAGTAAGCTGTACGACTTCAAAGACCGTCGCGCGGTGACAGGGAGAATCGGATGACAGATGGTCTTAAGATTCCTCGCGAGGGAGAGCTCGACTTTCTATCGCTCGGCGCGCTGGTCCACCGTCTCGATCCGGGGATTGTTCCCTTCCGCAAAGCGACCGAATGTCAGATTCATGTCAGCGGCGGTGAGTTCAATGTCGCCGCCAATCTGGCTGACTGCTTCCGCCTGCGGACCGGGATAGTGACGGCGATGGTGGACTATCCAATCGGCGACCTGGTTGCCGAGCGGGTGCGAGCCATGGGCGTCAAGCCATTCTATAAGCGCTTCGAGCACGACGGGGTCAGTGGCCCGAACATTGCCACGGTCTATAGCGACCGCGGCCACGGTGTGCGCGCTCCGGTGGTCTTTTACAACCGATCTAACGAGGCTGCGGCGCGGTTAAAGCCAGGCGATATTGACTGGCACGAAATTTTTGCAGGAGGCGTGCGCTGGTTCCATAGCGGAGGGATCTTTGCGGCGCTATCGTCTACCACCGCGGAATTGATTATTCAGGCGATGCAGGCTGCGAAGGCCGCTGGCGCAGTTGTCTCGTTTGACCTGAACTTTCGCGAGAAACTCTGGAAGAACTCGGGCGGTCAGAATCGCGCCGTAGAGGTCATCGGGCGCATCGTGGAGAATGTCGATGTACTCGTTGGCAACGAAGAGGATTTGCAAAGAGGACTTGGCATTCCCGGGCCAGAAGTCGCGGCCAAATCCAAGCTCGATCCGAGTGCCTTCTTCGGTATGATTGATCGCGCTGTGGAGAAGCATCCGCAGATCAAGGTGGTGGCGACGACACTGCGCGAAGTCTATTCCACAAGCCGGCACTGCTGGGGAGCCGTGGCCTGGGTTGCCGGGCAAACCCACATCTCGATGACATGCGATCTTGACGTGCATGATCGCGTCGGCAGCGGCGACGGTTTTGCGTCAGGCTTCTTCTACGGACTGCTTGCCGGCGAGTCGCCGGAGGATGCGCTAAGACTTGGCTGGGCGCACGGCGCGCTTCTGACTACGTTCCCGGGCGACACAACCATGGCGACAGTTGAGCAGGTACGAGCATTTGCAAAGGATGGCTCGGCGCGCATCCAGCGCTAAGGGGCGCACAAGTACTATTTTCTTACTTATTACGCCTAACCAGGTTGTGAATCATGAGGGCCAGGCCGCGCCTCTCTGAATCGTGAATGAGCGCTGTACTCGATGACGTCGTACTTGAGGGCGCGCCGGAAGTAACCGCGTTGCTCAGCCCGTCAGTTCGCCTTGAGCACGAAGGGCCGGTCGTGCTCGCCTTTGACGTCCGCACGTCCGGCGTGCGCGCAGGTCTGTTCGACAGCCGCGGAGATGAAATCGAGGGCTCGCAGGTTTCGCTTTCCCATGAATTCGCCGATTTAGCCGGCGGAACAGATTCCGACCCTGATGCCCTGATCGAGTTCGTTGAGTGCGCATTGGACATCGCCGTCGCGCGCGCCGAAAGTTTCGTCTCGCGCATCGATTACGTTGCCCCAACCTGTTTCTGGCACAGCCTGGTGGGCGTTGATGATCAGGGCCGCGCGGTCACGCCCCTGCTGGGTTGGGCCGACACGCGCGCCGCGGAGGCCGTCAAAGAGCTTCGATCGAAATTCGACGAAAGCAGGACTCACCCGCGGACAGGGGCTCGTTTTCATCCCAGCTACTGGCCGGCAAAGTTGTTGTGGCTCAAGCAGGAACGCCCTGGGATATTCGCACAGGCCACGCAGTGGTTATCGGTTTCGGACTATCTCTTTCTGCGACTGTTCGGCGATGCCAGCACGAGTATCTCGATGGCGTCGGCGACCGGACTCTTCAATCAGCACGGGTGCGAATGGGATCGAGAGCTGTTGGAAGGATTGGGCATTTCGATCGAGCAGCTTCCACTAGTTGCTCAGCCCGGCAAAACATTTCAGAGGCTTACCCTGGATTACGCCTCGCGTTGGCCTCTGCTGGACGGCGCGGCCTGGTTCCCGGCAATCGGCGACGGCGCTGCGAACAACATCGGCGCGGGCTGCGTCACCTCTGACCGTGTGACGCTGATGATTGGAACTTCGGGAGCGATGCGCGTGCTGTTTTCCGGAAATCCGCCTGCATCTTTGCCGTCAGAGTTGTTCTGCTATCGCGCCGATCGCGATCGGGTTGTGATCGGTGGGGCGCTGTCCGACGGCGGCGGCCTTTATCGCTGGATGAAAGATACGCTCTCGCTAAGTTACGATGACGATGAATTGGAAACGAAGCTGGCAACGATGGAACCTGATGCGCACGGCTTAACGGTCTTGCCATTCTGGTCGGGCGAGCGCGCCACCGGCTGGTCGAGTTCGGCACAGGGATCGATTGTCGGACTGACCGCGCGGACAGAGCCAATCGACATTTTGCGCGCCGGCATGGAGGCGGTTTGTTATAGATTTGCGCTACTGGCGGAAGCGCTGGACAGGGTCGCCCCCAAAGCAACAATCGTCGCCGCGGGCAATGCTCTACTTTCATCGCCGGCGTGGGCGCAGATGATTGCCGACGTGTTGGGGCGGCGGATTGAGATTTCCGGAATCAGCGAAGCTTCAAGCCGCGGGGCGGCCTTGCTCACGCTCGAAGCTGCGGGCAAGATAGACAGCATCGAGACAGTCGAAGCTGAGTTCGCCGACGCTTACAAAGCGAACATGACCAGACACGCGCGTTATGCTGAGGCAGTCGAACGGCAGCAGAAGCTTTACCAGGAATTAATCAAATGATGTTCCAAGTTTCAGGTTTCAAGTTTCAGGTTGGTGCTTGCTCTTAACCGCGCATCGGCTGACTTGGGACCGGTATGGCGAACTTGAAACTTGAAACCTTAAACCTGAAACTTGAAACCGAAAAGATCATGAGCGCGAGAACGCAAAAAGAACCCGACGTCACTCCGGAAATGGATCAACTTTGCATCAACACCATCCGCACGCTGACGATTGACGCGGTGCAGAAGGCGAAGTCGGGACACCCGGGCTTGCCTCTGGGTGCGGCGCCGATGGCTTACGTGCTGTGGACAAAGTTCATGCGACATAACCCGGGGAATCCGAAGTGGGAAAACCGCGATCGCTTTCTGCTTTCGGCGGGCCACGGCTGCATGTTGCTTTACTCGCTGCTCTATCTCACGGGATATGACCTCTCGCTGGACGACATTAAGAACTTTCGCCAATGGGGATCGAAAACCCCGGGCCATCCGGAGAGTGCTTTGACACCTGGGGTCGAAGTTACCACCGGCCCGCTGGGCCAGGGATTTGCCAACGGCGTCGGGATGGCGATGGGCGCCGCACACCTCGCCGCAAAATTCAACCAGAAGGATTTCCCGCTTATCGATCATTACGTTTATGCAATCGTGTCTGATGGCGATTTGATGGAGGGCGTCGCAGCGGAAGCAGCCTCGCTCGCCGGCCACTTGAAACTCGGCAAGCTCATCTATCTATACGACGACAATCACGTGACGATCGAAGGCTTTACCGATTTGGCTTTCAGCGAGGACGTGCCCAAGAGGTTTGAATCTCTGGGCTGGCATACTTCGACGGTCGCAGATGGAAACGATCTCGCGGCTATCGAAGCGGCAATTCGCGACGCGCAATCAGTGGCTGATCGTCCGTCGTTAATCTCAGTCAAGACGACGATTGGTTACGGCATGCCGACCGCCGGGACACGCAAGGCCCACAGCGACCCGCCCGGCGAGGAAGCAGTGCGCGAAACCAAGAGACATCTCGGCTGGCCTCAAAACAAGCAATTTTTTGTGCCCGATGAAGCTCTTGTACACTTTCGAAAGGCGATCGACCGCGGAGCAGAGTTCGAACGCGATTGGAAAGAACTGGTCACGCAGTATCAAGAGAAACACTCGGAGTTGGGCGCTTTGTGGCAAACGACCGTGAGCGGTGAGTTGCCGCGGGACTGGGAAAGTCATTTGCCGACCTTCGAAGATGCCGAACCGGTCGCCACACGTGTGGCGAGCGGCCAGGTGATTAATGCGCTCGCGCCACATATGCCGATGCTGATCGGTGGCTCGGCTGATCTCGGCGTCTCTAACAACACCGACATCAAGGACGGCGGCGACTTTGAAGCCGGTAGTTATGACGGCCGCATCATTCACTTTGGCGTGCGGGAACACGCGATGGGCGCGACGATGACAGGCATGGCGCTGAATGGCGGCCTGATTCCTTACGGCGGCACGTTCATGTGCTTTTCCGATTACATGCGGCCATCGATCCGGCTCGCTTGTCTATCTGAAGCTCAGGTTATCTACGTTTTCACGCATGACTCAGTCGGACTAGGTGAAGATGGCCCGACGCATCAGCCGGTCGAGCATCTCGCGGCGCTGCGCGCCATTCCGCATCTGTTTGTAGTTCGTCCAGCGGACGTGCATGAAGTGCGCGAAGCGTGGAGGCTGGCAATTCTGCGACGCCATGCGCCAACAGCCCTGGCCTTGACGCGACAAAAAGTTCCGCTGATCGATCGTCAGGTTCATGCTTCCGCCGCAGGACTACGAGATGGTGGCTATGTACTCGCGGAAGCAGTCAGTACCGAGAGCGGTAGCGACCGGGTCACTCCGAAACTCATCCTCATAGCCACTGGTTCCGAAGTTTCACTCGCCCTCGACGCGCGCGATCGATTGCAGCAGGACGGCGTGCCCACGCGTGTAGTTTCGCTACCGTGCATGGAACTATTTGCAGCGCAGTCGCAGGACTACCGCGATGAAGTTCTGCCCCCGGCAATCACCGCCCGCCTGGCGATCGAAGCCGGCGTGCGGCAAGGCTGGGATCGCTGGGTTGGACCCCAAGGCGATGTGATTTGTCTCAATCGCTTTGGCGCTTCTGCACCGGGCGATACGGCGCTGAAGAATTTGGGATTCAATGTTGAGAATGTGCTGACGCAGGCGCGGACGTTGTTGGTAGACACCGATCATTAATGTATGAGTTTGAGGAAGAATCGCTTCAAGCAGGAGCAAAAGTACGTTTTCGAGAGGATTGCCGAACTGCGCGAAGAGTTAGAGGACCTGGTTGACTATCTCGACTTGTTAGAAGCGCGGGCGCAGAACTTTGGCAAACGGCGCCACGGTACTGAACAGGTCAAGAAGATGTTGGGACTCAAGTAGCTTAGAGTGTCCCGAACAAGCGAAACAAACTCTCATGCTCCAGTCCGACGCCCAAACTCACACCCACGCACTGGTCAAAGATCCAGACGAAACCGTTGACGCTGATGCTGAATCATTGTGGTTTGATGAGATTCGTCGACGCGATGCTGAAATTCGGGCGGGCACTGCCAAACTGAAACCCGCTGAACAAGTTCTTCGTGAAGCACGCGAGCTTTTGAAATAGTCTTCCCAACACATGAAAGCAGTCACAATCGTTTCTTACGGTGGCGTCGAAGGCCTAGAGATTCGCGAGGTAGCCGATGCGCCGCCCGCAACACTCGACCGTGTACGCGTGCGCGTGCGCGCAGCGGGATTGAATCGCGCGGACATCCTGCAGCGCATGGGACGCTATCCAGCGCCGCCGGGTTATCCGCAGGACATTCCCGGCATTGAGTTCGCCGGCGAAGTGTCTGAGGTCGGCGATGAAGTGCGCACATGGAAAGTCGGCGACCGTGTGTTCGGCATCATCGGCGGCGGCGGGCAAGCTCAATACGTGACGGTTCACGAGAGCGCGCTCGCTCCGATTCCGCCAAATCTCGATTGGGCTGAAGCCGCCGCCGTACCCGAAGTTTTCATGACTGCGCACGACGCGCTTTTCACGCAATGCGGACTAAAGATAGGCGAGCGCGTCTTGATTCACGCAGCCGGATCGGGGGTGGGCACGGCCGCGATTCAATTGGTGCAGGCTGCCGGTGCGATTGCCTACGGCACGTCGCGCACCGCCGACAAACTTGAAAGAGCAAAAGAGTTCGGTTTGACAGAGTCGGTTGTGGCAAGCGGCGACCCGATGGAGTTTGTTGCGGCGGTCAAGCGTTGGACGAACGGCTCAGGTGTTGATGTTGTGCTGGATCTGGTCGGCGCGGCTTACTTGAAAGGCAATCTGGAATCGTTAGCTACCAGGGGGCGCCTGATCTTTGTCGGCACTACGAGTGGCTCAAAAGCTGAGATCGATTTCTCGATAGCTATGAGCAAGCGCCTGCGTATCATGGGCACGGCCTTGCGCACGCGTTCGTTGGAAGAGAAGGCCACCGCCACCCGTCTATTCACGCAGCACGTCGTGCCTTTGCTCGCCGGGGGCGCGGTGCGGCCGGTAATCGATAAGGTTTTCCAGATGGAAGAAGTGCGCGCAGCACACGAGCGGATCGAGTCGAATGAGAGTTTTGGGAAAGTTGTGTTGATGATCGATTAGCGGCTCTGCCGCTCCCCAGTGCGGAATGGCCCCGCCTTTCCGGCACTCGTAAGTTTATCGAGAGAGAACTAAAAAAACAGCTTGACGCTGAGGCAAGCCTCAAGCCGTGTTGCTGCGGCAAAGCCGCGGCATCTAACCCTGGACTGTGGTTGAATTTCTCGGTGACTTTGCTTCGGCACCACCCAAGCCTATCCGGCTCGCCGCTTCGTCACTCATAATACACAGGCCGTGTCGCCCTTCGCCTGCCAGCCGGTGCACGAGCCGCCGCGCGTCTTCGTGAGTAAGGCCAGTCGCTTCGCATCCGCGGTCGCTGACTACCGACCACTTTTCCCTTCCGAGTTCGCTCGTCATGTCAGAATGCCCACGCTTCCAAAAATCACTTACCTTTGAACTCAGGTTTTCGCTTCTCCAGAAACGCCTTCACGCCTTCATCTTTGTCCTCGCTGGAGAAACTCAGGGCAAAGAGATCGACTTCGCGGCGCAGGCCCTCGTCCAGATTCGAACGCGAGGCGATCTTGATGGCTTCCTTCGCCAGGCGCAAACCAATCGGACTTTTTTCAGCGATGCGGCTTGCGATTTCCATCGTCTTTGTCTCAAGCTGATCCGCCGGCACGACGTGATTTACCAGGCCAATACTAAGCGCGGTCTGCGCGTCAACAATTTCGCCGGTCAAGATCATTTCCATGGCTTTGCCTTCACCTACCAGCCGCGTCAAACGCTGGGTGCCGCCGCCGCCCGGTATGATGCCGAGATTGATCTCGGGTTGCCCGAAGGAAGCCTTCTCACTGGCGATGCGAATGTCACAGGCCAGGGCCACCTCGCAACCGCCCCCCAGGCAATAGCCATTAACCATGGCGATAATAGGCTTCGGAAAACCGTCGATGGCATTAAACAGGGTGCGCTCCAGCATCACCTCGCGCTGGCTAATCGCGGTGCGTTCAGCGAATTCGGCGATGTCCGCGCCGGCAATAAAGGCTTTGTCACCGGCGCCGGTAAGCACGACTACGCGAATGGAATCGTCGGCGCGTAACTCATCAAGGACCGCGGCGCCCTCGGCGCGGGTTTGAATATTAAGCGCGTTTCGTTTTTCCGGGCGGTTGATCGTAACGATGGCGACGGGTCCGCGACGTTCAAGCAGAATAGTTTCGTAACTTTGGCTCACTTTGCTGGCTCCAGTTTCCGTTGATTGAATTTCGGAAAAGTAAACCACAAAGACCCCAAGGACACAAAGCGAGACTAAGGAATAAAGAGAAACAGAACTGGCTGCAATTGTTTTCGCAGACGCGTCTCTTTGTGTTCTTTGTGTCTTTGTGGTTAGACAGTTATGTTGAAGGCGACGATTCGTCGGGGGATCCGGCTTGTTCATCGGCCACCCAGGACACAAACAGGCGGGTCCAGTTTTCAGCGGGTTCAGCGATTTGCACGCCGACGCGCGCGGTACCGTAGATGGCCGGCGAAAGCCGCACGACTGTGGCGGTGGCCTCGGTCGGAGAACCGTCAGGCCGGTGAGCGCGGATGTAGAGATTCTCTCCGATGCTCACTTTCTGATTGAGATGAAAGAGTGCACCCGAAGTCGAGATATCGTCAGTTTCAGTCGGTTCGCTCCACGCCGCGCCGTCTTCCGAACGTCCGGAGACGACAATCGGAAGCCGCAATGCCATGCGTAGCGCAAAGCGCCTTTCTTCGTTTTGATACGGCGTGCTCATAACAGTCGCCACGATAGCTTTCAATGTCCCCCGACGCTTGATCAAATCAGCTTATGTAGTATATGCCCTTTGGCCCTTTTCCTGCTCGTTCCATTTGTAAAAGCCTTCGCCGCTTTTCTTGCCGAGCTTTCCTTCACTGACCATCCGCCGGAGTATCTCGGGTGGGCGAAACGCTTCCGAGCCCAGCTTTCCGTGCAGATATTCCGCGATATTCAACCGGACATCCAGACCAACCAGGTCAGTCAGCCGCAGCGGGCCCATCGGGTGGTTATAACCGAGTTCCATGGCCGTGTCGATGTCGCGCGCGCTGGCCACGCCCTGCTCGACCATCCGCATCGCCTCGAGTCCCAGCGTAACCCCGAGCCGGCTGGATGCGAATCCCGGAACATCGCGCACGATTATCGGTTCCTTCTTCATTCGCGTGGCGACTTCCTGCACGGTTGCCGTGATCGGCGGGCCAGTCTTGTCACCCACCACGATTTCAACCAGACGCATGATATGGACGGGGTTGAAAAAGTGCATGCCCACCACGTTCTCTGGTCGGAATGCGCCGGCGGCAACCTCGCTGATTGAAAGTGACGAAGTGTTGGTCGCAAAAACGCAATCTTCATCGACGAGCATTTCCACCTCGCGCAGAAGATTCTGTTTCAGCTCGAGATTTTCTGGCGCGGCTTCGATGACCAGGTCAGCGGCGCGTATCTCTTCCAACCGCGTTGTGCCGTGAATTCGCCGTAATGTTTCGTCGCGGTCCTGCTCAGATATCTTGCCGAGTTGAATTGCCTTCGTGAGGTTCCGTTCGATTAATTGCACGCCGCGCGCCAGCGCCTCAGAATTGACGTCTCGCATAATCACAACATAGCCCGCCGCCGCTGCTATCTGCGCGATGCCATGGCCCATGGTGCCGGCCCCAAGCACAGCGACGCGCCGGATGGGGCGAGCCGAAGCCCTGTTATGGTTTTCGTCCGAGCTTGTGATCAACGTCCTCTCAAAAACGTGGCCGAACCGAGAAATGTGGATCCTGATTTGAGGCCACGGTCTGGCTGGGGCCGGCCTGGTTCGACTAACTCGTACAGTCCTAGTTATACTATACGCGCAACCGAAAACGCCAATACATTTCCTGCGATTGTTACTTCCAGGACGCACGGAAGGAGACCAACCCAGCTTGGCCAAAGAAGAACTTCGCCGCCAGGTCGTGATTATCGGCTCGGGACCGGCCGGCCTAACAGCCGGTATTTACACCGCCCGCGCCAATCTCAATCCGTTACTGATCGACGCGCCGGTAGATACCGAGAAACAGACTACTCCCGGCGGTCAGTTGATGATCACCACTGACGTCGAAAACTATCCCGGCTTTTCCGAGGGTATTCAGGGGCCAGATCTGATGGTCGAGTTTCGTAAACAGGCCGAGCGCTTCGGCACTGAGTTTCTGGAAGAGTGGATTACCGGCGTCGATCTTTCCGAGCGGCCGTTTACGCTGCATACCGACGACAAAATCATTAAGGCTGACACGCTGATCATCGCCTCGGGCGCCTCGGCAAAGTGGCTGGGGATTCCCGGCGAAGCAAAGACGCCGGACGGATTTGGTGGCAACGGCGTTTCTGCTTGCGCGACCTGCGACGGCCCTCTGCCCGCCTTTCGAAATAAGCACCTGGTCGTGGTGGGGGGTGGTGACACAGCCATGGAAGAGGCGACATTCCTCACGCGTTATGCCTCGCGGGTTTTCGTAGTTCATCGCCGCGACAAACTGCGCGCGTCGAAAATCATGCAGGAGAAAGCTTTCAACAACGACAAGATCGAGTTCATCTGGAACACAGACGTGGTCGCGATACTGGGCACGCCGGAGCAGGGAGTAAAAGGCGTGCACTTGCGAAATGTCGAAACGGGCGAAGAGAAGGTCTTCGATTGCGAAGGCGTCTTTATCGCCATCGGCCACAGACCAAACACCGATTTGTTCAGGGGCCAGATCGATATGGACGAAGTTGGCTATATCATTACCAACGGCCACTCAACAGGAACGAATATTCCTGGGGTCTTTGCTTGCGGCGACGTGCAGGATTCAGTCTATCGCCAGGCGGTTACCGCGGCCGGGACCGGCTGCATGTCAGCCATTGACGCAGAACGCTTTCTGGACCACTTGCCTGTGACAATGCCCTCAGGCGAAGAAGTCACAATCGAGGGTGAGCACATCACACCCGATCATCAATTGATCATTACGCCGAGCGGAGAGGTTATCCCGAACGAACCGGAAGAAGCGTTGGTGCAGGACGAGTGAGGGTCACCGGCAAAACTTATCCTGCGACTTCGAGACCCACTTCACAACAACACAATCGAATCGTCCTTCTGACGGCGGACGGGTTCCGGCGCGGGTTCGCGATCCATCTCGGGTTCGGCAATGAAGGTCTGTTCGCCGCGCGAGAGCGGGCAGAAGTCGCAATAGTAACCGGCGCTTTCCTTACGATCTTCGCATTCGTTGCAATCCAACGCCTGGCCCGCTTTCATCAATGCGTCCAGCAACGGGATCAAACGGCGGCCCCGCTCGGTCAATTCGTACTCGACCCGACGGGGTAAGCCGCCGTAATTATTTCTCAGGATCAGTTCGTCCTGTTCCATCTCGCGCAACCGGCCCATCAAGGTGCGGCTGCTGATCGGGTGCAGGTCCTCGAGCAATTCGGTGGTGCGTTTGGGTCCGGCGAACAGATCTCGCACCACCAGCATGGTCCACTTGTCGCCAATCAACTGGAGCGCGCCGGCTATCGGACAACCATCGATC
Organism: Pyrinomonadaceae bacterium; assembly: GCA_041497335.1. Classification (GTDB taxonomy): domain Bacteria; phylum Acidobacteriota; class Blastocatellia; order Pyrinomonadales; family Pyrinomonadaceae; genus UBA11740. Next base: position 33,211 of record JBGQGG010000011.1, on the reverse strand, counting down.
TTACGTCGTCGCAATCCTTTGCTTCCTTACGTCGGGGCGATTTCAGTCAAGCTCCACATTCCGCTCGGCCTGACAAATTGACGAGAGAACTCAAGATACTCGCACTCAGCCTTTACTTCCAGCTATCGTTTTCACTTCTGCGGCGCGGAATGTCCTCGAAAGGCGTCCCGGCCCTTCGATTCTTCCGCTTGGGATTCGGCAGAATGCCGCGCCGGACGAACACTGCGCGAATAGCTTTTTCGTTCGCGCCCTTATTCAGATTCTTATCGGCGGTAATCAGGGCATTGGCTCCGTCCTCGAAACCAGCGTCTCGCGAAAGCAGGAAATGATGAGCGATAATCAATCGCTCGGCTGTCTTGCGGCCGAGCGCGGCGCGCAACTCCCACAGGCACGCCGACCAGAGCTCGCCGTCATCATGCACTTCGCCATCCAGATCCTTTGGATACTTCTTATTGCTGTCCAGCCGGCGCAGATACGGGGGCTCGTCCCCGCTGTACGCGGTCGCGTCCCAGTTGCCGACGGTGACCTTCATTTCTTTTGGTTTGACGTCTGAAAAAAAACTCGCCGCCAGGAAATCCCCGAAGCCTTCACCCATCGCTCCCCCCTCGTCGCTGGAGCCAAAGCCCGGCACCTGATCGTCCTGGATGGCATGCCCGTATTCGTGAAGAATAATCTCGGCATCTTCGGCGTCGTCAACTCCGCCGGTTCCGAAAGTCAAATCCCCGTCCGATGGACTGTAGTGCGAGTTGTCGTCACGCTGTCCATCTATGTTCGCGGAGATCGGGCGATTGAGCACGTTTTTGAAACCAAGCTCCTGAAGGTGACGCTGTATTCGGTCGATGTGAAAATAGACCATCACCTCCTTGAAAGCGCGATCGGTCCGCATGAAGCGAAAATCGAAATTCTTTCGGTTAACCCGTTTCTTCGTGGTCTTGGTCGTAACGAATGGGCCCTCGAGGAATCCGGTCTTCTTCAGATCGCGCAAGGCCACTTCCGAATATGCCTTATCAGGAAGCCTGGACTTGTCGTTGAGCGATGTGTCATTCAAGGTAACTACCGGATTGGGATCGAACACGCGGCCCTTTCCATCGATGAATCTGAGCAGGTTGTGCTTCTCGATGATCTCGCCCGTTTCGGCATCAACATACATCTTCCATTCAGCCGGACGCCGGGCCCGTGATTTCGTCGGAGTGGTCTTAACGATGATTTTCCAGGTAAGCGCCGGCACGCCATCGCGCGGATAGTAAACCAGTTCCTGATGCAGCACCTTGACTGAATCATTGGGCCCGGCGCCGGCCGCTTCAATCGCCCGCGCCTGGGCTTCACTTTCCGACAATTGCCTGGTCTGGGTCCGGGTTGCACGCTCGACTTCCGCCTTTCTGGTCCTGGCCATCGCCGGTTCAGGCACGAGATCGCTGTTAATGTCATAAACGCGGCCGTCCTTATCAATGTCCAACCTGATCCAGGCGCCGGAAATCGGTTTGCCCGCATGGTATTGTTGATAAAGCACGTGACTGCCAAGAATACTTTCTTTGACCTTGTCGAACTTCAATTGCGAGAGATCGGGCCTTATTTTCAGATCTCCGGCAATTTTCTTTAGGGTAGCCTTAGCAATTGCTTCCGGACTCTTCCTGCTCGGTTTTGTCTCGATATCGTAAATCCGATGCGGAGTCTTGTACTGTTCATGCATTTCAACTTTAGCCATGAGGCTTTTCATTCGCGCCATAACAAGGTTTCCTTTCCGAAGGTGGTCACTCTTGAGAGCTTTGGGATGACGGTGAGATTAACCGCTTCTCGATCTATCTGGCAAGAAGATTTTCAATTATTATCAACTGGCCGGGCCGCCTCAATTACCGCACGCGCTCACTCGGTTGGTTAACGCAACTCTCGCCCAAAAGTGAGCCATAGCGGCCTGATCTAATCGCGTTAGATTGAAAGAAAACAGACGCCGCTTTCTGAATGCGCGGCTTAGGGAATTGTCATTAACCGGAACGTCGTATTCTGCGGCAAAGCGAATTCAAGAGGGGAGAGCGATAACTAGAAGACCTGCGGCAAACTGGATTCGGAATTCAAAAACGCCGCGACAGGCTATTCCAAAACCGCAATGCGTGTAAAGCTTTTCGAAACTAACACGGTTCTAAAAAGGGGCAACCCGAAGCGGTGGGAGCTTCGGGTTGCCTGTGGCTTCAGCTCGCAGCGAATTCTAGTTATTTCATTTCCCCTGCAGTGCTGTCACCGTCGCCGTGGGGCAAATCGAATCATTTTTTGCAGACGTTACCTGCGCGCGATTAACCCTACTTCCTGGACTCTCGGCTTGAGGCCTACGAGTTCGCGTTAGGTCTCCTAGCTGCGATTGGCGTGCCGTGGCGGGTTGATTCGGGCAGGATTCCGCTAACAAGTTGATCCGCTGCGACTTGGCGGTGGACAAATACTGACACGGAGCGGGACAGTCGCAAGGAAAGTCATATCAGAAGTGATAGTTCGCTATCAGTTCCGATATGCTAAACTCACGGTCCCCGTCGAAGTTCGATTCAATCAAAGGACTCTGGGCCGGGGCCTTCGGTTCTATGAATCCCAGACTGATAGCCATCAATGGATCGCTGAAGGGCAGCACCTTCCATCTGAATACGGACGACGTTTCCATCGGCCGTGAGTCGGCGAGTGTAGTGTGCTTGAGTCACAGTTCCGTGTCGCGGCGGCACTGTCTGATCAAGCGAAGTGGCAATGAATTCGTGATTTCCGATCTGGATAGCTATAACGGCACGTTTGTTAACGGTGTTCCGGTTAAAGAACAAGCGTTGACGCATGCCGATCAAATTAAGATTGGAAGCATCGCTCTGCTTTTTCTGCTAGGCGAAAGTGAAGACGCGATAACCGACAATCTGGTACAACTGGATGACTCGAACCCGGTCACCCAATCCACCAGGCAAATGCGCCCTGAAACACTCCGACACCGGACTGAGCAAGCGCTGCTGCAGAGCACTGAACACGAGCGCGTGGCCCGCGACCTGAGTGCGCTATTGAGAATCGGCTGCCGCATCAATCTGTTGCGCAACACTAATGAATTGCAACGAGAAATACTCAATTCAATATTTGAGGTAGTGCCGGTCGACCGGGGCGCGATCCTGCTAAGCCAGGGAGATCGGGAGATCTCGTCACTTTACGGACGCGATCGGGAAGACGAAAACAAGCCGGTTCACATAAGCCGCACCGTCGTGGATAAAGTGATAGCCGAAGGGGTCGCGATTCTTAGCAACGACATTCGCACCAGTGAAACGTTGAGCACCGCACAGAGTCTGGTGGTTGCTCAAATCACTTCGCTAATGTGCGTGCCCCTGATCGTCTTCGAAAAAACTATTGGCTTAATTTATCTCGACACCAGCGATCCCACGGTCCGCTTCGATGAAGGACACTTACAACTGCTGGCCGGCATTGCCGGAATCGCCGCCGTCTCTTTAGAGAATGCACGTCAGATGGAATGGCTCGAGGGAGAGAATAATCGGCTGCGATCAACTCTCGCGATCGAACACAATATGGTGGGCGAAAGCGAGGCCATGCGCGGCGTTTATCGCTTCATTGAGCGCGTGGCGCCTACTAACTCTGCCGTCCTGATTTGCGGCGAGAGTGGTACGGGAAAAGAGTTGGCCGCGCACGCGATTCACGCCAACAGCCCACGGGCCGTCAAGCCGTTCGTTGTGATCAACTGCGCAGCTCTGCCAGAGACGCTGCTCGAGAGTGAGTTGTTCGGACATGAAAGAGGCGCGTTCACTGGGGCGATAGCTCTGAAAAAGGGCAAGCTCGAGATCGCGCACGGCGGCACCGTCTTCCTTGACGAAATCGGAGAGCTGGCGCCCCCACTACAATCAAGGCTGCTCCGGTTCCTGCAAGATCATAAGATAGAACGTCTCGGCAGCACGCGGTCAATCGAGCTCGATGTGCGTGTGGTCGCCGCGACGAACCGTAATCTTGAGGACGCAATTGCGCACGGATTGTTTCGCACTGACCTTTACCATCGACTCAACGTGGTGAAAGTAACCATGCCGCCGCTGCGCGAAAGGAGCGAAGACATTGCGCTGCTGGCCAGCTACTTCGCGGCGAAGTCCTCCAAGGCATGCAAGCGAACCGTGAACGGTATTTCGCCCGCGGCGCGCGCCGTGTTGCGGGGCTATGAGTGGCCCGGCAACGTGCGTGAGTTGGAGAACGCGATCGAGCGGGCCATTGTCCTGGGGACTGCTGACGTCATCGAAGCTGACGATTTACCCGAACGGCTTTTGGAGTCCGCAAACGGTGGCAAATTGCCTATGGCTAAATACTACGAGGCGATCAAACGGGCGAAGAGAGAGCTGATTCTCAACGCGCTGGAGCAGGCCAAAGGAAATTACACCGAAGCCGCAAACGCTTTAGGTGTGCATCCAAACAACCTGCATCGGTTGATTCGTACGTTGGATCTAAAAGCTGCCATTGGGAAATAGGCAATCCAAAGATAAAAGAAGTCTGGTTATTATTAATTGAAATAATAGGTGAGGATCGGCATCCCTAAGGGTTTTGTCGCCGAGGGGAAAGGCCGGGGCGCATCGTGGGATACGCCCCTCGAGAGGTGCGGACACCCCTGTCCGCACAGGCGCGTGGGTGAAGAACCTCAAAAATCCGTCTTTCACTCTGTATGTCCGTCCAAGTGGAAACGTTTCAGCATCAAGTGACCAGGCGGACTAACGTTCGCTCAAAAAGTCCCACTCACGACTCTTTGATTGGGCAAGGGAGTCTGGGACTCAGCACCCCGGCCGGTCCGAATTCGTCATTGACATCGTTTGACGACCCGTTTACTCTGCGCGTGACCTCTAGCCCAAAAGTGGCTGGTTCGCCTAAGCGTCAAAGGTAAAATTATTTGGCGGCGCGAGGGTCGCAAGTCGATCTGGGGATCTCGCCGCCAGGCCCACTAGCAGATACCAACGTCCGGTTCTGAACTGAGTCCCGATTGAGTTGCAGGCCTTTGATGTCCGAGTGCGGGCGCGCTGTATGTCGCCGTTCGGTTCAGATCAATTTGCCGTCAATGAAAAAAGAGTGGGTGCTAACTCAAGACGCCTTCGATACGCTGCTCGATTGGCTTGACTCTGATCGCGATCGTGCGGGACGTAGGTACGAAGCAATTCGGCTGCGACTGATCAAAATCTTCACTTGCCGGGGCTGCCACGAGGCCGAAGAACTCGCCGATGAGACCATAAACCGCGTGATTGCCAGGGTGGTTGAAGTCGCCAGCCGGTATGAAGGTGATCCGGCCCTCTATTTCTATGGTGTTTCACAAAAGGTGCACCTTGAATACTTGAGGAAGGCTCACAGCCAGTCTATTAATTTGCCGGAAGGCAGCCAGAATACGCAGGCAGTCGATCTTACGTCCGACATCGAACCCGAGTATGAATGTCTCGAGCGTTGCCTCGAACAGCTACCGCCAAATAACCGTGATCTGGTGCTGCGATATTACCAACAGGAAAGAAAGGCAAAGATCGAGCACCGAAAGTTGTTGGCAACAGAGCTTGGCATAGCCGTCAACGCATTAAGAATCCGGGCGCACCGAATCCGCCAGGCACTCCAACAGTGTGTGCGAGACTGCCTGGAACAACAGCCTGCCAACTGAAATGAATTACGGTCTTCGAGCATATCAATTAAGGGCTCCCCCCAACCTGAAGGATCTACTGCAATGACGCCTAACCAGGAATTACAAGAGAGGCTCAGGCGCTATCTGTTGGGGCAACTCACTGATGGCGCCCGGGACGAGATTGAGCAGGATCTCCTGGCAAATGACGAATTGTTTGAAGAGCTCCTGGTGCTAGAAGATGAGCTCGCTGATGAATACGTAGACGGCCGACTTGAGCAGGCTGACCGCCCTAACTTTGAAAATCATTTCCTGGCCACGCCTGAGCGAAAGCAGAATCTCCGATTCGCACGAGCTTTGAACCGCTATGTGACGACTCATGAGAAGCGGCGAGAATCTATCGGTCGATCCGGGCCATCGGGCTTGTGGAGCAGCCGGAGTTGGCCATTACGCATGGCGGCGGCCTTTGCAGTTGTAGCGATCATCGCCGGCGCGTTGTGGTTCTTCTTTCCTCGCCAACCATCGCCGCGGAATTTTGCAACGCTCACCTTGACGATCAGCCCGAACACCCGCGACCAGGGTGTCCAGGCGCCACGAACAAAGCTGCCCCTCGGCAAAGACGCGCTGCGAATCTTTTTGAGATTACCGAATCCACCGCCGCCGGCGGCGGGCTATCGAGTGCAATTGTTGGACACCAATGGCGAGTCCATATCTCTGGGGATAGCGGGACAAGACGCTCAATCGGTCGTCGTAGAGATTCCAGGTTCCCAACTCCGGCGCGGGCAATATGCCTTGAATCTCTTCACAATCAAAGCCGACGGGACTGAGCAACGCATCAGCGGGAGCTATTACTTCATTCTGGAATAGCCTGTCGTAGTGTATGCAGTTCGCGTCCTGCGCTGGCGGCGATACCACCACGTCCCGACGACGACTAACAAAAGCAACAACGATCCGCCCACGATTATCAGATAGGTCCGTACCGGGCTTGCGGGAGTTACCGCGATTACCTGGCGATAGTCGCCTTGCAAAGTGAACGCGGCCCAATAATAAGGAGAATGCCATTGCGGTTCTCGCCTGATACTATTTTGGGCCGCGCGCAGGGCCGCTGCAGGCGTCATACCGTGCTGCAGGATGTTGGTGTAGAAACGTTTCATCAACTCTGCGGTGGCCTCGTCATCCACTTTCCACAGACTGGCCACCACTGTTGACGCGCCTGCATACATAAACCCGCGCGTAAGCCCAACCAATCCTTCACCGCGCACTTCCTTGCCCAGTGCCGTGCGGCACGCACTCAAGACCACCAGATCCACCGGAGCGCGTAAATTGTAAATGTCGGACAGCCCGACGAAGCCGTTCACTCGTTGGCCATTTCGATCCATGAGCGATAACACCAGCCCAGACAATTCCGGCTGCTTCGCGTCGAGGAGGCCATGTGTGGCAAAGTGCAGAATGCGATACTGGCGCAGATCCAGATTGCGGAGATTGTCACGAGTGGCCGCGAAGTCGGAATACACAATTGTGTCGCCGGCCGGTGCTAATTTACGCAGCTCGTTCAATTCATGCCGGGCGAAAAACAGCGGCCCCAGCTTAGCCGGCTCAAGCGTCTCACCTTCTCTGTCATCCGCCCCCCGCTGTGCCTGCACGTAATTACCGTTTTGTAATTCGGCAACCTTCGTCGAATAGTTTGATGGCAGAACCGGATCGCCGAGCGCCGCCAGTAATCTGGGAGCAACGTGCCGGTTGATCGCTTCCCTCTGTACTAATGCCAGGGTCGAGGCAGAGGGTGCATTAACAATCTCATGACGTGCCACCAGGGGTTCATTAGGAGCCGACGGGGACGCCAGAATCTGGAACGGTATGTATTGCAGAATGCCGTCAGGAATAATGATCAAGCGGTTCGAGGACAATTTTTCGGCGACCGGCCCCAGGACGATCCCGCTCACTTCAGCGATGGCGCTTTGTAATTCAGTTTCTTCAGCGGGCTCTATGTGCGGTTTTGTTAACAGGTCCGATAGCTTGCGCACGGATTTCTCAATCGTGATCTTGTCCGGTAATTTGTAACCGGTCATCCCCGATGGAGTGATCATCCACAGATAACTCGTCTGATCGCCCAGCGAGTACTCTAATAACGACGTGTCCGAATCTGTTACTTGCCTCCTTATCTCGTCGAACTCCAGGGGCAAAGCGCGAATTAAGTTGCCGAATTTCACCGTCGTATTGATTTGGGCTTCCAGTGTCTCGCGCCTGGTCCGAATCTGTTTCATTTGATCGTCCAGTTTTTCTTTGACCTCACGGTTGCCGCCTTCGCTCTGTAGTTCCGCCTGCTCATCCAATAATTGCTGCTCTTCCTTTTGTAACTTCTCTTCGTCAAGCAAAAGCGCCGGGTTGGCCACTTTCCGCAATTCCCTCTGAGAGTCTTTAAGCGAGTCTAGTAACGAACGCGCTCGTCCTCGTTCACTCGCCTCAAAGGCGGCAATATCAAAATGCTTTCCAGGTTCTTTGGCATCACGCTGCATGAGCCACTCGACATAGCTCTCATAACGATCGTGCACAGAGGCGAGAAAAGAACTGCGCAGTTCTTTGCTGGACGCGTTCTCCCGCAACTCCTCGGTCAGCGCTATCGACCTCTGTAGATATACCCCGGCTGCTTCAAGTTTTTGCTGCCGCAACGCCAGCTTGCCTAAGCCAAAACAGAGGGCCGCCTCATTGGTATAGTCTTGAACACCTTTGAAGACTTTTAAGGCTTTGCCGTAAGAGACAGCTGCGGACCCCAGATTCCCTTGAAGGTATTCCGTTTGTCCCAGGAAGGTTTGGGCCCGCGCCCAGGGCCGGCGATTTCCGGTTCGCTCATAAAGGGCGATCGCACTGAGAAACTCCCGGCGAGCCTGGTCATACGATCCAGCTGCCAGCCACACTCTTCCCAGTTCTTCATGGCACAATCCCACGATGAAACCGGCACCAATTTCTTCGGCCCGTTTCCGCCCTTGTTCAATTTGCTGCGCAGCCCCCGCATAATCCCCAATACGAGCCTGGACGCGACCGACTTGCCGGCCGGCATCGATGGCGGCCAGGTCGTCATGAGCATGGTCGCGATAATGCGCCTGTGCTTCGCGGAAGTACTCGAGCGCGGTATCTAGTTGCCCGTAAGCTTCGTATGCCTCGCCGAAGCTCGTAGCAATCTGCCCGGCCAGATAAGGCTCCGCCTCTTTGTCGGTAACCAGTAGTTGCGCCTCGTTGAGCGTGCTCAGCGCCTTTTGCCATTGTCCCTGTCTGATCGACAGAAAATTCAGGTCGAGAAGGGTGTTCGCCAACTCAATAGAATCACCAAGGTTCCGCCAAATGCCCGCAGCGGCTTCCAGAGCATTTGCAGCTTGCCCTGCATTTTCCTGCCGCATATAGACTTCGCCTTGATTAGTGAGGGCCCGGGCTTCGCCGCGCCTATCTTGCAGCTCGCGCCAGATCTCCAGGGCCTTGTCATTACAGTCACGCGCCTTCGGCAGCTCAGATTGCTGAAAGTAAACGGCGCCCAATTCAGTCAGGCTCTGTGCTTCCCCCTGACGATTCTTTGAGCGGAGGCTCAGCGCGCGGGCCTCAGTCAGCAAGCTCACGGCCGTCTGATTGCTCTGCCGATAGCGATAAACGCGAGCGGCGAAATTCAGCGTATCGAGTAGTAAGGTATCGTCTTGAGATTGTCTGGCTGCGCTTAGCGCTTCCCTTGCGTCAACCAGGGAAGCAGCCAGATCATTTAGCTTGAGGTGCAGTTCACCGATCTGGTTGATAGTTCGGACCAGCGCAATTGGGTCGTTCGTCTTGCGCAAACGATCTCGATCGGCTGTGAGTTTTGATAATGTCTGCTTGCGCGACTCGATGCTGTTTGGGGCTGGAGCAGCCGCATCCAGGCCTGGCGGCGTTGCCTTATGGTCCTGCGGACGCAATCCGATCGACCCCAGATGGAAAGCTGCTGAGACTAATAAGAGGTGACATACAACGCGGCGCAGCAGGCCACGGGCGCAGGCAAAGGCGCCCAGCGCGCGGCGCTGGGAAGACTTTCTCCAGTTGAGAATCATCTCAAACTAACGTTTGCCACCTCCGCGCTAGCTTGCGTATCGTCGATGTTTCGAAGCCGCCCTGGTTTTCTTGGGGCCCTTCGCGCCCGTTTCGGATGGCGTGATCACTTTCGCTACCAATCCTCTGACGTTCCAACCCAGGTATGAAACGGGCTCTTGCCCTTTAGCTCCGCGCTTCATCTTACCGGCCTGATCGGTGCGGCGCGCACAGTCAGCAGGAGCTAAATAGTTTCGCCGCGGATAGTTTTTTATGGGTGAGCAAGCGCAGTCATCATCTTTTCCCACATCAGAACTCGATTTCTGCAGATTGATGGCGACTGCGTCCGAAGTATCCGTCACTGAAAAGTTGATCAAACCCAGATCCGCGCTTTCACTATCAGCCCGCACTTCAAACTCCCGGTCCGCCCGCCGAACTTTCCGGAGCGTGGCTCGAAAGAACTGTTCCAGGAATGCCGCCCACGCCGAGGGCTCGGCAAACTTATAACGCTTATAAATCTCGAACGCAGTTAGCAACTTCACGTCTCGACCGTGATTCACTGGCTCAAACGTATATGGCTTTTCCGTCAGGGTCCAGGGAAAATAGACTGACAGCCCATGTGAATATTGGAGGTCCGCCCCAATGTAATAAGAAGAGAAAACCATCCGCTGAACCTCAACCATGACTGCTTTGCAATCGTTGGCAATATCCTTGAGCTTCTGGATCTGTTCGGTGTTTCGAAACTGCTCTGGCGCATAATCAGTTTGGACCCCGCCGCCTAATTCTTTTAGAACGCTTGCACTAGCAAGCACGAGTTGATCACACTTCCACATGAGACGTTCGCAAAAATCGTACAAGTCAACAAACACCTCGCCCCAAAACGCCTGCGCCTCCAGACGGGCCAGCTTAACGGCGTCGCAGATCGCCGGATAACTCAACGCCAATTCTCCTTTATTTGGTTCGGTCTTCTTTGGTTCGAATTGCAAACCGGCAGTCAACGTCTGTGCTAACTTCCCAACGGCAGCGATAATATTGTTCTTGTCCTCGAGCTTTGTCAGATCGCAAACGGCCTGTTCCGACGAACGATCCATCAGCGCGAAGTCAAGTAGGTTACGAGCGCATGCCTCGAGTATCTTGCCGGCAACCTCTTTTGTCTCCTGGCGAGGATCATCGACGATCGCATTAATGATCTTCTCATAAGGCCAGCCGACGGCGAGCATCAGTCCTTGAGAGCCAAGCATATGATCGACCTGCTCCCTAATCTCGTAGGCGGTCTCGAGGCCGTTCATTACACAATTATCACAGGCCAGAATGTCGAGTTGGGGCTTGCCGTCTTTCCGGCCAAAATATTTGGCCAGCACCTTGCCAAATTCCGTAAGCGTAAGAAAGCTGGCTGGATTGTCTTTGGCCAGGAATGTTTGGCCGGCGACTGCGCCGCCGTGACCGTAGGTAATGAGCATGTATCTATCTGCGGGATGGTTATCCATTGCCCAGCATATAAAGCGCGAGAGGCCTTCCGCCGCAACTGCCGGAGAAACCGGGGCCGGGGCCTTGTTGTTAGAATCTTCGAGGCAAAAGCTCGGGGTGATGATGCTATGGCCTCTATCATCGGGCGGAATGAGATCGTTGTGTATCGCCCAATCCACGCTGTTCTTAAAAGCGAGTCGCCGATTCACTTGTAAATAACGCGAGCCCTTTGGTCTGGGGGTATTGGAATCGAAGCAGGCAAGGACTTCTACATCCTTGCTGGGGTGGGCGGCTTCCAGTTCCTGCATGACGGAGATGCAATTGGCGGTGAGATTGTTATCGCCGGCCAGGTAGATCATGATCGTCCACTTGGGCCTTGGTTCAGATGTACTTTGCCGCCGGTTTTTGGCGTTTACCTTTTTGCTGTTAACCATGGGGATCCTCCGCAATGTTGATTGAACTAACAGAAGAGCAAGAGCCGGTATTGTGGATTTACCAGCCCGATGAGCGAACGCATTCTCGAAGCCCACACTCTTAATGACTTCGATGAGCGAATCATTTCTGAAGCGACAACATTCCCGGGTTCAATCACCCGAGGACTCACGGTAACGATTTCACGGGTCGCTGTTTTGTCAACGACCTGCCCCGTGTCCTTCAGCTGCCGCCGACTGGCTCATGGCCGCAGGTTGATGTTGTAGGTCTTAATCTTTGAGTTGAGAGTCGTGGGGTTCATTCCCAGCAACCGCGCGGCGCGCGATTGATGTCCGCCGGTTTGATCCAGAGCGCGACGGATCAAATCAATCTCGAAGCGTCGCACTTCGTCGTAGAAATTAACGCCGCGTCCGACGTCTATCCCGGAGGAAGCGCCGGCCCCTTCGCGCACGACCGCCCGCGCCGCTTGCGGGTCTGAGATTTCCGGCCGCAGGCATTCGCGTGTGATCTCATCGCCGGGCGCAATCACTACCGCCCGTTCAATGGCGTTTTCCAACTCGCGCACGTTTCCGGGCCAGGAATAATTCTCCAGCAGCGACAGCACCTCCGGGGCGATGTGCTCTGAGACCTGGCGCCCGTTCTCTTCGTTGTACTTGCGGATGAAGTGCTGTGCCAGGGGCAGCACGTCCTGACGCCGGTCGCGCAATGGCGGCAATTCAATCGGCACTACGGCCAGTCGGTAGTAAAGATCTTCGCGAAACATTCCCTGCCGCACGGCTTCCTTAAGATCGATATTGGTAGCCGCGATGATGCGTACGTCCACGCGCCGGGGACTGGTATCGCCCAGCGGCGTGAACTCCCGCTCCTGAATTACCCGAAGCAGTCGCACTTGTGTCTCGGGAGGGATGTCCCCGATCTCGTCGAGAAAGATCGAGCCGCCGTCGGCAACTTCAAAGTAGCCCTTCTTGGCGGCCACAGCGCCGGTAAAGGCGCCGCGCGTATGGCCGAAGAGTTCGGATTCGAGCAGCTCGGAGGGGATATTCGAACTATTAACCGTCACGAACGGACGGGCCGCGCGCAGGCTGGATTCGTGAATGGCTTTCGCGATTAACTCCTTTCCGGTGCCGCTCTCGCCCGTGATCAGAATCGTCGAGCGCGCGGGCGCCACCTGTTCGACCAGGCGAAAAACTTCCTGCATGATGTCTGAGCGGCCGACGATCGCGCCCCGATCGACCTCTCGACTCATCGCCTGGCGCAATGATCGGCGTTCTTCTTCCTTGCGTCGGCGCTTGACACCCGCAGCCACCTGGGCACTGATGTGTTCGTTCTGAAACGGCTTGCGAATGCAACCAAACGCGCCCTTCTCCCAGGCGGCGATCGCCGTGTCGAAGGTCGCGTAGGCGGTAATCATCACCACCACCGCCTCCGCATCCAGCTTCAAAAACTCTTCCAGCGCGCGCAGGCCGCCTATGCCCGGCATCGACACATCAAGCAGCACCGCGTCGTACGAACGTTTGGTGTAGGCATCCAAACCTTCTTCGCCGGTCTTCGCCAAATCGACGCGATAGCCCTCCGAGAACAGCAGTGTCTCGAGGACATCACGCATGATTTCCTCGTCGTCGACTACCAGTACTGAACCTTTTCTAGCCATGATCAACGGCACAGACGTCGGTCTGTTGTCGGAAGGCCCGCTTACCCGCCCGGCTACCGCGAGCGGTTCTGTAATCCGGGCGAGATTATTACCGAAATGAATAGCAAAAAGCTAATGATGAAAAGGTCGGAAAAGTCTGTTCTAACTAGAGCGCGGCAACTTGCAGGCGGCCGCGTGGATCGCTGGTGGGAAGCGTGATGCGAAATGTAGTGCCCAGCCCGGGCGTGCTCGAGACACTTATGTGCCCTGAATGCTCCTGGACAATACCGTAGGTCACCGCCAGGCCGAGGCCGGTGCCACGGCCCACACCCTTTGTAGTAAAGAACGGATCGTAAATCTTGACTATGTCGTCAGGCGCGATACCCACGCCCGTGTCAGCTACTTCGACCAACAAACCATCATCGTCTCCGTTGCGGGTGGCCAGAGTGATGCGGCCGTCGCCATTGGCGATCGAATCACGCGCGTTGAGGATGAGGTTCGTAAAGACCTGCTGCAGCTTGACCGCATTGCCGTGAACCCGCGGCAAGCCCTCTGTATAGTTGCGCACGATCTCGATCTGGCTGCGGCGCAATTGCGGCTCGAGAAGTTGCAGCGTGTCGTCCAGCACCCGGTGAATATCGACGTCGGCAAACTCCGCGGCGCTGCCGGTGCGCGAGAAGTTCAAAAGATTGTTGACGATCTCGGTGGCCCGATCAGCCTGGCGCCGGACCTTTAGCAGCAGCGCGTGCTTGGGATCGTTTTCCGGCAACATATTGAGGAGCATCTGTGTGTATGACGAAACGCCGGTCAGCGGCGTGTTGACTTCGTGCGCCACGCCGGCGGCCAGTAAGCCAATCGACGAAAGTTTCTCGCGTTGCTGCAGTTGCTCTTCCAGGTGCAACCGTTGCGTGACATCTTCAAACACCACCAGCGCCCCGGTTTGTTCATCCGAATCAGTGCTCAGCGGAGCCAGTGCTATGTTGAGCACGAGCGAACGGCCGGCGCGCGTAGCGGTGTGCAGCTTGTAAATCTGTCGCGTCTGGCGCAACCGCCAGCCATCCGGGCCCAGCACCTGGTGAAGAGTGTCGGCGAAATCTTCCGCAAACAAATCTTCCACGCTTTTTCCGACGGCCTCGTCGCGGGTTATTGAGAAAATCTCTTCCAGCGCCGAGTTCAGACGGGTGATACACCCATTGAGATCGACGGCCATTAAGCCAACATTGATCGATTCGACGATCGACTCGTTGAATTCCTTGAGCAGTTCAAGTTCGGCGGCGCGGCGTTGCTGCTCCTGATAGAGCAAGCTGTTTTCAATCGCGACTGAAATGTAGCCTGAAACGGTTCGCAGAATCTCGACGTCTTCCGATGAGAGCAGCGCACCATCCGATGATCGGCCCAACCCAATGACGGCCACCATTCGGCCGCGCACCACGCAGGGCACGTAGTAATGCAACACGCGGCGGACATAGCCATCGCCGTCAGGCGTCATCTCGAGATCGTCAGCCCGCACCACGCCGGTATCGGCAGAACGCGTGCGGATCATTTCGCGAAAGTCGTTAGGGACGGTAATCGGCGCTGAAAGACCGGACGTGCGCGCAACGCGGTAACCGGACGGCGCGTGCTCGTCTTCGATGAAGATTGCCAGGCGCTCGACGTTCATCACTTGGCGCAAGCGCGTGATGAGCGAATCCAGCAAAGGATCAAGCGCGGTAGTAGCTGAAATTGTGCGACCAAAATCCAACAGACTGCGACGCAGGTCATAGCGTTGACCATAAAAGATGCGATCCACGCGCTCCTGAACAAAATTCTTTACCGGTGCAGCGATCATAACAATGCAGGCCATCGCGGTGACGGAGAGAATCAAGCGCAAAGTAATCTCGCCGGTAGAGGCCACATCACCACTCAAAGCGTAGAGTCCGGCGAAGTAAACAATGGCTCCGATCGCTACTGCGATCGCTAAAGTCGTGAAGGCATAGACGGCAGCGCGACGCACGACCAGCTCAACGTCCATCAGGCGATAGCGGACGACCGAATAGCCCAGCGAGAGCGGTATCAGAATCAACGGCACTACGGCGGCGTCGCTTAGAGGATTGGCTGTTTCCGTCAGCACATATCCGGTGGCATAGAACAATGTGAACGGTGCGATTGCCAGCGCCGTTCCCCACACGACCCATTTCAGTTGCTGGCGGGCCATAGTGTTCTTGCTCATCACGAAACGTCGGATCAGCAGAACCGCGCTGGCTACCAGTGCGATGGCAAAGTGAATGAACGCCGCCTTGTAAAATCCGGCGATCGAGTTCGGCGAATAGTCGAGCAGCCGAGGGGGAACGACCTTAGTCAATTCGTCGTGAAAGAAGACGACCGTCGCCACGGCCATCAATAACACTGCCGGCACGTACAGGAGCACGCTGCGCCAACGTCGTTCCTCGAACAGGTGATAGCGAACGGGATAAATCGTACTGAAGTGCAGGAACAGGGGCGCAAACATTATTAGCCCCGCGTTGCGCAAAAACGCGATCGCCAAATCCAGATCCTTATAGGTTCCAATCGGCGTGTAAAAGTGGAACAGAAAGGCCGCCAGGCAGAGCGTCGCGAAGTGGAGCACGAATGGCGCTCGTCCGCCCTGCTTGAAAACTACAAATAAACCGACGAACAGATAGACCAACCCAATCAAGTTGACGTAAAGATCGCGCGCGGTCCAATTCGGAATTGCTCCGAGATTATCGAGGTCCGCGTAATAGGTTCGCGTTTCGACGGGATAAGACGGACGCTCGATCAGGTAATGAATCTCACCGCCAACGTGAGCCTGATCCAAATAGATCTGAACATCCCTGGCCTCAGCTATCTGTTCACACTTCGGGCCGCTGGTGATTTCTTCGCACCTCTGACCCGTCATGGTGATCGCCAGCAGCCGATCGCCGGGATTCACTTGCGCTCTGGCGGCAGCGGAACCGCTCTCGACTGCTTTGGCAACAACTCCCTGCGACGTATCAACCCACGTGACTCCATCCCACGGCGGCGCTTGGTGACTGAGGCGCTGAGAAAAGTTCAGCGCTCCGGCGGCAATCAACAGTGCCGCCATGATAAGCAGCAACCATGTCTTGCCAGTCAGTACTGAACCCTTCATCTCAGTTCGTTCTTCCTATGAAATCGGCCCCGCCAACTGTTTGCAGCACCGCTTTTCGGTCGACAAATCACCTCGGGCACACAGCAACAGCCGAATTGAGGCAACCTATGTTCCAACGGGAACAACTCTCCTCCACCTAAAATGACTGGGGCCGCAACACAGTGTATTCAGCTTTGGGCACTACTTCCCAGCGTCTCAGAAGTTCGAAAGGCGATTCTGATCCGTCCAAGTTTTCGTACTCGTCCGAGATTTTGGAGAAACACCGGGAACCTGCTACTGAGGATGGCGCGAACGATTGGCGGAAGGATCGTGCCGCCTTCCGGCTCAGAATCTGACCGAGATTCCTCCGCGCAAAGAACGGCCGGTCGGAGCAATTTCCAGTAACGTCTCGCCGTTGTTAGTCCTCGATTGAAAGTCCAGCAGATTACGTGCATCAATGACCGCCTGAGCACGAACTGGCAATCCGAAAGTTGGCAGATCCTGCGTGACTTGAATACTGAGAGACGGATCGTAAACCGCTAGCCGGCCGGCGAACGGATCGATTGCGAACACGGTTGCCTGAGGCGAGAATCGAAATACTGTTTGGACGTGTGTGCCGGTGGACCAGTCGCCGGCAACTTGCACGGCGCCGCTCTGGAAAAAGCTGTTACTGAAAAGCTCCGCCGGGTTCGTGATCCCATTTGGCGAAAGTTTCTGTCCGCGTCCGAATGAATAACCGGCAGAAGCGCTCCAAACGTGATTCAGCCGGCGTGAATAAACCACGCGAACTCCTCGCGCCGATCCTTCCTGGTTGGCAACGCTAAGCATCGCGGCGGCGTTGTCGCCTGAGAAAGCAGACAGCGATGTGGCCATCAAACCAAGTCCCCGACCGCTGGTCATATCCACAAAAGCGGTCGCTTCCACAGTGGAACGATTATCAAGCACCCGCTCAACACCGAATTCGAGACGGCGACTTTGGCCCATGACGGCGCGACCGTCGACGAAAGCGATCGGCTGTGTCTGCTGTTGTTTGAAAATCACGTCACCTTCTTCGAAACTCGCTGAACTTTGCTGCTCGGTTTCGTTGGCGCCCGGCGCGAAGGCTGCTTTGACGCGCGTGCGGGCGTTGGCATCAAACTGAATTCCCAGACGCGGACTGACCGCGGCAGCGTTACCGGCGCCCATGAAACGTGAGTAATCCAGACCCAGAACAACCACGACGCCGTCGCGTACTATCCACTCGTCAACTGCGCGCACCGACACCTGGCCCAGGGTTCGCCTGGAGTCTGTCAGGCCTGAAGGCGCCCACGTCGAAAGGCTCATCGCACCACCGGTCAGATTAACGCGATGACGGTCGTTGAATCGCATGCGTGCGGTAGTCTCGAATCTCTGCGGTGCGCCGGCTCCCAGACCGGTCTGGCCGGCAAAGATGAGATCGATTCGCTCGGACGCCGGCAAGGCCACCGCGAAATTCACACCCTCGTAATTTGAGGTAAACGGACTAGTGGACGTGGCGAAATACGTCTGGACTACTCCCTGGGCGCCGGTCCCTCCGCCAATATTTGTGCGCTGTCCGGCATTTACTTCCGCATTCTCGGCTGGTTCCGCGTTTTCGACGGCAGCAATCGTCGGGTCGCCGCCTTCGTCCGCTTGAAAAATCGAACGGCGACTCTGTACCGACCGCAAGGTCCACTTCACGTTGTCGCGATCCCTGCGCTGATCGACAAGTGTTCTTCCCGAACGCGCCGGCTCCAGATTAAAGCGATAAGCGATTTCTGCTGAGGGACTGACCTGCACTGCCGGGAAGAGAACTTCGCTGAAACCCGTCGCCATGGCTTTTAGCGAGTAACGGCCGGCCGGAATCCTGGCTGAGAAGGTTCCGTCGGCTGCGGTATATGTTTCTTTGATCAGTTGGTTCGCTCCTTCGCGAATCAACTGAATCACCGCGCCGGCCAGAGGCATGCCCTTATTATCCCGAACCGTGCCGGTGATCGTAGCCAGACCACGGCCGCCTTTGCCCTGAGACGAAGCGGTCATCGATAGCATGATCGCCAGGACCACCAGCGGCGTGCTAAATCTAAAGATTGCTTTCATCGCGGCCATACCTCCGGGCAAACCTCGCGGGATTTGCGAGGCTTTCAGTTAGAACGAAGACCGGATTGCCAATTTCACTCTTGTTCGATTCTCAAATTGCTTCGTTCAGATGCCTGGGCGGTTGTTCGGATTTTTCGCCCCCGATCCTATCCCGCCCGGGCGAAGGGAGACCATCACCCGTTTGAATGTTGTAATTCTTAGCTACCAGCCGCACTCGTGTCAAGGGTCAAACCCCAATCCGGCGGCCATTTTGCGGCGTCTTTTCCACGTGTTACGATGGACTACTGAAGAGGGCAAGCCAGCCGTTATCTAATTAAGTATGATGATAGATCAGGTTCAAACCACTCGCCTTGCAAATGGTCTCACAATTCTGACGGAGAACATGCCGGGTCTTCGCTCTGTCAGTCTGGGGATTTGGGTCCGGCGAGGCTCGCGCCACGAAACGCCGGCGCTGAACGGAATATGTCATTTTATCGAGCACGCGTTGTTCAAAGGGACGCACCGTCGCTCAGCTCACCAAATCGCTACGGAGTCCGACCGCCTGGGTGGGCACCTTGATGCTTATACATCTCACGAAATCACAGGCTTTGCGCTGAAAGTGGTCGATACAGCTTTGCCGCAAGCCTTCGATCTACTTGCGGACATGCTGGCCAATCCTCGCTTCAACCAGAACGACCTGACACGCGAGCAGGGAGTGATCATCGAAGAGATGAAGATGATTGGGGACACGCCGGACGAGCTTCTGACCGAGCTCTTCCACGCTGCCTACTTTCCCGGTCATTCGTTGGGCCGGCCGATTGAAGGAACGGAACAGACCGTTTCGTCATTCGATCGGAACATTACGGCCGCTTTTCATTCCGTAGCCTACTCGCCGCGCAACCTGGTTGTCGCCGCAGCGGGCAACGTCCTGCATGCGCAACTGGCTGAATTGGCGGCCCAAACTTTTGGCGATGGCAGCAACGACCTGGAAGAAATCTCAGAAGTCCCGCTTTCGCCCCAACCCGCCGCGCCGATTCTGATTGAGCGCAAGAACGAGTTGGAGCAGGCACATCTGATCATCGCGGCGCCCTGGCCTTCGGCAAAAAGCGAAGATCGTTACGCCGCCAGCATGCTGGGAACGATCATCGGTGGCGGCACGTCCAGCCGCTTGTGGCAATCAATTCGCGAAGACCGCGGTCTGGCGTATTCGATCGGCGCCGGAGGAAACACCTTCACGGACGTAGGTATGTTCACGATCTACGCGGGCACCTCGCCGCGACATCTCGATCAAGTGCTCGATTTGTCGCTCCGGGAAATGCGTCGCGCCGTTCATGAGTGCGTATCCAACGACGAGTTACAACTGGCAAAAGAGCAGGCGATAGCTTCGGTGCTGTTAAGCCTGGAATCTTCCAGCTCGCGCGTCGGCGCCCTGGTGCGCCAGGAGATCATTCACGGTCGGCGCATTTCGCCCGACGAGATTATTAGATGGATTGAACGCGTAACGCCGGAAGACGCGCAGCGGGTCGCGCACACGTGCTTTACCACGACTACCTTGGCGCTGGGCGCGCTCGGCAAGTTGAATGGGTTCTCGGTTGATCGCGCACGCTTGGAAATCTGAAATTGTTAACCACCAAGACACGAAGACACAAAAAAGCCGCCGATGGCTAACTTTGTGCCTTCGTGTCTTTGTGGTTGAGGTTTGCTCGAGAGATGAAAATCTCGGTACTTGGCAGCGGCTCGACCGGTAACGCAGTACTGCTGGTCGCAAACGGAACGCGCGTGCTGGTAGACGCGGGGCTCAGCGCGCGTGAAGTCGTGCGCCGGATGTCCATGCTTGGAGAGGATGCGAATTCACTCGACGGCATCCTGATTACGCACGAGCACGGCGATCATGCGGGTGGATTGCGCGTGCTGATGAAGGATCTCGATTGCCCGGTCTTCATGTCTGCCAAGACGCGCGACGCCTATATTTGCGACCGCCGTAATGTCACGAGCGACGAGCCGCGCCGCCGCACCGATGCTTTGCGTGATCGCATGGTCGAGATCGATTCCGGCCACGACTTTCGCATCGGCGAGATTGACTTTCATCCATTCACAGTGCCGCACGATGCCGTGGACAACTTTGGGTTCACGGCCACCCATGACGGCGTCAAGGTCGCAACCCTGATGGATTTCGGTCACATCACGACTTTGATTACCGAACAACTGCGTGGCTGTGCGGCCATCGTCATCGAATCAAATCACAGTCGCGACATGCTCAAGACAGTCGAGCATTACCCATGGGAATTGAAGCAACGCATTCTTTCGCGGCTCGGCCATCTTTCTAATGAAGACGTCGCCGAGTGGTTGCTCGACGGGTTTGACGGCCAGGCACAACACATCGTGCTGGCGCATCTTTCGCAGCGCGCGAACAATCCTTATCTGGCGAAGATTACTGCCGAGAGTGCATTGCATGAGCGCTCACCATTATTCGCTGGTGACACGGAAATCACGCTTTCTTTTCCGAAAGAGCCGACTGCCTGGATCGAGGTTTGATGAGTGAAGTCGCGGCTTTGCCGCAGCACAGTGCGGAAAGGCTCCGCCTTTCCGAGAAGACGCAGATCACATCATGGGAGAGGCTATGCCTCGACCTAAGCGAGCGGAGGCAGAGCCTCTTAGTTTCCAGAGTAAGTAGCGCCGGTAAGGCAGAGCCTTACCGCACTGTGCCGCGGCAGAGCCGCGTCGCCTCCGCGCATTCGCTGCTCGTTCTTATGTTGCTCTGCTGCGTTGCCTGCAACCAGGGCGTCCGTCGCAGCGGGATACCGGCCGAAGCGCAGTCAGTACTCGACACATCGATTGAAGACATCGACGCGGGACGCTACGAAAAGCTTTACCACGAGGCCGCGGACGAGTGGCGGAACGACGCCACGCTGGACGAATCGAAGGCTACCTTTCAAAAGCTTCGCGAAAGGCTCGGCCGCGTGCGCACGCGCAATCTTCAGAGCGCTCGTGAAGAGCAGACTTCAACCGCTCCCATCGCCGGACATTCGGTCGTCGTGGTTTATCAAACTTCTTTCGAGCGCGGCGATGGCATGGAAACATTCACGCTGCTGGAACGCGGCGGCCATTGGTACCTGGCGAGGTACTACGTCACTTCGAGCGCGCTGGAATAGTAATGAGTGATGCGTAATGAGTTATGAGTTTGTCCTGGTACCTAGTGACTTATCACTCATGACTCATCACCCATGACTCATCACTGATTATGATTGATCGCTACACACTGCCCGAGATGGGCGCCCTCTGGTCTGAAGAAACCAGGTTCCAGAAATGGCTGGACGTGGAAATTGCTGTCTGCGAAGCCCACGCCGGGATGGGTACGATTCCGCCCGATGCGCTGGAGCAGATTAAGCGCCGCGCGAAGTTTTCCGTCGCGCGCATCAACGAAATCGAGAAGACTACCGACCACGACGTCATTGCCTTCACCACCAACCTGGCTGAATCAATTGGAGAGGCCGCGCGCTTTGTTCACTACGGTCTTACGTCGTCCGATGTGGTAGACACGGCCAACGCGCTTTTGCTGCGCGATGCCTGCGATATCCTGCTAGGGAAGGTCGATGTGCTTTTGGACGTGCTCAAACGCCGCGCCTTTGAATTCAAAGACACGCCGCAGGTCGGACGCACGCACGGAATTCACGCTGAACCAACGTCGTTTGGTTTGACCTTTGCCCTCTGGTATGACGAGATGCGTCGCAATCGCGATCGCCTGACAAAGGCGCGCGCGGCGATCGCAGTGGGCAAAATCAGCGGACCAGTCGGCGCCTTTGCTCATCTCGATCCAGAGGTCGAAGAAAGGGTCTGCGCTATCCTGCGATTGAAACCGGCGCCGGTCTCAACTCAGATCGTGCAACGCGACAACTACGCGGAATATCTCTGCACCCTGGCCGTCATCGCCTCGTCGCTGGACAAATTCGCTTTGCAAATTCGTCACTGGCAGCGCACGGAGGTGCGCGAAGCCCAGGAAAGATTCAAGAAAGGCCAGAAGGGATCGAGCGCCATGCCCCACAAGCGCAATCCCATCCTCTCTGAGCGCATCTGTGGCATGGCGCGCGTCGTGCGCGCGAACAGCATCGTGGGGTTAGAGAACGTCGCGCTCTGGCACGAACGCGATATCTCGCATTCCTCTGCCGAACGCGTCGTGCTGCCTGATTCGAGCATCGCGACGGATTACATGCTGCAGAAGATGGCGTCGCTCGTCGAAGGACTGGTGGTTTATCCCGAACGCATGCTGGAAAACCTGAACGCCACGCACGGATCGATTTTCAGTGGTCAGTTATTGCTCGCTTTGACGCAGGCAGGCGTTTCGCGCGAGGAGGCCTACGAATGGGTGCAGCGCAATGCGATGAAGGCCTGGGACGAAGGAGGTGACCTTCAGGCACTGTCTTTGGCGGACAAAGATATATCTGCTCATTTGTCCAAAGAGCAAATCAATCGGGTCTTTTCCCTGGATACCTACCTGCGGAACGTCGGCGCCGTCTTTGCGCGCGTGTTCCGGTCAGACACGTGAGGTAGCCATGGACGATAGCCGCTTTAGTCAGCGCATCCATCGTCCATGAGAATGAACGGCTTACTTGTTGGCAAACTTCTCCGCCATGTTGCCGATTACTGGAAGCTTGAAGTAATTGCCCCCATAGGCTTTGACAGCCGCGAAGATAAGTCCTCCCAGGTATGCGACGATGACGACCAGCCAGATCAGGCCAAACAGCATACTGGCCAACCCCCCGATTGCGCCGCTGTTGGTGGCGGCGCTGGCCGCGATGCCGGCGAAGAGCAGTATGATCCCGAGTATCCAAACCGCAATTATTATGATGATGAAAGCAACGTGCAGCAGGATCGACTGCAGCGCATGAAACTTAACAAAGCGATTCTCTTTTTCCATGATGAGGCAAATGATCGCTATGATGCCGATCGGATAGCCGAGTGCGGCGGCGAGGTTTCCGTCAAGACCGAGGGAAGATTTACCTGTATCCATTTTTTAGTTTCTCCTGTTCGAGTTTTGCGGTCGTCTAAGAATTACTTATTAACGGTGTTCCAGGCAAACTCGCCAATTAAGGGCAGCTTGTACGATTGGCCGCCGTAAGCTTTGATCCCGGCGATTAGCCAAATGGCACAAAAGATCAAAAACAGAACAACCCGAAGACAAAACACCAGTAACCAGCCCACAAAGCTGAGGTTGACCATATCGAGCACCATGCTGACAATCAGACCGAGAAGGGCAACCACGATGCCAACCGCGATTTGCGTGGCCACCAGAAAAAGCGACTGCACCGCATGAAACTTAACAAAGCGATTCTCTTTTTCGGTAACCAGAAATACGATAGCCAAAACCAGACCAAGGCAACAGAGAAAATTAGCGAGGTAGCACAACGCCGCCCCGAGATTTGACTCGAGACCCAAACTCGTCTTGCCGCCCGGAGCGCCGGCGGGCGGTCCGCCTTCTGGATATGGAGATGCCATTTTGAACTTCCTTTGAAAGAGTCGATAACGAACGACTGGCGGAAATACTATGATATTGACTACGCTAAACGCAATGTTTTGGCGTAATATTCCGCGTTCCGCATTCCGGCTCTCGAGACGAGCGCCAGTCGACCAACTACGGGCGGCGGAAAAACGCAACTGATGAAAGCCAAAGTCTACGTCACACTGAAGCCGAGCGTGCTCGATCCGCAGGGCAAGGCAATCAAACATTCGGTGGAGTTGCTCGGCTATAACGGCGTGAGCGATATTCGCCAGGGCAAATACTTCGAGATTGCCATCGAGGGCCCGCTGACCGCGGCGCAAGGGCGCGAAGAAGCTGTGCGTATGGCCCGCGACGTGCTCTCGAATCCAATTATCGAAGACTTTCGCGTGGAGATTGAAGAGTGAGCGTTTGGAGTACCGCCTTCAGGCGGAATCAGCACAAGCAGACGATGCCGCCTGAAGGCGGAACTCCGAACAAACAGGAGACTAAAGAGTGAAGTTCGGCGTCATTGTCTTTCCCGGTTCGAACTGCGATCACGATGCTTATCACGTGATCTCGAAACACGTGGGACAGCCGGTGGATTTTGTCTGGCACCGCGAGACGGACCTGCGCAGTTACGATGCGGTGATTATTCCCGGCGGTTTTTCTTATGGCGACTACCTGCGCGCCGGAGCGCTGGCGCGTTTTTCGCCAGTCATGAATTCAGTGAAAGAATTTGCCGCAAAGGGCAATCTGGTGCTGGGCATCTGCAATGGTTTTCAGATTCTGTGCGAGGCAGGATTGCTGCCGGGCGCATTGATTAGAAATCGAGGGCTGCATTTCATCTGCGACCACGTAAACGTGCGCGTGGAAAGCGTCGATACGCCCTTCACTCACGAATTGAAGAGCGGCAGCGTGCTCCGCATGCCGATCGCCCATGCCGAGGGAAATTTCGTCTGTGACGACGCGACCCTGGACGAATTGCGCCGCGAAGATAGAATCGTCTTCCGTTATTGTGATAGAAACGGCCAACTGACCGATGACGCGAACCCGAATGGCTCGCGTGATTACATTGCCGGGATTTGCAATCGCGAACGGAACGTTATGGGATTAATGCCGCACCCGGAACGCGCCTGTGAAGACTTGCTCGGATCGACCGACGGCCGAGACGTCTTTCGCTCACTGGCTGGAACGCTGGCAGCCGCAGCGTAAGTAACGTAACGCAAACTGTAAGGCCACCCCACCTGGGCTGCCCCGGAGGGGACCCCGGGTTTGCGTCAGAATCATCCACCTCCGGAAAGGAAAGGACAACTCAAATGAAACGTCATTCAGGATGGCTCGCCGCCGGGCTGCTACTGTTTGCGGTACTTGCGTGTAATCTCAGCAAGAACAGCAACAACAACAACTCAAACAACTCGAATTCGAACACTAACAAGAATACGAATTCCGGAACCACCAACAGGCCGGCAAATGCTGACGTCTATGTCGACCAAATCAGCATGGCGAAGGACGACAACGGCAAGCCAGGCGAAACCACTACTGCTTTTGAGCCTGGGGATCGCACCATTCACTGCGTGGCGGAGCTGAACAAGGCCAAGAAGGGCACCCAGGTCAGATTTGTGTGGAAAGCGGTCGATGTCGCAGGGTCAAAAAACGAAGAGATCAAGACGATCGACTACACCACCAAGTCTTTCGAAAACAAAGTGCATGGCCATCTAAGCCTGCCTTACGATTGGCCCAAGGGCGCCTACGAAGTCGACATTTACATAAACGGCGCGCTCGATAAGATTATCAAGTACACGATCGGATAATCAGATATTGAAGCCGAACTGAACCATACTGGATGAAACGTTACTTGCCAATCGTGATTATCCTCCTGGCGTTGGTTGCCGCGCTGTGCCTGGCCTGGATGCTGCTTCGATCGTCGCGCCAGGCGGCGAATGCAAACGCGAATGCAAACATCGCCAGTCCGGGTTCTGAACCGCCAGGCGCCGAACCGCCACACGTGCGAGGCAAAGCCAATGCGCCCGTGACCCTCGAAGAGTTTGGCGACTTTCAATGCGGCGCTTGCGGTACTTATTATCCCGAACTCAAAAAGATCGAAACCGAATTTGGGGATCGCCTGCGCGTTATCTTCCGCGAGCGGCCGTTGGTACCGCCTCACGAACATGCTCTGATCGCAGCCCAGGCCGCTGAAGCCGCCGGCTTGCAAGGCCGTTTCTGGGAGATGCATGACAAGCTTTACGAAAACCAGGTGGCCTGGACCGAGGCCAAAGACCTCGTGCCGCTCTTTGTCGATTATGCCAGGCAGATTGGATTGAACACCGACCGCTTCATGAAAGATCTAAACGGCGAAGCAGTGGCGACGCGAATCTTTCAGGACGGCTCACGCGCTCATGCTTTAGGCATAAACTCGACGCCGACGTTCTTCGTCAACGGCAAAGAAGCGAAGGATGACCAGTGGAAACCAGAGGGTCTGCGCGAGATGATCAAGCAGGCGCTGCGAGAGGCCGGCAAGTAATGAGTTCGAGCCGCTTAGCTAAATAGAGCGCGCTGGGGTAACGGCGTATAGAGTACCAACTTTAGTTGGGCCCTCCCCAGCTCAAACAAATACCCGACTGAAGTCGGCACTCTTTACGCCCTTAGCGAACCTATGTCGTCTGGCTCTCAGCAACCGATTGTCTGGCCATTCCTGATCGCCGCGCTGGCCTCGCTGGTTGGACTGGCTGATGCGATCTATCTCACGATCCAGGACGTTACCGGTCAGAGTCTTCGTTGCACAATCGTCTCCGGCTGTTCGGAAGTTCTCAGCAGTGCCTACGCCCATATTGGCCCGGTCCCTCTGGCGGCGCTGGGCGCCTTCGCTTACTTCACCGTCTTCAGTCTGGCGATCCTGGCGGCCTTTGGTTATCGATTCGCGAGACCGTTATTAGCGGCGCTGGTCGGCGTGATGTTTCTGATGACGCTGTGGCTTCTCTATCTGCAAGCCTTCGTGATTCACCATTTCTGCCAGTATTGCCTGCTCTCCGCCGCGGTAACGATTTCGTTGACAATCCTCGTAGTCGTCGCGTCAAGAACGAGGGCGGCTACGATCGATTGAATGTTCGTAGTTAAGAATGGCCCAGCACTGAACGCGCATTTGCGCTGAGATAATCAGAAATCCCGAGCGGCCATGCCGCGGCTTCGCCGCCGCACACTGCGGTAAGCCTCTGGCTTACCGTGGAGGTTGGTTAATTCTCTTGAGGCTGCGCCTCATTTTCGGAGGCACAGCCTCAGAAGGTTTTAGGAGCCTACCCGGAAAGGCACAGCCTTTCCGCAATGTGCTGCGGCAGAGCCGCAAAAACTCGCTGACCGATCTTGATTGACCCAGGATGCCAATGATATTCGTTTCACTTTAAAACTGACCCGCTACCGAACCAATCCCCGACTTGCCACGTCTAATTTTGGCTGTTAATCTGGGCAGTCAAACGCCACCTATCCTTGAAAGGAGTTAGAAGATGAAGAAGAATTACGCGCTACCACTGTTCCTCGCTTCGATTCTAATTGTTGCTTTCGCCGCTGTCGCCGGCAGCGGGCGCAACGGGAGTGACCTGCCTGCCCCGCCGGCCCTCGGCACTACTATCGATGACTTCAAACTGCCTGACACCGACGGCGCTGAGCATTCGCTGAAGTCGTTAACAGGCAAAAACGGCGCGGTTTTGATTTTTATCTCGGTGCAGTGCCCTGTCTCGAACGCCTACAACGAGCGCATGGAAAAACTGGCCCAGGATTACAAGGCCAGGGGCGTGAACGTGATCGGCATCAACTCGAACAACACTGAGCCGGTAGCACAGGTGAAATCGCACGCGGGTGAAAAGCATCTTACGTTCACCATCCTGAAGGATGACGGGAACAAGATCGCCGACCGGCTGGGCGCGACCAAGACTCCGGAAGTATACGTGCTGGACACGAGCAGCAAGCTCGTCTATCACGGACGCATCGACAACTCGCAAAAGCTGGAAGGCATCACGTCAAACGATCTGCGTGAGGCGCTCGATGAAATGCTGTCCGGTAAGCCGATCAGCAAGACCGGCGGCGCGGCTTTCGGGTGCACGATCAAGCGGGTGTCGTAATTTAGTGTTTGTTAACTAACAACTTGCGCTACACAGAATATGCGTTTGCGCGTTTCCATTCTCCTTGTCGGCCTCGCGGTCGCCTGTTCCTTTGTGGGCTTCGCAGCGCCTGCCCAGTCGAATGGCGCTCGTGCTGCGGAGCCTGCTGATGTCCGCGAGATCAATCTCGAAGGTCTGAAGAAAATCCTGCAGCGCGATCCAAAAGACACGCGCCCGCTGCTGGTTAATTTCTGGGCCACCTGGTGTGATCCCTGCCGCGAAGAATTTCCGGATCTTGTTAAGGTCGACGCTGACTACACGGCGAAGCGTCTGAATTTCGTGGCGGTTTCGCTCGACGACATTTCGGACATTAAGACGGCGGTACCCAAGTTTCTTAAAGAAATGAATGCCACGATGCCGGTCGTCCTGCTAAACGTGAACGATCCCGAGCCGGCCATTCATGCGGTGGACGAAAAATGGGACGGTCAACTGCCGGCAACGTTTCTCTTTGACAAAGACGGCAAGGTCGTTTTCAAGTACTTCGGCCGGATCAAGCCTGAAGAATTGCGCAGCGCGATAGATAAAGCAGTAGGCACTAAGCAGTAGGCAGCGAACGATTTTCTGCCTTCTGCTTTCTGCCTTCTGCCTACTTTTTTATGGAACCAATCACTCCCGAAGTAATCGCGGCCCATAACCTGTCTCCCGAAGAATTCACCCATATCAAAGAGTTGCTCGGACGCGAGCCGAACCTGGTGGAGCTCGGGGTCTTTTCCGTCATGTGGTCCGAGCACTGTTCCTACAAATCTTCGCGCATTCATTTGAAACGCTTGCCGATCACCGGTGAGCGCGTGATCGTGCCGCCCGGGGAAAACGCCGGCGTGGTGGATCTCGGCGACGGCTGGTGCGCGGCGTTCAAGATCGAGTCGCACAATCACCCATCATTCATCGAGCCGTTCCAGGGAGCGGCCACCGGCGTTGGCGGAATTCTGCGCGACATCTTCACGATGGGCGCGCGTCCGATTGCCGCTCTGAACAGTTTGAGATTCGGACTGTTGGACGATCCAAAGAATGGCCGCCGTAACCGTTCCCTGTTGGCCGGGGTCGTGGCCGGCATTGCGCACTACGGCAACGCGTTCGGCGTGCCTACGGTCGGAGGTGAAGTTGCGTTCGACGACGCTTATGCGCTGAACCCGCTGGTGAATGCTTTCGCGCTCGGACTCGTGCGCAAGGACCAGATCTTCTTTGGCAAAGCTACCGGCGTCGGCAATCCCGTTTTGTATGTCGGCGCTAAGACCGGTCGCGACGGCATTCATGGCGCCACAATGGCTTCGGCTGAGTTTGACCAGGAAGCGCTGGAGAAACGGCCGACGGTGCAGGTCGGTGATCCGTTTCTGGAAAAGCTTCTGCTCGAAGCATGCCTGGAAGCGATGCGCAGCGGCGCGGTCGCCGGCATTCAGGACATGGGCGCAGCCGGCTTGACGTGCTCGACGTGCGAGATGGCGGCGCGCGCCGGGACTGGTATAGAGATCGATCTGTCATTGGTCCCCCAACGCGAAACCCACATGACTGCTTACGAGATGCTGCTTTCGGAATCGCAGGAGCGCATGCTGATCGTCGCGCACAAGGGGCGCGAGCGCGAAGTCGGCGACATCTTTCGCAAGTGGGACCTGGACGCAGTCGTGATCGGACAAGTTCGCGACGATAGCCGCATGCGCGTAATGCACAACGGCGAGATTGTTTGCGACGTTCCGGTGAAAGCTTTGACGGATGAAGCGCCGGTTTATGAGCGGGCAATGCGCCCGCCGGTTTCGAGTTCCGATCAAGAAGTTTCGAGTTTCGAGTTTCGAGTTTCGAGTTCGGACTACGCGGGTGACCAACACTCTGATGATCGAGATTCAAGCAACGATCCCACAAACTCGAAACTTGAAACTCGAAACTCGAAACTAATCAACCACAACGAATCACTTTTGAGACTTCTCTCCTCGCCCAACCTCGCTTCCAAAGAATGGGTCTATCGCCAGTACGATCACATGGTGCGCACTAACACGGTGGTCTTACCGGGCGCCGACGCTGCCGTGGTGCGAATTAAAGAGACGCGCCGGGCGCTGGCGATCGCGCTTGATGGTAACGGCCGCTATTGCACGGCCGACCCGCGCGCGGGCGCCAGGCTGATGGTCGCCGAAGCCGCGCGCAACGTCGTCTGCGTCGGCGCCCAACCGATCGCCATCACGAACTGTTTGAACTTTGCGTCTCCGGAAAGACCGGAGGTGATGTGGTCTTTCTCAGAAGTCGTCGACGGGATCGCGGAAGCGTGCCGGGCCTTTGATACTCCGGTCGTCTCCGGCAACGTGTCCTTCTACAATGAAACTGAAGGACGCGGCGTTTTGCCGACGCCGGTCATCGGCATGGTGGGCCTGATCGAAGACGTTAAGCGCGTGATTCAAACCGGCTTCAAGAATGCAGGGGATTTTATCGCTCTGCTCGGCGCTACCCGCGATGATCTCTCAATAAGTGAATATGCCTCGGTCTTCGGAGCTCAAAGCACCGACGCCCGAGTGCCCGTGTTGGATCTCGAAGCAGAACTCGCCGTGCAAGCGGCTTGCTTGCGGGCAGCGGAAGCCGGCCTGTTGCGCTCAGCTCATGATTGTTCCGATGGCGGTTTGGCGGTAGCGCTGGCGGAGGGTTGCTTCTCTTCACTGAATCGCGACGCATTCGGCGCCGACATCGACATTACGGGCGACTACGACGTGGCCACGCGGCTATTTAGCGAAACACCTTCGCGCATCATCATCAGTTTCGACGAATCGGCGCTGGGCGATATCGAAGAGATCGTAGCCGCCGCGAGTTGCCCGATGACCCTGCTTGGCAATGTCGGGTCAGATCGTCTGCGAATTGAAAGCGACGGCGAGGAAGTAATTCAAGTGGATGTTGCCGAGCTTGAAAAGGCCTGGCGCTCTTCTCTGAAGAATAGATTGCAGGCCGAAGTAATGGCCGCCGGAGCTGAGTAGTCTGTCAAACCTGTCATTATTGTCGCCATTCAATTGGAAAGAAGCTGCCAGCCTTTTCCGGTGTAATCGCAATGCCCAGCAACGAGGCGGCGTATGCCATCACCGGATCGCGCTGTGCCGCCAGGTCCGCCGCAGTGGGCAGTTTTCTTTCATCCGGCGCCACACCCACATGCTCCAGGCTCTTGCCGTCGGTCATGATCATATCGGCCTCGGTGATGCTCACGCCGTACGGAGTAACCACATCAATTCCGATCTCGTGATCGAAATGTCTGGCTACCATAACAGCCCCGGCCGAAAGATCGCCCACGACTGTGCCGCGCTTCTCTAACTGCACCACTCGTGCCAGAAGTTCGGCGGCCGAACCCGAGTTGCTGTCGACAAGGACCACCAATTTGCCTGCGAAAGCGTTACTGCCCCGTGTCTTGGCGACGAGGGGCTTTGCTTCTTTGCGACCTTTGAGGTCGCCAACCTTAACATCGTGATCGAAGAGATTTCCGACCAAACGCAGGAGTGTCTCCACCGCGCCTCCGCCGTTGCCGCGCAAGTCGAGGATCAGGCCTTTCCGCTTCCGGAACTTATCAACCATGTCATCGACTTTGCCTTTTTCAAGATCAAATTCCGGCATCTTCCAGACAAACACATCATCGCCCAACTCGAGATAGCGGTGGCGATGCAGGTGGCTTTCATTTTCTCCTTCACGAACAAGTTTGTAGAAGTCACTGCCATCATCGTCACCCGACACATCCATCACCCGTTTGCCCTTCTGGATTTTGGCCATCACGTCGACTTGTTGCTGCTTTCCGTCGGGCTTGATTAATTCCAGATGCATGCCTGGCCGCGGCCTGAGCGCTTGATACAAATAGTTAAAAGTCCACATGTTTTGCCGGCCGAGGCCGGTTCCGTCCACGCCAATTATCTGATCGCCCGGTTTGAGTCCCTTCGTTTCCGCGTCGCTACCGGGCTTTACCGCAACTACGTAACAGTTATCGCCTATGGCCTGCGCCTGCCAACCATACTCAGTTCTATCAGCCCGGCCGGGTGGTATGAAGAAGGTGTGCGAGTCATCCAGATCCAGCAGGACACGGCCAATGATGCCCATCAACTGACCAAGCGAAGTTGCGGTTTTGAGTTTTTCCTCGGCAGTCTTGAAACGCGCCTCAAGATCCATCCCGCGGTAAGTAGGATCGTAATAGTTCTTTTTCAGATCCTCTTTGACTACGCCCAGTATCAAGCGGGCTCGCTCAATTTCGAATTTGCTTGGCGGCTGTTGCGCGCGTACCGGCAAGGCTCCGGCAATGAGGAGAAGCAATAAGAGAGAAAAACGGGGGGTGAACTTCATAAAGTGAAGACCTTTCGATAGTTGGTTTCCAAAGGCCGGGCGCGAAACCAGAAAGACTAAAGCACAAATGCCGCAGCGTCGGGCGGCGTCACCGAGGAGAGACCGGCGCGGATTGTAACCCAGCTCTTTCCCACGCGGCAATCGGGATTATTGCGCAAAATCTGCATGGCTTCGGGACCTGCGCATTTGGAACTACCCATCTGAAGCTCTATTAGCCCGCATTATTCATGAAAAAGCCCAACCGTAATTCGCAGCCTGCTGTAAAGTAGCTTTTGACGAAGAAACTTTGCGCAGAAAGGAATTAAGGTTGAGCATGAAAAAGATAACACAGCGTTTGATTTTTCCAGAACTGTTTGCCAAGCCAATTCACTATCAATTCGATGAGCCGCACAGCAGTTCCGACGGTGGCGCGTTACTGCTGAAGGCGGCTGATCAGAAACTGCAACTCACCTCCGCACTCGCGGGTAGTCTGGTTGATGGTCGCCAAGCGGCGAAGGTCAAGCACAGTCTCGAAGATCTGTTGCGCCAGCGCATCTATGGGTTAGCGAGCGGTTATGCTGACGCGAACGATGCCGCGCGCCTGGCCCACGATCCGATTTTCAAGTTGCTGCTGGACCGCTCACCCGTGGCCGGCGCCGAGCTTTCTTCACAGCCTACTTTGAGCCGCTTTGAGAACTCCATTGGTTCCCGAGAGAACTATCGCTTAGCGCTGGCGTTGGCCCGCTCAGTAATCGCGCGGCAGCAAAAGCGTTTGCGCGGCAAGGTGCGGCAGGTAACCATCGATCTCGATCCCACTGATGACCCCACGCATGGGCAGCAGCAGTTCACTTTCTTCAATGCTCATTACGATACTTACTGCTATCTGCCGTTGCTGGGCTTCCTTAGTTTCAATGACGAGCCCGAACAATATTTAGTCACCGCGCTCTTGCAGCCCGGCAACGCCACCGGGAAGACT